>CAJJBW010000013.1 GCA_905182515.1 uncultured Candidatus Poseidoniales archaeon | reverse complement strand
TTTAGCTAATGCTCCACCCTTATCACTTAATAGCGGATATTGTAATTTATATCTCTTCTTGAATCGCTTATGGGATGAAACAGAATCTGAAGAAACACCGTATAGTAAAATTCCTGCTTCACTGAATTTCTCATATCTATCTCTGAATGAACATGATTGTAATGTACAACCCGGAGATTCATCTTTAGGATAAAAGAAAATGACTGTCCATTTATTTTCAATATTATCATTACAAATTAGATTATTTTCATCATCATAAGATTCAAAATTAGGAAATTTAGTTCCTAAAAGATGTGCATGAGCATCAGCCATTTAGTTATCTCCACTTACCTAGGGAATCATTTAGTGCTGATTGAAGATCTGTATGAATAAATTCGTATCCCGATTCTTGCAAATTCTTTGGAAGTACTCTTAGACTATCTAATGTGAGTCTTGCTCCCATTTCTCCAAACATAATCTTCATCATAAATCCTGGAAGTGGTGCAAATGCAGGTCTTCTCAAAACTCTACCAAGGGTTTTTGCAAACTCTTTTTGTCTTACAGGATTGGGTGCAGTAAGATTGAATTCTCCAGATGACCCTTCGCTCATCATCAAATGATAAATAGAATATATTTGATCGTCCATTGAAATCCAAGACATCCACTGTTTTCCGCCACCTATTGGGCCTCCTCCGCCTATTTTAGCAGGTAATAGCATCTTCCCGAGTGCTCCACCTACTGCAGAAATTACAATTCCAGTCCTAAGATGAACTGTCCTAATTCCTGCTTCCTTGGCAGGGTTTGCACTATCTTCCCATTGGCGACAAACATCAGTCAGGAAATATCCTTCTTCTCCGCAACTACTACTTTCATCTAATTCTTCATCTCCACGATTTCCGTAATATCCGATTGCACTTGCCATCATGAATAAATCAGGTTTATTCTCAAGACTTGCTAATGTTTTACTTAGTAATTCAGTACTATTTACTCGACTATCTTTGATTGCAGCCTTTCTCTTTTTGCTCCATCTCTTATCACCTATTCCCACGCCTCCAAGATGAATCACTACATCGAATCCTTCCAATTCTTTAGGATTAATTTCTCCTTTACTTGGGTTCCAAGATATCTCATTTTTATTAGAATCTGATTCTCTTCTGACTAATCTCCATACTTCATGATCACCTGTATCTAGGAATGCTACTAATTGAGTTCCAATTAAACCAGAAGATCCTACGATTAATATTTTCTTTCTTGGCATATTGAGAAATTTAGCATGATTATCTAAATCCCTCTTTAGGCGAAATTCTCTTGCTCTAAACATTGAAGAAATACGTCCTGTAACTAAAGAACCTCCAAGTACCTTGTCAACTAACATTCCCAATGGTCCGAATGGTACGCTATATGTCACATCATCAACAACTGTAGTTACTCCATTTTCTTCTTTCAAATAATGGTCATGATCCCATTTCCAAAAGGGACCTTTTACCATTGTATCTGCAAAATAATTTGGCTTATCGTAGCCGGTATGCTCTGCAATCCATGTCAAATTAATGAAAGGAGCCCCAGGTGCTGGAAATTTGAATACCCTTTGAGATCCAACTTCCAGTGAATCATCAGCCCTTACTTCTTGAGCTACTTCCCAAGGAGGCATTAGTCTTCTGAATGATCCTTCATGCTCGAACCAAGCAAATGTAGTTTCTATATCAGCATTAACAACGGTTTCATGTTTGTAATTTGTAGGCATTTCATAACCTCTGAATATCTTTTGGTAGCGGAGCGTTTTCTGCCCAGCGACTTATGTAATTTTTGAGTTTTAATTTCCTTCTTGCACTCTCAGTTGTCATATATCGAACCTTTCCGAATACTGGTCTTTCAGGCCCCCAGGCCCTATCATGACGTCCCAAAACCCAGAATATTCCAGTGTAGGAATTTGGATCTCTTCCATCTAGGGCCCATCTGTCATTTATTCGAATCATCCAATCAGCAGCAGTATTCGGATTGGGAGCCCATTCTAAAATTTTCTTACCCCACACCATTCTCATATAATTATGAATTACTCCAGAGCGCAATAGTTCTCTTTGAGCTGCATTCCAAACTTCATTATCGGTATCTGCATTTTCTATTTCCTCAAATGTATACGGTTTACGATCATCATCTGCATGCTCACTTAGGGATTTTTTAGCCCAATTTGGAATCGAATCGATTGATTTGTGATCTTTTCTGTAATGTGCAAAGTTAAATCCTAACTCTCTCCATGTTATGATTTGATCCAGGAATGATTCTTCACTCTCTGACAGTCCCCACCAACCGGAACGCGTGCCTTTGCCCATATCTTCAAAACAAGTCATGTCATAAGTCCAATTACTTCTTTCGAGTAATTGAACTATGACCTCAATTGTGGATATATGTCCAAAGTGGAACCATGGTGAAAGCTTACTTACTGAAGGATCTTCAGTATTGTTTCTGTGAGTCGAATATCTCCTTAGATTTATTTCGAGGAATATCTCCATTCTTTTTTTAGCTTCAAAACGACCACCTTTCATATTTTTCACAGTCTTAACTTCGTGATCTATATCCAAAGAAGCCATTGCTTGCTCTGATATTTTCCCAGCCTCGCCAACTCTCCACAACCATTCTAATGGTGTAAATTCAACTTCTATTGCTGCAAAAAGTGATACCATTTCCAATTCATCAAATAATAAATCCTTAGCAACATTTTCCATAACACTTCTAGATGGTAAATTCATCAGTGCATCTGCCATACTTCTTTGAACATGTTTTCTGAATGAATAGGCAGTAAGGTGTTCTTTTTCGGCCCACGCAATAGGTAGTATCCCATTAGAATCAGCAGCTTCCAATTTCACTTTACACAATACTGCAGCTCTTTCCATAACCAATCTTGGCAAGTAAGTAGGATAGTCATCTATTATAACCAAGCAAGAATGACTTGATAATTTTGCAAGTAATGAATCTCCAGCATCTTTATGTGTCTCAACCCATGGTAGATATGAAATTTTGTTTTTAGCAAAAATCTTAACATTATCTAACATTCCCTGTACTGCAAAAGAGAGAATTCTTTCATTGGCCCATTTATGCCTCATCGACATACATTCTACGACCAATATTGGCTTATTCATAACTAAAGATAATTCTACAGCCCTGTCTAATGCAGCATTGTAATGATACCTTCTTGCAGAAGTCATCCAATACAATATATAATCTCCATTTTCATTAGATTCAAGTGAGTTTAGGCTTCGAATTCTCGATGCCTTTTTTTGATACTCACTCATAATGGCTCTTCCTACGAACGAACTCTTGTTTCGCCTTACATATAAGCAAGTGTTTAGCAATGTTAAAAAAATTAAATTTTGTAATGGAAATAAACATTCCTTCATAAGCAGCCTGTTCACTCCAAATTATATATATGACTATACAATTTAGTGAAAGTGCTGAACCAATAGAAATTGAAGCGGATGCTATGCTCCCAACAGAGTATGGAAATTTCAGAATAAGAGTTACAGTAGATTCCTATGGGAAAGAACACTCATTACTATATACTGGTAATCTAAAATCAGTAAACGCACCTTTAATCAGGATTCACTCTGAATGCCTAACTGGAGACGCCTTTGGTTCCCTGAAGTGCGACTGCGGCCCCCAACTAAAACTGTCAATGCAGAAGATTCAGGAAGAAGGAACTGGGGCTATACTGTATCTACGACAGGAAGGAAGAGGCATTGGTCTTAATTCTAAGATTCAAGCATATGCACTACAAGATAAGGGATATGATACATTGGATGCAAATTTAGCATTAGGTCTTCCTGCAGATGCTAGAAACTATTCTATTGCAGCGGATATGTTGAAAGAAATGGGAGTATCCCAGGTTAGAATGATGACCAATAATCCTCTTAAGATCCAAGGATTAGAAGAAAACGGTATTAGTGTATTAGAACGTAAAGAACACATTAGTGGCATGGGGCAATTTAACAAAGGGTACCTCGCAACCAAGAAAAGTAGAATGGGGCACATGCTCTGAATATTCAGTAAGTTTTATTGCACAACAAAGGAAGAATGTATTATGTCGTCATTAATTGGATCCACTGCCCTCCCATTTTCACTGAAAACTAGTGATGATGAAGAATTTTCTTTATCGGACTTAGATGGCCAATGGAAAGTGATCTTCTTCTATGCTAAAGACGGATCTCCAACTTGTAAAAGAGGATGTCTTTCTTTTAAGGATCAATATGAATTATTCCGTTCATTAAAGCCACCTGTAGAAGTCATAGGAATAAGTCAGGACACAGTAGAACAACATAAAGAATTCAAGCAAGAATTACAACTGCCATTTACATTACTTTCAGATCCAGGTAGAAAAGTCGCTACTGAATATGAAGTTGCAAACCATCTCGGAATATTCCCTGCAAAATCTACATTCCTTTTAGGACCAGATAATACGATACATCATGTTTATGACTGGCTTTTTAGGCCTAGAACTCATGTTGCCAAGATTCTTTCTGCAATGAGTAATGTCACTGATGGAGCAGGATTCTCTTGAATTGGACCACTCTACTAGTCGACGCGGGTTTGAGCGAAAGAGAGGCCGAAGTTGTAATAACGCTATCAACAAAAACTAATCTTAAAGCAAGTGAATTAGCAAAAGAGCTAGGCACCACTCGTCTGGACGCATATAATTCTCTAGAGAGATTGCAGAGTACTGGATTAGTAACAGTTACAGTTGATAGGCCAATGAAATTTTCTAGCCCACCTCTAAGAAACGTGCTAGAACATTTAATCAATATTCGTAAAGAACAACTTGCAAAGATTAAACAAGGTTTTGAAGACATCAAAGAAGGGAATTTACAATATGATCAAGAAGAAATTCAAGATATTTTAGATGAAGAACCTAAGTTTGCGGTACTAAAAGAAAGAATTCATATATTTTCTAAGATGGAAAAAATGGCACACAATTCCAAGTTTTCTCTGATATTAACATTAGGAAAATATGGTATATTACATTTATGTAGAAGTACTGCACTTTCTGAAGTTAACAAAGCAGCACAAAGAGGAGTTGAAGTCAGGGTGATAGCCCAACTAGATCGTAGAACCATCCGATTCTTTTCAGAATTAGATGACTCAATACAAGTTCGTCACAGCGATGATTTAGAATCCCAAGGAACAGTCGTGGATTCTACAGAAGCAATTCAGTATCTAAATACTGAAGATAATCCTGTAGGAAGAGGCAAAACAGATGCTGCTCTATTGATTGAATCCGGGCCGTTTGCCGAGTCTCAGAGAAATCTTATTGATAGTATATGGGAAGAATCTATCCCATTCGAATTAGCATCAAAGAGATTCACAGAAGAAAGAATTGTTAATCCTCTCAAATTAACCTTAGATGGCGGGTCTTTCTTAGATAGAATTCGTGATGTTTTGCAAATATCAGAAGAACTACCTGAATCTGATGCCCCCTTCAATCTTGATGCATTTATGGCTTCTGGTTTAGAAATAAGTGATGCAAGAAAGAAATTAGGAACTGGAGGAATTGAAAGCCTTAGCACTTTTGGAATTGACGTAGGATCCCTTCTTCGTCAAGTTGGAAATAGAATAGGTGAAGAGTTAGCATTTAGCTTAAGAAAAATAGAGGGGCATGTGGAATTTCTAAGTGAAATGATGGATTGGTATGAATATGCTGGTTTAGGAGAATTAAACTATGATTCAGATCCTATTTTCCATATCAAAGTTCACTTGCCCTCCAATACAGGTAATTCAGAAGAACTTCCGTTGTGGGAATTAGATGATGGCATCATACAAGGAACATTGATGAGTCGATATTCATCAATAAATGAAGTGTCCATAGAGAGGATTGAATCTCCAGAAAATTCAGATGAGTTCTGTAGATATAATTTGATTTTATCTGAAGAGAATTAGATTTAGTATCTTTTTTTATTACTATCAGTTATATTCTATTACATTTGGTGATGAAATATGAGGTTCGTTACTTTTGTTCGTTTCATGTATCAAATCTTGAAGAAAAAGGAGGCTAATCTTACTTGGATTCAATCCCAAGGACTTCTTGCAGTAAAATTATCACAGATATTTGCACTAAGGCCAGACTTATTGTCTATTGAAAAATGCAAACAGTTACAGACGCTCTATGGTCAAGCATCTACAATTCCAACTGAAAATGTTCAGAATATACTAAAATCTAAAGCATCTAAAGAATTTCATGACGCTATTGTTTGGTTTGATGAAAATCCATTAGCTGCAGCATCGGTTGGCCAAGTTCACAGGGCGCGACTCAAAACAGGTGAAGAAGTGGTGGTAAAAATAATCAAAGCCAACCATAAGAATAAATTTAAAAAAGATGTTTATAGAATGAAGAGATGGTTGAAAGTATTAATATTATTTTCACCAAAGTTAAGAAAAGTAGGGAATCCAATAGCATTACTAAACCACGTTGAAGATTATACTTTGAGAGAATTAAACCTTAATAATGAAATAAAAGGTGGAAATAAGCTAAAACAAATAAAAGAGGATTTGTCAGATAATTTCCCTATGCCACGCCTTAAATTCCCCCTATATTATGAAAATTTATCAAATGAAGATGTATTAGTTTCTGAATTTATAGATGGAATCACTCTAGAAGAAGGAATTAGAAATAAGAGTCTAGAATGGGATTATCTAATCGAACTTTTTAGAATTCATGGCGCATATATGTTTGGAGTAGGAACTTTCCATGGAGACCTACATCCAGGTAATTGCATAATAAATAAGGAAGGAAACTTTGTTTTCATAGATAACGGAGCCATATGTGAATCCCCTCGTCGTATCGCCCTATCACTTTTCAGATTTTTTGAAAATTTATCTTCCGATTCTAAAGACGATGCATATGAGGCTCTGCTAAATCTTGCCGATTCAAGGCCCCCAGAAAATAAAATTTTAAAATTCAAGAGTAAAATGACGGATATTTATGATGACTTTGAAAATAAGTCCGTAGGAGAACAAAGCCTTACAGAGGTTATGATGAAAACAGTAAGGGCTGCAGTAGAAGAAGCAGGAGCGGATTTTGGTGAAGAAGCGTTTCCAATTATTCGGTCATTAATGTACATGGATGGGTTAGTAATCCGCACCCATCCGGACGTAAAATTAATCCACGAGATGGGCCCATCACTCGATGAGTTCAGAGAAGGATTAGGATTAGGCAAGGAGGTATTAGCATGACAGAATCAAAAGTAGCATGGGTAATTGGAGCCACTGGTGGAATTGGAAAACATGTTGTTTCTAATTTAAGTGAAAATGGTTGGACCATTGTTGCGAGTGCTAGGGATGAAAGTAATCTTCAGAATTTATCTAATGAAAAAGATATTTCTATAATGCCTGTAGATGCAAGAAATTCTGATAATATGCAGGAGACTGCTAAAGCAATAAAAGAACAACATCATAAAATTGATGCAGTAATTTTAGCGGTTGGATCTATTTTCCTACGCCCGACTCACGCAACATCTTCTGAACAATTTATGGAAACCATAACTCAAAATCTTTTAACTGCCCATAATGCTATTAGTTCAACTGCCAAAATAATGATGAAAGATAAAGGTGGTAGAATTATACTATTTTCATCAGCAGCAGCAACTGTTGGAATGCCCAATCACGGCGCAATAGCTGCAGCTAAGTCTGGAGTTGAAGGACTGGCAAGAGCAGCTGCAGCAACCTATGCGAAAAGAGGGATCAGAATCAATGTAGTTTCACCAGGACTTACTGATACTCCATTATCTGCAAATCTATTGGCGTCAGATGCTGCAAAAGAAGCAAGTAACAAAATGCATCCAACTGGAAGATATGGAATGGCATCTGAAGTAGCAACTGTCGCATCTTGGTTAGCAAGTGATGCGCCCGACTGGATCAGCGGAGAAACCATCCACGTTGATGGCGGTTTGTCAAATCTGAAATAACTTAGCAAGACATAAGAAAGTTAGTACACGTGCAGTTTAAGTTATCGTTTCTTATTATATTCTCAAAGAATCATCTAACTAAAAATAACCTAAATACCATCCAGTTATGTATATCAAAGGAATGAAAGGTATTGAATAGAATATTAGTGGCCTTAACCAATCTTTCCACCACCACCATTTATCTAAACGGCCAATTGTCCCTTCATATGCCGCCTCTACAATAATTGCAGGAATGTCAGTCTCGTGCGCCATAATAGTTGTAGGTAATGATAATACAATTTGAATGATTCGTAAAATGCATTATTATCAATAGTCTTTATGACCATGAATCAGCATAATGTATTCATTTTAATCAAATATCAGTTCATTAATCTCTTGAATTGTTACTTTACAAAAATCACCAATTTCTAGATTATAATTACTCAATTGCATATTTTCAGTTGATATTCTATGAATGGTATCTACTTCATTCCCAATTGAGTGAAACATACGGCGAATCTCTCTTTTTTTACCTTCATCAATCGTTAATTTAATAGTATAATCTGTAATATCATCTACTATTGCAGGTCTAGTAGTATACTTTTGAGTTTCATCATGATCACTTATAATTATTCTAACTCCCATTTTAATTGAATCAATCTGTTTTTTTGTAATTAATTCCATAGCTTCGATATAATATGTTTTTTTAATATTATTATTAGGATTGGTTATTTTATGGACCATCTTGCCATCAGTTGTTACCAGTAAAAATCCTGTAGTTTCCTCGTCCAATCTTCCAACTGTAATTAATGATTCATACACAGTAGGTTCCACCGCTTCACGAAATATTTCATATATTGATATTTTACCATATTCTTTCTCTTGTGAATTTAATCTAGAACAAATGTACCCACTGGGTTTATTCAGTAAAAAATATACATTCTCAGTGGGTAAATATAATTCCTTATTTTGATACATAACTATTTTCTTATTGGGTTTAAATTCAAAACTGATATTTTTAACAACTGAACCATTTACAGTAATTTCTCCATCCCAAATTGCTTTTTTTACTTCTGATTTTGAAGAAAAAATCCCACATTTAGATAGAAATTGATGCAGTCTAATTTTCATAGCCAACTCTCTATTGGCTCGCTAATTATGATTGATTATTAGGAGTTCCTCTTACTAACACTAAATTTAATGCTAGTCCTATAGGCATTAACATAACACCAAAAAATATTGAAACAACCGATATCCATTTCTCACATTTTGCAGCCATACATCTTTTCCAAATCCATCTAGTGACGAAAATGTCTCCTGCAACCATGTGAGCCCAAGCCGCGGAAGCTCCTGCTTTAGTGCCCAATAAGTCAGCCAATCCTTGTAATGCATTTGCGGGATCCATTGAATCCTCTGCTAATCCTATGAGTCCAGAAACATCAGAAAATGAAATTAGGAACCAGATAGCTATTGGACCTAAAAAGAACCATGGCCCTTGCATTAATTGCTGTGTCCTTTCATGTTCAGGATATATCATCATAGCAACCCAAAAAGGCCCCACCCACATAGTCGAAAAAAAGAATGATAAGTCGTATATATCCATATTTTTTACCTCATTCTAATATATTTTTAATCTCATCAAGAACATCAGCTGTAGCCCAATAAGTTTTGGAAGTCCAAATTAGCTTTCCTGTTGAATCCATTATTTGTAATGTAGGTGTAGAAGGATTTCCAAATGATTCATAAAGTGAGTATTTACTTTCCTGTCCTAAATCTAAATCTATTATTGGCGTATTTTCAGGTGGCAAGGCCAAAATCCAAGATACAGGGTTAGAACCGTTCTCTCCATATGCATCTTCTATATTTGATGGCGATTCGAAAGAGGGGTATCTGTGAATACTTAGGACAGAAGAATTACTAATATTTCCATTTTCAACTTCATCAGATATTAAATCAGTCCATGAATGACATCCTTTACAACCCGCCGCTACCCAAATTAAAAGAACAGGGCCATCAGCTACATATTCTTGTAAATTTAATGTGGAATTATTGTTTTCATCCCCCATAATTGGAGATATGAAAGACATCCTTTCTGGAGAAGGTGGAGGCATTATTCCGTCCTCATCAATTAATTGCCTTTCTTCTATACATCCAGATAATGAAGCAATTAGAATAATAATAGAAATAAATGCTGCTATTTTCACTATTTCACCTTCATTTTAGGTTTTACCTTCGGTTTTTTAATATCTTCAAACCAAGTATCTACGCCATTCCAATCAGGAACTATCCCTAAATCTGCACAGATTAGTTTAGCACTTATTCTTCCACTTTCAAAGATAGTAGGCAAACCACTCCCTGGATGAGTGCCGCCTCCAACTAAAAATAAATCATTTAATTCTTCGAATCGATTTTGGGGCCTTCTCCAAAGCATTTGATCTAGTCCGTGTGCTAGATTAAAGACGGCACCTTTGTAGATATCTCGTGAACCCCAATCATCTGGAGTAACAATAGTCTCAGAAACAATATGTTCTTCCAAATCATCATATCCCAAATGCTTCATAGTTTCTAATATTAAATCCCTATATTCATGTTTTATTTCTTCCCAATTTATCGACTCATGCACATTGGAAACAGGAACTAGGACGTAGATTGTTGAATGGCCTTCAGGGGCCATAGATGGATCTGTCAAACAAGCATTTTGAACATACAATGATGGATCATCCCATGTAATTTTATTTTCCGTAACATCTTTTAAATTAGTATGATAGTCTTTAGAAGCATATATTTGATGATGGTCTAAATCGTATTTCTTATCTACTCCAAGATACAACATAAACGTTGAACAAGAATATGTTTTCTCATCTAATTTCTTATTTGACCATCTCTTTCTTAGCTTATTTGGTATTAAACCCTTCATTCCAGTTGCAAAATCAACATTCATAACATATTTACTAGCCGTATATGTATCTTTTTCTGTTTTTACCCCAACTATTTCTTTGCCATCAAAAAGACATTCTATAACAGGCTCATTTAAGCATATTTCTACGCCTAATTCTTCTGCAAGAATGCCCATTCTTTCCGTCACAGTACCTAATCCACCTTTGGCGTGATAGATTCCGTATTCTAATTCTAAAAATGATAATATTGTGAATAAACTAGGTGCTTGAAATGGCGACATTCCTAGGTATTTCGTTTGAAAACTCAAAGCAAGTTGCATTCTATCATCGTCAAAGAATTTTGACAAATCTGAAGCCACGCTTCTCCAAGGACGAAGCACCCTAGAAACTCTCAGCGCTCGTTTATTTACTAAATCAGTCCAACTTTTCCAAGGAGAATTTAAACAGTTTTTTGATAGCTTCAGTTTTTTCCTGTTATCTAAAACATATTTTCTAAATCCCTCGGCATCCTTTTTACCACACAATTCTTCGATTTGCTTCACCATATATTCAATGTCTGTGCTTGCATTTAATGACCCTCCTTCTCCAAAAACCAACCTATAATTTGGCTCTAGCCTAATAAGATTAAGTTCTTCATGAGCATCTTTTCCGATTGCTTGGAAAATCTCTTCAATTATTTCGGTATAATGAAAGAAAGTTGGTCCATTATCATAATAGTAACCATCTTTTTCAATTACCTTTGTCCTTCCACCGACAGAATCTGTTTTCTCTATTATTTTGACCTTTAAACCAGACTTAGCCAACAGTAACGAACATGCTAAACCTCCAGGCCCAGCACCTACAATTATCACATCAGTATCAGTAGAACTCATAATTATAAATGAGGTTGATGACTTAATACTTATAATGAGTCGTTTTTAAAATTGAGAATGAAATACTATGGTCACAAACACCTATATAAAAGGGAATTGAAAAACCGGCATAACATGTTTAACTCAAAAGTTATGATAGCCTTGCTAATGACCGCCAGTCTTGCATTATCTCCGATAGTAGTTGCTGATAATACACAAGATATACCAACAAATGCCACCAACACAGGTGTTCATGACTCCTTAGTGGCTGCTTTAAGCCATGCAGGATTAGTAGACACATTGTCTGGTGATGGACCATTTACAGTATTTGCACCAACAGATGAAGCATTTGCTGCAGCAGGAATCGATCTAAGTACATTTGATACTGATGAGAAAAATGCAACATTGTCAGATATTCTTCTATACCACGTATATGCAGGTGCAGTAAACGCAGCTGATGTAACAGATGGATTAACTGTTACAATGGCTAATGGTGATGATGCTACATTCTCAGTGTCAAATGGAACTGTAATGGTGGGTAGTGCAACTGTAACAACTGCGGATGTCATGGCTTCAAACGGAGTAATACACGTAATTGATGCAGTACTAATGCCACCAGCAGATTTAGTAGATATTCCAACTACAGCATCTTCTACTGGAATACACACATCATTAGTTGCAGCACTAGCCGCCGCTAATCTAGTTA
>CAJJBW010000012.1 GCA_905182515.1 uncultured Candidatus Poseidoniales archaeon | reverse complement strand
CTAGTTTTCAGTGGCTCGATGATGCAATGGCGTTGGCCTCCAAAAGAAATGCGCAAGGGCGCTCGTCTACTCCATTTGCAACGAACGATGACAGTGGTTGCAGTCGTTCTCCTTCTGATTGGACACGAACTAGTGAACTGATATTATATCTGATATTATCAATACTCATGTTTGATTTCGGGTAAATACTTATGTTGTAATCTTAAGTTACGAATTTCATGAAGAGTGGCCCTTACCAAAATGGGGAGGGTAAAATTTAGAAGGTTCGATACCTTTTCGAAACTTCGGAATCAATTTAATTTACTTTAACTAATGTAGATATTCCGAATTATAGGCATTAGATAGTACTTAGAGTACTAACTACAAAAGAAAGGTAAAGATAGTTTAGTTGTTCTTTGTCATATTATCTATCTCAATAACTTTTTTTTTATGGTGAGAGGACTGGTGATGAGAGGAGCCTCCTAAAGTTCTAATGGCAATTGTAAATTCATATCAAAATGTGTATTTTTTATACATTGATTAGAGAAGCATTCAATACTCCATAGGTTGCGTCAATATCGTTCGTTAGGACAGGGATGCATGCGTCGTTTACGACGAAAGGTGAGAAGATGGGTGAGCAGGATGCTATATTTTTAAGCGAAGAAGGTGTTAACCTTCTCACTGAAGATAGAAGTTTTATAAATTCAAAAATATCTCTACCACCACGAATGGAGAGGATATCTAAATTACCTTGGTATGAATGCTGGTTGCAAAAACTTCGTACTGAAAAGAAAAGTGAGCATACTATCAGATCTTACATAGTTGGAGTTAGAACATTTTCAATGACAGTTTTACCTAATGAAAATCAAAAAAAATGGGAAACGCTCCAGTTTTTACAAGTAAAGAATTTTCATATTTATTGTAATCCAGATAATGGAAGAGTGGATTCTTGGTTAAATAGTATTAGTAAATTGAAACCGTCAACAATAAACGCAAGAATTGCATCAATATCACATTTATTAAAGTGGTTGGGTTATTCTGTTCCTGATTGGATTCAAAGGCCAACTAGAAGCCGTTCATTGCCGAAAACATTAGGAAAAAATGAATTAAAAAGAGTATTATTAGCAACTAGTCAATCGGAGGATTGTTTAACTTCACCTATTGTTACAATAATGTTAGATACAGGATTAAGAGTATCAGAATTATGTGGATTAGATCTTGATGATGTTGATTTTGAAGATTTATCGGCACTTGTAATTGGAGGTAAAGGAGAGAAAGACAGGACGGTGTTGTTCACTAAATCAACTGTATCTGCAATAAGTGCATGGAGCCCTATGAGAAAATCTAGACTCGAACGTTGTAATAATAAAAAAGATGACCGGGCCTTATTTTTATCTAGTAGAGGAAATAGAATGAATCCTCGATCGGTTCAGAAAATTATGGATAAATTAGCAGATGAAGCCGATATACCAAGAAGTAGACTTAGCCCTCATACACTCAGGCATACATTTGCAACTGGACTATTAGAAAGAGGGGCTGATTTAGTAACCATACAGAGATTGTTAGGGCATGCTAGTATTGCAACTACTAGGATTTACTTGGAAATTGGTGATCAAACTTTACGAGAAATATATCATAGAGCCCAAAAACAAATTCCCCCTATGGAGCAATACGTTCCTGAAGAGATAATTGAAGAAAGTAAACCTATAGAGGTCATATCATCAGAATAACTTAAATTTATGATCATTTATACACAATGTTCAATCTAATGAACACGTTCAGCATACTGTGGATCAGTATGACAACGAGTTAGAGGATTCATCTGCCCTTGGAGAAGGAAAGTCAATATTATATGCCCAGGTTATGAAAGGTAAGCCTAAAATGGCTGTTAATGAGGAAGGTTTTTTAGAGATTATAACTAAAAATAATAAGAATAGATCGATATACCTTGGAGATGTAGCAAAATCAGTAATGCAAGCTCTTGGAGCATATGATAAACCATCTATTATTGGTGATTCTAACTGGGATGAACAGGTTTGGAATTTAGAATGTAAGTCAAATGATTTAATTGTAAAAATTAGTAGTCATCATTACTGGGGATTTGGGCTTTTTAATCAATGTTTTTACAATAAATTAGAGCTTGTGGGACCTTTGCCCCTTCGGGCTAGATGTGTGCATGACATTGTAGCAAGTTTGGGGAGAAATCCTTGGGAGGCGGTGAGATTAAAATCTTTTGAAAGAGTTACAAATATGAATATTGAAGAACATCTCAAATTATGGAATAATTTAATTAAAATAGCGAAGGATGAAATGAATGAAGAGATACTAAAATTAGAAGATTCAGTTAGGTCACTTAGAGGAGTAAATAAAGACTCTGTTGAATTTCTAATAGAGGCAGATAATGCCCTTGAAGAAGCGAGGACTGCATTGGCCGATAGGAATGCTTCAGCAGTTGAGAGGGCACTCAGTAGAGCAAGTGAAGCAATAATTCGGGCAGATCCGAAAACAGATTTACAATCCACTAATATTCTCTTTGAAGAGAATTAAAGACCTAATGCACCATACATCCATGACCAAACTCCGTGTTGGGCCATATATATAATAAATGAAAATGAAATACAAGCGAAGTAAATGGCACCCTTGGAAATTTGTATTGCATCTTCACTTTCTTCATCAAAATAACGAATTAAACCGGCTGCTTGCTGGATTCCACTGCCCTTCTTCTCCTTAGCCATTGAGACTCGCACCCATATACACTATTTCAAGTCCACGAGAGGTGAATAATAATAGAATTAGGCTTCTAGAGATTCAATTAATACGCATCCACCATCGAGTTCAACTATCATTGATGCTGCATCCATCGCTGTATCCATGCTTGAAGTCATTAGAATTTCACGTCTGTTACCACTTGGCGTTTGAAAAACTAATCTGTGGCTAAGATTTTCTAATACTTCACGATTAACCGTTTGCCATGTCCACTCATTATTTTCTATAGTTACTAAGGCTTCGATCGGAGTCAAGAGACCTTGATTAATTGAATTATTTCTCGCCCTATTCACAAGTTCAATCAATTTCTTTGTTGCTCCAAACACATCAGTTCGTACTGGATCTTCGTTATTTTGTGCTATTCGCCTGCTTAATCTCATACGTGCATCCCCTTTGTGGAACTAGCCCACGAACCTTCAGCAGTTCTCCAATGGTATAAAATTTTTCAAAATTGATACCCCTATGTACTCAAAAATAGACACCTGAGTTATCACGGGTACGAGTATTTCTTTCGTGATGCCGTCGCCCGAAGGGCATGGCAAGCAAGTCAGATTACTGGTATGAGCTTGGAATGAATAGTGTTTTACTTAATGCAGTAAAGAATTGGAGAGGTGATGCTGAAATTTGGTTTCAAGGATCTTTTAATAGGTTACCAGAAACAGTAAGAGTTAATCCACTAAGGAAAGATAATGGCTGGGTCGAAGATTGGCTAAGGGGAATTGGTGGAAAACGAATTAGTTGGTTTAATGGAAAAGGTACAGCTTGGACATTACCTTTTGAAAGAGGCAAACTAGAAGGAGAAGATAGGATCATACTGTCATCTTTACATGAAACTGGTAGGTTAACTAGACAAGAGGCAGTTTCAATGATACCGGCTATTGCACTTGATGCTAAACCCGGGGAAATAATTCTAGATATGTGTGCCTCTCCTGGGTCAAAAACTACACAGATATGTGAACATTTGAACAATAAGGGAGTAGTTATTGCAAATGAAGTTGTAAGTTCAAGAATTAATACATTGGTATCAAATTCTCAAAGGCATGGTTCACGTAGTTGCATGATAGTACATCATGATGGCCGCCATATTCCTAAAATTCCTGGAAACGGTTTTGATAGAGTATTAGTTGATGTTCCTTGTACTGGGTCTGGCACCACTAGGAAAAACCCAGAAGTTTGGAAGAAGTGGTTACCTTCAGGCGGGCGTTCGTTGCATAAACTTCAAATTGATTTGTTGAGTAAAGCTGTTGACATTACAAAAAATAATGGAAGAATTGTATATTCAACATGCTCTCTTGATCCAGTTGAAAATGAAGCTGTTGTGGCAGAAATACTACGAAAATATCCAGTAAGAGTAATTAATGCGTCAGATATTTTAGGGCAAATACCATATGATAAAGGATTTACAGATTGGCCGATATTAGATGATAATGGAAACATAACAGATAACTTGGAAGTTGTGGATTCAATATTTCCTCCAATAGAATCAGAAATTATTCAATCTTTGAATGATTGTGTTAGGATTTGGAACGACAAGATTGAAGGAGGAGGTTTCTTTGTGGCTATTTTCGAAAAAATTGAAAAAAATGATAATGAAGTAGTAACTAAAAAAACTGTACAAGATGATCAACTTAATTCGGATTCTAAAAATTTACCTCAACCAATTGATGACGATATCAGAAAGAAAATTGTAGATAGATGGGGCTCTTGCCCTGATAATTTATGGATCAGAGGGAAGAAAATATCCTGGTCAACTAAAGAAGTTAAATTTATTTGGGAAGAAGAAAAGAGTCGTAAGTCAGGCAGAATAATAATTCCGGGAAAGATGTGGAAACCTCTAAAAGTTATTCACTTAGGACTTGATGCCATTAAATTGAGAAATGGTGAAATTGATAGGATTATAGGCAGATCTTCGCAACAGATTATTCCCGAAATAAAATCCGGACATGTAAAAACTAATGGAAAATTGATAGATAGATTGTTGATTGGTGAACTGCTATTACCTGATGAAATAGCGGATAATTTAGATGGATTTAGCGGTAGTTTGATATTGATTGATGATAGAAATAACACTAGTATTCCGGTCTGGATAGGTGATCGAGTTAGCCTTATGGTAAATGAGCCAGAAAGAGTAATTTTGCGAGCCATTAGAGGGTTGAGAATAAATATTAATGAAGAAGAATAAGACATATTATTATTCAAATGAAATATTTAAATTGAAAATAGTTGGCATATGTTCAATAGCCTTACTTCATAGTTTGTTATATGAGTGGAACGTTAGTAGATGAAACAGATAAAAAAATCATACAAGTTCTTTGTGAGGATGCCCGTAGTTCTCTGAGGAAAATATCTAGGCTCATAGGAGTTTCTTTGGGAGCAGTTAGTAACAGAGTAAAAAAATTAGAAGAAAGAGGCGTCATTAAAGGATATTCTGTGCTTCTTGATCATGAAAAAATTGGATGGGAATTAAATGTAGTAATTGGTTTGAGAATCCAGAAAGGGAGACTTATTGAAATCCAAGAAAAGATTGCTAAAGATAATCGAATATATGGGGCATATGATGTAACAGGAGATTTTGATTCAATGATTTTAGCTAGAGCAACGAACAGGGAAGATTTAGATAATTTATCCAAGAATGTACTATCTATTGAGGGTGTGGAGAGATCTGTTACTCACTTGGTATTAAACACAGTTAAAGAAATTCCAAGTGCTATTCCTCAGAATAAGGATATTAAATAATTTCATCATTATAATTAGGTAAGGCGGTTCCAAATGATGTCAATGATTCCACAGTCATGACTTCTGGTTTGATTATTTTTGATAGTTTTGTATACATTTCCTCATCAATAGTAACATCCATTGCATTCAATCTAATTTTGAAAAACTTTTGGATAGATTGCCCCGTTTTATCCCAATCCATTAAAACAATTAAAGGCGATTTACCGTCAATTTTATTTATTTTACCATATTTTTGATATAAATATGCGATCAACTTAGGACGATTATATCCACGATTTAATTTTTCAATTATTCCATTGAAACCTAAAGCACGCAGTGCTCTTTCATCTTTGATTCCTTCTACGAGTATGGGGCAATTTGCCCCTCCTTCAGTTATTGGTTTATTGCGCATAATGGATTCCAGAATTATTTTTGAGGCTTTTTCATACCTTAATGTTTGATTTGAGGCATCAAATGGATTATTATTTTTTGACATATCATCCACATCCAAAGATATTTTTAACATACTCTGATTGAATATTTTTTATTTTTATCGTTTTTCTTCTATTGGTTAGGCCTTTGGATAATATTATCCTATTTTTAGGGATACTGAGTTTTTTTGAAATCAAATTTATTAATTCAGAATTTGCTGCTCCATTAATTGGCCTAGAAATTAAAGAAATTTTTATTTTTCCCCTCCATGACTCTAAATCCTTTATTTCCGATCTAGATGATGATGGTTGAATAACAACTTCTATGGACACATCAGTGCCATGTTGTGAGATCCATTCCTTAGACATTAATATTTCGGAGTATGTTGTAATATTTTGCAGTTGCTGTTGGAATATAGATTTGGTATTATTAAGAATATTATTACGCGGTATTTATGAATAACTTTCCTACCGGAAGTAACAAGGGGTTGGCGGTATAGTAGAAAGCATATTATTTTACGAACTATGGAATGAGTATATTGCTTGGTCTCTTTTAGTTGGGATTTTTACTTTTGGTTGGTTGTTTCATCATTCTTTTTGGTATACTTCAAAAGAAGGAGAAGAATTTGAAAATCAAGATGGGATAGAAGTGGGTGTATTCCCTAAACATAATGATGACATGAGGTTGGAAGTTGCTTGGACAGTTTTGCCATTCATACTCATTATTTACTTGACATATATTTCATGGGCCCCTTTGGACGCCGTATGGACTTCAGCAGATGGAGGAAACCATGGTTATGAATGTGGATTGAGTGAAAGTTCCAATAATCAAATAGATCTTGATACTGGTATAATAACTTCGGAATGCTACCATATTCTTGAAATAACAGGTAAACAATGGGTTTGGAGTTTTAATTGTAATCCTAATGAGGACTCGTGGACCGGAGATACTGTACCGGATAGAGGATTTGAATTGGGCACTAATTTATGTGACGTAGGAACAATAGCAATTGAAGGGTATGGGATGCAGCCCTTATTATCATTAAAAGCAGGAGAAACATATCTTGCAGTTATGCAATCAGAAGATGTCACACATTCTCCCTGGGTACAGATATTAGGAGTAAAAGAAGATGTTTTGCCAAGTCATCAGACTACACTTTGGCTACCGATGCATGACGTTAGTGAATCTATGATTCTTTGTACCGAATACTGTGGAGATGCCCATTCTCTAATGTCAGCAGGACTATCTGTCCACAACTAATAATAGGAGATTTTGAAATGAATATTGGTAAAATACATGCACGTAGTATCGTTGTAATGTCTATCTTATTCATGGCACTAGCATTTAGTCCACTTGTGAGTTCATTTCCAACTGGCATTTCAGGAGTAAAGGATTCTGGTTGTAATTGCCATGGAGCAACAACTAGTGACATTGTCGTGCCAACCATAATTGGTTTACCTAGCATATACAATTACTCTGAATCCTATGAAGTAACAGTTGCTTTTACAGGAGGTCCGAGTACTATAGGTAATATTAATTTAGGAGGTTTCCATTTATGGGCAAGTGAGGGAGAATTATCAACATTAGATGCAACAGTACAACAATTTAATCCCAGTGAAGTTGGACATACGGAAGTAGGTAATGATCAAACAACATGGACATTGATGTGGACAGCACCTGCTTCAGACAAGAATATAGAATTTATTCTTCATACTAATTCCGTAAATGGCAATGCAGGAGGAGGAGCAGGTAGTTCAGGAGACGAGTGGAATAGAATCTCTGTGAAAGTGAGTGCTCCAATAGAAGTATTAGAACAAGCGAACCCATATGTTGTTCTATCTACATTAATAGTGATATCTGCAATATTACTAGCAATTACGGTAACATATATATTTTATAGAACAAATCCGGATTCATTTAATTGGGAAACCTTTGAACCTTGGATAGTTGAGTGGTTAACTAGTACAGATCATAAGAAAGTTGGTACATTATATTTCCTTGCAGGAATGTTTTTCCTCGGAATTGGAGGAATAATGGCTCTAATGATTAGGATTCAACTATCAGTCCCAGGTAATGATTTTTTGACACAAGATCAATATAATCAGTTCTTCACATTACATGGAACTACAATGATTTTCTTAGCTGCAATGCCATTAATAAACGGATTTGCTAATTGGATGGTACCATTACAGATTGGTGCTCCTGATTTGGCATTACCGAGAATTAATGCAATGTCATTCTGGCTTCAACCTGTTGGGGCTTTGTTGATATTTACAGGAGTATTTTCAGGAACTGGGGCAGATACAGGTTGGACGGGTTACGCACCATACATAGTCAGCGAAACTGCTCATGTCGGTACAACTATGTGGGTTGCAGGGCAATTAATGTTAGTTGCATCTTCAACATTAACTGGAGTGAATTTCTTAACTACTATTGCAGTAATGAGGGCCCCTGGGATGGGATGGATGCAAATGCCTCTATTTACATGGTCAATATTAGTTGCTAACCTAATGTTATTTCTTTCAATTCCTGCTTTTGGAGTGGGGTTAGTCCAAGTTTACTTAGATAGAGTGATTGGTACGGCTTTCTATGATGCTTCTGCTGGAGGAGATCCTTTACTTTGGAGCCATCTTTTCTGGTACTTTGGACATCCAGAAGTCTATGTCGTCATAGTACCTGCATTCGGAGTAATTTCTGAAGTAATTGCAACTAGTGCCAGAAGATCTGTGTTTGGATATCGTTCCATGGTCTACGCAATGGCAGGCATTGGCGTAGTTTCCTTTATTGTTTATGGGCACCATATGTTTACATCTGGAATGAGCCCAACATTAAGATTCGTAACAATGTTAACGACCATGCTAGTTGCAGTCCCAACAGGAATTAAAATATTTAATTGGCTAAAGACGATGCACAGAGGATCTTTAGTCTATAGAACGCATACACTTTGGGCCCTTGGTTTCTTAATTACATTCACTTTGGGAGGAATATCAGGGATGTTTTTCCCATCAATGGCAATGGATTTACACTTCCATGAGTCTTATTTTGTGGTTGCTCATTTCCATTATGTGTTAGTGGGTGGAACCGTATTTGGATTCTTCTCCGCAATTTATTATTGGTTCCCAAAGATGACTGGAAAAATGCTTGATGAACGTTTAGGAGTATTACATTTCCTTACTGCTTTCATAAGTTATAATGGTGTTTTCTGGCCAATGCATAGATTAGGAGTTTGGGGGATGGCAAGAAGACATCACACTTATTTCATTTCAACTGAAGAAGCAATGGGTTCACTTCCAATTGAAGCGGCTGGATGGAATATGTTTATTTCAGTTAGTGCATTCTTATTCTTTTTCTCTAATTTTATACTGATTGCTAATATGATAAAATCAGTTATTCGTGGTCAAAAGGCACCAGCCGACCCATGGGGTGGGTGGTCTTTCGAATGGATGACATCTTCTCCTCCTCCAACACCAAGTTTTGGACACTTCCATGACGGAGTGTGGTCAGATTTACCAACGCTAAAAGATGCAAATGAAGATCACATTGCAAATGAACCAAGTGCAGTAGTCAAATGGTTCCAAAGTCTGATGGTGTTAGATGATGAAAACGAGGAGGCGAGTCATTGAGCGGAAGTTACCATGATGATGAGAATGAACACCCTAGTGCTTGGGGGCCCCACGATTGGAGCCATGGCGCACCTCATAATTCATGGGCACCAATAATAATGTCGATTGGAATTGGTATTTTCCTATACACATTAGCATCAGCGTACTCATGGGGAGAAATGGTAGACTCTTCGGGTATATCTTTGGCTTTTATAGGATTAATAATTTCATTCTTTGGACTAACCGTATGGTGGAGACAAGATGCTTCTTTTGATGGCACATATGAACCTAGAGCTACGGGAACTCCATTTCAAAATATACAGATAAGAAAAGTCGCTATGTGGGTTTTCCTCATGTCTGAAATGATGGTTTTTACAGCATTATTTAGTACATATATGAGATATAGACTTGGCCTCACTCCATGTGTAGAAATTTATGAAAGTGGTTCATGGATAGTAAATTCTCAGACAATAGATTCTGGAGAAGCAGTAAATTGTTTCTTGCCAGCATCCGAATTAATTGCATCTAGTTGGTTCCATATTGCACCAGGTGCAATCAATACTTTTGCTTTAATAATTTCATCTTTCACTATAGTTCAAGCACTTCGCTGGGCTAAGAAACCAGTTGGAAGCGTAGATGAAGAAGTTCGTAGAAAGCGTGTTTATAGATACTTAGGCAGCACTTGGATTCTGGCAATAATATTCCTTACATTAAAGATGGTTGAGTGGTTCATAGGATTCTATATACCTGAGATTGCATTTCTAGGAATTCAGGAACATGACATTGCATCATTAGTTAATGAAGGTTATACGATTCATGCCGATCATTATCACCCTCATCATGGATGGGATGACGGCCATCTTGCAGAATTAGCCGCCGCCAATCCTGGAGAATTTACTGCATACTTTGCCAATATAGCATCATTAGAAGGTAACTATGAACCTACCAATGCAGTAATGATGGCAGACATTAGAGTTAGTACGTCAACATTCTTCGTAACGACCGGGACTCATGGTGCCCACGTTTTAATCGGAATAATTGGATTAACATATATGACATGGAAGGCATGGATGGGCAGATATACTCCAAAAAATGCAGTATCAATAGAATATTTTGGACTTTATTGGCACTTCGTTGACCTAGTATGGGTACTAGTATTCCCATTCTTCTATCTATATTGAGGTGAAAAAATGAGTGAACATTTAATTTTTGGAAAAGATATATATTGGGTAAATTTTTTGGGATTGATGATTCTTACAGCTATTGAAGTTGTAGCAGTTGGTAGTGAATTTTCCCAATCAATGACTTTATTCATACTAGTGGGTATAGCAATACCAAAATTCATTATGATTGCTGCAATTTTTATGCATCTGTGGGGGGACAAAGATTCAAAAATATTAACTCTAACCGCATTATTTCCCGCTTTCTTCATAATTGTAATGGTACTATTCATCGGCCTAACTCACCCTGATGCCACTACTGGACTTCCAGAGTGGTGTAGGCCTGGATATTACAAACTCTGACATATAGGTTCATTTCTGATGAGTAACTCGCGGGCACGCTGCCGAGATCGCATAGCCCGGTATTGCGGTGGATTTGAAATCCACTGTCCATTGGACTCGGGGGTTCAAATCCCTCTCTCGGCGCCACATTCATTGATTTGGGATAGAAGCAGCACCCCGAACAGTGATCTGCCCTTCGAAGTATTGTAGCTTAACAGGAGTGGTGATTACCGCTTCACCGTCTACATTAACAAATAAATCAGGATTGTGTCCTTTATCTATAGGATTATCATTTGAATCTACAGATTTTAATTCAAAACTTTTAGCTGACCTCATAGAAATTTTATTCCATTTACCAATGTGTTTGCCTTTCTTTAATGGCCCCATAACGAGTAACATTTGAATCTTAGAAAGCCCCCAAGCTAAAACTAAAGAGCCGTGCTTCTGAATTGGAGTTGCACCTGGTGCAACAATAAATCCTCCTCCAAAAGTTTGGCATTGACTCATACAAAAGAGGCCCGATAAGTCCACTACTTCTCCAGGACCATCATCAACTTTAATCCAGCCTTTTTGTGTTTTCCATCCTAAAATAGCCCTAATGCCTAAAAATGTATATTTTAATTGACCGTGGATTCGTTTAAATTTACCTTCAGTTTTCATACGGTTTACAGCAGATGTTACTCCGCTATCACACTCAAGAAAACTCCATCTTACAATATTACTGGAATTTATAGGTTCGCCATTACAAATATGAGATTTTGGAGCAGGAATAAGAGGATGAGGAGGAGCAGGGGGGCCTTCAACCCTGAATGCTCCAACTTTTCTATCGACTCCATGTGTTAGAATATCCACGGCTTTTTGCATATTAGGAAATTTGCTACCTTTTGGAATAGGTATACCATGGGCACGTGCGTAGTCATTTCCACTCCCTATTGGAAGAATT
Source organism: uncultured Candidatus Poseidoniales archaeon (assembly GCA_905182515.1). Lineage (GTDB taxonomy): Archaea > Thermoplasmatota > Poseidoniia > Poseidoniales > Thalassarchaeaceae > MGIIb-O3. The sequence continues at coordinate 1,649 of CAJJBW010000012.1, read as the reverse complement.
CCAAGTATCTTATCTGAACCTCGTAAACCAGATGCGACTTCATGTGCTGTACCATCTCCTCCGACTGCAACGACAATTTCATGATCAGAATCCCTTAGTTTTGAAGATAACTCCATACCATGGCCAATATATTCAGTATAATATAAGTCAATTGCATATCCAGCTTTTTGTAAAGATTGCTCAAATAGACTCCATTGCTTCACAGATAAGCCATCACGTGCTTTAGGATTGAGTATGCAGGCTATACGTGTCATGATACTCCCAACAATGGATTTAGTCTTGAATGCTATGAATACGAGAGATGATGAATGAGCATCGTTTCGCAATAACCGAAGTTGCATGGATAAAGATGAAAAATTCATGCAATATGCTATAAAAATAGCTAATAAAGGTAAGTTTAGGGTAATGCCTAACCCCCTTGTTGGGTGCGTACTTGTCAAAAATGAGAAAGTAATTGCTGAAGGTTGGCATGATCATATTGGCGGTTTACATGCTGAACAAATGGCAATTGCTGATGCAGAGGTACGTGGTATTTCATTACAAGGTGCGACTGCGTATATTACACTAGAACCGTGTAATCACTTTGGAAGAACGCCCCCTTGTACTGAGGCATTATTATGGGCTGGAATTAAAAAAGTAGTCATTGGGGCATTAGATCCAAATCCTTCTGTCAGAGGAGGGGGTTTGAACGTATTACAAAAAGAAGGTTTAGAATTCAAAACGGGTATATTGAAAGAATCCTGTGAAGGGCAAATGGAGGCTTTCATGTATTGGTGCAAGTATCGTAAACCCTTGGTTACACTTAAGGCTGCTACGGATATTAATGGTAGAATAGATGGTAAAAAAAATATTCCTGCAGAAAGATTTAGTTCTCAAAAATCCTTAAATTTAGTTCATGAATTAAGAGCTGAATCAATGGCAATACTGATTGGCGTCAATACAGTAATTCGAGATAATCCTTCTTTGACAGTGAGGGGCCCTGATATTGGCCCCAGAGATAAACCAATAAGAGTAATAATTGACCCGAATAATAGAATTCCAGAAGATAGTAAATTGATGAATGACGGGCTTGCCCCTACATTATTAATCCAAATATCTGAATTCGACAAAACTTATGACTGTGAACATGTAGAAAGAATAGTGATTTCAGAAAGTAAAGAAATAGAAATAGCTAAAATTTTGGATATGTTAGGGGATAGAAAAATTCAATCCCTTCTTATTGAAGGAGGAAAGGATACTTGGATGCGTTTTTTAGAATCTAGTTTTGTAGATAAGGCTCATTTATGTGTTTCGAATATGGAACTAAGTGGAGAATCTGACGAAATATTTAGAAAGGAATTTTTAATTAATGCTGGATTATCAAAAATTAAGGATATAAAAATTTCAAATGATATTGTAACTTTATGGAAAAAATAAATTATACATATATATATTTTATCTTCGGTGCTAAAATCTGAAGTATCATTTAGAGCCTTTTATTGATTATAGGCATATCCAGTATAGGAAACATATAATAACCCTCTTAAGTGTTTTTTTGGACACTTAGTTTGGAAACAGACCTATATAGTCCCGGTATGGCCGTGAAGACATGAATGACGCACGTATGTACAAAGGTTTGATGTTAACACTAGTAATGTTACTTTCAGCAA
>CAJJBW010000011.1 GCA_905182515.1 uncultured Candidatus Poseidoniales archaeon | reverse complement strand
ATTTGATACTGATGATGAAATTGCAGTTCTTGTAGATATTTTGACCTATCACGTAGTAGCAGGACAAGTAATGTCAACTGATTTATCAGATGGAATGACTGCAACTGCATTGAATGGAGATGATTTGTCTTTCCATATTATGGAAGGCGCAGTAATGATCGGCTCTGAAATGGCAACTGTAACATCTGCTGATGTTATGACTTCAAACGGAGTTATTCATGTAATCAACAAAGTACTAATGCCACCAGCAGATGCACCTGTAATGCCCGAAGGATGCAATTATCTTGTTTCAGTGGATGATACTGGATATGCCTTTGACCATACTACGCTTGAGGTTGTAGTAGGTGAAACAGTATGCTGGGTCTGGACAGATTCAGCAATGGCTCACAATGTTGCTGAAATTGCAGAGGAATTAGATACCATGAGGATGATAGGTGGATTATACAGTGGAGCAGCTGCTACAACTGTAGACTATAGATTAACATTTGATGAAGATCAGACTTTTTACTACGTCTGCGAACCTCATGCATCTATGGATATGGCAGGAATGGTAATTGTTGGCTCTGGAGTGGAAGTAGTCCCAGAACCTATGCCTATCGAAGACTCTAATGCTACACCAGGATTTGCTTCTTCATTAGCAATAGTATCTATTCTTGGAGCAGTTCTTGTTGCTCAAAGAAGATATGCAGAAAGGTCCGATTAATTATTTAATTTGACTTCAACCCAGCCGTCAAGTTCCCTTGCTGTGTGAATAGCGAGGGAACTTGGCCTTCTCATTTTACCAAGTAATTTTCCATACATAGGGAAAAGAGGAAATGGCGACCACTCTTTAATTTCTCCATTATCTAAGTCATATCTAGTTTGATGAAGTGGGCAAGTAATACAACCATCCTTAATTTTACCTCCATATGCTAATGGCCACGCCATATGCCTGCACAATGCATCTGTTGCATGAATTCCATCATCATTTCTTAAGATCATGATACTACGTAAACCAATATTTCTCATTTTTTTCTTACCTGATTTTATTTTTTTAGATTTCATAACTCGATGCCAAACATCATTATCCAAGGGCAAACTCATGTTTGTTAGTAATAATCAATACATATGAACACTAGTATCTTCACATCACTTAATATTCTTGGTAAAATAGTATTATTTTCGCTTTTTCTCCCCTCACTCCTTGATGAAGCACCCAAGTCCTAACTTTCAATACCTCATTTTATAAGGAGAATCTAGTACGAATTGGACATGGTTGATTATGAGATTATTGATTCTGAAGAATTAAGAATGGTTAAAGTTACATTAAATGGCGAAACTGTACGTGCAGAGTCTGGCGCATTGCACTACATGATCGGAAATATAGAAATGAAAACCAAAGCACCTAGCATTGGAGGATTTCTAAAATCATTAGCAACTAGTGAATCTGTATTTAGGCCAACATACACAGGTACGGGGGAAGTCATCTTTGGCCCTCCAACATTTGGAGAATACCATATAATGGAGTTAAATGGCCATTCAATGATTCTTGATAAAGGAGCATATATTTGTTCAGATGAAGGAATTGAAGTAGGCATTGTTAGAAACAAAGGAATCAAATCAATGGCCTTTGGAGGAGAAGGAATATGGCAAACTTCTGTTTCAGGAACTGGAACTCTAGTTTATTATTCACAGGGCCCTATCCAAGTAATCAATTTAGAAAACGATACAATTACAGTCGATGGTAACTTTGCAGTTGCTAGGGATGCTAATTTAAATTATGAGACAAAGCTTCTAGGAAAAGGACTCATGTCAAAAGTCGCTGGAGGAGAAGGATTTGTTAATATCATTTCAGGCACTGGAAAAGTATATCTTTCACCAATTCCAAGTACCTTCAATAATTTAGCAAGTAGAGTCATTGGCGACACAATCTCTGGAATGATCCCATATTTTGGTAAAAAATAATTGTATGAATAATCATTAATCTTGTGAAATATTCGCAATACTATTTATGGACATGGAATCTATTTCCAAATTCCTAATAGTGAAAACCCAAAACCAATTTTTTTAACAAAACCCAGATTTAACTTTCTTGATAAAACATCACCATTTCTATTTTCTGCTTCAGATAATATCTCAGAGTAAACTGAGCAGATTATTGAGGGAGAAGTTCTGGAGCCTCTGTTCAATAACGGTATCAAATTAATTGCATTATCTCTATGAACTTTAGTTCTGAATATGTAATGCCTCATAAACGCCTTCCAAGAATCTTTCTTCGGAAGTTCAGGATTATCAAGATTTTGGAAGTCTATTCCAAAGTTTGTTAATTCTTCCGTAGGAAGGTATATTCTCCCTTTTTTATAATCTTCTTCTATATCCCTGAGAATATTTACCATTTGTAAGAAAATCCCCATTTCTTCTGCATGCTCTCTAGCATCAGGATTTGAATATCCATAAATTTCAATCAATGAAAGTCCAACGGTTGAAGCTACTTTGAAACAATAACTCCTAACTTCCTCAAATGTTCTATAATTAGTTGGAAACAAATCATCCTCCATTCCTTCGATTAACATATATAAATGATCTATATTTATTGGAAATTTATCTAATGTGTCTTGGAGTGCGATGAATATTGGATGAGATACAAATTCTTTATTTTCAATTCTCTCGAGATTGTCTCTAAACCACTGCAAAGTCCTGACCCTTTTGAAATGAGATAAATCATCATTTACTGACTCTTGTTGCTTTTTTACACTTAATGAGATTGCCCTGTCTTTAGATTTATTTTCCAAATCTGTTAATGTTTTTGCAGATAAATAATCTAAATTAGGCAACCAATCTCCATCGACCACATCATCAACTCTTCTGCAGAATGCATACATTGCATATACAGAACGTCTTTTATGAGAGGGCAAATGTCTAAATGATCTCAAAAAAGATGTAGAAGATTGTCGTGTCACGTCTTCACAATATCTGTAAGCATCTTCAATGGTTACTTCTTTAGATTTTAGTCCATTAATAATTTGAACCATGCTACTGGTCAATCATTCTACATATCAAAGACTGTTCTAATTATGGATACATTTAGTAATTAATTTAGCGTACATTCAAGATACATACGCCTATCGAAAGTTATGGAAGAACGTAACCAGCTTACTGAAATTGAGCGTGGAGATGAATCTTGTATACTAAGATTCAAAGACGGTGCTTCTTATGAAGTTGAATATTTGGCTATTCGTTCCCGCTGCCAATGTGCCAAATGTAAACCCAGGCAAGAGAATGAACAAAGAATTTTAGAATTTGATGAAGAAGTTTCTAGATTAAAAATGGAAAAACCACGAGTTGAACCAGTAGGACATTACGGAATTCAATTAGAATGGCCAACTGGCTGTTCAAGTGGAATACACTCTTTTTCCCATCTTAGAATAATTGCAGAAGAATCTGGAAAGCAAATTTAAGATGCGAAGAAGTCAAATGCAAAGCACTCCAGGATTTACTGTCGAAGAATAGGGTCTTCCCTTTCCCGATAGGTGATATTATGTCTCAAACAAACTCGAAGGATTCTGAAGAAAACAATGAAGATGATGAATGGCATAAGTTTTCTAATGCTGGATATTCATCCGCTTCTGTAGATTCTGACGCTGAAATAGACAAGAATGTCAATGACAACCAATCTGGGGTGTGGTTCGATGGTGATGATTTTGAATTTGAAGGCAAGACTTTGGATTGGAACTCACCTCCGTGTCCAACCCCATTAGGCGTAGCCCATGTAATAAAAATTGGAACTTGTAATCATTGTATTGAACGTGTTTCTGGAAAAAAAAATATGTCAGGTGAAGAAATAAGATCTGAAGCACACGTTAGGGATGGCACATTAGACAAATCCTTTGAAACAATTCTTTGCCCTTTATGTGAAAATTTATTTGATGACATTGGCAATATAGTTAATAGGATCGTTGATAAAATATCTAATTTAGAATACTCAACCATACAAATTGGCATCCATCTGCCAAAAGATCTAATCAATGATGAAGATGAAATAAGGTCCAGACACGGCGCTACAGGTTCCAGACCACTTAAATCAGCCATGGTAGTTGCAATCCAAAATGAAATTAATATCAACTTAGGTACTGATGTAAACTTCGTAAAAGAGAAACCAGATTTAATGGTTCTGATTGATGGCTTAACTCTTAGGGTCGATGTCGATGTAAGGCCGATATATTTCTATGGCCGATATCGTAAGTTAAGTAGAGAGATACCACAGACAAGATGGCCATGCCGAGCATGCAAAGGTCGCGCAAGAGGTTGCGAATCTTGTAATGAGTCTGGATTACAATATTTGGATTCTGTACAGGATTTAGTGGGTGAACCAGTTCGTAGTGCTCTTGATGCTGAAGACACCTCATTCCATGGCATGGGGAGAGAAGACATTGATGTACGAATGTTAGGAAAAGGCCGCCCTTTTATCATAGAGATTAAGAAACCTATGTCACGAATTCCTGATCTTGAAAAACTCGTCAATACAATCAATGATAATGCAGATGGTAAAGTAGAGATTGATAGTCTAAAGAGAACTGATAGATCTCTTATAGCAAAAATCAAAGCATCTCGTTCTGAAAAATCATATACAATACGATTCAAGGTTTCTGGAGAAATAATTGAAGAAGAAGTCATAAGTCACATTTCCGATATATCAGGAGTTGTATTGAATCAGGAAACACCTCAAAGAGTCTCTCACCGAAGGGCTGCAAAGATAAGAAAGAGAAAAGTTACCTATCTAGGAAATATAATAATTGAAGGAGATGAAATCCAATTTGATGTACGTTGTGAGGCTGGAACCTATGTTAAAGAGTTAGTACATTCAGACGAGGGCCGCACTATTCCCTCAGTTTCTGGGAAGATAGGAATGGATTGTGAAATTTTATGGCTAGACGTCACTGAGATACATGATGATGAAGAAAATCAAGATAATTGAACACTTGCTAAATCCGAGTCCTTAATAATACGGTGTAAGTCGCCCGGTTCGACGGCATTAGTCGTTTGGTGATATTATGGTTACTCGCACACACGGTCTTCGACAAGGGACTAGAAGTATTCTTAGAAAGAATAAAAGAGACAAAGGTCGAATTTTTATTAATAGATTAATGCATCAATATCAAGAAGGAGATAGAGTTGCTATTGTATTAGATGGTGCACAACAAGGTGGTATGCCTCATCGAAGGTTCCAAGGGCGAACAGGTAAAATCATGGGATCCCAAGGACGCGCATTCATTGTCAGTGTCAAAGATGGTAATATGCTTAAGACGGTAGTTGCTAGACCTGAACACTTAAGGCCAATTGAGGGATAATTATGCCAGAAGAAGAATTCGTTGATGTTGCCACTGTTAGAGACTTACTCCTGGATGCTCAAAAGAGACGTGGAGAACTGTCTTACGAACAAACAATGGCATTACAACATGCTGAATGGTCTGCTAGCGCCCAAGGACATCCAACGGGGACTATGAAGACGGATCCAAAAGTTTTTACAGATTTATATAATGAATTAATGAAGAATGAAAAATTACAACAGTACCCTGAAATTTCTGCAAAGATAGCAGAACTATGTCCAATGGCAGTTCCAGATATCAGAGTTGTAATTGCAAGTAAGAGAATAGCTATGGACACATCCGAGATAGAAGAATTAATTACCATCATTCGTCAACATGTCCTCTAAACAGGTATATTGTACTATATTTATGACTATATTCATCAGGAATAACCTCTCAGAAGGAATTGATAAAGATGCTGCCTAGAAAGCATACTTCTCCCGAAGATGACATATTTCATTCTGAGACACATGTCAAAATATTGGACTTACTAGAAAAAAGACCATTCGGTTTTGAGATAGAAGCAGTTACTTCTCCTTCATTATATTTAGTAAAAGCAAGACTAAATGATGAAACAATATCCAATGGAGATAAAATTGAATTACCATCTGAAAAAATTGGTCAATTGTCTGAAATCCGTTACAAAGATATTACAACAACAACTCAATCAGAATTAGTTGAAGCGATTATGGAAGAGATTACTTCTGACCCAGATAGTCATTTAAGTTTCTTTAATAGGGCTAATAATATTTCATTAAAAGTACACTCTTTCCAACTACTTCCTACTATAGGTAAGTCCAAGGCACAGCAAATGGTCCGAGCAAGAGGCATGATAGGTTGGGAAAACTTTACTGATATTGATGACAAGTGCTCTATTGAATCAGTTAGATTATTAGCAGAAAGATATGTTATTGAAATGGAAGACTCTGTTCAAATCCCTCGCTTACTTGATTTGTTGTTACGTAGTGGCGTGTAATCCGTGGCCCTACTCGATGACCTAGATACTCGCTTACTTGTTGACCTCCTAAGAGATAGAGTCAAGCCTCAAAAATCTCTTGGTCAACACTTTTTAGTTGACGACTCAGTTATTTCTCGTGCCATTGAAATAGTTTCTGAAAAATCTTATGGTTTGGATAAAAATTCTCATGTTTTGGAAATAGGCCCAGGGCCTGGATCTCTATCTCTTGAAATACTTCGTTCAGGAGCCAAGCTTACGGCTATAGAGATTGATATTGAATCAGTTTTACACTTAAAAAGGGTATTTTTAGATTTAGATGAGCAATTAACTATTATGGAACAAGATGCTTTAGTTGGAAATTGGCCCCAAGATATAACACATATAATTTCAAATCTTCCATATCAGATTTCAAGCCCAATTCTCGAAAAAATTCAAAATCATCATGCTAATAATCTTATTTCATGCATCGTCCTACTAGTTCAAGATGAGTTTGCTGAACGTATGGCTATGGATAGAGGATATGATACTCGTGGCCCATTAGGTATGTCTTTATGGTTAGATTTTGATGTTAATTTGGATAGAAAAGTTCCTTCTAATTGCTTTAGTCCTGCGCCACAAGTCAATTCTCGATTAGTAGTCATGACTCCAATTTCTAGGGAAGAAATGGTGAATATTAATAGGAAATTATTTAGATTGATAACAAAACATTGCTATTCCAACAGAAGAAGGAAAATACGCACCTCTCTTTCTAAATCTCCTAAGCGACTGAATAGAGTTAGTGGCTGGCATAAGAAAAAATGGACTTCGGCAATAGAAGGAATTTTTAATGATACAATACCAGGGCTTCCTGAAGGCTGGCCCGATCTTAGGCCAGAAGATTTAGGTCCAGAGGAATGGGCAATAATAACTCATGCAATCTCATCAAAGTAGTATTTTTAAGACTCATTATTGCAACTACTTGATAGAGGAACCCTTGGTGCGCAGCACACGGTGAACCGTAACAGGGCCACCAATATCATGAGGGGATGACATGGCAAAGAAGGATACATACCTTGCATTACTCCGTCGAGGAATTGATGAAAATACTGCTCAAATCCTTTCAGAAGGCGGAATCAAGGTTGGCGATTTAAAAGATTTAGATGTTGATACCTTAGTAAATAATTACGGCCTGAAGAAAGAAGTTGCCAAATCAGTACTTGATGCAGTAATTTCCGGGCCTCGTGCTTCTAGTAAGCAAAGATATCTTGCAGATATTTTATCGGATGGAACAAAAAAGAAAGTCGATAAAATAGATGAACAGCGATTTAAGCGTGAACAAAAAGATCTACACGGCGAACTGCTTGAAAAGAAAGAACAACTAAGGTTGGTTCGAGTTGAATCTTTTAGAAATAAAAAATTAGTTATGAATAGACTTGGTAAAACAATCGAATTAATTGTAAAGTTAGAAAATACCTTGGATGATGAGTCAAAGGTAGAACAACAATCCAAATTAAGAGATCAATTAGAAACTAGGGGATTAGAAGCCGCAAGAGATCACGAAATGTTGGAACTAGCCGGTACACCTCAAGATATCGTTGATTTTCGTAGAAAAATAGCACCTATTTTATGCTTACACGCTTGTCCACATTGTGGTGATGAGATGGATCCTAGGGGCAGCAGTATTCTAGATGATATGTCAGATTTCAGGTTTATATGCTGGGATTGTGAAGAAGAATTTTTATCTCCAATGGGGCAATTTGTTGATAATAAGCTTTTAAATGGTTCTAGAATCACTCTAAATGAAAGCATTAAACCTAGGCTAAAAGTTATACAACCTCCTGCTAGGACAGGCGTATCCAATATTGAAAATTTAATTGCTAGAGATTTGAAGAATACTGGGGCTTCTGCAAAGCAATTGGAAGCAGCAATTGAAGCAAGCAACTTGTCTGGAACTTTAATCAGCATTGATGAATGGATAGATCAAACTATTGCAGCAAAAGGATATATTCAAGCTCAAGAACATCGTGAAGAATTTATTATTGCAACTGGAGCAGGTGCTACCAAATTCAATAAATGGATGAAAAAAGCCGGATTATATTTCAATAAGCAAACTGGAAGATGGACTCGCTGGGAAGACCGTTGAGGCGGTTATATGCCTGGAAAAAATGGACTAATACGCTTCTTTAAAGGAAATTTACCACTTGGGATGATTATCCAAAACCCTGAATTCACAATAGTGGAATTGGCCAGTGATTTAGGCATAGATATTCCTACAAACTGTACTTCAGGAACTTGCGGGACTTGTTTAGTACGTTTGAAGAAAGGAATCATCGAATATCCTGAAGATTTACCACCCGGTCTTGATGATTTTTTGGTAGGAGAAGGGGGCTTTCTTCCTTGTTGCATGTCTCCAAAAGGTGAATGTGAAATAGATATTATACCACCATTATAATGGAGATTAAAAAATGTCATCATGGACTGAACCAATATTTATTCAAAGCTTATTTATTTGCTTATTTGGAATTTCTATTTCATACTGGTGGCTTTCAAATAAAATAAAATCGAAACTAAAAGAAGTAGAAGAAAGGCAAGCAAAAAGTAGAAAATAAAACAGATGTAATGCTACTCATTTACAGCAGCAGTCCATCTTTCTGCTTGCGGTACTCCAACTATTTCCATGTGGCATGCTAAAATTTCTTTATGATCAGCAATCTCATTTCTTAATATAACTAAACCATCTAAACAGCAAGGACAATGTGGATGAGGCGGTTTAATCCACAAATCTATATTGCCTGCATCATTTACTTCGACTCCTTTCATAATTGAATCATCAGTAATTGGCTTTCCATGATATTCATTTACGTTCCTTAAAATCTTAGCAAGTCGCTTCTGAGCAATATTTTTAGCTCTTGACATATTCTCACCACTCAGTTATTTTTGGAAATTTATTACCCATTGTCAAACACTCCATCCCATCATTTGTCCTAGTCCAAGTATCTTCAATACCAATCGCTCCATTTTCATATATCACTTTTGGCTCAATTGCCATTGTCCCTTGAATAACAAGGGGGCGATCAAAACCTTTTGCAACAACTGGGGTTTCATCTAATTCCAATCCAACAGAATGGCCGAGAAAATTTGCTTGTTCAGGTTTCATTCCCATTAAATGCTTCGAATGTCCCATTTCTTCAGCCATTTTATTACCTACTTCCCAAGCATTAGAGCAATTATTTCCCTTGCCCAAGCTATCTACAACAGCATTACTAATTTCAGACATGTCTTCCAATCTTTGATTCCATTCGTCTGATAACTTTCCTTGGCAAAACATTCTGGTACAATCTGAGACATATCCTCTATGAAGATGGACTATATCTACCAAAACAGGCTCTTTTACCTTAACCTTTGCAAATCCTGCACCCAAAGCAGAAATTGGACTAGCACCCAATCCCCCTATTGCCGAATCAAAATATGACGGTACTGCCCCCGATCCTCCTGCTGCTATTACTACTCTATCGCAATCCATCGGCCATTTTCTCATTCTTATTCTGCCGCCAAAACCCTCGGCCCTACTAACTTTATCTGCAACAGATGCCATTTCTATCTCAGTATCTCCTTCTCCACATTTATCTCTTATTGATTCAAACATTAATTGATTTATTTTTCCGCTTTCTTTGTGCATCGTAATTTCCCAATCCGATTTAGTTTCTCTTAATTGGTACATCAAATTAGAACAATTTTCACTTTCACCACTTAATTGGGTAAATTTAGAATTAAGAAAAGACCATCTTTCATGAGGTATTTTTGATAATAGCAAGGCAGGTTTCTTTGTACATCCTAATTTTCTCAACGAATCTCCCAACTCATTCATTCTAGGATGTTTCTCAATAATGTGTGGCGAATTATTAGCTCCAGCTTCAAAAATAGCACGATCTAAAGATTGCCTTACCCAGTGTCTAGTTTCAATGCCAGAGTCTTTGGCGCCAATAACTATCGAAGAATTTTGCCGTCCACCTGTTAACCAATATAGTTCTACAGGGTCATCTATCATAGCAGACTCAATCCCATTTGAAAGAAGGATATTTGCAACTAATTTTTGTCTGCTCTGTAATTCCGATACAGGGACCCTCCAATCCTCATTATCAGGCCCCGTCAAACGTGCGACATCCCAATTCATGCCCTCTCTTATTTGAGGTTAGCAAAAAGTATTTTTGTTTTTTTGACACACTTTTCCCTCCACAACGGCCAAATGCAAAGCGCCGGTCGCCCTAAACGTGCAAGGCGTTCTTTCGCTTGATGCAATAGATTTAGAGGACCGTACTATACTGTACAGGGTAGATGTAAATGCACCTCTAAATCCTCTTGATAAATCATTGCTTGATGATTCAAGACTTAGGATGATTAAGCCAACTTTAGATATGATGTCTAATTCAAAAGTAGTTATTTTAGCACATCAATCAAGGCCAGGTAAGGATGATTTTTCTGATATGTCAAACCATACTAAGAGACTTTCAGAAATATTGGCCAAAGAGGTAGAATTTATTCCTGATATCTGTGGGGATTCTACTATTGATAAAATAAAAAAAATGAATAATGGAGATATTATTTTTCTAGACAACGTACGCTCTCATGGTGAAGAATATGGTACTAAATATAAAAATTGGAGAGACACTGAATCTTCAGAAATAGTCTCCAAGTTATCAGCTGTGGCCGATTTGTATGTTTCTGATGCATTTGCTGCAGCCCATCGTAGTTCTCCTACTCTTACGGGCTTTTCTAATGTACTCCCTTGTTTTCCTGGATTGTTAATGATGGACGAACTCTCAAACCTAGAAGTTGCAACAAGAAATCCTCCAAGGCCATATCTCGCAATCCTTGGAGGTGCAAAATGTGATGATTCTCTTAGAGTGGCACTTAATTTAATCGAGAAAGAAATAGTCGATAAAATAGCACCAGTAGGTTTAGTTGGTAATTTAATGCTGTGGGCAAATGGAAATGATATAGGGGAATCTAACAAAGAATTTATTAAAAATACTCTAGCAAAAGATTTTGATGAATCCTGGAATATGGCAATAAAATTAATTAAAAATTATTCTGAATTACTAATTCTACCTGTTGATTTTGCTGTTGAAATTAATGACGAAAGAGTCCCAATGTCATTAGACCAACTTCCAACAAACTATCCAATATATGATGTTGGAATTTTATCTTTGATGAATTTAAGGCCAATAATATTGGATTCAAAATGTATACTTTGGAACGGCCCTGCTTCTTTCTTTGAGAGGCCAGGTTTTGCATTTGGAACTATTGAAATTTTGAATATGTGTATTGAGACTAATGCGATTACAATAATTGGAGGAGGCCATACAAGTGCGCTAGTGAGTAGCCGTGGTGCAACTTCTCACGTCACTCATAATAGTACAGGAGGAGGCTCTACAATGTGTTTATTATCGGGACAAGAAATGCCCGTCATAGATTCTCTAAAAGAGTCAGCCATTAAATTTTCAAAGAATAATTCATAATTATTTCGCTGGATTCATTTTAATAATTCGCCGAATGGTCGCTACAATATGGAAGAACCAAGCAACTCTCCTTTTGAGGAACCTCCAACAGTTCACATTTCAGGTAATCCTGTTATTGGATTCACAACACCACAAGTTATTGGAAGAAGTAAAAGTTCCGGCCCAAAGATATTTGGAGTAATCGCGATTATAATAGCAGTACTTGGTACTTTATATAATTTTTTTGGAATTTTATCTGTCGAATCAACATTGGATGACTATGGAAAAATTGGCATAGATGTTACTAGGAACATTACCATCTGGGCATACATTAGTCCATTTATAGGTATAATATCTTCCATTATTTTTGGTTATGCGGGTTTACAACTTTATAATTATCAGAAGAAATCCATATTCATAGCATTAGCAACAGTTGGTATCAGCTTAGCTTCAGGAATTATAGGATCAGTAATAATGGCAGATAGTCTAACTCAAGATGCCGAATTAGGGGGAATTTTTGCTGGAGTAGGAATATTTACTACAATAATATGTAATGCTTGTTGTGGTTTAGTAATTATCATGCCGCTATTAATAAATGGCGAAGATTTAGAATAACTATTTTAATTTCTTTAAATCAACAATGTGCCCTATACGGGTATTAACATCTGCAAGAATATCATCCAATGCATTCTTGTCTCTTCCCTCGGCACGCATTACTAGAATTGGTTCTGTATTACTGGGTCTACATAAATACCATCCATTTTCATACCTTACACGAATCCCATCAACAGTTGATTTCTTCATATCCGAAAAAGCTTCTAAAACTGCAGACATTGTCTCTTCACGCTCACCTGTAAGTGGGACTTTACCTTCATCAGTTGTTGGATATTCAGGCATGAAATCAAAACGCTCTGAAAATGTTGGACCACCGTCACTAGGGGCATTATCTCTTCCAACTATCTGCAATAACCTTGCAGCACTGTATATGGAATCATCAAATCCGTACCAATCATCATTCATGAAGAAATGACCTGACATTTCCCCAGCAAGAGGAATTCCAGGATGTTCTCTCAATTCACTCTTCATGAATGTATGTCCAGTACGTACCATACGAGGAATCCCTCCTAGGTCGTGAATGGCTTCTTCAACAGCCATACTACATTTAACATCAAATAAAATTGTTTTTTCATCATTTGTGGAATCTTTCGTTATTTTTGCTAAAACATCTTTTGCAAATATTCCTATTAGCCTATCAGGATGAATGAATTCTCCATTTTCATCTACGACTCCGAGTCTATCTCCATCTCCATCCATGCCAATTCCAAATTCAGCACCATGTTCTATTACGGATTTTCCTAAATCAATCATATTACTCTGCCTAGTTGGATCTGGAGGATGATTGGGGAATGAATTGTCCCATTCGCAATAGATTGGTATTACCTCTACTCCTAACCTTTCTAGTGCCTTTACTGCCAATGGTCCAGGAACTGCATTTCCACAATCTAATACGACCTTAATATTCCTCTCAATTTTACCTATATTTTCAAGAACTTTTTCCATATATTCTTCTTCATAATTTTCTATGAGAGTATAAGTCCCATTTCCTTCTCTAAATTCTCCCTTTTCAAAAGTCATTCTTATGTCTTGTAATTCTTGGCCTCCTAACGGCATTGTCCCTTTACATATTTTAAATCCATTATATTCCGGGGGATTATGACTTGCAGTGATAGCTACTGCAACATCCACGGGTAAATCAACGGTTGATCGATACAAGACACCAGTTGTAGTAACTCCTAAGTCCATCACATCCGCCCCAGATGAAAGTAAACCTTTTACAAACGCAGCATGATATTCAGGACCAGATTCTCTTATGTCCCTTACAACTGCGACTGATTTAGCATCTAGGTGAGTGGCAATAGCCCTGCCTAATCTCTCTGAGAATTCACTGCTCAACTCTGTTCCTGCGATACCTCTGATATCATAGGCTTTGAAGACTGTCATAACCTGCCGAATCGCGTTAGATACATTACTTCTTGGGTATATTATTCAACTTCCAACCCTCTAAATGCCTCACATATAATTTCTACCAACGCTCCTGCAGGTAATTTTGACACTTCATATGCCGCACGAGCTGGAGGTAATACGTCTTGCAACCATTCTCCATAGATTTCGTTTATTATTCCGTAATCGTCAATATCGGTCATTAGAATAGTAACTTTTACTAAATCTTTTTTAGAACTGTCAGCCGCTTCTAATAATTCATCAATTTTTACTAAAGTGCCCTTCATCTGTGCCATTATATCTTTACCGGCATCTATTCCTATTTGGCCAGAAAGCCAAATATGGTCCCGAACTGATATTCCCGGACTATAAGGGGCCCATTTTTTCCCACCTGTGTCAATCTTTACTTTACGGTGCATGACTAGCCCAGAAAGACTTTGTAGTTAGAATTATTCTTTTAACATGTCTGTTAACATGTTAATTATCTTAATATGATCGCCAGCAACATCTTTTGGATTTAATAATTCAATCGAAACCCACGCCGCATCTACTGCATCATCTCCGGCTTTAGGCTCACAATTAGGTTCTACATCTACAATGTAAAATAATCCAACACAATGTTTTCGTGGATCCCTTCCTGGTTCTCCAAGTATGGCCAATGAAACTGGATTACTGCCCTCTACACTAGTTTCTTCTTTTAATTCCCTAATTACAGCATCTTCAGGATTTTCTCCATAATCCACGAATCCCCCTGGGAAAGCCCATTTTCCTTCCCATTCTGGAGGGTACTTCCCTCTTTTAATCATCAATACTTCTGCCCCATTTGCACTCTCCCTTAATGCTACAGCATCTACAGTAACTGAGGGTTTTCTATAATCATCTCTTCCACATTCTATACAAGTCTCATTTGCCATATTTACGTCTCCTATATTGGTAAGATTCTATTGCTTCATACAAGTCGTTACGAGAAAATGATGGCCAATGTACGTCTGTAAAGTACAATTCTGAATATGCTATTTGCCATAGTAGGAAGTTAGAAATCCTTTCTTCTCCAGAGGTTCTTATCACCAAATCAGGATCAGGAATTTCTGCAGAATATAGGCGGTTTGAAATTTGTTCTGAATTTATTTCGTCTAAGGGTAATCTACCCGCAGCATGATCAATCGCTACTTCCTTAACAGCATCTACTATTTCCTCTCTCCCTCCATATGCCAAACAAACTGTAAAAATAAAATTAGAATAACCTTCAGTTCTATCTTCAGCATTTTTTATTGCAACCCTCACTCGTTCAGGTAACTCTTCTAATCTTCCCACTGCTTGTACCTTTACTTTTTTAGAGTGTATTAATGGATCTTCAGCAATTTCATTAAGCCCTATTTGATACAAATCATACAATGATTCCAATTCTCCAGAATCTCTGCCAGTCATATTCTCAGTAGAAAGTGCATATACAGTCAAGTATTTTATTTTCAAATTTAAAACCCATTCCATTACCTGCTTCAACTTGTCTTTGCCCTTTAAGTGCCCTATTTCTCTTTCTAAACTTTGACTCCATGCAAATCTACGATTCCCATCCATAATGATTGATATGTGATTTGGCATTTCTCCATTTTTAATTCTCCCCTCCAATCTTCGAGTTCGTATTCTATCAGTTCTAGAAATTAAACTCCATGTAATCTTAGAATTTGAAATATATCTTGCTGGGCTAGAAATTATTCTAAATTTTAACAACCATTTTGCTACATTATCTATTCTATTACCCAAGGATTTACGTTGGCGGCCCATAATGTCACCAATTATTCAAAAACAACATCTGCTGAATCTCCAACCTTTTCTAATAAACCTCTTTCAGCGTTAACTACTACAACTTGGCCAGAATGCTTCCACACATCAATATCATGATGACTATTTCCGGCATACCCAAATCCTTTTTCACCATATCTAGAAATTAGTGCCTCCGCTTTCTTTTGACCTCTAAGGTTAAAATTTCCATCTGAAGCCATTACATCAGAGAATAAACCTACATGTGCCGCTACTTGTTCTGCTACAATTCTATCCGAAGCAGTTGCAAGAATAAGGGACCTCCCTCTTGCGTATTCTCCTGTAAGCCATTCAACAAAAGAGTCGTGATATTCTAATTTAGCTGGGTCAAAAACTAATCTTTCTGCCAAATATCTTTTCCATTGTGCTCTTTTTCCACTAATCTCATTGATTAATACCTTAGGAATTAACCACGGTTTCCTAACTAAAACTTTAGTAATACTAATTTTACTCATATCTGAAATAATTAATGTTCCATCCATGTCTACGGCAAGCGGGATGTCTGAGACTGTGCCTTCCATACTTCTCGACTAGAGTACCTACATTCAAGTCTTCTTAGACCGATTGCATGAATAATGGCACCTCTTCCTGAATATGAGGAAGAGGCATGGCGGATTTAGATAATTCCTGGAAGCCATCTGCAATGATTGAATCTGAAACCCAAGGAGAGGCACCTACTGGATTTACTTCGATAAGATTAGTTGGGCAAGGAATTAGTATGGACATTCTAGAACCATCAAAATTGAAAACATCAGAAGATTGGAGGACAATAATTTCAGAACTCCAACAATGGGGGGATGTCCCTAACTCAGAAAATTTGTCTATTTTATCAGTTTTAAATTCCGAAAGAGGATTAATAGTAAATCTTGAAAGTGATGGAAATTATTGGCTTGCTGAATTCCTTCCGTGGGGGTCTGATGGAAGATTAAAATTGAAAGTACTCAATTCTTATTCGGGAATGAATGTCCCTAAGGGCGGTTATTCATGGAATGGAATAGATATACTCATATTACGCGAACAAATTGATTATACGCAGAAAGTAGGAGACAAACTCCACGAGACTCTAAGCCAAGATAATATTGAAGAAAGCAAATCAATACTGTTTGAAGCTGGACAAAAACTAGGGCAGTATCACTCATCTATTGAGTCTGCAAGAATTACACCAGCTGATGAAAAGCGTTGGAATAAAAGATTCCTTAAACTTGAAAATACTCTAAAATCCAATACAATATGGAGAGCTCCATTTACTCAAGATACACCTTGTGTTCTGAGTTTAGGAGATGTTAGATTCAATGACTTTTTAATTATAAATAATGATTCATTTTCTTTAAGTATAAATCCTCCCAGATTAGCTGACGGCCTACATAAGGACGATTGCGAATTCCCTGCAATACGTGATTTTGCATGCCTAATTCATGACCTTAGTAGATTGTGTTATACTACTAAATCTAATATTGATATAATAGAATTAAGAAATAGTTTGATAGAAGGTTGGATTTCAACTGCCCCTTCTAAATGGTGCTCTTCAAATGCATTTTATGCACATAGAGGAGGATTAGTGATATGGGAATATGAACAATCATTACTGGATGTATTGGAGGCATTTGCTCATCAATCAGGATCGCCAGAACCAGCTGTTAGTATCATCTCTAGAGTTATTCCATTTCAGAAAAAGATGTATAATAATAGATTAACAGCAGCAATTTCATTCGTAAGTTTTTTCCTAGGAATTACCACATTATACCACCAAGTACCAACTACTATATCCGATTTATTAATGCCTTCATTATGTATAATAATTGGAATTGGCGGATTCTTTGTATATAGGAAATCTTCACCTTCACCAAGTAAGCCAATTACTCATTTTTAGTTATTATTCCATCATTATAATGATAAAAACGTGGTATTCCGGTTGGAATTTCTACACCAACAATTTTCTCAGAAGAAATATCTTCAATATGCATAACAATTGATCTTAATGAATTACCATGTGCTGCTACCAATACATTTCTACCATTTTCTAATTCAGGGAGTATTTCTTCTATGAAATAAGGTATTGTTCTTTCTGCAGTCATTTTTAGACTTTCTCCTCCAGGGGGGGCAATGTCAAATGACCGTCTCCAAATGTGAACTTGCTCAGCACCATGTTTATCGGCAGTTTCTTTTTTATTCAGTCCTTGCAACTCTCCATAATTTCTTTCGTTTAGGCGAAAGTCAAAATAAGTAGAATAATCAGTAGAAACTTCATTGTGTTCCATTATTATTTCAGCAGTTCTTTGTGCTCTTATCAAATCACTTGTATGTACTGAGTTAATACTTATCTGAGAAAGCAATTTACCTGCTTCTAATGCTTCTATTTTACCTTTTTCTGACAATTCAACATTCGTCCATCCAGTAAATCTATTCTCAGCATTCCATATGGATTGACCATGCCTAATTAAAATAAGCCTAGTCATAATTAAGTCTCCTAGAGTTGTTGATGGTCTCTTCTACGAGGCTCATGGAACTTAAGCCCATTCTCCTTTGCTCTAGCTCGAGCCATCAATAAGATATCTTCTGTAAATTCTCTTTGTGTTGCTGCAGATGATATACAATAGAAATTCGTGGCTACATTTACCATAGACGGGGCAAAAGATTTCACCCTAACCCAAGAATCTTCATCTTTTGTTGATCTTGGATCATTAATTACTTGTTCTGATAGTGAATCACAGAACGTTTTGAGGGCGTCAGGGTCACTATTGACTTCAAAGTCAAAAGTAGGGCGTATCCTTCTAAATCTTCTCTGACTAAAGTTTTCTACAGACGAATTAGTAATATTTGAATTAGGGACAGTAATCATTGTATCTGCTGAAGATCTAATTTGAGTAGTTCTTAGTCCAATTGATATCACCTCTCCTTCGACACTACCTACAACAATCCAATCTCCAACGTTAAATGGTTGATCAATTAGTATTGAAATAGCTCCAAACATATTTGCTACAGAATCTTTCGCTGCTAATGCTATTACTAGTCCAGTTACTCCTAATCCTGCTACAAATGAATTAGCATCTACTCCTGCAAGTCCGGCAACAATGAAAAATCCTACAACAACTACCAAAACTCTTCCAATGGATTCTGCTACACTTGCCAATGATCTTCTAGCCGCCATGTCATCACCTTCGACCACGATCAATACGTCGATATAGTCTACTAATCTAAAAGCAGCTAATAACATTAGAATTACAAAGCCTGCATAAAACAAATTAGACATTAACTCCATTAGTTGTTCATTCCAAACAGGTTCGCCGTTAACTCCAATCCAATCTATTGTCAGACTCATTATTAAGAAGCCAATCATCCATCCTAGTGATCTAGGTGCAAATATATCTTTGCCATCTATCCTTTCGGTTTTAGAAATTACATCTATCAATTTGGGGAATAATATTCTTCTCGCAACCATCCCTGACAGTGTTGCAACTATTCCACAAAATAACACTACAATTATTGTATTTTGCGAAAAATCAATAATTGTCGGTTCTCCTTCCATAAATTTGACTAACTGGTCCATATTTATTCCGACACGATGCAGTTGATAAAGTACACTTGCAAAATAGCACCGGAATACGGGGGATTCAAGACCATATGGTGTTTCGCGATAATGGTACATGACGTCTATAACAAGAGATACTGAAAGAAAATATAGCAATAGGTTACCAGTTATTGCTTTATTACTCCCATTACTTCTTTCAATTGGTGCGCCTATTGCTTTGATTCCTCCCGTAGAAGCACAAGAAACTTCAGAAGTATCCCCGAGCGATTTATGGTCTGATGATTATATTACTCAATTTTTCCCATGGGGGGGAGATGATAGGTTACAATTCCGAGAATATCATGACTATTTCTCTATGAAAGACAGGATGCAATTTCTTGCCGATAGAAATCCTGACATAATGAGCTTTCATGAAGGATTGATGGGCGGTGTAAATGCACGAGATCAAGAGATGTCATTAGATGATTACAAAGGATGGTATTACAATCACCCCAGTCCATGGATGAAAATTACTGGAGGCGGTGAAAAACTAGAAGGCGTTACTGGTGGAGATTGCAATACATTTGTTGGAGATTGTGGTAATTATGCTGATTTACCGGATATAATGCTTGTTGGTAATCATCATGCAAGAGAATGGATGTCATACGAAGTTCCAATGTTCTTCTTAGAAACTGTAGCTTATTATTATGGAATGGCAGGCGTAGATAATGATGGAGATGGCCTAATCGATGAAGATGGATGGGATGGAATAGATAATGATGGAGATTGCTTAATGCTCAATGCCAGTTTTCAGGATAGTAATGGTGACGGAAATCCTTGTGGACCTGGAGATTTAGGTGTCGATGAGGACTTCTCAGAACAATTTATTACTGATATGATAAATACACGAGAAATTTATCTTATTCCTATGCTAAACGTTGATGGTAATAGGTATGATAGAGAAGTTTATTGTGGTGAGACTGCATGGGAAAATTGTGCAACTAGTGGTTGGAGAAAGAACCTTAGAGATAATACGGCAACAGGAGTAACTCCCCTTCCTGACATAGATGAAGAAGTAGACCCCTCATGTGATGGAGTTGACCTAAACAGAAACTATCAATTTGAGTGGGGGGCGCCATTAGGTGCAACTGGACCTTTATTTCCTGGAATGTGCTATGCAGGTGAAGCCGGAGCAAATAATGATGTATACAATGGCCCAGTTAATTATGAAGACAATGATGAAGATGGATTAGTTAATGAAGATCATGTTGATGGAAAGGACGATGATGCTGATGGCCAAGTTGATGAAGATTGGTTGGGCGGCAATACTGAGCCAGAGACTAAATTTATTCAAGATATGACAGAAATGAATGATGATAATGGCGATGGTTCTTCTGAATTTAAAGTCACAATTACATGGCATGCATTTTCCGAACTAGTATTGTGGCCATGGGGTCATTGTACAAACTGTTACTCTCCAGATGATGAGTTCTTAGTTTATCATGGTAATGTAATGGGGCAGATGACTGATTATGCACCAATGCAATCTTCAGACTTATATCCAACTACTGGAGACTTTTGTGATTGGCATTATGGTGTTCACGATTCTTATTGTTATACAATTGAGATTGGAAACGCATTTCATGAAAATCCAGAAGATATTGCACATATAGCAGTTAGAAACCTCGGCGTCCCTTTTTACATGACTGAAGCAGCCGATGATCCGAGATATAGGGCTATTGTCGGGATAGAAAATACAACTTCTAATCAGTTATTGCAACATCCAGATGATGTAGAAGTACCAGATAAAGGAGACATACCTATCAACATGTGCCTTGAAACTTCTTTCCCATATACCTCTAACATGACTCGGACTCATTTGATGTGGAGATTTGTAGAACCAACTAGGAGCCAAGATGATTTTGGCCCAACTGAATGGAATTATATGCCATGGGAGATGTCTGGTTTTACTGAGTTAAACCAACAATGCCAATTACAAGATGGAATGAATGGAACTTTGATATCTGCAGGCATACCTCTGCCAGATACTGTTGTTGGTGAGATACACTACAAAGCTATGCTTGGGACAACCAATGGGGCTTTCCCATTCCGATACCCGCCAGCAGATGAAGGAGATTACTATACTCTTTCTTTACCTTACAGGGCCGACTTTGGATCAACAGTTTTCGCAGTTTTAATGTTCCTTGTAATAGCGACCTTTGTGTGGGGAGGTTTAGCTTTTACTCTCAGGGCAATGTTTTCAGAAGATCAAAAGGTATTGGGATTACCTCCAGAAAGAGCCCAAAATAATATAGAAAATTTATCTGGTAATAATTCTTAAAACAAAATCTAAAATTGGAGAATGAAATTATGAATCCTGATACTGGGGCGCAATCTGATGAATTTAGCGGCCGTCTCGGGCTTATATTTGCAACCATAGGTGCAGCAATTGGAACAGGAAATATTTGGCGCTTTCCACGGATGGTTGGTGCTAATGGAGGAGGGTCCTTCCTTATTCCTTGGCTGATATTCCTTTTTCTTTGGTCTGTACCTCTTATTATTGCGGAATTCGCTCTTGGTAAAAGAAGTAGAACAGGAACTGTTGGGACATTTCGAATATTCACGGGTAATAAATTTGCATGGATGGGTCTTTGGACTGCTTGGATTTCAACTGCAATTGGATTTTATTATGCAGTTGTTACTGGGTGGTGTTTGAATTATTTCCAAACTGCTATCAGAGGTGGCCTAGATTCTGAAGTAGATACTCAAGAGGTTTGGAATTCCTTCCTTCAAGATTCATATCAAGTAATAGGATTCCAACTAATTGCAGTAATTATCACTATGGCAGCCATATGGAAAGGCGCCAAGGCTATAGAAAAAGTAAATGTTGCATTAATGATATCTTTGTTTGTATTATTATTTGCCGCCTTATTCCTTTCATTTGTTATGGATTTACAAGATGGCACTTTGGATGGATTTATCTATATGTTCAGTATTCAGCCAGAGTATCTTTATGAACCCGAAACATGGATAAATGGTCTTTCTCAATCAGCATGGTCTTGCTCAGCAGGAATGGGTATGGCAATAACATATTCAGTTTACATGCGTAAAGATGAGGATACAACTCTTAATGCTGCAACAATGTGTCTCGCAAACAACAGCATCTCAATTATAGCAGGGCTAACTGTTATGATGGCTGTATTCTCAGTTTCTGAAGACCCATTGGCGGCCGTAAGTGGAGGTAGCAGTGCTATTACTTTCCTCGTCCTACCAGAAGTGTTTGCTCAAGCCCCTGGGGGGCCAGTGGTGCAATTGCTGATGGTTACCATGTTTTTCCTCGCCCTATCCTTTGCAGCTCTAACTTCTATGATATCTACTGTGGAATTATGCGTAAGAAACTTCGTTGATCATGGTATTGAGCGTCAAAAAGCAGTGGGATTCACCACTATTGCAATATTTTTCTTCGGTATTCCTAGTGCTGCTTTATGGATTAAGTTGGATGCAGATACTGGTGTTGCCTTTCCTCAATTTTTAGAGGTTCAAGATCATATTTGGGGATATGGGCTAATGTTCAGCGGCCTGTTCATAGCATATTCAATTTGGAAATATGGTTGGTCTCAATATCGTGATTGGCAACATGAGAATGACATTACTGGTTTTAATTTCCGCGATTATCTTGATCATGGAGTTTCTCCCTTTAGAGATGATTTCATTAATACTGGTGATAATGACTGGTGGATAGGAAAGTGGTGGGATTATATCATGTATCTTGGATTCCCATTAATGTTTGGAGTTCTCATGTTATCATATTTCGTAGATTTATTAATCAATGTCCATGACCCTTGGAATCCAAGTAACCCTCATGGTATTTCTATTATTCTTTTATTCTGGGGCGTAACTGCAAGTCTGTTTATTGGAATGAATAAATATATCTTAATCAATAGAGTTATCCCAACAAATGATCAGTTTTGGTTAATTGCGTTTGTTACTGGTAACTATGAACTTGAGCCTAGGCCATTATATAGGAATGTTCCAGAAGGTGCAAATGCATCAATTGATACACTACCGGGTGGAAATGACCCATACATAGTAAAATCAGGAGAAGCATTGCCTCCCACCTTTGTCAATGACTACGGAGAGACTATCGCTCACACACTTTCTGATTCTCCGCCTGTGGCTGGATCATAGGATATATTATGTGAATAATATGTCGAGATTTGTCAGTGAAAATTATCCTTGGTCAAAATTACTCAGGGAATATTTGATGTATTGTGCAGTTGGCTGCATAAACGTGACAATTTTCTTTATTCTTTATTGGGTCTTATCAAATTATAATTCATGGACTAATTATGTCGAAACAATCTCTTGGGCAATTTCTTTCTTTATCAGCTCGGCACAAGCATATGCACTCCATAGGTGGATAACATTCGAATCTAATTCTGACATCCGTCCAAGTTTTTATAGAATGATGACCGTATATGGAATATTATGGATAGTATCTACATTAACTTTTGCTTTAATGGTTGAAATAATGAATTGGAATGAGTGGATATCATGGATAGTCAATACCTCTGGCTTTGGTTTTCTTACATTTTTGGGTCTTAGGTTCTATGCCTTTCCTATTTCTGATGGCCGTGTAACACGTAAAGAAAGGCTAGATACGTTCCGTGAACAACGTAGGGCTTGAAGTAGGTACATTTCTTGGAAAAGGTGTGACACAAGGCGTTCGAGGCACTCGTGACTTCTATCCCGAAGATATGAGGTTACGGAATTGGTTATTTGATAACTTTAATGATGCTGCTCTTTTACATGGTTTTGATGAATATGATGCACCTGTTTTAGAACATGAAGAATTGTATACAAGAAAGCAAGGAGAAGAAATTACTCAACAACTATACAATTTTGAAGATAAAGGAGAACGAAAGGTAGCACTACGGCCAGAAATGACTCCTTCTTTAGCACGCATGGTCATGGCCCGTGCCGGAGCTTTACCATTACCTATCAAGTGGTTTTCAATCCCGCAATGCTGGAGATATGAAAGAACCCAACGTGGAAGAGGAAGGGAACATTACCAATGGAACGTAGATATCTGGGGATCTTCAGAACTTTCTGCAGATGCAGAATTAATATCAATATTAGTGACTTTTTTTGAAGGAGTGGGATTAACATCCGATGATATAGTAATCCGAATTAGTAGCCGAAAAGTCCTCGAGGAGGTTTTAGGATCTCTCGGAGTCGAAGGAAATATATTTGCCAAAACATGTATAATTGTTGATAAAATGGATAAACTATCTGCCGATATAATTTCTCAACAATTAGCAGGTTTAGGCCATGCCTCAAATACAATAGAAACAATTCAAAAAGTACTTGGGATAAAAGATATGGCTGACTTGTCTAATGCATTAGATGTTGAAAGCTTAGCCGTCTCAGAATTAAAAATCCTCTTTGACTCTATTGATTCATATGGGATATCGGAATGGGTTGAATTTGATGCATCTGTAGTCAGAGGTCTTGCATACTATACTGGATCAGTTTTTGAAGCCCACGATAGAGAGGGTAAATTCCGCGCAATATGTGGTGGAGGTAGATATGACAAACTTCTTTCAACATTAGGTGGTAAAGATTTACCAGCTACAGGATTTGGATTTGGAGACATGGTAATAATGGAATTACTTGCCGAAAAGAAACTACTCCCAGAATTGATAAGTAGCACTGAAGATATTGTAATCCCGTTGAGCCCCGAATTAAGGAATGCTGCTGTTATGGTGGCTACAGAACTTAGGGATAGAGGTAGGACGGTAGACCTCGTTCTTGAGGATAAGAAAATGAAATGGGCATTCAAACATGCTGAGAGAATTGGTGCCGATCGGCTTGTCATGGTTATGCCAGAAGAATGGAAATCTAAGAAAGTTAGAATAAAAGACTTGCATACTGGCGAAGAATCAGATGTATCAATAGAAGAATTATAATTTCATTCTTCTTTACGGCTAGGAGCGATTACAGCAGCCATAGCAAGAGCACCTATTCCTGCTATAAGTCCAAAGCCAGGAAGAACACTTTCTTTTCCAGACTCTCCTGTCATCCCGTTACCATCTGGGTTGTTTGGATCAGTTAA
>CAJJBW010000010.1 GCA_905182515.1 uncultured Candidatus Poseidoniales archaeon | reverse complement strand
TATAATCATCGGGCAGGTGATAGGGAAATGATTGAGAATGATATTATAAAAGATATAAACAAAAAGGGTTTAATTATTTATGATCACAAGGGATTATATTTTAATTACACTAATCGGGGTTCTTTAGGTGAATTAATAATGTGGAATCAAATGGATGAACAACAGAAGAATTATTGCTGGCAAGACTTACTTTCGTGATAATTCATTCAATTACTAATGATTCTAGAAGAGAACATAATCTTTCAAAACAATCAAGATCATCTTCCGCGATTGCTTGTCTCATATCTTTGACAACATCATGCAATACATATTCGAGAGGGGAGAACAGACTCTGGTTCAAATCCAGGCAGGCCCACCACAACTTATGCATGCCACCTTGGCTCAGCCATAAATGCTTAAATTTCCTTGATCCTAACTCTTTATGCCATGGAATCAACACATCTCCTTGACTAGATTCGTATGCTCCATATCTTCTCCAACCTTCGAACCACCAATCAGATCCATCTTCATATTTCTTTGAGGCCTTCACCAACTTTATTACAGAATGTAGTTTCAATAGTTTTGGTAGATGGCACAATAACGTTTTCTTTCAGGGTCTCGTTATGTTTCAACGCTCGCCATCTGCCACCTACTCAAAAACTTCTAGCATAGGAACTAATAGAGCTGCTGTTGTAATTTCTACAGGATATTATTATTCATTCAAAATCCTTAATGATGGATTTGTAAGTTGTTTAGGGTCGAATATATATGGCCATCTTGGGGATAGAATTACTGATGATAAAAATACACCTTAAATGAGATTGATTCATTAAACTCTTCTCTCTAATTTTTATAAAATTATCCATAACCTTCTTAGATGCATCTCTGACTCTTTTCTCTAAAAATTGTGCCAGAAGGTAAGTTCCAAAGTTAACCAAAACCATTTCTTGACAGAACTATTCAAGTCCGATGCTCCATTCCATTATTATGGAATACATAACAGTAAGAGGAAGAAATGTCAAAAACTTTAACGAAAAAATTAACGATATGATTCAGAATGGATGGATCCTTCAAGGGGGAGTATCTGTTGGAGGGAACATAAGTTTTGAGACCTATGCACAAGCATTGATAAAAAAATAACAAATTATTTAAATCTAACACACCCTATAGATACTATAAGAAAACATAATCTCTCAAAACAATCAATACCCCCTTCTGCGATTGGCTAATCATATCGTTTACAGCACTAGATGATACATATTATGGTGGGGTGAATGGCCTCTGTTCAAATTAAGGAAGGCCCGCCATTCCCGCTATAAATCATATTAGGGATTATACTAAATTAGGTTTTTTACTTCTACAAGCAAGTAATCATCTTCGTTTGATTTTACAAGAAATTATTTTAAGCATTACCGGTCTTATTGTACAATAATACTATGTCAATTATATGTTAGAATAAATTATTACACTAAATTGAGCAATATTTTAGAACAACAATGGAATTGGTAATAATGCTGATACTGATGATGATGATGGGTGGTCAGATTCTATGGAATTAGATTGTACTTCTGATCCATTAATCGCATCTTCAATACCTGATGATTTAGATGAAGATAAGATTTGTAACTTTTTAGATACGGATGATGATGGAAATCAATTAAGTGATTCTATGGAACTAACTATGGGGACAGATCGATTAGATACTGATACCGATGGAGATACATACTCTGATTCAGTAGATGCTATGCCTCTAGATTTTTCAGACTGGAAAGATTCTGATGGCGATGGAGTTGGTGATAATAGTGAGACTATTTTTACTAATATGAATACATTTGTACCAATATTAATTGCAGGAATATTGATTTCTGGATTATTACTTGTTGTTGCAATTCGTATTAAGTCAAAAAAAGATGACAAATGATTAACCGTTACACTACATATGTATCAGTTCGCCAATTCTTTCATTCCTGTCAGAGACTCCTGGGTAAATGAGCGTAACCTTTCAATGGTTGAACGAGATAGTGAATATTCTATGTCAGCCAAGAGTTGGCTAATATACTCGGGCAGACGTACACCTGTAATCATGGCACTTACTCTAGGATTTTCAATCACTGACGATCTGGCTAAGGAAGCTAAAGAAATATGTGAATTTACGTGGCGGATGGCATCAACTAAGGTCAAACGCGTAGTGTTTGATATTTGATGTCAATATTATCTCTAATTCAATTGCCATTCGATTACTAGGACTTAAGGATGAAGTGCCCTCATCATTGCTTGCCCGGACAAAAACCCGGGGGCCGGATATGTCCGGGTGGATTGTTTAGTTATGTTTTCGTCCGCTTGATATTCGGTTCCCAAACTATTCATTTTTTAATTAATTTTATGGCAGATTTATCAAAAAATGAAACTGCTTCTTCTAAAGCATCCTCAATACTAAACCACCTTGCTTCTTCTATTTCATTCTCTTTAGGTCTAATATCTTTTATTTCTACATTGGAATACGATCTGTATGTGAATGAAACCCAATTTATACCATCTTCATTAAATATCTCTTCTTGAACTAATGCCATGCCTTCGCCTTCAATATGTTTGCCAGATTCGCCATTATTATCTGGAATAACTATTTTAATACCTAATTCTTCAAACACTTCTCTTTCTGCAGATTTTCTAGGATGTTCACCGTAATTGACAAATCCTCCAGGCAGAGTCCAATATCCTGTAAAAAACCCTCTAGATACTTTAGCCATCAGTAATTCATCATTGTCATTTAAAATTATAACCTTACTAACTATTCTATGAATTGTTCTATAGACACATTCTCTAACAATTGGATGTACCGCATTATCACTAATTACATTATCTTTCCAAGCCCAATTTTCTGGCCATTCAATCAGGGGTTCAGCAAAAATTATATTATAATTATCATTTCTATTTTTAATTATATTAGTTCTTTTTTTAATCCATTTAATGCCCATTTTAGACACCTCTTCTATATCTGGTAATCTTAGTAATATGTCTTCGTCTGAAAGATTAATTCTACCAAATTTTGGAATTTTTGGCCCATTTCCATGTTTGTCTACAAGTAATATCTTACCATCATGTTCTAAATATAGATATTCAGAATTAATTTTCATACTTTCTCCAAAAATTAATAGCCTAATATGGTCTTCAATTGTTCTTTGTAAAAGGAGCCAGATTCCTTTAAACTATCGATTTCTATTTGTTCTAATTCTAATTTAATAATCCTTTCAACCCCATTTTTTCCTAATATGACTGGAACTCCAATATAAATATCTTCCATCCCATACTCACCATTCAAATATGCACTACAAGGTAGAAGTCTACGTCTATCATTAAGAATAGATTCAGCCATTATGGCAGCGGCACTTCCTGGGGCATAAAATGCACTACCTCTTTCAAGTAATTTGACTATCTCTCCTCCTCCATTTGCTGTTCTTGAAGTTATGGCATCTATTTCATCATTGGATAATAATTGGGTTATTGGAATTCCTCCTACTGTAGTGTATCTAGGTAATGGCACCATGGTATCTCCATGTCCACCTAGTACCATTGCTTGCACATCTTCATTACTACATCCTATGGCATCGGCGACAAAATGAGTCATTCGTGCGGAATCTAGAATTCCAGCTTGTCCAATTACTCTCTTATGAGGGAAACCCGTTACCTTTTGCATGTGATAGGTCATTAAATCAAGAGGATTTGTGACCATTACAATTATTGAGTCCGGGGCATATTTTTTTATTCCCTGTCCAACTTGGGATATTATATCGGCATTTTTTCCAATTAAATCTTCTCTACTCATTCCAGGTTGTCTTGGAAATCCTGAGGTGACAACTACTACATCCGATCCGGCTATGTCGGCATAATCTTTTGTTCCTGTAATTATCCCATCAAAATTTAAAACTTGACCTCCTTGGCTCATATCTAATGCTTTTCCTTTAGCAAATCCTTCGAAAATATCTAATAAGACTATTTCTCCAATTTTCTTCTGAGCAAGAACAAACGCACATGTTGCCCCTACATTGCCTGCTCCAATAACTGATACCTTTCTAGATCCCCTCGCCATGCTATTACCTTACCTACACGATTGAGGCATAGGATTTAGCCTTTAGTAATGGGTTGTATAAATACATAGTCGGGAAAAATGTATTGTATAACCTCTATTCAAATATTAAATATGGAGCCAAGAAGAGATGCTGCTATTGCTATTTTATTAGTTGGATTTGTACCCTCATTATCTGTTTTATTTGGTATAGAAATAATAGATGACGAATCGTTATCGCAATTATTCTTTATATTATGCAAGATATGGATGTTTATTATACCTACATTATGGTATTTCAGAGTAGAAAAGAAAACATTTTCTAAAAAATTACCATCCAAAGAAGGCATTATATTAGGATTACTAACAGGTACAGGGATGTCATCAATAATCATAATTACTTGGATGTTATTTGAAAATTCTTTAGATATTGAAAAAATGGTGGTAACTCTAGAATCTAAAGGATTATCAAGTTTAAATCTGTATATTTTAGGAATGCTATATTGGATTTTCATTAACAGTCTATTAGAAGAATATGTATTTAGATGGTTTATTACTACTAAAGGGAGTATATTATTTAGAAGTGAATCTATGGGTATATTATTTTCTGCTATGTTATTTACATTACATCACTCTCTAGCATTACATTTCTTTGGATTCATATGGTGGCAAACTGTAATTGCATCATTTGGACTTTTAACCGCAGCAGCTATTTGGTCATGGTTGTATATAAAATATAAATCAATATGGGTATGTTGGTTGTCCCATGCAATATGTGATGTTGTTGTTTTTACTATTGGTTACCTAATTCTGTTTACTTAGGATTATTGGAGTTTGAAAACTCTTGGCCGACGGTTTCAATAAGTGCTTACTTTTGGATTGTATTATAATTAGTGAGCCAGTAGTTGATAAAGCGGAGAGATTAACATGCGTCTAGGAATAATATCAGAACCTGAATGGGAGAATAGAGTAGCAATTGTCCCAAATTCAATAAAAAAATTAAAAAAAGCAGGATTTGATGTTTTTGTAGAATCAGGTGCCGGCCTCAAATCCTATTATTCCGATTCACAATATATTGATGCTGGTGCTATTATTTGCGACAGGTCTGATAGTATGTCTTGTGAAATCATAATTACAATCAATATGCTGGAGAAAAATAATCTTAGGAATGGCATGATATTAGCGTGCATGGCAGATCCTTTTAGAAACCCTATTTCTTTAAAAAATTGCCTTGAATCTGGAGTTACATTATTTTCTATGGATATGATACCACGAAGATTATCTAGGGCACAATCAATGGATGTAAACTCAAGTCAAGATAATTTAGCAGGATACAAAGCAGTTTTATTAGGGGCCTCTTATGTTCCAAAAGGAATTCCGATGATGACTACATCTGCCGGAACTATAAGGCCTGCTAAAGTTGTAATAATGGGTAGTGGCGTTGCAGGATTGCAAGCTATCGCAACAGCGAAAAGGCTTGGCGCTATTGTCTATGCATCTGATGTTAGAAAATCAGCTGCAGAACAAATAGAATCTGTAGGTGGCAGATTTATTGAAGTTGAAGGGATGGATGATTTCGAAGACGAATCAGGTTATGCCAAGCCGTTGACGCCAGATTTTATCCAGAAAGTAAATGACACAGTTTGTGAAGTTGCTTCTGATGCCGATATAATCGTCACTACAGCCAGAATTTTTGGAATACCGGCTCCAATTACCATTCCTAAGAATGCTATTTCTAATTTTAAATCTGGCGCAGTTGTAGTGGATATGAATGCTGACGTAGGCGGGAACTGTGAACTTACTAAAGCTGGCCATATTATAACTACAGATAACGGAGTAATTATAATAGGAACTTCTAATTTACCTGGGACTGTAGCTAATTCAGCTAGTATGTTATATTCTAATAATTTAACTAATTTTATTACATCAATAATTAAGGAAGGCAAAATTAATATTTCAGAAGATGATGATATTTTAGTTGGTTCACCTGAAGGTTCAGATTTTTATGTCCCTGGATTGGGCGGGGTATTGATATGCAAGGATGGTAAAATACATCCTAAGCAATCTAGGCTAGAGGAGTTGGTTTAATGATAACTGAGGTAGAATTAATTGGCTCAGTAACTCTATTTGTTTTAGCAATTTTCTTAGGTTTCGAATTAATAACAAAAGTACCTTCTATGCTTCATACTCCTTTGATGAGTGGTGCGAATGCTATCTCAGGAATTAGTGTAGTTGGCGCACTAATTGGTGCAAACGTCCTATTTGATGGTAGCAATACTGAAATTTCCGGTATTCTAGCCTTTGTTGCAATTGTATTGGCTATGATTAATGTAATCGGCGGTTTCGTAGTTACAAATAGGATGTTAGTAATGATAGCAGGAAAAAAAAATAAAAAGGAGGACTAAATTTGTTGGGAGATTGGGTTTCCATAGGCTATCTCATTTCAGCTACTCTATTTATTTATGGTTTAAAAAATCTTGGCCATCCTAAGACTGCACCCAAAGGTAACAGATTTGGTGCAATGGGTATGGCTGTAGCAATTGTTACTACAATTATTGAAATGAACCTAATTGATGATGGAATTATAGGTTGGGAGCTAATACTTTCTGGGTTAATTATTGGATCTTTGATAGGATATATCTTGGCAATTAGAGTTGAAATGACTGGAATGCCTGAATTAGTAGCGCTATTCAATGGATTTGGAGGTGCTGCTTCAGCACTAGTTGCCTTTTCAGAAAGCTGGCGATACATATATGAAAATGATGATATTCCAGTTGGGTTAGAATTATCAGTTATCTATATTGCAGTTGGATTATCCGCACTAGTAGGCTGGATGACTCTTACAGGGTCTCTACTTGCCATGTTTAAACTGAAAGGCGGCGTTACAATTTTTGGCCATTGGGTCAAAGCGCCAACATGGGGGCCAAGTTGGCTTAATTTAGTGAAGGGGACATTAATTTTTTCTTCAGTTATTCTAATATACATGTCCATAAAAGAACCCGGGGAAGAATATTATTTATGGGCTATAGTCATAATATCTTGCCTAATTGGTATATTGATAGTACTTCCAATTGGGGGAGCAGATATGCCCGTTGTAGTGTCATTACTAAATTCTTTATCGGGGATAGCAGCAGCATTTACTGGATTCATAATATCTAATAGTGTATTAATTGTAGCCGGGTCTCTTGTAGGTGCATCAGGGTTAATATTGACATTCATAATGTGTAAAGCAATGAATAGGACACTACCAGATGTATTATTCAAATCGTTTGGAGGCCAAGAAAAAGCTACTTTGACGCGCACTAAAATTGGTGCGGATTCTGAAGAAGTTGCAATGATGATTGATGGTGCTCAGAAAGTCATCATCGTACCCGGTTATGGTATGGCTGTAAGTCAATGTCAACACCAAGTAAAAGAATTTGCTGACTTACTTAAAGATAAATTTGATACTGATGTTAAATATGCCATTCATCCAGTTGCAGGCAGAATGCCTGGTCACATGAATGTATTATTGGCAGAAGCTAATGTACCATACGATCAATTAATAGAAATGGAAGAAATTAATCAAGAGTTTTCAGAATGTGACATGGCCGTCATTATTGGTGCTAATGATACCTGTAATCCTGCTGCTAGGAGTGGAGAAGGCCCCCTTGCAGGTATGCCCATAATAAACGCCGATAAAGCACGTTCAGTAGTATTCATCAAGAGAAGCCTATCCGTTGGTTACGCAGGTGTCGATAATGATTTATTTTATGAAGATAAAACGATGATGTTATTTGGCGATGGAAAAGTAATGATGAATGAATTGAATTCCGCGATTAAGGAGTTATGATATATTAGCCATTTTTGAGGTATGTTTCTAGTAATAGTTATGTGGCATTGTCTTCCGAAAATAAATTAAGGTGATATGATGAAGAAGAGTTTGGAAAGGTCCAGCATCGTTATTATCATAATTGGGATATTGGTAATCCCAGTTTTTGGAATGAGTGGTGGCCCTTCAGCATTAAACTCTAATGAAGATTTAACGGTTAAATATGGATGTTCATGTCATAATAACGGCGACACCTCTGATAGAGTTGTGGTTATGATTACCGGCGTTCCTATTATGTATGAGGCAGGAAATACATATGATCTTATTATAACAGTTGCAGATTCATTAACATTATCAGGCGGTAATGGAAACTCTAAAGGTGGATTCTTATTATCTTCTGATGGAATTGGCGTATTTTCGTGGGGGGAAAATCAAGATATAAGGCAAGCCGAGGATAGATTAGAGGATATATCTCATTCAGATACTGATTCAGATGGAATTTGGGAAATAATGTGGACAGCACCATCTGAAGATTTAGGGCAAATTAATTTTTGGCTGGCTGGAAATTCAGTTGATGGAGCAGGAATCCCTGATGAGAATGATTATTGGAATCTATTATCCTTTTCAATTAACCCTCCTGGGACAATATCAAATGATGAATCAGATTCTACATTACAAACTAGGACGATATCTGTTGGTGATTATAATTCCCTGTTTGTTTTAGAAGTGTCAGATGAGCAAATAGAACAAGAGAGGCAAGATGAACTTTCTCAAAAAATGTTTACACAAGGGAATTTATTCTTTTGGACAAGCCTTGTGGCATTGATTGTCGGCGGCGTTTTCCAAAGAGAATTACTAGAACGTCGTTATGGAGAAGGTCCCGAATATTTAGCTAGAGAGTTAGCATATCCTGAGGTCATACGTAGGTTATCTGCTACTATCATATCATTTTATTTAGCTTATAGGTGGTATTCCAATGATGCAATAATTGAATTTCCACCTCAATCACTCGTCGGTGAAGGTGCCGGAGTAACAGATCTAACTGATTTCATAATTGGTTGCCTCTTTTTCATAAGTGCATGGTCGGCATATGGGGTCTACCGTACAATTAGATCTACCAATACTGAGCCAAAAGTAAAGGATATTATGTGACATGGTAATTCTAGTTTCATCAGATGAAAAAATACCTATGTATAATCATTTTTATGAATTATTAGAAATTATTAGAGTCAAAGTCTTATTTTTTATATTATTTTGTATATTATGGTCTCTATTAATTGAAAAAGTTATATTTAATTGGATAAAATTAATTAAAATAGATAGCAAATCTATAGATTTGTCAATTTATGGCCCCTATGAGTGGATTGAGATTCAATGGACTATGGTATTCTTACTTTCATTAATATCAATAATGCCATATATTTCATATTCATTGCGAAAATTTTCTAAATCAGGCCTATTGCCTAATGAAAAATCTTGGTTCTCTATTATGTTATTATTAAATTTATTTTTGGTACCGATTACTATGATATTTATTTGGGTTATTATATTGCCATTTTTATTATCATCTTTTGCTATCAATGACGGTATTGAAGGGGTTGAAAATCATTATGACATATCATCAATTTTTAAACTAACACTTGGTATTTCTTGGATAATGATAGTATTTTCTTTTACAACAATTTCGATGAGTTTGGCTAGATTACTTGGTTTATTAGATTCTAATAATTCCAATTTAAGGGGAAAATTATTATTTTTTTCTGGAAGTATTTTGGTTATATCTTTACCAAATGAATTTGATGGATTAAGGATAATTATCGCTTTAATTATTATTATACTGTCAGATCTAATTTCTAGATCTATACCAAAATATCCGATAGGAAAACGATCATTTAATGTAACTGAGATGATTTCTTCTAATGGAAATAAAGATAGAATAGCTGTAGTCGATTGTAGTTGTGAAGGAGTATGTCCAAAGTTTCCACCAAATTTTAAACCTGAAGGAATTGCAATTCCAATATGTACCGCTATTTGTTTGAACGATAAGGAACAAGATAGTATTGTAGAAATGATTGCTAGATATAATATATCTCAATTAATAATATCTGGTTGTGATGGAACACCACTTCCTCAGAAATTTAATCAATCCCTTAAAGTAGCAAATTGTAAACTATCAGGTTTAAATTGGCTAGATTCTGAATTTTCTAGTGATGAAATTTGGCAATTTAATTCTTTAAATGATTCTATTAATTTATAATCATCTTTGCATCTAATTAAAATTCTAATACTCCTACGCGAATCATATGAGTGCAATTAGGGTGTTGCCAGCATTGTTACTTATTCTAGCAGGAACCTTTGCCCAGTTAAATCCAGGTATAATTAATGATATTATTAATAGGGATATATATGATCAAACTAATAATGAATTAATTCCCTTACAATCAAATGAAGAATGGCTTGTTTTAAAAATATCGTTCCCTAATGATAATTTTGATGATGATAAACTATTTGATATGTTAGAGGGAGAAAATTCTGCTAAATCATATATTAATTCTTTAAATTCTTCTTCAAACCTCAACATAACTATAATAAATTCTACATGGAAATCTTCTCTCGAAGATTCTTATTGGGGTGCAGATTCAAAATCAGGAAGAGATGATGTTAGTGGAAATGGAGTACAAAATTTAGTCACTGAATCTACTAAATCACTTCTTATGGATTTAGATTTATCAAAATGGGATTATAATGGAGATGGAATTGTAGATAGATTATTAATTATTCATTCAGGGAATGCACAGGAATCAACTGGAGAATCTTCTGCAATTTGGAGCCATTTCTCTGGTTTAGATGATCCTATAATTGTTTCAGATTGGTCAATTGAACATTATACTATAGTTTCATTATCATCAGGATTAGGGACCGTAATGCATGAAATGTTACACCAAATGGGTGCAGTAGATTTGTATGATGTCCATAGTGATACACCTTCTTCAAATTGGAATGGATTAGGAATTTGGGATATCATGGCTGGGGGAAATTGGAACGGAAATGGAAACTTACCATCCCTTCCTAGTTCTACTACTTTAGAATTAATAGGGGCAAATAGGGAAATTAAACTTAATCCATATTCTAATCAATCTATTACTATAAATCCTATATCAGATGATGGTAAATCATTAGCAATCGAAATTGCACCTAAGGAAATAATTAGAATAACTCTTCGATCAGGCGGATTTGATTCTTCTCTTCCAGGATCAGGGATACTTGTTGAGCATCAAGATATGAATAACGGTAATTTAGAATACAATTTAGTTAATATCGATCCTGAAATTGCATGGGTTAAGATAATTGAAGCCGACGGTAACGATGCGTTGCTACGTGGGAGAAATACTGGTGAAGTTGGAGATTTATTTTCATTGGGTGACAGTTTTGGAAATGAAGGTCTTAGGATTCGAGATAATCATGGTAGGTTAGTGCCATGGACAGCGACTGTATCTGATATTAATACCCTAAAAAATGGTGAAATAACAAATGCTACAATAATATTTCAAAATTATAATGATAATGAAATTGAAATATTACCTCCTAGAAATCCAATGGAACTACTACCGAGTAGCGCTTCTTTTATTTCTATAAAATCTTTAAAACCTTGTGATTTAGAAGTTGAACTAATATATAATAGTAATATCATTAACGAAATATATAAAATAAAAATTGGAACTTCTGAAATTCCTATCATTGATTCTTTCGTAAGCCAATTCAAAGGAAATGTAAGAGGTACAGTTGGATGTACTGGATCAGTCCCAGTTGATATAAACATCGACTGGATAAAGATAGGTCACGAGATAGTAAAATCTGAAATAATAGCAATTGTACCTTGGAATAAAGACTCTTCATTAGCAATATATCCTGATTATATAGGAAATGATTCAAGATCCTATTCTATAACCCTATCAGGTGCTATAAGTAGAATTGCAACACCAATTACACAAGGAGAACTTAATCCTGGTGATCCTATATTATTAGATATAGTCCCGGATGGATTATTGCAAAGAGGGATGATTGCTAAGGGGGAAATTATATTTGTTGACGGTAATTCATTAGAACAGAGATTACCAATTACTCTCCAAGCACAATCTCCATTTGTTGGTGAAGGGTTGCTGCCATGGTTAGCTCAACCATCTAATGGGATATTTTTAGTTGCTATTTTGCTATCTCTATCGATATTAACCAGTAGGACCAAAAATAGCTAAACTTATCTTTTTACAGGGTTGTTCCATCTTGAATCTGCGGGTGGCCTAGTAATTGACAGGTAATTCCATATTAATTGATTTATGTCAAGTATTTCGATATCATTTTCTTTTATTGGATAGAGCCACTTTTTATTTACTCCTGCTGCCAATCGTGATACTAAACATGCTTCTTCCCAATTCTCTGGTCCGCTATCTGGATGAACAACTAACCAAGGTGCATGATCCTCTCCTAGTACAGTGTCATAACATCTCCATTTTGATCCATATTTGAATCCCGGCCTTGGATGTAATCCTCTATTTATTAAATCTAATTTAATACTTGCCGATATGCTCATTGATTTGAATTCTATGGAATTTATCGAACTTATTATTTCATCCATTTCTCTATCTATGATTCTACCTCCGGGGTACGGAATTCCAATATTTTCCCATTTCCAGTGATCTTCGTGAGGGATAAATTTATTGCCATTGCTCAATATAACTATATTTGATAATTTATAGATTTCTTCATAATCTTGTTTGTTCGGTATTTTGACATTACCTTTTGGGTTTAATATTTGAATCCTATATGTTACTACTGCTAATTCATTATCTACTATTAAAACTTCAGCAATTCTTTCCTTATGATTAATTTTACTTGCCCAATTATATAAGTCCATGATATCTAATTTATCAGAAGAATGGAACCATCTAATTTCGGAAATCGGTTCTTGACTTCTTGGATGATGGTCCGATGGCCATCTTAAGCCCCATGTTTTTTCGTCTTCATTAAATTTAAATTTTGTAAAATTTGGGTGTAACAGTATTTTATTACCAGGTTTTCTTAAAGATTCTAAAATAGTATACTCTTCTATGATTTTTGGATTGTTTTTTATGCATTCATCCATCCAATTTTCATGGGGCCACTCTATATTCCTATGTTCATGGCAAAATATCATTTCTGCATCTGTTAAGAATAAACTTTCATCAGATATTACCCTTCCCAATGCTGATTTGTGCCATAATCTATTGGCCGCAGAACCTTGGTATTCATATCCACCTTCCACAGAGTTCATGTTTCCCGGTTAATGTATATGATTTTATTCCGTCGGTCATCCAAAATATCAACAGTAATGACTTCTACGATATACCGATAGCCATGGATGCGGAACAAGAAATTCGATTCGAAACCTTAGCTAGATTACGATCTTTACTAGACAATATTAATAATGCCAATGTAACTTTAATTGGAGATGTAATGTTAGATAGATATTATCACGGATTCGCCAATAACCTAAACTCTACTGCACCAGTTCCAGTTATTAAAATTATAAATTCAGATGAATCTCCTGGGGCAGCTGCTCATATTGCTTTAGGGTTAAACTCCCTAGGGATGTCATTAGACATTTTCTCATGTGTTGGTGACGATTCTGAGGGCCTGACTATTAAAACAGAATTAGAATCTGCCGGAGTTAAAGTTTCTAATATTATAACTGTCCCTAATCGAAAAACATTAACAAAAATAAGGTTTTTTGGAAGTAGAGAAAGTTTACTAAAAAATAGTCAAATCTTACTACAAGCAGATAGGGAACCGCTTTCTCCACTCCCTGATGGTGTTAGTGATGATTTAGTATCTATGGCCTGTATTAATTTAAAAGAAAGTGCGGCCCTTGTAATTTCTGATTATGATAAAGGAGTTGTATCTACAAAGGGGGCTTTAGAATTAATAAGAATTGCTAATGAAAATAAAATTCCTGTGATTGTAGATCCAAAGTTAACTGGTCTCGAAAAAAGTAGAAATGCAACTATCGTTTTATTTGAAATAAGGGGTTTAGAATTACTCCAAAGACGATTAGTTCTAGATAATAACAACGACACTGCTCAAAACTTAATCAAAAATTATGATTGGAATTCTTTATTAGTTTTAGGAGGTATTGAAGGGATGACTCTATACAGATTAGATAAAGAACCAATATTTTTCCCGTGTAATGCTACTTTAACCGAACAACAAATCGGACTTCATGATGCAGCAGCAGCAGCACTAGCAGTATCTTTAGGAAATGGTTTTTCATTGTTGGACTCAGTTACTTTGGCTTCGGCTGCATGTGACTGTATCTTATCTGCTACTGCATCAAAAGAATTTATATCAAAAAATTCTCTTTCACTATGGCTAGAAGAATTATCATGGTTAATGCAAATTTCAGAACGATAATTTAGACATTAATCCACTGGGTTCAATAATATGTTCATTAGCGAACGTTCAGTGAGATACCTAATTTTCTTGGTTTTGTTTTTTTTCTTATCTCCTGTTACTTCAAGTTTGATCACAGTAAATGGGGAAGGCCCGGAACACTCAAATTTTGGTTTTTTGAATGATGATGCAATTTATTCAGAATCTGATGTCACAATATATGGTTTTCTTAAATCCGATAACTTGTCTCCTCATATTAGTTGGAAAATATTAAATTCTGGAAATATTATAAAATCCAATATAATTGAATTTAATTACAACACTGATGAAAGTTACCCAGCAATTCAATCATTTAGTTGGGAAATATCTTTAAATATTTCTGATTATGGATCATGCACTTGTTATATTTTAGTTACTACTGAAATAAATCAAATCTATAAAATAAAAAAGCCAATATTCTTCGTGCTTCCAACCGAATTAGAAATCTCTAACGCAACTTTTCTAAATCTAATACCTGCTTTATTACTTACTTCTCCTTCTGAAGGGGAATTATATTCTAATGAAATATTAATCAAAGGGGAAGCATGGAAGTCTGATTTCTCATTCCCTAATGTTTCATACTCATTACAAAAAATAGCATCAATAGAGGGACAGCAAGCATGCCAATTAGAAATTTATGAATTGTTGGATAATTCATTTAGTCTGAATAATATAATTTCTAATTACAATCACTTTGAATCTATTATAGGCGTAAATAATGTAACAGATGGATTTTATTCTATTTACCTTTGGTCACATTATAATTTAGAATATATTGATGAAGATAATGTAACTTATGAAAACGAAATCCAATCAGATTTAAGATGCATTTCTTTAAAATTTGATAATAGCATACCAGTTGTTCAAATAAATTACGATAACTATTCATCTAACTCTGAATATATTGCATCTAATTATCATGATTTAATTGTTTTAGAAAATTCTCCAGAACTACTATTTGATGGATCTATATCTACAGATCCATTTTGGGGCAGGTCAGGTTTGACCTATGTTTGGACCTTATCTGAAGTATTTTTAAATTTAAATAATGATATAATTTACGTAGTATTGGATGTAACCAGTTATGAAAAATTCTACACATTAAACACTCTTAATAACGGTAATTTTTCATTGCAGTTAACAGTATCAGACTTAGTAGGCAATTCTAACAATTCTAAGATTCAAATATCTATAGAAAATTTAATACCAATCGCTAAGTTAAAAATAGACAATCAAGAGATTACTGATGGAAGTAAATTATTTATGTCCGAATTTCAAGAAATATCATTAGACGCATCACAATCTAGTGACACAAATAATGATTTATCATCTTTAAAATGTATTTGGAAAGTAAACAATATACCATTCTATGAAGGGTGTGTGCGGACTATTAACTGGCCAGAATCTATAGTTGATGATAGATTTATTTTAACCTTAGTAGTTTATGATGATGATGATGACTATTCTGAAATATCTATAATGATATCATCCGGTGAATCACAAAATAACGTGTACTTAATGTTAATATTATTAATTTCTTCAATATCCTTCGTTTCATATTCTTTTTACAGGAGATACAATATTTTGGAAGATAAAATACCAAAATGGTAAATGATTGTATCAATTTATAATGAATAGGCATATTAATGAACCTTTCTTCCAATGAAATATAAGTATGTCTAATCTTCCTTTTTCTATTGAAGAGTATATTAATAGGCAATCTGAATTTCATTCCCATCTTCCAGATAATAGTATAGTCATCATCCCTACAAATAACCTTTCTACAAGGTCAAATGATACAAGTTTTCCATTTAGAGGTAATTCCTATATGTTGTATCTTTGCGGTTGGGCTGATCCAGAAGCTTTTTTTGTATCAAGTAATAATTCCGGGGAATGGAAGACTTCCTTATTCGTCCAACCGAATGATACACTAGCGGAGATTTGGGAAGGAAGACGAATTGGTATCGAATTAGCAAAAGAAAAGTGGCCTGTTGACGACTCATTTTCTATATTAGAAATCAATACTAAAATTGAAAGTATGCTAGATGACAATAAACATGTCTACATTATTCAAGGATTAAGTGAAAGTTTAGATACTTTAGTACATAAATCCCTCACTACAAAGTCCAGATCTCGTAATTTAAATGGAAAAGGTCCAATCAGCGTTAGTGACCCCTCCTATATTTTAGATGAAATGAGATTGATTAAATCTCCTGCCGAAATTGAAATTCTAAAAATGTCTGCAGAATTAGCATCTGAAGCTCACATTAAAGCTATTTCAGCTACTAAACCTGGAATTGGTGAATGGGAAATTCAATCAATTATTGAAGGCTATTTCATTTCTAATAAAAGTGAATATAGTTATAGATCTATTGTAGGAGGAGGTTCTAATGCCACTATTTTACATTATTGTGCTAATGATTCAATAATTAACGATGGGGATTTAGTACTAGTTGATGCTGGATGTGAAATTTATGGTTACGCTTCAGATATAACTAGGACATGGCCAGTT
Source organism: uncultured Candidatus Poseidoniales archaeon (assembly GCA_905182515.1). Taxonomy (GTDB): domain Archaea; phylum Thermoplasmatota; class Poseidoniia; order Poseidoniales; family Thalassarchaeaceae; genus MGIIb-O3. Next base: position 7,999 of record CAJJBW010000010.1, on the reverse strand, counting down.
AATGGAAAATTTAGTAAAGAACAAAAGGAAATTTATGACCTAGTTCTATCTGCTGAATTAGCCGCTATTGAAGCGTGTCAAATTGGAGCACCATTTAGGGCCTCACATCACGCAGCATCTAAGGTAATGGCACTAGGATTGATTAAACTTGGGATATTAAATTGTACTTTAGAAGAAGCATTAGGAGACGATTATGATGGTCCATATAGAAATTTTTTCATGCATGGCACGAGTCATTCATTAGGATTAGACGTGCATGATGTAGGTGTAATTTCACCAAACGGAGAAAAATATGGCAGAGCACTTAAAGAAGGCATGGTATTAACAGTAGAGCCGGGTTTATATTTTGCAGATTGGCGTACTGACGTTGATATCCCCTCCAAATATTCTGGTATTGGAATTAGGATTGAGGATGATATACTAATTACTAAAAATGGCCCAATAGTTTTGACTTCATCTTGCCCCAAAACTATTGATGAAATAGAATTAATAATTAATAGATAGGTGTTTTTATTGAGTACTTGTAGGGAAATTTTAACTTCTCAGAATATGAATAATGCAAGTAGGTTAACGATTGAAGACGCTATTATTTTGTATGATCAAGCTGATCTAAATGATTTAATGGGAGTTGCGTTGAACAGGAGAAGAATTATTGTACCAAATAATGAAATTACCTACTTAGTAGATAGAAATATTAATTATACCAATATATGTACTATTAACTGTCAATTTTGTTCGTTTTATAGACCCCCAGGGCATCGCGAAACATATACTCAAACTATAGGAGAAATTAGCGAACGAATAATGGAATTAGAAAAAGTAGGTGGTTCCCGGATTTTAATGCAAGGAGGAGTTAATCCTGAACTTGACCTTGAATATTATACAAACTTATTGTCAGAATTAAGAATTAATCATCCTAGTATAGATTTAGATTGTTTCTCTCCAATAGAAATCGAAGGTATTGCAGATGTTTGTAATATGTCTACATTAGAAGTATTAATTGAGTTAAAATCTGTTGGTTTACATGGCTTACCAGGGGGAGGAGCTGAGATGCTTGTTGATGACGTTAGGCTGGATGTTTCTCCCAAGAAAGGCAGCTCTAACAATTGGCTACGAATTATGGGGGAAGCCCAATCTATAGGGCTAGTAACGTCTGCTACAAATGTAATTGGATTTGGCGAAACAAATGAACATCGAATTTTACATATGAATGCCATTAGAAATATGCAGGATTTAGCATTAAAAAATAATTGGTTAGGATTTACCTCTTTTATTTCTTGGCCTGTCCAATTAGAAAATAATGTATTTGGAAAAAAAAGTAGAAGAAATAAAGTAGAAAATTTGGGTTCCGGCCCTGAGGATTATCTTAGACATATTGCTATTTCAAGATTATTTTTAGATAATATAGATCATATTCAATCATCATGGCCTACTATGGGCCTCGGAGTAGCACAAATGGCATTTTTTGCTGGTGCAGATGATGCTGGTTCTACTATGATGGAAGAAAATGTTGTGTCTGCATCCGGTACAAAAAAAACAGAAGCTAACGAAATTGAACTACAAAAAATAATAGAGAGAGCAGGTTTCATACCAATTAAAAGAGACTCTGAATATAATAAACTAAAAACATGTTTTGTTAAATCTAAAAATATAAGTGCTGAAATACCTATGCAAAATTAATAATCTGACATTTCTATTCTTCCACTTCTTACTGGCATTACATCTATTGTGGTATGATTATTTGAATTTTTCATTTTTATTGGCCTGATCCATTTCATCAAAGTGCCATCTATTCTTACGACATCTATTATTAGTTCCCAATGAACTGTTATTAATGAAGAATATATTGATCCTGGCCAATTATTTTTGGGCCCATATAGATTAATTTCTTTATTGAGAGTTATATTTTCATTCCAATCTCCGGGGTCTAAAACTCTTAATGATTCTAATAATAATATTCTACTGTGTTTAACTGCCAAAGGAGTCGCCTCTCCGACGCCGGTCCCCATTTCATCGCCTGAGCTTATTCTCTTCTCGGGTAATTCAGTTGACATCCCTGGCGCAGGTTGTTGGTATTCCTTTCTGTTTAATGCTTCTAGTATTTTTTTTCTTTCTGGCATGGCCATACCGACTTGTATTCTTGCCCTTTTGATTTTAATTTCAATGGGAAAATTTAATATTTTAATCAAAACATGATTTTCATATTTTTCCATATAAATTTCAGGTGGAGCTAGTGGATTTTTAACATAATCATTTTGTCTTTTTATATCTCTCATATTAGCTATCATTCTTATTAATAACGGTAATAAGAAAATCGGAAATGAAAATAATAATAATTTCGGGTAATCCAACGGACCTAGTCGATAAGAGCCAGCAAATGAATTTGAAATAAATCCTAATTCTAGGAGTACTGGCTCTGTTGCATGAACCATAATTGAAAAAATCAAGATAACTACTGTTGGAGGAATAATTTTTCTGGATATTAAATGTAATGGATCTGGACTAATGTACCAACCATTTCTCGACCTCATCAAAAACGGCAAAGTATCATCTGTTACTTCACTATTAATGGTAGATAAATTTTTATCATTTTTATTGTACCTTCTCCATTCTGCATACCAATCATGTTCATTTCCAATTTTGAATTCTGTATTTATTTCATATTCAGAGTCTACAATTACTTCTACTAAAGGGACATGGTCCGCATTCATATGGGAGTATTCAAATGGAGGATATCTAATCCTTTGAATATATTTTGGCATATTAACTCCATAAAATTGCCATAGTGGCCTTTCCTGCAAACCTACGGAATTCAGGTACCTCTTTTAGCATTTTAATACCAAGTGGGATTGGATTTTCTATATCGCCTAATTCATTAATTAAATCTATTACCTCAGGCCTTGCCCAAATTGAAAAAATTTCATCTAATTCTTGATCACTAACTTCAGTTAAAAAAGCATCACGTAATGCCTTTTTCCTTCTTTGGCTCTTCCTCATCCCATTCATTGCATTTGATAATCCATTCATTCTTTTTTCAGATAAGTCATTTTCACTTATTGCTTCATTTATCAGTGGAAGTAATATGTCTACTTGCTTAAAACCAGGTCCAATTCCTCCACCAGTTGTAGGTTTGCAAATTCCAGCAGCATCTCCAAATAAAACTACTCTTTCTTTTGTAGGTTTCTTTAAAATCCCGCTAGGGACAGGTCCACAAAATCTTCCAACTTCAATACAATCTGAAAATTTATCTTTCCATGGTGAATTATTCATTAATTGATTTAAATAATGTTCACAAGAATAATCTCCTAATAAATTTGGCTTACTCCATATGCCTATTCTTGTAGTTTCACCAGATGGTATAGCCCATGAAAAAAAACCGGGAGATATATTTTTTCCGGTAAATAAATCTAATTTTCCCTCTTCGGATTTATATCCAGTAACTTCAATTTGTAGGCCAATCATCATTTCTTTTGGTCTTCCCATTTTAAAATTTCTTCTAACCCAAGAATGAGCGCCATCTGCCCCACAAAGGAGTTTCGTTCTAATCATTCTTTCTTCATTTTTAAATTGGACTTTTAAATTGACATGTTCATCTAAAATTTCTGCAGATAATGGTTTACTCGATAGCCATAAATCGGTTCCTGATTCTATGGATTGAATTACTAATTTTTCATCAAATATTTTTCTGCATACTGACCATGTCCTAGTTATATCGGGTTCACCAATTTCAATTTTTACTCCTGAAGGGCTGTGCATCCTAGCGCCCCATATCCTAGTTAATGCTGTATCATGTAATCCAACCTTTTCCATTGCACCAGGATTTACTAATCCTGCACATTGAAATGGTCTACCAATCTCTTGATGTTCCTCAATTAACAAAACCTTATGTTTACTTTCTGATAATTTTTTTGAAAGGTATCCTCCAATGGGTCCAGCGCCTACTACTACAATATCATAATCATATATCATATTATAATCACCTTTTTTTCATTTTTTTCATTTTTCCAATAAGGTCACTCGCATCTTTTTTATTTATTTCGTCAATAGTTGTTGCTTTTACTATTGACATCGCATCTTCAATTTTTATGCCTAATCTTTCTGACATCGTATTAATTGCTTTAACTTGAGGTTCAGTAGCCGGACTTTCTCCATCCATGCCTATCAATTTTCCTATAATTGTGCTTGCAGTACCCTCTCTACCGCCAGTTAAAGATTCTAAATCTTTAGCCCCTCCGTCTTTTAGGACTTTTTCTAACTGTAAATTTAACTTATCTGTTAATTTAATTATTAGTCCAATTTGTTTATCACTAGGGGGGAAAGTTCCGCCCTTTTCTATAAGTTCATCTAGAGTGTTTCTCATTTCTTCTCCCGTTAATTCGGAAATAACCTTACCTTTTAACGCATCATTACGTTCGAGTTCATTCATGTTACTAATAAGATCATTCAATAATTGTATTTGTTTTTTAGATGGTATACTACGTTTATTTGTTTTAGCTGATTCATTCAATTCTTTAAAATTCTTAACAAATTGATGCCATACTTCTGGAGCGGATTTACTGCTGTTTTCTATGCCATCAAGATCCATTTCCATTTTTGCTGTGAATTTAGTATCAAATAATCCTTTCTTATCTTCTTGTTCATTGTAAAAAGGAACAACTTCAGACCACATTATTGTACCTGCTTCTGTTGGTTTAAGGGACCCACTAATATTTTCAACATATTTCCTTTTATTCAAGGTTTGAATTGTAGAGACATATGTTGAAGGACGTCCTATGCCAGCTTTTTTCATTTGTTGAACTATCGAACTCTCTGAAAATCTCCTTGGGGGTTTAGTTTGGTCACTAACTAAATCTGGATTATCTTTTTTAATATCTAATTCCCATATTGAACCCTCTAGTAGTGGGTATTCTGGGGGTTTAGTTTTAATATTGGACTGATATTCAGAATAAACTATCTCCCACCCTGGATGAATTCTCCATGATGCCATCCCTGTGATAGATTTTTCGAAATTATTAGTTTTAGCCATTATACTTCTAGTTTCTCTTATTGAATCAGACATCTGACTAGCTGTAAATCTAGACCAAATTAACCTATAAAGAGTATTGGCTTCTTCTTTTTCATCTAATAATTCTTTTATTTCGGGACGGGTAGGCCTAATGGCCTCGTGAGCATCCTGTACATTTTTTGAGCCCTTTTTAGCATCAGCTCCTAAAGCACCTACTCCTAAATATTCATCTCCAAATTGATTTTTTATGTATTTTTTAGCAGTATCTCTAGCTTCCTGGTTGGTTCGTGTAGAATCCGTACGGATATAAGTAACATGACCAGAATTATATAAAGCTCCTGCAACATTACTTGTGCGAGATACTGACCAACCAAGAGTGGAGCTAGCAGTTTGTAATAGTGTATCAGTAGTAAATGGAGGTTTAGGTTTTCGGGCATTTTTTCCATTTTTTATAGATTGAATTTCTATGTTGTTATTTTTAACAAGATTTTCTACTGATCTATCAGCTAATTCTAAATCATATGTCCTATCTGGATAATGTTTTCCTTTCTCATCTACCCATGCGCCATCTTCTTCTTTGTCATGGAACCTAACTTTAAAATTTATATCTCCAGAATCTAAATTTACACTATGATAACTTATAGGGACGTGATTATCTCTTTCAATTTCCCTTTCAACGATAAATCCTAACGTTGGCGTCTGAACTCTTCCCATTGATGCTAGTTGCCAAGATCTTGAAAATCTTGAACATTCAAAACCTACTAGTCTATCCATAAATCTCCTTACTTTGGCTGAGTCTACTAATGCATAATCTATTTTTCTAGCTTCTGAGAGAGATTTTATTACAGAATTTTCGGTAATTTCATTGAATGTAACTCTTTGTTGATTTTTAAAACCCCTTTTTGAAAATATTTCACTTAATCTCCATGCAATGAATTCTCCTTCTCTATCGGGATCTGTAGCAATAAAAATTTCTTCAACATTTGATAATTTTGCTTTTTTTATCATTTCTGTTATTTTCTTTTTAGCACCTGTTGTCCAGCCCCAAGGTGGATCAGGTAATTCATCAACTGTTGATTCCCACATAGATTTACTAGAGTCTTTACTGCCCTTACTAGGCAAGTCCTCAACATGGCCACCACATGCTTGAACAATCCAATCTTTCCCTAAGTATTTTTTAACAGTTTTAGCTTTAGCTCCTGATTCTAAAATCATTAATCTCAAACTTCTTCACCAACTGTGACTTTGGTAGTCACCTATTATGCTCCAATAATGTATTATGTATAAATGTGAGTAAATATTTTATCGAACTACATTATCATTTCAACTTAAATTGAATTTATGAAACATAATTCTATTAATTTTTTCATCCCATAATTCTTCGGATCCGGGTCCGCCACAACCAACGCATCCTGGATAACCTGCCTCTACTAAATTAGAAATTTTGTTTATAAAATCTGGCCAAAACTCTTTTGGATTTTTTGCTAACCATATATATTCTAATTCCATAGGCTCATTAAGACTAATTAATCCTATTATTTTTTCATTATTATATATTAAAATTTGATTTTTCGTTTGTGATGGTATGGCCAAAATCTCGATAATAATTGATGGAGCTTTATCAGAAATAGTATCGCTTAATGTTTGAATATTTATATCTAAAGCCTCATCAATTTTAAATTTTAAATTTTCAGATTTTAATGCCCTCCTTGATATTTCCCAAAGTGCTAAATCATAAGGAGACAGGCCCATTGTTTGACTATGATACACAACTCTTGAAGAATATTGCCTTCTCGGGTAATTAATGGGTCTACCTTATCGTAATATTATAAGACCCATTTTAAGGGTCATAGATTCCGAAAAAGCTCATAAATATACTATTGACGTACTATCTAAAATCGGAAATAAGTCTGCAGGTACAAAGATTTTAAATTCAATGTATAAATCAGAAAAAGAACCTATCACAGTATTTGATAAATTATTCCACCATCCTGTTGGTCTAGCCGCAGGATTCGATAAAGGTGCTGATGCATTATCTTCTTGGCCAGCATTAGGTTTCTCATGGGGGGAATATGGTGGAATAACTCGCTTCCCTCAGGAAGGAAACCCAAAGCCTAGGATGTTTAGGGCTAATAAGGAAAATGCTTTAATTAATAGAATGGGGCTAAATAATCCCGGTGCTATGGCCGTAAAGGATAAACTAATTACGCGTCAATCATCAAATAACTGGCCGAGTATACCGATTGCGGCTAATATAGGTCGCTCAAGTAAAGTTTCAAATGCGGAATCACCAAATGATTATTCCTCAACATTAGGAATTTTATGGGATTATGCTGATATGTTTGTTCTTAATGTTTCATCTCCTAATACCCCAAACTTAAGGGAACTTCAAAATAAATCATATTTAGAATTAATTTTAAAAGATTGCATGAGAATTAGAGAATCAAAAAATGAATTTAAGCCAATATTATTGAAATTATCTCCAGACAGAATAAATGAACAAATATTAGATTCTGTAGATTCTGCAATATCTTTAGGAATTGATGGATTCGTTGCCACTAATACTACTATAAAAAAACCAATTCCATTAAGCCTCCAATCAAGAAGAGTCTTGTCAGAAGAAGGTGGTTTATCCGGTCGGCCATTGCATGAACGATCATTAGAAGTTATAAATTTAATATACAGCCATACAAATGGCAAACATCCAATAATAGGAGTAGGAGGAATAGAATCAACTGAAACAGCTTGGTCATCTATTACTTCAGGTGCTTCTCTATTACAACTATATTCATCATTAGTATTCAAAGGTCCTTCAGTCATATCATCAATAGTAAAAGGAATTAAGAAAAAACGTATTGAAGAAGGATTTTCAAATATATCCGAAGCAATTGGCTATAATACAAAATAATATATATATAATAATAATAATAATAATAATAATAATAATAATAATAATAATAATAATAATAATAATAATAATAATAATAATAATAA
>CAJJBW010000009.1 GCA_905182515.1 uncultured Candidatus Poseidoniales archaeon | reverse complement strand
GATTGAGAAGGCGTGAGCAAAGACGAATGAGGCCTAGGTCCCATGAAAAGCCGTAGAAGTGATCGTACCAAGAACTGACACAGGTACCCAAGGTGAGTAGCCTAAGGTGTGACGGGCAAAGTATCGTGAAGGAACTCGGCAAAATAGCTCTGTAACTTCGGGAGAAGGAGTGCCAGCTTAGAGATAAGCTGGTCGCAGTAACAAGGGGACTCCGACTGTTTAATAAAAACATAGGCGACTGCTAGATCGAAAGATTGTGTATAGTCGCTGAATCCTGCTCAGTGCCGGTATCTGAAATCGGGTTTCAACCTGACGAAGGACCGGTAAACAGCGGGGGTAACTATGACCCTCTTAAGGTAGCGTAATACCTTGTCGCTTAATTGGCGACTTGCATGAATGGCCCAACGAGAGTCCCACTGTCTCCACGATACGTCCGGCGAAATTGACTTTACTGGCGCACAGTCCAGTAACCTCAACCTGCAAGCGAAGACCCCGTAGAGCTTTACTACAGCCTGGCGTTGTACATTCGCTCACTTTGTGCTGAGTAGACGGGAGATGTTTGATCCTCGGAACGCTAGTTTCGAGAGTAGTCGTCCATAGAGACACCGTCCTTAGTGTGTGACTGTACTAACTCTTAATGAGAACACCGTTTGGTGGGTAGTTTGGGTGGGGCGCCACGCGCTCGAAAACATAACAAGCGTGCCCAAAGGTCAGCTTAGGCGGTTCAGTCTCCGCCGTTAACTGTAAGGGGAAAAGCTGGCTTGACGTGGATCGGATCAATAACGATCGACGATGCGAAAGCAGGGCCTAACGAACCAATGTGCCTCATTTCTGGGGGCCATTGATAACAGAAAAGTTACCTCGGGGATAATTGAGTTGTCACCAGCAAGAGCACATATCGACCTGGTGGCTTGCTACTTCGATGTCGTCTCTTCCCAACCTCCTGGTGCAGCAGCTGGGAAGGGTGGGGTTGTTCGCCCATTAAAGGGGATCGTGAGATGGGTTTAGACCGTCGTGAGACAGGTTTGTTGCTTTGTGGTTGAGGCGTTTAAGGTGTCTGATCGGAAGGGTCCTTTAGTACGAGAGGAACGAGGACTCGGAGCCACTAGTTTACCAGTTGTCCGGCAGGGCAATGCTGGGTAGCCACGCTCCAGTGGATAAGAGCTGAAAGCATCTAAGCTCGAAGTCATCCGAAAGACGAGACACCTCAGGGGATTCGTAGAAGACGAGTTTGATAGACAGCGGGTGTAAGTACCGAGGGTTCGCCCGAGGTATTCAGCCCAGCTGCACTAACCCCCCGAGCATTTAATTTCTACACTAATCCAGGCCTATGTGGGCCTCTGTCCAACAGCGCATATCAATTCATATTTTTCGAAGAAAGAGTTGCGCACGGCCATAGCGGAGGGGTAATACCCGGTCCCATATCGAACCCGGAAGTCAAGCCCTCCTGCGTCGATTCTTGTACTGTGGTGCGAAAGCCCACGGGAACGTTCGTCGTTGTGCCTCTCTTCTTCTATCCCCGCAAACATTACATCTAAACATGCGATAGCCATTCATAATAATGAGGACATGATGACATGGCTATTTCAACAGGGGGCTTATTTGGACATTCTCAAGTAGGTGTACATTTAAGCATTATAGGAAACGTATTGTTTCATCCAAGTTCAATTGATGCACCTTCAATGGATCTACTGCAATCTTCTTTTGATATGGAAATGCATCCATTCTCAGTAGGGGGATCCGCTCTTCTTGGTAGTTTATTAAGAGGTAATAAAAACGGGATTGCGGTTGCTGATATTGCATTTGAATCCGAACTAGAAGAATTAACTAGTTTTGGAGATGTCGTAGTTATGCAAAGCGGTGTTAACGCTGCAGGCAATTTAATTGAATGTAATGATTTTGGAGCCATCGTTAGTCCCATGGTGCCTGATTCTGGTTTAGAGATGATAGAAGACGTACTAGGAGTCCCTACTAAGGCAACCACTGTTGCTCACCAAGACTCCATTGGAAGTCTCCTTGTGGCTAATAATAATGGAATTTTAGCGCACCCTGATGTTACGCCAACTGAAATATCTATATTGGAATCAACACTAAAAGTCTCTTTAATGGTTGGAACTGTGACCTTTGGATCTCCTTTCGTTGGAGCTGGTTGTACTTCTAGTGACTCACACGCTTTAGTTGGAGCTGGCTCTACCGGGCCAGAACTAAATAGAATTGAAGACGCTTTAGGACTAATTTAACCTATTTCATTTTATCAAAACTTGATTTATTAGTACTTCATGATGTTCTTTACAATAATAAAACTCTCGATATGCATCCTTTAATGAAATTGCCTTTTTCATTTTCAATATTAATTTACTCTCTGGTGATAGTCTACTCTTTAGTGGGCCTTTATTTTTGCAATTTGGATAATCGCAAATCACAGTCACTTTACTCTTTCCTGTCTATCACTATTAATGGTACACTGGCTTCAATTACATCTCCTGGTGAACAATTAACTTCTGTTATTATCCCCTTAATTGGTGCGGTTAACTCATTTTGCATTTTCATAGCCTCTAGTATTAATAATACGTCGCCTACATTAACTAGGTTTCCAATTTCATAGTTGACAGTAATTATTTTTCCAGGAATGTTTGAAGATACTACGCCATTCATATTACTATGTCGACTTTTCTTCTTATTCTTAGAAATTTTATTTTTCATACCTTCTACTTTAATGTCAAATTCTCTATCTTTGATACTCACAATCCATGAATTTCCATTTTTTTCCATTTGTACTTCAAATTCTTCTCCATCGACTATAACTTTTCTTATTTCAGACACGTTATCACCTCAGTGTACTTCTCTTGTTTCTTGTATGTAAAAGATTACTTTTTCCAAATGATGTTCTACGATGATCCTGATTCCAATTAGATCCCTTTCTTCTTGATGATGATATAGATATGATAGAACCTTCTCTTTCAAAAAGCAATACTGCAGAGATAGCTGCAATTAAGGTTTTGTCTATATTATTGTTTAGCATTTAATCGACTCATAATGGGATATTTCCATGTTTTCTAGCAGGCCTAATTTCTTCTTTTTCTAATAATGCTCCTAATGCTTTAATTAGGACAATTCTAGTTTCATTTGGTTGAATAACGTCATCAAGATACCCTAATGCTGCTGCGCGATAGGGATTCGCAAAAGTTTCATTATAATCGTCAACTAATCTTTCTCGTTCTTGTTCTGGATTCCCTGCAGTTTGAATACGTTTACGATGTATTATTTGTACTGCTCCGCTTGCACCCATTACTGCAAGTTGGGCACTAGGCCAAGCGATATTGTAATCTCCTCGAATATGTTTTGATGACATTACGTCATATGCTCCTCCGTATGCCTTTCTTGTAATTACCGTAAGTTTGGGTACAGTGGCTTCTGCGTATGCGTATAGTAATTTAGCGCCATGCCTGATGATCCCCCCCCATTCCTGACTAGCTCCAGGCAAGAAACCAGGAACATCTACTAGCGTCACTAGTGAAATATTGAACGAATCACAAAACCTTACAAAACGAGCCGCTTTAATGGATGCATTTATGTCTAAACAGCCAGCTAAAAACTTGGGTTGATTGCCGACTATTCCTACTGTATGCCCTCCTAATCTGCCAAAACCTACTACGATGTTTGGGGCAAAATCTCCTTGTATTTCTAAGAATGCACCATCATCTAAAATCTCTTCAATAACATCTGTAATGTCATAAGGTTGCCCAGGATCCGCAGGTATCAATGAATCCAATGAATCACATATTCTATCATATGGGTCATTTGTTCCCTTTGTAGGTGGTTTTTCTAAATTATTAGATGGCATAAACCCAATTAACTCCTTTGTTATTTCCAATGCTTCTTTATCATCTTCTGCAATGAAATGGGTGACTCCAGATTTCGATGCATGAGTGTTCGCTCCACCCAAATCTTCAAATGAAACTTCTTCATTTGTAACCGTTTTAATTACTTCAGGGCCAGTAATGAACATATGAGATGTTTTATCGACCATGATTACGAAGTCCGTGATTGCAGGAGAATATACTGCACCACCTGCGCATGGCCCCATTATAACTGAAATTTGTGGAATTACTCCACTTGCTCTAACATTTCTAAAAAATATTTCTGCATATGAACCCAAACTCGCCACCCCTTCTTGAATTCTAGCACCGCCACTATCATTTAAGCCAATTATTGGTGCTCCAGTTTTTATTGCCATATCTAAAATTTTACAAATTTTTAAGCCATGCATTTCCCCTAATGACCCGCCATATACAGTAAAATCTTGTGCAAAACAGTAAATCAATCTACCATTTATAGTTCCGTGGCCGCAAACTACTCCATCACCGGGGATCTTATTCTTCTCCATTTCAAAATCATGACACCTGTGTTCAACTAGGGAGTCAATTTCCATGAAACTATCTTCATCAAGCATATAATCTATTCTTTCTCTAGCAGTCATTTTCCCTTTCGCATGTTGAGCCGCGATTCTTTCATTGCCGCCTCCAGTTTCAGATCGGCTTTTTCTCCGGCGCAGATCATCCGTCAGTTCATCATGCCCAGTCATATCTATCCATTGATTGAGTAAGGACGCCCTTGAGCATTGCGTCTATTATTTTTAAAAAACTATTCTGTAGGGGATATTTCAAAATATGTGAGGTGTTCGGTAGTGGTGGTAGAGATGCGAATTGTAATTGCTAAACCTGGTTTGGATGGTCATGATAGGGGTGCAAAAGTCATAACAAGAATTCTACGGGACGCCGGGCATGAAGTCATTTACACAGGCATACGCAAAACCCCTGAGGAAATTACTCGGATTATGATTGATGAAGATGCCCATGCCTTAGGGCTTTCATCACTATCTGGTGCGCATCAGGTACTAATACCAAAAATATGTGAAAAGTTAAAGTCATCAAATATGCATGATGTTGTTGTATTTGCGGGAGGAATTATTCCAGAACATGATCACCAAATTCTGTTTGACTCTGGAGTTAGGGCGATATTTGGGCCAGGAACGCATTCTAATACAATCACAGAATTTTTATCCGAAGTGGAAAATCGTAAATTAAATAAAATGCCAACCGGAGTAGGAGAAGATCTAGGATGGCGTTGGTGTTGATTGAAGATTCTGAACTTCTGGAATCAGCATTAAGGGGCGATAGACGTAGTTTGGGAAAACTAATTTCTAGAATAGAATTGGGATTCAATCCCGGGCTTAAAAAATCAAAAACTTGGACTCTTGGTGTAACTGGCCCTCCAGGAGTTGGAAAATCTACCTTAATTGGATCGATGATATCTGAATGGGTGAGAAGAGGGGAAAGAGTAGCAGTATTAGCCGTAGATCCTTCCTCTCCTAAGTCAGGAGGGGCACTTCTTGGCGATAGAATGAGGATGCAAGGCTCTGATTCTTCTGATTCTGTTTATGTTAGGTCGATAGCAACACGTAATCATCCCGGTGGATTGTCATATTTTATTGATCCAATGATTGATGTATTAGCGGCTGCAGGTTGGTCAAAAATAATAATTGAAACAGTCGGTTCTGGCCAATCTCAAACAAGGATTGCCGCATTTACGGATAGAATACTGTTAGTAGAGGGGCCAGACAGGGGCGATATAATTCAAGCTGAAAAAGCTGGAATAATAGAATTAGCAGACATAATAGCAATTAACAAATCAGATATCCCCAGCGCAAAGGAAACTTTTGACTCAATAATTTATTCTTTGGATATGTCAAAATCTTCAAATGTAGATGTCCATTTAGTTTCTGCACTAAATGGAGATGGCATTATTTCGTTAATTGCCTCAATAGAAAAATGCCACAATTATGAAGATGAAAACTTTATAAGACTTAAAGAGCGTTTACTTTCATTCTGGGATTCACGTTTACTTTCATACCCTGACTTAAATGATTTACTCGAACAACTAAATACCGGAACAATAACACTTGATGAAGCTTCGGATATGGTTTGCAAGGGACTATTGGAGGAAGAGATTTAGATGCATGAACAACCTAATTCTGATGCTTTAGTTGACCATGTAAAACATTCAGTCGGCGGGTTAGGAGGGCATGCATTTAGGCGCCTCACGCATTTATCAATGTCAATTATACCAATTATTTATTATACAAATGGAAAAAATATAGCTTCCAGCTTACAAGTTAGTATCGATCAATTAGTCAGTATCGTTTGTATATCTATCATAATTCTTGAAGTTATCAGGTTAAAATTCGGCATAGTTGTCATAGGTCAAAGAGAATATGAATCTATGCAAATTTCAGCATTGGCATGGGGTGCATTTTCTACAACGTTAGTTTTCCTGATTGCCCCGGAAGGCCCTGAGGGTGGTCTAAAATCTGGTTTATATGGTATTCCTATAATTTTTGGTTTGACGTTTGTTGACCCACTTATGGGGGAGATAAAAAGGCAAAAAAAAGATATGAAAGTGGCAATTATAGCAGGGCTTATCTGTTCATATATGATTTGGTTTGGTTGTAGTTATTTTATTCAAACTCCAATACTATTATCTATATTTCTTGCGCCTCTGACAGTATTAGGCGAAATTCCACAACTAAAATATATTGATGACAATGCAACAATGGTCCTTTTCCCTCTGGCTGCAATGGTGATACTTTTGCCCTTAGTCTGACATTCTACCGTCATCTTTACAATATCCTTTACTTTGGGTTAAATGATAGTCATGACTGCTGAGAAAGAAGACCCTCAATTATCTCAAAATGTATACATGTTCATTTGGGCATTAGCATCGTTTGGATCTCTTATTATTTTAATTAGATTTTTTTAACTCTAACTCATTTTATAAATAATAATACTTGGTTTTTATGTTAGTAATAACTTTTTTAAAATAGAATTAAAATAATGAAATAGAGAGGTAATGCAATCAATGTGTGGGATTTCTGGGTTATTCGGCCACGCTGATTCTGATATCGTACTATCAATGGCCTCTTGTTTATCTCACCGAGGGCCAGACGGCATCAACATCTACTCTGATTCTATGAAAAATGGTTCTATTTCATTAAGTCATGCTAGATTATCAATTATTGACATATCGGGGTCTAATCAACCAATGGGGTCTGACCAGGGGTCTGTTTTAATACAAAATGGTGAAATTTACAATTATAAAGCCATTAAATCAGGAATTAGAAATTACCCTTGGAGGACCAATGGAGATGCAGAAGTTATACTTGCACTTCATCACAAACACAACCCTCCAAACAATACTCCTCTTCCGATTCCTAAAAATAACGGTAATTTAAATTTATATCACACTCCTAACTATTCTAAAATTGGAAATCCTGCTACCAAACATAATCAATGGATTAAGAAATTAGATGGCATTTGGGGATTCTCTATTTGGAATCCTAATCAAGGAGAATTAATCCTTTCAAGAGATGCGATGGGTGTCAAACCTCTATTTAGGACAATTTTGGATGATGGTACATTGATGTTTTCCTCAGAAATTAAATCATTTTATGCTCATCCTAAATTTGTTCCAAAGCCCAATATTAAGGCATTATATGCAAGACTCTCATATGAGTACACAATTGATAGAACGACTTTATTCGAGGGAGTTACTCAAGTAGCGCCTGGTACTGTAGAGACTTGGTCAATTGACAACAATGGCCGAGCAGTTTTGACTGGCATCAGTACGTTTTCTAAAGATGTCATTTCTCCAACAACATCTTGGGACCCATCAACTCAATCCAAAGTATTATTTGACAGCTTAAAATCAAGTGTTGAAGATAGGTTGATGTCAGATGTACCTATCGGAATAGTGCTTTCCGGTGGACTTGATTCTAGTTTAATTACCGCGATATCGACTAAATTTTCTATTGATACTGGAAGTCCACCTCCTGAATGCTGGACAATAGCAGGCAGTGAAGATAATCCTGATTTATTAGCTGCAGAAAGTGTAGCCCAAAATCAAGATATAAGATTACATTCTAGTATTATGGAGGATGATATTTTCTGGACTGATTTACCTAAATTTGCATGGCATGGAGAGGAATTGGATGTTTCCGTGTTGTTTTGGCAACCACTATTTGCAGACATGTCAAAAAATGTCAAAGTAGGTCTTTGCGGACAAGGTGCAGATGAACTGCATGCAGGTTATTCAAGATATAAAGACCTTGACAAACATAAAAACATAGTTAAAAGTAGATTGGAATTAATAGACAAAAATATATTTCCAGACATAAATTATGGACCTGGTTTTGATTGGCATGATGATAAAATATTTGATGGTGAAAATTATGATTCACTACAAGAAACATTACGCTTTGAAATGGAACGGGGGCAATTATCAAACTTTCAGTTAAGGCTTGCAGATAGACATAGTATGTGTTTTGGATTAGAAGCTAGAGTTCCCTTTTTAGGAAGTAAACATAGGGCAGAGTCAAATAAGTTACCATTCAATTGGCGAATTTCTAACTCAAATGAGAAAATGGCCTTGAGGGAAGCGGCTAAGCATACTGACCTTCCTAAAGAAATCATCAATAGGCCAAAGTTACCTGCAGGAACAGCAACTGCACCTAATCAATTTAATGCATTTATTGATGAACTATCACCTCATGCTAAAGATTGGGCTAAGGATTATGGAATAATGTCAAAATTATTGGAAAAACAGCCAGATATGACAATTGGATTACGATTATTTCATGCCATACATTTAACCGAAAGAAATTCACCTCCATCTAATAAAAATATACTAGATTTATTGGAAGACGTAGGTGAATGGATAATTTAAATTTTATAAACTACATTTTTTTTAATCATTATTCCCTCATGTTCAAGTAACCATTTTTTTGTTTTTAAGCCAGATTTAAAACTATAATTTCCCATTTCATTATTTGATTTTATTACTCGGTGGCATGGTATTAATATCGGACAAGGATTTTTTCTCATTACTGTTCCAATGGATCTGCTAGATCGTGGATTATTTGCCAGGATTCCTAAATTAGAATAAGATATAACGGCTCCAAAATTTATTTTTTTTAATAATATTTGAGACACCACTCTTCTATAATTTGATATTCCTTCATAATCGATATTAGGAGGTTTGGTCTGCAGTCCCTTGAAATAGTTTTTGAAAAACACTTCAGAATCATCTAAATATTTCTTCCCGACATAGTTATTTTCTATCATTTCTTGATCAGTTACCTGTGTAACTCCATTTTTCGAAACTATTATGTATAACTTTCCTATTGGAGTTTCTATTAATCTACAACCATAATTACTCATTAATTCATCACTCTTGTTCTTCGTATGTGTTAAGAAGGGCCCCTGTCATATCCTCCATTCCCTTTATCTCATAATTAGATGGAAAAAGAGCAATTATCACTCCAGCAATTAAGCACACTAATCCTATGCCAAAGAGTTGTTGTACTACCATTAATTCTAATCCAATTGCAAATAGTATCAAACCTCCTATGTTTGAAACCCATACCAACGTTTTGAATGTAGATAATGATACGCCACTTGGATTTTGGGGCCCCTTAGGGCCAAACTCTGCTCCAAATCTCAAAGGATTGTCTTTTTCCATTTTATCACCTATCTATCATTATTATTGCATCAGTCGGACAGGCCAGGACGCATAATTTACATCCCGTACACGGGTCTCTCAATACTTTTGCCTTTTTGTTACTGTCTACAATCATTATTGGGCTCTTTAAGGGCACTCCATATATTTCAATCGCATCGTCATCACATACTATTGTACATTGATCGCATCCAATGCAAAGTTCCTCCTTTACCCATGCAACTGCCTCAGGCCCACCTTTTATTTTTGCTCTCTCTTCAGATCGTATTGCATTCATCATCATCCTAATTCTCTTTTGTTGTGACAGCCTCCTAGCGGTTAAATCAATATGGTCCGTCATTATGCTCCCTCCTTTGGTTACAGTTCACATGGTTACCCTTTATCAATCGTCAGTTTCTTTGCTTGGATCCCCCTCCCTTCTAAATATGGCAATGGATATTCCGACCCAGTGGTACGATCCGCTATCTCTTTTGGCTATTTCTCAAGGTGCAATAATCTGGTTTTTTATGTTTACATACTTAAGTATTGAAGCAGCATGGATTTCATTTGCTTGTGGAGGCATAATAGGGTTATTTTTATGGTTAACTGCTCTTGGTTATCAAAATTCTCAAGTAGCTAAGTTTACTATCTATGGGATATTAATTAATGCAGTTTTATCTTTAATTTCAGCATTTTACGCATTCAATTAATTATTATTTTTTGCATTAACTTGTCTTGCTAAGAAACTAACGACGTCTAATATTTCAAAGTCGTGCCTGGGGTCTCCTTCAAATTTCAAACATTCAAAATGACTTACGCATTTAGGGCAGGTTGTAAGCATTATATCAGCCCCTGTGGCCTTTACTTCGTCGAAACGTTGTAACCTCAGTCCTCTGCTGTTTTCATTACAAGACATCATGCTTGAAACTCCACAACATAATCCTTCTTCCTTATTATGCTCCATTTCAACTAAAGATACTCCTTCTATGGATTTTACTAGGTTTCTAGGTTCGTCATATAAGTTCATTTGTCTACCAATTCTGCAAGGGTCATGATATGTGACGGTTACGTCTTCTTCAGTTTTTAGTTGCATGTCAAAGCCATTTTCAGTTAAGAACTCTGTAGTATGCATTACTTTCATATCTTCTAATTCATAATCAAGTGCAAATGTTCTGAAACATTCAGCGCACGACGTAACGAGTGTGTCTATTCCACTTTCTCCTATCTTTTTCTGATTGTATGATTTCAATTTTTCAAACACTTCTGTTAATCCTTGCCATTTTTGATCATGGCCACAGCACTTTAGAAAATCCCTTCCTAGGTATGTTACTTCTTGTCCTAATTCTTCGAATAATGTAAATGCTGCCGTTGTTGTTTCTCCAAGGTTCATAGTTCCTTCATTAACATGGCTAAATACCATTTCCTGGTCAATATAATCAACACATCCAGGGTAATATCCGACATTGGAATCAATAGGGTATTCTTCAGTTGGTATGAATGCTTCATCCTCATCTGCTTCTGCAGCTAAAACTGCTTGCAATACTGTATGGGGGATCTCTGAAGCTGGCGGCCCACCGACTATTAGATTTCTTCTTATGTCGACATATGAGTCATAATCTACTAATTGTGGGCAGGCATTTGTACATGCACTACAAGTAAGGCAGGAGTATAATGGAACTCCATCATCTTCATTATTCCATGTATTATAAATTATATTTAATTTATCTCCTGCATTAAACAATCTTACAGGGCATGCATCATCACACAAATCACACCCATAGCATTTATTCATCTCCCATTCATATCCTCTAGCCATGCTTCTCATAAGGAAAAAGACCAATGCCCCTACTCCTAAGCAAGGTATGAATAGAGAATAAATTAATTTAGCATCTAGGCTCTTTGGGTTTTTGTGGTAGGTTGGATTTGTTATGGCCAATTCTTTTAATTCCTCCATGGTCATTACATTGGTTGATCTTACTAATGCTGTACCATCTTCAATCAAAAGAAGAGGTTGATAAGCGGTTGCTGTAAAATCTGTGATCATAGTTATTGAATCATTAATTCCGTTAGATATTGCATTAAAATGAAGGGTATATGTTTCTCCAGCGTTAAGATATATTGTTTCTAATCCGCAATTATCATCTGGCATCCTCCAAATTTCTTCTGCTAATGAATTAGTTAAATATAATGTTTGATGGTGCTCTCCTACGCCGTATGTACTAGTTCTAAAATTACATCCGATATCTGTTGGTAATTCACTTACTCCGATGTCCTCTATGGTAAATGATTTTGAATCAGATCTAGATATTTCACTTCCATCGACGTTTCCTGAATACGTCAGTGCAATAAATGCCTTATTTCTACCCATTTCATGATCTGCATGGCCATTTGCTCCCGAATAATCAATTATTGTATATTTTGTCGGTTGATATATTCCCCAATCAAGCCAATTTGATGCTGATATCACACACCATTCTTCGTAATCTTCCTCGTTCATATCATCCCACACTCCAAGGTCAAAGCTTTCATCATGTGACAAACACTCTTCACCCCATGTCTCCCAAGCGTTTCCTTTTCCATAATGTACCAAAGTATCTTTTGGTTGTTCTCTCATTTCATCTAATTGCGAGACATCATCCATGGCACCAAGTCCACCATAATTCCAAAATCCTCCTTCATATATTGGCCATGTTACGGTTGAAATAAGTACTGTAATGATCAATGTCCCTATCGCTACTTGTTTTCCTAAGGCAGGAGTTACTCTGGCTCCCATTGTGCTGAGTAAGAATTTTCTTATTGTAAAATATAAGATAGCAAATAAAAACACCCCTGTTAAAATCCAAGGTACCGCATTAAATAATATCGCAGTCCAAGGAGCCTGTCGGCCACAAAAGAAATAGTCATGTGAATCTTTAAAGCAATAACTTGACAAATCCTTGGCATATAATTCTAGGAAAATATTTATTGAAAAAACAGATATAAACCATACGTGGGCTAAGTATGCGGCTCCTGCACTTGCAAACCATGGGTCCTCTACTCCTCTTTTCTCTCTCCTGCCGATTATGAAAGGAGGTAATGCTAAAATTCCAACTGGTATTCCTGTTATTGCAGCGCCCCACCATGCTGCATTCCAATAAATGAACGGTTGTCCAAAGAAATCTCCAATAGGGCCGGCCGGGATTGTGTATTGCGGCAAGTATTCTCCCCATCTCAAGTACCCATAAGAAAATAATACGTACCAATCAGGAAATACGAATCCTGCTTGTGCAAAAGGATCAGCAGCACTGTGGAGTGGAGGGGGGACAATCCATGAATAAAAGGAAATTACCATTAACATACTGGCTAGAATTATACTATCTCTAAGGACTTCTGTTGGCCAAAATGAGTGTCCAACAAATACTCTTCTTCTTTCTTCCTCAGCTTCTATCAATTGGTCTCTTTCGCTGACATATGTATCAGCAATCCGTCCAAACCTATCTATTAATCCCATTTTTCTACCTCTTAATGTGGCTCAGCGATGCCTTGCACCCAGACAATGAATAAATGGACCAAAATTAAGGCCGTAACTAAAACAGGTAGTATGAATACGTGCAAAAAATACATTCTTGTTACTGTTTGGCCAGATAAAGTAGAACCTGCGAATAAAATGTTTGCCATCCATTCTCCTATTAACGGCGTAGATGTTGCCATGTTTATTCCTATTGTTGCCGCACCAAATGCTAAACTGTCCCATGGTAATAGGTATCCAGAGTAACCAAAAAATATGGTGAAAAACATTAATGCAACGCCAATTAACCAATTTAATTCTCGAGGATTTCTATATGCTCCAGTGAAGTACACTCTACACATGTGTAGGAATACTGCTGCTACCATGAAATGCGTCGTCCAATGATGAATTGATCTTATTATGTAACCAAAGGGCAAAGTCGTCATAATAAATTCAAGACTACTGTACGCAGGAGTTGGATCTCCCTCCCCTCCTGGGACATAATACAATCCAAGTATTGTTCCTGTTATTACTAATATTATGAAGGCTAAGAATGATATTCCGCCCAAACAGTACAGAGGGTACCAATACCAAATAATCCTCAATTTATACTTCTCGGCATGTGTGAGGGGCATTTGCCTATGTACGCTATGGAATGCATCTCTACTCATGCCCCAATAATCTTGAATTCTAAATCTAGTATCCAACCATGAAAATGCCCATAAAAAACCTTTTTCTGCTAATCCCATATTACTGGCATTACTTTCTACTGCTCTTAGTATGTCCTTTCTTGGCATATCATCCCTTTCCTTGCGGAGTGTAAATGCAACTATCACAACTACTATTGCTATGAATAACCATAAAAACCAGAATTGTATCATCTTATTTACCTCATCCACAATATGCATACCAGTCTTTAAAGTCTGGCAATGCCTCAATTATATCTCCATTTAGGATAAATGGAATCAATGGCATACCATTAGGGGCCGGGCCACCGGTTCTTCTTACTCCTATAAAATCAAAGGGAACTCCTCGTCCCATGCTATTCTTCTCTATTGCAGTTGGATCAAATCTACTCGAATGACATATGCAAAATAATTTATCTCCTCCTGAATCCGTACCTCCTGATTCCCAATTATCTCCTGTGTAATTGTTTGTGACTAATTGCCAACCAGGTATGCAACAAAGGTGGGGGCACCTGGAAAATATTATTATCATGTTATCATGAATCGATAGGGCTGAATAGGTGGAATCATCTTCTACCTCTCTTCCTGAACCTACATATTTTCCTCCAAGGTCGTAACCATCAAGATATTGGAACCTAGGTTTATTCGGGATTAAAGGAGTGTTATTATTTTCTTCATGGGGTACGTATACTACATTAACAGGTAAGCCTGACCAAACTCCTTGGGCTCCAATCATGCCTGTATTAGTATCAGCAGCAGCTTTTTGAAATGCACTGTAATTCATTGGCTCTA
Source organism: uncultured Candidatus Poseidoniales archaeon (assembly GCA_905182515.1). GTDB lineage: Archaea > Thermoplasmatota > Poseidoniia > Poseidoniales > Thalassarchaeaceae > MGIIb-O3. The sequence goes on along the minus strand of CAJJBW010000009.1, from coordinate 38,663 downwards.
AGTGTCTATCGCCAAACCATGCTGTATCTTCCGCCCCTGATGGGACCCAAAATCTTACGGATGTATCTCCTCCATCTGCCTTTGCTTGTCCCATCAATAAGGATGCAAAACCCACACTACCTATGCTTGCCATAGTAATCAATCCTGCTGCAGTATTGAATGATAATCTCATAAATTCCCTTCGATCAATCATTTTCATGGATTCCCTTGGTTCTTCGGAATTACTTGGTAATGGACGTAATTTGAATCTTCTTGCCATAATTACGCCTCATATCCTTTCCATTTTTCAGGATCGTTCTTTGTTATATATTTGTTTCTTCTATGTTTCACTACTACGATATCAGGCATTACATATTTTAGATAAACAATTCCCATTATAATTACTGTTAATAACATCATAGCCAAATCAAATGCTAACATTTGTTGATTCCAATGATTATAAAGTCCGTATGACAAAGAACCTCCCCAAAATAATGTCCAAATTATTCCCCATAAACCAACTAATATTATTAACCAAGAATCTCCAGAAGGTGAGATACTTGCCCTTACAATTGTCCCTGGTTTAGGCATATTGAATACACCGTGGTCAACTGCCTTAGCATAATTTTCTTCAGATATATCTATGCCCTCTAAGGCATCTCTAGCATCTTCGACTGAGACCTTCCCTTGACTGACATCTCTCAGAAGTTGCATGACAACATCATCTTTCAAAGTTGATCACCTCTTCTAAGGTGCTTGATTCTCAATTTAAGTAAATTACTACGTCCAACATAATGTCTTGAAAATCCATATCTTAAGAATAATCCACAGAATCCTATTACAAGTATCACGGCACCAAAGCCAAGTAAACCTAGCCAATGTGCTCTTAACTTAGCTCCCATATGGTGTAAATCTACTTCTTGTTCTACAGGAGAAGGAGGATTAATATCGCCATTTCCAGAAAATATTGTTCTAGTTTTTCCATTATCTTCTCCTTCTTCAAGGTTAATGCTCAGGCGGTTCCACCGATCCAAGGCTGAGGGTATTTGATCTCCATTCACTGAATTACCGGCTAGCCAAAAAGTAACTGTATTTTCTCCACTAGATTCGCTGGGTGACGTCCATATCAGGTGCCAAGATCTATCTTCAACTGTTGAGCCCGATGAGGTGTGAGTCAGTGTAGTTTCATCTCCTTCCCAATTTTGGACCAGATTCTCATATCCTTCTCCAGCAGTCAAAGTTCCGCTGCTGACCCTAATTGAAAAACCTCCTGTTTGACTTCCAACCTCAATATCAGGTCCTCCTATTAGTTGAATTTTCATTGGATAAGATTCTTCATATGCGTAATGATATGGTACATAATCTAATATCACTGTTACTGAATTATCTGGTTCAGGGGCGTGACATGTACATCCTGCGATGGTAACGTCCCCTTGGTCATTGGCATTCCCGCCGACCCCACTATGAATTGCTTGACTTGATCCTGCCATAAACATCAAAATTAGGCCTAAAACTAGAAGTCTTTTAGAGGACAAAATTGCACTATACATACTTTTGCCTCTATGACATGCCTTTCCAATTGAAAGGAGACTATTAAGGTTCCAGTAACCCGCTTTCCCTAGTTCTCCTTTTTCTTCTTTTTTACACTCATTCAGAAACATAAAACAGTCAAACCTCTAGGCATCTCTATGACTGGCCCTACCTGGAGGAATATTTATGACTTAAATGATGAACAATTTAAAAGTTTGGGGATGGCTGAGGATCACATGGAGTTGATGGAAATATCCGAAGCAGAATCAATTTTAAATGAACTACTAAATTTTGAGCCTAATTGTATCCCTGCATTGAATGTGATGGGGCATATGTGTGGAAGATATTTATCCGATTTTGAAAATGCCATAATTTTTTATGATAAAGTACTAAAACTGGAGCCCGATAATGTATGGGCAAGAGATGAAAGACGCCGTTATAAGAGATATCTGAATTATGATTAGCATAATATAATTGACCCCTTCATCCGAGTGATGTCAATGGAGCGCGGCAGTATATTGGTCATCGGCGCAGGAGGAATTGGTTGTAAGTGGGCCAGTCAAGCCCATTCAAGGTGCCCAAATTATGCTGATTTATTATTGATCGATGCTGATAGCGATTCATTTGCTGGGATAAATTCTGCTCATTGTTTGCAATTATCCCTTGGCGACCAAGACAAGGGAACTGCAACACTTGGTAAAATGGCGCTACATCGTTTGAAAGAAGGTATAGGTGACTTTAAACCATTACTTAACTCATCAGAGTTGGTAATTATTCTTTCCGGACTAGGTGGAGGCACTGGTTCTGGAGTTTCACCTGAAATTGCGTCAATGGCCCATGAGGCGGGTAGCGTTGTTGTGGCTATAGCAGGTTTACCATTTTCAGAGCAACCTTTTAGATCAGCCATAGCTCAACACGCATTACCTGATTTGGAAAAATATTCCGATGTTTGTATTAAGGTCAGCATGGAGAGATTAGCCTGGCAGGCTAGAGATAGAAACTCAGATTGGGAATCAGGATCAGAATGGATAGGGGAATTAATTGAAGGTTTAGTTACTACACTAGCTAAAGTAGGAAAAATTAATCTGGATTTAATGGATTTAAAGACTATTGTCAGTAAACCCGGGGAAACTACTTTAGTGGTCGGAACTGGTAGTACTCATGATCCAGAAAATGTAGTAAGAATGGCTAAAAAATCTCCACTTTATGATATAAATGTCGAAGGGGCGAAAGGTTGCTTAATTCAAGTGGAAGGGGGGCCTGACATGACTCTATCACATTTGCAACAAGTGTCAGAAGGTTTCCTTTCAATCTTGAATCCAGAGTGTCAGGTTATACTTGGGGCTAGATCAACCGAAGAGATGATGGGAAAATTAAGATTGGTAGCGGTACTAAGTGGCATATGAGAAATTTAACTTAATATTCTTCATTATACGACATACTTTTTATTGATCTTGGTAAGATTAATATAATTACTAAAGCAGTTAGTAAATGACCCAATGCTGTAGTCTGAAGCAAACTACTCTCAGTTAATCTTTCAGATAGAGATGTCAGAGAACTTATACTTCCCGCATATGCATATCCAAATGCCACCCCCCAAAAAAGAGCAGATTGAGCTTCGAAAATTTTCCAACCTCTTTTCTTGCCTTTCTTTACCATGGCAGATACAGTGAGGAGTATGGTGATAATCATCAAAATAGCTTCTTCAAATATCATTAATGCGTCTGTTGATTCAACGATGTAAGGATTTCTTCTCCAAGAGCTTAGGAGATGCCATGATATCGTCAAAATCATTAATGTCATTAATTTATCTCCTTTGGCGCCATTTGTATTTAATTCCATTCTCGTATTTGATGTGTATCTATCTATACAATAAGAAATCATTCCTATTGTGAATGCAAAAAATATCCACCAAAAGTTAATTTTCCAGCTTTTGCTTAATATGTTATCTGCACCATATCCAAACCACCAAATTAATGGGATAAAAATGAAAACTATAAAAATCATTCTAAAAATAGCATTATTATTAGAATAACTGCTACGTTTTTCAATTTTCTTTTTACCATAATATATCACTCCTCCGGATGCGATGGAAATGCCCTGGCCGACAGACATCAAAATAAATAAAGAACTCATGAAATAATCAATGCTCTCTTCTGAAAATATCGCATTAAGAATTATCAACAAAAAGGATGAAATTAATATAATAGGCATAATGGCTTTTAGGGCTAAAATCCAATATTTACCAGTCAATATTCCCATTCCCTTATCTTCGATCATAAAATACTTATTCCCGTAAGAGGTGGCAAAAAACAATGCTGCCAAACAGTAACTCATTGTAATGGATAAAAATATAGAGCTACCTTTGTACCCTAATTCTCCAAAATCTGACTGCATCATGGAATATAAAAATCCGCTAATCACGAGTAATAGTAAAAAGTGAGGTAAGGTCGAAGGGTTAGTAATATTATTATTTTGTGTCAAAGTTTCTTCTTCCAATATTACCTCCATGGTTATTGCAAGTACCATCATTGGTTAAGTTAAACCCCTTCTCGGAACGCATGGTGCGGTTATCCAAGGCCAAAAGAGGAAAGCACCGCTGGATTGGAATATCACTCAATTCCGAAATTAATTCTAGAAAGGACTTGGAAATAATTTTAAATGAACTATTGGAAAATTCAACTTGGAGGCTTTTTGATTTTGCTCCGTTTTCAGGCAGCTTTAGATTTATCATAAAAGTTGATTTAAAATATTATAAATATTATCTGGAGATACTTAATTCACATGACTTATTTGAAACATTAACTAGTTCAGGAAAAATAAACTTAGTCCGTGAAAGATTGTCAATTTAGTTGTTGATATCATATTCCCAATTAATATTATCTAAACTATCATTAAGACACATTTTATGTGAATTTAAGATTTCCAAAAATCCATTTTCTTTTAATCCCACAACTCTATACTTAATTTGATTATTATTTAAAATTACGCCTCTGGAAAGATATCTGGATAATGAATTCCAAGAATTAATTAAAGAATTGGGATTAAATTCCAACATCTGTAAGTTGGGAAATTCAAACCTTGAAGAAAGTGCCGCATCGATATTTTCAAAGATCTTTAAATGATTTGCATCCTCAAATATCTCTGACCAACCTGATGTTCTTTGCCCATCAATTAATTTGATATCTTTATTCAATCCAATTCCGACTCTAATTACATCTTCTGCATCGCTAGATTCAATAATGATTCCTCCCATTTTTCTGAAATCTATAGAAACTATATCATTAGGCCATTTTAGATTTACATTTAACGCGTCAGCAACTAATGATCCAATTTCTATTTGTAATAAACCTATTGAAATATCTTGAACTGACGATTTAGGAATGACCCATGTTGCAAGCATATCTCCTGTGCCAGATACCCATTTTGAAGATCTCCTGCCTCGCCCTTTATTCTGATTATTAGTTAGGATTCTATTCCAGCCTATGCCTGATAGTTTTTTTGCTTCGTCCATTGTGCTGTCACATTTTTCTATAATCAAAGGTGATTTGTTATTTCCAGGTTTCCAGAAAGCATAGACTTCTAATTTTTCATCGGCGATTACTTTTCTATTTACTAATCTACTAGCCCAACCTCTATTTTTCCAAGTAACTGGAGAACTAGGACTTTTTGGATATGTTCTAAAAAGAAGTAAAACTACGCAATCATCAGATATTTGACTATGTTCCAATTCCTTTAATAATTTCTCACTCCAACCTCCATTGTTTGTATCGATATAAGCAGCGTCTTCGATATATTCTAGTTGCTCATCTCCATCTTTTAGAGGATTTAGATAAGGTAAATTCCATACAATTAATGAAATATTAGGATCAATTACCAAATCTTCACCTACTCCATTCTCAATTGTTTTAATCGTTTCTGAAAATCCATATCTCTTTGCATTCGCTCTAGTGGCGGCTACTGCATATGGATTAATGTCACAAGATAAAACATTCCAACCCAAATGAGCTAATAGTAATGATACCGCACCAGAACCGGAACCAATTTCTAATGATCGGCCCTTTACCATATTCAAATTTATAATGGCTTCTGCAAGTAAGAAAGTATCCTCTTGCGGAGAGTATACTGTGTAAGGAATCTCTAAATTGAATGAACATATATTATCAATTTCAAACAATATATATTTGCTATATTCATGCATCTCCAAAATCCTCTATTATTCAAAAACATTTATCCAATAAGCGCCCTATGAGTGTCTAATCCAAGATGCGCGTATAGGGGCTTCCTCGTTCCTCGGCGGACCTTGGTTAGTTAGATTCTTAAACCCCTCTTAGGACGGCCAATAGCCCAGCATATGCTATGGGCCTGTAGCTTAGTCAGGTAGAGCGACGGGCTTTTAACCCGTCGGCCGCGGGTTCGAATCCCGTCAGGCCCGCCTGACTAAGCTTTTTGGCCCATATTATCTGCAGGTAAGGGGAATGCGAAAATGGCAGTAAAAAGCTCAACTAAAAAGAGATTAATCGAACTCGGAGTCCCAGAAGACAGGGCCCACAAATTAGCCGATGATGCGAATATGGATGCCATCAAAAGAATGACGGTCGAGCAAGTAGCAAAAAAAGTCGATTTAGAAATGGGAACTGCAGATTTAGAAGTTATTATGGCAGTAATTCGTGAACAAATGGCTTCCAGAAAGCGTAGCCGTAGTGGTAGGATAACTATATCTCGAAATGCATTATTGGATGAAGATATACCTAAAGGTGATGACCGTTTTAACGTTTTAAATCATATCTTAGTGCCTCATCATGAATTAGTAGCAATAGAAAATGAAGAAAGCGAATTGGCTCCTTGGAACTTAATGGAAAAAGATTTCGAAGGAAAAGACAGGCTAGCTAAAGAATTATTGCCTAAAATATTAATTACAGATCCTGCTGTTCAAGCAATAAAAGAAATGACCGAAGCAGAAGATGATACATTACTGGCAGGTTGGCTAACAAACAGGGTAATGAAAGTTCACAGATATAGTAGATCTGCGGGCACTAGTATTGCATACAGATTAGTAGTCGAGAGGGCATAAGGAGTTGTTATAAATGAAGGAAATCGTAGAGAGTTATTTTAGTAAAAGAAGCTTAGTTAACCACCAACTTGCATCATACAATGATTGTATCCCCTTATCAGATGGTAAATCAAGTAGGATGGAAAAAATCGTCAGAAATATTAGGATTGGTAGCGACGATTTTGAAATCGATGAATCTGAAGGCGGACTTATAAAATTAGACGTTTTAGAAAAGGAAATAGTAGTTAGGGTAAAAAATATTCGATTAGGTCAACCGACTATAAGAGAGGCTAACGGAGCCGAACACCCGGCTACGCCAATGGAATGTAGATTACGAAAACTTACATATTTTGCGCCTGTATATTTGGATTTTAGAATTTATAGGGATGACTTACCTCCGTCTCCAGGTGCGGATTTAGGTTATATGGATGAGAAAAATGTCCATATTGGAAATTTACCAATTATGGTAAGGTCAGCAAGATGTAATCTTCATGCAAATAACATAGACTCAAACCGTAAATTATCTCCAGATACATCTCCTGAAGATGCAGAACAATATGTTAAATTATTAAGGAAATTTGGAGAGGATCCTGTAGATCCAGGCGGATATTTCATTATCAATGGTACAGAAAGGGTACTAATATCTATGGAAGATTTAGCACCTAACAGAGTTACAGTTGAAAGAAATAAGAAATATGCACATGACACTGAAGTTGCAAAAATATTCTCACAAAAAGACGGAGTTCGTAAACCACTTAATGTTGAGAAGCGTAGAGATGGAATGTTAATGGTCAAAATTCCTAGTGCAGGAACAACCGCAATACCTGTTGTATTGTTGATGCGTTCTTTAGGGATGTCAAACGATAGAGAAATATTCTCATCAATAGCCGGGCCTGTTGAGGCTATGAAATATACAGTTGCAAATCTAAATGATGTAAAAGACAATGAAGAATATGGGGTAGAAAACGAAGAAGAAGCATTAGCATGGTTGGAAAAGAAATTTGCTGCTGGACAACAAAAAGAGTATAGGGAATCTCGTATACAGAATCTTTTAGACAAAGAACTATTGCCTCATTTAGGTGCAGCATATGAGCACCGTCAGAAAAAAGCAATTTTCCTTGGAAGAATTGTCCGACAAGTATTAGAAATGGCAATCAACAACAAGGATCCTAATGACAAAGATCATTATGCTAACAAAAGAGTACGTTTAGCAGGTGATTTAATTGAGGATTTATTCAGAGTCAGTTTACAGCAACTAGCTAGGGATTTAAAGTACCAGCTCGAAAGGCATCATAATCGTAAGAGGGAATTAAAAATTAATTCTTGCCTAAGGCCTGATGTTCTAACTTCAAAAATTATGCATGCTTTAGCAACAGGAAATTGGGTAGGAGGAAGATCTGGAGTAAGTCAATTATTAGATCGTACTACATTCCTTTCTGCTTTGTCACACATGAGGAGAGTTACGAGTCCATTAGTAAGAAGTCAACCGCATTTTGAAGCAAGAGATTTACATCCAACACAATGGGGGCGCCTATGCCCTAACGAGACTCCAGAAGGTCAAAATTGTGGTTTAGTGAAAAATGCAGCCCAGATGATTGACGTTTCAGAAGAAGTAGCTGAAGGAGATGTTAAGGAATTATTGAAAGAAACTGGAGTTAATGATAACCCTGATGGTTGGGCAGATGGTTCTAGAGTTCACGTAAATGGTGATATTTTCGGTTTGCATAAACGCCCTCAGAAATTAGTTAGCCAGTTTAAACGCCGTAGAAGGCAAGGTAAAATAAGACACGAAGTCAGTATTAGACACGATACTGAAAATAAAGATGTGTTCATAAACACTGATCGTGGCAGAATTCTACGTCCTCTTTTAGTAATAGAAAATGGAAGTTTGACGTTATCTAAAATGCATTTAGATTCCATAAGGTCAGGTGAAATTGATTTCAGTGATTTAGTTAGGACAGGAGTAGTTGAGTGGGTAGATGCGGAAGAAGAAGAAGACTTACTTATTGCACCTAGGCCTTATGACTTGCCTTCTGAATCTCCAAAGAACAAGAGGCCAATAAACCCAGATAAGGTTGAGTGGCTAAACCTTGGAGATCATGATATATCTCATGCGCATTTAGCTGCAGAAATTCAAATGCCAAATGGAGATACAATCATAGAGAAATTCAAAATCCCACTAAACTATTATCAAGATGATATTGATTCTTTAAAGCGGAAAGAAAAGAAAGGGCACACAGTTCTGATTTTTACTCACGTAGAAATAGATCCTCAATTAATTCTGGGAGTATGCGCGTCATTAGTGCCTTATCCTGAGCATAACTCTACGCCAAGAGTTACTGGTGGTACTGCCATGGTTAAGCAAAGTTTAGGCTTATCAAGTGCAAACTACCGGCTAAGGCCCGATACTAGAGCCCACATAATGCATTACCCTCAAAGATCAATTGTGGGTACAAGGGCAATGGATTCGACTAAATTTAATCGAAGACCAGGTGGTCAAAATCTCGTGGTTGCTATTATGAGTTATCATGGCTACAATATGCAGGATGCAATTGTAATGAACAAGTCATCTGTAGAAAGATCTATGGGGCGTTCTTCATTTATGCGAACTTATAATGCAGAAAATAAAAGATTCCCTGGTGGTCAAGAAGAAAGAATAGAAATACCTGGAACTGGATTAGATGAAATCAAAGGCCTAAAATCTTGGGATTCATATGCACATTTAGAAAGGGATGGATTGCCAATACCTGAGACATTCTTGTCTACTGCCAAAGGAGAAAATCCTGTTTTAGTAGGTAAAACCAGTCCTCCAAGATTCTTAGAGGAAGCACATGGTGCATTCTTACAAGCTCAAGAAAGACGTGAATCATCAATGAACGTAAGACATGGTGAATACGGTTGGGTAGACAATGTATTCGTTACAGAATCATTAGACTCAGGGAGATTAGTTAGAATCACTTTAAGGAGCAATAAAATCCCTGAATTGGGGGATAAGTTCGCAAGTAGGCACGGTCAGAAAGGAATAATTGGAAGGATGGTAAATGAAGAAGATATGCCATTTACAGAAGATGGAGTGATACCAGATATACTAATAAATCCTCACGCTATTCCTTCTAGGATGACAGTTGCACACGTTCTTGAAATGGTTGGAGGAAAAGTTGGATCAATGGAAACTAGGAGGATTGATGGAACAGCATTTACTGGGGAGAAGGAAGAATCTCTACGATCAGGTCTTTTGAGAAACGGATTTAACCATACAGGAAGAGAATCAATGGTCAACGGGGAAACTGGAGAAGCATACCCTGCTGAAGTTTTCGTCGGAGTAATTTATTATCAAAGATTACATCATCTAGTCAGTAGTAAGTTACATGCTAGAAGTCGTGGTAGAGTGCAAATTCTAACTAGACAACCTACAGAAGGAAGAGCAAGACAAGGTGGATTAAGATTCGGAGAAATGGAAAGGGATTGTCTGATATCACATGGAGCATCAATGGTGATTAAAGACAGATTACTGGGTGAATCTGATGGTATTGATTTATTCGTTTGCGCCCAATCAGGGCATATAGCTTGGTACGATCCAAGGAAAAGAACTTATGTTTCGCCTATTCATGGTGACGGTGCCGAAGTTTATAAAATTCAAACTTCATATGCATTCAAACTATTGTTAGACGAAATGAAGAGTTTAGGGGTCGCTATGAGACTAGAATTGGAGGACCAAAGATGAGGAGAAATAGTAACACATTAATTCCCAAGAGGATTGCAGGTATTAGGTTCGCTTTAATGGATCCTAACGAAATTCGTAAGATGTCTGCTGTAGAGGTAAAGACAGCCGATACATACAAAGATGATGGTCACGCTTTCAAACAAGGTTTAATGGATCCTAAAATGGGAGTTATTGAACCTGGATTGGTTTGCCCCACAGATAATTGTAAATATGACGAAAGCCCAGGGCATTTTGGCCATATCCAATTAGAATTACCAGTTATGCACATTGGATTCACAGGATTAATTAAGATGGCATTAAAGAATACGTGTAATAAATGTAGTAAAATATTGTTACATAGTTCTCCAGAAACACATCCTCTAGACCCTGAAAAATCTGAACAAGATTACTATAGAGAAAGAGTTCATGATGTCATGATAAAGCACGGAGTCGGATCAAGAGAATTCAATAAAACAATCAAAGATATTGAAAAAGAATGTTCAAGTGCAAAACGAGCAATATGCATGCATTGTGGTTCTGAACAAGGAAAGATAATATTGGACAAGCCTTCTACTTTCAAAGAAAAGAAAGCAGACAAGGGTGAGCATAAATTAAATGCTAGAGATATCCGTGAATGGTTAGAAAGGATTCCTGACGACCACCTTATATTCATTGGAATGAATAAAGATGTTTGTCGGCCCGAATGGACCATTCTTAAGGTATTACCAGTTCCTCCTATTACTGTCAGGCCTTCTATTACTTTAGATAGCGGTGATCGCTCTGAAGACGATTTAACTCACAAATTAGTGGATGTACTAAGGATCAACCAAAGATTAAGGGAAAACAGAGATGCGGGTGCTCCTCAACTTATAGTAGAGGATTTATGGGAGTTATTACAATATCACTGTACAACTTACTTTGACAATCAAACAAGTGGAATTCCTCCTGCTCGTCACCGATCTGGAAGGCCTTTGAAAACATTAACACAACGGCTTAAAGGTAAAGAGGGAAGATTCAGAAGTAACTTATCTGGAAAAAGAGTAAATTTCTGTGCAAGGACAGTAATTAGTCCCGATCCTAACCTTGGGATAAATGAGGTTGGCATACCAACTTCAACTGCGAAAGAACTAACTGTCCCAATTAGGGTGACAAGTAGAAATCGTGAACAATTAAGGCAAATGATACTAAGAGGCCCAGATAACCATCCCGGTGTTAATTATATTATTAGAGGAGATACTCTAAGGGTTCGTATTACTGACAGGACAAAATATATTTGGGCAGGTTTCAGGTGCAAGAATGCTGAATGTCATTGTGGTAGTGAAGATGAACCATATACAGGCTACAGGCCTGATGTGAATGAAGTACTTCCAGCTCCCAATTTCTTACCTGGTCTAGCACTAATGAGAGAGATGAGGAGAAATGAAATTGGTGAATTAGAAGAAGTAAACGGTATAGACTTAGAGAAGACTCTTTCTAATTTACGAGGAGAGGATGATCTTGGAAGAAAAATGGCATCAGATGAACCTAGCGCATTAATTCATAATAGGTGGAGATGGGAAGTTGAAAACCCAACTGAATATTTCCCTGACTATCTAGAGGTAAAATGCCCACATTGCGGCAGCCCTGGTCAAGAAGATGAGTATGGTAATGCGTATGCAACAGAAAGTGAAGATAGACTAAGCACATGGGATCAGGATGGAAACCCTAAACCAGGAATAGTAGTAGAAAGACACCTTATAGATGGAGATGTAACTATTTTTAACCGTCAACCTTCACTTCATAGGATGTCTATGATGGTTCATGAAATCAGAGTAATGGAAGGAAAAACATTTAGATTTAATTTAGCAGACTGTACTCCCTACAACGCTGACTTTGACGGTGATGAAATGAATTTACACGTGATACAAAGCGAAGAAGCAAGAGCTGAAGCTAAAATATTGATGAGAGTTCAGGAACACATAATCACACCTAGATATGGTGGTGCTGTAATTGGTGGTATTCACGATCATATTTCAGGAGCATATTTACTTACTCATGATAACATGATTTTACCTAAACATATTGTTTTAGAGGTACTTGGTTCTATAAATTACGAAGGAGAATTACCTATGGAAGTAGAGGTAGATGGAGTAGTAGGTTACAAAGGTGCAGAAATTTTAAGTCTTATTGTTCCAGATGGTTTCAATCTAGAATATAAGAACCGTTCTGGCGAAACAGTCACGGTCACAAAGGGAAATATTAGTGGCGCGATAGATAAGAAAGGTATTGGTGCTGAAGATGGCCGTTTGTTGGACGCAGTTGTCCAAACTCATGGTAACGAACGTGGAGCTAAATTTATCAACGAAATGACAAAAATGACAATTGCTGCATGTACCTCATTAGGATTTACAACAGGAATTGATGATGAAGATCTGCCACCAGAAGCTAAATCAAAAATTGTTGATATTAATAAAACTGCTAGCGATAATGTGGATATAGAATTATCTAAATATGGTAAAGATGGGAAGAAATATGAAGCCAGACCGGGGCGTACTCCTCAAGAAACACTAGAAGAAAACATCTTACAAATACTTGACACTGGTAAATCCGATGCAGGTAACGTTGCTAAAGAGTATCTTGGCGAAGATAACGCTGCGGTATTGATGGCTACATCAGGGGCAAGGGGTTCAATGGATAACTTGGCCATGATGGCTGGTTCAATAGGTCAACCTAAAGTTCGTGGTAAGAGGCTAGAAAGAGGATACCAGGACAGAGTATTGGCTCATTTCCCTAGGGGCGTAAAAGGTGCAAAAGAAAAAGGATTCGTATCATCTTCTTTCAAACGCGGTTTAGAACCAACTGAATTTTTCATGTTGTCGGTATCTGGAAGAGAATCTTTAGTCGATACTGCAGTTAGGACAAGTAAGTCAGGATACATGCAAAGAAGATTAATTAATGCTATGGATGACCTTAAAGTCTCGACTGATGATCAATCGTCTGTAAGAAATACAGGTAATAGAATTGTTCAATTCCAGTATGGTGAAGATCGTGTAGATCCAACTAGAAGCCGTAAAGGAGAACCGTTTGATATAAACTTAGTATTGGATGAAGCATTAGGAGGTGCTAAATAATGGTAGTCAAGAGTGCAACAAAAAAGAAATTAATGGATTTGGGTATAGAAGAAGAATATGCTCACAAGTTAGCAGATGATAAGAAATGGGATGATGTTAAGGTATTATCTCCTGGTCAAATAGCACAAATTTGTGGTATTGATTCAGGCACTGCTCAAAAAATTCATCATGTTATGGCTAGTTCAAGTAAATCTGCGAGGGCCGCTGCTGCTAAGACTGAAAAAACAGTAGTAAGGAGAAGAACTGTATCACGAAGAAGAAAAAAAACTTTACTCCCTATACAAACATATGATGAAGAAAACTCTTCAAAATTATTAATGAGGGATTTAGATGATCAAAATCCATTATTCATTCAAATAGATGAAAAATCTCAGGAATTAGGATTATTTCTAACTCCTCTGGTTATAGATAAATTGGTAGCAGGCGTAGAGGGTAGAGGTGAAAAGAAACTTACTGCCAAGAAAGTAAAGGGATTAGTAGAAACTGCCTACAGGCATCTTTCAAAAGCAAGAGTAGATCCTCATGAAGCGGTTGGAATAACAACGGCACAATCACTAGGTGAACCTGGAACTCAAATGACTATGAGGACATTTCACTATGCGGGTGTAGCTACAGTGAACGTTACCCAAGGTCTTCCTAGAATCATCGAAATCGTCGACGCGCGTAAAGTGCCAAAAACCCCAACAATGAATATTTATTTAGAAGAATTAAATTCAAAAGGCAAACCATTGAGGACAAATGAAAAACTTGCAAGAGAATTAGCTGCTGCAATTGAGACTACTACTGCTACTGATATTGCTGCAATAGATGTCGAAGTCACTCAAAGGCATATTACTCTGAAATTAATACCTGCCAATCTTAAACTAAAGAATATGAGTGGTGCAGAAGTATTAGACAAATTATCAAGGGCCTTGAGGTTATATATACAATCTGATAATGAAGATAGGCCTAAAGAATTAAAAATTATCCCAGGGATATCAAAGGTCGAAGATTTAGCAAATTTAGCTAATGATCCACCAACGTATACTGCACTTTTGCAATTAGAAGACAAAATCAAAAAATTAAGGCTAAAAGGCCTTCCTGGGGTGTCAAGGGCAAACGTACAAGGTCCAAATAAAGATGGAGAATATTATATCTCAACTATCGGATCAAATTTACCTAAAGTTAGTGAATTTGCAGGCGTAGATAGAGGGAGGACATATACTAATAACGTAAGTGAAATTTATGATTATTTAGGAATAGAAGCTGCACGCCAAGCTATTATCAATGAAGCTTATGATACTATGGCTGGCGCGGGTTTAGATGTAGATATAAGGCATTTAATTATGGTTTCAGATGTTATGACAAGTGAGGGCGAAGTAAGGGCAATCGGTAGGCATGGAGTAAGTGGCACAAAGCACTCTATCTTGGCTCGTTCAGCGTTCGAAGTAACTGTTACGCATCTGCTGAAAGCCGGAATTATCGGTGAACGTGATGATTTAAGTGGTGTTACTGAAAATATTATCGTCGGTCAGCCAGTTTCATTGGGTACTGGTAGTGTAGAATTATACTACGTTCCGGAGAAGTAATGGAGGATTAAATATGGACTTAACAAGACAATTAAAACAAGGAATTAATACAGGGACATTACTATTTGGTCAAAGACAAACCTTGAGTGCATGTGCTAAAGGTGATGCAAGGATGATATTAGTCGCTGCAAACTGCCCAACTGGATACATATCGGAATTAAATGACGCCCATCCTGATGTTACTGTCCATCAAGTTATGTTAGTTAATAGGCAACTAGGAGCTGCTTGCGGAAAACCATTCCCTGTAAGTGCATTATGCGTTGTCGATCCTGGTCAAAGCGAATTATTGACATTATCTCAAAATGTTTGATTTTAAATAATTTTGTAATATATTGACTGATTTAATCGGTTTATTGAAAGATGCTTGTTGCCTGCCATAGATGTGGAGGGCACAATAACAGACATTCTCAGGTCTCGTTGTTCGAATTTTAGTCCATCAAAACTTAAGTCAATTTATCATGATTTTAATTTATTGGGATTAGTAGACTCATTTCCTGATATAAATAAATATATTGGGAAAAAAGTCTTTATTTGGTATATTGAGGATGATATTACTATTTTAGAAAATTCTGAGATAGAAAGATGGAGTATAGATGCTGAAAAAGGAAATCATATATTATTGTCAGAAAGAGATCATAAAATATCGTTGGAGAAATTTCAATCAAATGACATTAATTTTACAATTTGGGGCCCTGAAGAATTAGCATTATGGATAGGAAAAGCTGTAATTTCTAAAGATATTATTACCTTACCAAGTGGTATTAAAAATAATCAAAATAAGAAAGATATTTCTATAAGGCCTAATAATGAAATCAATCAAATAACATTAAAGCCAAAAATTGATATCACTTCTTGGCTCGAAACTAACTCATGGTCCAATGTTAGGACGACTCCGATATTGTTGTGTGCAAAATTATGGAACATAAAGGGCGAACTGGTAAATGAACAAGGAGAAATAGAAGTTAATGAGTGGGATATCGTGGAAGATCCTTGGTCTAATGAATTATATCATTTTAAGTCCGAAAAAGAATTAAATCTTACTCCTTCTTTAAGAATTATTAATCCAATGAAGAATAGTTGGAAAAGTAATGTTGAATTATTGGAACAATTAGGGTTAATTGTAAATGAAAAAAGACAAGGAAAGCCAAAAATTGCTGGAAGAATGACAAGAACTATGATGTTGCAAAACTGGCAATTTAATAAAGAGAATTCTTTGTTATCTTTTCAGGAAATTTATGTACCTGGATGGATATTGAATTCAGGTGAAGAGCTTTTATTGCATGGCATAAATGGAAAAACATTCCCAATAATATATTAATTCCTCTGAAGAGACATTAATTCATCAGTTGATAATGTATCTCCCGACATTAGTCTTGTCATTAGGTCAGATATTCCAACTCTATCATCTCCATCTTCTCCTGATTTCATTTGATTAATAATGTCCTGCATAGAATGAATGCACCTTAGAGAAACTACGTATCTGTTATGCATTATATCTGCCTCTCTCTTCGAAATAGTTACTTCCATTTGAGACTTATTCGCAATGTCTCTTAGCCTGTCCACTTCTTCTGAAAGTTCCATCATTAAATCATGAGCTTCCTGTGCATCTCTAACTGCAATTACGACGTCATCATGGGCCTTTGCTTGGGCAAATTTAGCATCCCTTTGATTCCTTTTCAAAGTTCCAATACCATCTTCTGCATCTTGAACTTTAGCATCTTTCAAAATTTTGGATAATTCTTTCATTTTACTATAAAATTCCCTTTCTTTTTTTCCAGAATATGCTCCTCTTTCATAACTTTGCTCAAGTTTAGACATTTCGGACTTAATTTTTCTAGGATCGGGTCCAGCCTTTTTTTCTGGCTTATCTCCTTCAACCTCTACGCGATCTCTTAATTCTATTCTTACAGATTTTAAATATTCGGATTTTACAAACCTAACGTCCTTTAGTTCCTTTACCTTGACGTTTGCAATATCTCTTAGTAATTTTTGTTTTTGAACTTCTGAAATTAATTCCTTTACTTGGATATTTACGTCATTACGCTTATCTAGATGTTTCCTGACTCTATTATTCCATTCATCTCGTTGTTCTTTATTAATGCTTAATTCAATTTTAATACTTTCAGTGAGCGGAGTAAATATTTCTCCTACCTCGCTTAAGTTCATCGAATGGCACCTTCTATGTTTTATCGGACTTTGGTAGTTCATATAAGGTAATACTAATTTATAATATTAAATTTAGTCATTTTCTCTCAGTGCGGCTGTATTGCCCTGCCTTGACTTCCTCTGAATAGATCCAAATTTTCTCTTCTTTTTCTTATTCATATGCTTTTTATCGGTACTGGGTATCTTATTCTTTCTATTAAGTCCAATCGCTGATAAATCTCCCTTCTTTAATAACATTTCAAATTCAGAAGCATCAAGTGTTCCTCCTTCTTCAATTTTTTGTTCAACTTCTGTTATTGAAATTAATTTAATTTTTGATCCTCTTTCCTTTATCATTGATTTAATTTTATTAAGTTTATTCCTTAATTCTGTCCTCTCAATTTTTAGTAAATCTAAATTTCTATCAATTGAAGTAATTTTTTTACTAATTTTCCTTATTTCTTTCCTAGATACGGTATTTCCTACTATTTCTTTATCTTCAGTCATTTCAGAAATACTTTTTTCTTTTTCTTCTTGATGCGAATCTAATTTCTTTGAAATTTCCCTTAGACTTTCAATATTTTTTACATATGCGATGTGAGCATTCTCAGATTCTTTCTTTTTTATGATGCAAGCTTGTAATTCAAAAAATCTTCTGAATAAATCTATTTCCCTAGGTAATGTCGGAACTCCAGTCAAATCATTATCAATTGTTGTAAGGCTAATATATGATTTCATAATCCATTTTTCTAAAATGTCACTAGGAGGGGGTACCATTTTATTAACTTCATCTCTTATGATTTTTGCTGCCTCAGCTTGCTTTCTGAATTTATGGAATTCAGAAAGCAATGATTTTCTTCCTTCATCCATTGACTCTACTTCTTTCATTGCAATTCTTAGAGTTTTGACTATATCAATCTGATTTCTCCTATCTTCCACTTGGTCCTTAAATTGTTGCTCACAAACCTCTATTTGACTTTGTAAATCATTCCTCAATGTCTTCATTTCTGATTTATCAATATTGTCTAAACTATCAATTTCTTCTGAAAGCACACTTTCATTCATTCTTCTTCTACCTCCTTTTTTGAAATTATTTTATTAATTTTTTTAATCTTCTTCTTTTTTGAAACAAAAGTTGACGCCCCTCCTGCTTCTACTTTTTTATTTGATTTCAACAACTCATCATACCCTGATAAAATTACGTTCTCCCAATATAAAATATCTCTTTCAGATTTTGTTAATAATTCTTTAGCTCTATCTTTTTGTCTATTAATATCAATAAATTCTTCCCTGAGTAGAATATATTTTGCATGTATTGGTTCTCCTTTCTGAACCCTTTTTATCATTTCAGAATGTGCTTTATCTGCTGATTTATATAATAAATTAACTTTTTTTCGCTTTTCAATATAAGTTGCCATACCCGGATTTGAATTTTTTCTTTCTTTTAGCCATTCTTCATTTTGCTGTAATATTCTCTTTCTTGCGGATATCATTTTTTTCTCAGCATTCTGGTCTAAAGCAACCGTTTGGATTTTAAATTCAATATCTTCTAATTCTTCCCACATCCTTTCTTTTTTCCATTTTGGATCTAAATTAACCATATTCCCTGACTTGGTTAATTCTTCTTGAATTTCTTTAATATCATTTAATATTTCCCTAGCTTCCTTTTGAAATGTGTCTCTAGTGTTTTTGTATTTAGCAATCTCATCCTTAATTTTATCATTTTTTTCTTTATTTTTGATCACTTTAGGTGCAATTGCT
The DNA here is from genome assembly GCA_905182515.1 of uncultured Candidatus Poseidoniales archaeon. GTDB lineage: Archaea > Thermoplasmatota > Poseidoniia > Poseidoniales > Thalassarchaeaceae > MGIIb-O3. Next base: position 19,814 of record CAJJBW010000009.1, on the reverse strand, counting down.
TCTCCATCTCCATCTAATCTTTTTACTATAATGGGCAATTGATCTTGCAAAACCCTTCTCCTCATTAGTAGTGCTTCCGCTATCTCTTGCGGAGTTACTTTCAATAGAGCGTCGGTTTCCATAGCCGCTCCAATTAATTTTACCATTAAAATGTCTCTATGGACCGACTGGCATGGGTTTCATTCATACGGTGCGACTTAGAGGAGTTAAACGATGGACAGGACTACGCACTCAGTCATTAATTTGACCACTATATGTGCCATTACTCTCTTATTACATTCTCAGTCATGCTTGTTATCTGAAAACGATTCTTCTAATCATTTATCATCAAGTGTTTCTTTTCACACTTCCCACGATGAAATAATTAATTTTACGAATGCTGGAAGTGATGGCATAGCATTAATTGGTGAACCATTACATTTGGGAGATACAGCAATTGCATCATCATTGGTTCATAATTCCGGAAATATTATTGATTCAGCTAGATTAATTGTGGAGGATTTAACAACCGGATATTCTTTCTATGGCGAATATGTTGAAATTATGCCTGGTTCTAGTAAAGAATTATCTGTCACATTTTTACCAGATATTGCAGGAGATGCAAATTTTAAGTGGTATGTTAATAGTCCAAATGGAGGTATAGACATTAATTTAAATGGCTCATTTAGTTTACAAATTTCCGAACCACAATCATTAATGATTTCTTCAGAATCCTATTCATGGGACTTATCAAATCCTTTAGAGGCTCAAATTTCTCTTTATCTTTCGGATGGAGTAACCAGGCCAATTATGTTACAAATTTATGGGGATTCTAATCAAAATAACTTGCTTTATTCATCCAAATTAACATTAGATCCAGGATATCGAACTATATCTATGAATTTGGGAGATCCAGATTATTCTTATCTTTTCATAGAGGTCATTCCATTATCTTGGGGTTTTAAAATAAATGATTCTCAAAATTTTACATATTTAGAAATCATAAAACCATTTGTAAATATTGAGATTAATTTTGATAGTTATTATCCTCAAAATCCTTCATATGGGGAAAATATTACATTTAATTATAATGTTAAAAATTTGGGAAATAGTGCATCTTCTTCGGCAAAAATCCGTATTCTAATGCCTGATTTAACTATCATTCATGAAGAAAATATTTCTCCATTATCCGCTGGAAGTAGTTATTATGGGGTAATAATGATTCAAAATTGGAATTATGACCAATTAGTTAATATTTCATTAGTTTGGATGTCAGATACACACCGAGGAGAGGATTGGATTTTAGTAACGCCATCAATTTCAGAACGATCAAGTGGCTATGATATTGATTATTATTCTTTATTTTACGGTTCTGTTGCTGGATTATTTGTTGTTTTATTTACTAAAGTAAGCTTGGGCGCTGTGTCGCACCGTACTCCTTCTACTACTTCTGAATCCAAAATCAGGCCACCTAGAAATCCTAGAATTTCAAAAACTAATCCTATTCAAAATGATAAAATTGAAGTTTCATGTCCTTTGTGTGAGCAGCGGTTGAATGTGCCTTCATTGCACCAAGGATTGGTTCACTGCCCTTCTTGTAATTCTAATTTTAATGTTGAGGGTGCCAATGCGTCCATAATAGATATGGATTTAAATCAAATTCCAAAAATAGCCGATAATTCTGACTCAGCCACAGATCAACAGGAAACTACTGTTTCATCTGATGGTGATATGTTGGATTGTCCCGTTTGTAGTCAGAAACTTAAAATCCCTCTAGAAAAAAGACCGGTAAGGGCCAGGTGTCCTGCATGCAGATCGGAATTCATGGCAACAGAAAATGGTGAATAAAATGTTGGTATTAAGTGAATTTGAAGAAATGTATCTTAAAAGAATATTTGAATTACATTCTGAAAAACCAGATCAAATAGTTAGGACATCTCAACTTGCTGAGATTATGAAAGTAAGTTCTGCTTCAACGACTGAGATGTTGATAAGACTCTCCAAAAGAGAATTATTAACATATTTACCTTACCGAGGCTGTAGATTAACTACTGAAGGCTTCGTCAATGCAGCTAGAATAAAAAGACGTGAATCATTGATAGAAATCTTACTTGCAGATGTCATAGGGTTCAAAGGAGACATAGAGGCCGCAGCATGTAAAATTGAACATGCAATAGATAATGATTTAGAATTGGCTATAGATAATATGTTAGGATACCCTGAAACATCTCCTTCTGGAACTAGAATCCCATTAATAGAAAGGAAGATGGAACCAATTTTGAATAATCTACTCCCATTAAACTGTCTACCTCCTAATTCAATTGGCGAGATCGAACTAATTGTAATGAATGATAGTGAGAAAATTACATTTGAAACCATGGGAATTAAATCTGGTTCAATTATAAAAAATGTCGATGGTAATTTTATATTTGAAGATAATATATTAGATATTTCAAACTCTCTTTCTCACAAAATATTAGTACGAGTCTCTAGCTATTCCGAATAAGAGGGGGCAATAATTTGTTAGACGATTCCAAAGATTCAGATTCAAATAATACTAAAACTGAATTAGAATCAATGCTAGACACATTATCTGAGTCTATTCCAAGTGTTCCGAATTTAGAATTAAGTAATATTAATTTAGAAATTAAAGAAGATGATATCTACTTAGGAAGTAATATTGATTTAAAATCAAAATATAAATATCAAGAAATCATTTTAACAGGAATCGATGATTTATTGATAAGCAGTGGTGCTAGGCTAATTCTTTTTCTCCCTCTTATTGTGGTGTTATTATTTGGTCTAGCACAATCTTTTAGTGATACTAATCCTGATTGGTGGGTAGATGGCGTTCAAGATATTTTCCTAGGAATGGAAATATCCACTTCCATATATTTTGCATCATTACTCATAATGGTAGCAGATATGTCGTTATTACTAATTCTTCTTAGGCTGATATATGTAACTAGGCAAATTTTTACATTGGAGGCAGAAGAAATTACTAATTCCGGCATCACTTTCAATAGTGCTCATGGTTATGCTCAAATGAAAGCAATAATAGATGGTTCTTCGAGGCAATTAATAGTAACAACAGCTCTAATGTTTCTTACGACAATATTGCTTTCTATATCATTATATTTTTCAACAAATAATTCCACAGAACTACCTTCTATGATTGCACTATCCACTGGTGCATTACTTTCTGGACATGGAGTCTATATGATTTCTAGCAGACCCCGTTTTAATACTGTTAATCCATGGGGATTATTGGATGCTTTTAGTACTCCAATCCATCCAGCATTGTTGAAAAGACCATTTTCAGACGTAATTCGTTCCCATGTCGATCCATTACTTTTAGTTAAAATCTCTAGTTATGTCAATTCATTATCTTCTAAATTAAGAAAAGGTAAAACAATAACAGACCTCCAAGAGAATTTACTTCATTTACTTCACTTAAGGCGCTCAGGGTTAATTTCAGATAATGAATTCCGCAACGTTTTAATCACAATCGTTGATGATGATTTTATTGAACAAATTTTTAATCACCCTGATTTAGGGGAAGAAACTTGGAATCGATTACTGACCCATGCTGAAAAACGATGTGCTCCATTTTTCCGTCTTCATGATCGCCTACGTATGCATACTCAAAATAATAATATTGAAGAAAAAGATATATGGTTTGATGTAGATATGGAAAACTTAACTCTAGGAAATGCAAATCTTTTCGCATATGTTCTAAATCAGAGTGACGAAAGCAAAGAACTTATTCTAAGAGTGCAAACACCAGACTTTAGACCAAATGAATGCGTTTATCGCTTAGTAGTCCCACCGCAAAAAGCTAAGATTTTTTCATCTAACAAATCAATTGCTGACATACTCCCAGATATATTGATTTCTACAAGAATTATATGGCAGAGCCTGATTCCTTCTTCGACAGGTGAAGCTACTGTTACAGTCAGATTAGAAGATCCATCAGGAAATCTCATCTCAGGCAGGGTACTAACTGTTCAAGTCCGATCGGATATATTTACGAGACTTAGACTTACGACTGGCGCATTGTTCATTGTCGGAGCGATGGTTGCAGTATTTTCACCGCTTATACCATTCGCTTTATCATTGCTCGGACTTTAGTTTCCTTGAATAAGGAAATGCTTCTCGCAGGCTTATGAGTGACGAGAGGGGAAGCCAAGATGAAGATCTTCAAAACCGCCTTCATGCAATGGAAACTAAACTAAAGAGAATGCGTGATCAGCGAAACAATTATTCAGAATTAGCCAGAAGAGCCGCAGATTCTCGGAATGCCATACAAGAACAAGGCAAGGAATTAAGAGAGAGAATAAAAGAATTTTTAGATAAACAAAAGGAAATCAGACTTGTAGCAAAGACTCATCAGATGAAAAGAGATGAAATACAAAACCAAATTCGTGAATTAATCTCCCAAAAGAAAGGTAAAAGAGATGATAATAAGGGCACCAAATCTGTAATTTTACAACTTTCAGAAGCAGTGGGTGAAATCGAAAGAATCGAAAGGCAAATAATGACAGATGGAACTATCTCTTTAAAGAAAGAGAATTCCTTACTCAAGGTTTTAAAAAAATTAATACTAAAACGTGAAGAATTGTCACCTTTGGTTGAAGATTTTAATATACTAACTTTAGATTTAGGAGATATGGAAGGATCTATTCAGTTATTAAAATCTGAAGCTGATTCACAACATAAAATGATGATCGATGCTCATAATCACGCTGATGAAATTTGGGATGAAATAAAACCAATGTTTGAAGAAAGAGATTTTATTAAAGCAGAAGGAGATAGATTACATGAAGCATTTGTTGAAGGTAGAAAAAATGCTGATGAAGTACACGCGTCTATAGTAGAAATTCTCAAAAAAGTAAATGAGATTAGGGATGAGATGAAAGCAGAAATCGAAGAAGGAAGACTGGCAATTGAAAATCACAATAAATCTGTAAGGGAATCTCTAACTACGCCTGACAAGGACGAAAACCTAGCCAATTCTCTCTCAGACCAGTTGATGGAGACCGGGTCGTTAACATTTGGCGGCACTCTTGGAAATGATTTCGCTACTAATTCTAAAACAAAAGGTAAAAAGAAATCTCGGAAATTAGGAACTTCTAGAGGAAGAAAACAGTAAATTAGTAACCTCTATCTTGGTATCTGGTTTCCAAGTTATCTATTTCCAATCCTTTCATAGGTTTTCCCATCATTTCACTGGCTTCAGTTACTATTTTCGCATCTTGGAAATGATGCGTAGCCAAAACTATCGCGTCGGCAGTCATTTTGGGATTTTCACTCTTAAAAATCCCGGAGCCGACGAACACTCCATCCATTCCATGTCGCATCAATAAAGCAGCATCTGCAGGCGTAGCTATGCCCCCTGCTGAGAATGTAACTACTGGTAGTCTATTTTTCTTCATAACTTCTTCAAAAACCTTTACCACATCATTTCTAAGGTTTTCCATTGTTCCAAAAGGAGTTTCTATTGGATTAATATTAAATTCTGAAACATGTTTTAATTTTTGGTAACCTTCCATAATTTTGTCAATGGCAATTTCAGTTTCAGTTTCGTTTTTGTTAGATAAGGCACTAATTTCATTTTTAACTAATCTAGCATGTTGTATTGCACTTACTACATTCCCTGTACCGGCTTCACCTTTTGTTCTGATCATTGCAGCACCTTCAGCAATTCTCCTGACTGCCTCTCCTAAGTTTGTACATCCGCAAACAAACGGTATTGCATAATCCTTTTTTGAAATATGAAAAAATGGATCTGCTGGCGTCAATACTTCTGATTCATCTATCATGTCGACGCCTAATGCTTCTAGGACTCGGGCCTCTCCATCATGGCCAATTCTTGTTTTTGCCATTACAGGTATTGATGTAGTCTCGATTATTTCTTTTATCATTTGGGGATGACTCATCCTAGCGACGCCGCCATCGGCCCTGATATCTGCTGGAACTCTTTCTAGGGCCATAACTGCAACCGCACCTGCATCTTCTGCAATATGCGCTTGTTTAGCATCTACTACATCCATAATGACGCCACCCTCTTGCATTCTTGCAAAACCTCTCTTCAACAATTCAGTCCCATGGAGGAGGTCAGCCATATCCAAATTTTGCGTCATATTATTTCCTTCCAGTAATGTTTCATCAAGAATTGCAAATAGGGATAATAAATTATTTATCTGCTAAGACGGGAGATTCTCCCTCAGCTATTTCTAAGTGTGGAGCTTCATCTTCGTTCCTTTGTAGCCATTCTTCTTCTTCATCTGGTAAATCTGTATCAGTAAAAATAGCATTGACTGGACATTCAGGTATACACGCTCCACAATCTATGCATTCATCGGGATCTATCACAAGATAAGTATCAGCTTCTTTGAAAGCCTCAACTGGGCAAACAGCTACGCAATCCTGATATTTATGGCCAACACATGCCGATGTAACTACGTGAGTCATATTAATTCCTATCATTGCGATAGAAGGAAGGCCTTTTAATACTTGGTTAGAAATAATTACAAATTTATATTTTTATTCTTTTTTATTATGTTATTTATTAACTTACTTAGGACAATTACAGGATCATCACCAGGGTAGCATTCTATTTTGAATATTCCCTTAGCAACTAATTTTTTAGCATCTGTTTTAGATATGGATATTTTCTTTTGTACTAAATTTGCAACATCAATTCTTATGTGCATATTTTTGTCATCATCAATTCTCATTCCTAAATCATCGTCTAAAAGTTCTTGTAAAATTTCAATACCGAGCCTCTCTAATGATTCAATAGCTCCACTCTTTCGGTCAACTTTAGCAATAATAGCTTTTTGAATTGCCCCATGTATTGATTTGTCTTTATCGATTGATATAGTAGATTCATCTCCCGCAATCCATGATATGGCATCCTGTATCAATTCAACATCATCTAGGGAGCTCGTATGTACTCTCCATGTTGCACCATGCATGCTCATATACCATCCAAAACGTCTAAGTCTTTGAATTAAATCCTATGTGTATTTGTTCTCGTGATGTGCCTTGTTCAAATACTCAACTCATTTCGCATGGATTGCAATTGGGGTAGCCCCCAGCAGAAGAGGTCTTTATTATGGCAAAAGGAGCAGTATCAAGGGCAGCAGCAAGAAAACAGAAAGATAAGTGGAAATCAAAGAGATGGTACTCGATTCGAGCACCTCGTAATCCTTGGTCTTTCAAGGTTATAGGGGAAACTATTGCTGAGGATGATGAGAGAGTAATGGGGCGCCATTATGAAATAATGCAGAATGAATTAGATGGGGACTTCTCCAAGATGCATGTCAAAATTCAATTTAAAGTTACTAATGTGGTGAACAAAGATGCCTTGACCGAATTTGTTGGTTATGATTTAATGAAAGATCACGTAAGGCGTCTGGTCAGGAGAGAAAGAGGTAAAATCGATGACACAGTTGACTTAGTTTCTAAAGACGGTTATTACATACGATTTAAACCATTAATTATTTCTAGAGGTCGAATTAAGGCAAGCCAAAAACAACAAATGCGTACTATAGCGAGAAATACTATACTAAGAATTGGGGCTAGTTCCACATGGATTGAACTTCAGAAAATAATATTTGACGGTACTCTGGAAAACTCCATGAAGGAAGAAGTAACGAAAATCCAACCTGCAAAGAATGTTATATTCAGACGTGTTCAATTGCTCCAATCTGGTGTTTTATTAGATGAAGGACCTACTTTGGATGAGATTTACCAGAGTGAAAAATCCAAAGTAGTAGTTCAAGAAGAAGAGAGTGACGTATTAGTTGCGGCAGAAGCTGGTGCTGATATATCTGAAATTGCTGAAGAAACAGTAGTTGAAGAAACAGTAGTTGAAGAAACAGTAGTTGAAGAAAATACCAATAAATCAGATTCTATTGATTATAAATCTATGACTGTCCCCCAATTAAAAGAATTATTGAAGGAAGCAGGGAAAGCAGTTTCTGGAAAAAAAGCTGATTTGATTGACCGTCTAAATGAATAATCTGTGAAAGACTTTTATTACAACCGTTTACGATAGTACATAATGGTACGCGTATGTGTGATTTATGGGACAGGACTATCCTATCTTCCTAATGCAATTTCTAATTTATGGGGGGCCGACTTAGAAACAATCAGGTGCGATTCCAAATGGGGGCAAACTCCTATCCAATTGATTAATAAAAATCACGATTCTTTATTTTTTATTTATAGGCACCACTCTATCAATGGAGATATCACACCACCTCATTCAATTGAACATAGGGCGAATATCCACGCTGCATCTAGTACTACTCCTGATGTAATTATAAGTATAAATTCCGTCGGTTCTATGGATCCTAATTTCCCTCCTGGTAAGATTGGTTTAGCTTCAGACATCATTGATTTTTCAGAACATTCTTGGTCGTTTCATGATTCATTGGCGTTTCATGCCGATAGAACATCTATTTTTGATAAAAAAATTTCAATAAAGTTAAGTATTATCTTAGAATCCCTCCAAAAAACCAAAACTAATAATTTAGTAGTTGCCCAATGCAATGGCCCTCAATTCGAAACACCGGTAGAAATTAACGCCCTAGAAAAAATGGGGGCAAATGTAGTAAATATGACATTAGGGCCAGAATCTAGATTAATTTCTGAGTTGACTATTCCATATTTATCTATGCTATATGCAGCTAATTGGGCATCAGGTAGAAACCCAAAAGATTCCAAAATTAAAATATATCATGAAGATATTGAAAAGAATGCTAATTTCATTATTCAACAATTTTCTAATTGCATTAATTTATTAATTAAAGCTAACTAATGTATGGGCAAATTTGATGGCCTTGACGCCGACTCAATAAATATGAGTAGACCCTTAACGGTAAAGGATTGGATATCAATCAATAAGGATTATGAAATTGATGGCCAATGGAATACTATGATGTCAAGAGTAGCAGAATTCCATTCAAAGCACTCTTTTTCAAGTGAAGAAAATAAGGGTCATGATATGGGATATAGAATCGCCCTAACTGTTGAGGAATTAGGTGAGTTCGCCGCAGCCATAACAAAAGGAAAAAATCACGATCAGATATCGGAAGAATTAGCTGACTTATTAATTCTCATTTTAGGGCACTCATTAGCCCTAGAGATAGATTTAGAAAAAGAATTCCATAATAAAATGGATATCATCATGAAGAGGCCTTCAATAATAGGTGGATTAGGAATTAGAATTACTGATTATAAGAATGATTGATTATGATTTTTTCCATATCGAGTATGTAGTATCAAATTCATTTTTAACATCATTTTTTTTGGTTTCAATTATTTCTTCCGTCCAATCCTTATTATTCCATTTTGGAAACTTAATTATGCCACTATTTTTGGCATGCACTCTTGTTATATGTATTTCATCTACCAGTTCAATAAATAATTCATATATTTGAGATCCTCCAATTATCCAACATTCTTCACATGCTTCAGAATGAGCAATTTCAATTGCTCTACCTGGGTAAATTGCACTTTCAGAACCGTTTTCTTTCCACTTTGAATTACGGGACATCACTATATTCAATCTATCTGGTAATGGTCTGAATGTTTGAGGTAAACTAGACCATGTTTTCCTGCCCATAATTACTGCATTATTTCCATGACCTTCTGTTATTTGTTTAAATCTCGCCATATCGTCAGATAACTTCCATGGTATTGTATTTCCGTCTCCGATAGCACCGGTTTCATCCATTGCTACAATCATTGCAATTAACATTTTGAAACCTCATATTGAAATTGGTGCTGATATTGGGGGATGATATTGATAATCTAAAATTTCAATATCTTGATAACTAAAATCATCAATAGACTTGATTTCCGGATTTAAAATTAATTTTGGTTGTGAGAGGGGCTCTCTATTAATTTGTAATTTAGCTTGATCAATATGATTTAGATATAAGTGACAATCTCCTCCTGACCAAATAAACTCACCAGGTTGCAAGTTACATATTTGTGCAATCATGCATGTTAGTAAACTATAGGAAGAAATATTAAATGGAACTCCTAAAAATGCATCGGCACTTCTTTGGTAAAGTTGACATGAGAGTTTTCCATCATTAACATAAAATTGAAAAAATGCATGACAAGGCATTAATGCCATTTTATCCAACTCTCCAACATTCCATGCCGAAACTATAATTCTTCTACTATCTGGCTCATTATTGATCATATCGATTGCATCTGCTATCTGATCTATTACGTTACCTTCGGCATTTGACCATTTTCTCCATTGTTCCCCGTAAACTGGCCCTAGATTTCCGTCTGAATCTGCCCATTCATTCCATATTTTAACACCATTATCTTGTAAATACTTTGTGTTTGTATCTCCAGAAAGTATCCATAATAATTCATGAATGACGCTAGGCCAATGAATTTTTTTAGTTGTAATGGCGGGGAAACTATTTGATAAATCAAATCTCATTTGATGGCCAAATACTGATTTTGTTCCCGTCCCCGTCCTGTCTGATTTTTCTTGACCGTTTTCTAAAATTCTCCGAAGAAACTCCAAGTACTGTTGCATCTATTCTTACCGCCTATGCTGTCAGTCCTTCAACGCTACGGAAATAATTAATCAGGGAGCGCCTAAATTCTTTAATTTCATCATTAATTGATCGGTAAAATTTCTATATATTTTCCTCATTCGTTGATCCCTAATGTCTTTATCTAAATTTATAAATTCTGATAATTGATATTCACTCATATTTTCTCCATCTACGTTTACAAGCCATTCGTTGAATGTAATGGGCTCATCAATTATGACTTCTACTTTTTTCCATATTCTAATGATGTTATCTCCAGGGGCCATCATTTCCCTTGCACCAATTATGCACATAGGAACTACTGGAATATTAGGAAAACTAGCAGCAATCCTGGCAACTCCTGTTTTTCCTTTTTGCAAATAAGGAGCAATTTCACTTCTTGATCTAGTTCCTTCTGGGAATAGTCCAAGGCACAAACCGGATTCTAATACATCTATTGCTCTTGCTAAAGCATCCCTTCCTCCAGTTTCTCGGAAAGTCTCTATTTGGCCAGTACTAACCATTATTGTACGATTCGGCTCTTTTTTGAAATGCCCTTCTTTAGCTAAATAGTGGATGGGCCTAGCATTGCCCATTATTTTGATAATTGGATCTATGTTTGAAGTGTGATTACCTATGATTATTACGGGGCCTCTTTTGGGCAATTTTTCTAAACCATAATAATTAACTCTGGTAAAACTTCTTCCAATAATTCTAATATATTTTATTAAGAATTTGTATAAAAATGGAGTTTTAAATTCCTTTCCTGTGCCATTAATTTTAACTAAGTTTGAAAATTGCTCAAGATTCCTCTCCAAACCTTCACTCATATCCAATCGTATTGTATCTATCGCTTAGCCTTTACTAAATATTGCAAGTACTCATATCTTAGATATATTTCCGATGTTCATGACGAAGTTAGGGGTCAAAGGTGTTTTGTTAGTTATTATCTTTATAATTCCTACTATATCTCCTGTAATGGCAACAGAATGGAAGTCAGATGGTTGGATTAAGAATTTAATTGGGCCAGAAAGGCTTGCAACGGGTGACGAATTTGGTTGTCACGGATATGAAGGCATAAATATCAATGAAGGTGATTGGATTATTGATGGTTGTAAAAATTATCTATTATCTCAAACTAATTCCTCCAGGTGGGGTGTAAGTCCAATATCATATGGTGTTCCTTCAGGGGAAATTAATTCACTTACTGCAGCCAAACTTGTTAATTCAGGTTTTATGGTAGTCGGGGACAAAGTAGACAAAACTCCTGTGGGACTTTTTGTTGCTAATCGTAATGGAGGTAGTTTGGAAAAGAATGTAGCAAATATTTCAATCTTAGAATCTGCAGAAGAAGACTCGTTAGTAAGTATATATTGGATAGCAAGAATTTATGATATCAAAGTTAGGGAAGATAAAGAAGCATTAAAATGGTTAGAAAATAATGATAATATTTGGTTTACTACATGGGGGGAGTGGCATAATCATAAAATATCTAGTGAAGATATATCATATAATTTGGTTGATGATAAATTATATTTATCATTACCAAATATCAATGAAAGTAATGATTGGAGCGTCCCAGGTAGTATCATGTTAGCCTCAAACTCTACTTTATTTTCAATAATAAATTCAAATGGCAATACGATTCCGATATTAAATTCGTCAGATCAAAACTTAAAATATGGATATAGATTATCGCCCGGGGGCGTCATCATTACTATCCCTCGAGGTGAAACATTCGTTTTACAATTCGATTCCTTTGATATAAATTCTAGTAGCATTAATCCACTATATACATTCAATAACTTGCATCACGGAGTTACTGTAGTTGGCCATCATGTTTCTAACATGAGGGAATCGGCATCAGATTTTTTGGGGTCTCCAATATTGTTCACATGGTTGATTGAAAGAACGGCTGAGCCTGAATTTAGTTGGCCTATAATTGTTATAGCTTTAGGGACCTTAATTGCAACGCCAATGGTGATAAAATGGTTATTGCTTAGGGATAAAAATCAAACGTTGCTAAATTAATTATTTCTCTCAAATTCAATATTAATATTTTCTTTTTTCATTTTACCTATAATTCTTTCAATGACCTCTGAATGGAGATTTTCCGGTGGGTGCACACCCTTTGTTAGCATATCAGGATCTTTTAACCATTCTTCAACACAAAAAACTGTCACTAATCCAGTACATCTGGCCATAGAGTGTCCATCTTTATCGCCATCATCAGATATTATCCACTTCACTTTTTCGCCATTATAGGCTGTTGCTTTTACTTCCATCCATGTAAATTCTTTAATTTCACTATCGTATTTCCATTCTTTTAATAATTTATCATAATTAAGTGTATTATTATCTCTTTCATCAATAAATTTTTGTATATGCCCAGGCCATCTAACAGTATATTCGGATAAATCTAGTGCAGGAATTGAATACAAAATACTACGTAAACCATCAGTCAAGAAAGCCTCCATTGTCCCTTTTCCGGATACTTCGATTGAATGTCTATCTGATAAGGCTTCAATAATCGTAATTTTCGAATCCCGCACAACCCTTGCGGGCCTAGTATATTCTGCAATCACATCCTTGGGTGAAAAAGGGGCCATATAATTCCAAATACCTCTCTTTTCAACTGGATTTCCTCCAACTCTAATTTCACCATTTTTCAATTTTCCAAATTCTCTATATGCCATTGCAAGCAACATATTTGATAGCCCCGGGGCAATTCCAACATCCCATAATATTGTTGCATTCATATTTTCACATTCTGCAATAACTATATCTGGCGTAATTTCACTAAAACTTAAATCGACAACTTTGACATCGTATTTACACAATTTTTTTATCACAGTATGCCCAATGTCTCCCGGTAACATATTTACTATTATATCGAATTTACCTAAATTTATTATGTCACTACATTTTTCTAAAGCGTCACCTTCTTCGATAGTTATGTTTGGATAGTCTACCAAAGTAATATCTGGGTTGATATCATGAGCATATACTTGATGGCCATTTTCTGCTAATTTTTTTGCAACATATGATCCAACAAGTCCTGTTCCTAGGCAATGAATGACGGCCATATATGCGCCCGGTGGGTTTTCATTATTGTCTTTAACGGTCAAAATGTTTTAATTATCATCGATGGTTTGATTGCACACATCATTAGCGCGTAGTTATGATAGATGGACGACGTATAGATCCTTGGTCTTCTGAACAGTCTACTGACTATGATAGAATAACTAATCAATTCGGTTTAGATTCTATAGAATTATCTAAAATTCCAAATCCAAACATTCTTCACAGAAGAGGGATAATATTTGCACATCGAGATTTAGATATAATCTTAAATTCAATAAAGAAAAAAGAAAAATTTGGCGTTTTAACGGGTTTAATGCCGAGCGGAAAAATGCATCTTGGCCATAGCATGGTTATTGAGCAAGTAAAATGGTTTCAAGAACAAGGAGGAGACATAACTGTGGCGGTTGCAGATTTGGAGGCTTTAGCTACTCGTTCTACTTCTTTATCAAAAGGAAGAGAAGTCGCAATAAATGAGTACATTATCAATTATGCCGCATTAGGACTTGATCCAAAATCTACAAATGTTTATTTTCAGAGTAAAAGGCCAGAAGTACAACGTTTAGCCTTTACACTTGGACGCCGTACTAATATTTCTGAATTCGAAGCAATTTATGGTTTTGGAGGAGATACAAATTTAGCCCATGTACAAGCACCTCTTGTACAAGCAGGAGACATAGTCCATCCTCAATTAGAGCAATTCGGAGGATTACGTCCTATTGTAGTCCCTGTAGGGATAGATCAAGATCCTCATCTTCGATTAACTAGAGGAATTGTTAGTAAAACGAATTGGTTTAATGTAAAACCTAGAAAGCAAGGCGGCCTCACTGTGGCTCTTTCTATTCAGGATGATAATTCTGAGATTATGGGAATTTCTGAAGATGGAAAATTTAATCGCGAAGTAAGAAATAACTTAATTGATAGAATGAAGAACTCGATTATAAAATTAGGATTTGCTGATATTTTTCCTAATCCAAAGCATGGAACTATTGACGTCCCTGGGGCTTCAAATAATGATATATCTTCCTTAAAATTAAGTTTATTACAATTAGAAAGAAAATTAGGTGGAATGGGTATCATGCCTCCCTGTTCTACGTATCATAGATTTGCTGTTGGAATGACAGGAGATAAGATGTCCTCTTCAAAGCCAGAAACTACTATTTTCATGGATGATAGCATATCTCAGATGGAGAAGAAAGTTAAGAGAGCATATAGTGGTGGGCAATCCACTATAGAAGAACACAGAAGATTAGGTGGAGATTGTTCTAAAGATGTCGCTTTTCAATATTTACAATATTTCTTCGAAGCTGATGATAATCATCTAAATGAAATTCAAAGAGATTACGAAAGTGGTAAACTTTTAGCAGGAGAGATGAAAAATATATGTATGGAAAATGCGACATCATGGCTAAACGATTTATCTGAAAAAAGGGACGAATGGGCAGGTAGGGCAGAAGAATTCTTAGCACCAGATGCACTCTAATTATTTTCTATATCAAAGACTGGAATGCTAGGTCCAATTGGTAATTCAGCAATTTCATTTTCGTCCAATTCTCTTGCTATAGCATTTTCATGTAAGATTTGGCTATGCCCCATTGGATCTAACAATACCATTTCTACTTCTCTTCTCCCAATTCTAATCTCTTCAATCTTTTCTAATAGATTAATACAATCTTCAATTGAATCATCATTATCTCTTTTTGCCTGTCTAAGTAACATTTCAACAATATCTTTGAATCTATTTAGGACTCCTTCTACATTAGTTATATATCCACTTGAATTACTTCCAGGCTCTACTTCTAAGCCAATTTCTTCAATCTTTATCGTACAAGAGGAAGATCTGATGACCCTTATAGACATATGTTCTTCATTAGTAATTTTAATTGACCAAGCTCCAGGTTTTTTACCTTCGGCGGGTATAAAATCAGTGTTTTTCCATCCGCAATCGTCACATAACATTGTCATTTGTGTGTGTTCTCCAAAGTACGGAATTTCAGAAATATGGACAAATAGTTTTAATCCTGTGTCGGCAAAACAAATTGGACAAGATTGATCTATGATACTTTCCACAATTTACACCCCCTGTGTCTAATTTAATTGTTCAATCCCGTCAAAATCTGGTGGTAATAACAATAATCTAGTTTTGCCTAAAAGCAATACTGTTCCTGATAAATCAAGTTCAACGAAATCCCTAATTTTGCTAACAGCAATGCTTAATTCTGTCTCTCTTTTCATTAATTGTGACATTTCGATTATTACTAAATCTCCGTCCGAAATCCAATTTAAAATGGGAGGAACTCCAGTCAAATCTTCAAGTACGGCTCTATGGATTATGGTATCTCCAGGGCCTCTTGGAATTGGAGAATTAGGATACTTATCACCAAGGTCATGATATTTTTCCCCCGGTTCTATATTCAACTCTTTAGTCAAAGAGGTTTCTTCCATTTCAATCCAGCGTGGTTCTCTGCCTTCGCTGCTCATGTTACTTCGAACTAAATCATACCCTTGACTTCTTCTATGTTATCAAAGTAGATTTAATAATTATATGTGGATTTGCTCTTTGTTGAGCATCTGCTCCCGTCGCATTCATAAGGGGCTGGATTTCAGTTAGGTTTGCTGGGAACTCTTCCACAGCAGGTGATTTTAATGGATATGTCTTCTGAAGTAGTAAAAACTGGAACTAGTACTATCGGTATAACATTCGATGGAGGGGTAGTAGTTGGTGCCGACCATAGGGCTACTATGGGGCATTTTATAGCCAATAAAAGCGTCCAGAAAGTTTTCCAAATTTCAGATTCTATTGCACTTACAACTGCTGGATTAGTAGGGCATGCTCAATCATTGTCTAGGACACTAGCATCTGAATTACGCCTTTACGAATTAAAAAGAGATTCTCCAATGACTGTAAAAGGCGCTGCAACTTTAACTGCTAATATTTTAGTCGGCCGCCCTCATCATGTACAATTATTAATAGTTGGAGTAGATAAAAGTGGCTCTAGTGTGTACAGCATTGATGCTGCTGGTGGATCCATTCCCGACGTTTATTGCGCAACTGGATCTGGAAGCCCCTATATGTATGGAGTTTTAGAAGACCAATACCGAGATAACATGTCACGTGAAGATGCATTAAAAGTTGCTGCTAAGTCACTTCTTGCTTCTGCACAAAGAGATGCAGCAAGTGGTAATGGCATGGATTTAGCCGTTATTACTCCAAAAGATGGTTTCAAATTACTATCCGAAGAAGAATTAAAGTCTCTTCTTTCATCTCTCTAATCATACTCCTGCCCTAGTGCACATTTTCGACGTACTAGTTTAGCAGGCTTTGCTTGGAAGGGATGTTTGTATATGCGTTTGTCATTAGTTGAGATGAAAAAGAGAATAGCTTCAATAATACCTAAACACATAGATTATGATGTTGATTTAGAGTCCGGATCTATTGCTATAATAACTAAACAACCTTCTTTATTCATTGGCAGTGGAGATAGTCTAACTGTACAGATTGCAAAATTAATTAAACGTAGGGTAGTAATCCGTCCTCATCCTGATATTTTAGCAGATGAAACTGCAATATATCAAGCTGTTTCTAAATACATTCCTCCAGAAGCAGGTTTAACAAATACATGGTTAGATCCAGCTTTGTCTGAGATTATTCTTGAGTGTGATGACCCCTCATCAGCAGTAGGTCCAAAAGGAATTCATATCCAACAACTAAGGGATGAGATTGGCTGGTTAGTCAATGTAGTAAGGGCCCCTGCTATTGCAAGTAGGACTCAACATGATATTCGAAGATATAGGAAAGAAATGGCAAGCGATAGAAAAGCATTATTACGGAAATTTGGGACTAGAATCTACAGGCCAAAAAGGCCCGGAGTTCCCTGGGTTAGAGTAACGGCACTTGGTTCCTATAGGGAAGTTGGTAGGGCAATGCATTTAGTAACTACAAATGAATCTAAAATACTTGTTGACTGTGGCGCTAAACCTACGACTAATAGAAACGAAACTCAACCGTTTTTCTCAGCTCCTGAATTACTCCCATTAGATAATTTGGATGCTATCGTAATAACGCATGCTCATGTTGATCACATCGGAATGCTTCCAGTTTTATTCAAATATGGGTATAGAGGTCCGGTTTATTGTACTCCACCAACTAGGGATTTAATGACATTACTTCAAATAGATTACATCAAAGTAGCATTAGCAGAGGGTAATGAACCTCCTTATTCTAAAACAGATATCCAAGAATGTATAAAACATACTGTTGATATTAATTGGGGAGAAAAAACTGATATCTCACCTGATATCAAAATAACTTTAGAAAATGCAGGCCATATTCTTGGGTCCTCTAGTGTATATACTCAGATAGGTGAAGGTAAATCGGAACACAGATTATTGTTCTCAGGAGATATAAAATATGAAAAATCATGGCTTTTCGACGCTGCTACGGTTAGGTTTCCAAAAGTAGATACATTAGTGATTGAATCAACATATGGTGGGCCTCAGAATATACAACCTACAAGGCAACAAGCAAGTCACGAATTACAAGATTTAATCATTGATACTCTGAACAGGGGTGGTAAAATATTTAGCCCTGTTTTCGCGGTTGGTCGATCCCAAGAAGTGATGATTGCTATTGATGAATTATTTAAATCCGGTAAAGTTAAACCTGTGACAGTATGGTTAGATGGAATGATTTCCGAAGCCACCGCTATTCATTCTAGTCACCCTAATTTTCTAAATAGAGACTTACGAAAAAAACTACTCAAAGGTGGAGATGAAAATCCATTTAATTCTCCCTGGTTTAAACAAGTAGAGTCCCATAAACAAAGGGAATCAATTCTCTTGGAAACTAACCCTTGTATCGTTTTAGCAACTAGTGGTATGATGACCGGAGGGCCGATAATAGAATATTTCAAGCACTGGGCTCCTGAACACGGCAACACTCTTTGCTTTGTAGGGTATCAAGCATCTGGGACTCTTGGGCGTCGATTACAAGATGGACATTCTGCAGTCCCTCTTGTAGATAGAGGCCAGACATTAATGATTGCTGTTAATTGTAATATGGTAATAATTGATGGTTTCAGTGGTCACTCTGACAGGAACCAATTAATGGATTATGTTTCTGCGTTACATCCTACTCCTAGGAAAATAATTTGCCACCATGGAGACTCACAAACATGTAATGCATTTAGGCAAGGGTTAAGGGAGAAATTTAAGGTTCAAACCTACGCTCCTGATAACTTAGAAACTTTAAGGCTCTTATAAGTTATAATATTGGTATATCATAACCAAATTCTAATGGATCTATGTTTTCATTTTCAACTTCTTGAATGTCATCATCCCAATCATCCTTTTTTGTTTTCCAATTAATAGTATTTTTAGGGGCTAATGCTATTGCTAAAGGTAATGGTGCTAATAATAGAAAACTCCATACTTCTGTTGTTAATGAATTATCGATGGTAAAACTGTAAATTGAAATAAGTATCAAAATAAAACTAGAAATGAAACCAATTATTCCTCTGACTGATGACATGATAAACTAGCGTAGGACACTTACTTCAATAAATCAGCGTATTTTTGTTCGTTTTTTAGACAATTTATTGAACTAATATATCTTCAGAGGACCGTGCATGTCTATTGGAATTTAGTTAAGTGTACTTGTGGGCACCATTTTGGTATTAAGAAAGGAAATAGAATGTCATGTTCAAGATGTTCAAAAACTATTGATTTAAAGATATTAAATAGTTTTTCTTCATCTAAAGAATTGAGTATTGCTGTATCTTCAGCAAATGCTCCAGATGAAGTTAAAAACATCATAAAATCCAAATTAAAAAAAGCGTCATTAAAGTCAAATAATAAAATAGAAGAAATTAATAATTTTAGAAAATTTCAAAATGTTATTAAGAAATCTATTGATGTTAATGGTGTATTGAAGCTAGAAAACTTGGTAAAAGTATTGCATCATAATGGAATTACAAATATCACTGCTGAAGAACTTATAGAAACTTCAGAATTTGAAGGTTTAATTATACGCTCCGGACATAAAGAATGGACATGGCTCTAGTAACCTTCATGACATATTGGTCGGTGGAACGAACACCACAGGGCCTGTGGGTTAGTCTGGTCTATGCTTGTTCGTTTGGGACGAACAGACTCTGGTTCAAATCCAGGCAGGCCCACCAC
>CAJJBW010000008.1 GCA_905182515.1 uncultured Candidatus Poseidoniales archaeon | reverse complement strand
CCCCTGCATAGGTTAGGTTACCCACGTGTTACTGAGCGGTACGCCGAGCTCCGAAAGCTCTGGACTCGCATGGCTTAATCGAACTCCAATAGCGGTAGCCTCCGGCAGGATCAACCGGATTTCGCGTAAGCAAAATCTCACTGATCCCTTCGGAAGTTTGTGTTTATTAATGGTCACTAAAGTTGTCACTTATTGGTTATTGGCGCAGAATCACCATCATTTTGAATTGAATGAAAAATAATCTGCTTTGTCTTGCACCCCCTATTATAGGGGTCAAGTCATAATTGTGGTTAACCTCCTCAACCACGAACTAAGTTCGTGGCCGCACTTCCTCGGTTGAATCTCACTTGAATGAAGAAATCATAGTACCGTGAGGCACTCAATCTTCAACGCCAGTGTGACGCAACGGGCCGACGGTATGACTTTAGTTTATGAATATGACTAGTTAGAATAAGTTGCTATTTCTTAGCAATGTCCCGAAAATACATCTATTGGCACATTTATCATAGAAACTATTGTTAGCCGGAATTGGATTAGATTTGTTAAATTTAATTTAAAAAAAGTATAAGAAATATTACTAAATTTATTTAATAACCTGCCAAATAGAATATTTATAATATCCTATGAATTTTTATATGTGCTTTTATAGATATATCAAAATTATATATTGAATAATTCCCTCAAAAAAAAGGCCAAGGATTTATATTCATATGTTAATATTAGTAAATATAATTAAATAATTATTGATTAATCTGCTCCGAAGAATTCCCTGAGCACAGGATGCATTTCCATAGCTTGTTCCTTTTGTATTTGCTCATACGTCCTTAGAATAATCCCAACAGCAAGTAAAAGGCCTGTACCGGTAGCATTACCCACAGTCCCCAGCAGATCCGCCCCCGATGCCAGGAGACCTACGAATGCACCCGAGAATAATGTAACTGGAGGGATGTATCTTTCCAAGATTCTTTCTAACACAACAGGGTTCTTACGGAATCCGGGTATTTGCATTCCAGTTCTTTCTATCTGTTTAGCGACATCTTTAGCCCCCATGTTTGTAGTTTCGATCCAAAACTTAGCAAATACTGTTGAACCTGCCGTCATAAGGAAGACATAAACGAAAACGTGTAGCATCAATTGCCCCAAACTATGGCCATATACATCACCTGTTTGGTTAAGTAACGGCATAAGCCAATCACCCACTCCATTTACCATAGAGGCATACCAAGCGAATCCATCATGTGGAGTCGTGGCACCTGGTTTGTAAGCACCAAACCATTCAGCCCTGCTTCCCCATCCGTCTCTGCCAATTATAGGCGTAGTAGATAGAACTGGGTGGCTCCAAAATAATAGAGTAAACATATTTATGTTAGCCAATAAAGCAGCCATTAAAATTACTGGAATATTGCTTGCGTATACTAGCCTAATTGGATATTGCCCTCTATGGCCTCTAACTTTTCCATGTGTCAATGGTAATTCTAATTTACTTGATTCTGCATAGCCAACAATTATGAATACGATTATTGAAGATACAAGAGCAGCTATTGGGTTTGCATGATTGAGCAACATTAATTCAAAACCATTATCTGACACTAATTGTTGATTGGAAGCAGTCCTCAATACATAGAATATCATCGGCAATGTACCTGAAGGAGGATTATCGATAGAAAGCATCTGGCCTTCTATCGTAGGAAGTGGAGAAAGCGTGCCTACGAATGTTGACTGTGCTACTCCAGCAGCAATAAACAATGAAATACCACTACCAATTCCCCATTTACTAACTAATTCATCAAGAAGGAAAACAAGTAATGAGCCTAAGAATAATTGAGAAACTATGAGTGTGTTTGCCCAACCAACTCCGAAATCTAAAATTACAGTTTCAGAAGGATCTAGGAAACCATATACTTGAGGTATGGCTTCTATTGGGATCATTATTAATACCAATATTTTTTGCACTCCTTGGTATAATTGCTTATCTGCAGAGTCCTGTAGATCTAATTGAATTATTTTAGCACCTGAGAACAATTGCATAATTATTGAACCTGTAACTATTGGACCAATTCCTAGGTGCATTATTGAACCTGAAGCTCCAGCCATTATTGACCTAAAAGAAGAGAATATATCCAGAGTTGTATCTGATAGACCGTATATCATTACGTTCGTCATTCCAAAATAGATTATAAGAACCAAAGTAGTTGTCCAAAGTTTCTGGTTAAATCTAACATGGCCTTCTGGTTTTGTAATACTAGGGTAGACATCTACAAGTCTTTTCAATCCATAAAGTCTACTTCCCTCACTACCTGTGTATAATAAGCAGGCAAGACTTAGTCCTACTGCTAAACCCAATAATGCTATTGCGACGAACAAGTAACCAACAAGGCTACTATCTTGCCATGCCCAATAGGTAAAAATAACTAAAACTCCTAACCAAATATAAAATTTTAAAAATTTTCCAATAAATGGTATTGACGATAATCGCTCTGGCAAATCCGACATTGCAGCCCATATGACATATGCCACGTATGGAATTGAAAGCCCGAACAAAAGCAATGCTTCAGTTTGGACTTCACTGACATCTGAAGTTAAATCAAATCTAAGCCAATAATATAATGCGCCCCAGTAGATACTTGCAAGTACCACAAGACCGATTACATTGGGTCTACGATTTACCATAATAATTTCTCCTTTGTTATTTATTTTTCATCAGTAATGACTGATCCGCCAGCAGCTTCAACCTTAGAAATTGCTAATGCACTGGCTTTTGAAACTGTGATTTTTATGGGTTTTTCCATTCTTCCTTTTCCTAATAATTTATCATATCCCAATGGACCTAAGTCTATTGAATCACCATCGGTAATATCTTGAACTTCTTGTAAATTAATAGATATATCGACTTTTATTAAACTAGGATGGCGGTTAAATCCATGCATTCCCCAATGGCCTGGCATATATTTTAGCCTAGTTAACAAACGATGTTTGTTTATTCCGGCATTTCCTCTGCCTCCTCTTTTTCCAGCCCCTCGGCCTGCTTTCTTTCCTCGGCCGTGGTATCTACTTCCACGGAATTTATTTGTTCTTGAAACCATATCATCACCTTTACATCATTCTAGAAACTAAGTCGCTAATAGCTTCACCACGGAAACCTAACGCCCCACCTACTGTGTAACTTCTTTTTATTCCGCCCCATCCTTTGGACCCTCTTGGAGGGTGTAGGCGAAGTACGGGTTTTAATCCATCAACATCTTTCATAGAAGCTTCTCCTGAAACTAATGCCTTTGCAAAGTCATCAATAGTAGAATACTTACTATTATCATTGATGACAGTATCAGATACTGGCTTATCTCCAATCATCCTACCTCTTTCTTTTAGTAAATTACTAATCATATCAGAATCTATTTCGCCCCACGTAATGTAGTCTTTTGCTTTCGATAACATTCCAATATATGTAGGTGCATTGGGCAGGATAGTTGCATGATTAACTCTAGTGAGGTTTAGCATACCCATTGTATCACGTATTTTGCCAGTGACTCCTCTGTCGCTTCTAGCCCTAATTACTAAAAATACCATTATAATTGCCTCCCTGATTTCATGTGTAAACGATTTCGGTCTGCATCAGTAATTCTAGTTTTATTTAATTCAATTAGGGCATTGTAAGTAGCCTTTGCAAAATTTATAGTTGACCTGGTTTGCCCTTTAGAACGGGACCAAACATCAGTTACTCCTGCAAGAGTGAGGACTCTCCTGCCATAATCTCCTATTACTAGCCCCTTTCCTGAAGGTGCTGGAAGAAGTGTGATCCTAGTAGAACCTGACCTACCAGTAACCTTGAATGGCACACTATTCCCTGGGCCCTCGGAAGATTCCCATGAACCGTTTCCTCTCATGACTGGAATTAAATTGAGTTTTGCTTGGTCTATTGCTTTCTTAATGGTGCTAGACACCTCTTTACCTTTGCAAACAGCTAGGCCCACATAACCATCGCTATTACCAACAACACAGAGAACGTTGAATCTGACTCTACGTCCAGAATCCGTCATCCTCTGAATCATATTGACACCTAGGACGTCATCGGTCAATTCTGGAAGTAATGCATCAACTATCTCTACTTCACGTATAGGAAATCCTGTATCTACTGCTTCTTCATAAGTAAGGATTTTACCTTCTCTAACTAATTTTCCTAATCGCGTCCGGGGGACCCATGTCCTCAAACCAGCTAACGGATCTGGACCACGACGTCTTTGTACTGGCTCTTCAGACTCTTTAGGGAACAGTGCTAAGGTTAATCCAGGGGCTAATTTAACTACCTCTTCATTTGCATCTTGGTTTTCTTCAATCATTTCTTTGCCCCCTCTATAGCCTTCTTTGTGGCTTTTACTGATTTAGCTAAAGTATCACTAATGTGAGTACCATTTATCCTATCATCATCGGGAAGTACAGATTTTCCATGTGGGATATCTAAACCACCATCGACCATCCCTCTCAAAGCAGCGAAAACCCTGCTTCCAGGTGAGGAAGCTGCCAAACCAATATCCAATATTGCTTCTTTATAGCCAGCGGATATTGCATTTTTTGCTAGAGCTAGACCTGCCAAATATGTAGCTGGAACTGATTTCCTAGATATATCAGAGGGCCATTTATAGTTATCAACAAGTATTCGCCCAGTAACTGACGATAAAATTTTATCACCACCGGTTCCAAATTCAACTAATTGACACGTTACTTGAGTATTAGAAACACGAACGACTGCTCGAGGAACATTTCCTCTTAGTAATTTCATTCTCCTCTTGTAGTCCGTTTGACCATTACGACGTCTTTTGAACCTGAGTCTTTGATTCTTACCTTGTGCCATTATTGTTCACCTCCAAATGAAATTCCATCTAATTCCATATTTCTCTTCATATCTGCAATGGAACGATAAGAACCACCCTTTGCTTTACGATAATAATACCTATATCTTGAAGATGTGATAGTTTCATCTTCTCTAAATGCTTTTAGAACTCGTCTTTGAGATCGTATGATTCGCATCCATCGTTCTTTTTTGGGTGCCCTAGCATTAGCAGTACCTTTTCTTGAACCTTGGCCTTTCCTTCTGCCTTTTGCTTTTTGAGTAGCAACTTTACGAGCACGGGAACGGCTTATTCCAGTTATTGGCCTAGCCTTTATGATTCCGTCTTCTATTAATTGTCTAATGTCATCTTTTTGAACAGCACTAGTTACTTCATCGAGATAATCTGGATGAACCCAGACCCTATGAACGCCTACTACTCGACCTTCCTTCTTGGAAAGTATTTGCGCAGCCATTCTCTTTTGATTTGTTACCATCATTGTAAATCACCCTTACGGTCAATATTACGACGATTGAGTATTCTGACTCCTAAATCATCAGCACGATCATGTATTGTCAAACGCTTTCTATTACCTACTGTAGAGCCTATTCTTATTGCCTGTAATTCAGGATTAACGGATTCTAAATCTGAAATTTGATGAACTAGAACTTCTTTAAAGCCCGATGGATGAAGTCCCCTAACTGCTGATATCTTACCGAAACCAATCCTAGCCATAGGACTCCTGTATTTCATATTAAGACGTTGTTTGGATTGGTACCCTGTTGGTTTTCTCCATCCAGAATGTGATAATCTCTTGTACCTAAACCATTCTTGCCTACGGAAAGCTGGTTGTTTTTTCTTTTGAGTAGCTCTAATTTTAAGATTTATTTTTGTTTGCTCATCTAAAACAGGTTTTTGACGAGCAGTATGAATTCCACCGAAATCCTCATAGAAGTCGTTATCTTCATCTTCATCTTCAAAAAAGTCTTCTTCTTCTTCTTCTTCTTCTTCTTCTTCTTTGGAAGGAATGTCTTCTTCGGAAGAATTAGTTAGATTTTCTTCAACCGATACTTCTTCTTTGGAAGGATTGTCTTCTTCGGAAGAATTGGTTAGATTTTCTTCAACCAATACTTCTTCTGTAGACTCTGAAGGTAATTCAGATAAACGAGATATTAATTCAGATTTTTTTCCAGATACTGGTAAATCATTTTCACGCAATAAGTCTTTCAACTGTGCGACAGTCATTTTTTCGTATTCCATATCTAATCCTCCCTTATGCTCCCTTAGAAGTAATATAGATTCCATCCTGGAACACTCTTCTATCTCTATTTTTAATCCTACATGATCTTTCGATATTAGCTGCAGTTTGGCCGACTTTTTCTTTATCGATTCCAGTTATTACTACATCTGTTTTATTTGAGATTTTTACTTCAACATCACTTGGTGACCACGGGAGTTTTGCGACTCTAGGGACTTTTTCACCAAATAAGTTATTGACAGTCATCTTATTACCTTGAACTTTCATTGTCATAGGGAAGTGACTGTAAACAGCTTTCATATGATATTCAAAACCAATATTCACGCCATTAACCATATTCTTGATATGAGCAGCCCATGTTCCAGATAGTGCCTTTTCAGCACGTCGGGGTAGATTGCAAAAGACAGTTATGAATTCTTCTGATATGCGAATTTCAATTTTTGGATGTATGAAGTCCCTACTAAGGGAATTGTTTCCTTTTGTAACTGAAAGAGATGCACCTGAAAATGTTGCATTAACTCCATCTTTTATAGAGATATTATGTGCTAGATGATCATTTTTTACCATATTTATTCCTCCTAAAAAATGTAAGCGAGCAAACGCCCGCCTACTCTCTCCTTCTTTGCATCATAGTGATTCATCACACCATTATTTGTAGTCAAAATTAACAATCCAAAATCTCTAGCTGGCAAATACCTAGATTCCCATTTATCATAATCTAAACGTTGTACTGAGTGCCTAGGTTTTATTACTCCGCACCGGTTGATAGCTCCAATTAATTCAATTCGGAATCCACCGCCTCTACCGTCTTCGATCTGTTCGAATTCTCCTATGTATCCGGAGTTTTGTATTATAGATAGCATGCTACCTAAAAGTTTGCTGGCTGGCTTAACAGATACCTCATAATGGCCTGCTTGCTCTGCATTGTATATACGCGTAAAGGCGTCACTTAGGGGGTCAAATTGCATTCTTACATCACCTCATGAATATTTCTTAAATCCTATATTTATTGCTACGTCGCGGAAGCATTGCCGGCATAGATGTAAACCGTGACGGCGGATAAGTCCTCGACGACGGCCGCAACGACGGCAGCCATTTGTTCTACCTATTTCTTCTCCATGATCTCTTGCCATATCACTCACTCCTCCACTATTGATAATCCAAATTTTTCTGTAAACCACACTTTAGATTCTTCTCGGAAAACTCGGTGGCTAGCTGATACTTTTGAACTACGTTGACGCCTGTGTTTAATTCTGTGACCTGGGCGTTCCAACAGTATATTTACATCCATTCCAAAAATTCCAATCTCGGGATCGTATTTTTGATTTGGGAAATCTGTGTAATCTGAAATCCCAAAGGAAAGATTTCCTTGATTATCAAAATTGTATGCAGGCAGGGTGTTTTCCCTTACCCAAAATGCATCTTTGAGGAATGTGTTAATTTTATCTTCACC
This sequence comes from uncultured Candidatus Poseidoniales archaeon, assembly GCA_905182515.1. GTDB lineage: Archaea > Thermoplasmatota > Poseidoniia > Poseidoniales > Thalassarchaeaceae > MGIIb-O3. Next base: position 164,960 of record CAJJBW010000008.1, on the reverse strand, counting down.
ACGGATTGTTACCTTGCAACCTATAGGGGCACCTTCGCGAGTACCCAGGTCTCTATTTGTTTGGGTAGAAAGAGTTCTTACTGGTTTTTGACCTGTTAAAATTTCCAATACTTTCTCTGCTAATTGTAATCTAGAACCAGCTTCCCCTACACCTATATTTATTGTTACTTTAGTAGCCCGAGGAATTAACATTGGGTTTGTAGAATCACTCATGATTCAGCCTCCAATGGTAAATCTTTTTCATTTCCAATAATAAATACATATTCAGAAACAGTTCCAAAATCTTCGAAAGAAGTCTCATTTGGTTTTGAAGACCTATTGATAAGAAAATCAGATACTTTAGCGGTTTCACCTATATGGCTTCCTCCTACTAAGTATGCTAACGCACCTTTTTTCATTGGGAGATGTTTTTTGATCTCCTGGCTCGGAAGAGATAACACTAATGAATCACCAGACTTGTATTCTGATGAAGAGTCAAGAATTATATTTCGCCCATCATGCAGATGTAATTGAGTAATGCCACCTTTAATTGTTGTTTTTCCTGTAACTCGGCAAATCTTCGTCTCTGCAGATTTTTTAGTAATTTCCCTATATCGTAATTTACCATTAGTATCTAAAACACAACGATAATTAATATCATTAACAGTTAGAACATCCATCAAACCTACTCCGCGCCCAGAGTCTGTCTCAACTTTACCATCTACCATAATTTGCCTTGAATGTAAAATTTTCTTTGATTCGCGCTTTGTATGAGCAACACCCAATACATCCCTTAAAATTAAAGTTAATGGCATGCAATTTTCTATTGTATGCCCACTAGGATTAGGTTTTTGGACCCATATACTTGTCTTTCTTGGTAATGGCCAACTTCGAGGCATCATTAATCTCTTTATGTGACTACTACTCATTTTGCTGACCTCCAGATGACGACCTTTCAGAAATTCTCTTTATCCTAAGAGGATCTCCTTCATATAATTTTGTAACTATGAGATTTGATGGCCTAACTGGTACTGCTTCTTCTTTGCCATCAGCAGTATTTTGAGTAAGACCTTCGACATATACACGATCATTTTTTGCATCAATTTCTACTACCTTAGATTTAATTCCTGCGCGGCCACGAGATTGCCCTAATCTTTTACCTCTAGATTCAGATTTAATACTATTTGGGTGGCTAAAATCGCCTCTTAGGACTTCGACTTCATCCCCTACCCTAACGGTGACTGTTCGAACATAAAGTAAATCAGGGTCGTCACTTACTAATCGTGCCCTTATTCTCTTGCGTTTTGTATGCAATGGAGATTTACGTTGCTCTAAGCGTTGTTTTCCTGCTTTTTTGCTTGCCATATCATCACACCTCATACAATTTGTTTGGCCGTAGCTGCAATACGGGGCCATCTTTCGGCAGCTTCACGGCTCACTGGACCTTTGATATCGGAACCTTGTAAGTCGCCCTTATCATTAACTAAGACACAAGCATTATCTTCAAATCTTGCCCATGTCCCATCTACTCTTCTAAAAGGCCTTGTTTGCCTTATGATTATTGCATTGAAAATTTGGCGACGGGTTTCTGGAGTTCCTCTTTTAACCGTAACTTTGATCATATCACCTACTCCAGCAGCAGGATATCTGCTAGCTACTCCTCCCTTTTTTGGGACGTTGATTAACTGTACAATCTTCGCACCGGTGTTGTCAACACAATCTATTTTTGCTGCTGTGGGCAAACCTGCTGTTACTTTGCCAGCTATTCCCTTCATTTTGATGCCTCCATATCTATGACGCAGAATTTTATTGTTTTAGACAACGGTCTACATTCCATTATTCGGACCGTGTCTCCAACTTTTAATTCTCCAATACATGAAGGAAGATGAGCTGAATAACGGCGTGTGCGTTTTTCATATCTCTCGTATTTCTTCATGTAACGTTCCATCCTACGTTCAACAACAATAGCATCTTGCATTGATGAAGTAGAAACCAAACCTTCGATAATTTGGCCCCTAACTCTTAAATTTCCATAGAATGGGCAGTTCATATTGCCATCCCATTCTCCTTGGGGGGTGTTAACATCTACTCCTATATCTCTCATATTAATTTCTCCTGTATTTACGATTTATTCTTTCTTCTGATCTTTGAGAGAATAACTTACCATCCATCTCATTCTCGATATTATCTATAGTGAATTTAATCACATTTTTTGCAAGTATTCTACTCTTACCATTTGTAGATAAAGAAATTGTTCTTTTGGTTTCATCTATCACAATACCAGATAATCCAATGAGAGTGGAGTCATTTGAATCAGTAACAGATAAAAATCGAGATATCCAAGGTAAATTAAAAATTTCAGACATTTAACGTACCTCCACTTGATAGCCATTTTGTTCGAGGACTTTAGAAGCCCTTTTTTTGTGATTGCCCTGTAATTCTATTGTCCTATCCTTAACGGTTCCGCCACTTGCACAGGCCCCTTTCAGTATTTTAGCAAGTTGGCTGATATCTATGGCGGTATCATCGATTCCTTCAATCATAGTTACCATTTTTCCGTATCTCCTTCTTACTACTGATATTACTGCTTTTTGTTGTTCTTTTGCTATTTCTTGACATATACATAATTCATCCGGTAGTCCGCATAGATTACAAATACCTGCCATTTATTTCTACTCCTTAGGCCCCTGATTCATTTTAGTTATGAGGCGTGCGATTGATCTTCTTGTTTGCTTGTAGGCACCAGCATCTGCAGATGAACCACCAAGCGCTTGTTGGGCTCGTAATTGTAATAATTCTTCCTTGAGTTCCAAAAGGCGTCTTTCCCTTTGTTCTAAATTCATAGAATCAATATCTCTAGATTTGAGGTGACCCATCATTCTTCCTCCATTGAAAGGATATTTGTCTCTGTGTTTGATTCAAATCCTTCTTTTTCTAAATCTTCTAGGGGCTTAATCATAGCCACTTCTTCCAATGCAGGAAGCCCTACTTCGTGACGTTCTAGAATTATAACTTCGTGAGGAAGTTTGACACCCTTTCTCATAATTCTAACTGTGCAGCCTATTGTCCCAAGCTTCTTTACTGCTGTAGAAAATCCAGTATCCATGAATTCTAAAGCGGTTTCACCACAAAACTTGATATGCCCTTGTTGAAATTTTTCTACTCTATGCCTGGCACCTGTTATTTTACCACTAAGAATTACTAAGCAACCTCTAGCACCTGCGTCCATTATATTTTGAGCAGTGCTGTGTCCAGCCCGGCGGAAAAACCACCCCCTTTCTAATGAGCTTGCTAATCTACTAGCCATAACTTGGGCATTGAGCCTTGATTCTGCTATTTCATCAACTTCTAATTGGGGCTCATGGATATTGAAATCTTCTTGAAGTCTACGTTGTAATTCATGAATTACTTTTCCCCTACGTCCTATTACTCTTCCAACTTGTTCAGCCTTTAGTGTAACTTTAGTTCCTTCTGGAGTTCTGTTAAATGTTAAACCACCAAAACCAGCTCTTTCTGTCTCTTTTAAGAGATATTCTCGAACTAGTTGGCGTTCAACATTTCTGTTGAGAATTGTACGAATAGTATTTTGACTCATAATTTCACCTCAGAAGTCTTCCTCTTCTTCATCATCACCAAAGAATTCTAAGAATATCTCAAGATTTATTTGATAGTGATTACTAGGAGTAGCCCTACCTTGGGCTCTAGGTATCCAATTAGTAGCGATTTGCCCTCTGTGAGCTGCTATATGAGTTATAACCATGTCATCTGGTTCAATTGTATCATATCTTTGGCGAGCATTATCCATAGCACTAGATATCAACTTAACAAATTCCTTAGATGCTTTATTTGGATATGCCCCTGGCCCAACTTTTCCTTTCCTGTGCCCTGCCATGGTATTACCTCCTCTTCCTTTTCTAGATCGTCTTGTGTAGGGTATAGCTTTCTTTTTATTTATTACATCATCAAGATAAACGAGTGCATCTGCAGCATTCATCCCTCTTAGTGCCTTAGCAATATGATAACAATGCTTGTGATGAGCATTGATATTTACTGCTCTAGCTGTAGAAAGGTACGATCCTTCCAAAAGTTGAGTGTATCCAGATTGTGATTTACCTACTTCTCTACTCATTTAATTACCTCACTTTAATGAAACGTGCTGTGAAGAACGGGTAGCACCAACACCCGGGCCTGTATGTGTAACAGAAGTTCTAGTTCTTGCAAATTCACCTAATGCGTGCCCTATCATTTCTGGAATAATTTCCACGTTGACAAAGGTTTTTCCGTTGTGTATCCCCATATTAGTTCCAACCATCTCAGGTAAAACATACATCCCTCTGCAGTGTGTTTTAACGATTTTATCTCCTTCGTTTTCTCGTATTTTTAAAAGTAGTTTTTCACATTCTGGGCTAAGTCCTCTAGCTAGAGATCTTTTTGCCCTTGAAGGCATTAATGTAGCTATACAAGGTGATTCTTGATCATCTTCCGGAGGATATAATGGCATTGCCAATAACTCGATTAATGTGTAACCACGCCATAGGAATTCTTTTTTCCTACGTTCACTGATTTTAGATCTTCGCTTTCTAGCCTGTCGGCGAGCAAGTTTAGGGGAACGGAACATTTTTTTGGATTTACGGGCCATATTTTACACTACTCCTTTCTTCTTCCTCTACCAGTTCTGCTAGGGGCGATATTTCCGACTTTCTGACCAGGTGGTGAATTTCTACTCACAGAGTTAGGACCATGGACAGCCTGATGGTTTCCTCCACCATGAGGATGATCTACTGGATTCATTGCTACTCCACTTACTGTAGGATACAATTTACCACGAGCTTTTGCCCTGTGATGAGCGGCTCCTGCCTTCATTAATGGTTTATCAGTCCTCCCGTGACCACCTAGAATTCCAATTGTTGCACGGCATTTTGAAGGTAATTCTTTGAGCCTACCACTAGGCAATCGTACTCTTACAGTTTCTTCCATACGTGTTTCTAGAATAGCAGAGTTTCCGCCTGAACGTGCAAATTTACCGCCATCTCCAGGCCTTAATTCTACATTACATACAGGCGTTCCTTCTGGAATTCGATCAAGCGTCGTAACATTTCCTGGTCTTAAAGATACATTTTCTCCAAATGCTATATTTTGCCCTACTGAAGTTCCTTCAGGGGCTGCAAAATGACCGACAGTACCATCTTGGAATTTTAATTTTGCTAGTGGAGCGGTATGTGCTGGGCTGTGAATTAAGTCTATGATTTCTGCGACCTCATCTGTCTTACGTGGTAGCCTATTTGCCGCAGGGAAACGATGAGAATTAACTTTATTCTTCGGACTTGAACCTCGGCGTTGTGAACGTGTTCTCTTACCCATAATATCACCTCATTTTAGAATGCGCCCAACTTAAGCGCTGCCTCTTCTGCATCGTAACCATCAGCAAGACGTATGCTAGCATGCTTTCCGGAACGAGTAATTTTAGTATTAACTTTGTCAACTTTGACATCTAATAATTTTTCAACTGCTGAACGTATTTGTGGCTTAGTGGCCTCCCTACGTACTATGAATTCTATTCTGTTGTTATTTTCACGATAACTACCATCGAAATCTGCGACTCTCCTAGCCTCCAGAGTTTTCTCCGTAATCCAAGGCATTAAAATTATACTATACGGATCCACCATTAAAATCACTCCAGAGCCTCTATTGCAGATCTAGTCCAAACTGTAAGTCTTCCCAAATCTCCACCAGGTGCAAGATCTTCTGCACACAAATCTTTAGCTGAAACTACATCTACACCAGGTATATTTTTTGCTGCCTTGTGTAATCCATCTTTCTTAGAGACAACCAATAAAACACTTTTTGGAGTGCGATATTTTCGCCCTCTCATTGTAGCTTTACCTGCCCTTATTTTTCTCCCATCTCTAGCGCGATTTAAGTCATCGCCAAGACCTAAGCCCACCATCATGGCAAGAAATTTTCTAGTCGAATATTGTAATGGAATGGATTCCAAATCATATTTCTCTTCTGTACCATTCCTTGATTCAACATAATTCTCTATAACAATAGGGAATCTCAAATCACCGTTAAATCGGTGCCCACGAGATGAAACTATAGATGAATCAATAGTCGCACTGATCGCAGAATTCCTTGCTATAGTTTTTTGCTTAGAATTAAGTTTTTGCGACCAATCTTTTGCGACCATAGGGCCATGAGCTCTTCTTCCACCACGAGTGTGGGGATTCTGAGCACCGGTCCTTTGACCTGTTTTTCTCATAATTCTAGATACTCCTCTTCCTTTGCCCCACCATTCCACAGAATGCTTCATTCCTGGTTGTGGTGCACGCTTTCCGCCATGTTCACGGTGCCCATATGGCTGTCTTCTATTAGCCCTGGATGCATGAACTGCTGAAATTACTAAATCGTGACGTATTTCTGATTCAAAAACTTCAGGGAGTGATATATTCTTACCATCTTCAGTAGATATATCGTAAGTTTCTGCCAATAATCCTGCGTCTAACTCTTCTTGAACTACTGAGTTTACTAAATTGTATGTTTTAATCTTCAAAATAATCACACACCTTGTTTGCTCGAAGTACTTAGGTAGGTTATTTCTACCTCAGACTTAGTATCCTTTGGACGAATGGGATCTCTAAATCTTAACATCCTCTTAGCAGGACCTGGAAGACTCCCTTGGAATATTATGTAGTGATTTTTGACTTCTCCATAATGTAAGAATCCGCCTGCAGGGGTTATTTCAGATTCTTCAGGATTTGATATTCTTAAAATTCTTTTATTTAATTCGGTCCTCTTGTGATATCCAACCTGCCCCGCTTGTCTGATAGTTTTTCGAACATATGCTGTACCGAAATCTCCCATATTACCTCCTTGCCTTCTACGCTTACTATTTTTATGACTTAGTAATTTTATCCCCCATCTCTTAATTGAGCCTTGCCATCCTTTTCCTTTAGTAACTCCAACAACATCAATTTCTTGACCTACATTAAATACATCTTCAACTGTAATGAAATCTCCAAGTTTTTCTTTTGCCCAATCTAGACGATCGGAATTATCTCCTCCGACTAATCCTACTTCCATTATCTCAGGAGTCTTTGTTGGTATGCTTTTAACCAATGTTGGCTGAGTTGCAACGATTAACCTAATTTCACATAGATTGTTAGATTTTAGTGCTTCGAAAGATTTTTCGATATTTTCTCCATTTCTTATTGGTATGCGTCCAGCTCTTTTTTCTGGCTTCTTACCATCTTCGGCATCTCTCTTGCCTTTAGTATCGTTTGCTAATCGAGGCATTAATCCTTCTGGCCCAGAGTCTGATGGATCTGCCCAAACTTCTCCTGCTGTTTGCATCCCATAGGGAGTATTGCGGTATCCTCTAACTGCCAATACTTTCATAGGTGGGGCTTCCACTACTGTGACAGCTTTCCTAATTTCTTGTCCTGCTGAAGTAGAATTAGGATTGTTATCCCTCATTAGGATGTGAGTCATACCTGCTTTCCAGCCGGAAAATCCCTGAATTCTAACTTCAGATGATTCTTGTTCTGGCCATGATGAAATACGAGCGAATTGACGAACAGCACGCTTCCTAGGGCTATAGCCCATACTACCTCTGCGCGGTTTACTCTTATCTGCCATATTGCATTTCTCCTATTTTTTAAACCAATTATGCCGCTAAGGGCCTAACTGGGCTCAAAACGATAAGGAGGCACCGTGACACCGATATTGATTTTACGATTGTAAAACCAACAATTGGGTTGTTAAACAGAGCCCTGGGTGTCTGGTATCTCACGTTGTAAGCGGCCTTCCGACTAACATACCCTATTTGAACGAATCGGGATGTCAGCATTCTTCTCAATGGGATGATTAGTAAGAATAATGTGTCAACCATTTTGAACCATGTCCGTTAGAGCCTAAATCATGCTGCCCATGGTAAGCCATGTTAATTTAGTTTCTAAAGTTGTTGAGGCACGTGGTTATCAACTAGAAGCTGTGGCCGAAGTACTATCAAATTCAATGTTACTTATTTTACCAACTGCAGCTGGAAAAACTGCAGTAGCATGGATGTCAGTAGCTGAAAAATTAATTGAAAAGGATTGTTGGATTTTGATGATCGCTCCAACTGTTGCGCTTGTTGACCAACACCTAAAAGATATGATAAAAATTTTAAAGGTTAGTGACTTTAATCCAATTTCAATTACTGGACAGAATTCCTCAAAAAAAAGAAATGACATGTGGCAATCTTCAAGAGTAATAATTGCGACCCCTCAAGTAGTTAGGAATGATATAAAAAATGGAATTTTAAATCTCTCGAAATGTTCATTGGCAATTTTTGATGAAGCCCATCATTCAACTGGTGACCACGCCATGGCAGAAGTAGGAGAGATGTATAATTATCAAGCCAATGAGGCATTGATCCTAGCAATGACTGCCAGTCCCGGCCATAAGATATCTAAAGTTGAAGAGATTTGTATGCGCCTTAAAATAAATAAGATACATATTAAAACTTCAGATGATCCTTTAATATCTGAGTATTTGTCAAATCTAGAAATTCAAGAAATTAAAGTTGTAGTTCCTGAAGAAATACATAAAATGGCCGAGCCATTAAAAATTTGGCAACAGGGAATTGTTGACCAAGAGCGAAGAAGAGGGAGGTACGTAATGCCAGGGGCGGTGAATCAAATTGGGCTATTGAATGCTATGGAAAGAGCACAATCTGCAATAAGGAAAGGGGACAAAGTGGCTTATTCGTCTGTGTCTCAAATTGCAATTGCGATGCGTTTGCACCACTTAATTAATCATTTATTGTGCCAAGGTACTGCTGCTTCAGGCGAGTTTCTTAATAGGATGTCTTTAGACAATACTACTAAATCTGTTAGAACATTTATTCGTGATTTGAGAATCCAAAATTTAATTAAATTAATTAATAAAAATGATGAAATTCATTCAAAAATTACCGCAGTTAGAAGGTTAGTAAGAGAAAGATTACGAAGGGATTTGGCCAGTAAAATTATAATATTTGCAACATATAGAGATACCATAAACGTATTGCAAAAAGCCTTAGGCAATTTAAAAGAATCTAGGCCTGTGCAATTCATTGGACAATCTAAAAGAGTAGGAGAAGAGGGTTTGAAGCCTAAAGAGCAAATCGAAAGATTAGAAGAATTCAAGAGTGGAATAGCGAATGTTCTACTTTCAACATCTGTTGGCGAGGAGGGATTAGATATTCCAAGTGCCGATTTAGTAATTTTTTATGAACCAGTTTCTAGTGAAACTAGAACAATACAAAGGAGAGGTAGGACTGGAAGGCATCGAGAAGGAGAAGTCATAGTTTTAGTTGCAGAAGGAACCAGAGACGAGGGAGCTAGTTTATCTGCCAGAAAAAGAGAAATTAATATGCAAAGAGCGGTTCAAAGAGTGAAAAGAAATTTACCTCTTTCAAAAAATACTGATATAGCCAATTTGGACAACTTTTATGTTCATGCTGATAAAAGAATAATTTCTGCAGCAGATTTTGTATTACAAGAACGAGATGATAAAGCGCCTAAGGTTTCTAAGTATGATAATACTAAATCTGAGATTAAAATTAATAATCATAGGGAAAAATTGAATTTCAAATCTAGTGGGCAGAAGGGATTAGATGATTTCAATTAAATTAATTACCTATTACGGCTATTCTAGTACGTAATTGGGCCAGCCTCGTGTTATGGTGCCCAAAAGCAAAATCAATCATTTCTGTCATGTGGATTATTGGAATATTAATTGGTCTTTCAGAGAATCTGGATGCTTTGCCTTGATAAACATCTAAAATAGTATGAGACAAGTTACAAGCGCTAACTATTATTTCGGCGCCTTCGTCTTTAGCATCTAATATTACATTGGCTGATTGACGTAAGACAGTTGGCTCTTCCGAAAGTAAACCAGGGGTACCTACGCTCTGAGTACGGCTATCCCATGAAACTGCATTACCCCCTATTGCTTGGATTAAATCCTCCAAATATGATGGATCAAAAGCATCATCCTCACCACACATCCCTGATTGTTGCATATTTGGACCATAATAACCAGCAATCTTAAAATTTAAGGGATTCTTTACTTTAGATTCTATTTTATCTAAACCGACCTCCTCGACTAAAACATGTAGTAAATGGTGCACTTTAACGCCCCCCTTGAATTCTAGGCCGCATGTTTTGGCTAATATTGAGTTTATTTCAGCGAGTAAGATGCTGTCTTTGAGGAGTGTTTGTAAATCTTCATTTAAGTTTCCAGCTGTTGCAGCACATGGCGTAAGAATATCTAATCCCAATGATTCAGCCATTGCAAATGTACGTGCATTAAGAGTGAGTTGCAATCGATTGTTGACTTGGCGGATAATTCCAGCACCACAGCTGGTTGCACCCTCCATAATAGTTAAATCAATACCTAATGTTTTTGCTATAGGGAACATTGTATCTTTTACTTCAGGGGCGCTACTATGAGAGACATTTCCAGGATGGTATGCATATTTTAACGGCATTAAAATCTACCATCCAGCTCATTAAAAATTGCAATAACTTCATGATGATTATTTACTGATGAATTAAATTGCCTAGGCATTTTTCCTATTCCCGCAGGAGGAAGCACCATCCCTAAGCCATCATTCACCATATTTCCACCCGTGCGAGTAAAACCAAAAAGCATTCTAGCAGTTACTCCAGAAAAAAGATTACTAAGAAGGCCCAATGGACCCAAGACTTGCCTATACAAAACAGTATCATTTACTTTTCCACTACTTTTTATTGACCAAGTATACCACCATGCGTGCTTGCCGTGTCTGCCATTGAATGAAGATTGGCTCAATGCAGATGTTCGGGCATTTAACAAAGCCCCCGATATTGCAATATTATTTGCATCTTGACGTCGTATTGATGAAAAATCAGTTTCTGCTTTAATTCCGGAATTTGACCCAATGAATTCATCAATTTCTTTTTTCTTGGTATCTGAAATTCTAGGATCATTTCTTCTTGCCCATGCACTTACAATAAGTGAAGGCCCGACATACGATTCCGAAAATGGTGTGGTATCTGAACTAGCATGAAGTAATACAGAACTTTGATAATCTTTAATTGAATGTAAATATGTGGCTAATGTTTGAGTCATTACACCTATTGGGCCTTGAGAAGTGCTCTTTCCTTCTCTCGTTGCAGCAATCATCCACGGCTTACTAGACTCCCTATTTCTCTCTAATGGCCACGTATCTACCAATAAATCCCGTACAACTCTAAAGCAAGGTAAAGGATCAATTCTTAAATTGATTTTTCCATCTTCCTTGGATTTAATAGAGTCAAGACGAAGTGACCCTGGCAGTATTAAGCGCCCGTTTATCGAAAGGGCGGTATTAGGATCATTAGAGTGCCCATCTCGGAATGTCAGGCTACCATCATGAGTGTTTTTTAACAATCTAAGAACCTCTAAAACAGAAATATGCCCAGGCAATGAACATAACCAAGTATCTTTACCGCTCGAATTTATTTCTGGATCATATCGAAATATAGTTACTTCAACTGGCAAATTAACAGAAATTAGTGAAGGCACATGAAAACCGTCCTCTCCGGATGCGCCAACTGCATCTGAACCAGTAGCAAAATTTCTTATCATTTCCAATCTTTCTTCATGAAAATTCCCAGTTTCATCAACGGCTGCCATTGAGGCTAATGCATCTAAAGACCATTGAGTAGCCATTGATTCATAATCGACATCGCAATCAACTCTATTCACTAAACGTTTTGCACCTAATTCTTCAAATCTGCGATCCCAATCTTTACCTGATTGGCAAAATAAGTCATAACTAGAATCCCCTAACGAAAGAACAGAATAATTGATTCCGTTTAGTTTTGGGGCTGTCCCTTCTATCGCTGCTTTCCAAAGTTCTTCAGCATTGTCCGGCATTTCTCCTTCCCCCCATGTTGAACATATTATTAGTACGCGTTTATGATTCGATAGTGAATTGAAGTCAAAACCATCCATATCAAAAACAGATCCATGGAGCCCATATTTTGAAGATTTCTTTGCTATCTTTGCAGCTAATTCTTCAGAATTACCTGATTGAGAACCAAAAAGAATGCTAAGATTTCTATCTCCAGATTCCAGAAATTTTTCGATACTTACTTCATTGGAATAAGATATAACATTATTGTCAGAAGATTCTTCAATAGTAGTGTCTTGATTTTCTAATTTTGAATCACTAACTGTTTTGACCATCATTGGAGATTCTACTTCTACAATCCCCAATAGTTCGAGAGTGGCATCCATCCAAATTTTGGCGGGTTCTTCGAAGTCAACATCGCAATCTACTCTGGGGTGAATTCGGTTAGCACCCTTGGATTCGAACCAATTATCCCATTCTTTTCCTGATTCGCAAAATAAATCATAAGAAGAGTCTCCTAATGCTAGTACAGAAAAATTGACAGTAGATAAATTAGGTATGTCACCAGAATTTACAACTTCCCAAAATTCTTCTGCGTTATCTGGTTGCTCTCCATCACCCCAAGTACTACAACATATCATAATTCTAGTATTTCCAACTATATCTGATACTGAAACTTCATCCATCGCCTTAACTGTTGCATGAAGATTATATTTTGATGATTCTTTGCCAGCCTCAATTGCTACTTCTTCTGAATTGCCCGACTGCGAACCATATAAAATGAGTAGAGAACGAGCATCTGACATTCAATCACCTTGAGTATGTTATACCCTTTCCACTTACAGCCGATTATTATAACTCTCGTTTTTTAATTATCAAATGGTTTGAAAAATAGAGTAGGAATCACATTCCCATTCCATCAAAATCACCAGCATCCATGGGGCCTGAACTCCTACTGGAAATTACATCATCAATCCTGAGAATCATGACAGCTGTTTCTGATGCACTTTGAATTGCTTGTTCTACAACTCTGCTTGGTTCGAAGACTTTTGCTTTTCTCATGTCTGCAACTCCTCCGTCATAAACATTGACTCCAAATGTAGATTTCCCCTCTGAATGTGCTTTTCGAAGATCTATGATTGTATTTACAGGATCTAGTCCTGCGTTTTCAGCCAATGTCCTCGGTATAACTTCGAGAGCCCCAGAAAAAGCTTCGATAGCCATTTGTTCTCTCCCGCCTATTCCTTCTGCATAGGAACGTAAATCCCTGCTTATGGCTGCTAGAACTGATCCTCCTCCAGTTAATATTGCACCATCTTCATGGGCGACAGCGACGACCCCTATGGCATCATCAAACGCCCTACGAATTTCATCCACAACATGCTCAGTACCTCCTCTCAAAAGAACTGAAACACTTTTTGCTTCTGGACATCCGGTAACGAATACCATATCAGAATCACCTATTTTCTTTTCTTCAACTTTAGAAGCAGCACCCAAATCAGTCGGAGAAAGATCGTCTATGTTAGTTACTATTTTTCCTCCTGTCGCTTTTGAAAGTGCTTCCATATCACTCTTTTTAGCACGCCTAATTGCAAAAATTCCTGATTTAGCCATATAATGCTGAGCTAAGTCATCTATTCCTTTTTGGCAAATAACCGTGTTTGCCCCTGAATTTACTATCTTCTCAACTAATGATTTGAGATAATTCTCTTCTTCATCTAGAAACTGAGATAACATATTAGGATCGGTAATTTGTATTTTAGCATCAACTTCGGTTTTCTTTACCTCAATAGCAGAATTTATTAATGCTATTTTAGCATCTGATACAGACCTTGGCATTCCACTGTGGACACGTTCTTTGTCCATTATAATTCCATCAATTAAGGAGCTGTCTCTGATGGATCCGCCTTGCTTTTTCTCAACTTTGACATCATCCAAATCTACAACTATTTCTCCATCTACTTCTTGGGCCACTGCCATAACTGCTCTAACGCTGATATCGGCCAAGAATTCTTTTACCGCTCCTGCACTTTTTCCAGTCAATGCAGTTTTAGCAACTTCTTCTAAAGAAGCAAGAGTCACTTCAATAGCATGTGAGTTGATAATTTCTGCAGCCTTATCCGATGCTAGCCTGAAACCCTCACATATAACTGTAGGATGTACGTTTTGTTCTACTAAATCCTCACTTCTCTTTAGTAATTCTCCTGCAATAACAACCGCGCTTGTCGTGCCATCATAGCAGTGTTGTTCTTGGGTTTTAGCGATTTCAATAATCATTTTTGCTGCAGGGTGCTCAATGTCCATTTCTTTCAAAATGGTAGCTCCATCGTTAGTAATCACTACATCCCCCATACTATCCACTAACATTTTATCCATCCCTTTAGGGCCAAGAGTAGAGCGTACAGCATCAGCAACTGCTTTTGCTGCAGCAATATTATTACTTTGAGCAGTTTTTCCGCTAGTCCTTTGTGTGCCTTCTTTCATTATAAAAATTGGTTGTTGTCCATTGTACATTGAAAATCACTCCCATTAATCGAGTGCTCTTGCCACCATACTAGTAGTCATAAGGTCTCGCACACTATAGGTTAAAAAATATGAAATATAATTATTCTAAATTTTCGTTGTCGAGCCATTCTTGACCATAGTGAGACCACTGCTCTAAAGTCCACCCCTCAGGTAAACCATTTATTGGCAAAGGTGGAGAAATAGGGACTTGTGTGGCATCAGTTAACGGAGGGGGAGGCGGTTGTTTGAAAATTTCTTCAGAGCCACCGAACATAGAATTGGCAATTGCATCTGCAGATGGTAATGATTTATGACCACCTTGTTCGCCCTCCCAGGTATTTATCGACATATCATATCCATCCAATGTAGAAATCTCCTCTAGAGGAGAATTAGCTTTTCTTACTATTCGAAAAGTCATCACAGATATACTTAAAAATATGATACTGCCTATGATAATTAGGACTATATTGCCAGTAATCCAAACATAATCTCCTGCATCTTTTCCCTCTTCAAGAGGGATTGGTTTAGTTAGGCTAATTGAAGTAGTCCTCTTAGAGACATCTAATTCACTACTGACAATTAATGAAACAACAAAATCTACTTTGTCCATATTTAAATTTTCTAAATCTTCCTCTCTAACATCCAAAAATATCGTTACAATCCTAGATTCACCTGCTTGTAGAACAAAATTTCTATCTTCTTCTCCTATTCTAGCACTATAAATTGTATATTGATTTTCAAGATTTACTTCAGTACGAACTTGTTGATCATTAGTTGGGTGCATACTGAGCACTGTATATTCTAATGAATAAGAATCTCCAGCCTCTGTGATGGACATGGCATCAGAGGAAGCCGGAGGCGATAGCACTCTGAGCCACCCCACTGTCCCAACATTGAACAGGGCTTCTCCACTTCCCAGAACCTCGAAATCTGCTTTAGAAGCCTCTATGCTTCTTGCATTAAGATTTATTTTTCTAGTCCCATCTGCAAGTTCACCAAAAGAATAACTGACGGATATATTATAAGAAGAACCTGGAGGAATATAAGGCGTTTTACCTTCATTGAGGCCTTGTGCGGTTGTAAAAACATCAGAGCTGTGCGTTAAGGAGATATCAAAAGAATCTGCAACATTACCCCGGTTCCAAATTTCCCATCTCAACGTCCTATCATCGCTTCCGGCACTAAATATTTCTTCAGTCATATCCAAATTTGGAATCTCAACTAAATTAGTAACTGGAACTGTTAAGTAAATATTTGCACTTGCCACATAATCTGAACTTATCCTACTAGTCGCATGGACAGTTATCCTATATGTCCCATTTAGTATCCCTTTGGGCATAGGTAAAAGAAGTGAAATGGAAGTGTCCCCTCCATTAGCAGGTATTCCTGATGTTAATGCGGCACTTGTTGAAGCGTCTAATTCCCAATTATCAGTAGTAACTGTAATGTCGAATGATTCTTCAGTATTACCGTTGTTGATTAGGAAAATTTCAACAATTTTCCCATATCCGTTAGCAGGAGCTATCAAAGAATTGGAAATAGGTGCTACTACTAAATTGTGATAAATTGGCACTTCAATATATAGGACAGTTTCTGCTTGAAAAATAGCAGGAGCGCGTCCATTGGCTATGAGTATAAGAGTGTATGAACCAGGGGCAATACCCTCAGGAGCCGTTATTTCTGCATTTAGAATGAATTCTTCATTAATAGAAGAATTCAGTAAAGATATTTCTTGACCGGTTGAAGCATCGTACCATTTGATATTTGCAGAAGGCCAATCAGATACAGTAAATGCACCCCCAAGATTCCAAGTTGCTACTTGGTTTCCATTATTTTTTAGATTCATTGTAATATTTACAGTATCCCCTGGGAAAAGAGTAGCAGCAGGATTTGATAACTTATCAGAGTCCAGAGTTATTGAATAAGTAGGATCTACTTTGACAGGCAGAATTAAGGAATATTTAGAATTGTTTAAAACGCCATCATTTATATCAACTATCCAATCTAATTCTTGAACAAGCGTCCCATCAGGTATAGACAGATTAAACCAAACATCTGTCACAGTTCTAGCTTTAATTACCTTACTGATAACGAAATTATCATGATCGTTATAATTGTTTGAATCTATTCTTAGAGGGTAATTATACATCCAAGATTGATTTGACAATGTAGTGAAATATCTTAGCGTGATATCTATGTATCCTCTATTGAAAACACGGCAATGTAATGAAGGAGGATTAGGGTCTGCAGCAAGTACAATGTATGAGTTAGGAAGTGGGTCATTGCAATTAGCATTCAATGTATATTCAGTAAACCTTTCTATACCAAAAATTAAAAATGAATCAAGATGAATTCCTTCATTGGCATTGGAACCGTCCGATTTAAACAAAAATGAAAGTTCGAATCCACCCGATTGATGTAAGTCCGAGACATTCCACATTAACCTAGACCAATCGCCTTCATTTGCTGAAAGATTTTGAGTAGTATAATTGTAATGATGTAAATCGTAACCAGAATCGGTTTCGAGTAAAATTGAGTCCCCCTCATCCATTACCCCCCATGCATTGGTAACTATTTGCATAGAATAAAAATTGGGACTCTTGACTTTAACTTTACATAGATATTGTGAATAAAGTGATGAAAGACTGGAACTAAAGGAACCTGATCCTAAACCATGGCTGTATCCATCCCCCCAAACACCATCGGCACAACCATCTTGATTATTTGTAGTAATCCAGCCCCAATGCAATCTATCATACCTATTTGATGCATACCTATTACTATCATCTCCTGATACTTTCCAATGCCATTCTCCCTCGGAACTAGATGTATTCTCCATCCTCCATGTCCCAGTAGGGAAATCCCCGTCCAAAGTGAGTCCATTAGACTCATATCCTGCTCCAAACCAAGTAGGCCTTCCATATCCTGGCGAAATATTTGTACAGAATTTACCTTCATTCCCTTCATCACCGCAGTAACCATTGTCTAAGTCATCAGACCAAGCTGCAATAGGAACTGATCTTTCAGCCCTATCATTTGAATTATCTCCATCTTGTAATCCTGCATCGACTAAACCTACTATAATCATCCCACCTCCAAGAACACCATTATCATTCAAGACGCTATGGGCGGTATTAGGCGTCCAAATAAAACTTAATCTTGCAGATTGAGAAGTAGATAAAGTCACGTTGAAATTCCATTCTTTTATCATAAAACCAATTGGGTGCCACACTTGCAATGTTGCATTGGCGGTAACTGGTGTGGGTTGAAATCCTAGTTGGATAAAAGTTACATTAATTTGTATTGAGTTGCCTTTTATGAGGTATTCTTGGAAACTTGAATTTGGTTGTTCCCATTGCATTGGCACTCTTGAGGAATTTCCTAATTCTATATCTAAAACCTTGAAGTCGACCGCATCGGCTTTTGGTCCAACTCTGGACACTGGGTGCTCATCAAAATCATACACCATAACCATTGGAGATGCACTAACTAGAAGGAAGCAGGCGACAACGATATAGGAATACAGACTACGCATGGGCATACATTTCGACTGAACATTTGTGTATCAAAGTATGGGGTCAAAGTTTGATTTAATGCGTTGCTTTGAAAAATGCAATAATATAGTATAATGATAATAGTGCACTACTAAACATATGAAGAACTTATGTCCCCCATAGGTGACGTGAGCCGTATGGTGGCTGGCAGAAAACTGCTGAGTAGATTCCATTTGGCCTTAATTATGATATGTCAAGTGACAGTAGTCCCCACGGCTTTATTTGCTATTGCGTATCTTATTGATTTGGACATAAGTAATTCCAGCGTAGGAATAAGGACTGAAATGCTTCAATGGGTAATTATTGCAGGTATTACTTATGGAATTATATCCTTAGCATTAGCCCTCATAATGGGGAGTTTTACTCCTTTATATGTCTCAAATAGAGGAGGTTGGATTACTTTATTGTTGTTTAATCAAAGAATTAACGATCCTGAGTTAATTGACAGAGCTAGATTGTCAGCCTATTCTAGCCCGTATGGCAAAATGAGTAGATTAGTTTTTTTGAAAATGAAAAATGATAATTATGACATAATGGCAATTCATGGAGGATTACAATTATTGGCTGTTCCCATGCAAGTGATATTGATTGCCATCCCTCTAATAATAATGGAAGGAATGCCAGATAGTATCATCAAGCCTGATTCTGCTTTTCAATTAGGAATGATTGGTTATCTGATTGCATTATGGGCATCAATAAGATTGCACCCAATTATTTCAGAAAAACTAATAGGTTTAGCATATATTTTTAGAATTTTTCTAGGTAAACTGGGAAGAGTGTCTTCTGCATTACCATTGTTATTATATTGGTTATTTGCGAGATTTGTTCTTAAGATATCTCTGGGATGGTTAGGCATAAATTATGAACAATGGCATGAAATACAATTGGAGCAAATGATTATTCAAACTATTGCTCCAGCGGCAACAATACCCGATACAGCTATTTTAGATTATATCGTTGCTATATCAGTTTTACCAATGGCTACTTTCACTACTATCTCAGTATTAAGCGGTTACAGAAACATCCCTGACTGGATGATTGGGCAGGAAGAAAACCTTGAAAATCTAAGATCAAAGAGTTTAGTTGAAAATAACGAAAATGGTATCTTTTCCGAGTATGATAAGAATGAGATTGAAAACTCAATTAAATTATTAGATAAAAACGACGTAGATAAAGTCGGTAAAGAAGATTCTGATAGAATGGTGGATTCACCATTTAATCTATTTAGTGACCAGAGATAAAAGAATTATCTAAAATAAAATTTAATATCTTCCAACCTGAACCTATAAAAATTCCAAATGCTAGTGAATTCGGCCCAGAAATGAATAGAATAATTCCTGATGATAAGATTAAAACAAAAAATATCGCTAAAGAAAAATATTTGATATTGCTGCGGGGGTATAGATCCCCCAACATAACAGGAGTCCAAAAACCAAATAACAACAACATTGAATTGGCTAGGAAATTAAGCACGTTATTCTCCTCTTAATTGAGACAATACCTCTTCTAGGCGATCCATTCCATCCGTAATGTCTGCTCTATCAATAGTGTATGCAAAACGTAGATGGCCTTCTCCTGCTTTACCAAATGCTGTCCCGGGGGAACAAAGTACACCACCTAATTCAAGAATTTTAAGTGCTAATTGCTTGCTGTTGTAACCCTCAACTTCAACCTTAGGAAACACATAAAATGCCCCCTGAGGAACATGGCAGGTTACTCCTGGCATAGCATTAAGTCTCATACATATCAAATCTCTCCGAGATTTAAATTCATCACGCATCATATCAGGGTAATCTGAAGCATTTTCTAATGCAGATAGTACAGCATATTGCATTGCATCATTACTACAAGCAGTAACATAGTATTGCATTTTATTTATTTGAACCATGGCATCCTCATCAGGAGAAATAATATATCCAATTCTCCATCCTGTCATTGCGAACGTTTTAGAAAAGGAATTTATCAAAAATAATTTATCGTGCCCAGCACCCAAAAAGGAAACATGGACTTCATTGTAAATAATTCTATCATATACTTCATCACTTATGATCCATAAGTCGTTACGGACAGCAAAATCAACTAACTGATCACGTTGTTCCATAGATACTGTGGCACCCGTAGGATTGCTAGGGAAGTTATACAAAATTGCAACAGTTTTTTCATTTACTAATTTTTCAAGATCTTCAACTCTAGGTATAAAACCATCTTCAAAGTTACAAGGATATAAGTTAGGCTCGCCCCCACAAATGACTACATCTGGAGGATATAAGGGGAAATATGGTTCAGGAATTAAGACATTGTCTCCGGGATCTACTATAGCAAGAAAAACATCTAAGAGAGCATTGGTGCCACTCATAGTAATGCAAACGTTTGATTTATTGAGATTGGGAGATAAATGAGTCCAACTCTCGGCTATTTTGTCCCTTAGTTCTGGAAGGCCGGCAGTAGTAGTATACTTATTTTTTCCATCTTGCATTGCTTTAGTAAATGCTTCAATGGCTATCTTAGGAGGCTGGAAGTCTGGCTCACCCAAACCAAATTGGACCGTGTCATCCCCTGCCATATCGAACATCCTTCGAACACCAGTAGGCTGTATGCTGTTTGCACGCTCGGAGAACTTGACCATGACTTCCTGAGGTATGGCCGGGGGTTTTAAAAAGGAGTGAGGAAAATACGTAAAATCTAATTTTAGAGCCTTAAGAAATTAATTCTGCATCCAAAACTGCTTTTAGATTTGATGATTCTTTAACTTCATCAAGTCTAGAACTATATCTAAATATATTTTTTAGATTGGAAATTTTTAAATTGATAACAGCATCATTATTGAAATTAACAAAAATTAATGCAGACAGCCAAACTCCAAAAATTAGTGCAACTATTAAAATTATTGAAAAAGGAATGTCTGAAGAAATACTATCGCTCCCCGTACCTTCAACAGATATGATAATTGGAAGCGAATTAGATTCACCAAAGGAAGCATGAATTTCTAATTCATGAACCCCTACTTCTAACTTGGAAGAGTCCAGAATTATATGCCATAAAAATGGAGTTAGTGCTCCAATATCAGAATCATAAGAAGAATAAGTTGCTTCAATCCATCCACCTCTATCAATTCTATATTCTATTTTTTCTACAGTGGAATCTTGCCCCCATGAATGACCTGTTATATTCATTATTTCTGATTCCATGCTTTGATTTAAGAGATGGTTTTGTAAAAATGGATTAATGCCATTACTTTGAGAGGTTTCCTTCAAATGGATAGCCATAGAAACTGCAGCATATGCATCAACCATACCATATCCAAAATCTCGATTCCAATAGGGGTCTATTTCGGGGAAAGAAGGTTCTCCTTTTCTTTCAGAAGTTTGTTTCAAAATTTCTTTTATTTGAAGAGGGTTCAAATCTCCATTGGCTTCTATCATTAAGGCGATTATCCCCGAAACTGAAGGGGTGGCATAAGAAGTTCCACTCCCTCTACTCGTATAGGTATTTTCCGTGGCGTCTTGGCCTGGAATATTATTATTACATTGCCCTGAAGAAACACAACCTTCAGCCTGAATTATATTACTACCAGGCGCGCTAATTTCTGGCTTTAATTCATCCAATGGGTTTCCATTACCATTATCTCTCCTTGGCCCTCTACTAGAATAATCGGCAATTGAATCGTCATCCCTGTTTATTGAGTTTTGATCATCAGTCGCCCCCACGGTTATAGAAAGAGAGGACGATCCCATGCCAGAAAGACCGTCATTATTTGGTCCATCATTACCTGCAGCTGCAGACACAGTAATTCCGGCCTCCATTGCTTCATCTAATATGCGGCTGTGCATATCAGTACCATCCGAACCACCAGTTTCGTGACTTGTAATGCCCCAGGATAAAGAAATTATGTCAATTCCATAATTATCCTCGCCAGCACCTTGCCATGCGTCATCTTTATGATCAATTATCCATTGAAGGCCATTCATGGCGGACTCATAGAACTCTTGTTCGAGAATATAATTTTCAAATGGGCCAGCGCCAGCATCAGTCCCGATTCTTACATCAATAGTGGATGCATTAGGTGCAGAACCGGTAAAATTAGAAACTGTGCCATCGCTTTCAATTCCAGTAGCTGCTGCCATACCCATACATGCAGTACCATGTTGATTGCCATCATCAGGATTGAATGAACCATCTGTCTCTCTTCCTCCTGCAAGAATACATGTTGGATCAGAATGAAGGAAACAGACAGCATCATATCCTGCAACAAATTTTCCATTTAATCCAGGATGTTCTTCATCAACACCTGTATCTGTCAAGGCTATATTTACTCCTTGACCTGAAACGCCAAGGTCCCAAGCACCGGGGTAATAAGTTGAATTTTTAGCCTTTACAGATGGAGTTTGGACGTCCCCATAAAATACCAATGAACCATATCTTTCCACCATTATTACGCCATCTATTTCAGATAGATTAGAAACTTCATTCGAATCAATACTGCCAATAAGAATAGAATTAACAGAATGTAATTCCTGATTAATTTGATACCCCATCGACAATATCAAATCCCTATCATCATCTGTTATAATTTCTGAATAAGATAGGCCCACATTAACAATTCCAGATACATTTTGAAGAGAATCATGAACCCCATTTCTATCCGAATCTAGTGTAGTATATTCCCACCAATGATTGTCAGATGACCAAGTTATTTCATCTTGAGTAGGAGGATATAAAACTTGACCCCTTTCAATCAATTGGATACCTTTTTCATTTAACTCAAAATTAGTTGAAAAAATACTACCTGAAAGTGGTGTAATAATAATTAAGCAAGTGAATAAGCACAACAACTTCTCATTCATATTAGATGCGGAGCGAGCATACTCCTTCAAACAAACCCGTAAAAGTATAAATTAAGAATTTAAAAATGGTGGGGGCACTGGGATTTGAACCCAGATCAGCAGGTTTCTTCTGCCTAGCGTGCACCCGGCAGGCGCACGCTCTCGGGTTGCGATGGGTCGGCGCTCCAGTTGGTCATCAAAACCATCAGAATACCTTCTCGTCGTCATTCCCGTGCAACTGGAGCCCGCTGTACTACCAGGTTATACTATACCCCCGTAGGGATATCTTCTCCAGTGACCTTTCTCTTATGATGGTCCCGGTCAAAAGTATTGTATAGACAATAAAATTATGACAATGGCCCTAACAAGATACTAAGCATAATCCAAACTCCAAATATAACGGATGCCAAGCCCCATGCCCTAGGCCTTAACCCGATGCTCATTTCACCAAAAATTCTAGAAATTGGACCCATTATAAGGGCAAGATTGCGTGATAATACTATGCATATTCCTGCAGAAATAATATATCCTAAAAATAATAATAAGGCAAAAATAAGGCCTAAGGTGCTTGATTTGGCTACAGCACCAACTCCTTGTGGGATTAATTCTGGTATTTGTATCCATAGTAACCATGCCAACCATAATCCCAAATAAGCATCTTCGCTAAAACTCTCATTTGATTTCCAATTCTTATAGTTTTGAGGTAGTTTAGAATATGCGATTTTAGACAGTATTTCAATTTCAATTATCCTGCCATTTCTCAATATGGAAATGCCATGATATACGAGTACAAATGTTAAGATAAGTTCTATCCATACCCAATGAATTCCAGCACCAAGAATTGATGCAATTGCAACAGGAAGGGCCCAATAAGAGAATCCAATCATTGCAGAATATGAAATTAGTAAAATTCCGGCCCCTGGTATTAATGGGTCTTCAGGGAATTTGAAAATCCTTTCCCTGGGCATACTTAATACAATAAGTGGGAGCAGTGCTGTTGAAAATAATAAAGACAATATTTGAAAGGGACTATTACCAGACCCCCAAGAAGATTTGCTTGCTGCTTCTCCAATCTCAACAGGGGACATAGATCCTGGCCGCCATTTTGAAATAAAACCGGCTGAATCGATAATTAAAACAGCATCGCTGGCACTGTTTGGTAAAGAAAATCCAACATTCGAATCTGTTTCGTCAAGGAGAAGTGGCCATGAACCGTTAATTATTTTAGAATGTTCATCTAAATCAGTTGCCCTTAATCCTTCACCGGTTGCAATCTGAACATAACTTATATCCCCTTCGTTAATATTCATTGAATTTGAAAAATCATTGAATTGGAGTATTGCATTTGGTGATCCTGGCTGAAACATCCCAATAACTACAACATCTGACTGGTCCAATAAATCAGATAATGAAATTGATTCGGTATCAGGGTTGTGCGATAATAGTATGAAAGGCGGCGCAGCCCCGTTATCCCTGAAAGGTTCAGAATTGATATCAGGTAGGCTAATTGCTGGCCCTAAACTAGCAAAAGCTAGTAAAATTAAAACACCGTATGTAGGAAGAGGGAGCATCGCACCTCGAAGTGAAATGAATATCCAACCGACTATCCCCAAAGGAATGATTACTGCGGCCCACATGCCATTCACTAATGAATCAGAATCCTCAGGAACAGAAAACCTCAACACCGCTATTGCGTTGCAAGTATTAGTGGGGTCTTGGTCAGACAAATCAATGCATACGTCCACCATATAATTACCAGGTTCTAATGGCTTTTCTGACGTCCATGTCAAGATTGTTCGATTACCATCTCCAATTCTTGATCCTTGTGGATTTTCAAAATGATATATCCATAAATCTTCATTATCCCTTTCCCCATGATACATTGTATCCCAAGTAGTTGGGCCAATAATGTCAATAATTTGATGAGTAAAATCTTCAACCCCCCAGGGAGATATCGGCATCAATTCTATTCGAACCATTCTATTTGCATCTACAACGGCATCGAGTTGTATCTCTATAAATTTACCTTCAAAGGTGATTCCAGATTTAACATCATACGTCCCCCACCACAGAGATCCGGATTCAATACATTCGTGCCTAACGTCAATAGAAATATCAATAGTATCTCCCGGCCCGAGAGATACATTTACATTTGATGCAGAAACTTTGAATTCATGAGGCGATGTATATCCCTCTGACATAGAAATTGAGTCCGTATATGCTCCATCCAAAATTATTATTCCGCCCATTGACAAGGTGACTTGGAATTGTGTCTCTGAACTTACTGGACTTGGCAAAATACTCGTCGATTTACAAGAATTACTTCCAGTACCCTCTAGAGAAGCAAATAAGGAGATAGATAAATTTCCATCAAACCTGAATGATTCCACTAACGGTGCAGATTTTGCTTCCACTAATGTCGGCGATATTGCAGAACTTGCCCTACTAAATGATGCACTTCCCTGAGGTAAACCAGTTAATAATGACCAGTTTCTATCCAGAAGAGGGTTTTCTTCTGAACCTTTTAAAAATAGCATATGAGTTTCCGGATATTCAAAAGAAATCCCAGGGCCATCATATTGTTCATAATCTTCTGCAACGCCTATGGATGATGCTCCAGTAGCAAAGAATAAGATCGTTACCGCCATTAAAATAAATTTATTATTTATGACTTGTTTCATTTTATAACTTCCTATGTCAAATATTTAGTTCCCTCAATAAATAAAGATATATGCAAAATAAAGTGATAGGAATGAGCCAGAAAGCGTAGATATGAAATTAACTCCATGCTTCCCCAGATAGCCTCTATTTTCCAATACTGCCCCTAGTAATGAATCCATTTGGCAACCTAGCCATCCAATTGAGGTTATGCCAATAAAAAAGAAAATTGGAGGAAGGTGGTCACCATTTAAAGCACCTAATAGTGTAGATATTATTGCAATTATTAGTCCGCCATAAAAAGCTGCTACAGTACCTGTTGGAGACATCCCTCCATTGGTTCCAGCAGGGACTGCCTCCAAAGTAGTAATTATTCTAGTCCGATGGTCCAGGCTTCCAATTTCTGATGCAAGAGTATCAGAAGATGCTACGCTTACACATGCGCAGAAAGCGAAATACGCTAACTCGTGCCCTCCTAAGGTAGTATTGGCAATTGCAACTATTGAAGCAGCCCCTCCATTGGCTAGTACATTTTTCCATCCTCGCACACCTTCATTTGATTCTTCTACGGATAATTGTAATTTTTCCTCGTACCTCCACTTAGTGACTATCGATGATATAATCAAAAAGGACATTAGGACTATTAACCAGGTCCAATGACCCAATAAAGAAATTATTAAACCGATACATAATGCTGCAAATAAACCACCCATATCTAAGAAATCATATATTTTTGAAACTAAGAGTAGAACAGCTACCAAGAGCAGCGAAATTAATTGTTCATTCACTAGTTCCACCGTTTCCTTGTAATCCTGTGAGCATTGACGGTCAAGAAGGATTCCCTTTTACATAACCATTTGTACAAATAATGGCAGTTATTTTTCTTCATCAATCGCCACCACCCCCCTCAATAATTGAGTTGTAGTAAAGATAATTCCAAAAACCAATATAATTGTCCATGTCACAGAGATTAATGTAGATTCGTATGTAGTAAAATTTTGCATTTGAGGAATATAATATGAAATGTAAGAACTACCATTCCAAAATGAATGCCCCATCATTGCTAATAATAAAGCATTAATTACAGATTTTGGAGTAGACAAACCTATATTTGCAGATGCTTTAGGAAAAATATTATTTACTAATTTTTTATTCTGTAAAGTTGAATTAGAATTAAATTGATTGGTAATTACTTCCGAATTTTTATCCATTAATAGCCATGGTTTTTGACTTGTCGACATTTTTTCTAAAGATTCTATTGTTGCAACATCTGAGTTGTACTTATTTCCCTCATAATCGGAATAATTCCCATCGCCATCAATATCATCACCTGTATCTTCATCTAAATCGACGGTGCCTATAGTTATTTTATTTGCATACATTTGTAATTTTTCTTTGAATTTGGAATCTACTGCTAGCCAGCCTATTGCAGTACCTGTTATCGCAGTCCATACTGCATGACCGGGTATTGAGCCAATTCCCCTGACTAATATAGTTAAAGTGATACCAAGAGGGCCCCCGATTAATGATATTCCAATATATTGAAAGTTTTCGATCAGGGCAAACCCCAAGCCAACAGTGAAACCAATTTGAAAACCATGTTTTGGACCTTTTATAGAAGGGAGGAAAATTGCTACTGCTAAACCTTTGAATAGTTCTTCACAAAATGGAGCACTTAATGCAAGCAAAGATAAATCACTAGCCCATATAGGAAAATTATCTGGAATAATTAAAGGGGCCACAAAACTATTGAATAAGAATGCAGGAAAGGCTGCCATCATTCCTGCCAATAACCATGCTTCGGCATCTCTTTTCCTTGTAGGGATTCCTAACAATTGTGTAGATGTTCCCCACCATGCAAGTACTGGTAGTGAAAATCCAATGAACCACATTGGAATTGCAATAATGATGAAGAGTATGATTCCTAATTCATGAGATACATTTGAGAGGAATACGAATGATGAAATTATACCGACAGTTATAACTAAGCAAAATAATACCCATAACTGTTTACTAGGGGGCATTTCAAGAATAGAATCGTCTCTAATAATAAACCTGCTAAAATTAGTTCTAACATTAGTTTCTATAGAGCCCCCGGTAGTCAAAGGGTGTATATAATCGCCATCCTCGCTTGGAGTAGCCACCCTTACATGAATTAATTTTGGCCTGTGTAGACGGAAAATAATTATCAATAATGGTAAACTACAAATTCCACCTGATAAGGTGACGATTGGATTTAAATTAATAATTCCTAATATTAAAAAAAGCGACGTGTAAAGTAAGAAGAAAGCTGGTAGAACTGTTCCGAGCATTCCAAAATATATCTTCCATGGTTTACTTTTGCTAGCAAATTGAATATCATCTGGAGGTTTGATTAAATTTTTAGGTGCAGGAATTCTAAATTTACGGTTTAGATGGTCAATAAATATTTTATCACCGGGCATTTACTCAATTCCGTGTGCCACTCAGATCGCCCATCACTCTTGATGCCTGATGCATCCGGTGCGGTTTTTCATCACAGTGGCAGGTAGGCCAAGAGGCCTTTGCATATTGGATTTCTCATCATCAAAGAATGGCTCCGCATGAACCACAGTATATTTCATTGCGTTTATTGTCTTTCTGCATGGTCCACTGATTACAAGCAGGACATGGTGGTAAACCCTTCTCACTCGCCTTTACTGATGACCCTCTGAAAATACGTTTCTTGGTGATTCGAAACCAACCTTTTTTGGGTCTCCTTACTTTAGGCATGCCATCACTGTAACAAACCAATATCCATATCATTGATGACTATTTTGGAATTTATTTATTGACTAGTGCTTTGTACCAACTGTATGAAATGTGGAGTAGTGGGGGCAGGTGTTTCAGGATTGACTTGTGCCATCAGACTTTTGCAACAGGGGCATAAAGTTACAATCTATTCAGACAAATTTAGCCCAGATACAGTTTCTGATGTGGCTGCTGCAGTATGGTATCCATTTTTGACTAATCCTATAAAAAAAACAAATAAATGGGGATTGGAGACATACCATGAATTGACTAAAATGTCCCTTATACACCCTGAATCTGGAATAAAAATAAGAAAAGGGAGAGAATATTTGAGAAAATATTCCGAACCCCCTGGATGGAGTATTGGCATTAATGGATTTAGAATATTGGAAGAATGCGAATTAATTGGAGAATATGTGTTTGGATGGGAATTTGATTCTCCCGTGATTCAAATGAATCTATATATGCCATGGTTAAAAAGTAAACTAGAACGTTTGGGATGTAAATTTATTAAGAAGAATTTAATAGAATTAAATGATATCGAAGAAAAAATTGTAATTAATTGTGTTGGACTAGGTGCACGTCAATTATGTGATGATTATAACGTAAGGCCAATAAGAGGTCAAGTGATATACCTCAAACAGGATCCTGTAATAGGGCGGTATGATCAGCAACCCGAGACATTGACATACACCATCCCAAGAAATGATGTAACAGTATTAGGAGGGACAGCGCAATTAGATGATTGGTCTTTGGAAATTAGAGATGAAGATACCGAAGAGATTTTGAAAAGATGTGCCTCTTTATGGCCGGAGTTAGACAGGAATAAAATAGTTGGAATGGCGGTTGGACTACGGCCTTCAAGGAATGAAGTAAGATTAGAAATAGAAAAAATATCAAATAAATTAGTCATTCATAACTATGGGCATGGAGGATCTGGAGTAACTTTGTCATGGGGGTGTGCTAATGAAGTGGTCAAATTACTTAACGACAATTAGTATGCAGATTTTGTAGTCTTTACAATAACTGATGCAATATTATATGGATCTCCATTAGAGGCCGGACGGCGGTCTTCGAGTCTTCCCCTCCATCCATCTTCTACTGTCCCAATAGGGATACGAATTGATGCACCCCTATCTGATACTCCATAAGAAAACTGATCTATCGATTGAGTTTCATGGAGTCCTGTGAGTCTTAATTCATTGTGAGCACCATAAACATCCATGTGCCTCTTAATATTTTCACCAAATGCTTTACAGACTTTATGAAATATCTCTTCATCTCCGCTAGTTCTTAGATTAGTATCTGAAAAATTTGCATGCATACCCGAACCGTTCCAATCTCCTGTGACTGGTTTGGGATGGTATTCAATATAATATCCATATTTCTCCGTCAGTCTATCCAATAAGTATCGGGCTATCCATAACTCATCGCCAGCTTTTTTTGCACCTTTTGCAAATAACTGGAATTCCCACTGCCCACACGCGACTTCTTGGTTCAATCCTTCAAAGGTTATTCCTGCTTCTAAACATAAGTCTGCATGTTCTTCTACGAAGTCCCTGCCATGTGTATTTTTTCCTCCGACTGAACAATAATACAACCCTTGAGGTCCTGGATATCCTCCTAAAGGGAAGCCTAGTGGTAATTGAGTTTCAACATCCATAATAAAATATTCTTGTTCAAAACCAAACCAAAAATCATGATCATCATCATCAATTGTGGATCTTTTATTTGAAATGTGGGGTGTAGAGTCAGGATTTAAAACCTCATTCATAACTAAATAACCATCTATCCTTACTGGATCTGGATATATTGCTACAGGTTGTAATAAACAATCAGAAGCGTTTCCTTTCGCTTGTTTTGTTGAACTTCCATCGAAACACCACACGGGGCAATCTTCTAAGTTACCACTAAAATCGTTTATTATCATAGTCTTGCATCTCATATTTTGTGTCGGAAAATGCCCGTCTAACCAAATGTACTCAAGTTTCGCCTTTATTGCCATACGTAATCACAAAGTGGTAAGGTTTATTATTTGTTGTATTGATTAATATTTTCCCTTTAAAGAAATCATTATAATATATATATGGAGATAATATATACAATTGTATAGTATTTCTAATTTATATTATACGAATGCAATATCAATATTCAAAAAAATTATATTAATACATACAAATGGACATGATGGATAAAAAATTGAATTGCTAAATCACAAGAGGGAGATATTTCTCAATAGAACAGATTGAAACGTAGAATATAATTAGACAATAATATGTCTATGAGGGAGACTTGGAATATTCCAGAATTCCGACGTTTTCTAATTGGAGATGGAATCAATACCATTGGTAATTCTATTTTTATTGTTGGAATGAGTTGGACGGTTGCTCAAATTGGTGGACCTAAAATTTATGGTCTGATATTTACAGCATATTTCTTAGGTCACCTACCATTACTAGTTTTTGGAGGAATGGTAGTAGATAGATTTCCCAGAAGAACAGTGGCATTAATTGCAGATTTAGCAGAGGCGGGAATAATATCAATAGCAACTATACTACTATTTATGGGATCTCCGGTAATTGATACATTACTGGTCACTGCATTTGCAGTAGGGGGGGCGTCTGCTTTTTCCATGCCTGCAGTAAATGCATTAATTCCTGATCTAGTAGAAGATAAATTGCTTGCTCAGGCTAGCTCAATAAGGGGAATATCCATAACTGCTGCATGGGCATTAGGGCTAATAATAGGTTCCTTGTTAGTAGGTAAATGGGGGATTGAAATTTGTTTAGCCATAGATGTCATAACATTCTTGATTAGTGCATTTATACTATTTACAATAACAGAAATACCCATCAGAAGAGAGGAAGAAACAAGCAGTATGAAAGAAGAATTACTGGAAGCCATTAGGTTTGTAAAAACACAACCATGGCTATTTGCAGGGTTAGTCATAGCAATGATATGGCACTTAGGAGATTCAGCAATTGAAATAGGCGTTCCATTTATTATAGAACAAAAGGGAATAGAAATGAATATTGGCATGGAAGGAAAGGCATTGATGTTTGGAATTTTTGGGGCTATAGGAGCCGTAGGAGCCATGATTGGTTCTGCAATAGGGGGAATATATCCAATACCAAAAAAACATAGAGGGTTAGTTTTCTACATCTTGATTGGTACTATAGCATGGTCCATGTTGATGTGGGCAATGCCAATACCATATTGGTTAATATTGATTTTTGTCATTCTCGAAGGGATAATGGGGGGCTCTTTAATGGTCATATGGAGAACTTCAATGTCCGATAGTGTCGATCAGTATCTTCGAGGCAGAGTTAATTCATTAGATTCCATAGGATCGTTAATATTTATTCCATTATCTCCATTATTAGGCGGGTGGCTTATTGAAGAGACGAATGTACTATTCACATACATGGTTGCTGTTTCAATCATGATACTAGTTACCACAGTGGGAATAATCGTCCCCTCATTTAGAAAATTCGAGCGAATAGAGAGTGGTTTATTCCCAATCGTTGAATAAAATTAATTCATATCATAATCGGTCAAATCTACACGGAACCATTCATCATAATATTGTTTTTGTAAATTAATGCTAAAACCGAGTATCGTGCCATATAATACCCATGAAGGTACAGATCTGCCAAGTATAATTGGTATTTCGATTAATATTAAGCCATCAAATAATATGCATACACATATGTAAATTACACGTCCAATAGTTGTCATCAAATCTTCAGATTCCTGGGCGACAATTGATTGAATTCTTTTGTGTCTTCTAAAATCTACAGCTTTCTTCAACCTCCAAAATGAGTCTTCACGATTAGATTTCTTATCTATGAAATCAGAAGGAGAGGTTTTAACTTCCGGCTCTTTCATGATATTGGCAGATAAGAACAGATGATTATTGTATCCTAAGAAATTTCATTATTTATCCAAAATATCAGTACAACAGGGGCACATTTGGACATAATGGCCTGGAGATATTTCATGCAAAGACAAATCAATCCCTATGCTTTTTTCCCAATTAGGATGGCTAACTCTGTGACCAAATGCACAGCCCTTAGGAGGATTAATTGATGAAGGTACATCTCCTTCTAATAAATTCTCATTCCTAGGAATTGTTGGGTCAGGGACAGGAATAGCTGCGATTAATGCTTTTGTATATGCATGCACTGGGTTTTTGTATATTTCTTCTGCATCCGCTAATTCAACTACTTTCCCAAGATACATCACTGCTACGCGGTCAGATATGTGTCTAACTACAGCAAGGTCGTGAGCAATAAAAACATAAGTTAAATCATGTTTTTTCTGAATATCAAGTAGCAAATTCAACACTTGTGCTTGAATTGAAACGTCAAGTGCACTGGTAGGCTCATCAAGAAGGATAAATTCTGGTTCGAGCGCAAGAGCACGAGCAAGGGCAATTCTTTGTTTTTGACCACCCGAAAATTCATGAGGGAATCTAGTCATATGTGCTTTTTTTAAGCCTACTGAGTTGAGTAAATCGCCAACAATTGCAGTTAATTTAGCACCATCAGACATGCCATTAACCTGAAGTGGTTCACCAACTATTGACCTTACTGACATCCTAGGATTCATTGAGCCACCTGGATCTTGGAAAACTATTTGCATGCGGCGGCGCAAATCCTTCTTGCGGATCTTGCGAATATCTTCTCCATCGAAAATAATTGACCCTGTCGTGCGAGGAATTAAACCTAATAGAACACGCCCCAACGTAGTTTTACCACATCCTGATTCACCCACTATTCCAAGAGTTTCTCCTTTGAATACTTGGAGATCAACGCCGTCAACTGCCCTAACATAAGATTTTACTGGAGAAAACATTCCTTCCTTTACCGGGAACCATTTAGTAAGATCTTTTATCTCAATCAAGGGTTTTTCTGATTTTTTTGGCATATTAATCACCTTTTTAATTACTTACGCATATTTGGCAGTCTTCTACCCAGTGCTTATTACCTATATGTCTAATTTTAGGCCTGATTTCTAGAGTTTGACCTTCACGGCCCATTCGTTGACAGAAACGACAGCCTTGAACGAAGTCAGAGGGCTGTGAAACTTGTCCAGGTATTGCAGTTAGTGTTGATTTCCTCTCAGAACTCATGCTAGGACTACTTGCTAACAAACCCTTAGTATAAGCATGCCTTGGGTTGGCAAATATTTCAGATACTGGTGCTTGTTCAACAACTCTCCCCGCGTACATAACTGCAACTTCATCGCACATCTCCGCAATTACGCCTAAATCATGAGTAATCAGCATTATTGCAGTTCCTTTTTTGTCCCTCAAATCTCTCATTAACTTAAGAATTTGTGCCTGAATTGTAACATCTAAAGCTGTAGTGGGTTCATCAGCAATCAATAGTTTAGGCTCACAAGACATCATCATTGCTATCATTACTCTTTGCCTCATACCTCCTGATAGTTCATGTGGGTACATCATAATTACTGAATTGGGATTTGGAATTCTTACCTCTTCAAGAATTCTAATAATTTCATCCCTATGAGAAGGATCTAGTTTTAAATAATCAATAATTATCATTAAAGGCGTTGATATCGATAAAAATAAGACAACGACTGTTGCCACTACTGGAAATGGCGTCCAAAGTAGTGCGGCGAAAATTAAAGCCGTAACAAAGGAAAAGGGAGTTGTTATTAAAATAGAATGCCATGCCGCATAAGAATTAAAATTATTGCCTTTTAATAAAATTTTAACAATAGGAGGCGCGTAACCTAATAGGATTATTAAATAAAAACTGGACATTATGTGATCCTCTGCAGAGGGGAAAAAGATATAAATCGAAACGAGCAATAAAAATGTTAATGCCCCTGACTTATTGTTAATAGTAAAATTATTTAGGTGCACAAAGGGAGACAAGAGAGAGAAAAATAATTTTTTTGCTTTTGGCATACTTGCTTCTGGAAGTTTACTATGTGCCTTCATTACCTCGAATATTTGTTTTTCTACAGTGTATAATGGATTTAAAGCGGTCATTGGTTCTTGGAATATCATACTAATTTCATTTCCTCGTATGAATCTCATAAATTTGTTATGTTTTCTTTCATCTGTATTTGTATAGAACTTAATAACCATTGAGATGGCCAACAATAGTAAGCTTAGCATAAGTAATTTAAACCCAAATAAAGGGTCTTTCATGAAAGGCATCAAATAAATACTCCCAAGGGGCAGTAGAATAAATACTGCAAAAAATGTTAATAATTTAGTTGATATATCATATAAATAATTATTATCATCTCTGGACTTAAAAATCATTTCTCTGCCATCGTACTTAATACTGCCATTATCAACATCACAAGTTGCTAAACCGATAGTCGTTAAAGAAGTGACAGATTTTCCGCAACCTGATTCACCCACGACGCCCATTATTTGCCCTTTGTAAACTTCTAAGTTGATATCATTTAATGCTTCGATAGGCCCATCCAAAGTATCAAAATGAACTTTTAGATTGGATATTTCTAATAGTGGAGTATCACCCTCAGTTAGAGATTTATTGAAATTTTTCATATCATTTCACCTCTTATTTTTGGGGTCAACTATATCTCGTAAACCGTCACCAAGTAAGTTAAATCCTAATGTAGTAACTAATATTGCTAAACCCGGGAAAGTAACGAGCCACCATCCAGTGTTAGGGAAAAATTTTCTGCCATCAGCCACCAGAATTCCCCATTCGGCTGTCCCTGGTTCTGCACCTAAACCAATAAAAGAAAGTCCTGAAGCAGATAATATAGTTCCCCCTATGTCCAATGTGAATGCAACTAGCAGTGGGGCCCATGCACTAGGAAGTATGTGCCTGAACATGATTCTTCCATCAGGAGCGCCTACCGATTTGGCGGCCTCTACGAACGTCATTTCTCGGATGTACAAAACTTGCCCACGAATTAATCTGGCATATCCGGGCCACCCCGTTAATATTAGAGCAGCCTGTATTTTCCATAACCTATCAAAATCACGAATAACAGAAAAATCTGATTCTGAAGTTTTGGATACAAAAATTAATAATATTACCGATATAAAGATCATAATTGTCCTAAAAGCCAAAAAACGGAAGGGGTTTGTAAAATTAACAGATGCAGACATTCTTTGAAATATTACTTCTTTCTTGATTCCGTTTGTATATACTTTGTCAAAGATTGTAACTAAAATAAATAATACACTCATAGAAACAAGAACTAATGCCCTTGTTAATTGAGTATCCAAACCAACTTCATCAATATTATTTGAGTTATTTTGAGGCCATATCCCCCCCCAATAAGTTCCAAGAATTGTAAAAAATATAATTATAGTGATAGATGTTGAGTAATTAGACAAGAATCGAATTACACGTTGATAATATAGATAATTAGAATTAATTATTTTTGATAAAAAATGAGTTTTTGACTTTAACCCAAAGGAAATCCCAAGTTTTTTAATAAATTTTCCAAATAGTGATAAGTTTTCTTCATTCCTGATATCAAGATAAGTCGATGGTTTTTCTCCAGAATACATTTCATCTATAATATTCCTAAAGGACATACAAATGAATAATAATAATAAAAAAGAAATCGCAGACATTGGCAAGGACATACTAGTTGTATTTTGTAATGCTGCAACAAATGCCATTGCAAGAATGAGGCCAGGAACAGCGAAGAATACATCAGTCAATCTCATAATTAATTCATCTATTACTCCTCCATAATAACCACTAATACTTCCAATTACTGTCCCCAATGCGACTGTTAAGAATGCAACAGTTATTCCTATTTTAAGAGATATCCTTGACCCATATAAAATTTTACTGAATAAATCTTGTCCTGAGTTTGTCGTCCCCATTATACAAACATCATATCCATCTGGAAGCCAGGAATGATGCATGCCCTCATTATTAAATTCATACATGACCCATATCTTTGAACCACTAACATTCAACGCATCATCGGTAACAAAGAAAGTTGTTTCATTATGGACAATTAATATTGAATTATTCAATTCATATCCTAAATCATCCTCTATAGATACTAATGTAATTATCTCGAGATTATTTGGAGACAAAGAGCCATTTTTAGTTAACACTGGGTCGGAAACTGCTGTAACATATCTCGGGTATCCTTTATTTTTTATTTTAAATAAATCAATGCTTTGTTCGTGCCAATCACAACCCTCTGAAAATGGTTCTAATCTCTTCGGTTCATTATCAATCCACCATAGGTCTTCAGTATCCTGTAAATTTCTGTACGGATGTTCGACTGCTATATCATCAGCAAAAATACTTATTGTTGAAACTGCTATTATTAAGAATAAACCGACTAAAGCTAAAATTGACCGTCTAAATATTTTCCAACTTTTTCGAATATCTTGTAATCTTTGGCTCCAACTCTGAATTAATCTATTAAGCCCTTCTTTTCTATCTTCAGAACCATCATTCCACGTGCGACCATTTTTTCTATCATATAATAGCCCTAAACAAAAAATTGATAATGTAAGAACTAAAAAATATAATATAAAGTTTATGAGAAATGAGTTCATTCTAATCTCACCCTTGGATCGACTATAGCATAAGAAAGATCAACTAATAAATTAGAGAGCAGAAAAATAATAGCCGTCACGAGAGTTACACCCATAATCATGGCAAAATCCAAGTAAACTATTGCATCTACGGCTGTTTTTCCCATCCCAGGGAATGCAAAAATTGTCTCAGTTAGAACGGCCCCCCCTATGGCCCCTCCAATTGAAAAACCTAAAATTGTTACAATCGGGACAAGGGCGTTACGTACAGCATGGACCATTATTACTCTTCTTTCGGAAATCCCCTTAGCCCTAGCTGTTCGGACATAATCTTCATTCAAGACTTCGAGTAAACTAGCACGCATATATCTCAATAGGCCTCCAGTGCTAGCAACAGCGAGTGTGAAACAAGGTAAGAAAAGATGCTTGAATGTATCGGCGAACATATCCCAGTGTGACATTGAAACCTCATATTGGTTTGTTTGAGGATTATATTTTGTTGGCTCCTCGACTATCCAACTATCAATTAAATGAAATCCGGTGCCAGTGTCAGGAAATGTATAAGTTGGGTCATGGCGACCGTAAATAGGAAAACATCCCCCTACAGTATCAGGAATTAGGGGCAATGCTTGAGTTATTGGGTCGCATATTCCAACTTGGGTCCCAAATATATACTGAAACATCATAGCTAACCAAAATATAGGTAAGCTAACAAAGGCTATTGCTACGAATCGGGACACTTGATCAAACAGTTTATCTTGCCATACAGCACTTAGAATTCCCAAAGAAATTCCCATAGGAAATCCCATAGCAAGAGAAAGGAATGACATCTCAAGAGTTATTGGTGCTGCATCTCTTAACTTCTCAATGACTGGTCGGTGAAATGTTACCGATTCACCCCAATCACCTTGTAGAAGGTTAGTAACATATATCCAATACTGTTCAACTATTGGTTTATCGAGACCTAGGCGAATGACGTTTGATTCATATGCAGTTAGACCATTTGACCCCATGACTCCGCATTTCTCACCACATAATGCCGCGGCTGGGTCAGCAGGAATTACTTGCGCTATAGCAAAAGTAAATACAGAGACACCCCAAATAACAGGAATTAAGAGAATTAATCTCCTAACAATGAACTCCTGTAGTTTCATAGTATTGTACCTCCGTTACTACTAGAGAATGGCATTATATCAAATGTATCATTGGTAAACACATTTCATTGAATTTAAAAATAAAAAAAACGGCAAAGTAACAGCCACTCAAGAGTGGCTGTTACTAGGCCTTACGTATGTCCGAACAATTCAATTAAGAATTATGCTACTGGTAATTTATCGTAATCAAACCAGTGAGCAGCTCCAATAGCAGCCCATGGTGCAGAAACGATATCATCACGCTTTACACTTATACCATTACCTTGGCCAATTATAATCATGTTAGGATCTTCTGCCCATAGAGCAAATGCATTCTGGTAAAGTTGAGTGCGCTCTGCATCATCCGTTGAAACTCGTGCTGCAGTTAGATTTTCATCTAATGCCGCATTATGGTAGTTTGTACCATATGCATCTCCGCCAGCATCATGACTTGCTGCGAAAGGTGTCCAGTAGTTATCTGGATCCAGATAATCTGGTGCCCATCCGCTAAATCTGATTTCAAAAGTGCTAGTATAGTACATTGTCAGGTATTCTGCCCACGGTTTTGCATCTCCATCTGTTGCAACTCCGATTGACCCTAATGCCTGAGCTATTTGACCAGCCATTGCGATTCTGTAATCATTTCCTTCATTGGCCATGATTCTCAAAACGTTAGGTAAACGACATTCAGTTCCATCTCTGCTTCCGTCATCTGGTACAACTGTTGGCTCGCCGCCTACTGTTAGGCTAGTACAATCATATTGGCGGATGAATCCTGCATCCTCTAGAGCTTGTTCAGCAACTGCTAGATCATAATCAAACACTTGGCTTTGAGTTTCATCATATAGGAAACCATTAGGTATTGGCCCATAAACAGGTGCAAGTTGCCCTGAATATGTATCACGGCGTGCAGTATCATAATCGAATGAATAAGCTATTGCTTTTCTAACTGCAGAACTAGCCATAACGTGAGAATCCATTGTCCCATCTAAATTGGAATCCCAATTTAGAACTAAAGAAGAGTTAGCATCAGTATTATTGTTTGCTTCGCCCGCATCTAAAGCCTTAGGCATAAGATTCATTGCTGATAATGTAATCGTGAATGATTCACGGTATGTGCAAACATATCCATCTTTACCTGCAACATTAGGTGCATCATCATAGTTATCGCAGAACTGAGGTTCATCTTCAATGTTTAAACTTCCAAAGTCGGCTTCGCCATCTTGGAAAGCAAGAAGGCGTGTTGAAGCTTCAGTGACTATTTGTGATGTAAATCGATTAATATTAAATCCGCCGTCTTCCCAATACATCCAGTTAGGAGTAAGGGTGATTGCAGTTTCGCGGACCCATGATTCTACGACGTATGCACCAGTACCAGCACCCAAAGGTGCTTCATCCATCCATTCATGACAGAAGTCGTCTGAGGATTCATCAACATCTGCAGTTGATGCGTCATCTACAGTTACTACGCGGTTTGCTTCACAAAGATCTGCATTAACTACAGCACCTACTGTGTATGCAATCGTTGATATGAAACCTGCATATGGTTGAGTTAAAGTCACTGAAAAGTGAGTTGCGTCAATCATAGATAGGCCGGAAGTATTGAAGTTTTGTTCAGTAATCCATGAAACGTGAGAAAGTGGGCTTGCCATTTCATTAACTCTCTCCCATGAATAAACAACATCTTCTGCAGTCATGTGATCGCCATTGCTAAAGTATACATCATCACGAAGAGTGAAAGTGTAAGTTAATTGATCATCACTGATAGTATGAGAAGTGGCTAGACGTGGAACGATGATGGCATTACCATTTCCATCTCCCTCGTACCTATAAAGTGTATCGAATACGTTTTCAATTACATCACCAGATGCTGAATCATATGCATCATGCGGATCAAAGGTTGAAGCATCTCCAATGGTCATCTGCACGATTTCACAGGGGTTATTAGAACCTGTTTCTGCACAAGCACGGACACTCTGCAGTGAAGACCATGCGTCAGCATAGGCCATATCTCCAGATGCAAACATTCCCATGTAGTATGATTGATCGAAATCACAAGAACCAGAATCTGTAGCAGTAGCATCATAATTTGTCGCTGCCATATCTTGGCATCCTTCTATTTCATCATTATCATCGATTCCATCTCCATCGGTGTCAACTTCATTGGAATCGATAGTCCCATCTCCGTCGGTATCATAGGTACATGTACCGTCATCATTAGTAGCATCAGACATGAAATTAGTTGCGGTTGTATCCATACAACCATTCACAACTTCCACATCTTCTTCACCACCAGTACACCCTGCTAGGGCGGAGGCAATCATTAGCGAGCATAGAAGTATTGCAGATAATCTTGACTTCATCAGTTGTTGGGGAGTATTTAGACTATATAGAATAAACCCTGAATTCGTTGTTTTTTTTGTATTTTTACTTAGTTGTGATAAGAGAATGCTATAAATTTATTTTTAAATTGTGTATAAGTTATTATGATTGCTAATACAATTTATTTTTCTAAAATGGTGGACGTGCCGAGATTTGAACTCGGGGCCTCTTCCATGCCAAGGAAGCGCGCTTCCAAGCTGCGCCACACGCCCATGGACCTGCGTATAACGGTGCCCATTTAAGGAGAATGGAGTACGGAAGGCATAGAGGAGTATGGCCACTTGACCGATTTATCCAAACAGCCAGAAATTCCTGAAGGAATAATTAATTCCCTAGAAATCTCATTAAAAGGCATTAAAGCCCCATTTATCAAACATATTAAATCTCAAGTTAGACTTAAGTGGACCGACAAAGAAGAAACCAGGTTAGGGTATACAAGATTTGAATATGACCATAATGAAATTTTTAGAAGGAAACGACTTAGTATGCCACCGGGGCCAATTACGATAGCCCTGAATCCAATTCTCCTCCGTGACGATTTATTGTTTAGGCATACGTTGGCACATGAGTTGTTGCATGCTGCTGGCTTAACAGATCACAGCGGTACACATGCAGAATTAGTCAATCAAATTGCCCCCGCTCCAAAGTTGAAAGATTCTGCTGTACTTAGAGAATTACGGCAACAAGTCCTTGATAGATTACCTGAAAGACAGTGGATTTGCGGAGAATGCGGGCACACCTGGGATAGAAGGAGAATAAGTGTCCCAAAAAGATGCCCCAAGTGTGCAAGGAGTTTCAAAACTAAAAAAATATATTAGATTATCATGTGTTAGGTTCATGAAAGAGATGCCTACGCGGAAGGTCAAGGGCGATTAGTGTAGTCTGGATATCATGCCGGCCTTCTAAGCCGGCGACACGGGTTCGAATCCTGTATTGCCCACCAAAAAAAAATAGCATCACACGAACTACTCATATAGAGGCAGTAAGTCGGCGGCCCGAATGAAGCGTGGCTCTCGTGCATGGAAGAAGCGAGGGCAGCAGCGTTGGAAATGGAGAAAGAAGAAACTCCGCCGACGAAAAGCATCTAGAAAACGTGCTAAGCAATAGATATTCTAGATTTATATGAATCTATTTTAATCACAATTTTCATTAGTATAATGCTAATGCTCGTTAATAAATTGGAGTCCAGAGTAAGATGAACTTTGACCTCGTAGATCCTTTCAAATTTTATAAAATAGTAAAAAATAGGTTTAGACTTGACACTAAATTTAGATTATTATTAATTATTGGAATAATAGGTTTGCTTATATCCAGTACCGGAGGATTGTTTTCATATTTCTTAAGTGATGATTTAGAAGAAGATTTAGAGAACAATAATAACTCAGAAAATATTGATATAATTTGGGAAGAAACTCAATTTCTGCCAAGGCATGAAGAATGCGTAGATGATTCCAATGGTCAAGATTTACCAGAATATGGGATTGGCTATGAACCAAGTATTTCAATGACAAGTAATGGAAATTTGTTCGTAACTGCGCACAAAGACCTACGATGGGGAGGTGAAAGTAATCCATTTTTCCCTGTTTTAGGAGGTGAGCCAGGGCCTTGGTATGCATGTCAAAGCGGCCAGAAAACTTCATGGGACTATTGGGCATCTTGGCTTTGGGCATCATTTGATAATGGAACAACTTGGCAACACGGAGATGGATTCGAACCAACTCCGGGGAATTCATTTACTGCTAATTACATTGCAGGAGGATCTGAATGCTTAGGTGACGAAGGTGATATTTCCGTAGATGCAGAAGATAATGTCTACTATTTAGATACGACGCTGGAAGATAACTGGTGGCATATACTATCATCAAATGGCACCGAGTACGAAACACTAACTTGTCAAAGAATGAATACCATGGCCGCGGATGATAGGCCTTGGGTTGCAGCTCAAGGGGATGGCATAATTCATTATTTAGGAAATTCAGGTGCGAGCCCACCGGAATGCACAGGTGATGTTGGTAGATATTGGTACTATCACTCTGAAGATGGAGGTTTGACATTCTCACAATGCTACGCCGTGCCCGGAGGGTGGAGCACGATTGCCAGTCAAAAGCATGGTTCTTACGTATATATTGCCCAGGAAGATGCAGATACGGCAACTGGCAGTATAGTTATTAGAACTAGTGGTGAATTTGGAAGAGGTACCGGATTGACCGATGGGAGTTGGAGTGAACCACAAGAAATAGGAGAAAGGAAGGGTAATTGCCCCGAAGGTTATCCAGTAGTAAATACAAATGAAATAGGGACCGTAGCAGTTGTTTGGGCAGATTGCCCCAATGGAGGGACAGGGGCTTGGGAAATGCGACTAGCCATCTCTTACGACTATGGAGATAATTGGAGCACATGGGATATTAGCCACATTAATGGCATTCAAATGTACCCATTCCTAAGTATTAGTGATAATAATGTTGTAGCAATAGCATTTTATGGCCTTGATTTTGATGAGGGAGATTTAGAAGGAGATTATGTCGAAGGTAGGAAATGGCATCTTTACGCTGCAGCGATTAAAGATCCAAAAGAAGGAGATTTATGGGATTTTAGAATTGTTGATCCTGAACCATTGCACATAGTTACAGCTTATGAAGAGTTAGAAGGAGACACACATGCGTTACATGATTTCTTTGAGACTGTCATTTCAGAAGATGGTTCATGGATAGGGATAGCATATCAGACTAACATTGGAATTCATCCATTTGAAGAAAATGAAGAACAACGGTACATCAAATTTGTAAAAGGCGAGTTATTAATTTAAAAATTAGCCACCTGAAGAAACTACAACCAATTCTAGCCGTAAATCAGATTTGATTAAGGAAGTGTGAGGGACTATTGTGCCCTCATAAACTGCTAGTACCGTAGATGCTTGGATTTTTAATTTGGATAAAACTTCATTGACAGTTATAGAACTGTCAAATTCTACAAATAATACATTGCCTTCACTTTCTACTTCGACCTTCATGTGCCTCGGAAGTACTAGTCAGACTTATTTCTAATCCAAGGTTGGGTCAGATTCGGCCGAGATCGCATAGCCCGGTATTGCGGTGGATTCGAAATCCGCTGTCCATTGGACTCGGGGGTTCAAATCCCTCTCTCGGCGCCAGAAAATCAAAAAGACATTAGATCTTCGGAGTTATTTAGGATAACCACTCTAGTTCCAGGACCTATTCTTATCTGTGGCCTACCTGCAAACTCCCCCGATTCGCCATTTAGAATTGCTATTTCATCCCCTCTTTCAATGGCTGCGGCAGAGTTGGGTATGAATTGCTTGAATGCTACCGCCCCCCCTGAGCCAGATTGGTCTACAATAGTTACAGCCCACCTCCTAACTCCTTTGCCATCAGGGAATGCATTAATCGACCAAACGCGCCCAACTATACTTACCCTTGTTTCAACCTCAACTATAGGGAAATCTTCAGATTTTTCGACAGTGCTAACCTTAGAAAGATTATCTAGGTCGATCACTAGTTGTCCTTTCCATAATGAGGCTAATGCATCATCTATTCTTATCCAAGAGCCTTCAGTTATTGAACGTGATATTTTTGTTGGACCTCCATTTCTATGAGGCTTTACAGTAGCACGATCATAACCATTTTGTAACGTGAAAGAAAGATCTATCGTATTATTTTTCCCCAATT
Organism: uncultured Candidatus Poseidoniales archaeon; assembly: GCA_905182515.1. Lineage (GTDB taxonomy): Archaea > Thermoplasmatota > Poseidoniia > Poseidoniales > Thalassarchaeaceae > MGIIb-O3. The sequence continues at coordinate 121,039 of CAJJBW010000008.1, read as the reverse complement.
CGGGCCCTTTCAAATGCAGTACTTCGCCCATTATAGTAAATCTAGTTTTTAACTTATCTAATGGAGTTACAGGCCATGCATGGCCAAAACGCTCTATTCTGCTTTCCATAGGTAAGTCAATCTCATAATCGCTACCTTCACAAATAGCACGTACTTCGCATTTCTTGCAGCGTGAAAATGGAGTTTTATCAATAGGAGGATTAGCAGGATTTCCTCCTTCGTTAAATATATTCAAAGGTGTTGGAGTTGGTGGGCAATCAGAAATACTAGGGTTTCTTGCATGGATTAATTGATACAATTCTTCTAATTCAATGCTTAGTTTAGACATTTCCTCCGTACTTGGCACAGGGACCTTTTTAGCTGTTCCAGCCCCAAGGTACCATATTTCTAATTTTGAAACTTCATCTGATCGATTATGAGTTTCCCACCATAACCAAGCATATAGGCGAAGTTGTTCAAGATATCCTGCTGACCGATCTCCTTTGCCTATTGATGCTTTTAAATCAACGATATTTGTTTTTCCTGACCATCTGTAAACTAAGTCATACTCTCCTTGGAACCATTCCCCGGGGTGAGAAGTTGTTTGAGAAAATGAATCAGAATCAGGATCTACAAACCACGGCCTTGCGTATTCCCACGCTTCGACCCATGTAATATCTCCTTCGGATATTGCAGGGTTATTTGTGTTCCGAATTCGGGGAAAACCATCTGGGGATGGCCATATATCACGATATTGCCCATTTCTCCAATTTTTAAAATTTTCACCTCCATCTTCATCGATGCATCTCTGTAATTCGTCCAAATGTAATTTTAATCCAGCTACGGTCATTTCCATTCCTTCTTGAGTTTCGATATCTGATGAATTTCCTTTCCTATTTGGGTTAGACTCCCAATCAGTAGTTGCCTTTTCCCAACAATCATCAAAATGGTACATAGCCCTCTTTATAGCCCAATTTTCCAATTCTATTCGGTTTTTTGGCCATTTTATCTTAGGAAGAGGTTTTAATTCTGGACCTATCCAACCTTCTTGCACATCTAAAGCAGGAGAGCCATCTTCAAGTATTGGAGAAGACATGTCTTGATCAGAATCTGGAAGTAAATATATTGGAGAATCCCGTAAAACTCGGCATATACATTCCTCAACAGCATTTCCTCTAATTATTTGAGGAGGTAGCGGAGATTTGAGGCGTTCCCTCCAACCATAATACCATAATCTAGGGCAATTTCTCCACGCGATAACTTGTGATGCAGATAAACGGCGAAATGGACTAACTTTCGTGTTTTCTAAGTCGGGTCTTCTAACTGGCACTATAATCCCTGCGTATGTTAAACTCTATCAATGTGTCCAAAAGAACTCTTATTTAGGATATTCATTTAGCCAAATAAGAGACATTTCAATCCTTTCAAATGTAGGTAATACTTCAACTAATGAAACTGGTGCTTCGACATCTGGTGCTATAGATTCAGCAACAACCAAAGGCAACTCAATTCTTTGGTTATCTTTATCCCAATATAAGAATCTCCTGGGTAAATTGGTTTCCTCCATTATCTCTGAAATCCAAACTTCTTGATCTTCGTCGCTAGAAGATATTGCACCAAACATTAGTGTCCCGTCCTCAGTCAGAGTTTCATGAGGGGCGATTGTCGCTTCACCTCTACGAAGGAAACGGCGGCGTAGTTGACCCGCATCTTTGTATACTGCAGTACAGAATTTCAAACTATATCCAAATGGTTTTCTGATTACTTTATCAAGAGGGTCCGGTAAACCTAATTCAGCAGCATTTATCCTATCTCTCATAGACATTGCCAATTCTGCAGATCCTTTGGCACCAGCCGTTATTCCAGAAGATAAATTGAAGCCTCTAAGCTCCATATTACCATGATTCCCAACTGTTATTTCTAGTTCGTTAACATTCATAAAGGAGATATCAAATTCCCTTAATTCATCCAATAAATTTAGTAATTCTAATTCTTTATCTGGTTCACAAGGTAATTCAACGCCAGTGAGCATTCCTGATTCATGACATGCAGTGATTGTATCTTTGTATTTAGAAGAGTCCAATTTAAGAAAATGAAATCTTATTTCATCAAGTCCAGCTTCTGCAAAATCTTTCGCCCATTCTGGCTTAAAAGGTATACTTGTATACATATGAAGATGAAAAGAAGGTCCAAATTCGTCTTTTAAACGTTTTATTCCTTCGAGAGTTCTTTCTCTCGCCATCAATGGGTCGCCCCCAGTTATTCCGGCACCTGTGGCCCTCATAGCACGGGCTTCTTCTATTACTTGATCGAAATTTTCACATTTTCTTTCATTGGCATACATCCAATCTATCTCTCTCCTATTTTCAGAAAGAGGGCAATAATCGCATTGCCAATGGCAATGTCCTGTGATAAATAAAACTAATTTACTTCCTAATTGACATTGTATGCACCCTTCGGTATCTGACTTATCAGGTGCCTCATGTAACTCTGGAACTTGTGGAAGTCTTAGTTGATGAATTATTTTGATCCCTCCGAATAAATTACTGCTTGGCCTATGAGCCAGCTATGAAATCCACGATTTTTTGAAAGTTCTGGATGGAATGTAAGTGCTATTAGATTATTTTTTCGGACCCCCACCACTTCTCCATTACATGTGGCTATAATAGAGTTAGGATTATTTACTGAACGAAATTTAGGCGCCCGGATAAATACACCAGGAAAGTTCATTTTTAGGAGAGATGTTTGTACATCGGCCTGGAATGAATTGGTTTGCGTCCCATATGCATTTCTATCTATTGAAGCATCTATAAGAGAAGTGTATTCATCTTGCGGATCGGTCAATAATATAGCGCCAGCACAAGTCCCCATGACAGGAATATGAGGATTATCTCTTATCAAAGTCATGAGTGAGGGCAATAGTCCTGAAAAATTAGAATTACCAATTAATCTCATAGTAGTTGATTCCCCTCCAGGAATTATTATGCCATCAATTTCTGAAGAAATTAAATCAGATGAAGAACGTAATTCTACGACTTCTATGTCGATATTGGATTCATTTGCAGCCTGTTCCAAGGCAGTAATATGAGCATGTCGTGACCCTTGGAGCATAACTAACCCGATACGAATCACGAGTCTCGGTCATAGCAATATGAAATGAACCTCACCCCTATAGGGGCATTTATCCGATGTAGTCAAAGACCCGTTGCATCTGCACGGGCTCATGGAGAATAACAATAGAATTCATAATTTTGGTGCAGGCCCAGCAGTATTACCTATAGAGGTAGTCGAAGAAGTTGCTAATTCTCTCCCAAATATATCATCAAGTGGATTTGGTTTATTAGAAATCTCACATAGAAGCGATGTTTTTCAAGAAATAATGAAGGATGCAACTAATAGTGTAAGGAAAGTTTTGAATGTCCCTGATGAATACACGGTTTTGTTCCTCCAAGGTGGTGCTTCATTACAATTCTACATGTCTGCTTTAAACATTTTAAAGGAAGGAGAAAAGGCTGATTATTTAGTCACTGGAGGTTGGTCTAAAAAGGCCCTTAAAGAGGCAAAGAGAATTGGAGATGCACAATGTATTTGGGATGATGAACACAATGGATTTAGGACAATTCCTGAAGATGGAGATTATACAATTAGAGAAGACGCAGTTTATGTTCATTATACGTCAAATAATACACTTTATGGCACTCAATACCATAAAATACCAGACAGTAAAGGTAAGCCCAGAATAGTCGATGCTAGTTCAGATATCACTGGAGTACATATGGACATATCTAAACATGAAGTTGTCTATGCAGGTGCTCAGAAAAATTTAGGACCAAGTGGCGTTACTTTAGTAATACTCTCTCCATGGGCAATGTCTAGAGTTACGGACAACGTCCCTACAATGTTGAATTATCAAATTCATTCATCAAAGGAATCTATGTATAACACACCAAATACATTTGGAATATATGTGTTAAGTCGTGTTTTTGCATGGTTAGAAAGGAATGGAGGAATGGAGGGCGCGATTAAAAGAAATATAGAAAAATCAAATATTCTTTATGAAGAGTTGGATAGAACAGATTTTTGGGAGCCTCATGCTTCTAAATCATCTAGATCGAGAATGAATGTCACATGGAAAATAAAAAATCAAGAGTTAGAAGAAATATTCTTAAAAGAGGCTTCTGAATTGGGACTTGGTGGATTAAAAGGGCATAGAAGCGTTGGCGGAATTAGGGCAAGTATGTACAATTATCTGCCAAAGCAAAGTGTAGTCGTATTAGTGAATTTTATGAAAAGTTTTGAAGTCAGATATGCTTCGAAAGGCAAATGATAACGTCAATCTTGACCTTCAAAACGCATTGTCATACAAAGTATTCAAACACCGTCAGCCTTGACGGGAAAATCGTGCCTGCCACTGTAGTACTTGGAGCCCAATGGGGAGATGAAGGAAAAGGAAAGGCAATAGATCAACTTGCAATTAGTTCTTCGTGGGCAGTACGTTTCCAAGGTGGCAATAATGCTGGTCATACAGTTGTATTTGGAGATACAACATTAAAATTACATCAGATCCCCTCTGGGGTGTCTTCCCTGCATTGTACAATGATACTTGGAGATGGCATGGTAATCGATCCATGGGTACTAGAGGAAGAGTTGGAAAGATGGTATGCAATTTCAAAAGAGAGGCCAGAAGGGAAACGATTATTCATCAGCGAAAGAGCGTCAGTAATCCTCCCTTTCCATAGATTATATGATAGTGTAGATAAGATCGTTGGAACTACAGGAAGAGGGATAGGCCCGGCATACAGAGATCGTATCGAAAGAGTAGGCATAAGGTTTGCAGATATAATAAACATCGTAGAGGATACTGAAGAATTACGAAAAATTGTTGAAAGAATGAACAGGCAATTAGAATCTGTGAATATAGATACGAGAATTGATTTGGATGCTTTACAAAATGATTTGAAATGGATATTATCCAGGTATGGGAATTCAATTAAGCCTACTGGTTTAATGGTAGACTTCGCCCTAAGAAATGGGGAAAATGTCCTATTAGAAGGTGCACAAGGAGCAATGTTAGATATTGACCAGGGAACCTATCCATTCGTAACATCCTCAGTAACATGTAGGGCAAACGCCACTCATGGAGCAGGAGTACATCCAGGGCATGTAGAAGAATGCTTTGGCATCACTAAGGTGTACACCACAAGAGTCGGCAATGGCCCTTTTCCATCTGAATTGACTCTAGAAAATGGACCCGGTAAACATATGGCTGAGGTTGGACATGAATTTGGCACCACTACTGGTAGACCAAGAAGGACTGGGTGGTTAGACCTAGTTGCATTAAAGGAAAGCAACAGATTGAATGGGTATACTGGACTTGTTCTTACTAAATTAGATGTATTAGGAGGATTGGATGAAATTAAGATATGTATTGGTTATGAAATGGAAGGAAAGTTATTGCAAATGATGCCTACGACAAGTAAAGAATTGGCCAAGTGTAAGCCCATTTATGAAACACATCCAGGTTTTGATGCAATGTCTGAAGAAGAATGGATAGAGATGGCAAATAAATCCAGAGATGAAAAAATAGGTTTTGATGCGTTGGGCTCAGAAATGCGCAACTATGTAAAAAGAATAGAAGAATTGTCTGGTGTACCAATTGTAAGTATCGGAGTTGGCCCAGATAGAGACGCATCTTTAGCTTCATGCGGTGGACCTTTTGATTTACCAAATACTGAGGCAATGTTCTAAACAATTAACATGGGCGGAGTGACATGGGATTCAAATCCAATGCCCGTAAGAAGAGAGATGTTGCTGCTTCTGCAGCAGGAACAGATCAAAAAATGAAAGAAGAATATGTCGGAGAAATAAAATGCGACGTAGCAGGTTGCACTAATTGGGCAGATAAAAAAATAGGCGGAAGAAAAAAAGCTTATGATTGGGCAGTAGATGTGTGGGGAGATTCTGGAATATCAAATGAATCAAGAAGAGTATCATTGTGTAGGACTCATTATAGAGTTGGCAAGAAACATAAAAAAGACGAGCCTGATGCTTGGTCATAAAACTAACAATGGTGCGTAAGAATATAGACAGTGCTCCCTTCGCAAATCATATGAACCATCAGCCCATCAATGAACCGATCCTAGGATATGCACCGGGTTCAGAAGAACGAGATTTAATTAAAAATGAATTACAAAGGCAAATGAATGAAGTCATAGAGATACCTTGTATAATAAATGGGGAAGAAATTTTCACAGGAATTACTGCTAATCAAGTAATACCCCATAATCATGGGCATGTAATTGCTAAAGTTCACTTAGCAACAAATAAAGAAATGGAAGCAGCATGTATTGCTGCTGTTAATTCTCAGAAAGAATGGATTGAATTAGGATTAGAGGGGCGATGCGCTATTTTTGAGAAATGTGCCGATATGTTAGCAGGAGACTGGAGAATGAAAGTTAACGCGGCGACGATGCTTAATCAGTCTAAAACAGTTTTTCAAGCAGAAGTTGATGCTGCTTGTGAACTAATAGATTTTTGGAGATTTAATTGTCATTATGCTAGAGGTTTTCATGACTACTTGCAACCACTTGTATCCCCTCCGGGAGTAGAAAATTCTACTGAAATTAGGCCATTAGAGGGATTTATACTTTCCATAACTCCATTTAACTTCACTAGTATTGCGGCCAATCTTCCAAGTGCTCCAGCCATTGTTGGTTGTACTTCAGTTTGGAAGCCTAGTCGTAATTCATATTATTCAAACTACATCTTAATGCAATTAATGATGGAAGCTGGATTGCCCCCAGGGGTAATAAATTTTCTTCCCGGCTCCGGGGCTGAAATTACAGAAGCAGCATTATCAAATCCTGATTTTGCAGGATTACATTTTACAGGATCTACTGCAACATTTCAAGGATTGTGGCAAGAGATTGGATTGGCATTACCAAAACTAAAATCTTATCCGAGAATAGTAGGAGAGACAGGCGGTAAAGACTTCATAGTCGCTCACAGAGATTGTGACCATCAAGGGCTATTGGTTGCTTTACTTCGCGGCTCTTTTGAATATCAAGGACAAAAATGTTCTGCAGCAAGTCGGGCATATATTCCACGTTCGGTTTGGGATGCGATTTCCGAAGATTTGTGCGAAGAAATAAAAAAAATTAAGATGGGAGATGCATTAGATTTTACCAATTTTATGACAGCAGTGATAGACGGGCGATCATATAATAAAATAACAGGATATATAGATAGGGCAAAACTATCTCAAAATAGCGAAATAATAGTGGGCGGAGAATATTCTGATGCGGTTGGTTGGTTTATAGAACCAACAGTAATAGTTACCACCGAAGCAAAAGCAGAAACTATGGTTGAAGAGATATTTGGGCCTGTATTGACCGTATATGTCTATGAAGATTATGAATTTGATGAAGTATTACAAATTTGTGATGAATCGTCGCCTTATGCGCTTACTGGTTCAATTTTTGCAAACAAAGAAGATGATATTCAGAAGGCTTTCAATCACCTCAGATTTACAGCTGGCAATTTCTATATTAATGATAAACCAACGGGAGCAGTGGTTGCACAGCAGCCATTTGGAGGCGCTAGAGCTAGTGGAACTAATGATAAAGCAGGAGGGCCATTGAATCTGTTAAGATGGATAAGCCCGCGCTCAATAAAAAGAACGATAGAAATACCCCAGGATTGGACGTATCCATTTTTAGACGAGTAATGCGTGTTGCATATTAATATGCATATTGATATAATAGTCACCTTAGACCTCATTATGCTTGGCGCTAATGCACAACTATGGCAAATGCGCTTACATTCCAAAATTGCCAATTTATTGTTAGAAAATTCGTGGCAACAAACTCAAGTGGCACAAGTCTTAGGCACTACACAGAGTACCATCAGTAGATGGAATGAACGCCCAGTTATCGAGTTGGCATCTCAGGAAGATAATCTAGAAATAGATCTTCTAGCAGCAACAATAACATCAGAATTATTGAAAAACGGAATTCCTGATAAAATTGCAATGGGAATAACTATTGGGGAAGAAATATCTAAATGTAATCTTTCAATGATTAAAAAAGGAAAAAATGCCACAAATAATCTATTAATTAATTCAATGTCTAGATTAATAAATAAATTCTCAGAACTACCAAAATGCCTTATACCCGCCGTTGGAATAAATATCGCATCATGCTCAAAAGAAGTTATACATAATTCAGAAGTTATTGCATTCCCAGGACGATTGAGGCTAGAAAAAGGGAAATTATTGGCACAGATGCCCCCACAAATTGGGGCGAGTATGCACCTTGCCAATGTTTTACTCTCTCTACGAGAAACCGGATCTGATGCAATAGCAATTATTAATTTAAAACTTCCAAATGAGGATATTATCAATAATTTATCTAACATATTAAAAGTTGATATTTGTGATGCTCCCCGTGGTATTCCACAAAAAAATAGTAGAATACTTGTTGATAGAGGAGATTTTGGCTGGGAACCTAGCCTTTACTTAGCTACGAATAACATTGAAAGTATACCTAGAATGGTAAATGAGTTAATATTGATTTGTTGAATTATATAAAATTAAATTTGACTTTGTGAGAGGAGGATTAAAAAAATGAAAAATAAAAAAATAAAAAAATCTATATTGATATGCTTGATGTTTACTTTTTCGATGTTTGCTGGATGTTTGAGTGATGGAGAGGAAGGTAAAAATTTGAATATTGTATCATATGATGCATTTGGAATTAGCCAAAATTTATTGGAACAATTTACAAATGAAACTGGAATAAATGTTGAAATAACTAGGGCAGGTGATGCAGGAGGAGTATTATCAACAGTAATACAAACTAAAGGAACCGGGTTATTTGATTTGTCATTGGGCATAGATAACTCCTATCTTGGCACAGCATTGGCAGCAGAATTATTCGAACCATTGGATACCGATAGGACTATATTTTCTAATCGTGCCCTTTCCTCATATGATGGAAACCTAGCCATTCCTTTTGATGTAGGCAGTGTATGTATAAACTATGATTCTAATTATGTAGATGGAGAAAATATCAGCATCCCGACATCTTTATGGAATTTCACAGACACTAGTTGGGATGGTAAAATAGCCGTAGAGAATCCTCGTACAAGTAGCCCTGGGCGTGCCTTTTTTATATCAACTGTTGATTATTTTAATAATGACATAGATGAGCAATCTGATTATACAAATTGGTGGAGCGATATGAAAGATAATAATGTAATAATTGCAGACAGCTGGACCATGGCATATGAAACGCATTATTCAGGAGGCTATGGACAATGGGGGGACGGTTTCATAGGAGATGCACATGCTGTAGTCTCATATTGCCATTCACCAGGGGTTGAGGCATATTATGGAGAAAATTGGACTACATCAGTAGCACTAAACATAGATGGCGCTTCATTTTCTCAAATTGAGTATGTATCTTTACTGAAAGGAACTGATGAACATTTATCAGCGAACATTTTTGTTGATTGGCTGGTATCTAATGAAATAAATTCTCAAATGTCTACGATCAATTGGATGTATCCTGCCATTGAAGGAGGAGGGATAATTGAAGATTTTGGTTATAATTGGCATTCCATAGTTCCCGTAGATTGTGAAATGAATATTTCGTCCATAAATGAGGGAATTGCTAATTGGCTAGATGAATGGGATGCTGCAGTAGTTTGAGACGATTGTATGAAAATAAAAATACTAATAGTAGTAATTTGGTCAATGCTTGTATTAGTACCGCCCCTCATATCATGGCAACAACTTGAAATTGTAGCCGAACAAACAATACTAGAAACTCTAAGAAATTTTGATAGTAGGTTTCAGACCCAGGGTTCTATTTCATTTACGTTTTTTGTTGCTATCTCTTCGACAATATTAACCATGATTATTGGAATTCCATTAGCCTGGAATTTAGGGAGATATAAATGGAGGTATCATATCATACTGCGAAGTATATTTACCGTACCTTTTGTGATGCCTTCGATTTTAGTTGCAATGGGATTCTTATCACTTTTAGATTGGTTTGAAGTTATATTTGGAGATAATAATTCTCAAGATTTAAGAATATATTCACTATTATTGGCTCATGCTTGGTTCAATTTGGCACTAGTAGTAAGATTTTGTGAGCCAATACTTTCGACCATCGAAGAATCTTATGAGGATGCAGCACGACTATTGCCTTCAGGCAATACTAAATTGAAGAGATTTGGAAGACTTTGGGGGCCTCTCCTTTTGCCGAATATAATCGCATCGGCATCTTTGGTATTTGTTTTTTCATTTACATCATTTGCTTTGGTTAAATTTCTTGTTCCTGCCAAAAGAAATTTGGAAGTAGTTATGTCTAATCAAGCAGAATGGGCTGGAGTGGAGATACCTGCCTTGGGTAGGGCACCGTCTGAGATCGTACTTGCTTCCTCAAGTATCCAATTACTAACTATTATTTTGGCTTTGGCGATATCTTCAAAATTACAATCTAGATCTCAAGGGCATCATCTTTCTAGTCTAAAGGACAGTCGTAAAGAAGTGTCTTTTTTTAGTATTCGTGGATTATATATTTTAATGATGTTAATATTTATTATTTCTCCATTGTTTGCATTAATTTCATCTTCTTTCCTAGTTAGAGAAAATGGAGTCATGATTTGGTCAACTCAAGGTTGGGTTGCAGCTTTTGGAGGGACTCATTCTCCCACGAATGTATATCAATCATTATATTCTTCTTTATCATATGCATTTTTAACAGTTTTAATTTCCTTACCAATAGGATTTGTACTTTCGGATAGTATCAATGAATTAGAAAAAGAAGATTCTAAATTTAGTACAATATTGGATATTTTAGTTATGTTCCCTCTTGCTTTATCTGCAGTTATGGTTGGCCTTGGAGTGTTAGTGGGAATAATTCGAACTGAGCCAGAATTAGCCCGAGTTTGGTGGATTCCAATTTATGGGCATTTAATGTTGGCAACTCCATTCGTAGTAAGGGTATTATTGCCGGCAATGAGAAATCTTAATCCAGAGTTTGAACAATCGGCTGCATTACTTGGTGCAGGATATTTGAAAAGGCTTATGACAATTAAAATTCCTATTTTAGCCCCCTCAATAATAGTTGCATCTAGTTTAGTATTTGCTATTTCTTTAGGAGAGTTTGGGGCATCATGGGTTGTCCTAAGGTTTACAGAATATACAACAATCCCAGTTATGATTGGCAATATATTGAGCCGTCCCGGATATGATCCATTACTTAGATCAGTAGCGAATGCAGCAGGCACGGTACTTCTTTTAATGACATTAATATTATTTATTGGCGTGGAGCGATTTAGACCAGTTGGTAGAGGAGGGGAATTTTGATGTTAATATGTAAACAAATAAATAAATCATATTCAAAAACAATCCTTTCTAATTTCAATCTAGAAGTCAGGCAAGGAGAAATAGTAGCTTTACTTGGGCCTTCAGGCTCGGGTAAATCTACTCTTCTAAAAATAATATGTGGTTTGGAAACTTTAGATTCTGGATATGTATATTTCAATGGCAAAAATTTAGAAAATATTCCTCCTGAAAAAAGAGAAATTGGAATGGTTTTTCAAAAATTAGCATTATTCCCCCATCTCGATGTTAGAGGAAATTTAAAATTTGGATTAGATAAAAAATCCGATATTAAAGAGATTGATGAGATATTAGATTTAGTTGGACTATCTGATTATGGCAAGAGAAAGATTCACACTTTATCGGGAGGAGAGGCCCAGCGAGTTGCACTAGCGAGGTCGTTGATTGCTAAACCTAAAATGATTTTATTAGATGAACCATTATCTAGCCTAGACGCCAATATAAAAGAAGATTTGGCTATTGAAGTCAGATCGTTATTAAAAAAATTAAATATTTCAGCCATATATGTAACTCATGACCCTAAAACTGCAAATCAATTATCAGATAGGATAGTGTATATTAATGCCCAAATATTGAGTGATGAGTGATAATCTCAAATACAGAATCTGTTAGGCAAACCCATGAATGATACGGGCTTGTTTTCTACATTAATTGCCCCTTGGAGAAAATTTTGGGCGTCTACTTGGAGTAGACGTAATATTTTCAATGGGAATTGGTTTATTTTTGAAATTTTTATTTTGGGAGCCATTTTCATTGCAATTCCATATTTTGGATCCAATAATATTGCAGATATGTATCTAGATGATACTTTCAAGATTTTTCCTGAAAGCTCATATGATAGGTCAATACCAGTAATTAATTGGATGATTATTCCCTATACCGCATTATATCTATTCTACCCTACAACATTGATCCTTACTCCAAAAAATGACAAAGGAAGGATGGAATTAATAATTGCAATGCAGATATTGATATTAGTTAATTTGTTTTGCGTAATATTTTTTCTTATTTTTCCTGCTGAAATAGATATGCGTGATTCAATAAATTGGGATTCAATGAATGGTTTAGAAATCATACTTTTTGAATTTATACATACATCTGATAAGCCCTGGAATGCTTGGCCGAGCTTGCACATTGTACATTCATATTTCTTAGCTCGTTTGATGACATATTGGATACAAAATAATTACTCTCAAAGTAAATTCTCTAATTTCTTCATAATGGTGCTATGGATTGAATGGGTTTTATTATGCATAAGTATCCTAACAACCAAGCAGCATTACATGTTTGATTTATTTAGTGGTGCGATTATTGGGATCATATCTTGGAAAATATATCAACCAGCACTGGAGATTATATCAAAAAGAGGGGTTGAAACATTGGCAAATGAAGCAGGGTGGGAATAGTATCCTTCATAGTAATCAAAAGTAGGGACTCGGACGGACTATCGTGGTAAACACTCTTGACTTCAGTATCTTGAAGGAGAAAGATACGTGGAAATCGTTTGGCATAGCAATAGTATTATTTAGCATAATTGGATATTCCTCACTTTCATTGTTTGGAATTTCGACGTCCATGTATGGAATTTCTGATGATGTCAAAGTAACACCAGATTTCATAGTTCCAACAATGAATAGAACTGGTATTGATAGTTTAATTGACGATGATGGAGATGGGATGGTAAAACTATCAGAATTACGTGGAAGTGTTGTCATATTAGATTTCATGGCGATAGATTGTAGCAATTGTCACTTAGTTCAAGCACATATTGATAAAAATTTTGATGATTGGAATAATTTACAAGGAGAGTATCCGATAGTAGTGCTTTCAATCGCTTCTTGGTATGCAATAGAGACTTATGACAATATTAATAGTACATTTGGTGACGAAAATTCAAACAAATATATGAGATGGCCAGTGGCCAATGGAGGTAATGATGTCATAATATTAGAAGAAGGTGGAGGAGATATCCTAGAGTACTATAATGTCAGGCTTCCCCCTTACATTCTGGTCATAGATCATGAAGGTTTTGCAGTTTCGAGAGAAAATACTGGCTTCCCACTGGATCAATGGGAATCGTTTGATTCTGCAGTTGAGATGGCCAACATAGGAGAGGCAGAAGGATTACGTTTTGGCCTTACAAAAACTGATAATTCCATATTGGGTGTATTTTTTATTGGATTATTCGTTGGAGTGTTAGTATACTTTAGCCCTTGTGCTTTTCCAGTTTTACCATCTTTTATTACTTATTATCTAAATTTAGGAATGCGGGAAGATGAATTAAGAGAGAATGGGAAAATCTCTGGAAGAATACCGAATTCTTTCGAAGTAGGGGGATTTGCAGCATTGGGGCAATTAACTTTTTTCTCAATCATAGGATTGATTATTTTTGGACTTAATGGAGTGGTAAATTTATCAGGGGCATTACATGATATTGCAATTATGGTTGCATTGATATTAGTTATACTTGGGGTATTGATGTTGCTTGGCTGGACTTCAAATATCTTGGCCAAGACTCAGAAAATACTTGATAAGTACCAAAATACTGAACAAGATGATATATTTACACCTCGGAAGAATATGTATATTTGGGGAATTGGGTATTCAGCTGCCTCTGTAGATTGCACTGCAGCTGCAGTTTTTCCATTTATGGCATGGTTGATTACGATTAGCAATGTTGCCTTTATTTCAGGAATTGCTGGACTAATTATATCTGTTACTGCCCTGATGATAATTGTCACAGTATTAGTTAGTTCAGGGAGAAAAAATATGATTCAGACTCTAAGAAAATCATCTTTAATAATAAAATCTACTGGATCTTGGATGATGATATTTGCTGGAATAGGACTTTTAATTTACTTAACTCAGGCTGAACTAATCGTGTCATTAATAGGTTAACCATTATTAATTGGTTGAATTAATTTTCCAATTATGGGTTGAATTTGTTTCCAAATTTTATCATGAACATTCTCAACTGTACCTCTTGTTGGAATCAAGACTGCTCCTGATTCTTCTCCCACTATCTCAAATTCTTGCCTCAACAATTTTTGATATTTGAGGAAAGAAGATGTTATTGATGTAGATAATGCTAAATCCATTCCTGATTCAAAGTGATTTAGGGTTTCTAATTTTTCTCCAAACATTATTCTATTCAATAACCTTCTTGGACCACAATGTAATATTAAAACTGAATCTGGAATAGGTATTTCAGAGTAAAGGTCTTTTATCCATTCCGGATCTCCTCCTCTAACTTTTTCTCTTATTATTGGTGTTAAATCATACCTATCTGAGATGATTACGAATCCGGCATTTAGTAATGGTTGGACATCATTTTTTATTTGATCATGTAAATCTGTAGCATATAATAAAGCCCTAGTCCTCCAGTTCAAGTGATGAATATCATTAGTATGAGATTTTAGTAATTCTCCCATTAATTTAGAACGGGCAAGTCCTATGGTTTGGGTTGCAATTCCATGGGCCTCTAACCTTGCTGATAATAATCTTGCATGAAGGCTACGCCCTACTTGGTCAGCACCCTCGATAACTATCAATTTACCAGGGTAAGGCAATTATTCAACTCCTTCTTTATAACTTAACCAATCTATATCCGACTGATTAAGGTTTTCAGCCAATCTATCAGCATGGTCAATAACAAATATATTAGATAAATCTATATAATTTTCAAACATAATCCTAGTTCTTTTTTGGACTTCAGGGACAGTTCCAGTGGCATCTAAGCGCATTATTCTACCTTTTTTAACTAATTGGGCATATATTTCTGAAACTTTTGACTGAAAGATACGATATGATTCAAAGGGGTCTGATGACCAGTTCATATCCATTCCGGCTTCATAATGCTTTAGTGCCCCTCTGCCCTTGGCTATTCTATCATAGCTTGTATCAACTGGAACATCAAAATATATAGTTAAATCGGGCTCTCTGGCAAATGAATATGTTTTTTCTATCATCTCCAGAGGGACTCCTCTAGATCCATCTCTTGCCATAGCAGTATATTTGTAACGATCACATATTACTATTCCACCTATTTTTAAAACTGGTTCTATTTGTTTAGCCCAACGGTCAGCAAAATCTGCAGCGTGAATTAGATGGAATGTTCTTGGCAATAGTCTTCTTTCATTTTTCCCTATTTCAGTTGCTTGTTTTACTATCTTACTTGAATTCCATTCAGTATGATACACAGGGAGTCCTTTTGCACGTAACCAATGGTAGAGTAATTTGGCTTGGGTACTTTTACCAGAGCCATCCATTCCTTCTACAGCAATTAAAATACCTTCTTTTGACATTTTTAATCCCCCTTTACCCAACCTTCTACAATAATTTGTATCTCATGCTGAGTATCTTTACATATTATAGTGTGTGCTCATAATAATAAAATTATGTTTTGGAGAGTTAGGTAAAATCAATTGACCATTGATGAGGAATAAACTTCTCTAGAATCTCTATGAGTCTGTATATTCATCAAAATTTCAGCCATATTTATCGAATATGCACATATTCTTCTAAGTGATTCAGACATCCTATCCAAGAATAACGCACTTTCTAAACTAATCTTACTACTTCGTAATTCTTCTTCATATTGCATCAAGTTTTCTTTGGCAGATATTAATTGGGATTTCGCTTTATGTATTTCTGAAATCTTCTTCTTTTTCAAATTTGAAATTAATAATTTTATAGATGCCTGCCATATTGGTATTACTGACACAGGTAAAGATTCCATATTGAGTGATTTAGGGACTTTGTATGATCTTGTTAAATCACATAAGTTATGGCTATGATCACCCATTCTTTCTAAAGTCCTGACTAATTTACATAATTCTGAAGCTTCCCATCTCGACGTTCCTAATGAGCCTTCTATGCTTGCAGATTCCAAAATCTGCCCAACTTGTCTCTCAAGAAGTAATCGCAGAGCATCTACTTCATTTTCTCTATCAAAAGAGTCATCGAGAATACTGACATTACCGCCGATGAGGACTTCAGAGAAATCCATTATTTGACTAGATATTAATAAATACATTCTATTGATACTTGAGAATAATGGCATTTCTGAGGGACTTAGTAGGCTTATCATTTCTATTTTCTGACCTAAGTCATTAATTATTTCAATTCCCCTCGTTGATTTTACAAATTCTCGAAATATTTTTCTTTGATGGCGGGAAAATTCATTAGAATCATGAATAATTATCCTATGCGCTCCAGACAAGTAAGCAGCCACTAAATGGTCGTAAATCATATGATCAGGTATTTCATTGCAATCTATACTAACTTCCCTTTGACTTGTTATTGGAGATGTGTCTGCTATGATCCTCAAAGTACCAGAAGGACGCCATTCAATGCGTACTTGATCCCGTGGTTTCAAACCATGTTCTGTAATCCATTTTTTGGGAAGACTTACTATATATGTCGACCCACCAGTTAATTGTATTTTTCTAACTTCGGAAATTTGCTTTCCTCTATCTGCCATATTTTTTGGGAAAAGTGATTGACATATATACTTATATATAATCTGCAGTATTACGTTTTTAAAAAATCTATATAGATTCTATATTACAAAATTGATAAACTAAATATGTATCCTGCATTAAATATGGAACCCATTATGACTGTCGTGTTGATACTTTCTATCGCTGTATGTGCATACATGGCATGGAATATCGGAGCCAATGATGTCGCAAATGCAATGGGAACTTCAGTAGGGTCTCGGGCATTGACTTTGAAACAGGCAGTAGTTATAGCGGCTGTATTCGAATTTTTTGGTGCTTTTTTTGCAGGAGATGCAGTTACTGACACTGTCCGTAAAGGGATACTGACCGTTGATTTTGAAACTGTAACAGATGATTTTGCAAATGATTTAATGTATGGATTTATTTCTGCCATGATGGCTGCAGCAATTTGGTTAACAATAGCTACTAGATTTGGATTACCCGTGTCCACAACTCATTCAATAATAGGAGGAATTGTTGGCATAGGATTGGTCCTCGAGGTTCAGCATAGTGCTTCACTGATAGATTGGAATGTTATTCGTAAGGTTGTGTTGTCATGGGTTGCAAGTCCATTGATAGGAGGAATCCTAGCATTCCTGACATTTTTCATAGTAAGAATACTAATTTTAGAGTCAGTAGATCCAATAGCAAGATCAAGATGGTTAGCTCCAATATTAGCATTCCCGACATTTTTTACATTAGGACTAGCACTACAATTTAAGGCTTTGAAGGGATTTATAGCCAAAGCTGAATCAAATGGATGGATTGAAAACAAATATGATTGGTTACCAGTAAAAGAAAATGGAGTGTTTAATCCGATTGCGGAAAATGCTTGGTTTCCAATTAATTCACTACTTGTATCTGCCTTAATTGGGCTGATTGCCTCATCGATACTGTGGTTTGTATTGAGAAAATATGAATTTAGATCCAAAGGAGACGGATTTCAAGGTGTGGAAAAAATATTCGTATGGTTGCAGATAATTACTGCAGCATATGTTGCGTTTGCACATGGTGCTAATGATCGATCTAACGCAATAGGGCCAATGGCTGCAGTATACGATATTCTTTCTAGTGGAGGGGAGTTATCTTCAAAGGTTGATGTTCCATTATGGCTCGTTCTTCTTGGATCGGCAGGTATTGCAGTAGGTGTAATGACATGGGGGTGGAGAGTGATGGAAACTATAGGTACCAAAATTACTGAGATAACTCCGACTAGAGGTTTTGCAGCAGAATTTGGTGCCGCAACAACAATTCTAATATTCTCCATGCCATTCCTTGCAGTTCCAGTTTCTACCACGCATACACTTGTTGGTTCAGTAGTAGGAGTTGGTTTAGCAGGGGGTGCAAAAAACGTGAATTTTAGAGTATTTGGAAAGATTTTTGCATCATGGGTTGCCAGTTTACCTGCTGCGGCTTTTGGTTCAGTGACTATATATATGGCAATGGGTTCAGATCCGCTAAAGTTAATCGTAGTATTACCTATTTCTTTCCTGCTTGTAGGATATGTAATGTGGAAAACTAAAGATGATGAAATTCACGTAGAAGATGCACTAGCAGATGCGGGAGGAGATGGAGGTTCTATGCCAACTATTTTCGAATTATTCCACTCTCATGCTGTGATAGTAGAAGAAACAGTAGAGCACATGCTAACTGCAGTAGGAAAGGCGACAAGGGGCGAAGACCCCTCTAAAGAAATAAAAGCAACAATTGAATCCGAATTAAGGGCAGATGAATTAAAGAATGTGCTACGTAACAAGATTGGAGAAAGCAAATGGAAGTTATTAATAAATAGTGATGAATTCATTTACATGTTAGGTCGTCAAGATAGGATTGCTGACTATGCACAGAATGTGGCAGAGCAATTATCCTTTAGAGAATTATATGATAATAAACAAGCCAGAGAAATGGTAATGGAAATGGCTGAATCAGTTAAAAGGACGGTATCCATTTATGAAGATACTGTCCTCCAACTAAGAAATTTGACCCTTTCTGGCCACACTAAAACAGATATAGATAAATTACGTGATTTAATTCACAAAGTTAATGTTTCGGAACATGAGACTGATTTAGTAGAAAGTAAGGCTGCAGGCTATGTTTTTAGTGAAGGAAGTGATGACCCATTGGCAGCTGTCCACATGTACAGAGTACTGCAAAGATTAGACGATGTGGCTAATGCTTGTGAAGATGCGGCTAATGCTTTCTTACCTATTGTCTACAATTAAATAAGTAAAATTTGTGGGAAGCGATTATGAAGGGATTGCATCCCCGTTAAGCATATGGCTACAAGACACCCAGTGGCAGAGGAAAGACTACTGAAGAAGTGGGTTTGCATGAATTGTTCAGCAACCCATAGGGGATCTAAGCCTCGATGTTGTAGAAAATGCTCATACAACAAGCTAAGGCCAAAGGCAATTGAAAGAAGGTCTACGTGATTTGTCATTAGAGTCTATTTGGCTCGAAGGTTTTGCAATAAGTATATCACTAATATTTGCATTAGGCCCTCAAAATGTCTTTGTTTTGAGACAGGGTTTGATGAAAGAGCATGTTTTTATCTCTTGCTTAGTTTGTGCTGTTTCTGACGCATTCTTAATTGGCGCAGGTGTTTTAGGAGTAGGCGCATTCATATCTGAAATAGAAGAAATAAAGATTTGGATTTCCATAATGGCATCATTATTTTTATTTACGTATGGAATTATGAGAGTTAAATCGGCACTAGATCCAATTGGAATGGAAGTCAATGAAGGCGATTCTAAAAGTTTAAAGGTAACTATAATTGCAGGATTAGCGTTTACATACCTCAATCCACATGTGTATGTCGATACTTTGTTATTGATAGGAGGGGCATCGAGTAGGTATTCAGGAGATGAACAAATGATATTTGGAATAGGGGCTGCATCGGCTTCTTTTGTGTTCTTCTTCTCTTTAGGGTATGGGGCCAAGTTTATGTCGCCGATACTGAATAATCCAAAATCTTGGAAAATTATAGATCTCATTATTGCTGCAATAATGTTTATCGTGAGTGGATTTATAATTTCTCCTTATCTATCATAAATCTAAAATAGTCTTTAGTGAAGTCATAAGGAATGATATCTGATCTATTGTGTTATCCATATGAGGTGAGACTCGTATGAATCCTGAGCGGGAAGTTACCAATACTCCATAGTCTTCCTGAAGTATTCTAACTACATTTCCGGCATTAAACTTAGATGGTATTCTAATGCTTATTATTGCGCTCCTTTCGGATTCCCCCCTAGGAGATGCTATTGATAGATTTAGGTCATCACACTCAGAAATAATCATTTCAGTCAATTTTAGACTATGCTGCCAAACCTTTTCAATACCAAAATAGCATATTTCGTCGATAGATTTAGATAAACCCAAAGCGGATCCAAAATGAATAGTTGAGAATTCAAAGCGGCTGGCATCATCAGGCAATTCTAGACGTTCGGCTTGCATATCCCAAATATCATTATGACTACGAAAGCCCAATAGACCAGGTATAAGAGAAGATTGTAGATGAGGGGAGATATATCCGACTGCTGCTCCGAAGCTTCCTCTGAGCCATTTATATCCAGAAGACACAAGTGCATCGATATTCATATTCTGGACATCTAAAGGAAACACCCCCATGGACTGAGTGGCATCTACTATCAGAAGAGCCCCTACTTCATGGGCTGCATTGGAAAATAAATTCAAATCATAACGCTGGCCATTAACGTACTCTACATGAGAAATTGTAACAACTGCAGTATCAGAATCTATTAAATTTAATATATCTTCAGGTTGAGTATAATTATCATCGTCATGATTAGCTAATCTTATGTCTGAACCGAATTCCATAGAAACCCTGGTCCAAGGATATACAGTCGATGGAAAGGATGCCTTAGTAGAAACAATATTACTTCCTTTCCTTGGCGCGATGGCCCATGCTAAAGAACATAGTAATTCAGTAGCGCTAGAGCCGACACAAATATCTTTCATATCACAATTTAGTAGATTTGAGGCTGATTTTCTTAGTGGAATCATAGCATTTTTTTCTGATTCTCCATCAAATTTTGCAGCTCCAGAAGATGCTAAGGAGTTTGACCATTCTAGATTTTCCTTATATGCCCCTGGAGAAGTTGTGGCAATGTTAGCATATGAAAGATTAATCCATTCGATATCATTTTCTCCCATAGTTAAGCCCCTTGGTATGGACTTGTATGTGATGCATATTAATTATGTTACTTACCTAATTGAAATTACCGTACTTCAGTAAGAAGTGTTTCCAATGCGGTTTGTATTTGGAGACATAATGGCCCATAGTGACCTGGAAGATTTGGATCATTGAAAATATCATCTAATGTTGATGCAGTCATCCCTAAACGGATATCCATATCTTTATTCTTGTTCAAAAGCCACTTGTCAACTACATCTTTTGCTGAAGACCTGATATTACGAGGTACTTGGGTATCATCTAACTGTCCTAGGACTGAAGCAATCTGTTGAATACGTATCTCAAGGTCTGACATGATATCATCTCTGATGCCGCGACTGAAGAGTTGTCCTTAAGCGCATCCCTATTTAATGTCCTATATATCCCCTAACCAAGCGGACCAGGGCATATCGGTATTTGAGACTCCAACGCCCTTTCCTTCATCTCCAAGAGCGATTAAGCCCACTGAAATAGAGTCGTCAATAAATTTTTCCAACCCCCATGCCATCCCCTCGGATAATGTACATTTAGAAATTCTAATTTTTTCTAATACTCTATAACTTAGTAATTTCTTAGTTATTTCCTCACCATTACCTGTTGCTGCTACTGAAAGTCCGGTTTGTGTCCAGAATCCAGAGCCAGGCAGAGGGACATCTCCGACCCTTCCCGGTGGCCTGTATGAACAACCTCCTGTGCTTGTCGCGCAGGCAAATAAGCCATTTTTATCCCTGGCTATTACCCCTACTGTGTCTCCAATGCCTTCACTAGGCAATCCTCCTTGAACTTTGGAATTGATAAAACCTCTTTCATCAGCCCAAACTCTAGCTCCTTCGCCAGTAAGTCCATTGATATCCTCATTCAAAAGGGCGGCAGCGACTTCTATGGGATTGGGAGTATTTTTAATTGCTATAACAAATCCAATACTGCCATCACATGTTTGAATAGATGCGTCCAGAAGTACAGATCCATCTGTCCTAAAAACTCCTCCAGTTCCGGCATTAAAGACCGGATCATTTTCTAAAATAATACATGCACTAACTGCGGCCTCTATCGCTGAACCACCCGATTCTAGTATCTTGGCAGCATTTTTTACCGCCATTTCTACATTTTCAGTCCTTTCTGGCCCGGGACCTGCCCCTCCATGTGCAACAACTGCTGGTATTGACATACCATTACTCGACACGGGTAATTGTTTTTGATAGTTCTGAATTTTTAATCAAATTTAACTGTAATAATGCTGCAACTATGAAAACCAAACCTGCAACTCTAAAACATGTATGATATGTCCAAAATCCTGAGCCTTCGACCGTCAATGACCATAAGTAGCCTGCTAATAGAGGTCCGAATATCCTAGCTAATGCTCCATAGCCTTCTTGCGCCCCCATCACCACCCCTAATTCGTGCCCCTTTTTTGAAGATTCAAAAGTTAACAAAGATGATTGAGTAGGTGAAAATAAACCATGGCCAATTGATATAAATGCAGAAGATAGCAATATTAACCAACTCATTTCACTAGGGACATATGGGATACTGGCAATGCCTAAACCACAAGTAATAGTACCTAAAATCATCAATTTATTCATTTCAAACCTATCTGTGAGTTTACCTATTAGGCCACCCTGTATTATTACACCCATTAGTCCTATGAATGCAAATACCCAACCGTTTTGCATTGTATCAAATCCTAAACCACCTGCTTCAGGACTCATAGCAGTAAATAGAATAAATGTCCCATGCATCATACTAAAACCCATTAAAAATAAGAAATTTGTAAATATTAGAGTGGATATCACAGGAATTTTAACAACTTTGGCGATATTAGTAAAGGTACCTCTAAGGCTATTTAATAAAGAATTTGCATTTGTATTTCTATTCTCTTTTGGAAGGCTTTCAGGTAATTTAGTTATCGCCAATATAAGTGATATTGAAGACAACAAACTTGAAATTAAACAAGGTAAAAGATAAGGATACTTGACCCAAAACTCAGTTTCAAATGGGCCCCCTATGCCGGATGCAGGATTTGACAATAACCCACCAACAAATGGGCCAATCATGAAGCCTAGACCAAAGGCTGCCCCTAATGCACCCATTCTCTTAGCAACCATAGAAGGATCACTGATATCGCCAATATACGCCCTTGCTACTGCTATATTCCCATTCCCTGCCCCGGCAAGGAATCGCGCTATGAATGCCATTGCCAAAGTACTAGATAGCCCAAATACTGTGAAAAAAATAGTATTCATAACCAAGCCAAATAATAGAATCGGCCTTCTCCCTATCCTATCACTTAATGAACCCAATATCGGAGTGAATAAAAATTGGGCAAACGAGTAAATCGAAATTATTATTCCTACCCATAAATCTCTTTTTCCAGTATTAATAATACCATCAGATGCTGCCAGGTCTTGAACAAAATAAGTCAAAAAAGGAATAACTATTGTGAAACCTATCATATCTACGAAAACAACTAGGAAAAGAATACCCATTGGAGAGCGGGAGTTCTTTACCATGTAGTCATTTAGATGTACCAATCATTTATCATATGGTTAGTTAGGGAAACCTATGTAGAAGGTTGTGTATCTTTGACGGTAGCAATTGTATCTACGATATTCGCTAACCTTTCAACCAAACTTACCTTATCTTCAGAACCAACAAGGGCGTGATGTAAGACTTCATCTAATGAGTCCACGGGAATAATATTAATTTTATTTGCCCATTTATCATCAATTAAAACATCTTGTAGATTGGATCGAGGGATAATGATATTACTAATACCTGATTTTGCTGCTGCTTCAATTTTTGCAGTTACTCCTCCAATAGGAAGTACTTCTCCCCTGACTGAAAGAGAACCTGTCATCGCTAAGTTTTGATCAATTGGTATGTTTTCAAATGCACTAATTATAGTAGTTGCCATTGCTATTGATGCACTATCTCCATCGACATTATGCGTCCCAGGGAATTGCACATGTATGTCATAGTCTTTGATATCTTTACCAGTTAATTTCTTAACAACAGCACTTATGTTTACTACACTTTCTTTTGCTAAATCTGATAATCCACCTGTTGCAATTACATGCCCGGACCTACCTTGAGAAGGAGTTATCATTGCTTCCACAGGCAAAACTATACCCGAATAATCTGAGAGTCCACTATCTGCACCTAAGACTGCCAAACCATTTACCCTGCCTATCCTATTGCCGCTATTTACTAACATAGAATAATCCGCTTGTCTTTCTATATATCTATCTGCAACCTGTTGTTCCAGAGGTTTGGCTATCATACGTGCCCTAACTACATGCTTAGAACGAGTCAACTTTTCTCCTTCTTCAGCAGCTAAATCTCCTGCTATTCTGACTAATCCACCTAATTCACGAAGGCGGAGAGATAATTTTCCTCTCCTGCCGCTTCTCCTTTGTGCCTCTTTTAATATTAAAGACGTAGATTCTCTATCAAAATGAGGGATATCTTTACCTGTAGATTTAGATTGCTCATTGCTGACTTCTTGCGCTATAAAACGAATGAGGCGACGACGGTTTCGAGCTGTATCGCGCATATCAGTATTAACATAAACTTCGTAACCATAACCTCTTATTCGACTTCTTAAAGCAGGATGCATATTTTTAATACCATCTAAATTTCCAGCAGCAATAAGAATAAAGTCGCTAGGAACTGGTTCAGATTTAGTTAGAGCACCGGATGATCTTTCAGAACGTCCGCTAATTGCTAATTTCCTTTCTTGCATAGCAACAAGAAGTGCTTGTTGCTCTTCCATCCTCAACATTCGAATTTCGTCAATATACAAAACTCCTTTATTGGCCCGATGCACAGCCCCTGGCTCAACTCTTTCGTGTGCAGGAGTTGCTAAATCAGCACCAGATTGGAATGGATCGTGCCTGACATCCCCCAGTAATGCCCCAGCCAAAGTCCCAGTAGCATCAATAAATGGAGGTTTATCACTTAAATCATGTTTAATTAATAATTTTGGCATGTTTGATTCATCACCTGAAGTTAACCTAGTTCTGAGGAAAAAATAACCAAAAATTAATAAAAAGGAACCAAATATAAAAGTAATAATTTCACCTGAACTTATTGTTGCCAATAATAATGCTGCCCCCACTACTAATACGATAAACAATAGTGTACGATTGGTTTTTTCTCTTTGTATTTTGATATGTGCTTTTCGTTCTGAGAGGATTCGAGAACCACGTCCTGCAGGTACTGTACGGACTTTTGGTTCATTTTCATCATCAACATTCCTATATACTAAAATATCTTCTAAATGTTCTTTGGGTAAAAACTCCGTCATAGAACGAGCCAGCATTGATTTACCAGTTCCTGGTTCACCGACCATTATCACGTGCCTACGTTGTTCTGCAGCCTTGCGGACGACAATGGCTGCCGCCTCTTGGCCGATTACCCTATCTACTAGTTTTTCTGGTATTGGAACATCAGCAGTTGATTCCATCTTAATATCTTGAATCCATTCTTCAACAGGTATATTACATATCTCATCAGTATCTGCTGAAACGCCAAATGCAGCGCCATCCAGCCAAGAATCTAATGGATCATCAGAGGGTTCTAATTCTTCAGCAATATCTGCTTCATCGTTCATAAGGCACCCTCGTAATTCTATCCTGCACATGACACCTTCTTGAAGTTGTGTAAATATAGTTAGATATTTGCCCATCAAATTTTAAATGATAACATTAATATATTTTTAATCTAAAATTTATATTTTTCTTTTAAGAGCTATCATAGCTGCACCAATAATTGTTATGATTGTTAACGATAACGAAGCACTGGGCACAGATTGACTACTGGCGTATTGCTCATTGTCTCCAATTCCGTTTCCATCCATGTCTTGAGTTTCATAGGGATCATTTGGGAATGCATCGGAGTTGTCTCCAACGCCATCATCGTCAGAATCTTTTGATTCAGAAGGATCATTTGGGAATGCATCATCCGTATCTTGAATCCCATCGCCATCAGAATCAGGTTTTTGTGCAAATATTTTTAATATCTCAGAAGTTTCTCTCAACCATCCTTCAGAGTCTAATGCACTTACTTGTAAAGTTATATAATCTCCATTCATTAATCCACCGCCACTTTGAGATAATGTGATGAATGAGCCAAAGGAATTCTCCTCCCCATATGAATGACAGATTCCTGTAATGCTATTGCATATGGTCCAAGTGATCTCAATCTGAGATAATTGTAAATCTCCAATATTATTTATCTGAAATACTGGGTCTGTCTTGTATCCAATTGTGTCGTAAGATACAGATAAATCACCATTATTGCTATCTTCATCCCAAGTAAGTAATTTATTCGAAAGAACTTCTAATGTCAATGTCGAAGTACCCCATGCTCCATTACGATCAGTTGCAGTTATTATGATATTTTTAGTCCCAGCATTCTCCCAAAACATGCTCAATTCACCAGTTAAAGGGTTTAAATTAACGGAACCTTCAGACAGACTATGAGCAGATACCCACATATCGGCAATATCATCATCCACGTCGAATAAACAATCAAGAATATTGATAGTACTCATCTCATTGACTTTTATCTCTAAATTATTATATTTAGATAAATCTATAATTGGTTCATCGTTAATATTTATCACATGAATAGAGACCGTAGTGTCAGAATACTGCTCTCCATCATCAGCCCTAATAATTACATCAACTACTCCATAAGAATCCAAATCAATAGTTCCTACAGTTAATGACCGGCCAGATATTGAGGCTTCAACTAAAGAATCATCAGAAACCGATACAATAGATATATCTAGATTTGATACGGGGGCGTTTTTTCCTTCATCATCGGTATCAGAAAGAAATTGCGACAACCCAAAGCTTGTTGATCCTCCTTCGTTAATTGAAATAGTAGGTATGGGTGACCACCTAGGTGCTCCATTTCCAATGACATTGAACATCAACATACCTTGATTTGTCCCTTCTCCATCATTAATTGAAACAAATATTCCCTGAGGCACTGGATTACCATTATCCATGACTAATCTATGGAATTTGACACTTATTTCAAGAGTGGCAGAATTCCAACCATAGAATTCAGAGTCTGTACTATTAATGATCAAATTAGACAAGTCGGTCTCAGCATCTTCCACGAGTCCTATTAGTGAAATTTCTTCAATGATATCGATTTTTACAGTTGGCATTCCGATATAGTCTACGTCATCACTTCCTAGAACTCTAGGAAGAGAATTTTGTAATGAAAATATACCCCCTACAATAAGCCAGTCACTAAATTGACCAGAGGCATCTTGCCATGCCATGCGGATATCATAACTTCCTGTTTCGGCATTGATATCAGTCGTCAAGGTATGAATATATTTTGAACCTACCCCGGCACCTAAAACAGAAATATCTGTAATCCAGTCATCACTCCAATCAGAGATACCAGACTTGGAATGTTGTAAAATTGGTTGCATAGTTGACATGTTATCAATCATATCATTCGCTAGAGCACTGGACTCAAATGCAATGTTTTCACCTCTTTCCAAAATTGAAGAACCTAAAGAAGTGGGCCTAACGGCAATTGGAGGCATATCGTGAAAGATTGAAGTATCGAAATAATTATTTGAAGAAACACGGTCGCCTTCTAAATCATTAACTTTGACCCTAAAAACAGAAGACCCAGAGGGAGATAGCGATACTTCTGAAGAATCAAACTGTAATTCGAATTCTTGTGTTTGACCAAAATTAAGAGTCCCTATATCCGCATTACCTAAATTGATTTCTTCTGAACCGTCGAGTAAGTAAAGAGATATTGAGCCACCATCTCCATAAGATTCAGCACCATTATTAGATATAATGGCGGCAATGTCTAAAATATCACCAGATTGAAATCCAATAGTTCCGGCTTCATTAGTCACAGAAAATTCAGAAATACCTATATCAATCAAGGGACCCATGTCTAAATCAATTGCAGCTATTACCGAATTAAATGAAGAATGGGGGCCATCCATGATAGCAAACACTGGCCAAAAATTTTCTATTTGGGAATTTTCTCCTGTAGCCCTGACTGAATTTAAAGGCATCTCCCAAGTTAGGAGCTCATAATCTCCACTAGAAGAAAGTGTAATTTCAGTAAAACCATCTTGATCGTCATTTAATAACCATTCTCTCCAGTTATGATGTGGATTTACTCCATTATCATATGCATCAGCACCTATTTTTTCCGTAATTGCGCCATAAATATACACAGATATAGAAGATGCCCCTAAATAAGTGACATTGAGAGATATTGTTACTTGTTCAGATGTTGTATTTAAACTCGTCAATAAGTTCAAACTAAAATCGGTTGAATTTGCACTCATGCAACCTCCATTTGAAAAGTCAGAGTCATAATAATTTGTGCCGCTAGCCCCTACTTTGAAGCAAGATCCTGATTGTTGATCAGCAAAAGCAAAAGTTGGATATCCACTAGAAGCTTCCATAATATGTTCGCTCCGATCGATCGGAGACGTTGAGGGCCAACCAGACTGAGACTCGAAAAAGGAAACAAATGTAAAATCCTCTGGATTTGAAGTTTTCAAATTATCTAAAGAAGGAGTGGCACTGCTCATGCATGGCCCGCACCAATGGGCTCCGACATATTCTCCAAAAACAGAATGCCCAGGGCTAGTTGCGTAAAGTGGTACATTAACTTGTGATAATTCAATAGGTTCTTCTTTAATTTCTTCAAACACTAAAATTCCTGAAAATGGCATTAATATTAATAATAATGACATGTAAAAGGCCGGCCTGAATGATTTATGATTAATAGACTCCACAAAAACATTCGGATGAGTAATTTCATATAACTATATACTACTAAAGATGACTTTTAACTTCAAAGTCAATAATGAAATCAATAATTTAACGAAGGTATTGAAGGAGTAAATGTACTCGGATGGATGTGGAAAGAGAACAGGAGAGCCAATGGGTTGCCCTCAGAGAAGATGATGGCCGGGCCTACTTGTTGAATAATATCCCTGGCGAAATTAAAGTCAAAGGCCTTGGAAGATTTGATGCTTCGAAACTTCTTAATGGATATAAAATTGGAGATAGGATTGTAGTAGGGCATAAATCCCTAACAATAGTCAAAGCGGCACTTCCAGAAGCAAGAAGGAACATGGCTAGAAGAGCCCAAACTATTGGAATCAAGGATTCTGGATTTCTAATCTCTTGGCTTGGAATAGGAGTGGGCTCCAGAGTATTAGAAGGCGGACACGGGTCTGCGGGTCTCGCCATGAATTTAGCTAGCGTCTTAGGATCTTCTGGTACACTAATTTCTGTTGAGTCACGTCATGAGCATGCTTTAGTAGGAAAACAAAATATGGATAGATTAGAAGAAATACTCTCTGAATTCCCTAAATGGCATTTGATTGAAGGTGAATTTCAAAAAGTTGGTAATTCTATTAAGGATATATGCGATTCATTGGATGCAATAATAATTGATATAGCACAACCATGGGAAGTAGTCCCAGGAGTGGGAAAATTACTGAGATATGGAGGCCGTTTGGCATGCTATTGTCCGACTACAATTCAACTGGAAAAGGCTTGGGAATCAATTGAAAATAATGGAATGATAGTAGAATGGGCTGGTGAAATGATAGAAAGAAAATGGGTTAAGGCAAGTAAGGGAGGAGTTAGGCCGGGAAATGCCCCTATGGGACATACTGCATTTTTAGTCATTGGAGCAAAAATAGCCATTGAAGAAGAAGAATGAACATGACAAATTTAGTATAATGACGATTAAAGAAATAATATCTTTCTTAACCATGTCATGACTCGGAAGAATATGCGAGACAGTAGTGACTGGCACTCAACAGCCTATAGGACTCACACCATTGGCCAAGTAGTGAGCGGCGGTTCGAAGATATTAGGAAAAGAAGTTTCAATAGCAGGCTATGCAGAAACTGTTCGAGGAAGAGGCGCTATTTGCTTCTTGATGTTGAGGGACGGGACTGGAAACATTCAGGCTTTTCTAAAAAAAGATAATATGGAGGCGTCCATATTTGATTCTATCCAATCTGCAACACGGGAATCAACAATTAAAGTAACAGGGACAGTAGCGCAAAAACGCCCCCCCAAGGTTCCAGAGGGGCAACAATTACCTGCACCCGAATATGAAATTAATGTCTCATCCGGAGAAATCTTAGCAAGTGCTGAGACGCCACTTCCACTTGGAGTTACAGATGATGTAAATGTAGGGCTTGATGTAAGATTAGATAATAGATATTTAGACTTAAGGCGATCACATGTTAATGCTATTTTTCAATTACGAAGTAAGGTGTTACAATATGGAAGAGAGCACCTGATAAAGGAAGGCTTTATGGAAATGAATAGTCCGAAAATAATAGCTAGTGCTTCCGAAGGAGGGACGAATCTATTTCCAATGATGTATTTTGATACCCCAGCTTTTCTGAGTCAATCTCCACAATTGTACAAGCAACTTGCAGTTTTGGGAGGCCTAGAAAGAGTATTTGAAATTGGCCCTGCATTTAGAGCTGAGAAGCATGATACTTATCGCCATTTGAATGAATTTATTTCATTCGACATAGAAGGAGCGTGGATGGATGATGAGGATGTAATGGGCGTACAAGAAAGAATGATTAATCACATTTGGACATGCGTTGCAGAATTTGACCAAAATCTAATTGATATAATTAATGAATTTAGAATTAGCCAAGGAGATAAAAGTATAACTGTTGAAATTCCTACTATTCCATTCCCAAGAATATCGTATTGTGATGCAATTGAGATTGTCAAATCAGGAGGGGCCGAAATTAATTGGGGAGATGACATAGAAAGTCATCATTGTGACATTATTGCTTCAAAATATCCTGGTTTCCATTTCATACCAAGATGGCCCATGGCAATGAAGCCTTTTTACATACATCATAAAGAAAATGAGAAAAGCTCTACCGGAGGGCAATTAAGTCGTGGTTTCGACCTAAATTATGGGAGAGATGAGATGACTTCAGGAGGCCAGAGGGAGCACAGAGTAGAAGTCTTAGAACAGAATCTAATAAACATGGATTTGGATCCGAAAGATTTCTCATTCTATACCGATGGTTTTCGATACGGAGCACCCCCGCATGCTGGATGGGGATTGGGAGTGGCAAGATTATTGATGGTGCTGACTGGTACAGGAAATGTACGTGAAGTTGTACTATTCCCTCGCGATAGAAGCCGAGTTACCCCCTAACTTTAGATAAACATAGGACCGAAAAGAACGGGTATGAGCACCTTCTCCGAGATATGATAATATGGCTAAGCCGCGATTTGCCTACTTACTTCTAAAAGAACATCCTTATGGCCGTGAAATGTTAAAACAGTTACTTTCTGAAGATTTTGTGCCAGAAATAATCATTGAGGAAGATTCAAAGATAGCTGATGAAGAGAGGGTAAAATTTCTAAATAGAATCGAGGGTAATCCAATAGCACCAACAATTAAGCAACAAGCCGTTGAAAATGGAATAAAAGTAGTTTCAGTTAAAATTCATAACTCAGAAGAAGTCATGCCACTGATACAAAATTACGAATTAGATCTGATAGTCTTCGGAGGAACTCGAATAATAAGAGGTGTTATCCTTGATTATCCCAAAGATGGAGTAATAAATTCTCACCCTGGACTTTTACCAGAGTGCAGAGGTTCAGCATCACCTGCGTGGTCAGTTTATCATGATATTCCAATCGGGTCATCAACCCATTTTTGTGATAATGGAGTCGATACTGGAAACCTCTTAATGAGAAGAGAAGTGCCTGTCACACGGGGAATGACGTACGAAGATTTATGTTTTGAAACTCTGGTCTTAGCTGGTGTGTTAATGAAAGAAGCTTTGATTGCATATGATGAAAATAGATGGAGAGAGTTAAAAAGACCTCAGGGTGACAGCAAATATCCAACATTTAGGAATGCATCCGAAGATATTTTGAAATCTGTACGAGAAAAATTAACTAAAGAGACATATGCGCACTATATTGACTAAGGAGGATAAAATATGAAGGATATATTAAATGAAAAGTTTCCATTTGCGGAAGATATTTTGAAAGGATATAATGCACTTGTTTGTGGTGCATCAAAAGGGATAGGGAAGGCAACTGCACAGATGTTGGCTAGGGCTGGTGCGAATGTTATTGCCTGTGCAAGAAATGAAAGTGAGTTGCAAAAGTTAATTGAGAATATGAGCGGAAATAATCATAAAATTCTAGTACTTGATTTAGAAAAAATTGAATCAATAAAGGAAAGTTTATCTAAACTTATTGGAGAAATTGGAGACATACAAATACTTGTCAATAATTCTGGAGGCCCCCCTGGAGGTCCTTTGTTAGAAAATGATATTGCAGATTTTGAGGGCCCAATTAAAAGACATCTCTATGCATCGCATACTATAACTCAGATGTTAGTACCAGGAATGGAAAGAAGTAATATGGGAAGAATAATAAATATTATTTCCACTTCAGTCAGGGAGCCAATAGACAATATTGGGCTTTCAAATACTCTTAGAGGGGCAATGGGGTCATGGTCAAAATCATTAAGCCGTGAATTACCGCCATGTATAACTATTAACAATATTTTACCAGGATTTACTGATACTGATAGGCTCGGTTCATTGTCAGAATCAATATCTAAGAAAACTGGTAAGTCCACAGAAGAGGTTAGAGACACATGGATGAAAGGTGTGCCAATTCAAAGGCTGGTCAATCCTTTAGAGACTGCTACTGCAGTAACATGGCTAAGTTTACCAACAAGTGGGTCAATAAGGGGTATCAGTCTGCCTGTCGATGGTGGAAGAATGCGTTCTATCTGAGGTGAAGTAATGGAGTTCGACATATTCTTTTCAATTTCTCAAACACCTGATTCATCAGAGCGTACTCCTTCAGAAAGCGAGATGTTTTCTAACTTTTTTGATCAAGTAAAAACTGCTGACAATTTAGGTTTTGGAGTTGGTTGGGTCGCACAAGCCCATCTATCGACAGAAGTTCAGAAGGGCAACAAAAAGCCAGTTGTACCTCATTACCCAGGAGAAGTTGGTTTATGTACAGATTTTGTTCAAGTTGCTCACAAAATGTTTTCAATAACCAAGAGTATGGAAGTTGGCAGTGCAGTTATGAGTATATTAGCAAGTGGAGGGCCAATATCACATGCAGAACGAATTGGTTCATTTTTAACCTTGCATGGCATGGATAAAAATGAAAAAAGAAAATTGCATATTGGGTATTCTGCAGGTCGTTTTGAATTCATGGCTAGGCCGTATGGAATTGTCCCGAGAGATCCCGTTGAAGAATTAGCATGGCCGGCACTAAGAGGTCAAATATTTGCTGAAGCGAGTGAAATATTTCTGAGATTATTGAATGGGGAAACAATTTCTAGTCAAGATATTCGAAAGACAATTTTAACAAGAACTAATTTTTACTCAGATGAGGATTGGGAACGAGTTCAGAGTAAAGCACAAGAATTCAGAGATTTAAAAATTACCCCAGATAAAATTGAAATAAATAGAAGATATCAATTTGAAGATATTAAGACAATTCCTCAAGATTGGAGACAAGAATTGTTGAATGTAGTAATAGGCAGTCATGATAAAAATTTACAAATAGAAGCTAATAAATGGAGGCCTGTGCAAGTATTTAATCTTAGCATAACTCCTCCTCACATAATAGAAGAGACTCATGAGCGTTTTACAACAAATTATCACAAAGATGGAGGAGCATGGAAAAGAAGTATGATGCCGAGAACCATTATGGTGTTTCTTAATGATGAAGCTGATTTGACTTCTAAGGAAAAAAGTTTAGTTGCTAGACAAGAAGCTAAAAGTGCTCTTTCAATATATTGGAATGCATTAGAAGGTACAATTGATCCTAATAAATTAGAAAAGGCAACTGACAATGCAGTGATAGGAAATGTACAAGAAGTTGTAGAACAAATTAATGCTAGATTTAATTCGGATGATAGACTAATGTGTTGGTTCGACTTTTTCAATCATGATAATGAACGTGTGAAAAGAAATATGACTGCTTTTATGAATAAAGTAGTCCCAAGAATAAATGGAGATGCCTGAGCATGAATGAGGAACCTCGTAAAAGGCCTTCAAGTGTTGCACCAGGTAGACCTGGGTCTGCAATATATCCAACAACTCCACTTGGAGAAAAGTTCTCAGGAATAGCCACAGGAAGAGATGTTGAATGGGAACCTTTAGTGGATTTTCGTAGAATGGACATATCGGAAAATACTATTCACGGAGCAATTGCATGGGCTCACGGTGATGAAATAATACATTCATTCGGGGGTAATGTACTAGTTTACGGGCGATCCATGATGAAGCCACTAATGATGAAAACTTTTGCCGAAGCATTAGGAAAAGAAGATTTGACATGGGAACAGAAGGCGATTTGTTGCTCATCACATAATGGCGATACTGAGCATGTTTCTGCTGCTCAATCGATGCTGAGTGAATCAGAATGGGGATTGATGCAATGCCCGTTGGATGTTCCATTGATACAATTTGGCAGGCAAGTAAGGAGGCCGAGAAGATGGTTTCATACTTGCTCAGGCGAGCATGCAGGAATGTTAAGAGGCATGAGGAGAATGGGCATGAGTAGAGCAGGATATACTCTTCCAAGTTCACCATGGTTTCCTGAATTTTTAAATGTCCTTAGAAGGATGATGAACAAACCTGATTGGGAACCCGTTAGGGTTGCAAAAGATGGATGCGGTTTACCAACCGTTTCAAACACGGTTGATGAGCTAGCAGTAATGTTTGCTGGACTTGCAGTAGAAAAAGATGATGATTGGATTTGGGAATCAATGAATCTGCACCCTGACTTAATTGGGGGCTTTAACAGACTGGATTCTACTTGCATCAAAGCCGGAAAGGGTACTTTAATTGCAAAAGAAGGAGCAGATGGTTTACTAGGGCTATCAATAATACATCCAGACTGGCCTAAAGGTCTTGGAATAGTAATCAAAATTGCCCATGGCTGGAATTCCCAAGCAACTTGGTACGTAACTCGAGCAGTATTGGGAGTTTTGGGCATACAACTCAGGAACCCATATCCATTACATCGTCAGAAGGCATTCATTGTCCCAGGTATTGTCCCTCCTCAATACCTAACTAAACTTGAAGAAGTTGTCACTTGGGATGAGTGGGATCCTAATCAAGATAGTTTTTCATTAGATTGGAAAGAGTATTCTGCAAAAGCAATTAAATCTGATCCGTTTAAAAATGAAGGACAGGATACATGAGTTGGATACATATGGATCTTCAAAATTATATAAATGGAGATTTTTGTAGACAGTCCGGGGAAAATTGGATTATAAATCTAGAACCAGCAACAGGAAAAAAGATATGTAGAATACCTATATCAAATTCAAAAGATGTCCAAAAAGCAATAACTTCAGCAAAGGATGCTCAAAAAGGCTGGGGAAAGTTATCTCACATTCAAAGAGCCTTATGGCTGGATAAGATTGCAGATAAACTCGAGGAATGGCATGAAGAAATTGCAGAACTTGAAAGTAGAGACACAGGTAAACCTATTTCATTATCTAGGTCAGTAGATGCAGCAAGATCTATTGCAAACTTCAGATTTTTTGCTAAAATAATAAGAGAAATAGAAATAGAAACGTTTGATATGCAAGATGCAAGAAATTACGTCATTCACAAACCAGTTGGTGTTGGTGCCTTAATAACACCATGGAATTTACCATTATACCTACTATCTTGGAAAGTTGCGCCGGCCATAGGAATGGGAAATACTGTAATTTGTAAACCGAGTGAGCTTACTCCTATGACTGCAGATTTATTGATGCGCGCGATAAACGATGTTGGATTACCTAAAGGAGTCGTAAATTTGATTCACGGTAATGGATTAGAAACTGGAGCACCATTAGTTGAAAATTCTGATATTGATTTTGTTTCATTCACTGGAGGTACCATCACAGGCTCAAAGGTTGCAGCATCTGCCGCACCTTCTTTCAAAAAACTAAGTTTGGAGCTAGGTGGGAAGAATTCTAGCATAGTTTTCGCTGATTGTGATTTAGATAAAACCATACCAGGAGTCGTGAGGTCGGGTTTTTTGAATCAGGGACAAGTCTGTTTATGCGGTTCAAGGATATTTGTTGAAGAAGAAATTTATGATGATTTTAAAAATAAGTTGATTAACGAAGTTGAATCTATGAAAATAGGAGACCCGTTAGATGAAAATACACAATTGGGGGCTTTGATTTCTAAGGAGCATTTGCAAAAGGTACAATATTATTCTAATTTAGCAATTGAAGAAGGAGGAACGTTACTTACTGGCGGAGAACCTTACTTACCTGTTAATTTTGAAGAAGGTAATTGGATGGCTCCCGTGATTGTTGAAGGATTGAGTCCTGATTCAAGATGCTCGACAGAAGAAATATTTGGGCCAGTAGTTACACTGCACAAATTTACTAAAGAAGATGAAGTTTTAGAAATGGTGAACAATACTAGATATGGACTTGCAGGAAGTATTTGGACTGAAGATTTGATTAAAGGAAGAAGAATAGCTGAATCCATCCATACTGGAATGGTGTGGATCAATACATGGTTACACAGGGATCTGAGAGTCCCATTTGGAGGAGTGAAGGACAGTGGAGTCGGCAGAGAAGGCGGGAGATGGAGTCTGAGTTTTTTTTCAGAAGTCATGAATATATGTATCAAAGAAGAGTAGTTAGTAAATCTGAAAGTCTAATAGTCCATGATGTAACACGATAACGATGGTTGCAGTTGGAATTGTTGGGATTGGTGCCTATGTCCCACCAAAAATTATGACAAATGAAGACTGGGCAAAAGTCGTCGATACCAGCGATGAATGGATTACGCAAAAAACAGGAATTAAAGAAAGACGGATCTCTGAAAAAGATGTTTGTACTAGTGATTTAGCAGTATTTGCTTGTAAAAAGGCCATGGATGATGCCCAAATAAGACCTGAAGACGTAGACATGATAATTTTGGCAACTAGTAGTCCTGACGTCCCTCTTTCATCTACCGCAGGAATTATTCAACACAAATTAGGTTGCATTAATGCAAGTGCATTTGACATAAATGCAGTCTGTTCAGGATGGATTCATGCCTTAGAAATTGGATCTAAATTTGCTGCAGATGATAATTATGAGAATATATTAGTTGTCGGTGCCGAAACTTATAGTAGGATTGTAAATTGGAGTGATAGATCTACTTGTGTCCTTTTTGGAGATGGCGCTGGTGCAGCAGTATTACAAAAAGTAGAGGAAGGCAGAGGGATATTAGGGACATGGCTACATTCAGATGGAAAGGGTTCTGACGTTATAGAAATACCAGCCGGAGGCATAAGAAAACCAATATCATCAGATAATTTTAATGAAGGAGAGCAATATTTCCATATGGATGGTAGGGCAGTTTGGGATTTTGCTATTGAAGCAATGCCACAGGCCGTCAGAAACGTCCTCAAAAGAGTGCATCGAGATTTAAAGGATGTAGACATGATAATACCTCATCAAGCAAATTTAAACATAATAAAGGCTGGAATGAATGCTTTAAATTTACCCATTGAAAAGACATTCATTAATTTACAAAAATATGGGAATACTGCTGCTGCTAGTGTACCAATTGCACTCTATGAAGCAGTTGAAGAAGGTAAAATAAAGTCTGGTGATTTAATAATAACTGTAGCATTCGGAGGCGGATTATCATGGGGTGCAAACGCAATAATATGGTGATATTTGATTATTCATCCTACTGGCTCTCCACCTTGTCCCAAGAATGCTAAGCGCCTTAATCCGTTGATTCTTATTAGATAATTAATCACGTCGATATGTACCGATGGCGAAAGAACAGTGCGAATTGCTTCAATATCACTTATCGTAGACATCATGTGTGCAGTTGCTCTGACTCGCCACCCCTCGAATTTTTCTCTTTCCGTAAGTGGAGATATTATTACTTTCCAGTTTGATTTTTTGTATAGATCAGCAGAGTATTCATCACTAGTAAAAAAAACACCCCCTTTTCCATGATATTTTTCTGCATGAGAAACCCAGTTTGGAGGATCTTCAATATCAGGGATAGGGACAATCATGACATCGACATAGCCATCTTGGTTGTTAATCCATGATTTTATCATTTCTTCTCTCTCTTGATACGACCATGGATTATCCATGGTTTCTGGCCTATTAGAAGAACCAATGGCCAATATTAATTTGGATTTGGGAGAGTTTTCCATACGCCATGATTCTGCTTTGTTAATTAAAGAAATATGACCTTTGTGAAATGGTTGAAATCTGCCAAGAACAATGACTGCTTGGTGTATTAAATTATTAGGAGGAGGAGGAGTCAAAGTTAATTCTGTCAACAAATTTACCCCCTATAATCTAATATATTATTCTCGTATAAATTCCATAATTTGGAATCCAGATATTCTCTGCCTATGAGTAAGCCTAAATCATGTTGTAAAGAATATTTAATAAAATTAAATAATGATTTACTCAAGAGACCATGAGAAGACATAGTTGGCAGTATTTTGGGATCTTCTGAAGGCTCCATTGTTTCCCCTAATTTTTCCCTTCTATTCATCCAATCCAGAATTACAGATTCTACAAAGGAATCTTGATCTTTTAAAGATATTGCATTTTGGAACGATGACCAAATCTTTGGACTTAAGAAGTCTGAAGTATCAGAAATATCTCTATCAATATATGGTTCAATATATAAAAATAATCTGGCATCCCAACAACTCCACTGAGCTACAGAAGACCATTTAGCAAGTAATAAAATTAAATCAGATTTTAATTCTGACTCATAAACCAAGGGACTTTGATTTGTGACTTTCATATC
Source organism: uncultured Candidatus Poseidoniales archaeon (assembly GCA_905182515.1). GTDB lineage: Archaea > Thermoplasmatota > Poseidoniia > Poseidoniales > Thalassarchaeaceae > MGIIb-O3. The sequence continues at coordinate 82,106 of CAJJBW010000008.1, read as the reverse complement.
AGGATTACTATCAAATAATTCCAATAAATCTCCCTCTAAGTCGACATCAAAATCCCTATGAAAATTATTATAAATTGGAGGTCTGTTTTTTTGAAATATTTGACTATTAAGCATAGTTAATATTTGAGAAATTGGAGTATTGAGGATTGAAGATAAAGAATGCTGATCGACGATATACAAAATCACATCTGCCATATCATATGACGCCTCCGCATAAGTAGAATAAGTCTTGCTTAGTACGATGAGAGCAATAGAGGCCACCGGATTCAATAACCTTAGGCTAAGCGTTGAGAGTGAAAAGTGGCAGAATGGAAGATGCTTTTGATTCAAAGAGGTGATATATTTGGCGACTATTGAAGAGCAAATAAAATCTCTAGAAGAAGAAATTACCAAAACAAAATCCAATAAAGCAACACAAGGCCATCTTGGTAAATTAAAAGCCAAAATAGCTGCACTAAGGGAACGTAAAGAGAAGGCTCAAGCGCACTCTAAAGCAAGTGGTGGCGGCCCGGGTTTTGAAGTAAAAAAATCAGGAGATGCATCAGTAGCATTAGTTGGTTTCCCCAGTGTTGGTAAATCTAGCTTAATTTCACAACTTACGGAGGTTGATTCGGATATTGGTAGTTTTGCATTCACAACTTTAACTTGTATACCTGGATTGATGGAACATAGAGGGGCAAAAATCCAGATTTTAGATTTACCAGGTTTGATAAAAGGTGCTTCTGATGGCAAAGGCAGAGGCAAGGAAATCCTAAACGTAATTAGAGGATCAGATATGGTCTTATATGTTGTAGATCCATTTCAAGATTCTCACTTTGACATTTTGGATTATGAGCTTTGGAGAGGTGGTTTGAGATTAAATCAAAAAACACCGCAAGTATTCATAACTAGGACTAATCGAGGAGGAATAGTAGTAAGATCTACTGTTAAACAGACAAATTTAACTGATGTAGAAATACAAGACATCGTCCGAAGTTTTGGAATAGTTTCAGCCACCGTTACATTAAGAACAAATGTAACTGATGACAATATTGTAGATACATTAGCAGGTAATAGAGTATACAGCAGAGCGGTTGTTGTCCTTAATAAAGTTGATTTAGCCACAGAAAATGATATACAGAGGACCAGAAATAGTTTACCGGAAGGATGGCCCGTCCTCGAAGTTTCTGCTAAAACTGGACAAGGGATTGAAGATATGAAGGATTTTATTTATAATAATTTACATTTCATGTCAATATATCTGAAACCACAGGGGCAAGAGGCAGACATGGTAGAACCGTTGATAGTCAAAGACACTTGTACAGTTAGACAAGTTTGTGTCAAGTTACACCGGGAATTTGTAAGAAAGTTCAGATATGCTAGAGTTAGAGGGCCAAGTGCAAAATTCGATTGGCAAAGAGTTGGACTTGATCATATTCTAAAAGATGGGGACATATTGTCAATAATAACGAGAAATTAAATATATGAAAAACCATGATACAAAGTGATAATGATGGAAAATGAAGTTTTTGATTTGATTCCAAGAGCAGAATTAAGAGGATTTATTAATCATTTTAAGAAACGAATATATATTTTCACAAGTATATTTGTATTTGGATTTATAATAGGTTATCCAGTAAGTAGAATAATAATAGAATGGTTAATTGAATCTGATGGATTCAAACCAGATAATGTAGAGATAATAATATTACAGCCCATGGAAGTAATATTACTGAAACTCCGTATGTCCGTAAAAATAGGAATTTTATTTCTTTTATCAACACTTATACTAGACTTATCGTGGAATGGAAAAAATATTATTAATGATGCTAAACGAAATTTTCACCACAGTGAAAATTTAAATTTTGGAGTAATATTAATATCTGCCACATTTTCCATATTATTAGCATTCATAGGAGTGATTTATTCCCATGAAATTCTGATCCCAACGTTACTAGATTATCTTTCTCAAGATGCTAGTACGGCTGGACTTTCATCAACATGGAGGCTGCAATCTTGGATAGGATTCATAACAGGGCTTTATTTTTCTTCAATTGTTGGTTTTCAAATCCCTCTACTAACTATTCTTTTACTAAGAAGTGGTGTAATTGATAGGGCTGTAATATTTGAAAATAGAAGGGCATTGTGGTTTATTTCACTACTTTTTGGAGCAATAGTTTCACCTCCAGACCCATTATCCCTATTTTTAGTAGGTGGGCCGATGTTAATACTACTAGAATTATCTTTAATATTTGATAGAATATTTTTTAAAGAATGATTTCAAACTAATCCTCGATTACGTGCATCTTCTTCTTGGGCATCTAATCGACCTTGATCAATGTCGACCAATCTCATCATAACTGCTCCAATCAAAATTAAGACTGAAATACTAAGTATTCCAACACGACTATCATACATTATAGTCAATGTACCATAAAGTAGAGGCCCGATTAAAGCAGCGACCTTTCCAAAGAAACCAAAGAAACCAAAGAACTCAGCACTTCTGGTTTCGGGCACAATTTGGCCAAACATACTACGAGCAAGTCCTTGAGAACCACCCAATAAGGTCCCCATTGCACAGCCCAAAAGTAAGAATTGAAATCCTACTGCTAGACCTAGAGGCTGCCATACCTTATCTCTAGCAACCTCTGGTATAGCATCTAATTTACCGTCTCCAAGACTTGTTGGATGATCAACACCAATATTAGATGAGGAATCAAGACTACCGCCTGAAATGCTAGCACTAAATCTAGATTCATCCATAGATGAGAGAAGTGCAGTAATATCTGAAACACTAGGGTTTTGAATTGCCATTATGTAAGTTACATCTTCACCGTCAGAATTAGTTTCATAAAACGTCCATTTCATAGTATCGCTGCGATGATCAATTTCTACAGGAAGAAAGCGACTCCATTTTCTCGCCCACGCTTGTTCGTTGAATTCAGATTCATCATATTGCAATTTCTGAGCTAATTGAGGAACATTGTCATCAGCCATTTGAACAGTATACACATTTTGTTCCTCATCCCAGTCAAATTGTATCTGGTATTCATCATGAGATTCTAACTCTAATGGTGCGAAAGATAGAGCAGCGAAACAAAGAACTACCCAACCAACTAATGACATTGTAAGCGCCTTTTTTGTGCCTATCTTCTTGGCTAATCTTGTAAATAAAATAGCAGATGGAGCAGCTACAAACTGAATTGCAACAATTGTTATCATCAAATCAAAAGCAGTGATTCCGAGAACGATAGTTCCAAAAATCCCCCCTAATGCTGTGACAGTATTAATCCCATCAATAAAGAAAAAGTATGCTACCATGTAAATGAATAATGTCCTGAATTTATTCCTCTCACTAATAGTTTTCTTGATTTCACTAAATGCTAAAGATGCTGATTCTCTGATTCCTAAAGATTCCATCTCATTTTCAATCGGTGGTTCAGGGACCCATTTAAATGTTAAAAAAGCGAATCCATACCACCACAATCCTGAAGATGCCATTGCAAATTGAGTTGCCCATTCGGCAAAATCAGTCATTGTGAGTAAGGCTAAATGAATTACCAACAGGACACCTCCACCAAAATATCCATATGCAAATGCGAGATTAGAAATTCTGTCCATTTCATCGTCTTTACCCATATGAGGAAGTAAAGCATTGTAAAATACGCCAGCACCATTGAGACCTATATTTGCTAAAACAAACATTACCATCAACCATATCCATTGAGTACTAATAGGAAGGAAAGGCGCTGCAAAAAGTAAGAAAGTAGACCCCGCCCCTACGTAAGTTAGGATTTTTAACCACCATATCTTAATCGCACGACGATCTGCAATTACTCCCAATGAAGGACTGACAAGAGCCACCAAGAGTGCAGCTCCTGCAACAGCAAATGACCAAATTGCGTCACTGGACATAGATTTACCAAGAATCGTTGTGGTGAGACCATTTGCTTCTAAGAATAATACACCAAACCAAACCGGCAATATTGCTGTAGTGACGCTTGTCTCAAATGCAGATTTACCCCAGTCATAAAATGCATATCCTCTTACTGCTTGCGGGTCTGATTCTCGGTCTAGTTCAATTGTGCCTGACATGTCAATACCTGTACCCCGGTATACGTACTAGGGTTTTAGTATTGGGGCTTATTCAATGATAAAATGATGAGAGTTATGTGTAATAGCAAGGTGCGTTAACTAATGGACGATGGAGGGGAGTGGCGTCAACCTAGAGAAAATACGATTGAGGCTTTATCCTATGGCATACAGGTTAGCGATGGAGTAGAATTTGACCTAAGGTTGACAAAAGATAATCACTTAGTATTACATCATGATTCAAAAACTGAAAATGGAGAATATCCCGAATGTATGACTTTAGATGAATTACCTAATTTTATCCGGCCGATAGAAGATTTGTTAGATGATACACACTTCATAAGAAGGTTAACTGAAGAGGGAGCTTTTGCATGCATTGAATTAAAACCACCTCATCCATCAAGCGGTAAAGCAGGAGGTTGGATAGGAGGTAAACATAGGAAAGAACACATGGTAAAAATGATTCAATATATTGAAAAAAGCCTTGACCCACTCGATATCCCTGAAAGCAGTAGTATAATATATTCTTTTGAACCTAAGTTGATTTCAGCAGCAAAACAAATTGATAGCAAACTTAAATTTAGTAGATTAAGACCTTATATTCGACAATGGGGGAATTGGAAGACACAAAGAATAACCGCTGCACCTTCATTTTTAATAAGTTCTTTACCCAGATTATTAAATAAACAACGTAAAGAAGGTTCGCCTATGCTTCCTTGTTCGCTACAATATCTAAGAGGAATAGAAAGCAGAATAAATTTAGGATTATCTGTCGGACTTGAAGGCCCTAGATTGAAAAGATTAAACAAGTATAGAAGAGGATATCCGATATATGTATGGCCTTGTGACACAGATATAGAAAGATTACTATTAGAAGCCGGACTTACTGGGATAACTGATAATTTATCCCCTTATTCGACCACTTTAAAAAATGGATATCCGAGATGGACAAAACCTGCTACTAAACCATTGACTGATGAAAAAAAGGCTGAACTGTATGCAGTTCCAGAGGAACAACATGAATCTATTCTTTTGGAATTCAGAGATGAGATATCTCCATGGCATGAATTATCAGATCAAGAAAGAAATTTATTCATAGAAAAATGGAGGAAAAAGTGGTCTTGGGAGAGAAGTTTGAACACCATATTAGAGGAAACTTCTGCAACTAGCTTACCTTGGGAAGTACCACGGATAATAGGCCATAGAGGGGCAGGAAAGACCCATAGTGCTTAAATTACAGCCTTCTTTGAGGTTGATTTTTAGCTATATATTTAGGCCTATAAATTGGAGTTCCGCGGCCATCTCTAGCATTTCTTTCATCCATTATTTGAGCACATATTCCTGCTACTCTGGACCAGCCAAAAAATGTAGTATAATAATCAGGTTTTCTAAAGCCTACTGAATGCAGAAGACTCCCGCTTGCTAAATCTACATTGGGATAAGGATTACTTATTTTAGGTATTTCTTTTAATATATTAGGAACAACTTCCCTTAATGATTTGGCTATTTTGAAGTTTGAATCTTCTGGACATACTTCTGAACCCAATTCAATTAACAGCCTTGCACGTGGATCTTCGGCCCTCAATACCCCATGTCCAAAGCCATATATTGGACGGCGGGCAGCTAATTCCGCACGCACGAATTTCTCTATTTTAGCATGATCTGAAGTTCCAATTCTTTGAATGAATTCTAAACAAGATTGGTTTGCTCGTCCATGCAGGGGACCGGATAATGCATTCATAGCACTAGATAGAGATGCATAAACAGATGCCCGGCCCGAGGCGACTGCTTTTCCTGAGAACGTAGATAAGTTGCCACCTCCATGATCCATATGAAGAATGAAAAAGAATTTTAGGACGCGTTCCATTTTTTTTGCTTTTTCGCCATTAACGCCTAGCATGTGAACAAAGTTTTCAACCAATCCTAACTCAGGCTTTCTAGGCCTTATTTCTTCTTTCTTACCTCCTCTAAGGAGAAAAATTCTGGCCATTAGTTCAGGCATTCTAGCTATTAAATTCATAGAGTCTATTTTTACATCGCCAGTAGTTTCAGCGGCACCAAGAGCCATTATTCCTATTGATAGCCAATCCATAGGATGGCCACTACCTGGAGTTAATGATTCTAGAACTCTAAGTGCACCTGTTGGCATTTCTTCAGCTCTATGAGTGAGTTCGGCCCGGAATGCTTCAGATTCTTCTGGAGTTGGCAGGTGTTTGTGAAGTAGGAGAAAGACTACATCTTCTTCTTCTAAATTTGCTAAATCCCCAACTGGGTAGCCAACGTAATGAACTCCTTCCAATGGATCAACGTAAGATGTTTGACAAGTCCCTACTGGCATCCCTCTCATACCTGAATCAAGATGATTTGTTTTGATTGTAAATAATTCTTCTTCATCGGTCATGGAATCTCAGAATCATCTCTGATAGAGGTTTGGTGATAATATCTCCTATGAAGAATAACATAACTACCTTGATTAATCTCAAATTAAGCCTATTCGTTGGCCACATCGCTCGAAAGCGGATAATACTATGTCAAGGTCATCACGCGATATCCCTGCGGACATTTGTGTTCTGACTCTAGCCTTATTTTGAGCCACCATTGGGAAAACAATCGCTCCGACCATAACGCCTTCTTTTCGAAGTTCTTTAGATAAGTTCTGAGCAATAATGCTTTCACCACACATAACTGGTATTATCGGAGTTTCGCTGACTCCAGTATCAAAGCCTAAAGAGTTTAATTCTTTAAGGAAATAATTTGTATTATTCCACAATTTTTCCACATGTTCAGGTTCTGACATTAAAACTTCAATTGCTGCTTTTTGGGCTGCTGCTACGCCAGGGGGTTGACTTCCCGATAATAACCAAGATCTGCTATGATTTAGTGCATGATTCCTAACATCCTCACTGCCTGCCAATATACCTCCTTGCACACCTAGGGCTTTTGAGTAAGAACCAACTTCAAAATTTACCCTTCCTTGTAAACCAAAATGCGAAACTATTCCTCTTCCTCCCCCTAGAACACCTTCTCCATGGCAATCATCAACGAATATCATGGCATCATGTTCTTCTGCTAAATTTGTTATTTCATCAAGCGGTGCGATATCTCCGTCCATACTAAAGACACCATCGGTAATTATCAATTTTCTATCAGAATTTTTATTATTATTGAGGACATTTTCTAATGCCCCCATATCATTGTGTTGATAAACGGCCCTAGATGCTTTAGTAAGTCTAACTCCATCGATAATTGAACCATGATTCAATTCATCGGAAATTATTACATCATTTGGACCAGTGACGAGTGTGGGAATAAGCCCAACATTAGTTGCATAACCTGAAGAATAAATTAATGCTGCCTCTACTTCTTTAAATTCTGCACATACTTTTTCAGCCTCCAAATGTAAATCAAGAGTTCCTGCAATTGCCCTAACTGAACCTGAACCAGCACCGTATTTTTTGGTCGCATCTATTGAAGCTTGGACAACTTTTGGATGGGTTGTTAAATTCAAATAATTGTTTGCTGAAAGCATAATAATTTCTTTTCCATCCATCATACATCTTGAATCGCTGGCAGATTCTAAAGTTGGAGGATTCCAATCTAGACCTTGTGATTGAAGTTGTTCATATCTTTCGCGCATCCACGACATGTCAGCTACCATGACATGCAAGCATGGATAGAGTTCTTTGCTCCATCGGAAGATTCGTCATAGAATGATGAATGAATTTAATTTATGATAGCCCTCCCCTGTATTGTGAAAAGTGAATCAATAGAAGTTACAATTCTTGGGATTGCACAAGATGGAGGAGTCCCTCAGACTGGATGTTCATGCGAAAATTGTATTGCTGCGCATAGTAATTATAATTTAAAAAGAAACTCTGTTTCGTGCGGAATAAAGGGGAAAGATGGGACTTTTCATTTAATTGAAGCAGGCAGAAATATTGCTGACCAATTAAATTTATGGTCAAAAATGATGAATTATAAAAAAATTCAAATCCCCGATACAATAAGCATAACGCACACCCATCTTGGACATATAGAAGGATTAGGACAATTCGGTAAAGAAGTAATGAATTTAAAAGAAGTTCCTTTTTTTGCAAGTAAATCTTCTATTCAGGCTTTGAGGAAAAGGGAGTTATTATCTCCTTTTGAATGTGAAATAATAGAATCTAACATAGCATTCTTTCCTTCAATAAGATGCGGTTTCGAATTAGAATTCATAAAAGTCCCTCATAGAGATGAGTACGCAGATACTCATGCAATTATAATTAGAGGTAGTAATAATGCATTATTATTCTTACCGGATCATGATGATTGGAGAGATACATTGGAAATGCATAATTGTAAATCCATAAGAGAATGGTTTAGTAAACTAAAAATTGACTATGCACTAATTGATGGCACATTTTGGGATAAAAATGAATTAAGAGATAGAGATATGTCCAAAATACCCCATCCAACAATTAGTGAAACCTTAGAGATGTTAGGAGAGCGTACGGATGATGATATTGAAATATATTTCTTTCATCTTAATCATACCAATCCGGTACTAAACACATCTTCAAAAGAGACAGTGCGAGTTATTGAGTTAGGATGGCAAATTTTAACCGAAGGTCAAACGTTTACGTTATGAAGGAAAATGCCGAACCTTATGAGGGAGATTTCTTTGACTTCCCCATGGAGCTGCGAGGCGAGGTTTCTAGTGGCCTAGGGCGCGCCCATATTTTCATGGCTCAAAAGCACTATCAAGACCAATTTAAAGCAGTTTTAGAGAATAGTGCATGGCCCGGGACATTAAATGTTGACTTATTTCAAGATAGTGTCGATGGATATAATATATTAAGAATAATTTCAGGCCTAGATAAAGGAAACTCACAAGATGGTCCAGAATCTCATAGGATACATGGATTTGAAAGAGATGGGAGGTCATTCGGAGGGGCTACTGCTTTTCGAGCTAGAATTTCAAAAGAGGGAGAAAAGTGGATTGATTGTGCCGTTCTTATCCCCGATTTAACTAGGCATGTAAAAACCGCGGAAATAATATCACCTTCATTTCTTAGAGAAAGTATGCCTTGTAAAGATGGTGAAGAAATTTACATTAATCTAATTTGATTCTAACTAACCATTCTCTTTCTAAAAATGCTGAAGTCTCATACCTAAGTAATGATAACCATCTATTATATTCTCTTTGATCTGCCGGCCTTGGAGTAAAAAGTGTTGCATCCGGAAAACTAGAATCAATAATTTCGTCAATTTCATCGTGGGATATAGACCATAATATCAAACCATCAGAATTTGCCCTACCAAAATCCACTGGGATGTGCGGATTGGAAAGTGCTGATTGTAAAGCATCTAAACTTATACGGCCAGAAACTACTCCTGCAATTGCAGATGCGATTCTTCTTACTTGATTCCAGAGAAATGCCCTTGCTTTTACAGAAATTCCAATTATATTGCCATTTGAATCAACCCAAGGCGTGCATTCATCAATAATTCTATCAGGATTTAAGTCACCCTCTAGCTTACATAAATTAGTAAAATTATTCCTACCTTCAATTATTGAACAAGCAGATTTCATTAATTCCATATTAGGATTTAGCGGCCATTCTTCGACCGAACCTAAGCGGTAAAGATAATGCCTAGAATTAGCTTTCCTACTCCTAGTAGATTGGGGAACTTTTTGAATATACCATATTATCATTCCGACTGGTAACTGATCGTTTATCGCTCTAGCCATAGACTTGAAACTAACTTTATTAGCCACTGAAGTAGGTAAATTGATGCATGCTAAATTCATTCTAACACTTACACCTGCGTCTGTTCGACTACATATTTCCAAACAACCTTTAGTCCACCAAGTTAGTCTTTTGAGGGCCTTCTGTAAAGAGCCTTCTACAGTCCTAATATCCGGTTGAATTTGGGATCCATGAAATGAATCACCATGGTATCCGAAAGCGACCATGACTCGGTCGCTAGACAAATTTTCCTCTCCCTCATTCCTCGGTAGCCATGTATTCCATGGCTTCTTCAACAGAAGAGAACCCTAAGCCAACAATAGCGAATTCTATTGCTATAGGTATATATTGCTGGGCGAATTTTTCACTACGATCAAAATTAGTTTTGAGATTTATTGAATCAATTAACATCCTAGCAGCCTCATACAAATGGAAAGATACATCCACTTCTTCTGACTTTTCCCCCAATACTCTAAGCTTCTGGAATTCTCTAATTGCCATAGGGACTCTATCAAACTCAATTAGGGCATTAGCATATGATGCTAAATATTCAGCATTATCTGAATCTAAGCCTGCTGCTTTTCTAAGGTAAGATTGAATCTTTCCTTCATTTATTATATCTTTTCCTTTATCATCCATATTGCCATTTTCTTGGATCTCAAACATTGCTGCTTCTGCCCATCCATGGTATCCAGAAGGATCGTTTGGATTTGCAGTTACGTATGATTCAAAAATCTCCATAGCACCCATATAATTGCCTTGTGTTATGCATTGTGCTGCTTGGGTTAATATATCTTCTTCGGTCATTGGGATGCTCCTTAGCCCCTTCTCGTAAGACAATAGGTTATGAACGATACGCTTTTATTGATTAGTCTGAATTTGTATTATTTTGGCTAAGCGCGGCATTGGCATCCATGAGTTCATTTATTAATCTGTAAATTTTCATTGGGTTTCGGACTCCATAAAGGCAATCAGCAGGGTCTTGACCTACTGAAGTCCTTTGGCGTTGTTTTGTCACCCAACCAAACATCAAAGAGAAAATTTTGCTTAATCCTCCTGGGGCAGCATTCGACATTTCTTGGCCAACTCCTACGCTTGAACCAAAGGAATCATGTTGCAAGCCAAGTCCTGATGCAGTTAGAATATGCACATTGCCGAAGCCAAATATTCGTCCAAGTATTGACGGATTGGCTTTTAGATTCTCTACCTTATCAAATGCAATCCCATGAACGCTTGAATTTACAATTAAAAAGCTTTTACGGATATGAATTCTACGATCAGTTATTGCATATTGGAATGCATGTTGATATATAAAAGTCAGAATTATCATCATAGTACTAGAGATGATCCCCAGAGGTAGAAACCACAGATTATTCCAGACTGGTAATGGATTATCGAAATCGGAACCAACGAAACCGCCAATCATTGAAGCAACATCCATTGTATACCATGTAAATGGTACTAATCCTGTTATGACTAACCAAGTTGTAGTCCATCTACCAGAAGTAGAAAAATTTGCATAATGATTTATTTTTGCCAGGAAAAAGACTGCAATAACAAATCCCATAGTTCCAGAAACATTTATTATAGCCCTCATTAAACTAACTATTGCATTAAGTTGGCCATCTCCTTCGGGAGAGTCAAATTGTTCTGCAATAAAAAATAAAATATGTAACCCAAAGACTAGTATTGCTAAAACATATTTATCGACCATCGAAAGGAATGAGGGATTACCTTGCCAAACAGGGATTTCAGTATCTGTTATCTCTGGAAAATCTTTTCTTACAGATGTTTCATCAATTTTTGATTTAAAATCTTGAATGTAGTCTGTCATCTATCTCACTCCGCCGTATAGGAGGTGCTTACTGAACATATTGGTTAAAACTATCTTAAATTTATTCGAAAAACAATAAACCTATGTAACAGTTAAATCAAAATATCCTTACAACAGAATAATGCCGACAATGAATTTAGGAAAGAATAGGGTTCTTTCCAGTGATGGTTCAAAAGAATACAATCTGTATTTGAATTTAGATTATTATTAGAGGATGAGGGCAAAAATAGTGAGTGATAGTATGGACAGAGTAGAAATTCATGGAACAAATGGAATGTTTGGTTCCTCACTTACTGGCAAACGGGACAAAGATGAAGATTATATCCAGTGTACTGCCATTAAAAATGTCCAAATTGGGATATTATGTGACGGAATGGGCGGAGGTAGAAATGGTGAAATAGCCTCAAAAGAAGTAGGCTCAGCATTCACTAAAGGAATTGAATCAATATTGGAAAAGAGAAGTGAGGAATGGAAATCAGAAAAATATAGGCATGTAGTTTATGCTAAATTGATCCGAATGTGTCACTCGAGAGTTAATTCAATAGTAGGTGCCCCTGGACTATCAGGAACTACTCTAACAGCATTAGTGGTTACCTATGATGGAGAAGCCCCGGCGTATGTTGACCTGATACACATAGGAGATTCCAGATGTTACAGCGTCAGAGATAATTGTGCAGAGTTGTTATCCTCAGATCATTCAGTAACAGGAGACATGGTAAAGGCGGGCTATATTGAGATGCATGAAATTTCAGAAACTCCCGGAAATAATAGTCTCACCCGTAGTATTGGAGATATAAATGGCTCATTAGCAGATATATCAACATTAGAATTCCATTCTACACATTCATATTTATTATGTTGTGATGGTGTTTGGGCCCCATTACATAAAAAGAACGGATTATGGATTCCTAAAGGTGAACATGATAATCAAATTTTTGTAGATTTACTAGTTAATGAAGCTTTGAATCGAGGAAGTAGTGACAATTGTAGTGCTTTACTCATACGGATTAATCCTTGAATAGTTCAAATACAGAGATACGTTTCGATAAACATGTTTTCCCGGGCCAATGATTGGAAACTTGAAGGCAGCCCAATTGCGAGTTATTATAGAATGAGTGATTTACCAAAGAAATTACAGACTAAGATAAAAATAGATTTTGACATGGAAAACGTAATACTATTTTCATCTAAAACTGAGTTTTGGCCAAAAAATAGGCAATTAGATCTCAGTAAATCAAAATTTAGAGACAGATATAAGGGAATCATATTTTATAGAAATTCCTCTTTAAATTTGGAAATGCCTTTCAAATATCTTCCATCGCCCTCCTCTCCTGTAATAATTGGAAGTTTTAGATTGAAAATTTCAATCGGTGATCAGGCTGGAAGTAGTACAACGGGTTCAAGAGACATAGGTGCAATAAGATTAGTAGAAACAATATTTGAGAATCATGTAGAAATTAGCCAACTCAATGATTCATTTGTACACGTGTTTGTACAGGAGATGTTAGATAATGAAAGAAAAACTATTTTTAAAGGAATGAGTAATGACAATTTTAGGAAGGTTAGAGGGCAGTTAGAGGAGCAAGCAAAAAATAAAATGAGAGAATTACTAGGTGAGTATGGACTTCATTTGAAGAGTATTGAGATAAAATATAAGATGACAGAAGAGGAGAAGAATGAATCTAGAAAAAGCTCACTGGAAATTGGATTGGAAAATTTTGAAATAGAAACTAGAGAAGGTGCCTTAGCAGCAGCAAAGGGAGATTCTAAATTACAAGCAGTTCTCAGTGAAAAGGAACAAATAAGAATTGCTAAGGAATTAGTAAAGAGAGGAAAGCATAGATCAGAAATTGCAGAAATTGATCGAAAAACAGAATTAGATAGAGTGGAATTAGAAGCCGGAATAGATTTGGAAATCTTAGAAATGGAATCAGAAATTGAAAAAATTGAAATCTTAGAAAGAGGTACAAAAATTACCCATCAAGGTTCGATAGATAGAATAAAGGATAAACAAGCCATAAAAAAGGAAAATATTAAACTAGAGCACCGAATTAAACAAGATGATTTACAAAGAAAAGTTGAAGCTGCATTGGAAATGCAAAGCGGAGGAATATCTGTCGATTTACAGAGAGATATACTTGACATAGGTGGTAAAAAATATGATTTTACTGAAATTATTAATCCGGATCTGGAGAAGAGAATTAACAACGGGAATATTCTTGCCAGCCATGCTGATGACTATATTGAAGGACTAGAAATAAAACTTAAAGATACCAGTAATTCCAATGAAAAACTATCTGACATATATGCTGGACTTGCAATATTCCATAGAATGAGAGGGAATAAAGATGGAAATATGAATGATGCGATTAAAAATTCGCTATTGCTAAATAAAAATAATCCCATGGCACTCAAGGTTGAATTGGATTATTTAAAGAAAAAGAGGCCACAAATGTTCCACCCTCAGAAACTTGATAGGTTCAAAAAGGAGTTGACTGAATTAGAAGCCATTGCAGGGAAAATAATGAATATTGAATATTTTGATAAAGATACCATGGATGAGATTAAGAAAACCCATATTAAAACATTAGAGGTTTTGGCACATGATGAAGTCTTAGGTGAGCATTATAATCAAAAACTAAGAGATGAATATTATCTAGATATTTAAAAAAAAGGTTATTAATGTAATAATCCCCATGTGTGTTCAGCATTTCCATGTATCCAAGAATAATCTTTGATAGACCTCAAACCTTGTTCATCTAAGATTGCTATTCTCTCCACTTCTAAGGGATATTCATTATATGTCAAGTGGCTAACAATACCAGCCCTAGTTGGCTGATCAAAGGCCCATTTTGCCCTACTCACCGCCTTTACTTCAACTGATATTTGTGTCCGGCCATTCCATAGCCTAATTCTAAATCTAGGCAGAAGATTACCATCATCATCCCTTAAATCAGATTCAGATTCAGATAATTCTACTTCGCATCTAGCAAAAGTCTCAGACCTACCTCTTTTGGAATCATGGAAAAGTCCAGTCCCATTAGAAGGTGTTCGGAATGCATCCCTCAGCCGCCATGGAGTTGAGTCTTGAGAAGTAGTAGAAAAAGATATGTGAGGTAAGAACCAATCGAGGTAGGAGCCATCATCAAAGTGCAGCATCCCCCAAAACCAAGGGACAGTGGGGGCTTGTACAGATACTTTTTGAAAATAAGCAGTGCCGTGCATTTCTTCTCCATCAACTACAAGTTTGCACTTTGTTCCTTGTAATCTTAAAATATCATAACCCATATTCATTGCCATAATATTATTTTTGTAAGTAAGAGTACTTGGAGGGCCGGCCAAGGGAGTCAATTCAGCTTGAAATTTTGAAGGTGCACCTTTTTTCCTTGCATCTTTATCAGACATGAGGTTTAGCCAAAATTTATCATTTCCTGGACTCATTCCAAATGATAAATCCTCTTGTAGAAGAGGTATTACGGCTCCTGCACCTTTGCCGTCGCCTTCCCCTGGCCATAATGAATGTTGGTCATTAATAGCAGCCATTCTACACTCTTTCATAACCAGCGGTTCAAACATTTTATTTCCATCATACCACCAAGAACATACCATTCCAGGAAAAACAATTCCGCCTTCTTCATCTATATTCATCCTAGAGCCGGGTAGCCACCAGTGGCCAGTCATCCTTATTGCAGGAGTTTCTTTAGTAGACCAAAGTACCATTAATTGTTTAGACCGACCTGGATTATCATTATCAGGTATGAAAATTATTACCCACCACCACCACCACGATAATCGAGGGATAGAGGGCAGGACATCGAGCCTCCATAAAGAGGTGAAATCACCCTTGAATTTATTCATTTCTGATGCCATTTCAATACCTCACATAATCTCTCGGTTCTTAAATACAGATTGGCCGATTCCTAGCATTAGAATTGTAAATGTTGATAAAACGAATATGCTAACTAATATTGCAACTGTAGGATTGGCGGTCCCAAGAGTATGCGCGGGTGGTTTCCAAAAAATATCTAAACCGGTATCTAAATTGAATGCTGAGGCCATTTGTTGTAATTGAAGGGTATCTGGCCATGCAAGTAAAACCACTGAATCAATAATTTGAAGAGCCCAGTGATTTATAGAAATTGCAGATAGTGTCCAATTAGGATTTGCTATTGTTAAAATTCCCATAACAAACTCCCATACTCCAAAAACTATAGAAATATAAACACCATATTTTGGAGAAATTAATCCTAATGTATTGAATAGAGCCCCATAAGCGGCTAAGACAAGAAAAGTAGCAAATCCTATCCCTAACCACACAGGAATATCAGATAATCTGATTATTCCTTCACCTGGCCCTAAAATCGCAGTAAGTATCCCTACAAATAAAGACAACATAAATACATAACTTCCCGTTACTGCCAGGTATCCAAGTAGCCGGTATAATATAAATTCCCCCCGATGAATAGGTTTAGAAAGTAGGTAATGTAATGTACCGTTTTCTGTTTCATCTCTTACTAAACCTAATGCAAGGAATAATGGCAAGAATAAACCTATCATTATAACAAACGCCATTTTACCAACTCCAATAATGAAAGTCCTATGGCTGGACTCCCCCATATATCTCTCATCATCAGGATCTTCATCAACATTTGAATCTGGCTCTATAGATTCAATTTCATCAAGATCATCGTCTAGTAACCATAATACATCACAAATAATTCCATTGTCATTTTTATCATTATCAAACGGTTCGCCATCATTATCATAATAAAATGAACCATCTTCGCTATCTAGTATCCAATTATATCTAAGGCAATCTCCATCATCGTCAAAACCTTGGCTTTTTTGTAATAAAATACCATTCCAATCTATATCGTCTTCATTTATATACATTGATTTAGGATCTGGTTCTACATAAAATAATTCAGTATTATAGCCCCACAGCATTTCAGAACCATCTGGTACAACAATTTCTCCTGATGCTGTAAATTTTCCATAAACAAAATATTCATTATTCTCATAGTGGCATCCATATCCAAAATATTGTGGCCACCAATCCTCATAAACCGTACCCAAAGGGCATGATGTATTGTCAACATCAAACCAATTGATAATTCCAGACCACTGCTGCCCTACATAATTACTATCTATCCAAATTGGATTAAGAGTGCCTGCACCAGACCATGTATAATTACCAGAAATTGCCCTAACTTGGTCATTATATCCTATCGCACTAACTTGAATAAATTCACTAGAACCCGGAAATTGATTGGAATCCCAATCACTATGTCCATACTTTATTTCTTGGCCAAGTGGGTAACCATCGCCATCCATATCTACGGAATCTCCATCATTATCAATTGATTCGAATCCTTCCCGCACAGAATCAACATAAAATGCGAGTAGTAATATCATTAGCAAGAAACCTACTCCAAGTACTACCCAAGTAGAAATTCGATTTCTAAGTTGCCTGATTGTTAGTTCGATTATTGCACCTGCTTTACGATCTAATTGCGACCAAACAGTTTCTCTCAAAGATAACCCTTTTTCATCCATCATTAATCCCTCCCAATAAATAACCAATTAATGAATCTAAATTATCATCTGGATTCTCAATTGAAGTTATTTTTTGCCCTGATTCAACTAATGTAGATGGAATAATATCATGTGCAGCGGATAAATTATTTGTTTGAATTTCCAATTGGCCGACATCTGGAAAACGTACCCCATATATTGGTCCTGAAGTAATAAATAATTTTGCTAAATCTCTTGGATTTTCACATTTTATTAGGATTCGATGAGGATGTTGATCTAGTAAATCTCTAATTGCATGTAAATTTCCAATAGCGAGTAACTTTCCATTATGTAGAATAACTATTTGCTCAGTTATTCTCTCTATTTCTTCCAATATATGGCTTGAAATAAGAACAGTTTTACCCTGTGAACCAAGCTCCCTAACAACATTCATTATACTAGTTCTTGCAATAGGATCACAACCATGTAGAGGCTCATCTAAAATTATTAAATCGGGATCATGTACTAATGCATGAGCTATCTTAACGCGTTGCCTCATGCCTTTACTGTATTTTCCTATTTTTTTATGATGAACATCCTCAAGGCCGACGAAGTCTAAAACATGCTTCGATCTTTTGATGGCTTCCTCTCTAGACATACCATGAAGCCGAGCCAGAGTAGAAATAAAATCTAAAGAAGTCATCCAATCATACATTCTTTCAGATTCGCTTACATAACCTATACGGCGATAAGGAGCAGTGCTCTTCCATGGATCAATACCGAACAATCTGATAGTTCCTTGGCTCGGTTTTAGGCGGCCCATGAGTAATTTGAATAGAGTAGATTTCCCGGCACCGTTCGAACCCAGTATGCCAGTCACCCCTCCTTCTATAGCCAACGATATATCATTTATTCCAATTACTTCGCCGTACCATTTTGAGACGCCTTCAAGTAATATTGAAGGTGCTTTTTTATTTAAATCACTCATTCCCTGGTAACCTCCATTGAGCTGATACGAGATATCAAAATACCCATAGAAATAATATTAAAAGATATTAAAGATACTATAGAAAATGCTAATGGGTGACTATAATTTAATTCCAAGCCAAGTAAGAACTGCCCTAAATGTGCTAAACAATCATACGGACTAAGAATATACATTATTGAGGTGTCGAATTGCAAATCAATCAATAAAGCTATAATTTTAGTCCCATATATGACACTAAGGAAACCGATGGCTGCAAAAAAACGACTTTGGCTAATACTTGATAAGGCTAAACCAATTGAAGTATATGTTATTATCAAAATGATTCCAGATATCATTCCACCGATGAATAATGGCAATGTGTCTATCAAATATGCCCAACCTTCTCCACGGAAAACTATGGCGGAAGTATAATATGCAAAATATGAGAATAGTATTACAAAACCTAAAATTACAGATACACTTAGAAATTTCATTGCAGTGTAATCAAAACGATTTATAGGGCGAGAAAAATATATCGCACTAGTTCCATTTCTTCTATCGTCAGATATCATTCCCCCAACGACTAATGCTGTTAATAGAGGCCACATACATAGATTTCTAGGGAAATATCCTAAAATTTGCCCCCATAAGTTGAACCTATTAATTCCCCACATTTTAGATAAAATATCTCCATCCTGGCCCGGCAGAAGAGACGAAAGGAATAACATTGGTATTGGCGTTAGAGATGCTAAAAATATTACCAAGATAGTGAGTCGTACGAAGGGGTGATAATATCTATGGCCTTTACTTGTGAAAAGGCCGTATACATGATGTCGGTAAATTGAGTAATTACGCATCCATCTGGGCCCTAATTCCCCATCCCACGGCTTGTAAGATTGATCAAAAATAGTACCTAGACTTGCTTCTTTTTTTGCAACTATGGCAACCATATTCTCGTCGCCATCTCCGGAGCCATATGCGACCTCCATTCTTGTTTGTGAACTTCTAATGTCAATATCATCAGGCATTAGAAACACCTCCTGAGTGCTCGGCAGTCATTAAATCAGAAGTCACTTTAATTTCTTCCCCTAATTTATCCATTATTAAGAGGAAAATATCTTCTAAATCTGGCTTATATTCTTTTAATTGGCGTACTTGGACTCCGCACTCTGCGGCGACTTTTAAAATTCCAGAAATAGTATCTTCATCAATTAAAGTCACCCTTAAAATTCGACCGAGCCTCCTAACATTATAGCCTTTTTTAATTAGTTGAATTTCCATATTTGACGCACCGCCCCATATTGTTAATTCAATTTCAGAATCTACCTGCTCAACAAGCTCATCGATACTTTTTTGAAGAACTACTTTTCCTTTATATATCATCAAAATACTATCACATACTTCTTGAACATCTTCCATAACGTGACTACTCAATAATACAGTTCTACCTCCCTCTTCAGCAGTTCTTCTAAGAGTATTTAGCATGAATTTGCGGGCTCTTTTATCTAAACCATTAGTTGGTTCATCGCAAATTAATATTTCAGGATCGTGTATTAATGCACAGGCTAACTTTGTTGCTTGTTTCATCCCAGAACTGAAAGTATCTATTTTCCTATATCTCTGTTCTTTGAGACCAACATATTCCAATACCTCGTGGGCACGTTGTGTAGCAATATCTGTATTCATACCAAGTATTTCTCCAGAATACCTTACTTGATCAATAGCAGATAAACCGGGATCTAGTGCATCATATTCTGGCATATATCCAATCTTTGAACGAATCAAATTACCTTCCGTCCTAATATCAAAGCCAAGGACACTTCCGCTTCCTGAAGTAATTTGTATAAGACCCAGTATGCACTTGAAAAGAGTTGATTTTCCAGCTCCATTTGGCCCGAGTACGCCTACTGCACCTTTTGGAATTCGTAAATTTACATCATCCAATGCCAAGTGTGGGCCGTACATCTTACAGAGATTTTTAGTCTCTATAGCCCATTCTTGATTAATATCTTCTGACATTTTAGTTGCACCTGCTCACTAATTATTAAACATGCATTCGGCGCTAGTCATTTCAAATAATCCCTAACTCGTTCATGATTATTATGAAATCTTTAATGCCCCACCTCTGATTTTAACGGCAATTCCTTTTTTAAGAACTCGCATCTCTGTTGAAGTTGTTAATGCTGTACCATGGGCTACAAGATTTCCCAGTGAATCCACAACTAAGCAAGGCTGCCCAGGGATAATGTGCTCATCGGCACCTGAAATATATCCGTGCATAACATTTCTCCCTATTCCGACAAATGGTATTGCATCGTCAATAATACAAATTTTAGGAATTCCAGAATATTCTAAATCTTTAGCTTCTTTTTCAAAATTTGGTACTTCTGGGAACATTTTAGCTAGAATTTTTGCACCCTCAAGAGTTAATGAAATTCCTCCATCTGATAATCTAGGAGACAATATATGTTTACCATCAGCGTATACATTTACCATTCGGTTGGTATTTGAGCGTCTACTTGACATACCCTCAGTAAACTTGCACCCATTGCTTGGACTTATGGAACACAAAAGGGCTAATTTGTCTACTATAGCACATCTATCAAGCCAATCCATTATTTGTTCATTATTTGGAGTATCGTCATCATAATCAGATTCTGGAGGTACCATAATGTAAGGTATTTCCTCTAACCCTAAATCAACTAGAAATTCAAAAATTTCGTCTTCATCATAACTGATATTCCACATTTCATTAGATCCATCTAAATGGCACCATGGCGATAAATCCTCTAAGGAAAAAGGGATTATCCCTAAAGGAGTAACAATTAGAGGGATAGTATTAGGCTCCTCAATAAGATATGAAATGATTGATTGTAGGGAAGAAATTCTCCATGGTGGTGCTTTTTTTTCAATTATGACTAAGCGTTTTGGATCAGATGTTGAACCATCCCACCATGACCCAGGACTTTTCCATCTGGTGGCCAAGAGTGCTTGTAGGTGTAAAATATGAGGCCTTAATTCTATATCATGACTTAGAGATTCACCGCCTTTCCTTACTGGATTAGTAGATGATATAATATCCAAAATTGACTCACCTACCGGGCCTTCTCCAGCCTCGTTTAATTGATCAAGAACCCATAGGAATGCTGTCCTTAGTTGTGGTGAACAGTGGCTTCTTTGCTCCGCTAATTGCCATATCTTCCCATCGCGGATTGCGGCTCTGCATCTGGAGAGTTCCGCTTGAGTAATTTCTAAATTATGACGTGATAGTAATGAAGTACGTTCATTTTTATCCATATTTTTTACTTCTTCGGGTGTTGTACTAAAGAGCGCATTGGAAGATATCGGCCATTCATTGATATCTTGTAATTTGATAGTTCCTGTAGGAGATAAAAGTCTATCATCTCTTGCAAACAATACATAAGCCGCACTATCAAAAATATCAACCCCTAAAGCGATTGAAAGAGGAAATAATAGCGGGTGCCCACAACCAAAGAAATGAATTGGACGATTAGCAGGAATTTCAGATTTTGAAGATAATAGAATCTGAAATAATTCTTTATATCTCTGATTTTCCATTAATGGCACTATTCCTCCAATTGGATGTATAGCAAAATTACGATGTTCTCCCTCTATTGATGACATCAGAGATCCTGAAAGGGCACGTAGGTCTTCATGTAAGCCACCTTGAATTGGTCCATTAAGGAGTAAATTATTTCCTGCAACTTTTAGAGATTCGGTGGCTCTATTCGCTGTTTCCTCGACGGCATATTCAAGTTGTGACCTGGACATATCTGGACGTCCAAAAATATCTAGCATTGTGCCTATATCTACTCCAATATCTTTCTGAAACTGTACTATTTCAGAAACTCCTACTTCCACATCCCCGTATACATAGGATTGGAAAGTACCTGAATCAGTTACAATTACCCCTGGAAAATCTAGTACTTCATGTACACCTTTTTCAAGTATTAAATTTTTTAATTTATCATGCTTCCATATTATGTAGGAATTAGTTATTATTCCTCCAATTCCAAATTTCTCCCACATTTCTTTGGGTTCAATTGTCCTGATATTGGGATTAATGACTGGCAAAAGCATAGGAGTGTTTAGTGGACCATGCTTTGTATGAAGTCTTCCAATTCTAGAAGCACCGTCTCTAGCCAATATTTCGAATTTTCCCAGATCATATTCTTGGCAAGGATGAGGAGCAGGAGGAGCGGCCACGAACCGGGAGAAGAGGTTTTAAGTCATCAATCCTCGCTATTTCTAACCAGTACTTTGAGACAGGTAATCCCCTCTTTAAGGGACATTTCTACTTCATCGCCAGTATTTATTTCAATAGTTGGGTCTGAGGTGAAACCGTATGCATAAGGAAGGTCTAGTAGAGAAGTTGCAGGCAAAGTTAAAGGGCAAACATCAGTGTTTACTATTGCTTTAGGGCCTTTATTAGTGTAAATAAGCCCCATAAGAACAAATGGCGCAACTGTAGAACCTGAACCTTTTGGATAAATTAAGATAGTATCTTCTATAAGAATTCCATCTAAGGGGTGACCGGGTTCTTCTATTTCCCCTGTATCTCGATTAACATAGCCCAAGTATGTAATTGGAACATCGGTTACCAGTGCTTTACCAGTAACCTTCCATTCAGTTTGACTCGGTAAACCTTTTCCCATTATCGTAATATCTGATTTTTGATGTATTTTTGCAGAAGCGATAGACTTGGTAGTCTTTGAATTTAGAATAGGCCGGGGACCAGTCAGAAGTTTATCGTCGAAAGCATGAGAGACGCAGTCATGTATTGTTGCAACACTAGTAGGCATACGATTGAGTCCGCTGGTTAAATAATGCTCAGCCTTAAGTGAATTAGTTAAGATATGATTGTAGTGTTTTCTATTATATGGAGTTACTTCGGGGCAAGTGTCCCTTAGAATTAGCACGCCTGCCTCTTCCAAGATACCTACTGTACCATCTGCATCTAGGATTTCATAATTATACCGACTTGTGAAAAGCCATAGGCGTTGATTCTCAATTTGTTCACCAAGTTCCATCCGTGCCCTGGCCGCTGCTGCAGTTGCTCTGGCCTCTCCAATACTGGCTTGTGGACACCCTATTACAACTAAATCAACAATTCCTTTTGGTGACAGCTCCAAATATCTAGTAGATAATTCTGACTTATCAAAAATAATTTCCGCTTGAAAATTGTTAGAAACAGGTTTTGAGGAATGCCCATCGATCCACAACATTGGACATCCATAGTTAGCAGCAGCAGCAGCAAGTGCTTTACGCATTTCAAAGGAAATTTGTTTTGGTAATCCAGTAATATACGGCATTGAGCCCCAAGGTAAATTCCACTCTGGCCTTATTTGCTTACCTATCCAATCACCAAGTATACTCCAATCTGTAGTATCTGACATATCACAAGTAACATTAACAAGGATATTAGGAATACGGTTTTCGGGAATATGTAACCCCCAGTAAGGAGCCCATCCGGTTAGTGCAGTAGCAATTGCAGATAGGCCAGATTCGCGATTTGTAATTAAAGAAGTATAAGAATTTGAGAAACAAACCGCATTGGATTCTGCCCATGATCCAATGCCTTCACCGGAGTCAATCCCTTGATCATAAGGCGTACAGGACAAAGTAGCATCAATTCCTAAATCAGAATATGCCTGAACTATCTCAAATTGATACTTTAAGAAATCGGGATAATCTATATCCATTTCATCAATTTTTTCCAAGTCACAACCTGCAGAATTGAGTGTTGTGGGTATTACGACTTTACCTTGAGGGTCGCCCGAAAGATCTGAAAGAAATCTCCTTAAACCGTGCCCTCCAGTTATCACGCTGACGCCAGAGACATGCGAATTATTACATCTAATAAATTTTGTAGCAGCCGCCGTAGCCGCTAGATCTACCACTAAACGAGCAGCTTTTTGTTTGGTCGGACCATGTTCTCCTTCGAGCATTGAAGTAAGTTCACCAGGTATCTCCACATATCTAGGGCAAGGCGTAGTACCATCAAATTAGGGGTCAATAGTTTCACTCTGTGAGTTGATAATTAGAAAATTTTATGTTAAGCAGAACGTTGACGCTGTGCCTCTGCGGAAACTATTGCCATAGGAGCCTGAAGATTAAAAGAGGGGACAAAACCAGTCATTGGTATTTTCAAAATACTATCAGATTTCTGAAGTATTGCATCGGAGATTCCCGATCTTTCCCCCCCTATTATAAGCATTATATTTCCAGTTAAATCTTCCTCCCAAGGAGTTTTTTTACCAACATCTTCGATTGATATAATTTTGAATCCATTGGACTTTGCCTTATCTACAATTGATTCACCATTAACCCAATGTATTGGTATGAAACGGTGTGCTTTCATAGAGGCTCTGAGAGCACCTTTTCTCTCAGTATTACTGATTTCACTATCAATAAATACTGCATTTGCACCACTAACTTCGGCTGTCCTGATAGTAAATCCTATATTAACAGGATATTTAGCCCCAGCAAGTAACCAAACAATACCTCCATTGGAAAGGGTTTCTTCTATACCATCATAAGGATTCCTGCCTACAAGAGCCAAAACTTGAGGTTTATTTGGACCTTTATTGTCTCTTGCCATCCTCCATAAATCTCTTTCTGAGCCTTCTTTAATTGGGATATTTTTGTCTTTTGCAAGTTGCATAATACTCAACACATCTTTATCAGTAGTATCTCGAAGAACCAGAATTAAAGATACATCTTCATTGGACGAAAGAGCCATCGAAACCTCTGTTGCTCCACACCTTTGCATGAACTAGGGGGCACGGCAATAGATAATCTGCTTTGGGATTATTCCAATTAAAAATGTTAACTAATATTCATATTATTCAATAGCAATAGACCAATTTTGCATATCATTTAGAGATTTTGTAACATTGAGTAGTTCTCCATCTTCCCAGAAATCTACGGCTATGAAAGTTGGTCGATTATCATTTTCTTGCCAACAATCTATAGCCCTTTGAAGTAAGACATCATAATCATTTACTTCCTTTGAACGAATAGGGTCTGCAAAACCATAAATACTACTGAGCCAATTATTAAGATGCCAAACTGGCTGACTTTGATCTCCACGATTCAACTTACAAGACATTTCAGACTGTTGATCTTCACCATAGGGATTGTCCCAACTGTAAGTCCATGCATGATGCAACCAAGGATATTGTTCATCGAATTGCCAATCCCAAAAAACAACTAATCTTTTACCGGATAGTACCATTTCCCCCAGTGAAGGCCAAAGATCTCCAATATTATGAATATAAACTAATTCTGATAAGCCAGTTTGATTAAATAACAAATCCAAATGCTCTGCTGGGACATAATTCTCCAATAAAATAGATACGACATCCCCACTACTATTATTCATCAAGGAATGTAAATTACTCAACCATATATACGCATTTACTTCTGAGTATGAACAAGGATGAAGAAAATCAGAATTTGGATCTCCATGGCAAAAACGTACATCATAGGACTCATTATCTTCTTTTGACAAATGATGTGTATCTAACATAAATGCCCTAATTCCGCCATCCCATTGTGCCTGTAATGCAGTCATATGATTAACTGCCATCCAAACTCCATCTTCAACTGTAGAGAATGAGTTATGAGTTTCTGCAAATGTGAAATTATCATAAGATCTTAAACAGTATCTTGATTCATTGTGGCAAATAAGTTTGTCATCTTCATCATAGGGGTCAAAGCCATGTGAAATTTCCCAAGTATTAGGTAATTCATCGCCATCAATGTCCGAATCTAACTCATCGCAAATGCCATCTCCATCATTATCAAGTGGAGTTGAGGTGGCATTCAATGGTTCGGATACACATTCCATTTCAAGTAAGTCTGAAAAACCATCATCATCATCGTCTTGATCAGAATTATCGCCAACTCCATCATCATCATTATCTGACCATTCATTTGGATCATTTGGGAATTTATCCATTGTATCTATAAAACCATCATCGTCATCATCAACATCTAGGATGCCGGTACAGCCTGATAAGAATACGGCTATAACTAGCAATAATGAATTAAATTTTACTGACATGATATCACTGTAAAAATTTATTCTGTAAATTGTAAGTGGGAATTTGGAACGAAAGTTTGTTCATCTTGAGGGGGCCTTATGTAACCTCTTGATTTTTTCCTAATTGGCAATTCTATTTTAGATGGAGTTAGATCTTCATAAGATATTTGGGACAATAAATGACTGATGCAATTAATATGTGCGTGTTTTTTAACATCAGAGTTTACTACATACCATGGTGATTTTTTGGTATCTGTGTATGCAAACATATTGTCTTTGGCCTCTGAATACTCCTCCCACCTAGTTAATGATTCTAAATCCATAGGACTTAATTTCCATCTTTTGTGTGGTTGTGACAATCTGTCTTCAAATCTTTTCAATTGTTCTTCATCGGAAACAGAAAACCAGTATTTTAGCAGAATGGTGTCAGAACGTATTAGCATTCTTTCAAATGTAGGGCAAGCCCTAAGGAAACTTTCATATTCTTTTTCCGTACAGAAACCCATAACTTTTTCCACTCCAGCCCTATTATACCAGCTTCGATCGAAAAGAACGATTTCACCTGCTGCAGGCAAATGGTCCACATATCTTTGAAAATACCATTCCGTCTTTTCCCGTTCGGTTGGCGCAGGTAATGCAGCAACTTTTGCCACTCTAGGATTAAGATACTGAGTTATTCTCTTTATTACTCCTCCTTTACCTGCAGCATCTCGACCTTCAAAAATGACTACTACTTTGAGTCCTTTGACTTTGACCCATTCTTGTAATTTGATGAGTTCTAGTTGCAATCTAAAAAGTTCCTTATTATACGCTTTTTTTTTCATTTTCTTTATTTCTCCGGTGTCGCCAGCGCCCATACTAATCAGTAAGCGATTATAGTTACAGACAAAAAGACTGCGGTTTATTCAAGAAAATTTAAATGCAGGGATGATTTATTTAATTCATAGTTGGCGAGTAAGGTGTACGGTAGTGATTTCCTAAAAACGGTGCCAGTGAATTTGATAATTAGCATAGTTATTGGATTATTAGTAGGAAGTATTGAAGAAGTTCCAATTAATCTAATTCCAGATGCCTTGATATTTAGTTTGGCGGTCGGATTTGTAGTTCAAGAAATATGGTTAGTTCAATGGCAAGGTCGCCCTGGAGGAACATATGAAAGGGAATTAAGAGACTATACCAACAGAATGCTAAAATTCTTCGATAATAAGATATTCTGGACTTTAGGGATTTTTCTAATATTCTTTACATTGGGCCTAATACCATTGTTTGTATCTAACGCAGAAGTCAAATTAATCTCAATTATTAGAATATTTTGTGTATCAGTAATCCTAACCCTTGGATTAGATCCGATATTCGGAACTTTACCTAAAAAAGATGGGACGACAACCGTAGGTGCATTGGTAATTTATGGTGTTGTGGTACATTCAGGATTGAACGGATATCCAGCATTGGCATTGGAACTCAATAATCATATAAATTCATTCTCTGCCGTAACTTGTTCATCGATTGTTCTGACATACCTCTTACTTGCTACCAGATGGGCGTACATTAGAAATCTCTGTTATCTCATGGCCGATGGTTGGGAAAGTTTTACTCCACGAATAGGGATTCCTTTGCTAATAATATTGGCACCTGAAATTCCTAGTTTTTTAGAAATACTTTCTAGAATTTATATTGGTTCTTAACTCAATCAAAGTTCTATTCCTAATTCAGTAAATGGATCAACTTCAGTCGAAATAATTGCATCTAATTCATCAGAAGCATTAACAGAAAAAAGACCAAAGTCGATATCCTTTCTTAAATCCCCTAATAAATCTGGAAATTCAAATCCTTCCATAGACATTACTTCGAAGAGATTTTTTTCCAAAGAGGTGCTAACATACGCATTCAGAACAGGTTGACTAGATGCTAAATCTAACTTAAAACTATTAACTGCTTCTTTGGCCTTATCATTTTTGCCCCTAGATAGAAGTCTGTCGGCTTTCCTTGCACTATCTTTAGCATAAGATATCCTTGAGTCTAAAATTTTTCTCTGTTCGCTAAATTTGACGTCAAGTTCGGTTTTAATATTATTTTGCTTCTTGGTAGAAAGTTTGACAAATGATCGGATCCTACTATGTGAAAACCATGCTATCATATCATTGCCCTCCTATGTTAGAATCGATTTCATTTTTGAGATCACTCAAAATTCCATCCATATTTGTAGATACTATAGATTCACCAATCAATTCAGAGAATTCTAATGGTATTAAATTTTTGACTTTTTCTGGGTCATATTGAACTCCCGCCTTGGTATCTTGAATTAACATTACCATAAATCTGTGATAAAATTGATTTGAGCGTAAAAGGGCCAATACACTTCTTGAGATTAAAATTTCAGCTTTTATTTGTCTCATTTCCATAGCAGTACCCAATACCCTAGGAATGGAAATAGTAATTTCTTTAGTTGCTTTATCTTTTAATTTTGAATATTTTTTCTCCATTGATTGTATTTCATCTGATTTACCATCTTTTGCATTCATAAATCTGACAAGATGTTGTTGGTGATCATATTCAAGTTTATCGAGTTTTTTCTTTGGCATTTTAGCCAAACGATCATAAATTGGTCGGCTCATTTGATCCCTCATTTATTCTTCATTATGTAATATATCTGAGTTATCAATATCAGTTACCCTAGGAAGATTATCTCGGATATCTTCTAATTGATCTCCAGAGGCCCAAATCGGACTTTGAACTAACTGCTCTGGATTGATTACATTTTTATTTAGAATCATCTGAAGCATTTTAATTGCCTCATTGGTATTATCAATTGTTTGCCCAAATTTTATTTTTTCAGCACTGAGTCTATCTATTATCCCAGTAGATAACTCGATTTCGGCAGTTATTCTTTGGAGTTCTTGGCTGTTTTTGGCATCATCGCGAGATTTCAAATCATTTTGCTGATCTGTTAATCTTGTTTTCTTTAGTTCATTTTCACGAATTTGAGAATCATGCTCAGATACCATATTTTCTGCATCGGAGAGTTTTTCTTTATTTCTATTAATTTCCATTTTTATACCTTTACTCTTACGATTAAATGCGTCCCTATATTCTTGCGGTATGCCTTTTACTCTAAGCCAGCGATCATCAATAAGGTCAAATGTCTTCTTCCCAAACGGCCACATGTACTCTTCTGTATATTACTAAATATATTAAAATAACTGATTAGTATAAAATATTTATTCAAATTTGAGATATCAAATTTTCTAAAGCTAATTTGGGATTATCGGATTTAGTGACTCCGCTTGCAAGTAACACTCCTGATGTTCCGAGTTTTATTGCCATAGCTACATCATTTCCATTTTTTATACCTGCACCGCACAATATTCCAACCTTATCAGATATTTCTCGAACAGCATCTGCAGTTCCAGTGATGATATTGGGGTCCGCGGTTGTGACTGAAATATCCCCTCCAATTAACTCAGGTGGTTCAACAGCAACATACGTAGGACCTACTGCTGTTAGGGCTCTTGCCTCCTCGATATCGGCAGCGCAAGCGCATACGATAAAATCTTCAGGGACTTGATCTAATAACATAGCTATTTTCTCAATACTTATCTTATGCTCTGCATGGTTAATTAGAGTTCCTTTTGCGCCTCTTTCTACTGCAGTTTCGGGGTGCAACCAACCGGTATTTGACCCAAATTGGATAGGATCTAAATGTTGAGTCCAGACCTCTAAATCAGGCGCTATGGAGACTACTGACGACAAGTCAAATGCAGAGACGACAGCAATTAGGCGGGCTTCAGTCTCAATATTTGACATAATTAGGGCTAATTCTTCAGCAGAAACTCCGTGTGCGGTTTCATAAGTTTTGAAGTTGACAACTACAAGGTGCCCAGACATAGTCATGGGACAGGCATCTATAATTTTACAATATCGCTAAAAAGTTATCACTGGATAGTATGGTGTCCAATTACCTTATCAGAAAGAGTCGTGCCTTCGGATATTATTGATCCTTCGCCAATTAGACATCTTTCTAAATATGAATTTTTTCCAATTATTGCATCTTTTAAAACAACGCAATCTGATAAAATAGCAGTAGAATCAATGGAAACATTGAGTCCAATAGCGCATCTATTGACAGTTTTTATTCCATCTGTTTCTTCTGCAAACCATGAATTTTTTATCTTTTTTCCTGAATTAAATCTATTATTATCTATACAAACCTGAGCGGCTTCAATAAAGGAAAGAGGAGTCCCTGCATCTACAAAATAACCAGAGAAAACAAGCCCAGCCATTTGACCTGCTTCCGCAATTGGCGGGAAAACTACTCTCTCCATACTATGCCTTTCTGAAGAGAAGTTATCTAAAATTTCTTTCTCAATTATTACACAACCAGCATTGATGTAATTGGAAAATTCGGTACCTGGTTCTGGTTTTTCTTGGAATCGACGGATTAGTCCATTATCATCTAAATCACATACTCCAAATCTACTTGGATTTTCAACTTCCCATAGAGATAATGTTGCTTTTGCTCCTTTATCATAATGATGTGACAGGAGTGCTTTTACATCAATACTTGAAATTAAATCGCCGTTTAAAACCAAAACAGGACCTTCTTTGGTCAAATTCTTACTTGCTAAACCGACTGCTCCCCCTGTGCCTAATGGTTCGCCCTCAACAGAAATTATTACTTCATAGCTAGTATCTTTTTTCGAAAAAAAGTCCCTTATCTGCTCTACACCATACCCTGCTGCAATAATCACTCTTGAGATTAATTCTTCAGGAATTACTTCAATTACTCTCTCCAAAATGGTTTTATC
This sequence comes from uncultured Candidatus Poseidoniales archaeon, assembly GCA_905182515.1. Lineage (GTDB taxonomy): Archaea > Thermoplasmatota > Poseidoniia > Poseidoniales > Thalassarchaeaceae > MGIIb-O3. The sequence goes on along the minus strand of CAJJBW010000008.1, from coordinate 51,115 downwards.
TAAGATTGGAAGTAATGGTTTTGCCCTATCTTCAGTCCAGGGCCTCAATCTAGTTCCAAATCCGCCCACCAGGACAATAACTTCCATATTTATTGCTCACGGCAACTATCATTTGAGTCCTTCTATATTTGGATGACGTAGAATGTATCTATCGCATCTTTCAAAGATAAAGAGCATGTGGGCCTGACATGAATATTCACGAATATCAAGCGAAGTCTATTTTTCATGATTCAGGAATTATAGTAGTTAAGGGAATTCATTGCTTAACAGTAGAGGACGCTTTAAATGCCTATGAGGAATTAGAATCAAAGGTTGTAGCAGTTAAAAGTCAAATTCATGCAGGCGGAAGAGGCAAGGGAAACTTGTATAATCCTGAATCAGGAGAGTTAGTAATGGAAGGAGGAGTTAAGATAGCATTCTCAAAAGAAGAAGTTAGAGAATATTCAACCGCAATAATTGGAAATAGGCTGGTAACAAAGCAAACAGGTAAGGAAGGCAAAATTGTTAATAATTTATACATAGAGACGGGATGTAAAATAGAACATGAATATTATCTAGCACTTTTAGTCGATAGGGAAAATAAGTCAGTATTGGTAATGGCCTCTACAGAAGGAGGAATGGATATAGAAGAAGTAGCTGAAAACAATCCGGAGGCGATACATAAAATCTGGGCTGATCCATTAAATGGATTATCCAGAGAAGATTCTATGTCTCTTGCTGCCGCACTAGGATTATCTGATAAATCTCAAGAAGAATTGGCATCCATGTTAGATTCATTATACGCAATGTTTACAGAAAGAGATTGTTCCATGATTGAGATAAATCCACTTGTAAAAAGTGAATCAGGAGAAATGATTGCACTTGATGGTAAAGTGGGCTTTGATGATAGTGCTGACTTCAGACATCCTTGGAGAAATGAATTACGTGATTTTTCTGAAGAAGAAGATGTAGAAATAAGAGCTCATGAATATGGCCTTTCGTATGTGAAGCTAGAGGGGAATATTGGGTGTTTGGTCAACGGGGCTGGATTGGCAATGGCTTCAATGGACGTCATAAAACTCTACGGAGGAGAACCGGCGAATTTCTTGGACATAGGAGGAGGAGCGACTCGTGAATCTATCACTGCAGCATTTGAGATAATTTTAGAAGATAAAAATGTCGAAGGGATTCTAGTAAATATATTTGGAGGAATAATTCAATGTGACATGGTTGCTAGAAGTGTCATTCAGGCTTCTGCCGAAATTGGGCTTGCGGTTCCATTAGTAGTTAGGTTCTCAGGAACAAACCACGTAAAAGGAAAGGAAGTTCTTGATCAAAGTAATTTAAATGTCCACACCACCAATACACTTGCCGAGGGTGCTGAAAAAATAGTTTCACTGACTAGGGGTGATGCTTAATGTCTATTTGGATTAATGAAGAAAGTAAGATTTTAATTCAAGGAATAACAGGTAACCAAGGGACATTTCATGGCACAATGATGGTGGAGTATAGGACTAATGTAGTAGGGGGAGTAACTCCTGGAAAGGGCGGTCAAAAAATAAAACTATCAGAAAAGGAAGTTCCGGTATTTAATACGATGTCTGAAGCAATTGAAAATACAAATGCGGATGTAAGTGTGATTTATGTTCCTGCGCGATTCGCAGCAGCAGCAATAATAGAAGCTGCAAACTCATTTCAACAAAATGGAGGCGGATTGATAGTCTGCATTACTGAAGGAATACCAATTCTTGACATGGTAAACGCGGTTGCTAACATTGAAAAATGCCCAGATGTTCGATTAATAGGACCAAATTGTCCTGGAATAATAACCCCTGGGGATCAAGGAGGTTGCAAAGTTGGAATTATGCCAGGTTTTATTCATGCTAAAGGAAAAATAGGCATTGTATCCAAGAGTGGGACTTTGACTTATGAGGCTGTAGCTCAAACCATGAGTGTTGATGAAGGTCAGTCTACATGTGTAGGAATAGGAGGGGATCCAGTTAATGGGACTGGATTTATTGATTGCCTAGATGCGTTTGAGAAAGATCCCCAAACAGAAGCCATAGTAATGATTGGAGAAATAGGGGGTTCTGCTGAAGAAGAAGCTGCTGAATGGGCTGCTAAAAATATGAGTAAACCCATAGTTGGATTTGTTGCTGGTTCCACCGCCCCTCCAGGAAAAAGAATGGGGCATGCAGGTGCAATAATATCAGGAGGTAAGGGGACTGCGGAAGAGAAATTTGCTGCATTTGAGAAGGCAGGAATATATGTTGCTCGCGATCCTTCAGAAATTGGTAATGTATTATTAAAGGCACTTAAAGAACATAATCTTAGATAATGATTATGATAATTAGTAATGTTATGAGGTAATCAAACTATACAAGTTTTAAGATGAGGTGAAGTACCTAATACGCTCAAAGGGGGCACTGATAACATGGATAATTCAAAAAAACATATGAAAATAATGTTAAAAGGAACCTCTAGATCATTTTACTTAACACTGAAATTTTTACCTAGAAAAATTCGTGATCAAATAAGTTTAATGTATTTATTGGCGAGGCTTTCGGACACAATTGCTGATTCAAATATTGAGGATAAAGAACAATTGATAGAACTTTTAGGACTTTATAACGATAGAATTCAAACTGCTAAAGGAGTATTGCCGGATTTTACTGATTTATCTTATCAGCAAAATAATTTAGCAGAAAGAAATCTATTATTAAATGCAGAAGTTCCAATAGATGCACTTGAAAAATCTACAATATTTAAAATGAGTGATAGAGAAAAAATTAGAGAATGTTTGAGAATAATAATTAATGGACAAACCCTAGACCTAGAACGGTTTACAGGGGAATCTGAAAAATCCATTATTGCAATTGCTAGTGAAGAAGAATTGGATGAATATACGTACATGGTTGCCGGTTGTGTTGGAGAATTTTGGACACATATGTCCTTAAACCATCTTTTTGATTTAAATGAAGAAAATAGAGAAAGGTTTTTTGAAAAAGCAATAAATTTTGGTAAAGCATTACAATTAATAAATATATTAAGAGACATTCCTGATGACTTAAGAATGGGGCGCTGTTATATCCCTCATGAGAGTTTGTCTGATCATGGACTTATTGTAGAAGATTTGTTAGATATGAGGAATATGAATAAATTCCGACCATTATATGAATCATATGTAATTAAAGCCGAACACTATTTGAGTGATGCTATTGAATACATAAAGATAATACCAAATAATCAATATATGTTAAGACTATCATGTATGTTACCAGTTTTAATCGGGCAGAGGACATTAAATTTATTAAGAAGTGAGAATATATTAGATAATGAAAACACAATTAAAGTCACAAGATCTGAAATAAAAATAATATTAAGAAAGGCGATTATGGCATCAATTTCCAGAAGTAGAAGTTTGAAATTATTGAAAATGAATAAATAAAAATATGTACCATACTTTCAATTATTTTTTTAATAAAAATTAAATTTTTGAAGGGAACATCCTATAGTGAACTTCAAGACAACATTAAAACCGGACAACCTGAGAACTATGGTGGAACGGCAAGTTTCTGATTTTGGAGACTTTAATGAAGTCGCCATAAAACAAACCATATCTTTGATTGAAGCCGAAAATGAGCCTAAGCGGATAGAAATAGTCCGTGCCGCGGTAGATCTCACGAAAGAGGCCACTAGAGCAATTAGTATTACGGCATTAGAAACCATTAGAGAGGGTGCTATTTTTATGGGCGCCATTGGATCTAGAGGTGAGTTGACAAATCCATTCAGACACATAGATGCCCCGATATGGAAGGAGTCTGAAGTTCCTGATCATATGATTAAAACTGCATATGAATACTGTGAAGAATTGACAAGGCGAGAAGCGGGAAATTTTTATCATTCATTCAAGTACCTCCCGGATTTTGAGAGGAGGGCAATTTGTGCATATTATGCATTCTGTAGAAGAGCTGATGACATAGCAGATGGAGATTTTGTTGATATTTTCCCAGGGGGCTCTACTAATGACCCCGAATCAATAAAGTACAGAGATGCCATAGAAGATCTAAGTAAAGGAGAGGCCGTACTTGACAGGAGTTCATATAATGACAAAATGTCGCAATTATTTTATTACAGGAAGAAATTATCAACAGCATATGGCAAAGTGACTTCTACTGACCCCATATTTATGGCCATAAAGGATACAGTAAATACTTTTGGAATTCCTAGGCAATTACTTGATGACATGGTGAGCGGAATGGAAGATGACTTTCACATGAATAGATATCAAAATTTTGAGGATTTGTACGCTTATTGTTACAGAGTAGCTTCAACTGTTGGCTTAGTTTGTATAGAAATTTATGGTTATGACAATATAAAGGCTAAAGAATATGCTGAATCATGGGGAATATTTATGCAATTGGTAAATATATTGAGAGACGTTGCTGAAGATGCGAAAAGAAATAGAATCTACTTACCCATAGATGATTTAGCAAGATATGGAATTAGTGAAAACGACATATTGAACAATCAAGATATTGTTAATCATCCCGGATGGAAACCTTTCGTTGAACATTACATTGAAAGGGCAAATTCATATAGAGATAAGGCATTTAAATTACTCCCTCTATTAGATAAGTCTTCCAGGTATTCTCCTGCAGCAATGGCGGCTTTTTATAGTTCAATATTGAAAAAAATAAAGAAAAGAGATGGAGATGTATTTAGTAGTAGAGTTCAGTTATCAAAGACTGAAAAAATCACTCTCGCTGGATATGTTTACATCCGCTATAGATTCCTGGCTATCTAAATTATAATTAATAATAGGCCATCCTAAATATTAGAAGTATTGAGAAGATTTCAAGGGGCGATATTATCAGGATTGCAGTATTAATACAAGAAAGATGCAAGCCTAATAGTTCTGCATTTAATTACTTGCAGAAATATGCAGGAACGTGCGGAGGAGAGTGCATTCAAGTTGAAGAAAATAAGTGTAAAATTCTTGAAGAGGCGTGTCCAGTATGTTTTACTCGCGCCAAACTTTGCCCTGGAGACGCGGTTAAAGTAATTAATCTGCCAGAAGAACTTAAGGCAGATATGACACATAGATATAGCCTCAACGGATTTAGACTATTTCGTCTGCCTACACCGAAGCAGAAATCCGTTGTAGGAATTCTCGGACCGAATGGAATAGGAAAATCTACTGCGATTAATCTTCTTTCAGGCTCTGTAATGCCCAATCTTGGAGATTGGATAGATCCACCAACGGATTGGGGAGACATAATAAGTACATTTCCACGAGGTGAATTACGAGATTATCTCATTTTATTATCCGAAGGAGAAATAAAAATAGCAGTCAAGCCTCAATATATCGATAAGTTACCCAAGTTATGGAGCGGGAAGGTCAGCGGATTATTGGAACGCGTCGATGACTCTGGTGAGTTGGAAAAATATGCCGAATTAATTGGTATAAACCACCTATTAGATCGTAATCTAGACGCCCTCTCTGGAGGGGAATTGCAGAGAGTTGCAATATGCGCAACGATATTAAAAGATGCTGATGTATATTTTTTTGATGAGCCTTCATCATATCTTGATATTTACGAACGAATGAGGATGGTCGGGATAATTCAAGATTTAGCCAATAGAGGGAAGAGAGTCATAGTTGTTGAACATGACTTGGCGATATTGGATGTATTATGTGATATGCTACATATTATCTACGGAGATAGAGGAGCATATGGCATATTTACGCCTTCAAGGACTACAAGAGGAGCAATAAATGCATACCTTGATGGTTTCTTGGTTGAAGAAAATGTGCGCATAAGAGATAAGCCAATTCGATTCCTAAGGGGGCGAACTAGAGGAGAGGAAATTGGGCAGCCGATTTTACAATGGGGAGACATGGAAAAAACTTTGGGAGATTTTAAGTTAGTAACGGGAAAAGGAGAAGTTAAATCAGCAGAAGTTGTAGGAGTTGTTGGACCAAATGCGACTGGAAAAACAACAATGGCTAGGTTGATAGCGGGGGAGATTGAACCAGATCAGGGATGGTGTACTACCGATGCAAAAATTTCCTATAAGCCACAACACGTCAATACAGAATTTGAAGGGAATGTACAAAATTGGCTAGATACCGAGATTGGCATGAAATGGAGATCAGGAGAGTTCCACACCCAAGTAATAAGACCTCTAAAAATTGATAAAATGTTAGAGTTACAATCAAAAAAGCTATCTGGAGGAGAATTACAAGCCGTCAGTATAGCAATTTGTCTTGGAAAAGAAGCGGATTTATATTTATTTGATGAGCCGAGTGCACACCTAGATGCCAATGCTAGAATGGAAACTGCAAAGGCAATAAGGAGAACTATGGAAAGTAATGAAAAGGCAGCATTTGTTATTGATCATGATATTTATTTCATAGATATTGTTAGTGATTCTTTATTAGTTTTTAATGGAGAAGGAGGGAAGCATGGCAATGCAATTGGACCATTGAGTTTGAGAAAAGGGATGAATAAATTCCTATCCAATGTCGATATAACTTTTAGAAGAGATCACGATTCACATCGACCTAGAATAAATAAGCCAGGAAGTAGGAAAGACCGGGAACAGAAAGTTGCTGGAGAATACTTCTATGTTGAATAAAATAACCATCGGATTCTTGAATGAAATAGGGGACGCAGTGGCGTGTCAGACAATCCGGAAGAGGCCCCTCCTACAGAAGAGGAAGAGAGTATAGAACTAGAAGAAGTCGGAGATCCTCTAGTTGAAATGCAAGAAAAAATAGATTTTCTAGAAAAGGAGATACAATATTCTGCTGCAGAAATTGTAAATGTTAGGCAGCGTGCGATTCGAGATAGGAATGAATTAAGTAAATATGGAGGTAGTTCTTTGGCAACCCGTCTGTTACCAATGATTGATAATTTAACAAGAGCAATTAATACTAGTTCAAATGAAAAAGCCGCTTCTGAATCATTGATTGAGGGAATAAAACTGACATTAGAAGGAATGATTAATTCACTAAGATTAGAAGGTGTTATGAAAATAGAAATTGAAAAAGGTCAATTCGACCCAAGTTGCATGGAATCAATAGCTTCAATCCCATGTCCAGAAGGAAAAAATCCCGGAGACATTATTGAAGTCATAGAAGAAGGTTATAAGTTACATGGTAGAGTACTTCGGCCAACAAAAGTGATTGTGTCAGAAGGGTGAAATTATTGACCTCTTATAAATTAACAAAGAAGCGAGTTTACGTTACAATATTTATCATAATTTTTTATCTCACTGCGGTGATGTGTATTCAAATTATCGCCCCAGATAGAATCATAACTCCTGAAGAATTTCCAGAATCATGTCCAGAAAAATCTATGAATTGTACGATGGTTGGCCCAGAACCATATAGAGGAGAAGGTAGAACCGAAATTCGTTTTAATTCAAGTATGAGTGAGGTAATTGAAGAAGCAAAGAAATGGTCCGAAGGAGAACTAGGAACAAGTATTTTAGGAGAATGGGATAATCAACTCCATGTCGTATTTAGGACATTGATTTGGAAGTTCCCCGATGATTTTATCATCAATCTTCATTGTGAAAACGAAGTCACCGTAATGAATATTTATTCAAAATCAAGAATTGGTATTAGCGACCTCGGAGTAAATGATGATAGAGTCCTGGATTTTACAAAACATATGACAAAAGTTAATCTAAGTCAATCTAAATGCACATAAAATGAAAATAATAAGAATATTAAAGAAGTTTTATATTTTCTACAATTGGAGCTTAGAGAGGTTCAGATAAAGTAGGGAAAGGAATATCTGAATATAGTGAATAAATAAGCAATAAAAATAGTAATTTTAATACAAGAGGAAGATTTCTATTCCGATATTGTATTGGCGCAATCAGAATAACATTATATTTCTTTAGAACGGAGTTTCTTAACTCCAGTAATGACGAGTATAATACAAATAAGTGCAGATATATTAGAAATCATAATTGAGTATGAGCCAATAATTATCCCATAAAGTAGCCATAATAACAGTGCAGCTGAAATTAGCCAAAAAGTAGGCAGAGAAATCCCCTCATGAGATTGTTCAAACCACACTTCTTTAATTTGAGGAATCCATGCAATAACTCCTAAAAAACCTGCAAATAGTCCTATTAGCTCTACTGAAAATGACAAATTAATTCCTCATAGTTTTGTCCTATCTACCTTACTACCAGACGACCAGTCATAGATCCCTTTTCCAGTTTTTTTCCCAAGTTCTCCTTTAGAGACCATTTCGACAAGTAAAGGATGAGGGAGATATGTGTCATCAGAAAATGAAGAAGCAAGATTAGAAAGTATATCTTTACGAACATCCAATCCGACCAAGTCAGATAGTTCTAATGGGCCAATTGGATGTTTATATCCAAGCATCATTGCTGTATCAATATCACTAGCAGAGGCTACTCCTTCCGCGAGCATTCTTATTGCTTCATTACCTAATACTACTCCTAATCTACTAGTAGCAAAACCAGGAACATCTTGGACGATGATATTAGTTTTACCCATTTTTTCTCCAATAGATTTTACCATTTCTATAGTTTCTTCCGAGCAGAGATCGTGGCGTACAATCTCAAGTAGTTTCATTATTGGAACAGGATTGAAGAAGTGCATTCCTATTACCCGTTCTGGAGAATTAGTAGCAGTAGCAATTTCTGAGATAGAAAGGCTAGAAGTATTAGTTGCGAGAATTGTGTTACTAGAAACTAACTCCTCTATTTTTGAAAATAATTCTTGTTTTAGTTCCATTATTTCAGGTACCGCTTCGATAACCAAATCAGCCCCATAAACTGCATTTTTTAGTTCAGTATGAATGGATAATTTTGAATTCCAAATATCTTTTTGGATTTGAGTGGTCTTGCCAATAGATATTCCTTTATCCCAAAATGAATCGATATTAGAAATTGCAGTATCAAGACTCTTGGCAGAAGTATCAAAAATTCTAGTTTCCCAACCACATTGTGCTGATATTTGAGCTATTCCTGCACCCATAGTTCCAGCCCCTATTACCGCAACGACCCCGATGACCATGTGCTGTGACATACTTCCTGGTCCATATGCGTTGCTCATTCTTGGCGGCCATAAGCAGCAAGAGCAGCCTGAAATAACCTTTGACGAGGGATGTCATGCTCCAAAAAGCAAGTGAATGGGGCAACATCTTTTAGTAATTCTATTGCACTGACGTATGCGCCATAAATAAATGGATCTGCAACAGTAGTAGGAGGGATATTAATTCCTAATTTAACGAGGCCTTTACGGGTATCTTCATCCCAAATTGCATATGTATGATGAGTAAAATGAAGATATGCAGATAATCTATGGATATCTGATCTTGCTTTTTGCGTGAAACTATCAATTAATAATGTGTCAGGATATCTGATTGCATAAAGTGCTAGTTTGACTTCACGTGTGGTTTCTCCTTTCCAATCTCTTTTACTAAGATTCATCCAATTATCTACCATATCCAACATATTATCATCATATGGGCGCTTTACCATATAGAGTAGTTTTTCATATTCATCGGGATTTTGTTTTTCTGAATGATGATGATCATTAAAAAAATTAGTCAAATTATCAAAAAATGGCTTACATTTTTCTTTATTGAATGCTAAAAGTGATACGTGTTGCATTTAATCACCAAGTCCCATTAATTTCCTTTCCATTCTCGATATTGGATCCAGTCTTGTTTCATATAATCATTCATCAGCTTGTTTTCATCTTCCTGTGTAGGGAGGACACTAATTAGATAAGTTTCATAATCATCATCAGAGCCCTCAAATTCCTCACCGGTAATTGTGTATTTTAAACCTGCATACATCCCTATTCCGCGATTAAATTTATCGGAAGGTATGAATAAATCTGGCTCTCCTTCTTTTCTAGCAGAGCTGATTCTGCGCATCTCATCCCGCAACTCCTGGAAATATAATTCTCTACTTGCCTCATTGAGGTGTTCACGATCTGCATCAATATCACTTTCTCGTTCATCATACCTTCCCTTGACTCCATAGACATATGCCCACTGAGCGCTAGTAGAATCATCAGTTCCAAATAAATCAAGCCCGGTACTAATCCACTTATTCAAATATTTTTGAAGTAACTCGCAGGGAATAACTCCTTGTTTGACAATTCTTCTGAGGCCGTTTGCACCTGTTCCAAGGTGGAATGATTCCTCCTTTAACATTGGACCCATGGATGCTGCTAAAGGTTTGAAAGATGATGTACTGAGCATTTTTAATTGGTATTTTCCATCTCTGTCAATAAAATGAGTGAAACAGAAAAAATCTAACCAATGATCTATGGGGGCATTGAATGAGCCAAGAATTCTAGTTCCTTCTAGAGCATTTCTTTCTAGTAATTTTGAGGCTTCCCTTACACCTTGCTCTCCAAAATATGTACACAATACATACGCCATCTGCCAGCCATGCCTTTGTTCCTCGCACATTATCCTTAATGCAGATTTCTTATCATATTCAGTAGGCGCAGTATCAAGTAGATGATTTTGCTGTTCAACACTAGCGAATTCTGTATCTCCTTGGACACTAATCATAGTAATTATAGCATCTCTAATATTTTGTTGAGGAATTTGCATTCTTCTTTCCCATTTTGGCATTCCTTCGAAATCACCGAATTCGATTTTGTTTCCAGCAGTATCCCAATCGAACTTAATATCGAATCTATAATCTCCGAGCCATGATGGGTCAAATCCTATTCTAGTCTGCCATTCACTAAAGTCATTTATCCATGCTTCGAAGTTTGGAGAATAATCTTCCACTATTTCTGTACCTGACATAAATTTGCCGATAAGTAATTAGTATATGAATAAATGTATAGAATAATGTATAATAAGGTCAAATTTATTTGCCTTTGAACCTTGGAGTCCGCCTCTCAACATAAGATGCTATTCCTTCTTTGGCATCTTCTGATTGGAATAAATCTGATTGCAATTCACGTTCCAAGGCGAGATGTGACTCAAGGGGTATTTCGATACCACTCTGGACACTTCTCTTGATGTTGCCAATAGCCTTTGCAGCAGCAAGAGGGAGTGTGAATTGACTAGCATAATCTAATACATCAGTCCTGAAATCATTTAATCCCACACTATCATATATATCATGAACCAGGTCCATATCACGGGCTTCTTCAAAAGAAAATTTTCTACCTGTAACCATTATTTCCATTGCCCTTGCTTTCCCAACCAGGCGTGCAAGTCGAGCAGTGCCGCCAGTTCCTGCAAGTACACCAAGTGATACTTCTGGCAAACCGATTTGGAAATTTCCTTTGTGTGCAATTCTTATATCTGCGGCCATAGCTATTTCAAGACCTCCTCCTACTGTATGGCCATTTAAGGCCGCAATAACTAATTTTGGAGTTTGCTCAAGACGGGAAAGAGTTTCATTTGCATGTAAGCAGAAAAAGTATTTGTATCGAGGAGATAGGGTATTTAGATAATTAATACTTGCTCCTGCTGAGAAGAATTTTTCACCATGACCAGTTAGCAATATAACTGAAACTTCTCCATCAAATCTTGCATTAAGAATTGCGTGATCTATATCTTCCCACATTTCACGAGTATAAGTATTCACTGAAGTCCTACCTTCAGAGAGAGGTTTACCATCAGTATCTGATATAAGTTCAATAATTGCAATACCATTATCTGTTACACCATAATTTACCAAATTATTAGGCATTGGTTTTAGTTCGGGCCAAGAGGTCATGATGATGGCAATATGATAGGTTATTTCAATCAAGCGGAGGATAAAGGCCAGATATCATGCATCTGATTCTTTAAATGATAATTTGGCGCCTGACTTCCTGACTACATCCCATTGTTTACCAATTTCTAAACCTCTTGCACTCGGCTCCCATGAATCACGTTTGAGTGCTTTTCTGAATGGCATTCTATTCACCATGCGGCCGTCCGATAATTGTTTTTTCCTCAGCATACCGAATTTAACAAAAGGCCATAAGAGTTTACGGAAAATACCAGGTGAATAAAGCCAACGCAAAAACGCCAAACCATCTCCTTTACGTTTTTGGTCCCACATCCAATATCTAGCTGCTAATTTAAATCCTCTATCGCCAACTCTATTCAACAGAAATCGGTTGGTGGCGCTTGATTTTACCAATGGTATAAGCCTCCTACGTATTTCAATTTCATAATCGCATTCTCCAAGGATCCCTTTAGCGGCTAAAACGCCACTTGTGATTGCATATCTCATCCCAAAACCCCACATGAAATCTTGTAAACCTCCTGCTTCACCAACATAATAGCGTCCTTCATGAATATATTTTTTAGGTAAGGAAAAATCCCCTTTACCGCCAACTCTCTTGATAGGTCGTCTATTTAATTCATACTTACTTTCATACCATGCTATAGTTTCATTCAGATATTTACCACTCTTTTTTTGTTGCCTCCATAGGCATGTACAAATTAATCCAATTCCATCTATTATAATCAAATAAGAATAAGCCCCTGGTGCTAGTTTGTCATTTAATTGTAGAGTTACATGATTAGGGTGATCTGTATGAAAAATTTCTCCAAATGCAACTGCACTTGATTCCTTTGGACCTGCCGCAATAATATTACACTCTTCTGGGGGTTTACGTATCTCATAGTGGATGTTGACTCCTGCATCTAAGGCCATACGTTTCATCCCTTGATCTATACAATGTTCATCAGTACCTCTCTCTACGACTCGAAATGCAATTGATTCAGTTATAGGTTGAGTTATGACATCATCAGGATGTGCTAGATCAACTACACTAAAATCATTAGATTTAAAAGATTCAGGGTTAAGGCCCCAACTTCTCATTTCATCGAAAAAATCAGGAGATGAGGTCCAGTTTTCTATACCTTGAAAATCTCCATCGAAGCGCGAACCGCTATCTTTGCGAATATCATATACATGTACTTCTTTACCTGCATTGGCCAGTATTGTTGCTGCCGCAAGGCCAGACAATCCTGCTCCTAAAATATGTAAGGAGTTATCCCCCATGGTTTAGACGGATAGAGTCCTGAACTTCAACAATTGGGTTATTTCCGTTGTATTCAAGTCCCGATACACCCCGGAGGATAATATGGAAGATGTCATAATAACTGTTGAGTCTGACAAATTAGAACCAGATAAACTTAGAAAAATGATAGACAGAGAAGAATGTGGGAGCATAGTTTCATTCATAGGTTTAACAAGAGGAATAGATAATTCATTGAAAATAAAAGAATTAGTTTTTGATTCATGGGAAGAAAAATTACCTCAGGTTCTCGAAGAAATAGCCAATAAGTCCATTGCAAAGTTTGGAGTGAAAAAAGTAATTATTTCACACCGGGTTGGGAATGTGAAACCAAAGGAGCCAATAGTTTGCATCCATGTAGCCTCAATCCATAGGGCAGAAGGTTTTGCAGCATGTAGTTGGGTTATTGATGAATTGAAAAAACAAGCCCCATTATGGAAGAAAGAAATAAGTGAAGATGGCATAATTTGGAAGAAGGGGCTAGGTTAGAATTTTGGTTTCAAAAAGGAAAAAACCATTAATTGACAATAGTAAAATATATGTCCACTCTACTAGAAGTAGTAAGATGGACGGAAGTTGGGACGGCATAATAGATATTAGTTCTAAACCAAAGGTAAGGAGAACTGCAAAGGCTACCGGAATTTTGCGTTTGAGTAAAGAGGCCATAGATATTGTGAAAAATGGAAGAACAAGTAAAGGAGATGTGAGAGAAGCGTCAACTGTTGCTGCGATTCAAGCGGTAAAAGAAACACCTAGAATGATACCTCATTGCCACGTCATACCTATTGAAGGTTGTAATATCAAATGGGAATTAGAAGGGAATTCCTTGAGGTGTAATGTTTCCGTGGTTTCTCATTGGAATACAGGAGTAGAAATGGAAGCTTTGTGCGGAGTGAGCGCGGGATTATTGTGCGCATGGGATATGCTCAAATCTATAGAGAAAAATTCATTTGGACAATATCCGGACACGGGAATTGAAGGAATCAGGGTTTTGGAAAAGAACAAGCAACAACCGCATAATTGAATGCCTAGTTGCTTTGCGGAGAGTATGCCGACAAAAGACTTGGAGAAATATTTCCTAGATGCAACAGAATCTGCAGCGATAGCAGCAGCAGCTTGGATTGGCCTTAACGATGGTAAAGCAGCCGATGGAGCAGCAGTAGAAGCAATGAGAAGTGTTTTCGACACAGTCCCTTTTGACGGAAGGGTAGCAATTGGAGAAGGTGAACGTGATGATGCCCCTATGTTATGGATTGGAGAACCTTTGGGCTCAATGCAAGGTAATCCTGAAGCGATGTCAATAGACATAGCGGTTGATCCATTGGAGTGTACAAATCATGTGGCATTTAATTTACCTAATGCAATGGCAGTATTGGCAGCAGCACCCAGAGGGGAGTTGCTCCATGCACCTGATTGTTATATGGATAAAATAGCAGGCTCGCCAGAATTAATTAAAGAAATTAGTTTAGAAGCAGGTACATCTTATAATATTGAATCGGCGGCTTCGGTGCTTGGTAAAAAGTCAAATGAATTAAAAGTAGTTGTTATGGATAGACCTAGGCATGTTGAATTAATTAAAGAATTAAAGGAATATGATGTAAATATTAAATTAATTGGAGATGGTGATGTAACTGCAGCCCTAAATGCTGCAGACCCTAATTCAGACATTGATATGTTGATGGGCATTGGAGCTGCCCCTGAAGGAGTGATTACTGCAACGGCTTTGAGAGGATTAGGTGCCCCTTTTGAAGGTAGATTGGTATTCAAGAATGAGGGACACCGCGAACGAGCAGAAAGGATGATTGATGACGATATTGAAAAAATTTGGGATCGTGATGAATTGTGTTCTTCTGATGATGCGCTGTTTATTGGCAGCGGAGTATGCGATGGCCGAACAAAAGGTGTTAGATCTAATGAAAAGGGGATGTATGTAGTTCAATCAGAAATAATAGATGTTAAAAATAAAGAACATAAAATTTTAACTTCTGAAAGGTAAATAGCAAACTTCCTAACGATGGATTCATTTCCTTGGTCCATTTCCGCGTAGATAGAGATAGTATGGATACAAATAGCCTTGAAAAAATAGCAAACGATTTAGTTGCACCTGGAAAAGGAATTTTGGCTGCAGATGAAAGTAATGGAACAATGTCAAAAAGATTGGAGGCAGTAGGAGTTGAGGCAACAGAAAGTAATAGACGGGCATACAGGGTAAATTTATTCGCAACTAAAGGTTATGAAAATTCAATTAGCGGAGTTATACTTTATGATGAAACAATAAGACAACACATGGACAATGGAGAGTCTATTCCCGGAGCCATGCTGAAAAGAGGAGTATATCCTGGAATTAAAGTAGATACGGGAGCTAAAGAACTAGCTAATCACAATGGTGAAAAAATTACGGAAGGTTTAGACGGATTAAGAGATAGGTGCATAGAGTATTACCAATTAGGAGCCAGGTTTGCCAAATGGAGAGCAGTAATAACAATTCAAGATGGTATGCCGAGTGATGCATGCATAAAGGTGAACGCTCATGCACTTGCAAGATATGCTGCAATTTGTCAAGAACAAGGATTAGTACCTATAATTGAGCCTGAAGTTTTGATGGAAGGAGATCACACATCCCAACGATGTTTAGAAGTAACATCCAAAATTTTGGATGAAACATTTTCAGAATGTATAATGCAAGGAGTTCATCTCCCTGGGGCATTATTAAAACCAAATATGATATTACCTGGGAATAACAATTCAGAAGAAATAACTAGAAAGAATATCGCTGAATTGACTATTGAATGCTTAAGTAAACATGTACCAAAAGAAATACCGGGCATTGTTTTCTTATCTGGAGGGCAGTCTGATGAAGATGCGACCGCTCATCTAAATATTATGAATAAAATGGACATCAAACAACCTTGGGAATTATCTTTTTCCTATGGTAGAGCGTTGCAGGCCGAAGCATTGAAAGAATGGGCAGTAGGAACTGCGGAAAGTAGTCAGCAGTCATTTTTAAAGAGGGCAGAGATGAATCATAAAGCCAGAAGTGGCGAATGGGCAGAAGAATTAGAGTGATTATTACGAAGGGGAAGTTAAATCTTATTTTCAGAATCTAAAGTCCCGGGCCTTAGTTGCCACACACAGATTTCATATCTCCCAGATAATGCCCCTCCTCTTTTAGTAGTGGCTATTTTCAATATATCTTTATCTTTAGATAAAACATTGCCTAGTTGCTGAGGAGTAGTACCATGCCTCATGGTTGAGTTGACATGTTCCAATATTTCAGTTGTATTAGCTTCCCCTCTTAAATCTAAAAATTTCTTTATTTTTTGTCTTAGTCTCGTAGTTCTCATATCAATAACCCCCAGTTAAATCATCAACCATGTGCCTTCTATGGTCTTCAGCCCACTCTTTGGTAGCCCACTCAGAAAGTGAATTAGAAGGATCTATGACGCCACTATTACGTATTTCCCCAATACGCACAATGCCAGTATCGGATTCAAGAAATTCTGCTAAATCGATATTTGATAATTTATTTATTTTTGAAAGCCAGAAAGATATTTCTGCAGTATTTCTAGGTTTTTTAATTAAAAATTTTCTAATACTATTACGTATATTTTCTTCCTCCATTTTAATCAATTAATTAACCTCCATAGTCCGCGTAATCGAACCATATTACTCAGGAGAGCGGGGGGTAATATAATGCTTCTGTAAGATATTACCATAATTAGTTACATTTTGTTGTAAAAAAAGAGTCGTTTTTTAATTATATAAAGTATATATTTCAATAGTAATAACTATTCCAGTGGAAATGTGTAACTAATAGTAACTATAACAGTTAATATTATACATATAATTCATTTAGATTAATTCAGAGGAGTAAATTAGTGTCGAATGATTTCAGTAACATCCCTACAGGAGATGTAAAAATAACACCAAAAAAAATTAGAAGTAAGCACCGTTTGAGGATGATGATTAGATTATCTGAGGAAGCGGAAACGGTTAGTGATTTAGCTCAACTAGTAGGGTTGAGAGTACCTCATGCATCGGCTGAAATAAGAAAAATGAGAGAGGAAGGATTGGTATCTAGTGACTTGATTACTGGCAGTAGAGGGGCGAAAATTAGCCTAAGTGAAAGAGGGTGGCATTCATTAAATTCTGATGAATGGTTCAAAGCATTATTATCGCTTCCAATACCAAGAGAACTAGAGAAATATAGCATCCTATATCATGAAGGCGACGACATACTTTTTGGATTTCTAGAAAAGCCCAAGAATCCTTTGGCATTAGTCCCTGACAGATTGCCTGATTCTAGTGGAAATGAGGGGGTATCTTGGAACTGGGCTACATTAAATGAATCTAGCCTTAAATGGTTTAATTTAGATACCATGGAGAGAATTACTGAACAGCCAGAAAAACCTAATCCCCTAAGTATCGAATCATATCTGGAAAAACCACAGGTAATAGGAATCATGCGAGGGAAAATTCTGAATAAAAATGGAGCCATAACAGCGTCAACAAGTAAATGGTTTAATCCTCCGAAGGAAAAGCCTAGACCTCCACTCACAGAAAACATCTATCATCGAGGATCATGGACTTTAGGTGAATGTCATGACATGATGCCCTTAATAAAACCTAAAGAAGCCATCATAGGAATCATAAATGATAGTTTATACAAATCAATGCTACTGAGGACTGCTAAGAAAAATGCATTATTAATTGGAGACTTGAGAGGCTTAGATTCAGGAGAAACAACATATCCATTGGGTGCACTGAAATATTGGATAGAAATAGTTCATCCAAGAATAACAAATCAAGAAAGAAAGAAGAGGTTGACGGCTTTACAGGACAAAATAATTAAGAATAAGCGTATTAGAGTTTCAGATTCAACATGGAGAAAATTTAGGAATGATTGGGGAGTTAGTATTTTCTCTGAAAAATCATATTCCAGAAATATCGACACTCGTGGACTAAAAAAGTCCTCAGTAGAATCATTAATTATATGGGCCATAAAAGATAAAGATAAATCACCATTGGTTCTTGACCTAAATGATAAAATATCTGAAAATACTCTTTCCCTAGTTGAATCTTATTCAAATTTACGGCTGCTTATACTGAAAAAACAAATTACTCAGTTCGAAAATTATGATAAGTTAGATACAAACTCACATAGGCCTTTACCTTGGTTCAATTTCCATACAAAGGAAGGAAAAATACCTTTAAAATTAATAGAAAGTCAATATCAAGAAAATAGTTTTGAAGAATCATTACAGACAACAATAAGCCCATGGGATATTATGTCCATAGAGGCAAATAGCGATTTTGTCCCTGAACTGTTAGATGATGAATACTATTCAATAGTTAAATCTTCAATTTCTCAATACCCTTTAGGAGATGAAGAGTGGTCAAATCAAATTGAAGCGCGATATCCATTGGCATCGTGGATAGCCTCGCCCCCTAGAGGGAGGTGGCCAAGGTGGCAAAGATTGAGAGGGAGGCTTGATCCAGAGTGGCTTGCACTTCTAGACTTAAATTATTTACCAATTGAAAGACTAGTAGAAGTAGCAAACGAGGCCCCTCCACCAGTATTAGGTAAATTTTCGGAATCGATGGGAATTAAATTAAGAGATGATCCAGATATTTTTCTTAGATCGAGGCCAGCAATAGATTCCAATAGTGCATCCATAGGAGTTTCTTGGATAGCAGCACAATTTCTTTCTAATGCAGCTTGGATGCCAGAGAATATGCATAATGATATGCGAGAATGGGCGATAGATGCATGGATAAGACACCCTCCTCTTGATTCCCTACCAGCCATAAAAGGAATACATTGGCTCTATACAAAGAAAATTAAAGATGTAACGGAAGTTGATACGATGATGCTAAAGTTAAAAAACAAGAATAAGACTATGCCACCCGATAATCAATTTCAAATTTGGTCTAATATGTTAGACATGATATTAAATAATAAAAAATTAAATAGAGAAGAGTTGGGATTTGTTCTCAAGGAAATGCCATCAGATTGGTGGGCAATAGAAGCGCAAAATCTACTCAGAAATGCTTTGAGAGATGATAAAATGAAATGGGTATTGAAGTTAGAAATACCATGGTGTTCAACAATTTTAAGGCCTGAGGGCGAAAATATTGATGCCCCAGGAATATCATCAAAAGTACATCCAGGATGGGATTATTCAATACTAACTGACCTAAAAAGGGAAAAAAATAGCTTAGAAAGTGATTCAATTAATGATTTTTATGAAGCATTGGATTGTTCATTAAGAAATTTAACTCCAAAAAAAGGTAGAACACATGAATTATCAGGATGGTTGGCACAGCCAGTAGAAAAATGGCCTAATTTTTCAATAACCGAGGCAACCAAAGGGAATACAGAAATTATGGCAAGGATATTCCTAAGATGTTCAGGATTTCCAATGAAAGAAAAATTAAAGAAAATAATCATTAAATAACCGAGATGTTCTTCAAGTAGAGACACTTAGGACCAAATGCCCAAGCGGCAACACCGTCACGACGAAACCACCACGCCGGAGGTTTAGAATGAGTGACGGTACCACGTTATGGGAAACCACTTGTCGAAGACCATGGTGACCGAAAGGTATGATCTATGGAGCAAACAAGTGGCCGGATTGTGAAAAGGTCCCCAGAGGACTGAAAGGAATGAATCAAGGGACTACCACACAGTCCGACAGACGTCCCGGGGTGGGTCAGGCGCCAGAGTTAACACAATGAAGGTGACCGTTACACCTCGGGGCACACTGAAAAAATAAGTTAAAAACAATCAGTAGTGATCATATGCATGACATCGGCCTAATAGGAGGGACATTTGATAGATTTCACCTAGGGCATTATAAATTAATAAAAGAAGCGTTAAGAAAATGCTCCAAGATAGAGATATGGATAATATCAGATGAGATTGCCAAAAATAAAAATCCAATGACTTTGAGTTGGGAAGATCGTAAAGCTGAAATAATCAATAATTTAGATTTGGAACAAAAAGGAAATATTAAATTCGGCGTATTAATAGATGATTTTGGTCCAGCACCAACTCATCCTAATGCAACTGCAATAATTTGCACAGAAGAGACTGTAGAGATTTGCGTCAAGATAAACATAATGAGAAAAGATAACAATTTAGACGAATTAGAGATTATTCGAGTTGCGCATGCCATGGCATGGGATAATTTACCAATCTCAAGCACCAGAATAAGAGATGGTGGAATTGATCGTAGTGGTGCATCTTGGATTCAAATTAAAAAAAATGATACAGGCGACATAATAGATAATTCAGCTGTATTAAAGATGACAAAGGAAGTTAGTCAGGAATTGAAGGGACCTTTTGGTGAATTAATTGAAGGCCCGGAAGAAAATCCAAAAATTGCTATGCAGATAGCAATTAAAAAATATCAAAATGACAACGTCCCCTTAATCTCAGTTGGTGATGTTTCCACTTTGACTCTAGAAAATTTAGGTTTTTGCGCAAATATTGCCTTTATTGATGGCAAAACAAAAAGAGAAGACTGGCCTAAAGCGAATGAAATTAGATTTGAAAACTATGATCAATTAATAGAATGTATAAATCCCCCAGGAGAATTAACATTGTCATTACTTAATGCGTGTAAAAAATCCCTAAACTCATGGATTGATAATAGATCTTCTTCAATAATAAGAATAGACGGTGAAGAAGACCTTGCCCCCTTAATAATTCACTTATTGGCCCCTCTTGGAACAGTAGTAATTTATGGGCAACCACATAAAGGATTGGTGGTTAGAATAACAAAAGAAGAAACCAAATCCAGATGCAGAAAGATAATAGAAAAATTTGAAAGAATAAAAAATTAATTCTTTGTATTATCTAAAACATAGAGTCCAATCCCAAATGAAACAAAACTAATCGTAACAGAATAAACCCCAGGGTCTAGCCATGTATTATATGAAATGCACCATGCAAAGTAAAAAATAATTCCAATACAAATTAACCAACTTGATAATGTGCTTAATAATCCACTTTCCAATGTAGTCAAATTATTAAAAAAGGCATTCAATCTTGATTGGAGGAAGGGCGTCAATGATTCATTATCTCCCTTTGGTCTTTTTTCTAGAGAACTCCGCATACCAATGACTCCAACTAAGCAAATAAAAGTGCCTAATCCTAAAAATATTAAATCATCCAAAACTATGCCCATATTTACAGTATTTGATTCACGGGACTGAGTAATGAATCCTGACCAAAGTGCTTTCCTCCCAGGTGAATACGCACCTATCGAAATATTGACTATGGATAAGATTATTGCCCAAGTACCAAGTACAGTAGCAGTCAAAGATAGAGGCATACTAGGCCTCCTCAAAGAAGAATTCCAGTCAACAGCATCGCCTTTCATTAGACATTCCGAATTGACATCTTGATATAATGATTATCGAGAGGAGAAATTTAACTACAACTGTGATTGAAGCTTATATTTACCTGAAGATGCTTCATTTACCAATGGTTCGTGGTCACTCATCAGAGATATCGCATCGATTGCTTTTGGTATTGCAGAATTGACTTGTTTGCTCCTACCTCCGCGGCCCTTGCTAACATTCCTAGCAATGATTAGCCCCAATGTATCCAGTTCGTTAAGAAGAGAAGAAACTCTCCTGGTTGTCAGTGCCTCAACTTCAATTTTAATACAGGCGTCGGAATATGTCCTAAATACATCTCCTGTCGAGATATTTCTCAATCCATTTTGTTCGTTCAAACATATTGAGAACAAAACTAGTTTTTGATGCAATGGAAGTGTCTTTAGGACAGGAGTAACTTGATCATATTCGAGTTGGCTTTGTGCCATCTTAACGTGTCTAGTATCTACTTTACATTGGGAGCTTTGTTCAGCTTTTTGTACAGAAATTCGTAATAAATCAAGTGCCCTACGTGCATCGCCGTGCTCTTGTGCTGCCAATGCAGAGCATAAACCAACTACACCAGTTTGGAGCACATCTTCTTTCAGTCCTTTTTCAACTCTTTCTGATAGAATATTTTCGATTTCTAATGCCCCATATGGATGAAATACAATATCTTCTTGACTGAGTCTTGAAGTTACTCTTGGATCCAATTGTTGTGTAAAATTTAAATCGTTACTTATGCCGATTATGCAACACCTGGCTTTTGTTAATCTAGTGTTGAGATTAGTCAAATTATAGAGTAAACCATCGCCAGCCCTAGAGACCAAATTATCAATCTCATCAAGGACTATAATGTGAACTCCGCCTAGCCTATCCATTCGTTGGACAAGTGTTTCCAATACACGATCTGTTGGCCAACCAGTGAATGGGACAATGTGATCACCTCGTTCGTAAAGTTGAGCGGCCATGTATTGCACAACTCTGTATTTCGTATCTACACTTCTGCAATTTACCTCATAAGTACAAACATTCTGATTCAACTCATTTCCTTTCTCCCTAAGTTGCGCTAAAACGTATCTAGTAACTACAGTCTTTCCAGCCCCTGGTACCCCATACAATAACATATTTGAGGGAATATGCCCTTGTAGGGCATCAACTAAGTTTTTTACCAGAGAATTTACTTCGTGATCCCTATGAGGTAGTCTTGATGGTTCAAATGCGTGGTCGAAAGCCTTTCTGTCAATAAAGAGGCTTTCCTGTCCGAGGATTTTTTCAAAAATATTCCCGTCCATAATGAATCACAAAGCCTCTACATTATATCCTAACGCACATATTTATCTAACCTAGTAAAATACGCGCAAGCACATGTCTTCTCCCGAGTAAGTCAAAGATAATAAGGGTGACTTACGAGTTAAATTTATACAAGCATTCTTTGTACTTTTAAAAAATATAAAATACATTATTAATTAAATTATTGGATGTCAATGTTGCCCAACTTGAACGTACCGTTATCTCTGATAATCAAAAAATCTCCGTCTTCCAATTGATGTATTCCATTGGGCAATACAGGGGTTTGGAAACCTTCTAATCTTCCTTTTGAACTAGCATAATTGTGTGTCACTAATATCAGTTTATTAGGGAAACGTTTGGAAAATGAAATAATATCCTTAGGAGTATGATGATGGGGAAAATTTCCAATATCAGGCATCCCCATTTCTAGAACTATCACATCTGCTTTTCCTGCTCTTAATTCTATTTCTTCACATGGACCTGAATCTCCACAATGAAGTAATACGAAGCCATTTTCATGAGTTAATTCGTAACCATGAGGGTCAGTTTCAGGAGTATGACATACAGCAAACCTTTCGAATTTCCAATCGGTGCCAGACAAAGTAGATTTTTCGGACTCGTTCCATTCCGCTACATCATCATAATCATCTTCCAAACTTCTTGGAAAACCTAGATTACAGAGATTAGTAAGAAAAAATTTCCCATTCGGCCTAAGGTGAATTGTTAAATTTTTATCCCCTTCTGCATCAGAAATATATTTTCTTTCCAATAAGAAAAATGGAAATCCGAAAGTATGATCAGCATGCCAGTGGGTAAATAAAATATGTTTTATAGATGCGGTATCGATTTTTGCTTTTCGTAATTGGAATATCAAAGTGGGAGGAGCATCAATTATTATTTGTTTGTCAATAATAGCCAATGCATGAAGTCGGCCATGTGGAGCAAATGCATTTCCAGTACCTAAGAAGTCAATACGGGCCATGGCCTTCGATAGAGGCCCATGACTTGACTTAATCGCTTGCAATGCAGCAAAATGTCTAATCTTTTACAGTATCCATTGATAAACAGGTTTCAATTCGAAGGTATAACGCATTCGGGGAAATATCATGTCGGATATAAAAAATAGTAAAATTAAACTAGATCGTGGGCCTGTCGGCGATAGTAGCGAGGTAATTGAGCCTATGATAGAAACAAATATCCAAGACAAGAAAAAGAGTGAGGATAAAAAACATAATCAATGGAGTGCCAAAAACCCATATACATCTAGTTTGACTCAAAATTTCATATTAAATGGAGCAGGATCAGGCAAAGAAACACGACATATGGTTTTTGATTTAGGTGAATCTGGATTAGAGTATAAAGCAGGAGATGCTTTAGGCGTAATACCAATTTGTCCACCTGAAATCGTCAGTAAGCTACTTACAATGTGTGGTTTTAACGGAGAAGAGGAGGTTGAAACAAATTTAGGTAATTGTAGCCTTCATGAGGCTCTTTCAACTCGATATGAAATTCACAGAGTTTCGAAAAAATGGATTAATATGCTAGGAGAACATATGGAAGCTGATTCTGATAGTATTGAATTTAAGATTATAAAAAGACAGAGAATATCTGAAGATAATGGGGTTTTGGTAGTTGATTGGGAGGGCAGTGGCCTGGGAGAAGATGTCCCTCAAGATTACACCGAAATAGGTTCAATAAGTAATCCAAGTTTCGAACTTTGGAGTGAATTGACAACAAATAGTGATGCAATGGAAGATTACATGTGGACAAGAGATTATGTTGATGCGCTTGGAGATTTTAGCAATATAATATTTACACCACAGGAATTTATTAATGGAATGGACAGATTAAAGCCTAGGCTATATTCAATAGCGAGTAGCCCGGAATTTGAACCTGGAACTGTTCATTTGACCATTGGGATAGTACGATACAGTTACCACGATAGAGATAAGGCCGGACTGACTACTGGATATCTGTCAGATAGATGTAAAGTTGATGAAACTCCCATTGGAGTATTTATGTCCCCTACTAGATCATTTATTTTACCCAAAAATGGAGATACAGATTGTATCATGGTTGGCCCAGGTACTGGAATTGCTCCTTTTAGGGCATTCCTTCAACAAAGAGATTTGAATAATGATAAAGGAAGAAACTGGCTGTTCTTTGGTGATTGGACTGAGGAAGGAGAATATTATTATAAAGAAGAAATGGATGATTGGAAGAATCGAAATATCCTCGATAAGCATGATCTTGCTTGGTCCAGAGATGGCACAGAAAAGGTTTATGTCCAACACCTCATGAATAAAAACGGTGCTGAAATATGGAATTGGATTAGTAACGGAGGGTATTTTTATGTCTGTGGAGATAAATCTAGAATGGCAAAAGATGTACATCAAACATTAATTAACATTTGTGAAGAACATGGTGAGATGAATGCTAAAGAGGCCACCGAATATGTCGAAACCACTTTGATGAAAACAGAGAAAAGATACCTCAGAGATGTATACTGAATCATTAAAGAGTAGATTGCATTCGATTTTCAACAGGTAGTAGAATGTTCCGCCGCGTATTAATAGCAAATAGAGGAGAGATAGCCCTCAGAATCCTTAGGTCTCTTCGCTCATTAGGAATTGAAGTTGTGATTATTTATGGAAAGGAGGATCGGTTATCATTGCCGGTTAGATTAGCAGATGAAGGAGTATTTATACCTCGTAATGACCCTTTGGCATCTTACTTAGATATTGAAGAAATAGTAAAAATAGCAAAGGAAGTTGGTGCGGATGCTGTTCACCCTGGATATGGTTTTTTGGCAGAAAACCCTACATTCGCTAGAAGACTTGAGGAAGAAGAAATCAAATTTATTGGACCAAATTCTAAGGTCCTAAGACTATTGGGGGATAAAATATCTGCTAGAAAAATAATGTCTAAAGCAGGATTACCAATAGCTGACGGCACAGATGACCCAGTATTGAATGTAGAACAGGCAATTAAGGTTGCAAATCGGATAGGTTTTCCATTAATTATCAAAGCTGCTGCAGGAGGAGGAGGAATAGGAATGCAAGTAGTTACTAAAGAAAGTGAATTTAGTAGTGCTTTGACCCTTTGCCAAGGGAGGGCACTTTCTGCATTCGGAGATGAACGAGTATTCATAGAGAAATTTATTCAGGGCGCCCAACATATAGAATTTCAAATCCTAGCAGATGGAAAAAATGCAGTATATTTTGGAGAAAGGTGTTGTTCCATACAAAGAAGACATCAAAAGATATTAGAAGAAGGCCCATGGCTTTCTGATGAAGTAAGGAAAACTATTGGAGACATAGTAATAAAAGGGGCGAAATCAGTAGGTTATGAGGGTCTTGCCACTTTTGAGTTCTTAAGAGATAATGATGGAAATTTCTATTTCCTAGAGGTTAATCCACGAGTTCAAGTAGAACATACGATTACTGAAATGATCACAGGTGTGGATCTTGTTGCTTTAGGAATAAGAGTTGCAGCGGGCGAAAAATTACCAATCAAACAGAATGAAATTAATATCAAAGGACATGCCATAGAAGTAAGAATTAATGCTGAAAATTCTTGGACTTTAGAGCCATCTCCCGGTAAAATTTGGGAATGTATTTGGCCTGGAGGACAAGGAGTTAGGGTAGATTCGCATGCCCATACTGGATACACTATTCCCTCGTCATTCGACTCACTAATCGCTAAGATAATATGTTGGGCCCCTACAAGAATGGAGGCAATAAATAAGATGTCTGCCACCTTAAATGAGGTGATACTTACTGGAGTTGATACGTTGATACCGTTGCATAAAAAAATACTGAAAGAAAAAGATTTTAAAAATGGAGATGTAACAATTAATTACTTGGAAGAACACCCTCAACTAATGAAAGAGGTCGATTAAGATGGATTTGGTAATTGTTGGAAGTATCGGTTATGATGATTTAGAAACTCCTGAGGCCAGTGGTTCTGATATAATTGGAGGGTCTGCAGTACACTCTAGCATATCTGCTGTTTTTCACTTACCAAAAATACCAGGATTACCCCCAAGAGTTGGAATTATTGGGCCTGTCGGTGAAGATTTTCAAAATCAAGATTTAGGAATGCTAGAGAGTAAAGGATTAGACATTACAGGCATTACTAAAATGAAAGGTAAAACTTTCAGATGGTCAGGAAAATATGAAGGTGCGATGGAAAATGCTCAAACTATTTCAACAGAAGTTAATGTTTTAGCTGACTTTGAACCAATAATCCCGGAATACTGGGATAATCCTGAAATATTATTTTGCGCAAATATGCATCCTCTCTCTCAAATCTCAGTATTGGAGCAAAGTACTAATGTAAAAATTTCTGTTTTAGATACCTTCATGTTATGGATTGATACAGAATTAGAAACATTATCTGATGCGTTAAGAAAGGTAGATATCGCCATCTTGAATGAGGAAGAAGTGTGTGCAATAGCAAAAGAAAATATTCTTACAAAGGCCGCTGAAAAAATTATCTCAGGAGAAGCTTTGCACGGAGGTAAGGCTGCAGGCGATGGCCCTAGAGGGCTAATCATCAAAAGAGGTAGTTCAGGAGTGTTAGCATATATGCCATGCGGGATAATAGTTTTACCCTCATACCCTACTAAGGATATAGTTGACCCTACAGGATGTGGAGATTCATTTGCAGGTGCGTTTCTATCAAATATGATAGGCAGTGGAAATATGATGGAAGATAGAGAAGTTTTGAGAAATGCATTAGTTCAAGCAACAGTTACTGCATCTTTTACAATAGGAGGATTGGGTTCAACAAATTTGATTAATTTACAGAGAGGCGTATATCATGCCAGAGTTGATGACTATAGAAGAATGGTCGGATTACAATAACTTCTTAATTCCAGGAAGTATATGATTTTCTGATACCGAATTTGTAGAGTGTAATTGGTTAAATCTTAATCTTTTTTCATCGTTTGAAATTCTTGCTGAGATGACATTTAATGCTTTCCTAGCCGAATCATTAGAATTTGTTCTCGGTGACCTCATAGTCAGTTTCCCTACATTAGATTGGTGCTCTTGGTCAGATCTTAGCCTTAAATGTTGGGAAGTTTGAAATCTAACTTTTGCATTTTTTCCTGGTATATCATCATGAGAATTCTGAGATGAAGGTTTTCTACCAGAAGTTATGGGGGGCCGTAATATCCTATCGATCCATCCAAATTTTTTATTTTGGTAATTTACTCCTTTGACTTTAAATCTTGATTCTCCCAAATTGTAAGCCAAATTTCTTAAAGCTGGGAATTCTTCTAAATTCGAGGTTTTTGGTACATAATTTAATTCGTCTCTTTTACTTTTTAGTTCCTGGATTGCTTTTGCTTGTCTTACTACTCCTGATCTGCATTCTTCTCGAACAGCAATTTCAGTAGGTTTAGGAAGGTTGTATAAATTTTCATAGCCTTCGTTGGGCTCCCCATGTGATTTAAAGGCTTTTTTTAATAATTTAGCACTAGATAAAGCTAATTCATTATCCTCTTGAGGTAAATTAAGATTGTCGGAATTAGTTTCAATTGACGGAGCATGGTCGAGTAAACCTCCTTCTCCAAACATATCAATATTACCGCCAAACATGTCCATATGCCCTACTGCATCTGATAATGCTGAATCTATTCGGTTATCCTCATCAGTTTTTTGTTCTTTCTCAGAATACCAAGGAGGAGGAGTTCGGCCCCCCCACGCGCCCTCGTAGGCTGATTTATCATCGTCATAGGAAATAATATCTAAATTATTATTTGGATATTCTGAATTAACAGTTTTTTTAACTATTGTATCAGATAATGAATAATTAGATGAAAATTCATCTGATGGCATAGAATTTTTTTCCTCTAGTTGGACTGAATTTAACAAACCTTTACTAGATTTGATTGTTATCCCTCCGGCATAAGTAAAGGAAGGGTAAGTAGGTATTTCATTTTCTAGATTTTCTAGGCCCAGCCTGGCTTCTTTTATATCGCTGCCATGCATCAAACGTGATATCATAAGGGTTAGTCGAAGTAATACTCCTTCACTTCCCGCAATGAGGTGCCTGTCTCCAGAGTTAGTCTCTATAGATAGTATTGAATATCTGGAATAAAGGTTCATGGAAATTACTAAAATTCCAAACATAACGGGTATTATACCATAGGGAATGGTCATCGCAGTAATTCCTAGTGCTATAGAAATCAAACCTAGAGGGATTAATCCATTAGGCAGATAGGGTATTTTTAAAGCTCTAGTGGCATTTATACTTGCTAAGTTTAATCTTATGCCTTTACCATCTATCCTCTCAAGTGTTAATTCACGTTCGGAAAGAACTGCGCAAAAGTTCCCTTTTACCCCAACAAGAGAAAGGTTCCCGATTAACTCGGTTCTCCCCTCTCCAGTCGGGCCTTTAAGCCCGGCTGAATACATCCAATTAGCGCAGGCTCATGCATTAGGTATAAAATAATGCTAAAGTTAGCAAGATAATAATACGTTTTTCATCAAACGAACATCATACCGAAGTAAAATTAGACGCTGTTCCAATAATTCTCATTGGAGATGCATCTAATTGAACAATTATTACACTATTATTTTGGTTATTACGCATCCATAAAGGGCTATCCCAGTTGACATGGATATTATTTTCATTAATGCTCATTACCCTACCTACGACAAACTGTAAATCTGATGAAGCGTGAATAATATCATCTTTTTTTAACTCCTTTTTCTGAAATGGTGCTTTATTTAATGAAAAAATAGAAGAAGAATGTTTGTCCAATACTTTGGAGCCAGGATGAATAATTATGCATCCTTTTTGTAGTGCTTCTTCACGTAAATTTCTGATTGCGAGCCCTACTCTATCTCCTGAAACGGCAGAGTCAACATCATCATCCATAACTTGTAAACTCCTAACAATTCCACTTTCAATAAGAGGTAATGCCTCAATCGCATCGTGTTTTTTAACTTCTCCCGATTGAACATAACCAATTCCTACTAAGCCTATCCCTTGGACAACAAAATGCTGGTCAATTGGAAGTATTAATTCCTCCTCCGGTTTATTCCTTTTATCAAACATATCTAATATAATAGAGCGTATTTCATGTGGTTCGGGCATAGAAGTATATACTTTCCATGGTAAACCAGCTTGAGATATGATCACGTTTATTTGGCCCTCATCTATCCAAATACCTTCTTCGGGATTAATAATAATCATTCCTTTATCAATACCCGCACTGGAAAAAGAAACTAATATTTCACCAAATGCGGCATCAATTTTTGAAACTTCAATTATTCCTACCTTTGCAACATTTAGCACAGACAATAGTGGCCTGATACTATCAGGGTGCTTTAACGGTCTAAGAAATGAAATGATTTTCGCGCCTTCTCCCGAACCTTCTTTGAAAACATAAGATTCTATGTCTCGTACATCCCCTCTTTTTCCAATGCTTCTGGCGAAACTTTCCGAACCGATTAAGGCTACATTGAGGACGGGCATATCAATCCCAGAATATTTACCTTGTTGAAATGTATGGTTTATATCAACTACATCATAGCATCTCTTGCAGATTTTGCAAGATTCCATAATTTTATTTCTTCATCAGACTTTGGAATGAATTGAGGAATTTTAATTGGATTCATGGATTCATCTATTGCTACCATAAAAAAGAATCCTGAGCATATCTCATCTCCTTCCCATTCAGAGCGTGACATTCGGCAAGAAGTTACATGTAAACCCGCAGTTCGAGGGGATGTCCAAACTACTCTGGCAGTTGTTCTTATTATATCGCCTTGATATGCTGGTTTACGAAATTTTAATGCATCTACAGAAATGGTCACAAATTCCCTATGGGCAAATTTTGAAGCAGCCATTCCTGCACTGGTGTCCATTATACTCATCAAATGCCCTCCAAAAAGAGTATTGAGAGCATTAGTATGGCCGGGAAATACCTCATTTAGAAGGACAACGGGTTCAAGTGAATATGGATTTTCCATCATTATCAATCTTCCATGCTAAGTCATACTCCTTGAATACTTCAGTATAATATTGTCAAATAGATACATTTCCACAGTTTATTTGAATCATGATAGCCCGTCCCGGCAACATGGAGATACCAGCCTTGAGTTGGGATGCAGTGACATATGACGATCCAGATGGTGGAAAAATAATATTTTGGCCGCATTTACCATGTATAATGATGCCGAGTACAATGAGATTGAGAAAATGGGATGGTTTGGCTTTATTGTATTCATCCGACGACATTGCAATACTAAAAAAAGAAGACGAGCTAGAAATACAAAATCCAGGAATAAATGTTCAAGCCGTGTTAGCATCTGGTTCTGGAATGGGATTATTGTTGAAAGATATTCAAATATTGGACGTAGATGGCCCAAAAATACCTGATCCAGAGCCA
This sequence comes from uncultured Candidatus Poseidoniales archaeon, assembly GCA_905182515.1. Taxonomy (GTDB): domain Archaea; phylum Thermoplasmatota; class Poseidoniia; order Poseidoniales; family Thalassarchaeaceae; genus MGIIb-O3. The sequence goes on along the minus strand of CAJJBW010000008.1, from coordinate 20,003 downwards.
ACAAGATTAATCCATCATGCTGAAAACTCAGGAGAGAGGCCAATATATTCCATTATACCTGAAATTAATGATGAAAAATGGGAAGAATGGTACATTAATTGCGCAGATAATCAAGTTAAAATAATTCATTTACTTGGGACTTTAACTAAGTCCAGAAGATATGCAAAAAATAGGTTGAGAGCTACATCAAAGGTCCAGAGAGGGAAAAATATTGATTCTGATTTGGGTGCAGCATCTGCTTCTTGTGCATCGTGGTGGATGGAAGATAATAGAGGCCTTACAAAAGAATTAATAAAGCAGCGCGATGGAAGATTTGCCTCCAGAATAAGGGGTGCATTAGCGGATTTAAGGAATAGAAGAGTTGATGAAAGTAGTGGTTCCGAACCATCATTACTTGTGCCGGTCCATCAAGCCCATCTTGGACTGCTTGTTGATGAAATAAATAATTGTATCGAAATAGAAGAAATAAGAGGGGAATGAATATTATGGAATTGCATGAAAACTCATTTAAGGTAGAAACACAGACATTCAAATTTATTTCTCAGATTCCAGTAAAACACCATGATGCGGTGACCTTAGCTGGAGGGATAAGAAATGGAGAATATGTCATTATTGCCTATGAGAATCCAAAATCAACTATAGTGATTGATCCCTCTGGGGCTGTAATCGTACACAATATTTCCAGACAAGAGGTTGCGAAATCGATAGTACAGAAGTTCCTACTAAGTATTGGAATGTCTGATGAAAAATTAAATTTTGAAAAAGGAGAAATTTTAGTAGAGTTTGCACTTGGAAAGGCGGTTTTAATTGAGTTGGCTGAAGATAGATTTACTGACATAGTTTTAGATGAAAAAATTGGTGCTCTAAGAATAGATGCAAAGAGGCATAATTGCAGAATAATTTTATTCAATAACGGTAGAGGAGTAGTTTTGGGTCAAACATCTAAACGGGTTGCAGAATTAGCAACTAAATACTGGCTAGAACAGCTTGAGAAAGAAGGCGCACTGGCTTGAGAAAAATGTTAGAAGATGGAGTATGGAAAGGGCCAATTATAGATCAACATATACACTTAGATAGAAATAATCGATTCTTAGATGCAATTAGCGACTTTGAACAGTCAGGTGGGACTGCGATTAATCTAGTCCATAAACCCGACTTTTATAACCTGCCTAAAACATTGGATGAATACAGGATAGCATATGATGAAACTTTAGATATGGCAGAAATAGTAAAAGATAAATTTGAGATAGATGTTTCTGTAATTTTAGGACCTCATCCTGTTTCTTGGGAAAAACAAATTGTGACTTTGGGCATTGAAAAGTCTAGTGAATTACACCTCCAAGCCGTTGAATTAGCTTTGGAACATATTTCTGAAAAGAATGCTGTTTGCCTAGGAGAAGTAGGAAGACCCCATTATCCCGTAAATAGTGATATTTGGAAATTAGCTAATGAATTATTGCTTAAAATAATGAAAAGGGCTGCTAAAGAAAAAGTAAGTATTCAACTTCATGTCGAGAACAATGGAGTTCAGACATATTCCGATATAGCGAAAATGTGTGAAATATCTAAAATGCCTAAAAAGCGAACAATAAGGCATTTTGCACCTCCAGACATAAGTGGGGATTTTACCAATGGGATAAGTTCAACCGTCAACGTTGGAAAGGGAAGTATCGCTAAAGTCGTAGAAACATTTTCTAGATCTAATTCTATTTGGGGCATGGAAACAGATTTTTTAGATGACTTTAGAAGGCCAGGCGCAGTTCTTGGCCCCAAAACAGTACCAAAGAGAACACAACAATTATGCCAAAAATTATGGGAATCTGACATTTCAGATAATGAAATAATTACATTAATTAATAATGTACATTCAAAATGGCCAAAGGAGATATACTCATAATTTTAACTTTGGAGTGAATGTCATAATAGCACCAATAATAAACATAAAAATACATAATACAAAAAATTTGAATTCACCAATATTTGGTAAGTCTAAAGAAGTTAAAAGTAATCTTAATATTGGCCCATTTATTGGAAGAAATATAATCATGAGCAATATCCCTAGCCTTTGCCTCAATATCATATCTAATCCGACATGCCCCCTCCATTTGAATAAATGTAACCGAATCGGTTTTGAAAGGGTATATGTTCGCGCCTAACAAGCGCCTGTGGTGAAGGGGTTATCACCTGAGGTTTCCAACCTCATGTCCTGGGTTCAAATCCCAGCGGGCGCACCAATTTTGTTACCTTGGTACCTGTTACATTGAAACGCTTTATCCTTTGCGTGGAGATATGTCTGATGACGATGGAGAGCAAGTTTCTAGTGGTATTGGGTTGAGTAAAGACAATTCAGATTTATTGGACGAGAAGCAACTATTAGGGCGAAAGATTTGGAGAATTGTCCCTTATCTCAAAAGATACTGGAAGAGGGCATTAGGAGGAATATTAACTAATGGAGTTGCAAGAGCTTTTGACCTGATACCGTTTATTGCAATAGGGATGGCTGCTGATTATTATAGAGATAAGACATTTACTGATGGTTCGATTAAAAGTTTTGTAACTTCAGACATTCTCCCCTCAGTAGGGCCAATAACCTCAGTTGAATTGGGATTTGGGGTATTGATTTTAATTTCCTTCAGTTTCCTTGCAGTTTTTCAGGGCCTTAGTAATCAACTTTGGCAATCAACTGCATATATGGCACAACACGACATTAGAATGGATGCCACTGAATCATTAATGGCCATGGAAGCTTCTTATTTTGAAACCAGGCAAACTGGTAATTTGATGGCTGTGTTGTCAGCAGATGTCGCACAATTGGAAGATATTATCTCCGATGCAAGTACCAGTATTATTCGAATTACTATTACTTTTGCAACTGCTTTTTCAATAATGTTTTGGATGTCTCCAACATTGGCCTTAATCCTTTTTGCACCATTGGCTTTGATAGTTCCTATGGTTGTTTGGTTCTCAACAAGGGTTCAAAGAAAATACCGAAAGACTAGAGAAAGCACTGGAGGCATAGTTGCAATATTAGAAAATGTATTATCCGGAATAACAGTAGTTCAAGCATATAATGCCACAGACTTTGAGAGTTCAAGAATAGGTAGACAGAGTGGAGATTATCGTGATCAATCAATTGATGCGGCATTAGTAAGGAATCGTTTCATCCCGGGAATATATATTGTAGCTGGCCTATCCTTTGGATTACTAGTATCAGCCGGAGGATGGGTAATGGAAGATGGTCAGATTACTGTTGGACAATTTGTAACGTTTCTACTTATATCAACTAGGATGACAATGCCGATGTTCATACTAGGCTTACTATTAAATCAATTACAAAAAGGAGAGGCTTCATCAAAAAGAGTATTTGCTATAATAGATTTAGAACCTTCGATATTCGATAAAGAAGGGGCCAAGGATTTGGAAGGTGAAATAACATCAATTTCCTTTGAAAATGTTTCCTTTTCTTATCCTTCATCTGAAGGGAATGTTCTGAATACCATATCATTTAATGCGTCTTCAGGTAATTTTCTAGGCGTCATGGGCCACACAGGAGCAGGTAAAAGTACCATACTAAAACTAATAGAGAGATTTTATGAGCCACAACAGGGCAAAGTCCTCATCAATGGAATCGACATTAATGAATATTCAATAAAGTCAATAAGAGAAAGAGTTGGATTTGTCTCTCAAGAGCCTTTTCTATTTTTTGGTACACTACGTGAAAATATAGCATATGCCAGAAATGCTACTGATGAAGACATAAAAAAAGCCTTAGAGACTGCAGGGGCTTGGGAATTTACATCCAAACTTCCACAGGGGATTGACACTATGGTAGGAGACCGGGGAGTGATGTTATCAGGAGGGCAACGAGCAAGAGTTAGTTTGGCTCGTGCGCTTCTAAATAATCCCGATTTACTCATCTTAGATGAGGCAAGTGCTGCTTTAGATGCTGAAACTGAAAAGAGGATCCAGCAATCTCTCTTTGGTAATTCAGAAAACGATAGGAAGAGAATCACAATTGCAGTTGCCCATAGATTGGCCACTATACGTAATTCTGATGAAATTATAGCATTAGTTGATGGATCCATAGTTGAACGCGGGACTCATGACCAGTTAGTTTCAAATAATAACGTATATGCATCTCAATGGTCTATTCAAACTGGGGAAATTGATAATTAGGTGATAAAATAATGGAAATTGAATGGGTTGAGGTAAAACCTGGAGAAGTTTTCATTGGGTCTGATAATAGATCAATCTTATTTGGAAGTATTGGGCCTAGGCATGAAAACAAGATTGAATATAGTTTTGAGATATCATCAATGCCCATTGAAAAAGACATAGTCAAAAAATTGTTGTCCTCAGGAGAATGCACATTGGCATCGGAAGCCGAATGGGAATTGGCTAGAAAACAAGAAAAGTTGTTTGGTAATGATGGAATAGAAGAATTAGGAGATAAGATAAGAAATTCATATTGGAATAAATATTGTGATGGACGAGTTTTCATAGATTTTTCATGGGATATTAAAATAGGACGTAAATGGGAGAACGGTGTTCCTTCAACAATATATTTAGATAAGTGTTATGAGGAAAATAGATATTTCAGAATTGTTAGGAAAATAAAAAACTATGAGCATGGTAAAAATAATTTTCGTTTACCAAAATCTCCAAATAAGGTTAAATTAGCAATTGAAGAATTTTTAATTAGTTTATTATTTGGAATAATTCCTTCTTTTTTATGGGCTTATTTCAATGCTACTGAAGGCTACATAACGGAAGGTTGGTTAAATTTGATATTTGGTGGATTTTTCATTGGTTTTTTTACCGTAATCTTCTGGAGGCCTCGAACAAAGACATTTCTAATAGGCCGGGATTTTAAAAAATAGATATTAGCGTATCTTATCGTCAACTTGTAAGCCAGGATTACCTATCAAAATTCTATACCATCCGTTTAAAATACCAATTCCATAATTCCAATGAAGTATATACGACACCATTGGAGAAAAGAAAATTGTGGCTTTTGATTTAGAAGGTGATTGCCCTTTCCATGATCCATACCAAGCTAAAATATTGTACAATATAATCAAAGTAGGAAGTGTGTGAACTCCAATTCGGGAACTCCCCATTGGTACAGTTGACAATCTTATGTCCCAAAATTCTGGCCATGCCAAACCCTCATTTGCAATGCCCCAAAAAAAGAATAAAAATGATGAAATAACCAATAGAGGAAAAAGAGCCACCGCAACATGCATCGGTGATTTTAATTCTGAATATTGATTACTGGCCAATGCCCTGACTAAACCATAATTTCTAATTTGTTTTTTAACTCTAGAAATATTTCTTCTACGGTGCCACATTATGGCATTTTTATCTGTCCACAATTTATTCCCATTCATTCGTACTCGGTAATCTAGAATTACATCTTCTGCACCTATTGAACCTTTGTCAAATCCACCTGCTTCTTCGATAACCTTGCGCCGGTAACTGCTATTAACTCCCGGTAATTGGTCTACTTCTTCCAGTTCATTAATACCAACTTTACCATAATTTGTACCAGATGTGAATATAGTACTACAAAACGTTACATCTATCACTTTTTGCCAAAAGGTAGATTCATCTACTGGTGCAAAATTTGGTCCGCCAACTCCTGCCACCTCTTCTCTTGAATACCATTTTAAAATTGATCCTGCCCATGTTTTTGGAACTATTACATCATCATCCGTGAATAATATTATGTCAGAGGTAGTAGATTCTATAGCCACATTGCATGCATCAGCACGATTTTTGGAACCTTTGTCGTCAATAAATCTAATGTTTTTCTTTTCTGCTATCAGGCGCCCTGGGTCATTAGATGGCCCTACAACTACTATTTCATCTATTTTTTTATCTTGTAGTAGCAAACCATCTAATGCTATACTTAGTTCTTCAGGATTATTTACGCTAGGGACAATAACACAAGTAGTATGAGTCATCAATAGATGCCAAGTACTACTCATTCATGAGTTCACGGGTCATTTGTCACTCGAGGTGCTAAGAAATACGTCCAACTGGCTCCCCCTTGGTTACTATTCCACGTTAGTCTTAAAGGATATTTTTCTTGGAACTCCAGAGTTACATTTTCGGTTAGCCCTCCAGCTAATTTCCTAGTAAGTGGATCTAAAAATTGTAAAGAATATGATGATTGAGTTGGCGCTGGACAAACTAATTCACTAAGTTCCCCAGATTCAAACCTGACATTTACTCCTTCTCCGGCCTCTACAGTTATTGATACTGTCATATGAGTTTGATCTAGACTTAGGTCAACAATTTCCCCAACAAACTTTGCAGCCCTAAGTGAGCGAGAAAGCCTATCAGAACCTATAGTTGCTTTACATTTAAAATCTAGACTTGGAATATTTGGATTATTCATAGTAGCAGGATCGACCCCTCTAAGTATTCTATGAACTTCCCCTACTCTAACATTAATAGCACCAAAAGATTCGTCATAATCTAATTCAACCAAATCATTAGGGCCTGCTAATGTTAATAAATCCCTCATTTTTCCTAATTCTAAACCTATCTCTACTTGTTCAACTTCATAAGTCTCAAAGCATTCATCGGCTATTGTAGCAGATAATAAGGCTACATGTGAACCATCAACTACAGTTACATGGAGTCCTTTTTCTCCCCAAACTAATTTTGCCTCTTCCGTAAGAACTGAAAGAAGTTCTACAATCTCGCGCATTAATTGTTGTTTAGCAGTAACCCTTAGCATACACACACCTACTTTCATTGGTAGTAGTCGGGGGTTATTGATAGTTCGTAAAGAGAGATTGGAAAATCACTGATACTCGCGCCATCTTTTGCCACAAGCCTCGCAGGTACACATTTTAGTTTCAGGTTCATCAGAGGACCTAGTTTGTTGCATCCATACATAAACTCTGTTCTCCTCACAAGTAGGGCAAATATAATCGCCAACCCTTAAAGTTCCTCTTGCAACTTCTTCCTCTACAACTTCTGTGAGGTGTTTGAGTGATTTTGAGGCATTTCTTGCAGTGGCATTTGTCAAGTCGATTTCTTCTCCTGACATTGGATCAATAAATTTACCGCCCTTACCATCAGGGCCAGTTAGAGGACCTTCATATCCACATTTGTAATCTGGGCACTTGATATTTTTTTTGGCATCCGGAAATGACAGGGACCCACATATTGGACAAAACATCTTAATTACATCTCCTTTCTATTACTAGAACCATATAGCCGTCCAACGAATGATTATTCAATGATTCTATTGAAACTATCAAAAATGATGGTTAAGAGGCTATTTGTATCATTGCTGAATAACCTAGCCACGCCAAAGATATACTGCCTAAAACAGTTATCAAAATATATGATAAGCCAGAAATATAGTTCTCTTGAGTTGTTTCCATTGCCTCAAATGCAAATGTAGACATAGTTGTAAAAGCACCAAGAAATCCAGTTCCAATTAATAGAATTAATTCATCACTGATTTCAATCCCTGCGGCTAATAATCCTAATAATAACCCGAGCATTAAAGATCCGACTAAGTTTATTCCCAGTGTGCTAAATATATTATTTTGACCAGGGATAAGAGAAGGTAATACGTATCTTAGCACGGCACCAAGGGCCCCTCCGGATGCGACTAATGCGATTATCCTGAGGTCCATACAATGCCGATAGAGTATAGTTAATCATTACTTCGTAAAAATTTACCTCTCCGCACCGTTGAAGCGCCATAACTCCTCGGAGTATCGTGCAAGTTCACTATGATTGGAGGCTAGCCCGAATTTTAAATGATGATGGAGTCGTAATTGATGAAATATTATGGAATTCAAGTAAGAGCATATCCTCTGTTGCAAAGAGATTATTTGAATTGAAAAAGGGAAGGTTAAGTAACGAAGCCAAAATTCTATTTGATAGATTTGACAATGTTAAGATCCACCCACAGGGGCACCTAGATGACCCAAATTGGCCAGAATATTCCAATGAAGAAAGAGAATTGTTTGAAAAGGCACTAATTAACATGGCCAAACTAGGAGTTGCTGAATCTTCAGGGAATATCGATAGACGAATGGATATGTTAGTTTCATCGGCTAATGAAATACGATCGGCTTGGACAACTAGTGAGTCTCGTTGTATTGAGTGGATTGGTTTGTTTCTAACAGAATTAAATTTGGAGATTAAAAGAAAAAATATTATTGAAACAGTAGCTTTTTGTGACACAATTCAAGAAGTTGCGACTTCATTAGAGACCGTTTCGCCACTGCATACTCCTGCTCATAATGAATGGAGTACCATGAAGAAACATTGTGAATCTGTAATTGGACTATCAAACAGGATGAGTGACCATGAAGATTCAATAAGATTGCTAGCTTTAGAATATATACCCTCATTATCAGCATTATTAGGGCCTTTAGGGGCATCCAAACTAGTAGTGCTTGCAGGCAGTAGAGAAAGATTAGCAAGAATGCCGTCGGGTTCATTGCAAGTTCTTGGAGCAGATGCTGCCATGGCAGCCCATAGGAATGGAGCGCCCCCTCCAAAACATGGATCGGTATTGTTTTCTATGCCTCAAGTGAGTAAATCTCCGAGATGGGTCAGGGGTAAAGTTGCAAGATACATAGCAGGGAAGGCAAGTATTGCAGTAAGAATTGATCATTTCGACGGAAAACCATGGGGAGAAAGTGAAATTGAAGAAATTTTTAAAGAAGTGAAAACAATTATAGATAAATTTCCAAATCCCCCTAAAAGGAAGTGATATAATAGGAAGGCGGCCAATACCCTTAGGATGGGGCGTTAGAAAAGAAGGCCGTAGTATTTGGACTAGAAATGCTGTAAAGGGCGTTTCAGTAAGAAAAGAAAGGAGGAAAAGAGATGGACGTAATGAATGGAGATATTGGGATCCTACAAAATCTAAGGTGGCAGCATCCTTACTTAGGACAAAAAATGATCCTAGTGAAATGTTACCTAAAACTGGTGAAAACTGCCTATATCTTGGGGCTTCAATTGGAGGGACTGTTAGCCATATCCATGATTGTATTTGCGGCTCCGGTAACCACCATAAAGGCCATATTTTAGCCGTAGATATTTCCCCTCGTATGATGCGAGATTTAGTTCAATTATGTGATAAAAGGCCTGGTATTGTACCCTTGTTAGCTGATGCGAGGAGCATAACTGAATTATCCCCCTTTATCAATAAGAAGGTTGATTGGTTTCATCAAGATTTGAGCGTTGCTGATCAAGCAAAAACATTTGTAAAAATATCTGAAAAGTTCCTCAAGTCAGGAGGAGTTGGTTTACTTAGTTTAAAGGGGGCAAGTGAGAGAGTTTCCGAAGGAGATATAAAAAAAAGGTTTGAGAATGCTGAGAAAATACTTAAAGATTCAAGATTAAGGATTATTGAGAGGATTGACTTAAGGGGTCTCGAGGAACATCATATCCTATTCAATTGTAGGATGGAGTGATTGAAAATATTAATTTAAAATATTTTATTGAGCGGCACTATCATTGAGTAATGACCTCTGCGCATAAATGTGCCAGAATTACCTGAAGTAGAAACTGTGCGTAGAGGGCTCGAAAATCATTTATTAGGAAGAGTCATTATCCACATTGAATTACGAAGAAATGATTTGAGATTTCCATTTCCAAAGGATCTTCAATCCGAAATAGAAGGTAGGAAAGTACTAGCGATAGATAGACGTGCAAAATATCTATTAATTAGATTAGAAAATGATATAACGTGGTTGTGCCATCTTGGAATGAGTGGAAGATGGACATTGCTTGGAGAAGGTAAAAGCGGTGTTCCAGGCAGATTTGCATATGGTGCTGAGCTTGGCAGTGGAAACGGACCTCATGATTGGGTTGTCATCTACCTAGACGATGGAGGAAAAGGAGTTTATTCTGACCATCGAAGATTTGGAATAATGGATATTATGAATACAAATGAAGAGAAAACTCATAAATTATTAAAGAATATTGGACCTGAACCAACTCCAAATTCTTTGACTCCGAAATATCTAGCAGATAAATTAAGAGGTAGAAAAATAAGTATCAAAAGTGCTTTACTTGATCAGAAAATAATCGCTGGACTTGGTAATATATATGTGTGTGAAATACTCAATAGATCGGGTATTTCACCCAAGAGAACTGCAGATAGTGTCGTTGGAAAATCAATCATTAGTAAACACATTAACAATATTGTTTTTCAAACACACTCTGTCATGACGGAGGCAATAGATGCGGGCGGATCAACTCTACAGGATTTTAGAGGCGTAGATGGAGATAATTCATTAGGTTATTTTCCTAGTTCATTTATGGTTTATGGGAGAGAAGGAAAAAATTGTTTGAATATTGAATGTGATAGCAAAATTAAAAGAATAATTCAATCAAATAGATCAACATTTTATTGCCCTAAATGCCAAAGGTGACAAAATATTTATTCAAAATTCGAAGAGTTTTCTATTCCTTCAATCAAAGTTAAAAGCATTGAATTTAAAGGAGTAGGGATTCCAAAAGATTCTCCTCTTTTTACTATTTCTCCACATAATGTTTCTATTTCTGTTGGTTTATTTGCCATTATATCTTGTAACATTGAACAACGGTTATTAGCAGTTGATGTGACGATTTCGTCAAGCAAGTTTTCAAAATTAACGTCAGAGATATTAATTCCTGATGCGATAGCAATTTGAGAGGCTTCACTCATGGATGCAACTGCTTGATCCCACATTAAGGGGATAGATTTTATTGCACCATTCTTTAAACCAGTAATAGCACATAGTGGGTTAATTGCGATATTAATTAATAATTTTATCCAAATTTCTTTATTTATATCTTCACTCCATATTGGTGATAAGTTAGAATTATCTAACAGTTTGAAAAGTTCAGATTCTTGCTTTGAAGGGGCTCCGCCTTCTAAATTTCCCATTTTCACAACCCCTCTACCTTCCCAATGAAATGAGTTTTGAGAATGCCAAGCCCCATGAGTCACAGTAGATCCTAACACTCTTCTTTGTCCAAACTTTTTACATAAATATTCAGAATGCCCTAGGCCGTTTTGTATACTCATGACAATTCCTGCATCTGATAATAACTCATATGCCATTTCAGCGAGTATGGGTGTAGAATTAGCTTTTCCACAAATTATAGCTACATCACAAGATTTACGCATAGTATTAGGAATTGGACCTAATTCACTATCAATTAATGTAAACATATCTGCAGGTATTGTATCTATAGTGCCCTCAGGGGCATAAAGGATAATTCCATCATTGGAGATTAATTGAGATTTTATCCCCCGGCAAACTACAATTATATCAGCAGAAGAATCGGCAAGAGAAGAAAGGAAAATTCCTCCGATTGAACCTAGCCCTAATATTGCTACTCTCAATTAGAACACCCATCTATTGAGCACCTTGCTGCAAGATGAATTATTATTCCATTATCATCAATATCAACCCAAGAAGTACGATAAAGAATATCTGAACTTTTTGTATTTATGACTACGTTTACACTTTCATTTGAATTCACATAAGATGGGATTTGGACGTCCCATACATCAGTATTTGTTGAGTCTCCGTGCCATTCAATTGAAATAGCCATAGATTTAGATTCTCGGTTATATATTGTGAAATTTTGAGTTTTGATGCTTTCACCAATAGAAAAATTATCAATAATAATATCTAAACCCTCAGTAATTAAATATTTTGAGACTGGAATCTGCCCATCGCATAACATTAACCAACCTTCAGAAGGGATGATTACTGTACCGTTTACTACTTCTCCTTGTTGGAATTTAATTGGAGAATATGCTTCCATCAACCATGTCCAATTAGAACTGACTGCATTGACTGAACTAGTTGACTTACAGAAAGATGGATTACTAGACCCATAGATTATGGAATAAGTAGTGTTAACAGAATTAAACCATCTTGGTATTTGCCATTCTGTACCAGAAATCATAATTTTTGGAATAGTATTTTCAATTGGCATCGACCAAGTCATAGTAGAGTTATTGTCTCTATCAAAATACACTGATGGCCCGTATTGACGAAATTGGCGATCAGTATAATTGGAAGAAAATAATGCACCTTCGTGACCTTGGAGGCATAAATCATTTATTCCATCTTCCAAGGAAGTGGAATTTAGGATATTCCAATATGGACTAGTAATTGATAAATTACCAGTTTCACCAGGAAGAACATTTATTTTTGTGCAAATAATAGGTGCCTCACTATCATCTATTATCTTCCAAAAGACTTCATTTGGCCCTGAATGATTTGGGTTAGATAATAAGATTAAATGCTCTTTTTCATTGTTGAAAACATCTATGACTATCCTAAGGTATAATTTCTCCTCTACGATTAAATCCGGAGGATTAAGTATTATTTTCAATTGGCCTTTGTCATTATGAGTGACATTATTGAAGTAACAAATATTGACGATGATGCAATTGGAATTTATATCCCATAATTCGGATTGACTACCTTCTATATTAAATTGTAAGAACCCTGATACAGGTAAAATTCCTTGAGGTTTTAGTTCTATGAATAACTCTATATTTTCATCATTTTCGTAATAAATTTCATCCTTCCAATTTTCGGTTGATAAACCCGAATCATAATTATCAAAAGTGGACATAGGAGTCAATCCCGGGAATCCAAGTATGATTAGAAAAATTAAAAATGCACTAAATCTTAATTTAAAATTCTGCCCTATTTCTTTACTTTTGTCAATCACAAGTGGGTCGATTACATTTTCTGGGCTGAAGCGTTGCCACGCTGCAAAGGCAGAAAGGAATAACCAAGGCAAATAATCCATAGATGAGAAAATAACTATCATCATTATTAGTGAACCAATAAATAATAATGTTTGGTGATTTCCCGATTCTATCTTAGATGGCCCCAGTAATGAGTAAAGAACTCTGTCTCCAGGGAATCCAGGGATTGGTAAAAGAAGAATCCATCCAATCATTGATAGTCCAATTCCAGAAATTCCAGTTGGGTGGAGCCATTGCAATCTTAATTCTATAATATCTCCCAAAAGAATATGTGCAAATGATTGCGTTAAAGTATTTACAGTAAAAATTATTGGAGATTTTGTCATCCCCGGAGGTTCATCAGAAGTTAGAAATAAGCCTATAATAGTCAATATAGACCCAAATATAATGAGAGTCACAGGAATTATGGACTCTATTATTGCAAGTTTTTTTCTTGAGGGGAAGGGCAAATGGTCAATTCTTTTTTGAGAAAGCAACCCAGCCATGCCAAATGGCCATGTAGGATATAATATCGGGAATATTATTGGTATGATGAAACCGGTTTCTAAGTTACTCATATTAGCTATAATTGCCCTTGAATAACTAGCAAACAATAATGAGAAAATCACAGGGATAGTGAAGAAAATCAAAGATTCTTGAATGGTACTTAGACTCATTATTTCTTTGTTTGAATCATATCTTCCTAACCACTCTGAACCAACAATTGTCAAGAACAAGGACATCAGGGCCCAAATTGAAAATTGTTGCCACTTCTTTAAGATATCAGTTGAAGGAGGTAATGCAATTATACTAAGAATCGGTATAGAATCCTGGCTAAGTGTACCAATCAATCCCATAGATTCAAGGTGCTTATTTAGCAATATTAATGAATTACTTGAATCTAAACCGTTTGCGCCTTTGACTTCCCATGATGCTATTTTTGTCGATTCAATGCCTAGAATAAAATATCTTGATGAAATTACCTCATATAGTTCCTGATTACCCCATGTTTCTGAATCTAAGATTAAGGGTTTGGAATTACTCAATTTGAAGTCCCTCCTTGAACTAGCCGGTAATGTTAGATGATAAGATACCTCGTACCAAGAGCAAGTAGAATATCTAAAATTACTTATTCTTAAATCTCTTTAACCTAAATGTCTCTTCTCTTTCCATCTCTTCAAGGCGCAATTGGATGAAACTTTGTGCTTCTTTCATTTCAGGAATAACAACGAACTCTAATGCATTGACTCTTCTCTTAGTTGCTTCAATTTCTTCTAATAATCTCTTCAAAGTTGCTTCCATTTCTGCTGCTTTGACTATTTTTGCTATTAAAATTGAGTAAGAATCTGCAGATTCATCGATATATGGCGACCCTCCGATTATGCCAGTGGGCCTTGTTTCAACAGTTGTCGTCAAGTTTGTACCATCTACCTTTGGAACTACCACGCCCATTATATTCCTTCGTGAAACCATGACTTCCGGCCCGGAAGTAGCAGCTATAGCAGCACTTTTAACCGCTAAACCACCCTCAATAGAAGATGCGAGAGCGATTGATTTTAATGCATCGCGATAAGTGCCTACAAGTTCCTCTCGTGCTGCAATCATCTCTGCCAGTAATGTCCTAAATTCAAAGAATAGTCCATCTCTTTTCATTTTTAAAAGATTGTAACCGCTAGCAGTTTGTTTAATCCTACGTTTTAAATTAATTAGTTCCGAACGTGTCGGTTTGATGTCTAATGCCATCTCTCAAATCCTCCAACATAATTATTTTAAAAATTAAACCTTCTTTTCCGTTGGATGGTATTTATCAATCCATTTTTGATCAAGGCGTACTAAATATTTAGTATCGATATTTGCAAGTAGTTCCCACGCATAATCAAGGGTTCCTTCATTTATAGAACGTTCTTCATCACGGCTTTGCCTTAAGAATTTATTTTCAAATATATCTGCGAATTTTAATAATTGTAAATCACGTTCATTAAGGGCATCCTCGCCAACAATGGCGACTAATCCACGTAGTTCTCTTCCTTGAGCATACGCAGCATAGAGTTGGTCAGAAACAGATTTATGATCTTCCCGCGTCTTTCCATCTCCTATGCCTGCATTCATTAAGCGTGATAATGAAGGAAGTACATTGATTGGAGGGTATATTCCTTTTTGATGGAGTTCACGAGATATTACAATCTGGCCTTCTGTGATGTAGCCAGAAAGATCTGGTATCGGATGAGTAATATCATCACCAGGCATTGTCAAAATTGGAAATTGAGTTATAGAACCTTTCTTCCCTTTCACTAGTCCTGCTCTTTCATACAACATTGCTAAGTCAGTATACATGTATCCTGGATATCCCCTTCTACCTGGAACTTCTTCTCTTGCTGCACCAATTTGACGTAGAGATTCACAGTAATTTGTCATGTCTGTGTAGATTACCAATACGTGGTAATCCTTCTCAAAGGCAAGATATTCAGCAGCAGTAAGGGCTAATCTAGGAGTTATCAATCTCTCAACTGCTGGATCATCGGCAAGGTTAACGAAAAGGCAAGCATTCTCTAGAGCTCCTGTTCTCTCCAAATCATGTACGAAGAAATTGTATTCTTCGGCTGTTATCCCCATAGCACAGAAAACTACAACGAAGTCGTCATCGCTGTCAACAAGTTTAGCTTGCCTTGCTATTTGTAATGCGATATCATTGTGAGGAAGTCCTGAAGCACTAAAGATAGGTAATTTCTGCCCACGTACTAATGACGTACAAGCATCAATTGCAGATATTCCAGTTTGAATAAATGTATCTGGACTTTGCCTTGAATAAGGATTGATAGCCGCGCCAATGATGTCAGCCTTTTCATCTGCTACAATCGCAGGTCCGCCATCTCTTGGGCGCCCTGCTCCATCAAGAATCCGTCCAATCATATCTGTGCTAACTGGTAACTTAAATACATCGCCAAGGAATTTAATTCCAGTTTGCTTATCGATTGAAGCAGTGCCTTCGAAAACCTGAACAATAACTTGATCATCAGATGTATCTAGAACTTGTCCATTCTTCAATGTGCCATCAGTGAGGCGTAATTCTACAATTTCTCCAAAGGCAACAGGTTCGGTTTTATTCAAAAACACAAGAGGTCCTTTTACATCAGTTATAGTCCTATATTCTTTTCCAGTCATTTTAGTTAGCCTCCATAGTATCGGCGATTTGTTTATTCATATTATCTAACAACTCTTCGATCTTATCTGCATATCCAGATTCGAATCTGCCTCTCATTAAGTCCGTACGGGCAGGAACGTTGACTACATCTTCAAGCGCGGCCCCTCCGGCGAGAGCTTTCTTAGATTCTTCTTGGAACGAGAGTATGGCCTTAGCCATAGTATATTGTAGTTTTAAATCAGTGTAAGTATCTACATCGTGGAACGCATTTTGCTGTAAGAAATACTCTCTAATCATACGGGCTACTTCAAGAGTGAGCTGTTGATCAACAGGTAAGGCATCGGAACCAACTAACTGAACAATCTCTTGTAACTCTGCTTCTACTTGTAATAACGCACTAATCTCTGTCCTTATTTCTGGGAAATCACTTTTGATATTATCTCTATACCATTGGTCCAAAGAAGGAGGATAAAGAGAATAAGAATTTAACCAATTAATTGCGGGAAAATGTCTCTGCCTTGCAAGACCTGCGTCTAGACCCCAGAATACTTTAACAATACGTAGAGTTCCTTGGCTTACTGGTTCAGATATATCTCCTCCAGGTGGTGATACTGCACCAATGACTGAAACTGAACCATCACCTCCAGAGAGAGTTTCGACACGCCCTGCCCTTTCATAGAATTCAGCAAGTCGGCTAGAAAGATATGCTGGATATCCTTCTTCACCGGGCATCTCCTCAAGACGGGAAGAAATTTCACGCATTGCTTCTGCCCAACGACTTGTAGAATCTGCCATGAGTGCGACATCATAACCCATATCTCTAAAGTATTCTGCAATTGTAATGCCTGTATACACAGATGCTTCTCTTGCTGCCACTGGCATATTCGAAGTGTTGGCAATCATAGTAGTTCTATTCATGAGTGCTTCACCAGTCTTAGGATCTATGAGATGAGGGAATTCATCTAAGACCTCAGTCATTTCATTACCACGTTCACCGCATCCAATATAAACAACAATATCAGCATCTGACCATTTAGCTAATTGTTGCTGAGTAACAGTTTTTCCTGAACCAAACGGCCCTGGAATTCCAGCAGTTCCACCTTTAGCCAAGGGGAATAAGAAATCTAAAATTCTTTGACCGGTTTGCAAAGGAACTTCTGGAGCATGTTTCTTTGTAAATGGGCGAGGAGTACGCACTGGCCATTTTTGCATCATTTGTACCTCAGTTCCATCTTCAAGAGTACAGACTGTTTGTGTTACATTAAATTCTCCTGAATTAATATTTTTAATTACCCCAGATTTGCCAGGGGGCATCATTACCCTGTGTTCAATTGTTTTTGTTTCTTGGACTGTACCAATTATATCACCGGAAGAAACAGAGTCTCCTGGTTTAGCAGTAGCTTTGAAATCCCAGTTTTTTCCTAAATCTAGCCCATCCGCGTCGACTCCTCTTTTGATGAAAACGCCCATAGTCTTCTCTAGTTCAGGCAGAGGCCTCTGGATTCCATCGTAAATCTTAGTTAAGAGTCCTGGCCCCAGTTGAACCGAAAGAGTTTGTCCTGTTCTAATGACGGGTTCCCCAGGTCTGACTCCTGATGTTTCTTCGTATACTTGTATTACGGATTGATCACCATGTAATTCAATAACTTCTCCCATCAGGCCTTCATCGCCAACACGGACGACTTCGTACATCCTTGGGGATATCCCTACTGCAGTTACAACTGGCCCAGATATGCGATAAATTACTCCATTTTCTTCACTCATATTTAATTCACTTCCTTTTATTTTTTCCTAGGATTTACTTCCACAAATCGACTCCTAGTGCCGACTTGATAGACTCTCGGAGGGTATTATCCTCTTCTGTCCCAATGCCCAAAACTGTGGGCGTAATGCTCTCCGATAGTTGCGTTCGCAATCTTTCTGGGAGACGTAATAATTCAGAATTATCTATAACAATAACTCCTACTTCTTTTTCATTTAAAAGTGACTTCATAGTTTTAGTCATTTCTTCTAAATTTTTAGGATTGTATAATTTTAAAACCCCTGCTAATTGAAATCCAAGTGTGAAGTCATGAGAACCTACTACTGCAATTTGCATATCTTAAATCACCTCAAAAGTCCATGTGCCCTTCCAATAAATCAGACGAAAGTCCGATTGCCTTCCCGCGCACAAGAAGACGAAGATTTTGAATTTCGAGAATTTTTCTCTCAATATAATAAATAACGGGAAATGCAGAAACAGGATTAAGATAAGAAAAACGCTTTAGCATTGCGTGCCTTTTGTGTTTCAGCAGGGTTGCAATGGGATCTAATGATTCATTATTTTTTGATTCTTGGATCGCGTCATCAAAGCCTTCATCATCGAAAGAATTACTTCTCCTAAGTGAATCAATAATAGCATCTTGAGAAGTAGCTTGTGAGGCTTGTGACATTATTGATTTCTGTATTCTACCACCATGGATAACCATCTGTGAGCGCCTTTCTGGAGAAATATTCTGACGGAGCTCACGGAATTGATTAATTATATTTCTATGATCTATTTCTGTCCTAATATATTTCATAAGATGAATATTGGAGTCTTTGCCTTTAGAAATTTTTAATGCATAATCATAATATTGGCGATCCAAGGCATCCTCCATTTGCTCAAGAGTAGCATCAGAATCAGATAATTTTGAAAGTTCCCTGCCCCAAGGAGTCCCTTCCATGGCAGCAGCAGCGTCATGTACGGTTTCGACATTTCTAACTATATCAAGCCACGACGCATTCATAGGATTTTCAGACGGGAGTATTTGTGACTCTATTAATTCAAAAGAACATCCTCCATTTACCGCACGCAATACAGTTTTAGCTTTTTCATAAGCAAAACGCTCTACGTAAACCGATACAATAGATTTAAGTGGCCCTTGACAAAAGTGAAGTACTTCTGCTAAATCATTATCTAAATTATGAAAAAGCGCTGCCTCAACAGCATCTGCCCCACTCATTCTGGTCGCATATATGTCCATTTCATTTCTATATCCTAATTCACTGATGCTTGCACCGATTGATTCGGGACCAAGTTGTAACAATTGGCGCATACGTGTTTGATCAATTAGTGATGCTTTACGTGCTTTGGCTCGAGCCGAAGCATTGTAAATATTAGATCGGCCACTAACTACTCCAGACATAATTTTCACCACTTAATTATCAAATAACATTTTATTCACAGAGCCAAGATTATTTTTCCATGCATCCTCTAGGCGATTATCGAAACGATAATCAAGTACTATTGAGCCATCTTTGGACTCGAGGACAAAACCCCCCAAACCTTCAACATCGTCACCAATAGCAAAACTTCCATTTTCTAGTGTCTTACGATCAATTGTAACTGGGTGAAGGATCATTCCCTCTCCAGTTTTACCTGCTTCATCTAAAAGATCTTTCAACATATCGGAACGACCTTCGAGATTAGGAGAAGAAACTGCTGTTCGTATTGAGTTCCAAGTTTCATCTAATTCTTCGCGTTTTGCGATTAAAAGATGTTTTTGGTTTGCTTGTTTAGCAGATGCCACTAGTTCAACTGCTAATTGGGCGCTCTCTCTTTCCGCACGGACTTTCATATCTGAAGACAAAGAAGAGTATTCTTCCTTGGCTTTTTCTTCTATTTGTTTTGCTTGTTCTTTAGCCGCCGAAATAATCAATTTAGCTTCGACTTTGGCCTGTGATGCAATTTCATTTGCTAATGCGTCCAATGTCATATAATATCTCCCCTTTTTCTTGCTCTGCGTTAATATTACGGATTAAGTAAGAATAGAGCTAAGAATCCGAAAAGTACAATGGTCTCAGGTAAAGCTGTAAAGATTAGTCCGTTAACGAACTTACTACTATCTTCTGCAATCATACCTACAGCTGCTGCTCCAATCGGGCCTTGGCTTAAACCAGTCCCAATTCCACATAATCCCAAAGCTATTCCAGCACCTAGCTTAGCATATGCTACTGCCATATCCCCAGTTTGTTCAGCTTGTACTCCACTAGCAATCATCACAATTGATGTTAAAGCTAGCAACATACTTAGTCCACTCATTTTATTTTTATTATTCATATTTTTTTCCTCCATTTTTTCTAAGCATAATA
>CAJJBW010000007.1 GCA_905182515.1 uncultured Candidatus Poseidoniales archaeon | reverse complement strand
ATGAAACAAATCTAATTTTTTCATTAATATTGATATCAGCATCATTATTCCAATTTTATATCTTTTATAAAAATAATAATAGAATTGGTGGAGATAAACATATATTATCTGTTTCTTTATTACTTCCAATTATTATTGTTGCCATATTTGATAATAATAACTTTACAATTTTTGATATTAAACCC
Source organism: uncultured Candidatus Poseidoniales archaeon (assembly GCA_905182515.1). Taxonomy (GTDB): domain Archaea; phylum Thermoplasmatota; class Poseidoniia; order Poseidoniales; family Thalassarchaeaceae; genus MGIIb-O3. Next base: position 139,420 of record CAJJBW010000007.1, on the reverse strand, counting down.
TTACCAATTGCTTCTGGTTTAGCTATTTTACTAATATCTCATATTAATAGAAAAGATGATGAAAATCTAATACTAAAATCAGAATTTTTAATATCCTTTGTATTATTTACTATATTTTTCATTCAAAATTTTGATTCATGGTCTGATTCAGGGATAATAGTTAATGCGACATTAATTTCTATGTCTTTACTTGTAACTTTACTACTATTGGAAGGAGGGGCAATTCGTAACTCTACTCCTATTGAAAGGCTAATTGGCATATGTTATCTTTTACCTATTGCAGGAGTTTCTTCAATTATCCTAACTCAAGAAAGTGAAAGTTTATATTCGCTTTTAATGCATGATACTTTAATTCTTATTCCCCCATTAATCGTCAGCATTAGACTAAAAGTTCTTACAGATTTATCTCAGGAAGCAAGAGATTATGGAGCCTTAACTCTGTTATTACTATTACTAATTGGATTAACTGATATCTCGGGAGGATTATTAGCAATCCCTGTTTTTGGACTTACAGTTCAAAGAGCATCTAAACATGTTTCATCACCAATACTTATTTCTCTACCAATATTTGCAATAGGTTATGCAACTATATTTTCATTCGATGCTTCAGAAGATGCAATACTTTGGCCTTGGCTAGACAGTATTTCATATATTGGAGATAAATCAGAATTATTAGGTTTTCAAACCCCTCGTTGGTCTGCATTGTTATTATCTGTAATTCCTGCTACGGTGCTATATTACTTACCAGATGAAAAAAACAGGTTAGATGGTTCTAGATATGGTCCAGAGCAGATGTTTGGACCCTTTTTAGCAACTTTATTCGCTATTTCTTTCTTATTACCTGATGAGCGTCTTGCACCAATTTTTATTGTTGCCACTCTTACTTATGTTTCATGGAAGTATGGTATTTTGGGTTGGTTTTGGCTAACTCCCATTGTCACTTTTTGGGCTTCAATAAATTTAATTTCATTAATTCAAGGAAATGAAGGTATACTAAATACAAATATAGAATATGCAGCCTTTATTGGTGGTATCGTTGGTTTATTGCAATATTTACTAATACGTAATGATATTATCTATACTAATGTCAAAGATCTTAAATTAATTGACCCATCATTTGATTATTTGGGCCTGAGTTCTAGAATAATGGCATATATTTTATTCTTTATGGCAGGTGATATTTCTGATATTATACCATTTTTAACAAGCATTATAATAGGAATGGACACTTTACGTAATAGTGAACCTATATTATTTAACATATCAATAATGTTGCAGTATTATACTCTATATTTATTTAATGACGACTATCAAAATAGCGCATTATGGCCAGTTTTAGTTGGTATAATTATGTTATCGTCATCATGGCTTAGGTATAACCCATTTCCTGAAAAAATTATTAAAAATAGTGCTGAAAATATCAGTTATGATCCGGACTCCAAAACATATCAAAACTCTACTGATTCACAATCAATCATAGATTTTGATTTTGAAAAGAACTTAGGTTTGGTCGGATCATTTTTTGCTATTATTTTTATAATTCCATTTTCCTCATCATTATCTTCTGAATCATTGTTTGGTTTAACATTGATCATAATATCTGCACATCACATGATTTTAGGATTTCAACGTGACCAAGGTTGGAGGAGAATGTTTAGTCTGTTAGGATTGCCATTAGGACTAGTTTATACTGGAACAGTGTTCAGTGGATTAATCTTGGTCCTCATGTTATTTTTGGCAGCTCTAACTCTTATTGGACAATCATTACTTTATTCTTCAAAAGGAGGCTTAGAGATAGGCAGTACTCTAGAAGGCTCGGAATCAATAGTTTCCAAAATCGGCCTTCCTGATCTCAATATGGTTGAATCTGAATTAAAACAAAATAAAGAAGAATTACTTGAGCCTAAAACTAATCAGAGTAAACAAGTAATAGAAAATCAATTAGGAAAAGAAATAGGCGATATTTCTAAGTCATTATTTACATCAGATATCATTGATTTTAAAATAAAATTAGATGAATCATTAATCTCCAAAACTCAGTTTAATATCGATACAACATATAAGTCACATGATTCTTCAGATTGGTCTCCAATTTTAGTAATTAATTCAGAAGGAACATTATTATTGGAATGGGAAAAAAGAATATAATTTAATTAACTTATTAAATTATGATAATAATTACTTATTATCATGCGAAAGTATGAGATGCTAGTTTTATTACCGAAGGATATGTCAACAACATGGGTAGTAGATTCTAATGCATTTATTCATCTTGGGGCTTTATCTCAAATGGGCATAATGAACTCTCTTGAAAGCGCCTTGAAAGCCAATGGAAACAAATTACATGTGACGTCAGGCGTACATGATGAAGTTAGAAATGTTAGATTTCAGAAATTAGATGGTAGGCCCAATTTACTTTCTACTGTTCGCCCGCTACTAACCACTGTGACCATCGGAGAAGGTGAAATAAGATCAATAGCGCATAAAATCGGTGAAAAGGCCGCCCCACAAGATGTAGACCTCTCTCTAATGGTTCTTGCAGCTAGATATGAGTTGGAGGGACTTAATGTAGTGTTAGTTACTGATGATTTTAAGATGACAACTACAAAAGTAAAAGCGGGATTTGGCTTTGAGACTTGCCCTCCCTCGACATTTATTAACAGACTTTCTGAATCCGCTTCTAGTAAACATGCTACAGCATTACGTACATTATCTAGACATATTAGGGCAGCAGAAATGAGATATGCAATAAGTAGAAATGCAGAATATGATATACAAGCTAAATTAACATGGCTTGTCGATAGCCTTCTAACTAGTAGACCTCAAACTAAAATTCAAGAGAATGCTACAATTTCTGATGACGATTCCATGGTTCTGACTTTAATGTCTCATATGAGGGGCGATAAAATTAAGAAAAGTCGGTTGAAAAAACTTGGAAGATTGCCTGAAATTTGTAAATCTGTATCAGAAATCGACTATCATCTAGCCACTCTATTGGATGAAAAAGATATGTCTGATATTTCTAGTATATATGATCAATTCTTAGAAATTTTAAGGATAACTTTGGAAAATACAGGAGTAGGTCTTTCTCCACTTGAGGACTCTATTTCTGTAATTGCACACCGAGCAATGGCGGGACCGATTAGTAGATTAGAGACAGTTCTGGGATTGATGGCAAATCTAATCGGAAGAGATCAAGTAGCACGTTTACATTTTACTAGGGCATTACATCAAGCAAGTCTCAGTAATGATAATTCAGCTGAAATAAGGACATTACATCATTTGGGGTTATTGGCTCTAGCAGAGGAAGACTTCCAAAGATCTGCTGAACTTTTTGAAGCAGCAGATTTACAAGCACAAGTTAAAGATACTCCAAGATTAAGGCATGTTATCGCTTCGGGATTGTCTAGGCATTTAGCTGGCGATGATGATAATGCCGTTTCATCGATTCAGTGTGCAAATGATTTAATCGAAGGTAAGGAAGAATCGGCCATCGAACCGTTGTTAATTTTGGGTCGATCGTTGATGGGAATAGATAAGCCATGGTTAGCAATGGAAATTTTTGATGAGGCACTAGAATGCGCAGTTGAAGCAGAATTAGACTCTGAAGTATCCCGAATAAAAGAATTGCTTCTACTCGTCAATACTGCTGCGGTAGGTCATGATAATCCTGAGAAAATTGCTGTTAGGGGTCTTTTAGATAGATTAAACTCAACTGACACAAAAACGGATAAAGAAGTAAACCAAGTTGTTTCAATAGTAGAAAAAATATCTAAAGAACAACACAAACCTCTGGAAGATACGTGGAAAGAATGGCGTCCTGCTGCAGATTTATTTGCTAATGATAGAAGATTAGATGTTTTACGATCAATATCAGATTCTGAAGGGCAAACATTAGTAATTGTTCATCATAAAATCTTAGGAGGACTAGGACTTTGGATGCCGGCAAATACTCCAGAATTCGCACCAAATCAGCATATTGTAATTTCTGGAACCAGAATAAAGGTTGCAGACTCAACACAAGAATTGGCTGATAAGCATAATATTAGAGGAGTTATTGCTATTGAAAAACCTGATGAATTAACTATATCTGTAGATATTATCGAAGCGATTATAGAAGGTAACTCCGACTAATTGTTACTATTTTTTTAAACGATGATTTATATCTAGCATACAAATCAATTATTTTTAGAGGTGTACAGAATGACCGAAATAGATAAACTTTGGACAAGGCTCGAAGAACAAATAAAATCAGATTTTTTTAATATCAATTAAAGGATAGTATAATTTCCTAGCACCTCTTGGATTAGAATATGAAATACAAGGCTTTACTGATTATTTTCATAATGCTATTGGTGCCGCTATCCGGTTGTTTGAATTTCAATCCAGAAAGAGATATAATTCCAGAAGAGGATCTTTATACTGATGGTATATTCATTACAAATTCTGAAGGAATTAGAATCGAAGCCCCTCAAATACTCTTAGATTTCTTCTTTAGTAATGTTGGCGAAGAAGGCCCAGAACCCAGTATAGGAATTACATCAAGTGGTTGTATATTTTTCATTGCGTTAGAAAAACCAATGCGTTCGTGCGATTACGGTTTAACATGGGAAAACTCTCGTGACATAACCCAGGCGCCATTTACTAGCGATCCTTATGGTTGGGTCGATCCAGTAACTGATAGAGTTTTCAATATTCATATGATGGGTCTGGAGTCAACGTGGATTGGATGGTCTGATAATGATGGCGAAAGTTGGCTTGGAAATCCTCATGATTCTGGGCCTACTCCTTTGAATGATCATATAAAACTAGCAACAGGTCCATGGGTTAGCGAAGGTTATGGTATACCTGGTTCTTTGACACCTCTTTATGATGAAGCAGTATACTTCTGCTACAATAAATTAGCTGGAATCTTTTGTTTCACAAGTTTCAATGGCGGGGCAACTTTTGAAGTTGGAGGTCAAATATTTGGCTTAGCAACAGAAAATGGCGGATTACATGGAGCCATTACTACAGCACCAGATGGTACAGTATATCTCCCTCCTAGGGTCGAAACTCCAACAATAATATTCTCAAAAGATAATGGATTAAATTGGGAAACTCGAACAATGGGCGAAGATGTCGGTACTCCAAACCCTCGTAAAAATTCTGAAGTAGCAACTGATACTGATTCTAATGCATATCATATTTGGTCAGGTGCTGACTTTGGAGTGTATATGTCTAGAAGTACAGATTCGGGGGAATCATGGGAACAAACTAGCATTAGAATTAGTCCGGTTGAGGTAATTTCTACAACATTCCCTCAGATTGATGCCGGAGATCCTGGACGTATTGCGATAACTTATCTTGGAAGTGAGAATGGTTCTGAGTTACTAAATCCTGACATAGATGGTGAACCATGGAATGGAAATCCCCATTATGCTCATGGAAATGTTAGTTACTATCTTTACATAACTTATAGCTTAAATGCTTTAGATTCGGAGCCAATATTTCATACTGTTAGAGTTTCTCATGACCCTGTTCAGATAGGTAGTATATGTTTGAATAGTGGAGATTGTAGAGATATAGGAGGTTCTAATCGTAATCTCCTTGATTTTAATGATTTACACATTGATAGGGATGGACGAGTATATGTTGCATTTGCAGATGGATGTACTGAGGCTTGTGCTATTGGCAATAATTCAACTCCTGAAGACTCAAGAAGTAAAACAGGTTCAGTATACTATCTTAATAATGGGCCAAGCCTATATGAATCAGTTGGAGACCTAGCAGAATTGACTTTTTCCGAGTAAACTATTCAAGTCTTCAACATACTAGATGAGTTATGAAGATAGCACGACATACACTTGAGGCTGAAAATTTATCTGATCTTTTTATATTGATAGACTCTGTTATCAATAAAACTAAATTAGAATTTCCTAAACTTACTGTAGTATTCGATGATCACATAACTAGCGTATATAAAGGATTTAATCCTACTTATACTCATGAAGAAGGATGGATTACTAACATTATTCTAAATCAGGTCAATGAATCTTTAAAGTGATGTACTATGTTTGTCTTGGAATACATAGTCCCTTCGCCAAAAGACTACATGGACTTACGTGCTTCTGCCGGGATGACTCCAAGATCTCTCAATGGAGCTAAAAAAGGATTAGGTAATGAGATTTTTTCTGTTATTATCAAGATTAAAGAAACCGATGAAATAATCGGAATGGGGAGAATTATTGGAGATGGCGGAACCGTTTTTCAAATATGTGATATGGCCGTTAAACCTGAGTGGCAAAATAAAGGTGCAGGTACAATGATTATGGACTCGATAATGAATTACATTGAAGAAAATGCCGAAGAAAATGCCTATGTTAACTTATTGGCTGATGTAAATGGATTTTATGAAAAATGGGGATTTAAACCTACTTCGCCAAATTCAATTGGGATGAACTTTAGGAAAATTAATTATTGAAAATTATTTAATAAATAGTTTGAAAAATTATTTTAGGTGCCCTTTCACGGATTTCAAATCTTGATAGAGAGACAGTCATAGAGTAATAGAAAAAATTCTTAATACTAAGAATTGAAAGGCCTAAAACCAGTCCCGTAAATGGTAATAAGTGTACCAATAGGTTCTCCTGAGGCCCAACTGCAAAGATAATCGAAAAAATAGTAAAAATTATAACTTCAATCATAGAACAAATAGTGAACAACCAATAGTTCCGAACTTTTGCTTTTCCTTGTAAGAATTTTTGATAAACCCGCAGCCAACTAGCATAGGCATATGACGCTAGCAACAAATAGTTAACTGCCCAAATTGCTGGAAGAATATAATTCGCAGGAGGATGATCAAAATACGCACATATACTATTAAAACCTAATAAATCAACTAAAATATCTGTATTGGAATGAGAGTGGCGGTCAGTCAACCACCAACCAATTAATACCAATATCCAAAAATTTAGATAAGCATAAATACGGATTGTTTCTGGCGAAATTGTCCATGTAATTATCTTTTTCTCAGTATCTATTGATTTCGATATAGGAAATCTCATGATTCCTGCCAAGATATTATTGGAAATAAATACTACCCAAATAATAGGATCTTTTATGCTAATAAAACTCTAATAAATAAGTTAGTTTTGATATGTATTCCATATTTGTGGTCATTTTTACAATACTTTCAAGCGAAATACCCTAATCTCAACTTGTGAGTAGTATGCCTGTTGTCATATTTTTAATTTTTTTTTATTCATTATATGTTTTATCGTTTATACAGGCTTTCGGACAATCAAACTCAGAAAAAGCATGTATCATTGGCAACAATCGTTCCTAAGGGGAATTAAATAGGAGGATATGATCTGAATTTCTTGGTACTTTTAGGCAATCTTCCTCCAAAATTAAAAGGAGTTATTTTTGGAATTTTCGTTGTATTTATGTTGATTTTAACCTCTTTATTTTCAGTTATTACATTAGATTTAGGGGCAGAAGGAAAAGATGACGGAGTTTATTCACAAAATCCAATAATAACGCCATTATCAATGCCAAATCCTTCTTTGGTAGTTGATGATATTGAGATATTAGCTGAATTCGGCTATCGTAAGATTGACACTGCTGCACATGCCAATGCAGGAGATTTCATCCAACTCAGATTCGAGGATATAGGCTACGAAGTTGATGTTCAAGAATTCACCACGGATGAGTGTGAATACTGTAGGAATTATGTTGCAACTTATGAAGGAAAAAATCCTAACTCATGGATCATTATTGGCAGTCATTATGATGCAATATGCTATTCTCAGCAAGTGATTGTCGGTTTGGAATACCCTGGATGTGATTCTGAAGGTGCATATGACGATGCTACAGGAGTATCATCAATGTTAGAGATGGCTAGACTAATGATGGAGTGGGGGGGTACGCCCGAACACACCTGGAAATTCGCATCTTGGGACTACGAGGAATGGCAGGGAAGCGGATCTTCTGAAGGAGGAGGAATGGGAAGCCTCCATTTCGTTGAGGCCTTACCTGAACATATCGAGATTGCCACATATGTTAATTTAGATATGTTTGGGTTAAATTGGCCAGTACAAACCCAAGCAGCAAGCCAACTAAGTGGGTGTAATGAGGATTACTATCATCTCTACATGTTCACTTCCCCAGTAGATGATTGGTCATATTATACCGATCGAGGGCTTAATGTAACAAATGAGATGCAGGAGAATGCTTCTAATCTACAACTCAGGCTGAATTCAGTAATTTATGATGAACTTTCGTATCCAATGGAATGGGTACGAGTAATTGATGATACCAAAGGCAATTCAGATCACTTCAATTTCATTATGCATGGATGGCCAGCTACTTGGTTCAGAGGTATGCATGAGTTTATTCAAGAAACCGGAGATACATGCGAACAATCACCAAAACATGCACCATCGGACAGAGTTGACGTCCTCTATCAGCTATCAGGGGGGCGCTCAGGGCTTGAAGATGGGATGCAAACAGGTCTAGATGTTCTAGCGAATCTTATGTGGAAAGACGTCCAAGGAAATTGGTAATTTTGAGCCAAGGAAAGAACCTTATTTCATTTGATTCAAAAGGTCAACGTACTCTTCGCCTTATATTAGTTATCACAATTTCTTGGAAGTTTGACATGACCTTTATTAAATTATAATTAAACAAAATAAGACAATTATGAAACATTTCAACGAGAGTATTATTCCCAAACACATGTTGCAGATAGAGTGGATAACTGGAAATTAGCCCTCGCAATAGCGGCAATGATGCTTCATGCAACTCCTCAGCCAGGTATATTGCAAAATGATAATGAGGCAATGCAAGTATATTTGTTTGAAGAATACTATCAGGGAACAGAAAACCTGCAGGGAGACGAGTTGCATGAAAAAATATATGATATTGTTAGAAATCACACCGTAGTTAACTATTACTCAGTTTGGGACCATCTTAGGTATATTGATGAAGACCCCTTAAATGAAAATAATGTTATTTTGTTTTACCTGCAGAGGTCACATGATGAAAATGATACTTGTGGTGATGGGAACGATTGCACTAGTGAGTCATGGAACAGAGAGCATGTTTGGCCGAAATCGCATGGAGATTTCGGCACTACAATGTCTAAGGTAGCAGGAACTGACTTACACGCATTGAGGCCGGTAGATAATACCATAAATTCAGCTAGAAGCGACAAAGACTTTGGTGAATCTGAAGTTGCTCACTCAGAGTGCACCCAGTGCGATGTATCGACTCAAGCTTGGGAGCCTGCTGATGCAACTAAAGGCGATGCGGCTAGATCAGTATTTTACATGGATATAAGATACAATGGATTCGGACAAGAACCATCTCTTAGTCTAATGAATAATTGGACAGAGCCTTCTGAAGATGAAGGCTCACTTGGAAAGATATGTACTCTATACTCGTGGCACTACCAAGATCCAGTTAGTGAATACGAGGTAGAAAGAAACAATCGAGTGTACGAGATTCAGGGCAATCGAAACCCATTCATAGATAATTATGAATTTGTGGAAGGAATATGGGGAGATACCTGTGATGAATGGGGTAATGGAGCGATTGAGTATACTTCGAATTACTCTACTATGGAGATTGGGCCATCAGACAGAACAGCAATGCTCACCATGCCGGGAGGGCATGATTACAATCGCCCCCTACCTCTAGTGATTGGTCTTCATGGCTTTTCAGGAAGCGGTTGGTGGAATTCTTACTACATGGGATTATTCGATAGTATTCTCGATAATGAACACCTTCTTTTATGGCCAAACGGCTCTCTAAACAGTGTAGGAATTAGGTTTTGGAATGCAACGGATGCATGTTGCGCAGATGGTATTACGCAATCGGACGATGTCGAATGGCTTGATGAATTAATCAATGAGGCAATTATATCTTACGGGGCTGATCCAGAAGGAATAATTTTCATTGGCCATTCTAATGGAGGATTTATGTCCCATAGGATGGCATGTGAGAGAGGAGATATGATTCACTCAATAGTGTCTCTAGCCGGTGCTACTTACAATGATTTTTCAAGCGATTGTGGAGATTCTGGAAGGCCAAACATCTTGAATATCCATGGAACTAATGACGGTGTGATATTATATGAAGGAGGATATCATTTCAACTGGGATGGATTTAGTGAATATCCTTCTGCTAATCTCTCGACTTCATACTGGGCCGAACGCTCAGGTTGTGAAGAATCACTCACCAATATTGGAGTTTTAGACCTAGTTTACACTGTTAATGAAGAAGAAACGACAATGTTTGAGAATCTTAACTGTGAAGAAGGAAACAGAGTTGCTTTATGGAGTATAAACGACGGGGGCCATAACCCTGGATTCAATGATGGAGTTTTTGCTAATAAAACGTTAGAGTGGGCATTAAATGGCTTTAGTCGAGATTCTGATGGAGATAGTTACAGAGATAATACGGATCTGTTTCATCTGAACCCAAATGAGTGGAATGATTCTGATGGCGACGGTACAGGTGACAACTCAGATGTATTCCCATTAAACGAATCTGAAAATGCCGACACCGATGGAGACGGAGTAGGAGACAATTCTGATATATTTCCAAATGATGCAAGTGAGATAACGGACCTCGATGGAGATGGTGTTGGAGATAATGCAGACCTAGATGATGATGGAGATGGTTGGAGTGACTATTTAGAAGTTGAATGCTTAACCAATCCAGATGATTTATCCTCAGTCCCCTTAGATACAAACGAAGACGGAGAATGCGATGTTATGGATGAAGATGATGATGGAGATGGCGCCATAGATACAGAGGATAAGTTCCCACTTGATATTAACGAAAAATATGACCTTGATGGAGATGGCGTTGGAGATAATGAAGACCTAGATGATGATGGAGATGGTTGGAGTGACTATTTAGAAGTAGAATGTTTAACCAACCCAGCTGATGTTGCTTCAGTTCCCTTGGATACGGATGAAGACGGAGAATGCGATGTTGTGGATGAAGATGACGATGGAGACTTATGGATGGATGAAAATGAGTTAGATTGTGGCACTAATTCTTTGGATTATAATGATATACCATTAGATACGGATGCCGATAAAATTTGTGACTTACTGGATGAAGATGACGATGGGGACCTAACTCTAGACAGTGATGACGCATTCCCATTAGATTTCAGTGAAGATACAGATACAGATTTAGACAACATTGGAAATAACGCAGATACAGATGATGATAATGACATGATATCGGACCTAGACGAATATATACTAGGGACCGATCCCTTGGATTCAGATACAGATGATGATGGATTTCCAGATTCTAAAGATGACTACCCCTTAGATTCAGAAAAACATAATGCCGCCATTGAAGCAGCAAAGTCTGGACCATCAGGCTTTGAAATCACTTTGATGATGGCAGCATTAGCTACAGGCATCATTGTATTTAGAACAAGAAAGGCACATGACTAACAATTTTAATTTTTAGGCCGCTCATTAATCATATTTATTCGTATTAGGCCAGCCAAAAATAATAAATAAAAAAATATAAATATTTTATAATATTAAAGAATTAAATGAATCATCATGAAGCCCAAAGAGCCTATTCAGAAACGTTTGTTCGCGTGGAATTATTATAATTACTGAATCAACTTGACAGAGAGATTCATTGCCATTGCCCCTTCCTAAGGTTATATGGATCATGCATCGGTGATGCCGAATATCCCTCCGATGTCTCCTTGGGATGCATACATCCTCATACTAATAATTCCATTTATTATTAGATTAATATTTGTTGCCCCTCCTTTATTAGACTTGATTAATACTTACGCGCCCCCTGGTGAAAGAACAAGACACATTAAATGGTTTCTTGAAAAAATAAAGAGACTACCAATTCGTGGGTTTTGGCTTATAGTAATTAATGAAATATTATCATTCATACTCCCGGCTATCATTGCATTAGTGGCTAGATACTTCATTGGCCCAATTGGTTGGAACAGTTGGGCAGATACTCCTGACATTGGCCTATTCCTATTATTGCTGGCTGGCTTAGCATGGGTTTTTGTTGATTTTGGAAAAATCAGTAGATCAAGAATTGATATTAAGGCATTGTCTAAATATAATTTAGAGACAACACGAAGGGTTGTTGATACTGCTGTTACTGGAAGAGAAATTCTTCAAGGAGTGTCTAATGTGGAGATACCTAGGCCTTGGCAAAGACTTGTTGAACCAAATTTTATTTTAAATGCAATATCTCAAGTTTTAGATGTTGGTGCTGATGCATTAGACTTAGCACTCGATCAAGTAAAATCTCAAGCAGTGGAAGTAGTGGATAAAATAGATGAAGATATACAAACTAAAGTCACGGAAAGGGCAAAAGCTTCTACTAAATCACTAATTAGGACGACTTTATTTTCATTATTCCCGTTATTGGTTTTAGTTGGCCTTCAACAACTAATTCAACATTAAATCCCTTTTCTCACTCGGGGATATGAATATTGTCCAACATATTCCTATGGCTATCTGTATAATTCCAGTAATCGCTATGACTTCTCGCAATTCAAGTATGTTATTTTCTAGTATTAACGCAGCACCAAGTGCTGATGACCCCATCATGAAAGTAATTACTAAAAAATCAGTTCCCGCCACTCTTCCTCTCCATTCATCATCTGAACGGGCTTGTAACATTGTTGTAGAATATACCCAATTTACTCCTGAACTAGCATGTGAACAGAAAATAAGAATAAGAAGCATATTTGTCCACTCAACTTGAGAAACTACGACATAAAACATGCCACTTAATCCAACTGAAGCACCTAATAAGTAGGGTAGTACACTCTTATTTTTCATTAAAGGTTTAGCAATAACTGGTCCAAAACCAGAGCCAAATCCTCTCACCATGAAAAGCAACCCTATGCCTGCTGCTAATTCTCCAAAATTAGTTTCCATGCCAATTAGAATTAGTAAGAAAACTTGAGCTCCTCCTCCAGCAGCCCACATTCCTTTTGCAAATACTACTCTCTTAACAGGAGGATTATTTTGAATATATTTCCACCCATCTAGTATTTCATTGATTGCTAATTTAGGAGTTAGTTTACCTTTATCTAAATTATCTGGCCCTCCAGCGGGCAAAGTTGATATCAACAGTATGGAAAATAAGAAGGTCAAGCAATCAATCCAAAGCGCAGTAGTAATTCCAAATTCTGAAATTGTGAATCCACCTATTCCTGCTCCTATTCCTAAAGCAATAGACCAACCTCCAGATCCCAATGCATTAGCAGAGATCAACTCATTTTTTTTACAAATATTCGGTAAGTATGCATATTCAGCAGGATCAAACAAAGATTTAGCAAAAACCATAACCAGAGCAAGAAGATAATATGAAATTAAACTATCTAATAAATCAAATGCAACAACTGAGGTTAATGCAAGAAGTGCTAAAAAATTAGACAACATCATTAGCCCTTTTCGTGAGTACCTATCGGCCAACATTCCTCCAAAAGGGTCGCATAAAGCCATCCCAAAACTTCTTGTTACCAAAACTCCTGCAATTGCAATAGGAGAGTTATCTGTAGCTTCTCCAGCTAATATGAAAAGTGCGATTACAGTAAACCAATCTCCTATATATGAAATTATATTTGCTAAGAATAGTCGGCGGAACGGACTATTGTCCCTTAGAAGCTCAAGATAACCTACCTCTGACACAGCCCCACGCAGGTACTAATGGCTATCATCCCCTACTATGATGAGAATACATAAGAAGCAAAGGACAGGCCGGATAAATATGGCCGAAGAGCGTTTAGTATGGTTAGATTTAGAGATGACAGGTCTAGATCCAGGAGAAAATACTATTATTGAAATTGCAACAATTGTTACTGAAGGTAATCTTGATATTGTTGCAGAAGGTCCTAGTTTAGCAATTTCTCAACCAGAAGAAGAACTTGATAAAATGGATGAATGGAATCAAACACATCATACGGAAAACGGTCTAATTAAGAGAGTGCGTAATAATGGAGTTTCTATGAAAGAAGCAGAAGAGCAAACGATAGAATTTCTAAGGCTTCATTGCCTTGAAGGAGTCCCCCCTCTATGTGGTAATACAATAGGGCAAGATCGTCGTTTTCTAAGGAAATATATGCCTGAATTACATAATTTCTTCCATTACAGAAGCGTAGATGTAACTTCAATCAAAGAAGTAATCAGAAGATGGTATCCTAATTCTCCAAGATTCAGTAAACGCTCAGGACATAGAGCAATGGATGATGTTAGGGGTAGTATTGAGGAATTAGATCACTATAGAAAACATGTATTTGATTCAAAATAATTTTAGTATTTTTTACTAATATTTTATGGCTTTTTATCCTTAGGATGCGACGTATCTACATCCAAGTATCTACTTCGTACCATTGAGGCCAAAAGTAGCATAGACGTTGTCATCAGAGTGCCGAAACCAGGTAATACTTCCTTGGATTCAAATGACTCTTCATAATCACACAACCCATCCTCATCAGTAGCTAGAGAATTGTAGTTATTTGCAGTAGAATCAGTACATCCAGGCACTTCATCTGAATCACTCACTCCGTCGTTGTCTACATCATAATCACACAACCCATCCTCATCAGTAGCTAGATAATTGTAGTTATTTGCAGTAGAATCCGTACATCCCAACACTTCATCAATATCGTTAACTCCGTCACCATCTTCATCTAAAGTATGATAAAAAACATCTGTCACAGAATTACAACTCCAACAATCTTCTTTTTCAAACTGAACATAGTAGATTAACCGACCAATCTCTGAGAAAGAACCTGTTTCAATGACTGATTCATTCTCATAAGTATGTTCAGGTTCCCAAAAATCAAAAGTAAAAGTCTCAAAATTTTTAATAGAAGTAGTATTATTTTTACCTTGGATATGTATTGTTATTGAGCTAATTATTCCATCTACTGCATCATATGGACTCCAAGAAAGACGATCATGGATACTGTATTCTACTTGTATGATACTATGATTTTCTGGCAATATCCATTGAACATGTGCCCTACTATCTCCAATTGACCCTCCTGTGTCAATATATGACCCATCACTGTAAACGAAACGCATTGCATCAATTGCGTAAACCTTGTTAACATATATTGCACAAACTTTGGTAGATGTCAGATTTTCTGGATTATCTACCTTAACTTGTTGTTTACAATTATCCGGTTCAGCCCAAGGATTAGGTGCCCCATTTGATGATAACAAGGTGGTGTTGGCTAATGGCCTCTCTGTCATCAATGCAGGATCGATTGTAACCGAGCTGAGCCCTCTCGTTACAACAGGCCATGGATCAGTGTCCGTGAAATTCCAGTTACTCGGCACAGACTCATTAGAATGAGCCCATTCCACATACATCTCCGTGAACCATATCATTTCGGCTTCTGTATGATTCCTATCGCTGATGTGGAGAACTCCTAGGTTGATTTGACTTTCATCACCCTCATGAGAAGGCCTCCTCTCTCCGTACATGTCGATGAAATCTTGAGTATCAAACTCAATGATTCGTTCTGCAGTAACGTTTGTCTCGATACAAAAGAGAGCATATTCCTCTTCAGTACAGGACTCAATCGTCTCATTGACTAATTTGTAATTGACTTCAGTTGCGTTTTCTGAAGAGAGGAAGCCAGCCATATAAAGGAAGATATCTGACCATTCAAAACGCTCTCGGTTGTCAGGAATAATTCTGAAAGAGCCGTTATCATGGATTAGTCGGACTTCAGTACGTTCACCATTCTCATCTTCTATTTGTACTGCATATGGCCATCCTCTATTGGGGTCCCAGAATGGCCCTGAAAGGTCGCCTCTCACCGTCGTGTCACTGTCGAGATGCATTCCGTCGCCGCTATTCCAAGCACCCACTCCCTGTTCGGGGAATTCTCCTGAGTCAAGTCCTAGGAGTCCGTGCCCCAACTCATGAGTTAAGCCCCCATTATTGACGTACATCATACTCAGTACACCTCGAAACTCAGGATGTTCCAGGCCATCAATTACCGTGTAACAATGAGAGTTGTACAAGCACGGCGGATTCATCCCTATATTACCAACAGGATCATGATTTCGGATGTAACCTGCTCCCCCTACAGAATCTCTACTATTTATCGCAATAAAGTCAAAAACATGTCCAGAAACATTCCAAGCATCGTAACATGCGGTGCAAAGAGATGGACTCGTAAGCTCCCAAGAATCAGTCCACCTCTCTCCATAGGATTCTCCAATATTGATGAAATAACCACCTTCTGTGGTTCTAATGGTATCCGATACTGCTTGAGATGTGACAGTTCCTCTCAGAGTTGAATCCAGTCCAATAATTCCCGCTCTCTCTGTGAAAGTTTCTCCGGCACTAAGGGAGTTTTGAGGCCAATGGATGCATGCTCTCGTCCATACATCGTCTCCTGAAACAGCATCTCCGTGAGTTCCATCATCATAGAGTTCTATCTCGCCGCTTTGGTTACCGATTTGAAACCAGCCATTGTGAATCTTAGGTTGTGAATGGCCCCATGGCCCCTCTCCAGATTGTGAATGGTAAGTGATTGTAAAAGTCTCATCAATGAATACTACTGAAGGCTCTGTCTGATGTTTTCCCGGTGGTAAGTAAGATGCTTGCTCTACTTCCAAAGGACGTTCTATTTCGGGATCACAATCTCCTACTATTTGTGTGGGGGAATCAGTTGTTTCAGAATCTGAATCCGTCTCTGCTGAAGCATAATCTGTTGTACTTAGGCCTATTGTTGTGCTGAGTAGAAGAATAACTACAAGCGCCATTGGCTTACTAGACATGGCATTACTTTGAGAGATTAGGAAATGAATCTTTCGTATAAAGAAAAAAAATCATTGGCCATATTTCTTCAGCACTCGCATCCTTCTCTTTGGGTCTGAAACGAGCAAACATGTGTTAGCATCCATGACCGTTTGCCTCCAAACGACCTATATGAAGGCGCGTATGTAAAAATGGTGTTTACAAAATGTAATCTCTTTTTCAATTTAAGGTTAATGATACAATTCCACAAGTCATACAGGTAGTACTTCTTAATTCTCTGGTTATGTATTCCTGATATAACAAAGGCGATTTACAAGCAGGGCAATTGAAGATGGTTAATATTTCCATGTCTCTCAGTAACCCATGTGTGCTTTACCATTTAAAGTTAGTGTACTTTTTACACTTAATTAACCGTGAGGAGCTTGTTTGCTACTTCCGATTTCCAAAATTCCAATCATATTGGATAACCATCTTGGTCCGTTAGAATTATATTGATCCCGAAACCTCTTTTATGAAAAGATATTAATTCTAAATCATGTATCTTATGTCCTGTTTTAACTATTCCAATATATTTTCCACTTCTATTTTTATTTTCATCTATTTCATCTGGATTTAATTGTCTCCTAATTCCATTTACATCATCAAACCATGGTAAAATACCCTCTGGAGTATATTTAATTCCTAATATTATGTCACACCCCTCAGTCCACTGTGCAGCATCAGCATCAGCAATACTAGGTATTGCAGGTGCGTTTGGGTGAGTATGTAGCCAATGAGTAAATCTACTTCCCCTTGCTCCTCTTTCATTTGTAAACAAACCATCATTCCATTCTTCAGGGACATGGTGAACAGAAAAAGAATCACCTCTGTTAACTAAATGGGGTTTTCCAAGTATGTACCCCTGTCCAGCAAATAAATCATTTTGAAAATTAAGTCCTAGATATTCATCTTCAACCTTTTTGGGATTTTTAATAGATATATCAGGATCAATGCCAATAAGTATCTCATCTGGAAGAGATTTAAATGTCCAATCAATTATTATTCTCAAAGTATCTAAAGGCATTAATATTATTGCACTATAACCGTCCTTATTTTCAAGTGAGTGTTTATTATATCCAATAGCAGATTGGGTTAACCAGTCTTCTGCCATATCTGCAATAGGACGATGCATCTAAATTAAAGGCATCACTCTACTTTAACATCAAGTACAATGTGGTCCCAATGAGGTGCATAACTTTTGATTTTAAATCTACTAATTTCAGATATCGTTGCTTGCGGTCTAATTAAATTTATCTCAGTCAATGTTTTCTTTATCCATTCATCATGATTTTTTGATTGTGCAATGCCATGAATATGTAAAACTCCAGAATCTTTTAATACATTTAGGGCAGGAATATAACCTTCTTTAGCAGATGGCAATAATCCTAAAATAACCCTGTCTGCAATATTATTGAATTTATTTGTCGTAATTTTATTGTCTCCCAAATGAATAGAACATCGGTTTGTTACCCCATTAGATTGTAAATTTATTTCCAGAGCTCTTACTGACTCCGGATTCCACTCAAATGAATGTAAATGTTTAATTTTAGAAAAAACTAAGATAGGTAAAGAATAGTATCCTATTCCAGCATATAGGTCTACAACAACTTCGTCAAGCTTTCCAACACCTCCCATCCTCATCCTTTCATTTATATTCCCAGATGAAAACATACATTTAGTAAATCTATATCCATATTTAATTCCGTTTTCTCTTCGAATTACCCAATCATCCTCTCCAAGTAGCATTTTAACTGTGCTTTCCCTCTTTTCACCTTTAATTTCACCCATTATTCCTAACTTTTTTGCCCCCAGGGCTTGCACAATAATATTCCATAACTCGGTCCTGTGGTTATCCCATTTTTTTTCCTCAAATGATGAATTCGGAAGAAGTATTACATCTGAGAATTTTTCCCATTTTTTTGGGATATCTATTATAAAATCATCAATTTTTTCTCCATCAATTCCATTTGAAAGTAGGTATTCTGATATCATAAAATTTAATGTATCATGTGGTTTATCTTTGGGCATAGAATCACTCATTAAGATGGTCATAAATTATTTTAGCCATGGATTTACCTATTCCTGGTACTGCCATTAAATCCTCGATGCCGGCATGATTTATCCCGTGCCTTCCTCCGAAATGTCTAAGTAATGACTGTATTTTTTTTGCCCCCAATCCTTCGATTTCTTCCAAAGGATCTAACATTGATTTTTTACCTCTACGTTTTCTATGATATTTGTTCACAAATCTATGTGCCTCATCTCTTGCATGAACTAAGACTCTGCCACTACGTGTCAATATTATCGGATCATTATTCGGCCTATACAAAGTCTCTTCCTTTTTTGCTAATGCAGCAAGCAGAAACATATTTTTTACCTCATTTTTTTGTAAAACTTCTAGAATTACGGATAAGTGAGTTTTACCTCCATCTAATAGTAGTAAATCCGGCCACTCGTCTTGTCTTTTAATCCAGCGTTCTACGACCTCTGACATCATTCTCAGATCATCAAAAACATCTTTTTTTACTCTATATGTCCTGTATTCTTTTCTGGAAGGCCTACCATTTCTGAAAACTATTGAAGCACCAACTCGTTCTTCACCTAGCATTTGAGACATATCAAAGCATACAATATGATTTATTGAATCAATGCCAAGTAACTTTGCACATTCATTTGCAGCATTTTGTTCCAGATTACCAGTTCGATTATTTTGATGCCTTACGACATGTATTTCTGCATTCTTATCTGCCATTTTTCTTAATTTAAATAATTCTCCACGTTTTGGAATTCTTATTTCTAACGGATTAACTCTCCTTTCAGATAACCAATTTTCTAATGGCTTTCCTAACTTGTAAGGGATTAGTAATGTCTTAGGAGGCCGTCTACTTGCATAATGTTCGGCTAACACGCATGCGACAGATTCTGCAACTTCTCCTCTATGAATCAATGGATAATTGACTTGACCCTGAATTACTCCATCTTTGGCATGTAATATTGTTACTGATGCTGAATCTCCTCTAAATGCAAAACCTACAGCATCACAATCCTGATAGAATCTGCTATGAATTATCTGTTGCGATATTGTGATCTGTATTGTCCTAATCATATCTCTAGTTACGGCAGCTTTTTCATATCTTAAATTCTTAGAAGCTATGTCCATTTCAGTTTGTAAGGTTTTAATTAATATTGCTGCATCTCCGTCTAATACCTTAGTTACCGCCCTCACCCTTTCTGGATATCCATCCGGATCTACGCAAGGCCCTCTACATAATCCAATATGACTTGCTAAACAACCATCTTTTCCGCGGCAGTCTTGATCCCTGATTCCAAACTGCCTTCTTATGAGTTGAATTACTTTTTTTGCAGCACCTGCATCTGGAAATGGCCCCCACCTTAGATCATTAACAGCAGGGAATCGAGTATAAATAATTCTTGGATATTCTTCTTTTGTTAATGAAATAAATGGATAGGATTTATCATCCTTTAATCTTGAATTATATTTTGGTTTATGTTTACGAATTAATTCTCTTTCTAATATTAATGCTTCTGAGGGTGTTTGAGTAACAATACAATCAACCTTTTCTGAATTTTGAATAAGCTTTGGAATCATTAACCGATCATTTTTCCCTGTAAAATAAGACCGAACTCTAGAATGTAAATTTGTTGCCTTCCCAACATACATGACTCGATCATCATCTCTTCGGAAAAGATAAACTCCAGGCTTAGAGGGAAAGTCTAATTTTAGTTGGTCAATAGGCATGTTCTGTTGATGCGCCATGAGTTAACACCCATGAACCCTAGTCATGTCCCGTGTAATATGGTGGACGGGACTAGATTGAAAATTCTTGCTCATTTGTCTAAATTTAGAGATAATTATGATCATAAATGGGATGTACCTAGGGAACAATCACTTCCAGGAATTGCAGAAGCATTAGGAGTAGTTAGGTCAGCACTTCACAAACCTCTCACATCTTTAGAAAATAAAAGATTAGTAACTTCTAGGAATGCTAAAGTTTCTGACCAAGGATCTAGGCGACGTAAAGTAATACACATTACAGAATTAGGACTTAATATTATTTCAGATATAGGAATTCCTAGCCAAATTAAGAAATATCGTATTTTTGGTCCACTTCCTAAACTTACTACTGTTCATGGCAGAAATGAAGAAATAACAAATATTTACAATTTATTAAATCAAGGCCGTAATGTTCTTTTGAATGGCCTACCGGGTATTGGAAAGTCTAGTTTGGCACGTAACATTGCAGAAGTTATGATGTTAAAAGATTGGACTTTACGATGGGCAACATGCTATAATGATACAGATGTTTCAGCGATTGCAAATATGTGGTTAAAGCAATCTGGTATGTCGTCACCAACAGCAATTTCAGCAGCCGTTGATTCATCTAAAAATTTACTTGTTATTGATGAAATACAGGAACTAAACATAAGGCACATAAATTCAATAAACAATCTTATTTTAGAAATTTCAAAAACGCAAGCATCAATTTTGTTACTAGTAAGGGCACCTAGTCCATTTGATAATTTAATTGAATTTGAAAATATTCGCATAAATGGATTACATTTAGATGATGCTAAGAAAATTTTACCACAAGATTTACCCGATAGTTCCGTCATAAAAATTATTGAATCATTAGGGGGCCACCCACTTGCACTCCATCTTTGGGATTCTGATACTAAATTACCTGAAGAGAATGACGCAGTGCAAGAATTTGTTGAATCTACAGTAATAAAGAGACTTAGTAATGATGGCTTACGGACTCTAGATGAATTATCTATAACTCCAATACCTTTAGGTGTTAAAGAGATATTTTCATCAAAAGGCACAGACGAACTTGATGATTATGCAATCTTAAAAAATCATGGAAATGAATTAGAAATTCATCACCTAATAAGAAACGTCAGACGAAGATATTTTACTGAAAAAGAAGTCCAAGATTTTCATCATGAAATGGCAATAAAATGGGCTAAAAGAAATGGCATTAGGGCAACAAGGATGGAAGTTCACCATCGTCTAGAATCAGGTAAGGTTATCGACTCCAAATGGCTGTTATCACATCTTTCTGAACTATTGTCTAAAGATAGTGCATCAGCAGCAATTATCTTTGAACAGGCAATAAGTAATAATGATGAAGAAATACTTAGGGAGGCAGCATCTGATATAGCTATAGAGAGAGGGGAAATAGAAATAGCTAATTTACACATTAACTGCCTCTCAAATGGTATTAATAAAACAAAACGTTTAGTTCGTTTAGCTAGAATCCGAGGTAATGCCAAATTAGCTGAAGAATTAGATTTTGAATTATCTAAAAACCTTAATCCGGTAGAAAAAATAAAAAATGAAATATCTACGCTTGTTAGAATTCATGATGATAGATTGCCAGGCCCAATTAACAATAACCTGCTTAAAAAAATAAAACATAAAATAAGTATTATAGATATATCTGCACTTCCTGATAACAAGCGAAATGTAGCCTCATTATCGTTAAATTTAATACAAAACTCAATAGCATTAGAAACCCAGGATATGACTTCTGCAGCAGCTTCTAGGAGCCTATTGGAATCCCAACTAGGTTATGACAATCCAAAATTAAAAATTATCGATTTAAAATCAAGGCTTGCAATTAGGAAAAATGGCAATGCTTCTAAAGAATCTATAGAAGCAGCAAGGAATGAAATTAGGAAATGTGACAATATTCTAGATAAATTAATTTTAATTCATATGACTCTTGATGCATCAGGGCCGAAATACCCTCAATGGCTAATTCAATCACATTCAGAAATCACTGAAAAACCTTTACGTGAAGACATAGCTGCACATCGTAGAGTTATTGCACACAAATGGTATTGGAGGGGAATATTAGAGCCAGAAAGAAAACTCTCACATTGGAGGGAATCATTGAGTAAATTTAGATCTGCAGAATGTATTAATGCAGCCAATGATCTTCTGAAATTAATTTCTTTATTGGTATGATTATTATATTTCAGCACCAATCAAAGTACGTGTCTCGAATATTCCAGGAATGTTTCTGATGTCTTGTATTATGCATCGAGTTAGTTCAGACTCTTCTTCAGCTTCAATTTTAACAAATAAATCATGCATGCCAAAAACAATCCACTGCCCAACTACAGTTTCAAATTTACTAACAGCCTCTCTAACTTCAATTTCTTTACCTGGTTCAGTAGTAACTAATACAAATCCAACAGCCATTTATTCTGCCTCCACTGCAATAAGTGTTTCAGTATGTTGAACTCCTGGGATGGCTCTCATTACCCCAATAAGGATATTTGCCATCTTTTTCTCATCTTCAAAGTCTATTCTAGCGACTAAATCATATTCTCCATAAGCAACATGAGTTTCAGTAACCTCTTCAATTTCGAGAAGTTTTTGGTACACAATTCCTTCACTGCCGGGTGCCGCTCTGATTAAAACAAAAGCCGTACTCATATCATCACACCACTCGCGCTGGTCATATGCTTATGACTTCTACGATAGAATGAGGCATACAATAATCACCATACATAAGGGATTACATACTGTTATTGAGCCGCTAAATTATGCAAGGGCATACCTCAGTTTGTAAATGCCATGCAGTTTTACTTGTTTTTATCATGATGACTTCTAGTATGAGTATTATTGCAGTTGATGCTACAGTAAGTCCTAAGGCAACTACCGTTTGGTCAGGATCAATTTTCCTTAATGACGGATACAATGTTCAAAATGGACAAATATTGATAGTTCAAGCTGGCACAAATATTTTTCTTGGCGATGATGAAGAAATAAATATTGATGGTAGAATTAGTATTATTGGATCATTGACTTCTCCAGTTATTTTAGAATCCTTGACCGGCAATCATAATGGAATCGTCTTCAACTCAACTAGTAATGGGCTCAATTCTAATATTGATAACTTAACAATAAATGATTCAAAATATGGAATTACAATTTATGCTAGTGATCCCAAAATATCTAATTTAAAAGTAGTAAATGCAGATAATGTAGCAGTTGACTTATTCAATGGAGCATCCCCAATTATCACAAATTTAACAATCGTAGGCGGGGGCCAAGATGTACATGCAAGCTCAACTTCTTGGAGGTATGGAATTGGACTATCAGTAGGATATAATTCAGCCCCATTAATTGATGGGATAAGTATAGATGGATTAATTACTAGAGGGATTAATTTTTGGGGAAATTCTGGAGGATTATTATCAAATATTAATATTACAAATATTACTGGCGCAACTTTATCAACTTCAGCAGGTATTTGGGTCGAAGACTCTATCCCACTTCTCGTAGATGTCTTTGTTAATCGTTGTGATAATGGTATTTTTATTAGGCATCAGACATCAAATTGGTTGACTAGGCCCTCATTCACCAATATAATAATTGAAAATAGTCAATACCGAGGAGTAATGGTCGAACAGTATAATCATAGTCAGTATAATAACTTACCAACTAATGCTATTTTCGAGAACTTAGAAATAAGAGGTACTGGAGGTCCAAATTCAAAAACTCCAGGATTAGGTTACGCAGCATTCGATGTTAATACAAGTGGAGTAAAGATCAATGGTGCATTAATTGAGAATAACCCTGTTGTTGGATTTAGAGCTTATATGACAGATTCTTCAACAATTATAGAAAATATGACTATGCTAAATAATGGCCAAATATCATTTAACTCTCCTATGAATGATCGTGCTGGCCTCTATTTTAGAAGCTCTAGTTGGTCAACTAAAGGTCCCGCTATAGTTAATAATTTGATTGTAAATAACTCTTCAGGGCCGGGTGTTCTAATGATGAAAGGAGGCGTAATTGGGAAAAATTGGCTTGTTTCCGGAAATGAAGGAAATGGTATCGATTTTCGTGAATTTCATCCAAGAGTGGATACTATAGTAAGCCAAAATAACGGGCGTAATGGACTATATATCTATGATTCTACAAATGTAGAAATTTCCAATGTAGTCACCATTGCGAATGGCCTCAATCAATCAAATCCTTTAGATGGTGCTGGCATTGTTTTCCATGAGTCTAATATAGTAATGAGCGGAGGTAAGAATACTAGCTGTAACTCATGTATATCTTCGGGGGATAATCATGGCATAGTTGTTAGAGATAGCATAGATATACAACTTAATTCTATAATAATTAAAAACTCAATCATCTCTCCTTCTTTAGATATAGATAATTCAAATGTTGCTTATTTTGGGACTGTTATACTTGATGATGTCCAAATATTCTCTAACAATAGTGATTTTGCGGTAGAGATGATAGAGGTTGATGCGAATATCAATAATCTAATAATTAATGGCGAAAATCATGGATTGAGTTGGTCATCTAAAGGAATCGCTCCATCTTCATTGTTCAACAGCATTATATCTGGATTCAATGAAAATTGTTTGGTCTTATTCGGTCATTTAGAATTAATAGTCGATAATGCCACTATATCCTGTAATGGTAGCCAACCTGTTTTCACTAACAGTATAGTAAACTTTACAGATTCTATATTATTACAGGACCAAAATGCCACCAATTCTTTTAAATTGATATCTGGAAATCATATTCGATGGATTTCATCCTCTGATATCTCCCCTCCTTCTGTAGTTGAATCTGATAATACTGTAGATATAATGTGGAATATAGATTTACAGACAATTAATCAAAATTTTATGAATATCCCATATGCAGAAATAAATCTTTCCTTCGAATTTTTTGAAAATGAGTTAACCAGTATACAACCATATAGTGGCCGTTTTAATTATGGTCCATTTATCGGCTCCCGTTGGTCTGTTGATCAAGGCTGGTCTAATGATAATTCAGTAAATACTACCTGTAGTTATGATGGTGTAACTAATTCTACAGAATCATTCATATTAAATGACGACAAATCAATAATTTGTAGATTAGATATTTCAAATCAGCCACCATTTATAATTTGGCAATTACCAGAAAAAGGCATTACCCACTCAAGTAATTCTGAAATTATTTTTGATGCTACAAAATCATGGGACTTGGATAATGATCCACTGTCTTATTCGTGGACTAGCGATATAGATGGCAATATTATTTCCTCTTGTGGCCCGGGTCAAATATTCAATGAAACAGATAATTATAGCTTTTTTAGGGCTAATTATGACTATCCCTCAGGGATGTGTGCCCTTAGTGATGGATTGCATATCATAACTCTTCAAGTTTGTGATAATGCAGATCATTGTGTCAATGAGAGTCGCCAAATTGAATTACTTAATCTCCCTCCAGTATTGTCAGTAGGTACTAATCCTATTATATCCTCCTGGGGGACATTATATCTTGGACAAACTGCAAATTTAACAACTATTTTGTCAGGGACATATGATCCAGAAGGCGGAGATTTATGGTGCTGGATGGAAGTCTCGTATGAAGATTACCCTGTATCATTTACTGAAGGAGAACCAACTTGCCCCCAAGAGATTATTAGAGATTTTCTAGGGGCTCCTAACCAATTCACTGTAACGGTATATGCATCAGACGGCATAAATTCCAATAGGACATGGTCTTTCAATGTTGAATTATTTAATGAAATACCACTTGCTAAAATGGAAATAACAAGACTAGAAAACACTTCTGCTAATATTGTCAGACTTGATGGTTCTAATACTATTGACCCAGAAGGAGATGATATTAAATTTGAGTTTAATAGTAATTTGGATGGTATTCTATTGTCAGGAATATCTTCTTCAACAAACATTGAATGGTCAGGAACTCTTTCTAAAGGAGTCCATAATATTACCATGAAGGCCGGCGATAATAATCCAAATAATTTAGCATTATGGACTTATTATCATATTGAATTGGAAGTATTAAATTCTCCTCCAAATGCTTTAATTAATTATCCAAATGATGGATTATTGTCAGAATCAGGAGATTTAATAGGGTTTGATTCTTCAGGTTCTGGAGATTGGGACTTATCATGTTTAGAATTACCTAA
The DNA here is from genome assembly GCA_905182515.1 of uncultured Candidatus Poseidoniales archaeon. Classification (GTDB taxonomy): domain Archaea; phylum Thermoplasmatota; class Poseidoniia; order Poseidoniales; family Thalassarchaeaceae; genus MGIIb-O3. The sequence continues at coordinate 112,610 of CAJJBW010000007.1, read as the reverse complement.
TAATGGGAGTAACTTGTTTTGCAATAATATCTTAAACCTTAGTGATGACTTAGTTAGTATTTTATGGATTAGTGATAAATTAACAAATCCCATTGGCTCCGATTGGAATTTTGAAACAAGATTGCCTGCTGGTAATCATAATATTTCCTTGATTTTAAATGATGGCTATGTAGAAGTAGTTAGCAACTCAATAAACATCATAGTAGTGGAATCCGCACCATTGTTAATACTCAATTCACCATCTCCAAATGCAGTAGTTCAATCAAATTCTCCAGTATTATTTGATTTTAGAAATTCTTTTGATCCAGATGGAGATAATTTTACAGTAAGTATATTCTCTGATTTGATGGGGCATATTCTACAGAATAAGTCTATTGATTATTGGTATAACGACTATTTAATAGCCGGAAATCATCATTTAACTATTACTTTGAAAGACTCAAATTTAATGCAAAGAATCTACTATCAAGATATATTAGTTCAAGAAACTGCGCCATTTGCTGAAATCACAAACCTAACTAATGGACAATATATACCTCCGGGCCAAATAGTCGAATTGGATAGTTCAAATTCATATGACTATGATGATGATATCGTTTTGTATCAATGGTCTTTGAATGATGGTACAATAATTGGAAATAAAGAAATAGAAATGGTTAATTTCAATCCAGGAGTTATCCAAATAAATTTAATGGTTCAAGATTCTAGAGGTGCTCAAGACTTTACTTCGGTTAATTTAACCATAGGATCTAGTTATCCAACATTAGAAGAATTAATTATTTCTATTGATTCAATAAAAGAAAATGAAGCAACTGAAGTTTATATCTATGTTACTCTGAATGATGCCGATGGAACTACTAAAAATGTTAATGGAGAAGTAATCAATGGAGGGGTTTCTCAGGCATTTACATTCAGAGATGATGGTAAAGGCAGTGACCACGTTTCCGATGATAATATCTGGACATATCGAACAAACTGGGAAGTATCAGATGGTAATTGGGTCCGAGTTGAAGTTTGGGCTATTGATGGAGATTCAGTAAGCCAGTCGCAAATTGAAATTATCCCGATATTAAAGCAGGGAAATAGCAATTCATTAGATTGGGCATTCAAAGCAGGATTACCTATGCTCTCGCTCCTGATGATAACTTTTGCTTTATTAGGCTTAGTATATGTAAATAATAGGCGGATACAAATCTCTAAAGATTTGGAATTAATCGAGTCGTGGTCAGGCTTTGATCCAAGAGAATTAGATCAAGAATTTGATGGGGAAAATAATAATTAATCTTCTTTTCCCCAAGGAGTACTTTTACTAAATACTCCAAACCTTAGCCAAAATAAACTTCTTAAATTGAGTAAACCATCTCCCCATGTATTTATTTCTGCAGCACCTACTCTTACTCGGTAGGGGACACTAATTTCCTGAGTTTTATTTTTACCTAAGTACCTTCTTGCCCTAATCTTAAATTCTTGTGACAATGGCATCCCATCATGTCGTGGCCTTACTTTCTCATTATCCAAAATTGACTTTTTAAATACCCACATGCCACTTTGTGAATCTTTTATACCATACCAAAATAATAACCTAGCGGTTGTTGATAAAGTCCAGTTCCCAAATCCATGCATTCCTGACATTGCACCATCTTCTGCTTTTGCAAGGCGATCACATGTTATCCATTCTAAATCATCATTGAGTAATTTACGAACAAGGTTTGGAACTTCCTCTCCGGGATACGTACAGTCTGCATCCATAGTAACAATAATGTCTCCTGGTGCGGTTGCAAAACCTGTTTTATATGCTCTTCCATAGCCTTTCCTCTTCTCAAGATATACTTCTGCACCTTCATTTTTGGCCAACTCTCTAGTGGCGTCAGTTGAGTTCCCATCAATAATCAAAAAATCCAATTTCTCACACCATCCATCATTGGGTACTGAGCGTATGGTATCTACTATGGCCTCTTCTTCATTTCGTGTTGGAATGACAACAGTTACATGTACGGGTAATACGTTTGACATAATTATCACTTCATCGGAACAAGCCATCTATTTTGAATGATACTATTGACTAATTACCAATATTATCTTGAAAGAATACAGACTAGGACATTGTAAGGTCTTACCATGCATGTTGTAATGTTGTCGTCAGAATACCCTCCTAGGTGGGGAGGAATGGGATCTACAGTGTACCATCTTTCCGCAGCTTTAGCCAGTTTGGGGCATAAAATAACTATCATAACAAGAAATGGACAAAATACTGCACCTGCCCTTGAAGGTGTCGAAGTCCTTACTGTCCCATGGAAAAAAATACCAATGGAATTTACAAGGTCTTATGGAAGGTATGCATTTAAAAAATTAAAGGAATTACACGCGCTTCATCCTGTTGATATAGTACATTTGCACTGTCCTATGGTATCTTGGGACAAGCGTCAATTTGAAGCTTGTAAGGGTGAAATAGCACCCATAGTCTCCTCCTTGCATGGCTCATGGTTAGGTGAGAGAGACGGGCTTTTCTTAGCAGCAAAGTATAAAGAATCTGCTGTTTGGGCAAACCCTAATGATTTATTCATGAGATTTACTGCAAATAGGTATGCTAATTTTGAAAATATAGCAATAAATTTCTCAGATGTTTGCGTTGCCAACTCAAATGCAACTAAAGATGACTTCTTAGCCAGATATTCCTCCCCTGAAAATTGGAAATGTGAGGTCATACATTGGGGCGTTGATACTGATATGTTCTTTCCTTTACACAGGGATGATGAAGATGCAATGCTTACTGATAAGTCAATACGTAATAGATATAATGTAAGCCAAAAGTCTGATCTATTACTTTCTGTAGGGCGTCTTGTGGCTAGGAAAGGATTTGGAATATTATTACAATCATTTGCAAAGGTTAAAGAAAATTCTCCTAATACTAATTTAGTTATTGTAGGCAGGGGTGGCCTTAAATCTAGGCTACTAAAGCAGGCTAAAAAATTAGGATTAGAAGGATCAGTTTTTATTGAATCTAGTATGAAATTTGATGAGCTAGCTGCATTATATCGAACTGCTGACTTAGTAGTTTATCCTTCTTACTACGAGGGGCAAGGATTAATTCCATTGGAAGCAATGGCATCAGCAACTCCTGTAGTTACAGTCAACAATGGCCCCCTGCCTGAGATGGTAGATGATAGTGTTGGAGGATTATTTACTATGGGTGATATAAATTCTATTTCAGAATCCATTCTATCAGAATTAAAATCCAAACAATCACTTCTGGACAAAGGAATCGCGGGACGTCGTTTAGTAATTGATAAATTTACATTCAAGAAAAATGCAAATGATTTTTTGAAAATCTATAAAAAACTCATAAATTGATTATCTTGCCGTCGAAACACTTGAGGGCAAAGTCCTACTCCGAAGTATGAGGATAATATGGGAGAACGGGCTAAGTTAGGAAAACTTAAATTTAATACTGCCTCTAATATTGCTATTATTTTATTTATTTCGGTATTAGCAATTAAAAACCTTGAGTCAATAATTCAACCACTGGTTGTTGCAATTCTATTATTCTTTTTAATTAGGCCACCTGCACAATGGTTAGAGGAAAAAATTGGCGGCCATCCATTTTTAGCATATGGGGCGTTTGTTTCAATAGTTATAGGAATTTTACTCGTAGTTTCTAATGTACTTTTCTCCAATCTTCAAACTTTTACTGATGAAGTACCCTATCTTTCTGAAAAATTAAGTAGTAAATTATTATGGTTTGAGAATAACGATATAATTTGGGGCATTTCTTTTGATACCCCTGCTCTCATTGATCTAATCACTGTTGAGAAAATTGAAATCTTTGCCACAGGACTAGTTGGATCATTAGCATCCTTTACTGTTGGTTCGATAACTGTTCTGATTTTTCTCTTATTTATTATATTAGAATCAGAAACACTTCCTAAGCGCATCAAGGCAGCATATCCTGAAGATGCCGATAAAATAACAAAACTAGCCTCAGCCTCATCTGAAAGCATCAATATGTATGTTTTGACAAGGGCTACTGTAGCATTCGGTCAAGCTATTATTGTAGCAATAATTCTTTATTTTTATGGCATTCCAGGATGGTTTTTATGGGCTTCAATTACTTTTATGATGGATTTTATACCTTATGTTGGCGCTTTAATATCTATAATTCCTCCAATGTTATTGGGTTTAATTATCCTATCCCCAGGTTCTGCATTTTTGTTACTCTTCCTTCTTATTGCAAACCAACAATTGTGGGGGGGTATAGTTGAACCACTATTGGCTGGTAAGAGGCTGGACATGTCTCCAATCGTCCTCTTGCTTCTTGTGGCATTTTGGGGTTGGGCTTGGGGTGTTTTAGGAATGGTTTTAGGAGTTCCTTTAGCTGTAATTATGAAGTTAGCATTAGAAAGTGATCCTCGTACTAAACCAATAGCAATGATGCTTTCTATGAATCCAAGGGAAGAATAATCTACCTTTTTGTTATCAATGCGATTATTCCATCTGCAATTATGGATATCTTATTTCCAAGTCCTACGTTATGTAATCCTATACTTGATAATCCTAACTCATTTCCTTTTATTTCCCATTTTGACCCTTTAAGATATAATTTTTTACAAGGAGTCAATGCGAAAATAGAAAATTCCTCATCCTTGTCTATGAATATTTCAAATTGGCCTTCATTTGGATGTATCCTTTCAGTTATCCTAAATTCGTGATGTAGTCTTATCTTTATGTTGCCAGATAATTCAGCTAAATTTCCCCATATTGCTAAAATATGCTCCGGGCTACCTCCATCAATGCCTAGTATGTCTACTTCTTTCATTCCATTTTCTAATAAATAATTTATTGATTTTCCTAAATCACTCATTTCTTGATTGACTATTTGTTTGGTTTTATTTTCCCATTTTACAATATCTACAGAATCTAAATCGCCTATTACACTTTTAATTTCTATTTTCATTAACTTGGCTATATCAGCGCCTCCATCAATGCCAAATACTGGCACATTATCGTCAATAAGACTTTTTACAAGCCCTATTGATGGAATATCTCCATTACACCATAATACTGCCTTTGACATAATCATCATCTCTTACGTGCAATTATCTTCCCTTCTAATACTAAATCTACATCTTCCAACCGAACAGTTGATTTTGTTACCACGCCCCTCATTTGAAAACCGACATGGGCATTCCCTCCAAGGGCAATATTGTCTCCAAAGCTAAAATATGAACTCCCCCTTACTACTTGATCTTCAAGTTTATTTCCTACTATTTTTGCCCTCGAATTCATTCCAAAGCCGAACTCTGCCACTGTTTTTATTAAATCTACTTCTAATCCACGCCTACTATTTTGTGGAATTTCAAAAATATCTTTTATTTCCTGTGGGCCATCAATTTTTGTAATTAAACCATCAACGATAGTAAATTCAATAAAATCATCTAATATTTTTCCTTCCCATGAACCATCAAATACTATTTTGCCATTCATCGTACCTTCCTTGGGGAGTACAAATATCCTTCCAGCAGGAAGATTAGTAACTTGCCCAGGGCGGTTACATATCCCATTATCCTCTAAAATCCATCTATTTCCAGTTGTAAATTTAACTTCAGTTCCAGATGGAGATGTGACATGAACTTCTCTGCGTCTTCTAAATATAGAATTCATTGCCGAGATTTCACGCTGTAACGCATTATAATCAGCAGTCATACCTCCTGAGATGAACATACTTTTGCTTATCCCAGGCATAGATGCTATCCTGACTCCAGCTTTAGAAGCATTAATTCTTGCCTTTGTATGCGTCAAAGAATCTTTTGTTGCGATAAGCACTACTCTGACTCGTCGCATTAAATCTGCTACTGGACTAGGTGGCTCATTCCCTAATTTAAAGGTTGTAGGCATCATAATTAGAAGGACTCTATCTGTCACTTCAGATGCGGCCTCATATAGCGATCTTCCTATTTCAGACATTTCTGTATCTGTAACTACTAAAACATCTTCATGATTCCTAATTTCCATACATGTTCTAACTATTGAACGAGATGAAACTAGCATTGATTCGGTAATCTCTTCATCTGAGATTTGCTCAATATCCGTTTCTTCTGACATATTTTTTTATTTCCAAATAATTCAACCAAATAAACACTCTTAATTATATTCGATTCTAACCATCTTTATTTTTACAATAAGGACAATGTTTCAAAATTACATAATCTTCAGATTTTTGCTCATCTACTGATAATGGTTCCCTACAGATAAAACACATTTCAATTTCTGTTTCTTTAAGGGTAGGATTAACTGCAACTCTTTGATCAAATACAAAACAATCACCATTCCAATATGATCCTCCACATTCTTCAAAATAATTTAGAATTCCTCCTTCAAGCTGAAAGACATTTTCCCATCCTTCTTTTTCCATTACTACAGACGCCTTTTCACACCGTATTCCTCCTGTACAGAACATCACTACAGGTTTTGATTTATTTTCTTCTAGATTTTTGACAGAGTCTGGAAAATCCCTGAAAGTCTTAAGTTCGAGATTTACAGAGTTTTCAAATGTTCCAACTCGTAGTTCGTAATCATTCCTAGTATCAAGTAAAATAAAGTCTCTGTTTTCATCTAGCCATTTTTTTAATTCCTTGGGGCTAATTGAAGGACTCGTGTGTTCAACAGGTCGAACATTATCTAGGCCAAGTGAAATTATCTCTTTTTTCTTTTTTACAATCATTCTTCTAAAAGGTTGATATTCGGTATAGCTTTTTTTTAGAGGTATATCAATCAAACGCTGATCTTGCTCTATAAATTTAATATAGTCTCCAATCGATCTTTCTGTTCCCGCAACAAAGAAGTTTATCCCATTTGAACTTAATAATACAGTCCCTTTTAATTGTAAATCTAAACACTCCTCAAGGAAATGTATTTTCATTTCTTCAGGATCGTGGAGATCCACAAATCTATATCCTGCAATATTCACTATCATACTATCAATATCATTATTCAGGTATCAAACTCAATTCAGTTTCACGATTAAAATTTTCTGATGAAATTTCTTGGATAAATTGTTTGAGCGGTACTCCATTTCGTTGCCTTCCATCTCTGGCCCTAATCGATACTGTTTTATTATCAGTTTCTTCATCTCCAATGATTGCCATATAAGCAGGACGCATTTTCCTATGCATCCTTATTTTCTTACCTATTGTATTATCTGAATCATCAATCCTCATTCTAATTCCAGCATTTTTTAGTTCTTGCCCCAAATAATTAGCGTATTCTTTATGTTTTTCAGAAATTGTATTTATCTGTACTTGAATAGGGGATAACCAAGTAGGAAAATTTCCTGACCAATGTTCAGTCAAGAAAGCCACAAATCTTTCATGAGTCGAAAGAGGTGCCCGATGTATTACAAACACTTCTCCATTATCAGATCCTGTCTCATCAGTATATGTCAAACTAAATCGTTCCTTGGCAGCAAAATCTAACTGTATTGTCGACATAGATTCTTCTCTTCCAATTGCTGTTGTAAACTGTATGTCTACTTTTGGGCCATAAAATGCTGCTTCGCCTATGCTTTCTTCATAAGGAACTTCTAAATCATCTAGTATTTTTCTCAGATGATTCTGTGTCTCTTCCCAATTTTTAGGTTGATCTATATATTTTTCAGTATTATCGGGATCCCATAAAGATAATCTAAAATAATAATTTTTAAATCCAAAAGTTGAATAATAGTCCTGAACCATTTTAATATTATTAGCAAATTCTTCAGCAACCTGATCTAGTGTACAATAAATATGTGCATCATTCATTGATAACATTCGCACTCTTAATAATCCAGTCAAAGCTCCAGATAATTCATTTCTATAAACTGTACCATATTCGGCAATTCTAAGAGGCAAATCTCGATATGAACGCTTTTTATTACTGTATACTAAGTGATGCATAGGGCAATTCATTGCCTTAAGGTAATATATGCCATCATCCATCTCCATTGGGGGGTACATCCCTTCTGCATAGTGAGGTAAATGGCCACTTGCCTCAAAGAGTTCTTTCTTACCCAATACTGGTGTAGTAACTCTTTGATATTCATATGAATCTTCAGTTTCTAATGCAAATTTTTCAATTGATGATTTCAGAATCTCTCCATTTGGAAGCCATACCGGTAATCCTCTGCCTATCATTTCGTTAATCATATAGAGTTCCATTTCTTTACCTATTTTTTTATGATCTCTTTTTGCTGCTTCTTGCAGTTGCCTTTCTCTATTTTTCAGTCCTTCTTTTGTGGCATAACACATCCCATAAATTCTGATCAAAGACTCCTTTTTTGAGTCAGCACGCCAATAAGCTTGACTAGTGCTTGTTAATTTAAACCATCTTAATTGAGATGTAGTGGAAACATGTGGCCCTCTACATAAATCCAAAAAATCGCCCTGTCTGTATGCAGTTGATCCAGATTCTTGGCCTAATTTTTCATCTATAATTTCTATTTTGAAATGATTATTATTAAACATATCTCTCAATGATTCATTTGAATGTTCTTCCCTTATGATTGGTAAATTCAGTTTCATAATTTCTTTCATTTTATTTTCTATTTCCTTTAATTCTCCATCACCTATTGAATCCATATAAAAATCATAGTAAAATCCATGATCAATTGGAGGCCCTATTGTCGGTTTAGCTTCAGGAAACAATTGAGTTACAGCTTGAGCTAATAGATGGGCACACGAATGCCTTAGGATGTACAAGCCGGCCTCAGATTCTCCATTAATGGATTCAACTACACAGCCCAAATTTAAGTTTTCAGACAAATCTTTTTCAATTCCATTTACTAGCACTGCTACACAGCCAGATTTACGCCCATATACATCTTTGATGACATCGCCAGCAGTAATTCCAGTTTCGTATTCGCGAGTTTCATTGCCATCAATTTCAACCTTTATCATTGACATGGTCTGCACCTCTAATGTTGGCGTGAAAGATTCATCCTATGAAGACATTCATAGAAATCACCATCAAAAGTGTCGATTAACGTAATACAAATTGAGTCCCAGCCTCTCCAGTAATCATTTTTTCTAGATCCGACAAGGAACCTATTACTGCCCTTTCACCGGTCCTATTTACGAAATCACATGCTGCTTCAACTTTAGGGCCCATGGAACCTGGCTCGAAAACATAATTTTTCATTTCATCGGGTGTTACCTTATCTAATTTTAGTGCATTTTCAGTACCCCAATCAAGATAAACTCCATCGGCATCAGTTGCTAAAATCAAAACCCTAGCATTAAGTTGAGTGGCTAATAAAGCACTAGCCCTATCTTTATCAATAACTGCTTCTACGCCTTTCAATGTTCCATCTTTTTGATACATAGTTGGTATCCCTCCTCCTCCTGCACATATTACTACTGTCCCTTTTTCTAATAACCAGTGTATAGGCCTTAATTCAAAAATTCTTTGAGGAATAGGAGATGGCACAGTTCTCCTCCAACTTTCGCCATCTTTTGCTATGCTCCAGCCCCTATCTCTTGCTAATTTGTTTGCTTCTTGTTCAGTATATATCGGTCCAATAGGTTTAGTCGGCATGTCAAATGCAGGGTCTTCAGGATCAACTTCAACCATTGTTAGAATCGTAGCAAAAGGTACTTCAATAGGAAGTAAATTACCAAGTTCCTGCTCAATCATATATCCAATCATGCCTTCTGTTTGGGCACCTAATATGTCTAGAGGGTATTCTTTGACTTCTTTGTATGCTGCAGATTGTAGTGATAAAAGACCAACTTGTGGGCCATTTCCATGAGTTATCACAACCTGGTAATCTCCAATCAATGGCGCAATAGACTTTGCTGCTATTTTTACGTTTTTACGTTGATTTTCCGATGTCATAGCCTCCCCTCTACGTAGGAGGGCATTCCCTCCAAGCGCCACCACCACTCTCATATTGTGGCCGAGAGGGTATGTAGCGATAATAACGACCATCCCTACCGCAGGATGTGGTTAGGTTAGGGCTGATTGTAAATCCAGATGCAGGTTTAGGCGGAAAACTTGGCTTGAAAGGCTCAGATGGTAAGGCAAGTTTAGCCAGGTCATTGGGTGCAGATGATAGGTCAGGGCCGCGCATGGCATCATTTTTAAATCATTTTTCAACTCTTTATCGTGGACCATTCGATGAAATAACCTGGATAACAAGCCAAGGTAGAATGGGTACAGAATGGTTCCCAAAAAATGTCAACATAGGTTCGGTTGCTGAAGTACATGAATCAAAGGGAATTACAAGTTTCAATGACACTTTACTAGCTGTAGAGAAAATTGTTGCTGGTGATATAGATTTACTTATTTATGCTGGAGGCGATGGAACTACGCGCGATATAATTGCAGCATTAGATAATTTAGGCATTCCAAAAACTCCTGTAATAGGTGTACCTGCAGGTGTTAAAATGTATTCAGGATCATTTGCTGCTTCTCCCAAAGCTGCAGCTGAAGTCCTATCTGCTTGGTTAAGAGGGGACTTATTGCTAGCCAGCACCGAAGTTTTAGATCTGGATGAAGAACTTTACAGAAATGGCGATTGGGTTGTTCGGCATTATGCTGAAGCCATCACTCCCTCTAGTCCACGATGGATGCAAGGCTCCAAACAAAGAGTTGAATCCAGTGGAGAAGAAGAAATTATTCAAGGGTTATCTGACCATGTTAAAGAAATGCTTGTTAATGATAATACATTAATAATATGGGGTTCAGGAGGTACTCTTAGTACAATTGCTGAATATTTAGGATTTAAATTAACCACACTTGGAATGGATGCAACACTAGGAAATAAATTAATTGGACTAGATTTGGATGAGCAAGGACTTCTTGATGTTTTGACAAATCATGAAGGAGATACAACGGTTTTACTTTCTCCTATGGGGGGTCAAGGTTTCTTAATTGGGAGGGGAAATTTACAATTATCTCCAGAAGTAATTCGCAAGGTCGGAATTAACAGTATACTTGGAATTGTAACGCCTGCTAAACTTTTGACAGTCAGGAGGCTAAGAATCGAAACTGGCGACGAAAAATTAGATGAAGAATTTTCTTTAAAGCGTTATATGAAAGTTTTGCAAGGATATCGCACTACTCGGGTATTACCAGTTTCTATAGATTAAATTTCAATACCACAGGCCGCTTTGAGTAATCCTAGGAATGGCGGACTAGGTCTATTTGGTCGAGATTTAAATTCAGGATGATATTGGGTTCCAACATAATATGGATGATTTTTCAATTCCATTATCTCGCATCTCTGTCCAGTTTCATCTTTGCCAACAAACACTAAGCCGGCACTTTCTATTTTTTCTATCAATTCTGGGTTTACTTCATATCTATGCCTGTGTCTTTCATCTACATGCGATTTGTTACCATATAATCTACGAATTTTACAATCATCTACTAAAAATGGTGTAGACTTAGTTCCTAGCCTCATAGTTCCTCCCATGTGTGTTTTAGATATTTCTGGCATAAAAATAATAACTGGATTTTCAGTATCTTCTGCAAATTCAGCCGAATTAGCATTTTCTATTCCTAGCACATTTCTGCAAAATTCAATTGTTGCAATTTGCAAGCCTAAGCAGACGCCAAGATAAGGAACTTTATTTTCTCTAGCGTATTTTGCAGCCTTAATTTTACCTTCAATACCTCTACTGCCAAATCCTCCGGGAACTAATATCCCATCAGCCTCCTTGAGCATTCTCCAAGAATCTTCATACAATTCAGGATTAGAAACCTTTACTTCGTCCTCGAGATTATTCGATTCTATCCAATCGATAATTAATTTCCTACCTACGCTATAGGATGAATGTTGTAATGCCTTAATGACACTAAGATATGAATCAGATAATCCAGTGTATTTGCCCACCATTGCGATAGTTACTATTTCTTCCAATGAGTTAACATGATTGGCCATAATTTCCCAATCATCTAATAATTTCCTATCTTTTTTTAATTTAAAATTAAGTTTATTAGATAATAACTTACTAACTCCTTGCTTATCCATCATAATTGGCACATGATATATATTTACTACATCATGGGCAGAGATGACTGCTTCAGGAGAGACATGGCAAAAAGCTGATAATTTTTCACGCGTCTCATCAATAAGTGGAACTTCAGAACGACAAACTAGGATATCTGGGATTATCCCGAGTCCTCTAAGTTCCTTTACAGTATGTTGAGTAGGTTTGGTTTTTTGTTCACCTACTGGACCCATTACTGGAACTAAACTAACATGGACAAAGCATATATTTTCCCTACCAACTCTAAATTGAAACTGCCTTAAAGACTCAACAAAAGGGGCACTTTCTATATCCCCCACAGTTCCTCCAAGCTCAATAACACAAGCATCTGGAGGTAAACTACTACTATCACTTGAAACGCATGCAACTCTTTCGATCCAATTTTGAATCTCATCAGTTATATGAGGGACAACTTGAACAGTTTTTCCTAAATAATCGCCCCTCCTTTCCTTTTCTATCACTGACGAATAAACTTTACCGGTAGTAATATTATTATCTTTTGAGAGTGAAATATCTAAAAATCTCTCATAATTGCCAAGATCTAGGTCAGCTTCTCCGCCGTCGTCTAATACGAAAACTTCTCCATGTTCAAATGGACTCATAGTTCCAGCGTCACTATTTACATATGGATCAATTTTGATGGCCGTAACTCGCAATCCTGCAGATTTTAGTAAAACTCCTATGCTACTTGCAGTAACTCCTTTCCCTAGTCCTGACAATACTCCACCGGTGACAACTACATACTTCATCTAATCAACGGGGTCTAAAGCGTCTATGCTAGACATATCAACATTGGCCATGGCCAAACTCAGTAATGTTGCTTTAGGTTCATTTATCCGATACTATACGGAGGGCCATGCCTGCGCCAGAAGCAACTCGCGTAATGGTTACAGGGGCATTAGGACAAATAGGAACTGACTTGGTGGAAGAGTTACGTAGAATGCATGGGAATGAAAATGTATTAGCTACAGATATAAGGGAATTACCTGATCACACAGGAGTAACCAATGGCCCATTTGAATTACTTAGCGTACTTGATACTGATGCCATGGACTCACTGGTCAAAGAATACGATATAACAAAGATATTCCATCTTGGAGCCATTCTCTCGGTCACAGGAGAACAAAACCCGAAATTATGTAAGAAAATAAATGTCGGAGGTACAGTTTCAGTATTAGAAACTGCCAAAAATAACAATTTACAAGTTTATGCCCCGTCTTCAATTGCAGTTTTTGGACCAGATACTCCAAAGCATGCACCTCAAATTACTCCTCTTAATCCCACAACAACTTATGGTAAAACGAAAGTTACGGGAGAGAATTTAATTAATGAATATTGGAAAAAACATGGAGTAGATGCCAGAGGATTACGATATCCAGGCTTAATATCTTGGAAATCTCCAGCAGGAGGTGGGACGACTGATTATGCAGTAGAAATTTTTAATGCGGCTCTAAACCAAGGTCACTATGATTGTTTTGTAAGGCCAAATACTAAACTGCCAATGATGTATATGGATGATGCAATAAGGGCAACATTAGATTTAATGAATTCTCCGATTAAGAAAATTGGAAAATCTAGGGCTGGATATAATGTATCTGGATTATCATTTACTGCACAGGAATTAGTGGATGCAATTAAAGATAAGGTTGATGGTTTTACATGTAATTTTATTCCAGACGTAAGGCAGAACTATGCTGATTCGTGGCCTGACTCAGTAAATGATGCCTCAGCAAAAAAAGATTGGGGTTGGGAAGCAGAATATGACTTAGGGAAAATCGTAGATTCTATGATTGAAGGTCTGAGTAAATAAATTAATCTTCATTTTCTGATTCATTCTGCCAATCAGGAGTCTGAGCATCCTGCTTTGCCCACAAAACATCATCAATTCTAAGCACATTAATTGCAGATTCTGTAGCGCCCGTGATGGCATGTTTAGCTACAAATAAAGGATCTAATATGCCTGCTTCCATCATATTTGCATTTTGACCCAATTTAATATCCAAACCTATCCACGATCCATCACTTCCTCCATTATTTTGTGCCGCTGACAATGATAATACAGTATCTATGGGGTCAAAACCAGAATTCTCAGCCAAAACTCTGGGAATTATTTCCAAAGCCGCTGCATATGCTTCTATGGCAAGTTGCTCTCTGCCAGATTGACTAGATGCAAAAATACGCAGATGTCTGGCAAGATGGACATGACTCGCACCTCCTCCTGGCAACATCTGAGGATGTCTTTTCAGTCTATGGGCAACTCCTAAAGCATCATCAAAAGCCCGTTTAACTTCGCCTCTCACCTCGGGACTAGAACCTCTAATCACAAATGTCATCCCTCCTCCGTGAGATCCTTCAATTGTGGTATGCTTAATGTTTGAAATTAATTTTTCGTTACGTTTGGCATAACTACCTACGTCACTATCCTTGATTTTCAAAGGGTTTCTTATTAGATTAGCACCAGTCATTTTTGATAATAATTCAATATCTTGTCGCTCAAGTCTTCTATATACTGTAATTCCTGCTTTAGTAAGTGAACTAGTGGCGTCTTCCGCTACTCCATCTCTAACAATTAATAGATCAATATTAAGAGATGTTAAGTGCTCAACTAATTTTCTAATTTTAATCAAACTCCTATCATGAAATTCTCTCAGTGAACCAGTGTTGGTTACTTCTATTGATGCATCCATGTCTATTTTTTTATTCTCAAAACCTCCATCAATAATTGCAACTCTTCCTCCGTTCGAAAATGATGAAGTCTGAGGATCTAATCTAGTTTTGGACAATACTAGGCCATGTATTAATTCAGAGTCTTTGATTCCTCCGTTACTAACTTGCAGTCGCTTTACTCGTAGACGCTCTAAGTCTTCTCCTCCATCTTCATCAGATAATATTTCTGCAGCCTCTATTGCAGAATTAGCTAGTAAAGTTAAAACAGACGACTCAATTTTGCCTGCCAATGTAGTTGAAATAATTGCTTTTTCATATTTTTTATCAGGTATTTCTTTTGATATACGCAATAGTTCAGCTACAGATTCTTCTAGTGCCATCCTATATCCATTGATTATAACAGTGGGGTGAAGCCCCATTCTTACTAGTTCCAAAGAATTTTGCAGTATTTCAGCCATTAACAAAACAGTAGTTGTTGTCCCATCTCTAGCTGCCCTATCTTGTGATGAAGATGTCGAAATAAGTAGTTGAGCAGTAGGATGTTCAACTTTTGCAGTTTCTAGGACAGTTACTCCATCATTAGTTACTATCGAAGTCCCATCTTCTCCAACTAACATTTTGTCCAATCCCTTGGGCCCAAGTGTTGAACGTACGGCTCCAGCTAGAGCTACAGCCGCTTTTACGTTATTAACTAGAGCTGCATGGCCTTTGATACGATCTGTATCTTCTAACGCTATATCGTGTTCAGATTCAGTCATTTCACTTATCCGAGTAGATAATACGTTTTGAATCCGCTTGTTGTATTGTTTTACATTAGTACAATCTGAAAACCGTCGGATTAATATATTCCTTCATCGTCGCACTAGACAACCCAAGGTTCACTAGTGATGATTATGACGGAATCTAACAAAGATGAATGGGAAGAAAATATGCTAAAACATATGGTCAAAGTTTTCTCTGAAATGGGTATGAATATGGACATAAATACTTTAAAATCTATTATGGAGCAATTAAAAGATAGATTTGAAGATATGGGCATGAATATAGAAGATATGGCCAAAGCCAATGTTAAAATGGATGCCAATAAAATGAATATTAACATGGGCTCAGAAGAACTTAAAAAAATGATGGAGCAAATAATGAATATTAATAATCCAGAAGGTTTTGGGGACTTATTAAAAAATATGGGCATAAATGTCAAATCGGATGAATCGGTTATTGAGGTTGAAGCCGAAATCAAAGATGAAGATGATGATGACACACTGGAACAAGATAATTTCCAAATATATGAAGATAAAATGTATTTAACGGTCGATATATCGCGTTACACAGATATTGATGAACGACTTATGGAGATAAATCTTACAAGCTCTGGTACTTTATTACAAATTATGAAAACTACTCAACCACGACCCTTTAAGAAATTTAAGTTACCAGAAACAGCAAGTCGAATTATTGAATGGACATATAATAATGGAATTTTAGATGTCACGTTCGATATTAATTCAACAATGTATATTTAAAAAAGGAGATATGAGATAATGAGTGGACCAGTAATAGGAATTGATTTAGGTACGACAAATAGTTGCGTTGCTACGCTAGAGGGGGGTCAAGCAGTTGTTATTTCTAACTCTGAAGGATCAAGAACTACTCCAAGTGTAGTCGCTTTCACTAAAGGCGGAGAAAGGCTGGTTGGAATTACTGCAAAAAGACAAGCAGTAACCAACTCTGAAAGAACCATACTTTCAGTAAAAAGAGAAATGGGCACAGATTGGTCAAAGAAAATAGATGATGAACAGTACTCTCCTCAGGAAGTTTCAGCATTTATACTACAGAAATTGAAAGCAGATGCTGAAGAGTATCTTGGCAGGGAAGTTAATCAAGCTGTAATAACATGCCCAGCATACTTTTCTGATGCGCAAAGACAAGCAACAAAAGATGCTGGTAGAATAGCAGGTTTAGAAGTTCTTAGAATAATTAACGAACCTACTGCCGCTGCTCTTGCATATGGCGTAGACAAAGATGACGATCAAACCATTTTAGTATATGACTTAGGGGGAGGCACGTTTGATGTTTCAGTATTAGAAATTTATCAAGTTGATGGCCAACCCCAGATCGAAGTCAAAGCTACTAGTGGAGACAACCGCCTAGGCGGAGATGATTTTGACCAAGTAGTTGTCAATTGGCTAGTAAGTGAATTTAAAAAATCTACAGGTATTGATTTAGCCAAGGATTTACAATCTATGAGTAGATTGAGAGAGGCAGCAGAAAAAGCAAAAATTGAACTTTCTTCTGCTGCATCTACGCAAATAAATTTACCTTTTATCACTATGAAGGATGGCCAACCTGAACATTTGGATATGTCTTTATCCAGGTCGGATTTTGAAAAATTAATCAGTAAATTAATTGAAAGAACTATGGCCCCTACTAGGAGTGCAATGAAAGATTCGGGAGTTAAAAAGGGAGATGTAGATAAAGTAATTTTAGTTGGAGGATCTACGAGAGTTCCCGCAGTACAAATAGCTATTGAAAAGGAAGTTGGCAAGGCACCTTTCAAAGGCGTCAATCCTGATGAAGCAGTCGCAGTTGGAGCAACTTTACAGGCTGGGATTATTGTTGGCGATGAAGGAGTTACAGATGTACTATTGTTGGATGTCACACCTTTATCACTCGGTATTGAAACTCTGGGCGGAATTACGACACCAATGATTGAGAGAAATACTACTATCCCTACTCGTAAGTCAGAGGTTTTCTCTACAGCAGCAGATAGCCAACCTGCAGTAGAGGTTCATGTCCTGCAGGGTGAACGTGAATTCGCTAAAGATAATATCACATTAGGGCAATTCCATCTCGTTGGAATTCCTCCTGCTCCAAGAGGAGTGCCTCAAATTGAAGTAACATTTGATATAGATGCAAATGGTATCGTAAATGTATCCGCAAAAGATCTTGGCACAGGAACAGAACAATCTATTAAAATCGAAAGCCAAACATCTTTGTCAGAAGATGAAATTAAACAAAAAATAAGTGAGGCAGAAAAATTTGCAGAAGATGATAAACGCCGTAAAACAAGAGTCGAATTACGTAACCAAGCGGATAGTATTATTTATCAAACTCGTAAGACTATTGAGGAAACTGGAGATAAATTATCAGAAGAAGATACTAATCCAGTTATTGAAAAATTAGATGAGTTAGAGGCATTGATAATGAATGAAGAAGAAGCAATACCTTTGGAAGATATTGATGAAGCAGCCATACAGGCAAAATTAGCCGAAGTTGAGCAACTAATGCATGGGCTATCTACTAAAATTTACGAAGCCGCTGCAGCAGAAATGGCCGAGCAACAATCAAACGAAGAGCCAAATGAAGAATCCGAGGATGGAGTAGTAGAAGCAGACTTCGAAGTAGTTGATTCTGATGATGAGGAAGATAATTCTTAATTTAATCGTCTTTAATCATTCTATGCAAGGTCCTGACGTGAACTCCTGATACTCCATATTGGAATAACGGATTTGAATTTTCTGATTTTGCTTTGCCTCCAGGGCCCCAAGCAGTTCCTGCTATATCTAAGTGGGCCCACGGAATTTGCCCAAGTCTCTCTTCAAAATTTCTATTTGGCACAAATTGCTTGAGAAATGCAGCAGCAGAATTTGATGATCCAGCTCTCCCTCCGGCAGAGCCGTTTCTGACATCTGCAAATACAGAATCAGTCATATATCTTTCAAATTGTGAGTTTAATGGCATTCTCCATACCTCTTCTCCTTCTGCAGTAGCCGCCTTTTTTAATTTAGCTTGAAGGCCGTCATTGTTACTCCACATGCCTGTTATTTGATTCCCTAAAGCCACTACGACTGCACCTGTTAATGTAGCCAAATCTATGATGTATTCAGGATCAAATTCTCCTGCTTTCCATAACCCATCGGCTAGTACATTCCTTCCCTCTGCATCCGTGCTAAAAACCTCTATTGTTTTTCCAGAATATGTTGGAATAACGTCACCTGGGCGATAAGCACCAGATCCAGGCATATTTTCTGCTAAACAAGTTATTCCATTTACTCTTCTATCATATCCAGTAGACCAAAGTGCCTCCATAAGGCCAAAAACCGTCGCAGCCCCACACATATCATATTTCATATCCCACATCCCATTAGTTGGTTTTATTGAAATTCCTCCTGTATCAAAAGTAATTCCTTTTCCTACTATACATGGCCTTTGAACATCTTCGTCTTTTCCTGGATTTAGAGTAAATATTACCATGCATGGTTTCTTATCACTTCCCTTTCCAACATTCACCAAACCCCCCATGCCTAATTCTTGTAATTTATCCCAATCATAAACCTCAACTTTTATATTTTTCTTATCTGTAGCCCATTCTATAGCTCTTTTAGCAAATTCCATTGGGTACATGATATTTGCTGGTTCATTGCCCAAATCTCTAGCCAAGTGTACTCCCTTCGTTACTCCTGTAATTTCTGTTAAGCCATTTTGAAGGGCTTCTTGATATCTGCCACTTGCTTGAAAATCAACCTCCCAATGATCTAAACATTCATTTTTATCTAATTTTTGATGTTTATTAAATTTATAATCCCGTAACATCATCCCCTCTGCGAAATTCAACATATTTTCAACCGACCATCCTTTAGTGAATCTAACCGTAATTGTTACGCCTTTCCTTTTTGACAAAGCGCTAATAGTCTTAGCGCCTAAATTACGAACTGATTTATGATTAACAATTTCTCTTTTTCCTATGCCAACTAATAAAATTCTACATCCGGCAGTCCATATGACCATCTTCTGTCCTTTTTTACCTTGGAAATCTTCAGATGATATCGCATCTTTTACCAATGTTCTTTGAATTCTATTAAGTCCAGCCAAGGAATTATTGGGTGCTTTTTTGGTATCTTCAAATATTGGCAATATCAATTGTGTTCCTAAATTATTAAATTCATTATTTGTCCATTCCATGATTATCCCCAATTCAGCCGATAGTTGTTTATATACAATTTTTTCTACTAAATAAATTATAATATCTATATTTGATAATATTAATCATTTCTATTTTTAATAAATAATGCAACTATTATTACTTTCTCCATACGTTGCATATGCAACGAGGGGGGAAGTAAGGTTTGTTCAATCCTTCTGCCTTTGAATAGAATATACATGGCCAGATAGTATCTTAGTTACTATTAATGCAGCATTAAATTCTGTTAATGAATCTGATTTTCCAGGGGCTATTTCATTCACATCTGCTCCAATTACGTTTAAATTTTCAATTGAAAATAACTTTTCAATTAATTCAACAGCTTCCCAATAAGACAATCCTCCGGGTACGGGCGTACCTGTCGAAGGTACCAATGATGAATTCAAACCATCAATATCAAAAGTCAACCAAACAGGGCCCTTTATTTGTTCAATTCTTTTTAGCATTTTAGTCCAATTTTCTTTCCTATTATTGGCTCCAATTATGTTTCTTGCAAACCAAGTTTCTATTCTATCATCTTCTTTTATTAATTCCGATTCTTCTTTACTATATGCTCTAATTCCAATTTGTATAACTTTGCCTACACCCTCATCTAAACATCGCCTTATAACAGTACCATGAGAGAATTTTTCACCGTTTAATTCATCTCTTAGGTCAGCATGTGCATCAATTTGAACAAGTGTCAAATCTCTTAAATCATCTACATTTGGATTATGTGTCAATGTCTCAATAATTGGAAGTAAAATGCCATGCTCACCTCCTAATACCATTGGAAATTGTTTACCATTGATCCATGGTTTAACAAAGTCTTGGATTGAATCTAATTGTTTGCGCAGTGTGCCCAAATCTGAGTGCCAAGCATCAGAGGTATGAAAAGATAATCCACAGGGTAAATTGTCATCTATCATTGTATCAAACAACTCAACTTGATTACTTACTTCTATGCATGCTTTGGGGCCATTTGCTGACCCTCCTTTCCAACTTGATGTAACTTCTAGTGGAATTGACAAGATTACTACGTCATATGGTCCACTTTTAGACTCTTTGAGGCCAAGAAACGTAGGGCTACCCAAATCCTCCATATGGCCTCCGAACACATCATTGAGATTAATCACTTCGGATGTTTTTAGTAATAAAAATACACTTTATGTGAGATGGTTGAAATAACGAGGCGTCTCCTATGTATATTACTGGAGGGCAATGCGATGGGTTTGACAATAGCACAATTGACTCAAGCTATAAGGACTAAAGTCGACATGGGAATGGAGACTGTGGTGGCAGAAAATATTGCAGAACATGCTCTAGGTTTTTTTGGATTCTCAAATAGAATAATCGATAATGCCTTGGAACCCACAGATAGAAATTTATTTTATCAGTTGCAAGATTATGATTTACTAACCACTGAATCTGAAGAAACAACACTTTGGGATGGCCGAGAATGGAGGATTCATTATTGGAAGTTTAAAGCCAATGCCGCAGCTTTCGCTTTAGCCGCTGCAGAAGCTGCAAAAAATAGAGGAAATTCAAAAGATGTCGATCCATATGCTGGAGTTTATGAAGATGTGCCTACATCACTATGGAGGGAACGTTCTGGAATCGATGATGGTTATGAAGAACCACTTTTTTAATTATGGAAAAGATTGTAAAATATCAAATAATATTTCATACAACTGTTATATATAATTGTGAATTTTTAAATATGAGAGTTAATAATTTATAATTTTTTTAAAAAACTTTGATAATGAGGAATATGATATGAAAATTCAATTTTCTACTATAATAGTTACCTTATTATTTTTTAGTTCAATGCCAATTTCAACTTTTGGAGAAGGTTCTGAATCTAATGTTACTTGTGAGATAATAGCAGATTGGGGAGTTAAAAACCAATGGGAAAATTCAAATTATTCCACACAAATTCTTCATAGATATACAGTTAATTTTGACCCTCCCTATGCTAACGGGGAATCGCCAGGTGGAGTAAATATTGACGTTCAACAATTTCGTGATAATTTGAATGTTTTAGGTGAAGGTGACATTTCTTCAGTCAATGCTGGAGGATTTATTGACATAGTGCTTACCAGCCAACCAGAATTTAATGATAGCATTATGATTGAATTAGAAACTAGTGATTCTTCTTGCAGCAGATCATTAGTAATAACTCAATGGAATCAACCAATAGCTAATCATGAAGTAACAAGAGAAACCAATTGGCAAATGGGAGAGGGAGAAGATGGAGAAGGAGAAAATGATCAATCATTATCCTTTGAAGGGAGAGGTTGGCAAAAGAGAACCGGCTCGTTAATGGAATCAAATGAATTAGGCAATGGTTCTATTGTTTTCGATATATCTGATGGATCAAACATAGGAACATTGTCCCTAAGTTTAGATAGAGTTTGGCTTAATGAGACCTACGATGGCCCTGAATTATTGAAACAAGAGTTTGAAATGATCGGTAGCGGTACGATTAGTTTGACCAATCAAGGAGAAGATGCTTTCTCCATTGAAGCACAAATAAAGGATGCATATATCCTTAGATCATGGTCCCAACAAACTTTAACGGAGAGAATCAGTATAGAGGGATCAGGCTGGCTTTCTTTTAATGGTGGTTCAAATAACAGTTCCCAAGGAGGGTTTGGAGAAATATCACTTTTCTATTATGAAACATGGGATGACAATGGCATCAGACGCCTGCAGAATACTCAATTAGAAGCCAATGTAACACTTAGGGTAAACTCTGTTGGAGGGGCATTTTCATTCGATCTTGATGATTTCTTTATGAGGGAAAAATGGGAAAATGGATTACTTGAAGAACAATATATGAAAATGCAAGGTTCAGGAAATTTCGATTTTATTGCCTCCGAATCTCCCTACATAGAGGTTAATGGCACAATCCCCTTGATTCACATTGAATCGCAAGGAGGAGAAACTGTCTCCGATACCATTATTGTCGATGGAACATTTGATGGAGATGCCGAAGGAAGCTTCGGATTTGTGAGAAAAATTATAGATTCTGGTGCCTATGCTAATGAAAGTGGCGAATATTTCGAAGCAGATAAAATTCAAAATGAACTTTGGCTTAATGTTTCCGCGACTCCCTTTGGACCCATAGATCAAGAATTAGAAGCCGAACATAATCTAACTTATGAGTACACCGCCCCTCAAGAAGACTGGGAAAATAGAATATTCAAATATGAGTATGTTGAAGACAATGGGTCAGTTAATTATGAATATCCTCCTAATTCTCCCAATATCTTGGAAGCCACTCCTCCAAGTTCCAATTCAATATTTTCAAACCAAATTTCTAGGGAAACGGGGGTATGTCCAGAGATTCTTAGCGCCGGTGATCAATTCATTTTAATTGGTAATCCCGCTCTAATACTTAATGTGATAATTACTGATTTTGATGAAGTTGTTATTGATTCGCACCTTGTGTCTATTGCCATTTGGGAAGGCGAATATGGTGATAGTATTTATGCAAATGGAAGTATAATAAATGAAGGAAAACTTGCTGGATTACTAAATGAAGTATACCGTAATGTAGATTTAGGAATAGGAATTGATACAAATAATGAAAGTATCAGATTTATTGAACACCAATCAATTGATGCTATCCTATATCCTTCAATTATTACTCTAGATGAAAATACAATCCCAAATATCGATACTACTGTAGAGTCATCAGTAAGGTTCCGAGAAGGATTTCTTTTCGCCGAAGGCGGATATGCAAATCTTGAAATCATGGTTAATGATTCAGATACAGATGTGATATCAGTATTCGTGGACCTCACCCCTCTCGGATTAGGCATTGTATCTTTATCTGATTCTGGAATAAATGGTGATCTAATTATTAGGGACGGTATTTGGACTACAGAAATAAAATATAATGGATTACAATATGGGAGCATTGATTTTAATGTATTTATGAATGATATTTGGGTTTCGGTGACTCAAATAATATCTCTTGAAATTTCTAATCCTGCTCCAAGAATGACTTCTATTGATTTCTCGCCCGAAATAGTTTTTAGAGGAGATATTATTTCAATTACAATTGAAGCAATAGATGGCCATGGGATTGAATCAGTCATAGTGGACATGTTTGCGTATGGAGGAGAATTAACTTTCTTAGAATTTGAAGGAAGTTTATGGAGGGGAGAATTACTAATACCTAATGGATTATTTCCTGGTGAAGTTCCTCTAAACATTCGTTTGACAGATAATGAGGGTGAATCAAGGCTAACCAATAAGATATACTCAAATGATCAATTTAAAGATGGCAAAACATTAGAAATTCAGAATAAACCCCCGCTAATAGATAATATTACAATTTTAAAAAATAAAGAAATAGTTAGTCAGATATCAATTCCTAACATTGGAAATTATATAACACACACATTGGAAATTATGATAAATGATATCGATGGTATTTCTTCAGCTCAGATAAAAATAGGGAGGTTGGCTCCTATAGGGAGTTCTAATGTTTGGTTATTACTCGTTGATGATGGCTTTGGAGAGGATAGGGTGGCCGGAGATGGCATCTACACGATATCATTTGACGTGCGTAGTACTCTTTTACAAGGAGATTTTATCATTTCAATTCGCGCAACTGATAACTATTTATCTATGACGCCTCTTGAATCTCAATCACATACTTTAGTACTAGCCAAACTATCTGCAAACGAAGAAGGAAGTAACAATTGGCTAAAAGATAACTCTATGAATTTAGTAATTTCTTCTATGATTTTGATGTTAATATCGGGAATAGCAGGAGCAGTTTATTTAATAAGAAAATCAGATATTTAATTTTTAAAATCTTAAAGTGGTACGAGTGCCGGGATTTGAACCCGGGTTCAGGCGTTGGCAACGCCCGGTGATAACCACTACACTACACTCGTGCATATTGCGGGGGTCGGGATTTACTTTTCTAGACGCCGGTGCAATATTATTCTAATCTGGAAAGATAGTTGGAAATTTTATCTCTAGTTTTCCTATAAAAATTAATATCTTTACCAAACGGATCAACTAAATTCCAGTCTTCATCAATTCTTATTTTGGGGCATTCAACCCCACATCCCATGCTTATTATTTTATCAAATCCAATTAAATTTATGCTATCTATTGATTTAGGATATTGCCCCTTTATTATTATATCAAGTTCTGAAAGAACAATAATACTATTTGGTGCTATCTCTATTCCTGGATTAGTTCCTGCCGATACCGCATTATGACCTATATGCCTTGCGATAGCCTCTGCCATTTGACTCCGGCAAGTGTTGCCCACGCAAATAAATAATAACTTCATACAAATTCCTATTTTAATCATCTAATTAACTTAACTAATATATTTTCTAAATTTCATTCCCATAAAGATTTATCTTTGTAATACTCTTTGGCTATATTTCAAGTACACTCTACTATTGCCATCTTCTATGAGTGATTCTCCAATCAGCGAACACAATGGCCAAGGATCTACGAAAAGCCAAGATCAAAACCCCTCCAATGAACAAAAAACACAGATGGAACAGGCGTATAGGGAATTGCAAAGGAAAATGCGAATAGCTAAACTTGGAGAGGATATAAAACATAAGATATTAGTTTTATCTGGAAAAGGTGGAGTTGGGAAATCCACTGTGGCTACGGGATTAGCAATATCTTTAGCAAAAAAGGGGATGAAAGTAGGTCTCATGGATATCGATATAACTGGTCCAAATGTTCCTAAAATGTTGGGTCTAGATAAAACTGATCTAACAGTTGAAAATGGACAAATTTTTCCAGCAATAGGGCCATATGGATTAAAAGTTATTTCAATGGCATTTTTAATAGAAGATCCAGATAAACCAGTAATTTGGAGAGGCCCGATTAAATTAGGTGCAATCCAACAATTCATTGGAGATGTGGCTTGGGGCAAACTTGACGCACTTATTGTGGACTTCCCTCCGGGTACTAGTGATGAACCATTAACTGTGAGTCAACATCTCCCGGGAATTGATGGAGTTGTAATAGTTACTACGCCACAAGAAGTTGCACTTTTAGACAGTAGGAAATCAATAAATTTTGCAAAGACAATTTCTGTCCCGGTTATTGGTGTTGTTGAAAATATGAGTGGCTATTCCATTAAAGGTAAAGGAGAGCCTAATTCTTTAGTTTCACTAATCGGACCTGAAGGAGTCCCAATTGAATCTAAATGTGATGAAGAAGGAAATTGGTCTATGACTCTTGATTTATTCAAGAAAGGAGGAGGTCGTTTAGCAGCAAACGAATTAGAAGTTCCTTATCTTGGTTCTTTACCATTTGATCCTGGTATCGTCAGAGGAGGCGATGATGGAGTTCATAGAATTGTTGCAGAACCCGAAGGAGAGACTGCAATAGCATTCGATTATATTGTTAATAATATTACAAATTCATTAGATGAAGATTCTTCAACAACACTCAAAATCATCTAATTTATCATTAACTAGGGGTCGAATTGATTTCATAAAAGCCACTCCCGTATGATAATAACATGGTTGCTGAGACTGGAATTTATATCACCTGGGTCACAGGTGCAATTTTAGTTAGTATGGCTTTTATGCCATTTTTTAAACCACCATATGCAAAATTAACTAGTGACGGTTTAATAGATATGTTCAGGCGTTACTGGGCGCATATATTGATCGTTTTTTCAGTGTATGTCTGGAAAGATATTTTTGATGGATTAGATAGGTCAATTATGGCAAACACTAGAATTGACATGACACCTTACATTTATGCAATAGAAGGAAATCTCGTTCTTGAGATACAAGAAGAACTTAGAAATATATTATTGGATGAGATTTTGACTCATTTTTATGTTATGGGATTTATGTCTATGACATTTTCATCATTAATTTATCCAATATACTTTGACGATAGACATATGGCAGATAGAGTTTGTATGTCAATTTTTTGGGTTTATATATTTGCAATCCCATTTTATATTTTATTTAATGTGAGAGTCACTGGTGATCATATACCTGCTATGGAAACAATTGCTTATGATTTGACTCCAGAAATTCATAATTGGTTTACTCGAATTGATCCTTTTACTAATGGTATGCCTAGTTTACATATCGGTCTACCCTTTGCAGTTTGGCTAACTTTGCAAAAATGGGATGAAGATGGAAGATGGAATAAATTCTCAAAATTTCTATTACTATTCATTTCAATTACTGCTTTCACTATAATATATCTTGGCATTCATTGGTTTTTAGATATATTAGGTGGCATGGTAATAGCTATATTTGCAGTTAGAATGACTGAAAAAACACATAAGACTATTTGGAAAGTTTTCGATGAGAGAAGATTTTCCCATCGCTTGGCTCGTGCATTAAATAATCCAAGAAAAGCATTATTAGGTTCAAAAAAGTCTATGAAAATATTAATTGAACCTTATCAGGAACCAGGAAAAAAACAAACTAGTTTTTTCATTGCAGTCCTTTTAATCTCCACTAGTGGAGTTTTATTATGGGATGCCACTCATCAACATTTTCCCATAGATGGTGTAGAATGGCCAACCACTGCTGCCGGTTCAGGAGGTTGGCTTGTGACTATTGAAGAGTTACCCGATGAAACAATATATATCGCTGCGTGGAATACTACATCACTAGATAACCGTTCTATTTCATCTAAACCATGGCCATCAACTCCAAGTGTAACTATTTCTGAATTAGGCTTTGCTTTGTTTACTGAAAATCGTATTGATTACTTTATCTTTGATGGCGAAAATGAAATTATGCAACCTCTTTTCCGTACATATCCGGACGACTCGATATTAGATATATCACTTGCTTTTGATGGTAATGAAGTAGTTATAGTAATTTTACATAATGATTCAATATCACTTGTTAATCAACACGGGCCGCTATTTTATCCTTCTGAAGCCTCTACATTTACTGCAATCGCGGCATCTAATAATATGATCGCATGGGCATCGAATTCAACTATTGGCCCCATAGTTAATATCACTTCTATAGATTCTCAAATAAATACAAATATAGAGATAAATCCGCGGGACCACCTTTCTGATCAAACTTTATTATCTGACGACATAGTATTGGATTATACTAACTCATCGATTAGTGACCTAGCAATGGATGGAAATTGGTTAGTCGCATTAGTCGACCTAGGGCCAATTGATAGGTTGATTTTAATTAATATTCTGACGGGTAATCAAACCATACTTGGCGATCCATTATGGCAGTCATCTTCTCCAAGCATTTCGGATAATGATATTGCATTTTTACAATTTAGTAGATGGGATGCAACTTTAGAAATCAATCAACAATCAGATAATAATGATGTATGGATTTATGATACTCAGACAAATAAATCTACACAACTAACTACTGACAATTCTATCGATCATCAACAACCACAAGTGCTTGAAGGAAGTGTGGCTTGGATAGAAATAGATTCTAATTCCGCCCCGAAGCTAATTGTTTATTCTTTAGGAGAAATTTTTCAACCATACTCCTCTGTTGTCCTTCAAACAGCAATACTAATGCTCATACCATTGGTGTTTGTTTGGTCTTTACAATCTGTAAAAGAAAATGGGAAATAGTCATTCTGCCAATCTAAACATCTCTTCCAAACTATGTTTGGCCCTCTTTATTATCTCATCATCCAATTCAATCACTTGTTCAGTTGTTGGATTTCTTAAAGATTGTAGTATATCTTCTAGGTGAGTTTTTTTCATATGTTTACACATCACACAAGCTCCTATGATATTCAAGTCATTTTTAGATTCAGCCAATATTCTATCCACTGTTCCACATTCTGTTATCAACATGACATCTTTCTCGCCTTTTTCAGACAACTCTAGAGTTTTTTTAATCAATACTTCACTGGATCCTACTATGTCACTTTCTTCAAGGACTTCTGCATCGCACTCAGGATGGCTAAGTACTGTGAGGTTTATACCCTGTTTACTCATTCGTTCTTTCCAACTTCTTATTTTTTCTCCTGTAAATAAGGCATGAACTTCACATTCTCCATCATAAACAATTACTTCTTTTTTTCCAGCAAGTGAGTTTTGTAAATGTTTGCCCATAAATCTATCGGGAACAAAAATTAATCTTTTTCCAGGTAATTTTTCACATATTTTTAGATAATTACTACTTGTTACACAAACATCACATTCAGCTTTTACTTCTGCTGTTGTATTGATATAACAAGCTACTGGGACTCCAGGAAATTTTTCCTTAAGATTTCTTACGTCTTGGGCATTTATCCCGTCACTTAACGAACAACCTGCATCAGGAGAGGGATGAATTACTGTTTTATGGGGGCTTACTATTTTTGCTGTTTCAGCCATAAATCTAACACTGGAAAATAGGATTGTTTGCTGCGAAGCATCCCTAGCTGCTTTTGACAACGAATAACTATCAGAAACCTCATCCGCAACACCATAGATTATGTCTGGAGTTTGATATGAATGGGCTATTAAAAAAACATCGTTCTCTTCCTTTAATTGATTTATTTCCAAGGTCAATGGAGCTATACTTTTGCAAAGCTCAATACTCCATCTTTCTTTTTGTTGGATTTCATTGTAGAGCCGTTCTGATTCTATATCAATTTCTTCTTTAGAATACTCTTTAAGTACAATTACTCCACTTTGCCGAGGTGGTGCAGGCATCTCTATTGTCATATTATAAAAGCACCCTCGAATGAAACCGCTTTCAAGGTATGTCATATCCGAATACCATGGGGGGAGCCGAAATTCCAATGTGGATTGATGAAAAAATCATCCATCTAGGTGCAGAAGCAACAGTTACTTCCGGTTCTTGGCTTGGTAAATCTGCAATTTTAAAAATGCGCCATCCAAGAGGATACCGTTCACCGAAATTGGACCGCAAACTCACCCGACAGAGACTATCGGTGGAAGCAAGAGTTTTAGGTAAATTACAATTAAATGATTTCTCTTCTCCGGTATTATTTGATTTAGACTTAGAAAATGGCTGGATTTTAATGTCGAGGTTCGAGGGAATAACTCTCTATGAATCTTTAAACCAGGCGATTGAACCATTGGAAAAAATTAGGTCATTCGGAGGATTAATTAGGAAATTACATGAAATTGGTTTTTCTCATGGAGATCTAACCACGCATAATGTTCTAATTGATGAAAATAATAATTTACATTTAATTGATTTTGGATTATCAAGGATTTTACCGGAACTTGAGCATCTTGGTTTAGATTTACAGGTACTCCATGAATGTCTTACAGCAAGTCATTCAGAATATGAAAACGCAGTAGATGAATTAATTTATGGCTACTTGAATGCTGATTCAGGACTTTTAGGTTCCATAAGTTCTAAAGATGTAATTTTCCGCTTTAATGAAATTAGAGGAAGAGTTAGATATCACGCATAGGTGAAAAAATGAATATTATTTTTGCAACAGGAAATAAAAATAAGATAGCTGAAGCTAATGACTTACTAGGGGAATTGGGGCATACGGTTCAAGGGTTAATTATAGATGGAAAAAAGCCTAATTTTATAGAACCTCAATCAGCAAACCTCTTGGAAGTAGCGTTATCAAAAATATCTCAAGCGCGTTCAATGATTAAAAATACTGATTTGGAAGGAAGTGCAATATTAGTCGAAGATTCTGGTTTATTCATTGACTCAATAAATAATTTCCCAGGAGTATTTTCTTCATTTATCCATGACTCTATAGGGATATCTGGCATTCTTAAATTATTGAAAGGTTCAATTAATAGAGATGCTGAATATCGCGCTGTAACGATTCTTGATTTACAAGGCAATACGTGGACCGCAAATGGAATATGTAGGGGCAAGATAGCAGAATTAGAAATTGGGGAAAATGGGTTCGGGTTCGATCCAATTTTTATTCCCTGCCAAGGAGATGGCAGAACATTCTCTCAAATGTCTCAAAAAGAAAAATCTACTTTATCTCATCGTAGTAATTCTTTAAGAGGGCTATTAGAATCTATCAAACATCCGTCAAAGTGAATAGAACAACGCTCTCGTGTAAGTACGGGTGAGTGCATGCCATCAATGACAAAAATAATAATTTGGCTTGTATTTATTTTTAGTATACCAATATATTTTGTATACATCGTTAAAGAAGGATTGGAGTTCCAAATAGCTGGAGGTATACTAATTTTATCCCTTACCTCTTTACTCATATTTACTGGTGGCCCAAGTGTCGCTAAAATCACTGAACAGAAAACTAATAGCAATAAACAAAATGCCCATTTAGAGGCAGTTGAAATCCCTCCTCCAGTTTTAGAATTAGAAGGCCCGAGTTACCGGAAAGAAGAAAAAATAAGGCGTAGTCGTCGTATTAATGATCAAGAAGAAATAATTATTGAAAAATCACCAAACTTACCTGAATTACCCCTGCCTCCTCCGTCACTATCTGATGAACTTATAGACACAGACGGCAGGAAAATAGCCATGAAATATGTTGCAACGATAGATCCACAATCTCAGATGGAATTAGAAATTGACAATTTTGTCCTAGAGAAACGTATAAGGAGAAATGAATTAAGGGAAAAAATAACTATTGAAAGAAGGATGGAATTGGCTAAGAGAAGAATTTCCAAAGTTAATAAGTGGGCGGAAATTGAAAACGGAGAAGATTTAGCCTTACAATTAAAAGATCCAAATCATGGGCTAACTGTGATTTCTGAATCTGTTGAAGTTGATGCAAGTATTCCTCATGGGATATCATTTGTTCGTATTGATCATCAAAGAATATTAAAAGTCCGAATACCTCTAAAAGTCAATAAGTCTTCAATTATTGACTTAACTTTGCCTCCTCTAAGTTCAGATATTACAATACCTGCCCCTCCAAGTGTTGCAATATTGCCGCATTTACCTCCACCAGGGCTACCTCCTTTGCCAAAATCTCAAAAGGATTACAGCGATGTTTGACGCTTGAAGAACCGTATTCTTCAAGCGCTGGGGTGCCTTCCAGCATACATGGAAGAAGTATTGCTGATAGATGATGTTCATGTCGAAGACTCTTATCCCAAAGGTGGAATCATATCAATATGGACCTTAAATCGTCCAAATAAATTAAATGCATTGAATCATCAATTGCATGAGGAAATTAAAAAACAGTGCCAAAGAGTAGAATCAGATGATAATATCAGGGTTGTTGTCATCAAGGGCGCCAAGCCACTACCTGCTCTTGAGGGAAAGAGAGCCAAACCATCCGCGTTTGCTGCTGGAGCAGATATTTCAGAGTTTGAAGGTAAAAACTCTGATGATGTACGGTCATTTTTTGAAGATAATGGATGGGAAGCAGTTTGGAGATTATCTAAGCCAACTATTGCTATGGTCGATGGATTCGCTTTGGGAGGGGGTACTGAATTAGCTCTTTCATGCGATATGAGGCTCGCGTCTAATGATGCCAAATTTGGACAACCAGAAATTAATTTAGGTTTGATTCCTGGAGGAGGGGGGACGCAACGCCTGTGTAGGCTTTTAGGTTATGGAAAAGCAATGGAAATTGTATTAGGAGGAAATATGATTGAGGCAGACGATGCATTGAAAATTGGCTTAGTTAACCATGTTTTTGAATCGAGTGAATTAGAGTCTGCCACAATTTCCTTCGCAATGAATATAGCCAAAAAATCACCGTACACTATTAAAGTTGCCAAACGAGCAATTCGCGCATCTCTTGATTTACCATTTTCAGAAGGTGTTCTTGCTGAACGCTCAGAATTCGTAGCTCTTTTTGATACAGAGGATAAAGAAATTGGAGTTAAAGCATTTTTAGAAAGAAAAAATCCTAAATGGTCAGGGAGATAACATTTTTAACGTTGAATGGACTTTATCTCTAAAAATTCATTCAGCCCATGCACTCCTAATTCTCTCCCATTTCCTGATAATTTATAACCTCCAAATGGGGCAGTAACATTAAAAAATCCTCCATTAATACTTACTTGGCCAGTACGCATTCCTTTTGCAAATTCAATAGCCCTCTCTTCACTCTCGGACCAAACTCCTCCTGATAAGCCATAAATTGAATCATTAGCAAGGTTTAGTGCCTCGGCTTCATTATTGTAGGTGGTGATAGCAAGAACAGGTCCAAAAATCTCTTCCTTCCATATAGTCATCTCTGAAGTAACATCTCCAAAGATGGTTGGCTTGACAAAAAATCCAGTTTCAATCCCTTCCGGCATCCCCAAGCCTCCAGAAATCAATGTTGCACCTTCTTTTATCCCTATGTCGATATATTTTGTAACACTTGCTTGTTGATTTTTACTAACCATGGGCCCACAACGTGTCTTATCATCCAATGGATTTCCAACAGTATAGGAATCATTTTTAGCCTTAATCAGATTATAAACTTCATCTTTCATACTTTCAGGAATAATTAGTCTAGTCAATGCTGAACATGTTTGGCCACTATTTTGGTGGCAAGCAGCAAGAGCTTTTTTTACAACTAATACAGGATCAGCATCATCCAAGGCGACATTAGCACTTTTTCCTCCTAATTCTAAAGTCACCCGTTTAATGCTATCAGCAGCAGCATGGCTAACTGCAATACCTGCATTTGTAGATCCAGTAAAAGAAACCATGTCAACATTTGGATGACTTGCCAAATATTCTCCAATCTCAGAGCCATGACCGGAAACTAAGTTGAATACCCCTGGTGGAAGGCCGATATCATGTAAGATATCAGCAAGAATAAATGCACTTAATGGGGCTTCTTTTGATGGTTTTAATATCATTGTGCATCCAGATGCTATTGCTGGTGCAACCTTTCCAATTATTTGATGTAAGGGAAAATTCCATGGAGTAATAAATGCACAAACTCCTATTCCTTCCTTGACAATTAATGAATTTCTAACTTCTTCTTCCCATTCAAAATTTTCTAGTATTTTGGAATATGAACGAGCAACGACCCTAGGTGTACCTACCATTGCTGTGCGGGAGTATCCAATCGGAGTCCCTACCTCTGCAGTAATAATCTGAGCCAATTCCTCTTCCCGTTCTTTGAATGAAGCAGATAATAAATTTAGTATCTTTATTCTATCTTCAATATTACTTTGAGACCATTCTTTGAATGCGGTTTTGGCTGCTTTAACTGCTTCGTCTATGTCATTTACGGATCCTGCTGGTACAGATCCAATTTTCCTTTCAGTTGTTGGATTAATAATATCAATTTTACTATTTCCATTTGATTTAACCCATTGCCCGTTGATATATAGTGCCTCGTGGTTATGCATGTCTCAACGGAAAGCGCCACTTCTTATGATATTCATGCATTTGAAAAAGAAATGCCTCTACGCCTTAATATGGTTTTAACAGTCAATAGACATGAAGGAGGGGTGGCTTTAGTTACTCTTTCAGCCTCAGCATCAAAAAATACCTTTACTCGGAAAAATATAAATGTTTTAGCCGAAACATTGGATGAATTGATGAATGATAAAAAGTGCTTGTCAATAATACTTACAGGAACAGGGAATTTTTTTAGCGCCGGTGGACCAATAGATGAATTTGCAAATGCCATTGATGCAGGCACAATTGGAACAATGGTAGAAGAAATGACAGGCTCCTTACACCCTTTATTGTTGAAAATACGTGCATCACCAAAGGTATTTGTTGCTGCTATAAATGGCGCTGCCGCAGGAGGGGGATTAGGACTTGCTTTAGCAATGGATTACCGAATATCTCTGAGAAATGCTAAATTAGCTGCAGCATTTTTTTCTTTAGGGCTTTCTCCTGATGGGGGTACGACATGGTTACTCCCTAGGCTAGTTGGAACTCAAGTTACAAAGCGCTTTTTCTTCAATAATGAAATATGGGATGGCGATAAAGCACTAAGATTAGGGGCAGTCGATGAAGTATGTAACTCCGAAGAATTAATATCTAAATCTATATCTTTAGCTAGGGATTGGGGAAAATGGTCGATTATGAGCCGTCGTTCTACTAAGCAATTATTAGATGCATCGACTTCTACATTTTTCGAAACACAGTTAGAATTTGAAAGAGCATTAATGGTATCTGCATCTCTGACTCAAGAGTTCTCAGAAGGAGTCTCATCCTTTTTGGAAAAAAGAAAACCTAATTTTAATAACTTGGGGGAAGAATAATTACCAACACCAGATTAATAATTATGCGCCATGCAAAAAGTAGTTGGAAAAACAATTCACTTTCAGATCATGATAGGCCGTTAAACTCACGTGGGTCGAAGGATGCTCCAAAAATTTTCCAAAAATTAATTAATGAAAATTGGATTCCAGATTTGATTCTTTTAAGCAGTTCGAAACGTACTCAGGAAACACTATCAAATATGAATTTTAATGCCAAAGAAACTAAGATAGAAATCATGCCTGAACTTTACCTTGCCGGAATTGACCAATTACTAATCTCTCTGCAGTCTATTTTGGAAAATAAAACGACCATGTTATTAGGGCACAATCCTGGTTGTGAGTTACTAATTGGTCATTTAACTGGCGGTTGGCATGAAATGTCAACAGCTTCAGCAGCATTGATGATTAATAATAATGGCCGATGGGTTTTACAAAAAATATTAAGACCCAAAGAGTTATGATTTTCATAATTTAGCCAAAATATCTACTTGGGTTAGGGCCGACCTTAGTAAGAAAAATGCAATTATTGCACCTGTTGAGAATGAAATACCAATATAAATATGGGTATCAAACATCAATATCCCAATACTAATTAATGAAAGATAAGAAACTGTTTGACATATGACTGACAACCTTAGTAACATTTGATATTCTATCCCGTGTACATTAGTAGTTTCTTGGATATACGAATTAATGAGAAAAAATATTGCTTGGAACGGCAGGGCTATTGCAAGTGCAGATAGACAAACCACAGTTAATATCTCTGGATTATCCGGATTTAATTCTAATCCCCTAAACAATAGGTTACCAGAATTAAGGCCTATTATTGCAGCGTGTATTGCCCATGCTTTGTCAGAATGGTCTTCTTGTCGTATCTCGTCACGAGTCACATGTTGGTGTAATTTTCTTAATTGTTGAATGTTACCCTTGACGGCAACCAGTCATTACGTACTTGAAGGGGCATTCTCTTTTTCATTAGATTCTTCCAAGCATAAGTTATCAGGCATGCACCAAGATGCATAATATCCAAATGGCAATGTTTAACTTAATATTCCGAGTAAATGAAAGGCCTAAGATTCAGGTTTTAACTCATTAATTACTTAAGGGGGATATTAAGTTGACACCAACTTATTTATTCATAAAGATTAGCATATTTTTCTCTGACCTTTTTGATTTTAGGAGCAACTACCATTTCACAATAAGGCTGATATGAATTTTTAGAATAATAATTATGATGATATTTTTCTGCTTCATAGAAATCTCTTATTTCAACAACCTCAGTAACTATTTTTTTGTTTGTTACGGTTTGCAAATTATTAATTACTAATTTTATATCTTCATGCTGCTCATCATTCAGGTAAAATGCAATACTCCTATATTGTGGCCCAACGTCATTGCCCTGACGATTCATTTGCGTTGGATCATGAGAAGTAAAAAATACTTCTAAAATAGCTTTAAATGTTATTATACCTGGGTTAAAACTAATCTTTACAACTTCTGCATGGCCTGTATTTTTACTGCATATCTGTTCATATGTGGGGTTTATTATATTGCCTCCGCAATATCCTGGAATGATATTAATAACTCCCTTAAGACCTTTCAATGCACCCTCTGTACACCAAAAACAACCTCCTCCTATTATTGCTTCTTCCATTATATCATCTTCTATAATTAGGCGCTTCTCTAGTTATTTCTACATCATGGACATGACTTTCAGATAAACCAGCATTTGTTATTTTTACAAAGCTGCAATTTTTCTTCATTTGAGATATATTTTCATTACCTGTATATCCCATTGAAGATTTTAAACCCCCTACTAGTTGATAAATTACATTTTCGACAGGGCCTCTTGCTGGAACTCTCCCTTCAATACCTTCAGGTACATATTTTTGAGTATCTCCTTGTTTTGACTGAAAATAACGTTCATGAGATCCTTTGCTCATAGCGCCAACAGAGCCCATGCCACGATATATTTTGTATGATCTTCCTTGGTAGAGGATATTTTCTCCTGGTGATTCATCAGTCCCTGCTAATACAGAACCAGCCATTACACAATCAGCACCGGCTGCGATTGCTTTTGCAATATCTCCACTGTATTTTATTCCTCCATCAGCAATAACGGGAATATTATATTTTTTACATACTTCAGCTACATTCATGACGGCAGTTAATTGAGGAACGCCAACTCCTGATATTATTCTAGTGGTGCATATAGAACCAGGGCCAATCCCGACTTTTATTGCATCTGCACCAGATTTTATTAGTGCTTCTGCTGCTTCACCAGTGGCAACATTTCCTGCAATTATTTGAACTTCTTCGCCACCTAATTCTCTGATTTTATTCACAGTGTCCAATACTCCATGAGAATGCCCATGAGCAGTATCTACTGCTATTGCATCAGCTCCCGCTGCAAAGAGTGCCATGGCTCTGTCAATTCCCTTCCGTCCAGTTCCGGTCGCGCCAATAACTCTCAACCTCCCTCTTTCATCCCGGCAAGAATTTGGATTATCACGATTCCTCTGGATATCTCTTACAGTAATCATGCCTGCGCATCCACCTTTATCATCGACAACTATTAATTTCTCTATTCTATTTTTATGCAGTATTTTCTTTGCTACTTCTTTATCAACCCCTTCTGGAACTGTAACTAATTCTTTTGTCATAACTTCAGAAACTTTGACATCGTCATTTTCTACAAATCTAATATCTCTATTTGTTATTAAACCAACTAAGTTATTAGAATTATCAATTACTGGAAATCCTGAAAAACCATATTTAGATTTTATTTCTTTGAGTTCTCCAACAGTAAGATCAGAAGATACAGTAACAGGGTCTAATATAAGTCCCGATTCGAATCTTTTCACTTTAATAATTTCAATAGCCTGTTCTTCAACAGTCATGTTTCTATGAATTACACCTATTCCTCCAGCTTGAGCCATTGCAATTGCCATTTCGGATTCAGTCACTGTATCCATTGCAGCAGACACAATCGGATTATTGAGTTTAATCTTCTTTGTTAATTGTGTCTCTGTGTTGACTTCAGAAGGAAGAACTGAGGATTCAGCAGGAAGTAATAAAACATCATCAAATGTCAATGCTTCCGGTATTTCGCCCTTCGCCATATAGATTGCCACAAACACTCATACTTGAATAATTCTATTTCCAAATAAACATTTATTTCATAAGGAGATATCAAAAATAGTAACTCACCCCGTATAATCTATCATGAGCGTCGGATATGTGATTATAGGTTGGAGGGAATGGGTCAGACTTCCTGATATAGAAAGTAACCCAATAAAAGCAAAAACAGACACTGGAGCGTGGTCTAACACTTTGCATGCATTAGATATTCTTATTGAAGATAAGAACAACAAACATTATGTAAAATTTAAATTAGGCCAAAATCATAAGGTAATTACTAGGCCAATATTAAGATGGAGAAAAGTTAGGAATACTAGTGGTCAAGAATCGCTTAGGCCAGTAATTAATACTAAATTAGAAATCGCAGGCAGAGATTATCAAGTAGAAATATGTCTCCAAGATAGATCTAAAATGAGGCATAGAATAATTCTTGGTAGAAATTTTCTTAGACATGGATTCATTGTTAATCCTTCACGTCAGTGTATGCATTCAATGGTAAGGACAGAACCACGAATCATCATCAATAATTCTGAATTAACTGACAATTAATCTTTTAAATATCTATACAGTGTATTATAGTATGGAGTATCTTGAAAAATCATTTTTAATCTCCGAGCCGTCTCAATGGTGGTTGAAAAGCCTTGCAATTTTTATGGCTATCATGACTTTTGCTATGGCACTTCAAGTTGCTTCGGGTGTACTTACTCCAATACTTTTGGATCAGGTGCCAAGGGAATTTGATGAATTAGAGAAATACCCTGAAAATGGGTCCCAAGAAGAAATTGATAATTGGTCTGCTAGTAATCAGTTTTGGATTGAAACAATAGAATACCTCGATGAAATAAAAAACATAATGAATTATTATGTATTATATGGATTAATATTGTTTTTCTTAGGGCTTATAACTGTCCCAATTTTGTGGAATGGCCAAAGGCATCTTGGACTGCGTCTTACTTTAAGTTGGTTCGTTATTTATGTAATCGGTCAAATAAATTTAGTATTAATGCTTTATTTTGGGCCCGGCTTTTATCCTGACTATGATTTTGGTTTAGATTCAGGGAATAGCAGAATATTAGATTTAATAGAAACAGCAACTGTAATATATTCAATTGGACAAATTCTCCTTTGTAATACTTTACTACTTGCTGTTATATTATTTATTTCTTCAAAAGCAAAACGTAAAACAACTTTTGATATTCCTTCGGCATTCCATAACAAAGATAATGAAAAAT
Organism: uncultured Candidatus Poseidoniales archaeon; assembly: GCA_905182515.1. Taxonomy (GTDB): domain Archaea; phylum Thermoplasmatota; class Poseidoniia; order Poseidoniales; family Thalassarchaeaceae; genus MGIIb-O3. The sequence goes on along the minus strand of CAJJBW010000007.1, from coordinate 73,481 downwards.
AATTTTTCAGATTTCCATATTAATACATACAATAATACACATTACTCTATTAGCAATATAAGTAATGCCTCCAAACTCCACTAATGGTTCAATAGGGGTCGGAGCTATGATAATATTCATTGCACTTATTTTAGTTGCATCTGTTTCAACTACTGTTATTATTAATCAAGCAGAAAATATTAGAGATCAATCAGAATCAACTTCAGACGGTTTACAAAATGACCTTAGTAGAAAAGTTAAGATGGTCGGCGCCAATATTGCAGGAGGAGTTGAATGCACAGCACAATTATGGCAGCATTCTGGTTTTACCGGTTGGGCAGTAACATTTGAAGTTGGGAATTATAATAGGGGCGCAATGGAAGGATTGGGTGCCACAGACAATGATGCGTCTTCTATCATAGTGGGGAGTGGTTGTAATATAGTAATGTATGAAGGCGAGAATTTTGATGGTAGTTGGGTGGCTTCATTTGGTGCAGGAAACCATGGACTATCTTCTATAGAAGCAGCCGGAGCTGGCAATGATGAAATTTCATCAATAAAGGTTATGAGTTTTTCATTACTACTATTTCTAAGGTTAAATGCAGGTTCTCCTTCAATAATGGTCGATGATATTAGTACTTCGACAACCTGTCAAAATGGAGATACTCTTAGTACTGATTATTCTACCTTAGTCGATTCTGGCTCACGATTAGTAGATGACAAAAATACATTTGGCGAAGATGTAAATATTGCTAGCGGTGAATTAATAGATTATGGAATGACTGTCAAAGTAGAAATGGCATTTTCATTTTGTGTGCCTACATTTGATGATAGAGTGGAAGTAACTATAAATGTTAATTATGGATCCAATTCTGTAACCACTTTGGCATTTAATTCATTAGACTTAGGGTTTGATTTATTTCATCAACCATAGTACATTTTAAGACCTTTATAATAAAATATATATCTAAATTACCACGTTTCGTAGAGGTTAAGATGACTTTCATGGATGCAATAACTGCTTGAAATAATACGATGAGAAGTAAAGATATTAGTCATTTGGAATCGATTCTCACTGAAAATTTTATATGGAATAATGCATCAAATGTTGTGGCGTCTAGCAAAAAGAAAACAATTCTTTGGACTTTAGTAACTCAAATAGAAATTATAAATTATAAAACGTTTCATAATGGCCATGATGTGATAATAAGGACTCACAATAAAATCGAACCCAATAATGCTGAAACAATGGTTTTATGTGCCTATCTCTGTGAAGATGAAAAAAAATAATGCTATGAATGTACCTGAGGAGCCTTATTTTCGATTAATTTTAAATCAGATTATTCGAAATTTAAATAATTCATCATACAGAATTTTACATTCATAATATAGGTTAATATGTTGTTCGGATAATGATATTTCCTTTTTTATATATTTATTAAATTTAGTAGATTTCCAGACTTCGCCATACCAATGTTTTGCCCATATCCCGTCGCAATCCTTCTTCCCTTCAGGCCATGATGTCATCGATGTTTCAAATGGTATTTCTAATTCTTTACACAATCTTTTCATCATATATTCTGGATTCCTCAAAATATCTCTAGAATCTATGACAATTGGAGTATTCTTCCCGAGTTCATTAATTTTATTAAATAACTTATTTTGTTCGATTAGGCCGGTCGATTCAATCTTGATATCATCAATCTTTTTTGATAATGAATAAATTACATCTTTAGGCTCCCGAATTAAAAAGCAATTTTTCAATTTTAAAATCCATTCTATTGGAGTTTCAGGTAATATGTGGTGCGCCATATGCTTTTGATAATAAATACTTTTTTCATTTGGAATATCTCCACAAATTTTGTCTATTAGTTTATTTATGTCCCATTCGTAGTTATCAATAATTTCTTGTCTTCCGGGATGAGTTATTTTTGTATTAGATAAATAATAAGAATACAGTGGCTCATCAATACAGAATGTATCCGAACGGCTATTAAAAGCATACATCAATGCAGTTGAAATATTTCTTGGCCCTGACCACATAGCGATCTTATTATTGGCCATTACATTCATCCTCTATCATTTGAACATACAGTTCCTGTAATTTTTTTACTATTGGCCCTCTAGACCCATTACTGACAATTTTTCCATTATATTTATTCACTGGAGTTAATCCAGCAAAAGTTCCTGTGACAAATAATTCATCTGCATCCTTAACCTCATCAGCCGTAAAATTCTTTTCAAGACAAGAAATATTATTACTATGGCAAATATCAATTATTTTCTGCCTAGTTATCCCATTAAGGCAGAAGTCTCCGTTAGAGGTCCAAACTTCTCCATTTTTTACCATAAAGAAGTGGGTTGAATTACATGTACTTACATTACCATTTGGGTCTAACATAAGTCCTTCCTCACCTCCTTTATTTCTTGCATCTATACATGCTGCTATACAATTATGTTTTGATAGACTATTTATTCTGGGGTCTTGTGCATTTTTTGGACCTCTAATGATATCAACTTTAACTAATGAAATACCATTTTTACTACGCTCAATATTTGCCTTTTTATATTCAGGTATAATTACCATAGTAGGAGGGCTAGAAATTACCCAAGGGGCTTGGTAGGGAGTGGGCTTTAATCCGCGAGTAATAATTAATCTAATATGAACATCATTATACATTTTATTCATTTCAATTACCTTTTTTATTTCTGATATAATTTCTTCACGAGAATAAGGAATTTCTAATGATATATTTTCTGCACCATGGAAAAGACGATTCAGATGGTCGTTTATGAAAACTAATATTCCTTCATGAAGTCGAAAAGCTTCCCAAATTCCGTCACCAAGTAAAAATCCTGCATCTAAGACTGATATTTTGGCATCAGGGCGCATAAATAATTCTTTATTTATTGAAATCCATACATTATCGTTGCGTTGATCTTGTATATATTCATGAGTCCCCATCGTAATCTCCTAACGGTATAAGTTTTCAAATATATTTATTATAAAGGCCCCTGATCAAGGTTAAAATTAAAACTTAGATAGATAAGTGCGATAAATGGGGCAATAGTCGGGTAGGATATGAGGGCAATGGCAATGGACAGAAAACCAATTGCTTTTTTGATAGTATTAAGTATGATTTTAGCAGGTTGCTTGGGAGAAGTAGATACTTTGGAAAAAAACTCAATACCGTGGGACAATGACTTTGTGTATATTGAAACTCCTGAAAGCCACCAGGATTCTAGGGATTTTGTAGTTGGTCATCCAGCAAATAACGAGACTTGGGGAAATTCATCTTGGGCAGTTTTTGGAAATGAAGAAGGAGGAAATTGTTGTGAGCATTATTTAGCCGCTACTAAAGAAGGCTGGATAGTTAATTTTGGAGGAGAATATCCTACATGGTCTGAAGATAGGGGCCATACATGGCAAGAATATATTCCAGAAATATTCTCTCAATTAGGTTGTTTAGAACCTAAGCCAAATGTACCTGGTCAAGAAGGACTTGGAGAAGGAAGCATCGTTCAAGCTACCAATGGTGACCTAATTTCGATGGGGTGGTTTCCTTATCCTAGCGTAAGTGGGGCTGATCAATTTTATGCATTTTTGTATGATGCAAATAATGGAGAATGGAGTTGGTGTTTTAATAGAACTCCTGAGCCCTTCTATGATCGTTCATGGCAAGTAGAAGTCATCGGCCCGATTAATGGTGGGATATATGGAAATGGAGACTATGCAAGTATCGTAATATCAAATTTTTGGCACCAAGTTCAAAATATAGGGGGGCAAATTTCTACAGATGGTTTAAATTATGATTATTTTAATTTTCCAGATAGGGATGGAAGTCTAGCTATTATTGAAGTTGATTTAACTGCAAATTTACTAGGGCCAGAATGGGATTTTACCAAACCCCACAAAGAGATGCGAGCCTTCCCGGTACCTTCAGGTGGATTATATTTTCCAAATTATTTTATTGATGGTACTGATGCCTTTTTGGATACGTCATTGAATTGGTGGTCTGCCACTACTCTAAATGGATCTTCTTTGCCTTCAGAGTATTGTGCCTTTGACTCTTCAGCTGCATTACATTGTGTCATAGGAGGAGATAACATAGTCACGCATTCCTTGTCTTGGGATGGAGGGGAGACATGGGAAAATAATACTTATGATTTATCTGGATTTGCAAGTGGAATAGAAGAATGGGAATTTCATTCTAGTGGTGTGCACGATTTATTTGTTCTAAATGTACGTTATCAAAGTGCCAATGGCCCTGATATCGACGTTGCATGGCATGTCAGGGATTTCTCTCAAAGTCTAATACCTGATTCAAAAACTTACATTGGACAAGGGGACCTAGATTCTACTTCAGGAGCTGGTGCAGATATCAGGTTTGATTTTGCCAGTATGGGTATTTTGCCAGATGGAGGTTCTTTCATTGCTTATCACGATTCTACTGATCCGGATCCATTATTTGGCGTAGAGTTATTATTGCCACAGATTTATCAAATTGCATGATAAATATTAGTAAAATATTAGACCGCCTCCCTCCTAGGTCATACATGGAGGTTGAAGAATTTGCGTTCCGCCCTCCAAATTCATATAGAGAAAAGATTCATGAAACTATATTTGAAGCCGATACCTCATATGGAAAATTCTTTGATATAGCACTCTTAATTGCTATTTTATTGTCTGTAATAGTAGTATCTCTTGAAAGCGTTGATTCAATAGATGCAAAATACCATATCGAATTAATAATAGTTGAATGGTTTTTTACTATTTTATTTTCAATTGAGTATATTCTTAGATTAATTTCTGTAAAAAAACCCGTTAAGTACATTAAATCATTTTTTGGAATAGTTGATTTAGTATCAATATTACCAACATACTTAGCCCTTTTGACTGGATTAGGAGGCATACAAAGTTTACTTGGCATCCGGGCTTTAAGACTTCTTAGGATTTTTAGGGTTTTTAAACTTAGTCGATATTTGAATGAATCGTTTGTTCTCACCAAGGCCCTTGCTCAATCAAAATCTAGAATTATAGTATTCTTGTCTACTGTCTTAGTATTATGTTTCATAAGCGGTGCAGGAATGTATTTATTGGAAGGCCCTAAGAATGGTTTTACATCAATTCCTCAAAGTGTATATTGGTCCATAACTACGATTACTAGCACTGGTTATGGAGATACAGTGCCATCTACGCCATTGGGAAAAATATTAGCAATATTCATTATGATAATGGGCTATAGTTTGATTATAGTTCCAACTGGAATAATTTCTACTGAATTAGCAAGAATGGATCCAATAAGTACTCAAGCATGCCCTTCATGTTCCAAAGAAGGTCATGATCATAATGCAAAATTTTGTAAATTTTGTGGAGAAGTTCTATAATATTATAATGTCAAATTACTTTTAATTTTTCTTCCAGTAATTGTTCAAATTTATCAATCGATTTTTTACAAATATTCAATTCTTGAGAAGATATTAATATTTGTAATTCTCCGTCTATTTTGGCTATGATACAAGGGGTTTTATTTTCTGAAATTAATACTAAATCTTCAGTTCTCTCATTTAAATGAAGAAGATCAAAAGGCACCAAAAGCTTCTTGGTTAATTTATTCCAACTAGCCTTAATAGAAATTTTTCCATGCGTTATGTCACATAGAGAACAATGCATAGCCTTCCTATACTTTCCAAAAATATAAGTTAATTCGCCGACCAATCCACCATTTGCATGATATATTCCATAAAGTCTTGATATCTCTTTAACCACAAACCTTCTAATTGCACTGATGTTATGAAGTAGTGTTAAAGAAAATAGTAACACCATCCACGCTAAATTCTTCTGAATTAGTTGGAATATCTCCTTCGTTTAATGCTGCTTTACCTGTTCTTGTTTCATTCTGTATATGGGTCCAATCATTATCATTAAGAGTAAGCCCCTGGATCCAAACTGATAGATTTATCATAGCCTCAACATTTAAATTCATGTCTTTTCTTTTTGACTGTATTCTTCTGATTATGTCTCTTGCTAATCCCTTTGAAAGCAAATCTGAATCAGTGTTCATATCCAGTACCAATGTGACATCTCCTAAATCATCATTTGATAGTGTTGAAGCAGCAAAATCATCTTTTTCAATTCTTTTTATTTCTATATCTTCCATGATTATGTCATAACCAGCAAGTGCAGCAATTCCTGCTTGCACTTCTAAGAGGAATGAATCCGGATCTACAGTTTCCAATTGAGATAATACTTCTGGTAAATCCGACCTACACTTCGCACCTAGAATTTTTCTATTTGGTAATAAAATTATTTTCTGAAACTTATCCAAATCATCTTCGGTAGTCAAATTTTCAACATTTAACTCTTCGGAAAGGATTTCATGGAAATCAGAAATATCTGGCCCTCCAATAATCCATCCATTACGGCAAGGAAGGCGCTGCCTTCTTCCTGATTCTACTCTGATTCTACGGCCGCCTTCAGCTAAATCTCTAACCAATTCCATCTGTTGTTCAAGGCCATAATCTTGCGGAGGTAAATCACGATCTACTAGTTCTGAACCAACTGGCCAATCTGCTAAATGCACAGAAGAGCCAGCAAGGTCACGATGTATTTTATCTGCCATAAAAGGGGAGATTGGTGCCATTAAGCGTGAAACTACTATCAAAACCTCATGTAAAGTATGTTGACATGCACGTTTATCATTACTATCTATTTCATCCCATAAACGTCTACGGGATCTTCGAACATACCAATTAGATAAGTCATTAACGACAAAACTCTCTAAATCTCTTCCTGCTTTATGAAACTCCCATGAAGCGAAATTATCATTAAAAACTTCAGCCACTCGACTTATTTTAGATAAAATCCATCTATCCAAAGGTCTGCGTGCTGAGACCTCTACCCATCCTCCTGTATCCTCAGGATCAAAACCATCTAATGCTGCATAATCAGAATGGAATTTATGTACATTCCATAGAGTTAAGAACATCTTTCCATATGTTTCTCTGACTCCATTTGGATCAAAATTCATCGGGTTCCATGGTGCACTTTGAGTCACCATATACCACCTAATTGCATCTGCTCCTTCTTTGTTAAAATGATCCCATGGGTCAACAACATTACCTTTAGATTTACTCATTTTCTTTCCTTCATTATCTAAAATGTGCCCAAGGGACAAACATCTTTTATATGCAATACTATCAAAAACCGTAGTTGAAACTGCTAATAATGAGTAAAACCACCCTCTTGTTTGATCTACTGCTTCACATATGTAGTCTACTGGAAAACTGCCTGTGAATTTTTCTTTATTTTCAAATGGATAGTGCCATTGGGCGAAGGGCGCGCAACCAGAATCAAACCAACAATCCATAACATACGGTTCACGTATCATTTCTCCATTACAATTTGAACTGGAACAATTTAATCTAACTTCATCTACATACGGGCGGTGTAATTCTTTAGGAGTTGGCGAATCTGCTGTTTTCAAAGCATTCATTTCTTCTATACTGCCAATGCAGTGTTCATGTCCACAATCTTCACAAATCCAAACTGGTATCGGAGTTCCCCAATAACGTTCTCTACTTATCGCCCAATCCTTTAGATTACGTAACCATTCTCCAACTCTCCCTGACCCAGTCCATTCAGGGGCCCATTCTACTTCTGAGTTATGTTGAATTATTTTTTCCTTTACTGCTGTCATGCGGACAAACCAACTATCCATGGCATAGTAAAGTAGAGGGTGATCAGTTCGCCAACAATGTGGATAATCGTGAGTATATATGTGTTCACGATATAGACTACCTTCTTTTTCTAGATGGTCAATTATATCAGAATCACAATCCTTTACATAACGATTATCTAATATCTTATGAGTTCCAATGATAAATTTACCATCCATTCCAACTGTATGTTGTGCAGGAAACCCCATTTCCATCCCAAGATTATAGTCATCTTCGCCATACATAACTGCAGTATGCACCACTCCAGTGCCATCAGTGGTTGTTACAAAATTAGCTGCCACTATGGTCCAAGCTGTTATTGAATCCCCTCTTTCTATTGCGCCAGGAAATATTGGAGAGTAGGATTTACCAACTAGATCAGATCCAGGAAACTCTTCTATTATTTCCATGTGATGTCTTAAGACATTACCAAGTAAATCTTTGGCTAATATAATTTCTTCTCCTACTTCTGCACCCCCTCTTCCTTCCCAAGATTCGGAAGGAGGAGAGGTTACTTTGATGCGGCAATAAGTCACATTCGGCCCAACTGCCAAACCAACATTACCAGGCAAAGTCCAAGGCGTCGTTGTCCAAGCAAGAATTGATACATCATCATCAATAAGCTTGAATTTTATGAATACTGCAGGCTCAGAAACTTCTTTGTATCCTTGTGAAACTTCATGAGTTGAATAACTAGTTCCAGTTTGAGGGCAATAAGGTAATACTTTGTGGCCACGAAATAACAATCCTTTATCGTGCATTTGCTTCAATGACCACCATGCGGATTCAATATATTCATCATGTAATGTAACATATGGATTATCCATATCAACCCAAAAAGCCATCCTTTCGGTCATTTCTCGCCAACTTTCCTCATATTCCCAAACGCTCTCTTTACATTTCTGATTAAATTTTTCCATCCCATATTCTTCAATCGCTTCATTTGACATCAAATTCAGTTTCTTTTGAACTTCAATTTCTACAGGAAGTCCATGAGTATCCCATCCTCCTTTGCGTTCTACTATATGTCCTTCCATTGATTTCCATCGACATACCATGTCCTTGTATAGTCGTGATAAGACATGATGAATCCCTGGCTTGCCGTTTGCTGTAGGTGGTCCTTCTAGGAAAGTAAAAGGGGACTTATTTTGTCTGCGAATATCAATAGATTTTTCAAAAGTCTTCTCATTATCCCAGATATACATAAGAGAATTCTCAAGTGCAACTGGATCAAGTTCTCCTAGTGAGTTAGGTACTACCATTGAACCATCCGGAACAATTCATTGTATTGAATATACTCTTTTCTTCTGTGATAAATTATTTTAGTAGTATTCAATAAGGATGACTTTTACCAAGTCATATGATCGAAACTACAACTATCACAGTCCAAGGAATGACTTGCACTGGTTGTTCAAGTAGAGTTACCGAATCATTATTAAGTTTAGATGGAATTGTTGATGCTTTAGTGTCGCATGAAAGTGGAAATGCTCTAATTACTGTTAGTAGTCGGCTTCTTAGCCCCGTGGCCATATAATTATTGGAGATTGAAGAAATATGGTGTTGCTTGTCATTAATCAAGAGTTTAAATACTAATATATTAGGTAAATTTGTGGGCTATATATGGACAATACTTCGAATAAAATTAATTTAGATGCAGGATTTTTAGACTTCACAGTACCATTAAAATTTTGGAGTAAAGTAATTTGGATATTGGGGATAATAATATTTTGTGTTGGACTTTTAGTTCAGATATTTACATTCAATAATATGTTATTTACAAATAAATTGGATTTTACATTCGAAAATCTAATTCCTCCACTAATTTGTTTAATATTGGGTGGGGCATTAATAGTTGGTTCGGCACCTACGCAACTACAAAGAAGATTACGAGAAATTAGGCGGAATACCAAACCTCGTGATTACCAAATTAGATCCGAACACTCCAAGGAAATAACTAATTTTTGGAAATTGGAATGGATACATCAACCATCTTCTGACGATAGAGGATGGGTTTATGCTGCGCCTGGTCCAAATCACTGGAATAAGACATATAGATACCGCCCTGATGAATCAGGCGTGTTAGATGAACATCCTACAAAAATAGGGACTCCCAAGCCTGCAGAAATATCCACTTACGGATTAATATCTATGTTATTAATATTGAATTCAATTCCATTCATTATTTTATTTATTTCAAATGGCTCAACTCTGGAGTATTTAGAATGGAAGCAACTAAATAATGACGATTTAAAAGCTACAAAATTTAAGTTTACAATCTTAAAATATGGTCAGATATTTTTACCAGTAGTAATTTCATTCATTTGGTTATTAGTGTCTTTAATTAAAAGTAGAAAAGTTAGCGATACTCTAGAAACTCCAACCTCTTTAGTGAGGTCCATGGCCGTGGGTTCGGTTGAGCTGGTTGGTCAGGTCAGGCAATGGGTAACTAAGCCACCAACTGTTTATGTGGGAAGAGACAAATCTAGGGCTGTCCAAGACTTAATCTCTTGGAAATGGACATATGAAATTCTTGTTGAGACAAAACACGTGGTAACTGATAAAAACGGCCGCGAGCGAATCGAAAAACGACGTCAGTGGCATCAAGTTGATCGCGACTCAGGAAACCATCCTTATGTTTTACATGATGGTACAGGTGGCGTATTAATACAACCAAATACATTTGAGGATCAGAATTTGGGGCAATACATCACAAAATGGGAATGCCCTCACAATGTTCATGATTTTGATCTATTCAGAGAAATATTATATGCAAGTTGGAATAATGGTAAAATTTTGAGACATAAGTGGATATTACATGGACTTACAATCGGCGATCCATGCTACTTAATAGGATTCGCTGAACCAAGGGATAATGATGAAGAGTTTGTTTCCGATGTCCAAAATAGACTTCTTGAAGTAACAGGAAAAGATGGTACTACGGCCAATTCTAGACTGGAGAGAGGTAGTGAAATAGCAGTATTGGGCAACTCTAGAAGTAATTTTGAGTATCTCTTAATACCGGGAATGAATTTAGTTATCATTAGCTCTTTAGTAATGTACTTTATTATCTTAAATGTTCTTTAATTTAGGTTAATATTCAATAGTGATGACTGGCTACGGTTGAATATGGTAGAAATAGAATATGCAGTGTTTGGAGCATCACTATGTTTTTTATTATTAATCGGTTTAATGATTTTATTGTGGGCGTGGTCTACCTATAATCGTCTCACTGGTCTTGCGTTGACCGTTGGCAAAGATTGGGGGCAAATTGATGTTTTATTACAAGAAAGATTTGATTTGATACCAAATTTACAAGGTATTGTGGAAGGGTATACTTCACATGAATCAAAAATATGGGAATCATTTGCAAGTGCAAGAGGGGCATATGATTCATCAAATTCTGTAGGTAATCCCAACATGGCTAAAATTGGAGATTCTAATATGTTGGTGGCCGCAGCTACAATGTCTCTGAGGGCGGTAGCAGAACAATATCCTGAATTAAAAGCTGACAGTCAATATTTAAAATTCATGAATACTTTAACTAAAATGGAGGATAATATCGCAGATCGTAGGGAATTCTATAATGAAATGGTGCTGAACTATAATTTTGCAATAGCCTCAATTCCTGCTATAATTATCGCTAGATTAATGGGTCTTACTTCAAAAGAATTTTTCAGAGTAACAGATAAGACAGTAAGGGAAGCACCTAGAGTAAAATTCAATTAATATTCTAATCTATATTTCCGGTAGCCTTGAATGCCATAACATATGTTGAGTAATTGATGAGTGTCGTCGCGCTGTTACAGCACAACTCGGTCGTGGGGGATATTCATCAAAACTCTATTGAAATATCTCGCTTGGCCACTATTGCTGCTTCACAGGGGGCGACTATTGCTGTAACTAGTGAATTGGCTATTTGTGGCTATCCTCCTAGGGATTTACTTCTAGAAAAAGATTTTGTAAATAGATGTATAGAAGCGATAAAAGGAATTATTTCTCCAATTCCAATTTTGATAGGAAGCCCATTAAATCCAGATGGAATAAAAAAATTACCTTCAAACGGAGTCATTTATTGCGAAGGTAATGGTAAAATAAAAGAATTGTATAGAAAACAACTTCTGCCAACTTATGATGTATTTGATGAGGCTAGGTATTTCAATAAAGGTACGGAATTATCTACGATTGAAGCCCCTGATTGTTCTAAATTGGGAATTACAATTTGCGAAGATGCTTGGCAGCATGCTGGCCATGTACCCAGTGATTATGGCATTGACCCAATCAAACAATTATCTAAAATTAGTAAACAATTGTCATATTCGGTTAATCTATCGGCCTCACCCTATCATGCAGACAAAAAAAATGTTAGAATAGATGTAGTTAAATCTGCAGCAGCATCCTTGAAACATCCATATCTTATGTGTAATCAAATAGGTGGTAATGATGACTTGATATTTGATGGTAGATCAACTATTTCTTGGCCAAACGGAGATATTATGCAGGCTCCGGCATGGAAAGAGGCAATATTATTAGTAGATTTGAATAAGCCACAACTTTCTAAAGTAATAGAATTTGATAATTATAAGAAATATGATGGACTAATTATTAAAGAAGCAAAAATAACCCCATCTGATGACAATTTTAAAAATAAAGATGAAGATTTAGATTTGTTAGAGGCAATAACTACAGGATTAAGGGATTATTGTCATAAGTCAGGAATAAAATCGGTAGTTTTAGGAGTCAGTGGAGGCATTGATTCTGCCGTAACTGCTGCTATTGCTTGTCGAGCCTTAGGACCAGGCGCTGTACATGGTATTTCCATGCCAATGCGCTACTCAAGCAAACATTCTAAAAAAGATGCCAAAGAATTGATGAATACGCTTGGAGCCCATTACCATCAAGTAGAACTCAGTGAGTTACAAATTTCATCAGAAGAATATTTGAAGGAATTAATACCTATCAATGACCCCGGAGTCGATCCTATTTACTTGGAAAATATTCAGGCTCGTTTGAGGGGATTAACAGTTATGGCCTATGCCAATGCATACGGAGGAATGGCTTTAGCAACAGGTAATAAATCAGAATTAGCTATTGGCTATTGCACTCTATATGGAGATATGTGTGGAGGGTATGCTCCCCTTGGAGATCTGTATAAAACTGAAGTATACCGAATAGCAAATTTAATCAATAGAGAAGCAGAAGAAAACGGCGAGGAAGCACCAATCCCCAAATCTACAATTGTCAAACCTCCTTCTGCCGAATTAAGGCCAAATCAAAAAGATGAAGACTCTCTTCCTCCTTATGAGTCTCTCGATGCTATACTTGAAGATTGGATTGAGAGGGGTATAGTGAACACTGAATATGATGAAAAAACAGTAACATGGATACTTCAGACAATGAAATCTAACGAACATAAACGATGGCAAATGCCTCCCGCACCACGTGTATCAAAACGCTCATTTGGCCAAGGGTGGCGACAACCCTTAGCAGCTAAAAAATAATAATTAGGATATCCCTGCATAGTTTGAAGCAAAATAAATTCCTATTGCATATGCAATAACTGTTGCCAATATTCCAATAAACATAGAATTTTCAAAACTCCATCCATTGCGTAGTAAATATGGAAGTAGGATGAACAGTAACGTTGAAGGCAAAACTAACCATAGTATACTCTCCGCAAAATCTGCAACCTCAATGACATCTTTGGTATCATTGTAAAGCCAAGTCAATGACATTATGCTAACTATTGGTATTGATACAATCAATGCACCAAATATTGCTGACCTTTTTGCTATTTCACTTGCAAGTACAATTATGGTTCCGCTAAAAACTCCTTTCGCTATTAAATTAAGCCAATTCATATCGGGGAATATGCAATCCCTAACTCAATCTTTCCCTAAAAATTGTATAATTAATTGCATTGTGGATATGGTTGTTGCATCGGCGGTAGGAAAAGTTCAGAACATGCGCGATTGACTGTGGATAGGCCAAGAATTGTTGATGCACCCAATCCCAAAGTAACTGGCAAAGTTGACACTGGACTCGGAATATAATCTTCTCCGGTTTGTGTTATTATGAGTTGAACTCCATCTCCTTCAGGTATTATCACATCCATTCCAAAAAATTCCATCTTTGCAAGTACTGTTTGCCCTGGGTTCAAAACTTGTCCCTCTTTCCCTCCATCGAAAAATCGTAAATCCATGACGGCATGCCCTAGATGCATGCCATTACTTGACTGGACCATTTCTACAAATAGGTGGCCACTTGTTGACAAGGGAGATATGGACGCTTCCACATGAAATATTGGCGTACCAACTATCCGAACCTCTTCATTAAATTTAGGGCATTCAATAATTAAAGAAGATGTAGGGGTAACAGTCTCTCCTCCTGATATTACTGTACAAAAATTCATATCATAATTTAACCATTCTTGATCTTCTGGAGGATATGAAGTCTCAACTCTCCAAGAGCCAATATTATCTTGTATTTCTGCTATCAACCTTGGTTTAGGGCCTTCATTTTTAAGATAATAATCAAACCACTCTAGTAAATCATCTGCCCAATCCCATCGTAATGTATGAGGAAAAGCTTCAGCACCTCTGCCACTTGAGAGTCCAGAGTGACCACCTTCTCTATCTGGATAGTCATGCCCCCATTGACCATACAAACCCTTCACTTCAAAACCAGCATTAATCAAAATATTATGTGTTGGAAAGGCCATATGAGGATCAACATTCCAATCTTGCATCCCATGTATGATATATACTGAACCATTATAATTCTCTAAAGCACGATCAAGGAATGACCTTTCCCTCCAATAATCACTGCCAGTCCATGCTAAGTTATCTCCAGATAAGTAAGCAGCAGGGCCAGCATAATATCCTTCTAAATAACCTTCACATGCATTTTGGGAATCTTCAAGATTACCATCTAGGCCGAAGCTACCATATACCCCATTATGCATAATTGCGCCCCTTGCTTCCATACTTCCATTTCTCCACATTAAATCATGGGCGCCGATAAGTCCTGACATTGGTACTATAGTTTTCAGATATTCTGAACCCATTGCGGCTGCTTCCCATGGAGTAGATCCATCGTATGACTTGCCAATTATTCCAACTGCGCCATTTGAAAATGAAGATTTTCCTAGATATTCTACTGCGGCATGAATTCCTTCTTGTTCGTCGTATCCCATCAGGTCCATGCAATGGTTGGATTCTCCGGTGCCAAAAACTGATATCTGTGCAATCCCAAATCCATGAGGAACTAAATTTTCAATAAGGAATCTACCTAATCTATCCGCTGGCGTCAACGCATCTACATCTCCATCATTATAATATGGCCCTATTTCTGCAATTATTGGAACTCGACATTCATCTATAAGTTCTTGACTCTCCATATCACAACCTTCTATTATTGGTAACCATAACCCAAGGTGAACTTCTGCATCTCCAGTTATGCCCGCACCCCCATCAGTCAGAGTTATTGTAGGGACGGGGACAAAAATTGATCTTACTTCATCAATTTCATATGTCCCGTTAATAGAGACACGACTGAAAACATCATCATCCTTGTAAATCATATCTGACCTATCCTCTACATCAGGTAACCAATGTCGATAATTCTCAATATCATTAGTATTATTTTCATTCCCAAAACATCCAGATAATGTTGATATTGAAAAAATAGAAACTAAAAATATACTTACTAGACGGCTGCCCATAGTATCAAACCTGAGGTAGTGAAAAATTTTGAGGTTTAGCAATTCCGAGGTCACTAGGTAAATCTCGTATTTTCTTTGGTAGAGTAATCGGAATCATTTCTTTTCCTATTAATGCAACTCTACTTTCACTTCTATCTGAGAGAACTTCTCGTCCAACTAATGATGCTAACTTATTAGAAAAATCGAGAACCTCGGTATGATTGGGCATGTTTTCTATTGTATGATTATTTTGACTTTTACCTACGTGGACATAGCCCTTTGCTTCAATAAACATAGGATCAGCCAAGTTATCAAGTCTTGCATATTCTTCATGATGACCTAGGGATTCACCTTTTATGAGTGTGTGTCTACACACTGTCCTAGTATCTAGTGAGGGCAATAACTCCAAAGTTTGTTCTAATTTATAAAATGCGTTAGTATCAAATTTTGGCTTACATATACGGTCAAAGATTTCCTTATTAGGTGCATCCACACTAACATATAGCTGGGTCGGCAAAGTGTCTAATTTTTCAATTACTTTTGGCAAACTTCCATTTGTAACTAAAAATGTCGAAACCCCATGTTGGTGACAAATTTCTAAAAATTCACTTAGTCTTGAATAGAGGGTCGGCTCACCATTAAGGGATATGGCAACATGCTTAGGATCTTGTGCATCAATCCATTTTTCTCTTGGTACACTGGGGTGCCCTCCAAATCCAGTAATCAATCTACGATGGGCACGCACGGATTGTAAAAACAAATCATAAGGATCATCATCAATCTTATTCAGAGTGTCGGAATGAGGCTCCCTCCAACAATAAGTACAGGCAAGGTTACATGTATCTACATTTGGCGCCATTTGCATACATCCATGACTTTGAATTCCATAGAACGTACCTTTGTAACATGATCTATCGGCAATTAAACTCTGCTTTGTCCAATGACATACCTTCACTCCTCCGTGTTCTCCTACAAGGTGATAACTTTGCTTCGCTAATCTGGATGCAAGTTGTGGCTCTATACGGGTAATTGGATTTTGCATTGAGATTACCTCCGACTCCAAATCCTATGGAAGGGCTGTGTCAGACGTATGGTCGTGAGGCGCATATGTTTTGAAAACTGCTATTAAGCATGTCAACTATATTTGATTCCAGTGCCATAAGCAAAAACCTCTACAGCCTTTATTCCCTTGCGGCCTGCAGCTGGTGCCATAGGGGATGTGTCAATTCTTACATTTATCACTTCATCCCAACCTTCTTCAATTGCTATTTCCCTCAATCTTTGCATTGATTCAGCCCTTCCTGCAGATATAACCTTTTGAAAAATATCTATGGATCCCCCGAACCAATTATATAATTTGCCAAGTAATTGATGCCAATGACTGGGCCCATAAACTGCCCCTGCCCAAACTATCCCTGAGGAGATAACATCTTTACGAAAACCACCATCAATATTTGATAAAATATCCTTTCCAAATTTTGATATTATCGCCCTTTCTCTCTCTACAGTTTTTAAGATCATATTATCAAGGTTTTTACCACTAAAAATTAAAGCATAAAGAAGAAAAATAGGATAAGCAAACATCCAAATTAATCCCCATATGACTCCCAATACTCCGAAGATTAGCAGAAGTATTCCTATTAATTCGCCTATATTGACAGAAGCGTTACTGGACTGAGCTGAAACAGGATCTAAACTCAAAACTATGATAAAAATTGTGAGTAATATTGTCACTGGATTCCTGATTTGAAAATTATGCGTAGGCATTATTATCACCAATGTTATTATTCAATTTTAACTGCGGTCCCGTAAGCAAATAATTCTGCAGCACCAGGGGTGATTGCTGAAGTTGCAAACCTGACATTTACAACTGCGTTTGCACCTCTTGCTATTGCGTCTGATACCATTCTGCTCAAAGCTTCTGTGCGAGATTCTTCCAATAATTCTGTATATTTGTGCAATTCCCCTCCAATTATATTCTTAAAACCTTGGGTAATGTCTCTTCCAATATGCTTTGCTCGAACTGTCGATCCACTAACAACTCCAAAACTTTCTGTGATTAGTTTACCTGGTATGGTCTCTGTGTTTACTACTATTATCCCTTCGACATCCTGTACCATATCAACATCTCAGGAATATCCGTATTTTACCTTTTCTACGTTTATAATTATATATCTAAAGCCAGTAGTAATGTTATGAATAGAGAATTAATGCTAATTCCATTGTTTGCTCAGGTCTTACTTACGCTTTTTGTTGGAACTATAGCACGCTTGAGGCGTGATAGGGCAGTAAAAGACGGCTTCAACTGGAGATATTTTAAGACATTTGAAGGTGAAAAACCTCCACGTTACGTACTTCAAGCAGATCAACATTTGGTAAATCTATTTGAATCCCCATTGTTTTTTTTTGTAGCCGGCATTCTTGCAATTTCTCTTAACACAGTTGACCAATTAATCTTGTTTATGGCTATATTATATGTCTTTTTAAGGTGCATTCATGCTCATGTATCATTGACCAATAATCGCTTATTATGGCGAGCACGTGTATTTATTATATCATGTTTAATTATTCTAATGATGTGGCTATGGTTACTATATCTCAATATTTAAAAACGTGAATACTCATATTATATTCATTGCCCTTAATATGCAAATCATTAAAAGCAAATTTTATTCGGCACGGCTTCATGAACATGTGGATATTAGTTGAAACTGAAGTAGGGCCTACTAGAATAAATACTGACACAATCTGTGCTTATCAGAAGCCAACAGATCAACCAACAACAGGTGAGTCTTTGTTAATATATACCTCTGATAATACATTATTCGATGTTAACAAGAACTGCGATAAGATTATTGATATTTTAGATAACCATTTCAATATTTCTAATTTATAAAAAAAACATTATTTGATATCCTATGGCGTAGTTGACAAATATATGCGTAAGTCATTATTGATGCTTATTTTATTTTCTTTATTGACTCCTAATATGTATGTTTATGGAGTTTCAGGCAATTATATCGCATTAAATGAAAATTCTGAAACTATAGTAATAACAGTAGATAGCACTAATTTCAGATTTACGCCTTCAGAAGTCACTATAGAAGAAGGACAGTCTGTACGGTTCTTTTGGAGCGATGAAATTCTAGCTCATAATGCTGTAGAAGAAAATGGTTTTTTTGATTCAGGTAACCCTGAGACCAGTATAGATTTTACCTTTGAATTTCCAATTGGAAGTAATGGAACTTACGCCTATATTTGCGAACCTCATGAACAAATGGGCATGGAAGGCACTATTGTCGTTACGCCAATTGTTATTGAAATTGAAGAAGAAGAAGAAGAAAAAGAAGAAAATAAACCAGTCAATTCTATGCCTAATTTCCTACTTCCTTCTACTTTTATAATTTTGTTTTTGGCATCTATAATGCGCTCTCGCACTGTTAAGTAAATTTTTTATTAATGGTTGATAGCAAGATAATTCAAGTAAGATATTCTCTTCCATGCTATATGGCAAAGCCTTGGGCAACTTCTCATATTGGCGACGTGGCTAGCGGAGTGGGTATTGAAAAGCGTATATCGGGAGATGTTAAATCCAAATTAGTGGAATTACTTGTTACCGAACTACAACGCCTTACTTCAGAAATGGAGGATGTTACTTTATCTTTGGAGCCTCAACGTAAGACGCTCGGTGATCCAAATAGGACTAGGCTCGGATTTAATAGGACAAGAGGTTTAATGATAGGGGCAGTGAAATCATTAGATTCAGTAGGCAGTGCCGCCGTTGTTGCCGTCAATGAAAATCTCGAATCCTACCTCTTGAGAATATTATTGGCAGCATCAGATTCCGCTGATGCAGACAAAATGAATACAATAAAAAACAGGCATTTGGAAACTGCATTGAATTCCTTCGGAGGAATTCATAATGATGCACAAAAAGATAGAAATATAATTTCCGATAATGATCACAATGATTCAAAAACAAATTTAGATAACACTATTGTCGGGGTTGTCCTAACTTCTTCAGGCATTAGATCAATGGCAAAAAACCTTGCTGGTATGAAAATTGACGAAGAAGCATTAGAAGACTTATTATTAGTTTATTATGATCACGCAGCCGATTTACAAGAAGACTTTCAGAGCAATATACGTTCTGGAAAAACATCAGAAATTAAGTTGAATTTTGAGAGAGCAAAGAGTTTAATGATGTTGGGTTGGCTCAGAAGAATGTTAATAAAAGCCGGCGATAATGCTAAATCGGACGGTTCGACAAAAATTATGCTTAATCACGTAATAAGAATAAATCCATGGGAATGATTTTAAATTAAATTTTGAGAAGATTTAATTTGTCTAAGTTCTGCCCAATCTATATATGGCCGGATTTAAGCTAGTTAATTTAAAAAATAAATTACTCCCAATAAATAATTTATCAACTACTCAAGTTATTGCTTTAGTAGTGACTTCCATTATTATATTTTCAACCTCATATGTCGGCATTGGATATGCGGTGGCATCAGCATCATTATCTGTCAATCCAGGGTGCGGAATTTGGGCAAACAACACTCCAGATGATTGGACAACACATGATGAGTGGAGGAGCTTTGAGCCATATAATGACTCTCTAGAGAGGATATCTATTCGTAAAAATTTTGATGTTTCCAATTTACAAATGCCTTCATATCAAAATATTACCTTTAATCCTCGTGGAGATCCTGACATCACTCTAAAAGGATGGTATGTAGAGGTTGATTCTACTGCACCAGTAGTAATCCAAACACACGGCATGCCAGCCAATGGTAAGTGTAAACCAGAAATGTTACTGATGCAATCCTTCCTTTCAGAAGGCGGAATAAATACGCTTTCATTCGATCTTAGAAATTATGGAGAAAGTGATGTTGTTGATGATTATTTTGCAGTAGGGCAAATAGAATATATTGACTTATTGGGTGCATATGATTGGTTAATTTCTGAAAAGGGATACCGTCCTGGGGAGATTGGCATGACTGCTTTTTCAGCCGGAGGGGGGGCGGCGATAGCATTTGCAGAGGAGACAGGAATTGGTGCGATGTGGTTGGATAGTGCTGTTCTGGATTTTCCTTTACTGGTTAAGAATGAATTAGGTAGACTAGGGTATCCTCAGATTTTTGCTGGCCCGGCTGTTACTGTTGGTGGCTGGTTAGTAGGTGTAGAATTAGATGCACGGTCTCCAATGGAAGCCGCATTAAATGCAGGCTCCAGGCCCGTCTTTCTAACTCATGGTATCGAAGATACCCGCGTATCTATATTCCATTCTCAAAATTTTGAAGAGAAAATGGATGAAGTAGGAGGTAACGTTACTACTTGGTATGTTCCAAATAGAGGTCATGTTGATGCCATATGGGGCGAATCTGAAGAATACAAGGGAAATTTAGTTAATTTTTTCTCCAATGGGCTAATCTGATATGAACAATAATATATTTCATAATTGAAATAAAAACATATTTTTTATTATTGATTACTCGATCTTCTATTGATCCAAGAATTATACATCAGAGATTTTAATTTTACTCTGCGAGTGCCTAATATGGCCTCCTTATCTGGCCACAATGCTTCCAATTTTCTGAAAGTTGGGCAATGTCTAAATCCCAGTGCATGTAAATACTCGTGGTAAAGGACACTTGCTGCTAAACGAAACCATTTAGCTTCCAATAAATCTGGATGAATATCTATTTTTCTTACATCGCTAGGACCAAGAGTATCAGGATATGGCCAAAAATCCTTTCCTTTGTCGATTATTTCACCTTTCATATTTTTTCTAATCCATCTACTATTTTTTTTAAATCTACAACAGCCCAACATGGTTTTGTTATTTTTACGTAACTTACCTAAAGAAACATCTTTTAATTCATTGACAGGTAAGTCATACAATTCTGGAATTCTTAACATCTTATTTATGACTTCATCGCTTAGGGCATACAATTCTTCCATATATCTCGATGCTGTCTATTAGATAAATAATCACTTTCCCAAATAATAACTTTTTAATGGCAATAAGCATAACACTATTAGGTAGCAAGCAGCAAGCGTGCCAATAGGTGGTTAAAAATGAGTGGACAAATATCAAAAATTGGATTTATGGCAAGTATGTTATCAGTAGTAGGATCGTTATATGTATATTTCATTATTGGGGACCACGATTTAGGAATTTTTGTAGGCCTTTGGGCTCCCACTCTGATTTTAGCATCCAAAGAAATAGAAGTACTTCTTGAAAATTAAACTACATTAGCTCAAGGATACAATCTTCTTTCAAACCACCTTTTATCTATTAACTCTAGTTTTACTCTTTCATGTAGCCTGCTTGGTCTACCTGACCAGTACTCTATTGATTCGATATTTATGACGTAACCTCCCCAATGTTTTGGAAGTGGAATATCTTTATTTTGAAATCTGTTTTCTGTTTCTTCAAATTCTTTTAACAAGTGTTCCAATGATTCCAAGGGGCGACTCTGAGAAGATGTATATGCTGCTATTTGGCTTGACCTAGGCCTAGATAAGTGATATTTCAATACTGCATCCCTATTTATTAAAACAGCCCTTCCAGTTATTCTAACTTGTCTTTCCAATTTGGGCCAAAAAATAACTCCTGATACACGCCCATCTTCATTTATTTCATTTGCCTTATCACTGTCTAAGTTTGTGAAAAATCCAATTTCAAAGTTATTAATATGTTTAATTAGCACCATTCTACTTTTTGGATAACCATTTTTTCCTATTGTGCTAATACACATAGCATTAGCTTCAATCAGTTCATTTCTTCTGGCTTCTTCAATCCAGTTTAACAACACTTGAAGTGGTTTATTTTTATCAGGAATTTCTATCCTACCTCCATCTCTATAATCAACTCTCATGTCTTCTACCATGTATGGGTCTGATAATGTATCTCCTATGAAGGATTGTCTATACTTATTCATTCTTTTTCACGATTTTATGAGCTATCAAAGGGAGAATTAGGGGAGAGTCCAAATGAAATGAATACCTTTATATTAATTAGATGGATTTCTTGACACCTAGATTACATATTAGATAGCGTCAAACTATTTATTGGAAAAGATGTATAAGATGAGACGGCCGATATATATCCTTACTATTACAATTAATTAAATTTTATTAGGATGATGAGATGGATTTTTCTGAGACACTAATTTGTTAATCCATATTGGAATATCATCTTATCATGGAAAATTTAATTTCATGATTAATGCTCCATTATGGTGTGGACACAATAGTTATAGCCTTTTTTGGAGCTTTTTTTGCTGCAGCCTTGACTGTCCCTGCAGGTTTTGGATTATCTACAGTATTGACTCCAGTAGTGCTTCTAATGATGGGCCCCCATGAGGCAATTGCAGTTGTAGCAGTGGTACACGGCGCACATAATGCAGGAAAATACATTTCTTTGCGAGATCATGTCGACTACTCGGCAATAAGGCATTATGGATTCTGGTTAGTTGTAGGTTCAATTTTAGGTGCGTTATTACAGAACAATGTCCCTCAAAAACCACTCTTACTAACTATTGGCATTTTCTTGGTAATTCTGCCATTGGCGTCAATTAGCGAATCTTGGACAAGATATAGGATTCCAGAGGCAAATGATAAGATCGGTGGATTCGGCTCAGGCTTCATGGGCGGAATTTCGGGGCATCAAGGGGCACTGCGCGCAATGTTTCTTACGAGAAGGTTAAATGATAAGATGAAATTTGCTGCAACGGCGAGTGTATTGGCTCTATGTGTCGACGTCTCAAGAATACCTGTGTATTTATTTTTTAGACATGATGACATAATCATACATCTGAAATTAACAATAATTCTAGTTATTGCAGCATTACTCGGGATACAACTAGGTAAAAAATGGCTACATTCAATGAAAAATTCTTATGTTCATAATTTAGTAATGGCAGGAATTATTGTTAGTGGAATATTTTATATTTTCAAAGCCTTATCTTAATGTTGTATTTTCAATTAACCCTCTAATTAGTATACCTTTGTTAATTTGTTACCGCTTTCCTTAATTACCTCCAAACTCCGATGGGAATTATGTTGAGATTAACTGAATTACCTGGAGTGGGGGATTCTCTTGCAAATAAATTAATTGAAATGCTTGGTTCTGAATCAGAAGTTGAAAGAATTTTGGATGAAGGTGATGTAAATACACTGTCTAGTATAGAGGGAATATCACCTCAAAGGGCAGTAAAATTAATTAATGCAAAAAATGGAAATTTAAAAGAAATAACTTGTACAGAAGAAAGTCGCAAACTCCATAAAGAATTAATTCAACAAATTTCTACTTATGTTAAAACTAATGCGGGTAAAGAGCGGCTTGCAATACTTTCCTCTCTAAATAGGAATAATTTTGATATAATTAAGGAAAGACAAAATTGGTCAGAAGAATCAATTCGTTTCATTACTGATTCTCCAGATTTATTGCAATTTTGGATTAAATCAATAGGTAATTTAGCCCAAACAATTCAAACTAATACTCGTTTAGATAGAGTAATAGTAATTCCAAATCCTTCTATTTTAGATAATTTAAATCATGTAAGTAGAAGATGCAGGGTTTTAGTCAGATCTTCAGAGGAAACATGGAAGGATTATTTAGGACTCCCCAAAGTAACTTGGATTGGCCAAAATCCTCCTTCGATTATACCTCCTGGTTGGGTCATCTCAAAATCAGATGACCCAATATATTCTATGGTGCCAGAAATTCCTCTAGAATGGCTTAATTCTAATTACCTAAATCTGTCTATTCTTTCAGACCTCGCAGATATTCAATGGCCAATAAACTATATTGGCGAAAAAATAGTAGATGCATTAGATGGTTTGGACGGTATTCCTTTAATATTAGAATCTATGAAAAATGATTCCAGTCAGCTTGAGGACCTAGAAAAAATTAGTGATGGTTTTTGGGGGGAAGTAAAATCTATCGAAGGTGCGATTAATGACTCTATTGTTTCTAGTACTTCAGATACATCACTCTCATTTGAAGGAAACGAAGTACTTTCTTTTTATTCAGATATTTCCAGTCTTGAGGTGAGGCTTAAAGGAGCAGTGGCCGATTCCATAGAACAATCTCTAGACGCAGGTAGGAATAGATTAGAAAGATATTTAGAAAAAGCACAAATAAATATACCTTTTGAAATCTATTCAAATGATTACCCATGTGTAATCAATCGAGACGTATTAGAGGACATGGAAAATAAGATAGATTCGAAAATAATGATCGAACGAAGTGAGGGTGAGATCACACTCGCAAGTGCAACGCAGAAAATTATCAATTTATCCAATATGGCAATATCTCATTGTATCGAGATAGATATGTGGCTGGGAATTGGATTATGGGCAATTGATAACAAATGTTCAATGCCAGATATTAATCGTGAACACCCAGGGATATGGGTCCGAGACGCAAGACATCTCCTTCTAGATTGTACTCCCGATCCAATCACATATGGTTTTGGACAAGTTTCTATTGAAGGCGATAGGGATAGAATTGCTTTACTTTCTGGGGCTAATTCAGGAGGTAAAACAACATTATTAGAGACTCTAGGGATAATTACCATTCTAACTCATTGTGGATTGCCAATTCCTGCTTCAGAAGCTAAAGTTGGATTATTGGATGAAATACACATGTTGGCCAAAGTATCTGGGACTCAATCTGCAGGGGCTCTTGAAAGAACTCTTCGCCGATTAGCTGAGATATTAGTTTCAAATGAAAGAAAAATTATTCTTGCTGATGAATTAGAGGCAATTACGGAACCGGGCTCAGCAGCACTTATCTTAGGAGGTCTACTTTCAGAATCTAATAATAATCCCGACACGAATATTTTACTTGTTACTCATATTGGCCCTTCAATAAGTAAAATAATGGGTAATGTAGTTAGAATAGACGGCATTGAAGCGCAAGGCTTAGATGAAAATATGGACTTAATAGTTGACAGGACTCCTAAGAGAAATCATATTGCCAGATCTACTCCTGAATTAATAGTTCGCAGATTAGCAGCAAGATCCTCAGGGGCAACTGAAAAAATATTCTCAAATTTGTTAAAAATATTCTAAATAAATATTTTTTTAATCTGGAAAAATACAATAAGCCGGCCTTTTGAAGAAGTAATGGCGATATCTTGCTAAAATACTATATTTTATGTCTCTGAGTGGCAAAGGATAAAGCCAAAATAATGGAAAAAATATCTTATAATGCCATCTCATATAGAGTAAACATCTAACTGCAGCCCCTGATTTAATATGACATTTACCATTTCTAATTAGATACACTGTGTCTGTAATTTGATACTGTTTGGAAAGTTTAGAAATTATTTTTCTACCTTCTTTGCTTGAATTTGATAAGAACTGCAATGAACCTTTATTGGCTAAACGAGGATACATAAAATTTGCCACATGGGAGCATAATCCACAATCGCCATCCATCAATAAAATATCTCGTTCTTTCATCAACGTTACTTCCTTATGTTTTCTCTAAACTCCATGTTTTAACCTTCACTCCCTTTGTTACATGTACAAATTCAGCTTTAAGTGGGTTTTTAATTCCCAATTCATAAAATTCTGTCAATGTGTTTGTTTCAATTTTAGCCTCCCCGTCTTGAAAGTACCATGGGGCATGCTGAGTATGGGCTATTTTTGTTTCTCCTTTATGTCTAACATATAGGCAATATCTTTCAAATAAAAATTCTTCCAACGTACCCTTTTCCGCATTACGCAATCCTCCCTTTGCAAATGATGCACCTCGTAGTTCTATTCCATTACTTTTACGCTTAGAATGCCAGTAATACCCGTCTTCATTTGTTACCTTAACTTTTGACTTTGAATAAACATAAGGTAGGCCATATGCCCGAGGTGCAAATAGACACGTAATATGGCTTTGTGCATCTAAAGTTAGAAAAAGCACACCTCCTTTGCCATTTTTCTTGACATAAGTTCTAATGTTGAATTCTGCAAACGTAGAAATCCCTGGCAGAGGTGGTAAATAATATGGTCTAACTTTTTCCATGATAAAAGGAATTGTTCCAACATATGCTTTACCTTTGAATAAGTCTAATTCCAAATCTTCAGGAATATATTTTTTAATTTTTTTTGGATCAACTTCCCAATGCATAAATGTCAAATTTATCCAATTTTGCCTCAGTGTACATCTCCTATTGGGCATAAGGAATGGAATATGTTTCATATCCCACACACCCTCTTCCATTATTGTGCTTTACCGTACTTGACTAAAAACAGTACCCCCAAGGAATATTTATTATTAACGAGGAAAGAATAATATCTTAATTAAATATGGCACAAATAAGGGACATTAGAATTGGAAAACATAATAATTCATTGAAAAGTCAATCATTTCATGGCGGCAAACCTCCTTAATCAATTATCCAAGAATCATCAGTTTATGTTTCGAAAAAACCCCTCTCAACTCTTATTAGTTCTCTAATTCCTATTTCATCATATGAAGGAACAACTACCGAAAATGAATGATAAATTCCCATAGGTCAAAGGTTATCTAATCCAGTGTGGTTTTTTATAGGTTTTTTTCTCATTCTCTTTTCGACTTCTATTATTTCAATGGCATGCATGTTCAGTGCATCTGTGTTCAATGAAGAATTTATTCGGGGAATATTATTTACTGCATCTTGGTTAATTTGGCAATTGGTTTGGATTCTAGGAATTATCCGGGGCTTACTCAATCTGGCCTCAGATGGTTTTTGATAGGTTTGCTAGCAATTCCAATTCTAAGTTTATTATTGCCTATTTCACTATTCGTATATTTACCTTTAATTTATTATTAGTTAGTGACCGAATTATTAACAATTGGAGAGACTTCTTTACCTATTATTTCAATAGAGTCCATTAATTGTGTATGCGATAATTTTGCATTATCCATTTGAAAAGAAAATCTGGATATTCCGCCTAGGGATTCACTATGCCTAATTATTTTTTCAGCTACTTCTTCGGCATCACCAATCACGTATGCGCCCAAGGGCCCAGTTTGTTCATCGAATCTATTACGAGTAACGGGGGGCCATCCTCTTTCCTTTCCAATTCGTGTAAATGTCTCAGCATAACCAGGAAAATAAATATCTCTGGCATTTTGAGCATCATTTGCAACATATCCTAATGAATGTATCCCAACTTTAAGTTTATCCGGAGAATGTCCGGCTCTTTCTCCTGCTTCCCTGTAGAGGTCAACTAATGGCCTAAATCTATGAGTTTCCCCTCCAATAATTGCAATCATCAAAGGTAAGCCAAGTAAGCCTGCCCGAACAAATGATTGAGGAGTCCCCCCAACTCCAAGCCATATTGGTAATGGATTTTGTAAAGGTCTAGGATAAACTGTTTGATTTCTCAATGGCGGTCTGTACTTTCCAGACCAATTTATTGTTTCATTATCTCTAATTGAAAGTAATAGATCTAATTTTTCAGAAAATATTTCATCATATTCTTGAATATTTAATCCAAATAAAGGAAAAGATTCCGTAAATGAGCCACGTCCAACAACCATTTCTGCACGCCCTCCTGATATCAAATCAAGTGTCGCATAATTTTGGAATACCCTGACCGGATCAGCAGCACTCAAGACGGTAACAGCACTAGTCAAACGAATTTTATTAGTTCGAGCAGCAGCTGCAGAAAGTATGACTGGAGGGGCTGAATCCAAAAACTCTTTCCTATAATGTTCACCAATTCCAAAAATATCTAATCCCATTTTGTCTGCTTGCACTATCCTATCTAGTAATTGAGATAAAGACTTAGTACTATTTTCAGGTGAACTTTTTACATTCCCTCTTTCTAAAGCAGCAAAACTATCAATCCCAATTTCCATTATCTCATACCTTATTATTATATTTCATATTCTTCATATTAAAAATTACGTCTATACGTCATCTTAGTGATTCTAAAGATTTCAGTGCGAAATTAACATGAATAGCAGTTCCTAGGGGCAGGGCTTCTTCATCAACTTTGAACATAGGGTGATGGACATCATATGTTGCGTTTATTTCAGGGTTACTTACTCCTAGGAAAGCAAAACAACCAGGTACTTTCTGAGTATAGTAAGCAAAATCTTCTCCTCCCATTATGGGGGGCATTTCAATCACTTTATTCTCTCCAAGAATGTCCTTTCCTGCAATTTTTCCTAATTCCCAGCATACACTAGAATTTACAGTAGGGGGATAATCATGGCCTGGAAATGTAACTTCTGCTTCGCAACGATTTGCCTTCGCAACCAACTCTGATATTTCTTTAACTCTTGTTTGTAAATTCATTAGTCCTTCTAATGTTAAAGATCGTATCGTCCCCTCTAATTCCATAGTTGAGGGAATTACATTTCGTGCATCTCCTGCCTTCATCATAGTCACACTAATTACTCCTGATTCAAGTGGATTTAATTCACGAGAGATTATTGTTTGCAACTCCACTACTATTTTTGATCCAGTAATGACAGGATCTATCGTATTATGAGGTGCTGCAGCATGACCTCCATTGCCTTTTACTACTATTTTCAAGGATCCTGCTGCAGCTAATAAAGTACCTTCTCTAGAAGCTAACATTCCAGTTGGTAATTGTCCTGCTACATGTAATCCAAATATCTGTTGAACATCTGGATTTTCTAATACTCCTTCGTCTCTCATCATTTTACCTCCAGCTCCTCCTTCTTCTGCAGGCTGGAAAATAAGTTTAATTGTACCTTGAATATTCTCTTCATTTTCTTTTAATATACGGGCTGCTCCAAGTAACATTGCAGTATGGCAATCGTGTCCGCATGCATGCATTTTACCATCAATTTTACTTCTGAACTCTACATCCACTTCTTCATGAATTGGTAATGCATCCATATCTGCTCTGAGCGCGATGCAGGGGCCATTACCATTACCTATTGTGCCAATGACGCCAGTTATTGCGATGTCATTTTGAAAGGGAATACTTAGTCCTTTCAGGGTATCTTGAACTAATTTACTGGTCACAAATTCTTCATACATTAGTTCTGGATGTCGATGAATTTCTCGTCTTTTTTCAATAACCCATGATTGAATTTTTTTCGCCTTTGAGAGAATCAACCCGGCATCCATATAGATGCTCAAGGTTCAAAACATGATAACACTTTCTTATTTATTTCTGTTTTTTTTACCGCAATCTTGAAACCACCTAGTAGAGTAAGAATGTTATGCCGAGTGAGAGTATGTACTACAGAATGATGGGAAATACAGGTTTGCAGGTTTCTGTACTTTCTTACGGATTTTGGGCAACTTATGGAGTAAAAGATAGGTTAATGGAGAATGAAGGCGTCGAAATGGCAAAAAAATGCATGACAATTGCTAGGGATGCAGGTGTAAATTGTTTTGATCACGCCGAAGCATATGGTAACCCAAATGGAGAAGCAGAACGTCTTTTTGGTATCGCGTTGTCTGAACTCCAAGAAAATGATCCCCAAAAATGGCGCCGTTCGGAGCTAATTATAACTACAAAAATATTTTGGGGCGGAGAAGGAGTAAATGAATCCGGACTATCTCGTAAACATATCTTAGAAGGCCTTGATGCAAGTCTTGATAGACTTCAACTTGATTATGTTGATATGGTATTTTGCCATAGACCAGATCCCTTTACTCCTACTTCAACTATAGTCCGGGCTATGACTGATGCAGTTCGGAATGGATGGGCAACCTCGTGGGGTACATCTGAATGGTCTGCAGCACAAATTATGGAAGCTATATGGTTTGCCAAATCCGAAGGCCTAGAGCCGCCAATGTATGAACAACCTCAGTATAATATGTTGCATAGGCAGCGATTTGAAGAAGAATACTTCCCTCTTTTCCAACCTCCATATAATTATGGTGCTACGATATGGTCTCCTCTGAGATCGGGTTTTCTAACTGGAAAGTACAATGATGGAATACCGGAAGATTCGCGTCCAACTCAGAAAGGATATGAATGGTTAATTGAAGATTTAGAACGAAGAAAGGCAATCGGCGAAGTTGAAATAGTAAGAAAATTAACTGATTATGCAGCATCAAAATTTGGGTGCACTACTGCACAATTAGCATTAGCATGGTGCCTAAAAAATCCCAATGTCAGTACAATTCTTCTTGGCGCAACTAAACCAGAACAAATGGAAGAAAATTTAGGTTGTATAGCTGTAGCAGAAAAACTAAATGATGAAAATATAATTGAAATAAATGCTATTCTTGGTAATTCTCCTGATGATTGGAATGGCTATGGAGGAGCAGGGGCACGTCAACTAAAAACATTGTAATTAATTACCAATGTTAAAGTGCGTATTATCTACCAAAATTACATGACGGGTATTCGCGACCTCCACTGGTCTTCAGATTTTATTTCCAAAACACCAGGCGATAATATTGAAGAAAATTACCCTCGAAAGGTTTTCAATGCTTGTTGGTCAAAAACCACTCCCTCAATTGTCCCAAGTCCAGAAATGATTATTTGGTCAGATGAAATGGCAAGTATATTAAAAATTGATGAGAAAGAAAGTAAAATTTTATCCGGCAATGTATTGTGTTCAGGTATGAAGCCATATTCTCAATGTTATGGCGGACACCAATTTGGATCATGGGCAGGTCAATTAGGAGACGGTAGGGCGATAACTTTGGGAGAAGTTATGTCCGAATCAGGAAAATTAGAATTACAACTAAAAGGTTCTGGAACGACTCCCTATTCTCGTTTTGCAGATGGAAAAGCTGTTTTAAGATCCTCTATCAGAGAGTTTCTTTGTAGTGAGGCAATGCATCATTTAGGAATCCCAACAACTCGTGCACTCTCTTTGTGTATAACTGGTGAAAAAATACTCCGAGACATTCTTTATGATGGTAACCCTTCTTATGAACCAGGTGCGGTCATATGCAGAGTTGCTCCAAGCTTCATACGCTTTGGATCATTTCAGATACATGCTTTGAGGGGGGACATGAATTCTCTTAAAAAACTAGTAAATTATACAATAAAAACTCATTTTGGTCATCTTAAATCAAGTGGAGACCAATTACTTATTGATTGGTTAAGAGAGGTTGTTGAAAGTACTGCTCGTATGGTAATTCATTGGATGAGAGTTGGCTTTGTCCATGGAGTGATGAATACTGATAACATGTCAATACATGGTATAACTATCGATTATGGGCCATATGGTTGGATTGAGAATTATGATCATAATTGGACTCCAAATATTACTGATTTGTCAACATCTAGATATCGGTTTGGTCAACAACCAAATATAGCTGGTTGGAATTTAGCTAGATTATTGGAATCAATCTCTCCTTTATTCTCTGAGACTGATAAAATTCATAATCTAATGTTACATTATGATGATTATCTTGCCCTGGAATATCAGAAAATGTGGTGCCAGAAACTAGGGATTTTAAAATTTGATAGTAAATTAATTAATGACCTAATATTTCTATTACAAGAAAAAGAAGTTGATATGACAATATTTTTTAGGAAACTAGCTAATATTGATGAATCGAATCATGACTCTATTTCTGAAAGTTTCTATGAAGAGGGAATATCGCAAGAATGGATTAATTGGCTAAACAGTTATCTTCAAAAAGTTACTCCTGAAAGAGACGTTAAAATGAATACTACAAATCCAAAGTATATATTGAGAAATTGGATGGTACAGTTGGCTATAGAAAAAGCAGAAGAAAAAGACTATTCTTTACTTAATGAATTATTTCAACTTATTAAAATGCCGTATGATGAACAATTAAATTATGAATCGAAATGGTTTTCTAAAAGACCAAAATGGGCAAAAAATAAGACAGGATGTTCTATGCTTTCCTGCTCAAGTTGAATTTTTGGTTGAAATTTTAATACCTCAGACTAGTTTTTTAATGGTCAATTTTACTATCTATGCTAAATAGCAAACCGATGCGCGGTCGATTAGGGTTGCTTATTGGTTCGATTCTCAGACTTAGGAATCGGACCTGATTTGGTTACGGTATTAGAGCGACAAGGAATCATAGAACCTTTCGAAGTTCAGATGGAATCAATCCCTGATTCTATGGAAGGACGTGATGTATGTTGCAGGGCACCAACAGGCTCTGGTAAAACATTGGCATTTGGATTGCCACTATTGGAAAGAACCAAGAGGGCCAAAAGCAAAAGACCAACATCTCTAATTCTTACTCCAACAAGAGAGTTAGCCGAGCAAATACGCACTGTTCTAACTCCATTGGCAAGAGCAATCGATATGAATGTACTTTCAGTATATGGGGGTGTTGCTTACAGGAATCAGTTACGTGGTTTAGAAGACGGTGCTGAGATATTAGTGGCCTGCCCTGGGAGATTACTAGACCTAATTGATCGTAGAGCAGTATCGTTAAATGATGTTAGCATTATTGTTTTAGATGAAGCAGATAGGATGGCAGATATGGGGTTCATGGAACCAGTTTGTGATATTATAGAAATGTGTTCTGAAAATCGTCAAACTATTTTATTCAGTGCCACGCTAGATGATGACGTTATTGACATAGTTGAAAAATATCAAGTAGATCCTGTGACTATAGAGGTAGGCCCAGAAGAAGTAAGTATGGATAGTATGGAACACCTCTTTTGGAATGTAAAGAACCACAAAAGATCCGAAACTGCTGCAGAAATAGTCCGTAAATCAGGTCGAACCATAATTTTTTGCAGAACTAGAGAGGGAGTTAACCGCCTTGGTGATGAAATGTTTGAAGAACAAATTTCATCCACAATATTACATGGTGGTTTAAATCAAAATCAGAGAGACAAAGCAATGAGAAAATTCAGTACTGGAAGAACAATGGTTCTAATTGCCACAGATGTTGCTTCTAGGGGAATTGATGTTGAAGGAATAAATTGCGTAATAAATTATGACCCTCCAGAGAATGGCAAGGCGTACAAACACCGTAGTGGCAGAACAGCTAGGGCCGGGACATCAGGTATCGTGATATCTTTCGTACCAAAATCCAAACAACGTGCATATACTAGGATACAGAATAGTGTCGGAATAAAATGCAGATACGTCCTCCCTCAAGTTGAGACTCTGGTGGAACATGAATTCGAATTAGTCCCTCCTGAAAGAGAAGAGCGAGGATCAAAGAGGAGAGGAGGAAATAATGACCGCCGCCGATCATCCGGTGGAAACAGACGCGGCAATGACAGGTCTAGTGGAAACAGACGCGGCAATGACAGGTCTAGTGGAAATTCTGGAGGAAACAGACGCGGCAATGACAGATCTAGTGGAAACTCTGGTGGAAATTCTGGTGGAAACAGACGCGGCAATGACAGGTCTAGTGGAAACTCTGGCGGAAACAGACGTGGCAATGACGGACCTAGTAGAAACTCTGGTGGAAACAGACGTGGCAATGACGGACCTAGTAGAAACTCCGGCGGAAACAGGCAAAAAACAAATAATTCCAGCAGTCGTAAAAAAAGTGAATTCCGTTCTTAATTAAATTATATCCTCAATCAATTTTAATTTTAATAGACGATCTGCAGCACTATATGTTATTGATTTGAATGCTACCTTTTTATCTCCTCCTTCAAATGGTTCTTCGATAGTTGGCTGCCCTCCTCTAAAAAGTCCCATTATAGTCGTATATGCATCTACTCCAATATATGCCTCAATGTAGTATATTGCTGATTCAGCTCCCTGATCGGTCAAGTCATCACCCTCGCCTCCATGCAATATGGTTCTCTGAATTCTGCGTTCTATAATTACTAATATCTCGGAGCAAGGAATTTCCATTTCAACCATGGAATTACTCCTGATCTCGAGAATAGACTCCCCTCCTCCTTCTTTTATTGGTCCTTTGATTTTCAATATTTGTGGGTTCTTTTTTGATATTTCTGCCATTTTTTCACCCTCTTTCTTTTAATTTTATTAATTATTTATTGATACGCTTGCAACAAATGTATAAATTTCTACTATAATTGTTATTTCTTCATCCTAATCTTGTGACACTGGTCCTAATTTATCTACAAAATTAACGTCTAACTCCCCCAATATGAAGTATATCTTCCTTCCAACCATCAATTCTCTGAGAGCAATATGTAATACTGCTGCCATATGCATACGCCTTCCTGTAGTTATTGTATTGATAATCTTTGGTTCGAATCACTATATTTAAGAAAGATAAAAATTATACATATGTTTGAAATAAAGAACTACGTGGGGAGCGTATGGTAAGTGTAGGAGATACGGCACCCGATTTCACATTAATGGCAAATGATAGATCAATGGTAACATTAAGCGATTATATTGGAAATAAAGTTATTTTAGCATTTTATCCAGCGGCATTTACTGGAGTATGCACTACGGAAATGTGTACTCTTTCCGATTCAATATCCAAATTATCAGAATCAAAATCACGAATTTTTGGAATATCCGCCGATAATGTATTTGCTAACAATCTATTCTCTGAAAGTAACAATATTGATTTTCCCCTTCTTTGCGATGTTGAAAGAAAAGTAATCAATTCTTATGGATTAGCAATTCATGACTTCGGGGCACCTGGTTTCACTGCTTCTCAACGTTCAATTTTTGTGGTAGAGGCAAATGGTAAAATCGGCTATTCTTGGGTAG
Organism: uncultured Candidatus Poseidoniales archaeon; assembly: GCA_905182515.1. GTDB lineage: Archaea > Thermoplasmatota > Poseidoniia > Poseidoniales > Thalassarchaeaceae > MGIIb-O3. The sequence goes on along the minus strand of CAJJBW010000007.1, from coordinate 38,493 downwards.
CAGAGAATCCAGGAAAGGAACCTGATTATCATGAAGTTTTAGCTTACGCTGCCGCCTAATTATTCTATTTTCCATTTTGGCCCTTCAGGGCTATCTTCGATTATCACATTCATTGAATTCAATTCATCTCTGATTAAATCAGCCCTTTCCCAATTTTTGGTTTCTCTGGATTTTTGACGTTCGATTAGTAATTCTTCGACCCGAACTGATATTGCTGCTATAGCATCAATAGTATGTTTTGAAATATTTTCTATTTCCTCATTACATGGCAATAATCCTAATATTTCTCCCGCAAATTTGTTTAACCAACTAAATGCTGCTGAAATATATTCTATTTCCTTACCATCTAATAATAATTCTTGTAACCTTTTTACTACGTTTTGAACTTCTACAAATGCAACTCTTGTATTAAAATCATCATTCATTCCTGAAATAAATTTTTCAGAACATAATAACAAGAAATCATATTTATTCCAATCTCCTAATTTTCCCAAAGTAAATGCTTGAGAGTATGTATTTATCAGCCTGTTATAATGTATTTTAGATTCTTCAACCATTGTAGTATTAAATTCAATTGGCTGCCGGTATGGTGCATTCAAAAGTGTATATCTTAATGCCAAAGGTTCAATGGTTGCAAATGTATCATTTATTGTTTGAAAATTACCAAGTGATTTACTCATTTTTTCTCCGTCTACATTTATCATTCCATTATGAATCCAATATTTTACTACGTGTTCTATTCCTAGGCAACATTCTGATTGAAATATTTCCGCCTCATGATGAGGGAATAACAAATCCCTTCCTCCGCCATGGATATCAAAAGTTTCTCCGAGATGTTTTAATGACATTGCAGAGCATTCAATATGCCACCCAGGCCTACCATTGCCCCAAGGACTTTCCCAATATGGTTCATCTTCCTTTGCGCTTTTCCATAATGCAAAATCTCTGTGATCTCTCTTTCCAGCGCCTGTTTCTCCAACTCTTCCTCCTGCGCCAGACCTTACCATTTCTAACGTTTGGCCAGTTAATTGGCCATACTTTTCTGGTGCAGTATCTATCTCAAAATAAACGCCATCATTTCCAATATATGCGTTTTCTTTATCTATTAAAATGGAAATCATATCTATTATTTCTGGAATTGTTTCAGTAACTCTGGAATATTTATCTGCACGCAATACATTCATTGCATCCATTACTTTGAAATAATCTTCGATATTTCTATTAGCAATTTCAAGAAAATCTTTATTTTCTTCCAATGCAACTTTTATTATCTTATCATCTATGTCGGTAAAATTTGTAATGTATGTGACATTAAATTTTAATTCTCTCATCCATCTAGTAATTATATCAAAGGAAATCGCTTGTCTAGCGTGCCCTAAATGACTTGGAGAATAGGGAGTTATTCCGCAAACATAAATGCCAACCTTATCCTTTTCTATTGGATTAAATATTCGCTTTTTTTTAGATCGGGTATCATGAATTTTTAGTGCCATAAATTATGCTTCCTAGGTTATTTACGCCACTTTTTAGCCGATTTAACTAATTCTGAATATAACACCTCATGCTCTCCATTCATTCTTTCTGGATGCCATTGAACACCAATACAGAATTTTAGATCCTGTCTTTCAACAGCTTCGATTAAACCATCTTGTTTTGCATGTCCAACTGGAATTAGCGTCCCTGCATTTGCTACTCCTTGGTGATGAGTTGAATTTACTATGATATTTTCACCCATTAATGACGATATCTTAGAACCCTTTTCAGTAATTACCTCATGTTCACTAAATTTACCATCATAAGCACCATGATTTTCATAGCCAGGTGTTGTATCTAAATGCTGATGTAAATGACCCCCATGAATAATTGATAAAAGTTGCATTCCTCTACATATACAAAGTAGAGGCATGTCCATTTCCAATGCTCCTTTTATTAATGATATTTCTGACTCATCTTGTAGCGGATAATATTCACTTGCAGTGGGATCTGGTTGTTGGCCATACTTTTCAGAATTAATATCGGGCCCTCCAGCTATAACTAATCCACTAATTATGCTTAGCATAGAACTTGAATAATTAGAAGGAGGTAATAGGAGTGGAATTCCACCTGCTTTTTCTATTGCTGAAGTATATGTTGAAGGTAATATGGCCGCATCCATTTTCCATTTTGCAAAACTCGACTCTCTTATACAACAAGTTATCCCGATTATTGGTCGGTCATTATCGGCAGACATATCATTCACCTCTCATATATCTTTTTTTAACTTCTTGCTGAATTAATTAAAGAATCGAATATAGTATATTGGTTAATCATTTCTGGATGCCATTGAGTAGAAATGAGAAATGTTTGACTTTCTAATTCTAATGCTTCAATTAATCCATCATTAGTTCTCCCTACGACTGTCAAATCTCCAGGATTACAAACTCCTTGATGGTGGCCAGAATTAACCATGATTTTACTTCCTAGGATATTGGATATTTGCGAATTTGACTCTAATATTACTTCATGTTCTGACCATTTACCATTTGACTCTCCATGATTTTCATATCCTTCAGTTTCCGGAAGGTGTTGGTGCAAAGTCCCTCCTCTTGTGATGCATAGTAATTGATGACCTCTGCATATACACAAAAGAGGCAAGTCTCTCTTGATTGCTCCTTTGATAAGTAACATTTCCCATTCATCTTGGGAAATTTCAATATCCTTTGTTTGCTCATGATTTTCTTCCCCATATAATGTCGGGCTAATGTCTCTTCCTCCGGCAATAATTAATCCATCTAAAATTCCTAATAATTCTTCAGTATATTCTCCTTCGGAAATTATAATTCCCACTCCTCCCGATTTTTTTACAGCATCTAAATAAGTTGCTGGAGACATAATCACCGATTGATTTTCTGTTTCATAATCAATAATATTTATTGAAGCAGTGATGCCTATTATCGGCTTCAATCGAAATCTACTCCTGCTCTCTCAGTAATCTATTATGTCTGAAAGATTTTATTCCTGCAAACATAAATAATGAACCAACTGAAATTAATATTAAATGAGATGATATTAACAACTTTGATGGATCTTCGATAGAAATTATACGCATTCCACCTAGCACCATCAAGAGGGAAAATGCCATAGATGCGTGAATGTAATGATGCTTACGAGATATATCTTTTTCGGATAATAATCCTAAAATAAACAATGGCATTCCTAAGAAAGAAGGTATCATGGCGGTAACAGATCTTGAATCAGAGCTTTGCATGAAGAATGCTAGTATCCCCCATGCGATTAGTAAGCTTCCTCCTATTATGGCAATTCTTGGTATCTTTAAGCCAATGAATGTAAACTCATTATCCATATTCATCCTACCAGTAGAAGGTATATTATGGTCTCGCTTATGAATTTGAGCTTTTTGATGATTGAATTTCTTCATCCTTGGCTACTATTTGTTCCCAAAGTAACTCTGCAACATCTTTTACATCCATCTCTGAACCAACAGAATCTAAACCATCTTTTACCATTATTGAACAAAATGGGCAACCTATGGCAACTGTATCGCATCCAGTTGCAGCAATTTCTTCAGCCCTAATTTTGTTTACTCGTTTATCGGCATCTTCTTCCATCCACATTTGGGCACCACCTGCGCCACAACAAAATGAATCTTTACCGTGCCTTTCAACTTCTACATCTACACCTCCAAGGACTGATCTTGGTTCGTCCACTATATCCCCCATTCGCCCTAAGTAACATGGATCATGGTATGTTATGCTCTTACCATTTTTATCTAATGCGGGTAATTTATTTTCTTCTTGCAGCTTTGCCATTATCTCAGTATGGTGAAATACTTCCAATTTATCTCCTCCATAATCGCCATATTCCTTGCCCAAAGTGTGGAAACAATGTGGGCATGATGCTACTATTTTTTCAACACCTAATTCTTGAAATGTCGTTAAATTGGTTTCTGCCAACATCTGGAATAAATATTCATTGCCAGCTCGTCTTGCAGGGTCTCCCGAGCATCCTTCTTGCATACCTAGTATTCCAACATCAAGTCCAGCCTCTAGCATTAAAGATATTGTCGCCCTTGCAACTTTTTGATTACGTTCATCAAAACTAGCAGCGCAACCAACAAAATAAATGTATTCGGCTGGTTCCCCTATTTTAACATCTAAATCCGCGGCCCAATCGGCTCTCTCATGACTTCCAAATCCATAGGGATTTGATGCTGATTCAAGATTTCCAAATGCTACATTTAGGGCTTCAGGATATTCCATTGTCTCCATTACGGCATTTCTTCTAAGATCAGTAAGTTTAGGAACATGTTCTATGTATAATGGGCAAACATCTACACAGGCGTTACAAGTGGTACATGCCCATACCGCATCTTCTGTTATACGTTCCATCATAGTTTCTTCCGGCTGACCGCCTTTGAGTAAAATTGGGGCGTGCTCATTTGCATAATCTCTTATGTCATGTATTATTTGCATTGGATTAAGACTCTTCCCAGAAGCATATGCTGGACAAACATCTTGACATCTTGCACAAGAAGTACAAGACCATCCATCTATTAATTGCCTCCATGTATATTGCCCATATGAGCTAACTCCAAATGATTCGATATCCAAGTCCTCAAGTGATACCGCCTTTCCAGTTTCAGTTAGGGCCAATGGCCTCATTTTCCCCATTGGCTCAATATCGTGAAAGAATACGTTAGGGAACGCCATTACTAGGTGCATATGTTTGGACATAGGTATCAAAATCAAGAATGTTAGTATGGCTATCATATGGGCCCAATATGCTACTATTGCTACAGAATTAGAAACATGCATACTTTCCACCCAAACTCCAATCGGCTCCCATGCAAGTGGATTTTCTTTCGATTCAATGATGAATGAAGTAGATGTTATTGTCAATATTAGAAACAAGATAAAGTTCCCTTCTACTTGGGATTTACCTTTTAGCTTCTCGGGAGTAAAAGCAACTCGTCGCGTCAGTGCCGCAACCGCTCCGATTAACGCTGAAGTATATCCTAACTCAACTATCCCATTCCAAGGTCCAACTAGTAAATTTGGAATTATATTATTTGAGAAAAAATTTGCTGTCGCCAAATCAAACATGTCAGTACCTAACATCAAGAAACCCCAAAACATTAACACATGCATTGTTCCAGCAATCTTGTCTCTCAGAACTTTTTTCTGCCCTAGCCAACCAATCATTAATTCCTTAAATCGAAGACCCCATGAATCGAATCTATCATCTGGTGAACCTAGTAAAACCAGCCTTGTTGCTTTACTGACTTGGTAAATGAAAAAACTAACAGCCCCTGAGCCTAAAATAAGTAGTATAAACCAACCTGGGAATGGCCCATAATCAATAAGAAGAGGGTGTTCCATATCTTTTCCTCCAGTATTAGTTATGTTTCTAATCTTAAGGCGAGGAGACAAACCTATTGAAACAATCGCTTTGTAAGATATTTACCTCCAAATTCCCTAATGATAATCTCCTATGCACTCTTCCCGTCAACATGGCGACTGCCTTTGCACCAGGAAAATGTATCCTCTTTGGAGAACATGCTGTTGTTTATGGGCACCCTGCAGTTGCAGTTGCCATCGATCAGGGAGTTCAAGTTTCTTTGACAAATTCCAAGAATTGGACGATAGATGGGCACTCATTTAGTCATTCTCGGCATCCTCATATTTCTCATATAATTAATGACTTATTTAAATATAAAGGAAGTCCTTTGAATATCGAAATTAAAAGTGACTTGTTCTCGGCAGCGGGACTCGGCTCTTCTGCAGCATTATCGAATGCAATGGGGGCTGCTTTACATTATTTTTTGAACAAAGATGAAGACTTAAATCTCATAAAATTGGCTAAAATTGCACATTCTGCAGAAGCAATAGCACAAGGAGGTAGGGCTAGTCCAACTGATACGGCAGCAAGTGCACTCGGAGGGTGTATTGTAGTCTCAGGAAAAGAAGTAGAGGGCACAATTAATGTTTTTAAAACCAGTTTAGATACTCCAGAAGGTGAACGTAATTGGGTAATCAACAAGGTAATAATTCCTCCAGAATCAGAAGATATTTACCTTATTTTAGGATTTACGGGGGATGCTTCTCCAACGGGTAATATGGTGCAAGGCGTTGCAAATTTATTAAAATCCAATCCTGATAAAATAAACGTTATGGATTCGATTTCGAAAATCACCTTGGCAGGATTATCTGCTCTCTCGGCAGGAAATTTTGAAGCAGTAGGCATTGCCATGAATGCATGCCATAGTAAACTCCAAGATTTAGAGGTCAGTACACACTCACTGGATCGACTAGTGGATGCTGTAAGGCCATATTCATTAGGTGCTAAAATGACTGGCGCCGGAGGAGGAGGATGCATAGTAGCCTTGTCAAGAAATCCTCAAAGAGTAGCAGAAGAAATTGAAATCGCTGGCGGCTCGCCATTAATTTCTAAATTAGGTTCAAATGGCGTAAGGATTGTATAGTCCTTCCAAATTAAATCTCTTTAGTGCATTTGATTTTTTTTAAATATCCTTTATAAGTAACATTATGCTGGCACTTGTATGCTTAGTGACGAAGAACGCTTGACTGTTGTAAATGTAGTTGCATCGACAAGAGTCGCCGAAGAGTTAGACCTACCAGATATCGCCATCCAATTGAATTGTGAATACGAGCCCGAACAATTCCCTGGAGTAGTTTACAGAGTGGTTGATCCAAAACTTGCTATACTTATGTTCCGTTCAGGTAGAGCAGTATGTACGGGTGGGAAAAATGAGGATAATATCCACACTGGAATCAAAAGAATGACTGAGGATTTGAGAGCTGCAGGAATAGAGACGTGGGATTTAAAAGATGTTGAAATCGAAGTCCAAAATATGGTTGCAACATACTCATTATACTACCCAGAAGACTATGATCAATTAGCTGAAAGGGATGATATCAATTGTAAGATAATTGAGGAAGAAGATGGTTCACTTAGGGCCGCTACTGACAAAGAAACAAAAGAAGAAGATCCTAGAATTAGGGGAGTTAAAGCAGGTGAACCATTAGCTGCATTACCTAGAAAACTAAATCTAAATAATCTGACTTTCCATCTACCTTTTGATAAAGTGGAATATGAGCCAGAACAGTTCCCTGGATTGATTTACCGATTAGACTATCCTAAAGTAGTATGCTTAATATTTGGTAGTGGAAAGATGGTAATAACTGGTGCAAGACACAAAGATGAGATATTAGAAGCTGTACAATTCATCCAAGATGAATTAGCCGATTTACTATATTCTTAGAAACCAAGTTTTATTCATCATGACCTCTAGTTGAGGGCATGAGATGTACTAGTCGTATTGCAATATTGTTTTCTTTGATTATGTTTTTGCAAGTCTTTCAGACTTTTATTATTACTGATGATCAAGAATTAGACGAAGGCAAAATATACGTGGTAGAAACATTTTCCCATTCGGGACTAATTGATGTTGAAACTTGGCAAATAAATGATAATTGGATGTATTCCGGTTATCTAGATGTAAGGAGTTTCATAAGTTCATCTGGAATTTCTACTACTGTGGACTATCTTTACGGGACACTAGATCAAACGGTAACTGAAATATATCTTTCAAATATAGATAATCAATCTTCTATAACTTACAAGGTTGAATCAATTGGATCTTATGGTGCAGATAACATAGAATTAGATGGTCAAGGAGGAGACATTTCTGTAGAAATGAATACAATCGAGATAATCCGTGCATCCGATATGGCCGTCGTATCTCAAGAGGCCACAATTGAAATTGATTTCTGTGCCGATTTCTTTTGGACCTGCATATCTGTTGATGTTGCTGATTTGGTTGTGAATAATACGTATTCTCCCGCTCTTGAGGGCCTAGACTTCCCCTTAAATGTTGGAGAATCTTGGACTTCCAACTATCATCAAGAAACAACTTACAGTGGTTCTAGTGATTATGTTGATATTCCAGATGATTCTGAAGATGACAATTCGTCGGTATGGGAAACAGTTTCTCAAGGATTCTCTGGAGTTAGTTATACTGGTTGCACCCAGTCTTATAATATTACTACTTATGATAGTGATGGCCAAGAAACTGGATATAGATGGTATTGTCCAGCGATAAAAGGAGATATTAAGTCATCCTTTACTCAAAGTGTAGGCTTCATTGCAGTACATGAATTGACTGCATATCAGCCGTCAACCAGGTATGAAGAAATTAGCATAGATATAGAATACCCTCTTTCACCTATAGGTGCAAATATTTCAGCATGGATAAACGTCACTAACCAAGGGGCCCTTGCCTCGGCCACTGATCTTGAATTTAGATATGAAATTGAAGACGATATTAGGAGCATAACTACGGATAATAATGGCTCTTACCATTTGGAATTTAATACTGGCAATAAATCTGACGGCTCTTCCTCTCAGGATGATTTAGCAAGCCATGGAATAATTGTTTGGTTACAAAGCAGCAACCCTATATTGGGGGCAGTTTCTGTAAGTACAAATTATGATATTCATGAAATAGACTTAGTAACAAGAACAGAAGGTGTCACAGTTCAGCGAACAAGAAACAATGTTACTATAACTTTAGATCCAAATATAGGTTTCACGGCTAACCATGAGGATGAGCTAGTTTTTTCCATCCCAGTTGTCAATAAAGGGCTATCAACTTCTCCCTCAACGGTACTAAGAATAGATTCGCCTGATGGTAATAGGGTTTTTGCTTCTGTAATCCCATTGGCAAGCTTGGAAGAAGCGAGAATAGAAGTAAATTGGACGGTCCCAATTTCTCAATCATTTGGTTCTGTATACTTGGAATTCTTAGTAGACCCGGATGAAAATTTTGATGAAGATGGAAATAAATCAAATAATTATGGTTCGTTCTCACTTTTTGTTGGTTCGTTACCTACTGCTATCCTTAATCATTCATTAGAATTTCTGACATTGGATGAAACAATATTGAGTGGGACTTCCTCTATTGACTCTGATGGAGGGGAATTCATCTGCGAATTTTATATAGAAATTTCAGAAAATATATATGGAACATTTTTCGAAGAAGATTGTATTTATGAAATGATGTGGGAAGACGATGGAGAATTCGAAATATCCTTGACTATTATCGATGAAGAAAGTGACCAATCATCAATTCAATCATCAGTTAGAGTTCTAAATAGGCCCCCTCAAATAACATTAATTTCTGATAATTCAACCATTCAAGTATTTTCTCAAGTAACATTTGAGATTACTGAAAGAATCGATTTAGATACTCAATCTCCAAATTCTCCGGTGGATATCATGTGGGATAATGCTAATTGCCAAGAGGGGCAAATAGGCATTAAGTGCACAATCACTCCAACCGTAGAGGGGGAATTGACTATTGGTGTTTCAGCAGTCGATGATGATGGGGCCATTACTCATAATAATCTCTCAGTCATGGTTACTAATATCGCTCCTTTCGATCCACAAATTGAAGTTTGGGCAGGCCCTAATAAAATTATTCCGGATAATAGAGGCGTCTATATGGCAAAAGAGGGCGATTTGATAACTCTGCAAGCATGGGCTACTGATTCGGCAAATGATATCGATAACTTACGTTATATTTGGGCACCTGATGCAGAGAATAATCCCGAATTAGAGTACATCAATGAAGGGATAATGGGTGAAATAAATCATACTTATGGAATTTCTGGCCTCCAATTAGCGACATTACAAATCTTAGATAATGATGAAGCATACGCGACATTTGATAATAATCAACATACTTTGATTATACCTATTGAAATTGAAAATATTGCCCCCTCTATAATATCTATAAGTCCTAGGTTACCGGTCCAAGAGGGAGAAGAGTTATTTTTTGAGATTGGTGTATTGGATACTGCAAATGATATTGAGTCATTAGTGACATGTTTTGATATTGATCCTTTATTCAATTCCGACGCTATAGGCAATAGTAATGATGACTGTAATTTTAATTCTACTTTTTTATCATACGCGTGGGAAGATGCAGATTCAGCCCCAGATTACATAGTATTCCATGTAACTGATGATGATGGTAGTATGGATTATGTGGAAATAAGTATAGATGTAAGAAATATAAGACCTACGGCTATAGCATCAATAAATAGTATTAAACCATTACAAGGAGAATTTATATCACTATCTGCAAATGGAACTATTGATTCTGAGTATGATATCAAAAATATGCTTTATCATTGGGATACTGATACTTCATTTGATTCTGATGGAGATGGCAACCCTTCTAATGATGTGGATATGATGGGCAGGTGGATACAAGTGAGGTATGATAATGAAGGTAAAAAAGTTGTAAAACTCACAGTTTATGATGAATCAGAGAGTAATTCAATAACCATGGTTGTAGATGTAGATAAGGCACCATTTAACCTAGGAACTAGTGTAAAAGAAAACTCTTCTTCAATATTGTTATTAGTTTTAATATTAATAAGTGCCTTAGTTTTGACAACCCGATATATGAAAAATACGGCAACCAAACCTTCCTTTCCAAAGATTGCCGATTCTGATATTGATTCACTTTTCGAATCAACAGAGGGCAACAATAGTGAAGTAAAACTTCAAGAAGAATTAGGTATAATTACAGGGTTTAGAAAACCAATAACGGAAAATTCCGTTATTTCTCAGAACTTTAGTGGTGAGAACCCGATTCAATTAAATGATATGCAAAATGAAGAACTATCGGTAAATGACGTGTTAAATGATGAAGACATAGAAGCACTCTTTGAGGAGTAGTTCTCAGGAGTATCATGGTTAATCTCTTTCGTCTATTGGGATTACCCAATCCAAAATCAAATAAATCTTTGACTGATGATGAATTAACTGAACAAACATTTCTTAACTCTGAGGCCGGAGAATCAATAATTCATTTATCGGATATTCGTATTTCTAAATGGTCTCAAAAGATGTCTCCAAAGCCTACTCGAAAAGTAATTTATCTTAAACCTGATAATTTACATCGTCTGAATTTAACAGGTATGGGAAAGGAATTAAAAAATGGAAATCTAATTTTAGTTAATTTAAAGGATTTAATCCATATGCCTAGCCAAACTGCAAAATGCACTAGAGTAGTGAGGGAATTAGCAGAAAATAATGAATTAACTGTTTTTGCTTTGAATGACGCTGACACCCTTCTTATGATACCAGGATTAAATATGCGAGTTGATACTCATAAACACGTTCTCGGACTTTCAAAAATTGCCTAAATTAATTCTATTTTTCCGTACTTGGGTCGAATGAAACAGGACCATCTTCTAGCCAAGAGTCTAATTCTTTAGATCTTATTTCATTGACTGTTATTTTCATAAAATCTCGATAGGCTGTCCATTTATCTATTTCTTTTTGGGACTCCTTTCTAGCCTCTTTGCGTTCTATAGACGCATTAGAATAAATAATACATCTTTGCAGGAAGCGCTCTACTATTTCCCTCCTCTCTTTGATTTCCATATTTATTCAACACCTAAATCAATCATCAATTGTTCGACATGCCCCTTAGTCCCTACTCCGTACATCGAAGAAATAATTTTTCTATCCTTGGAAATTACAAAGGTAGATCTTAAGCAACCCATGTATTCTTTACCATACATATTTTTTTTCCTCCAAGTACCATATAATTTATGAAGACTTGAATCTTCATCTACAATTAAATCAAATGGCAAATCATACTTATTGGTAAATTTTACATGACTTGCAGAAGAATCTGTAGAAACTCCAATAACTCTCCATCCAGTATTGTCCAATTTACCAAAATTATCTCTAAAATCACATGCTTGAATTGTACATCCTGGAGTGTCATCTCTTGGGTAAAAATATAGAATTACACCTTTTCCATTTTCAATAATGCTAGAAAGTTTTATCTTTGAACCATCTGTTATTAAGCATTCAAAATCTGGCGATGTATCTCCAACTTCCAATTCTACTATGTCTAGCATGTGCAGCCGTGTACGCCATTGCACATCAAATCTAGTTTTTATCGATTAGAGAATTAACTAATACTGACATTGGCCTTTTAGGTGGCTCACTGAAACCAAACCGAGATGCTTCGGTATTATTTTCCATCCTTCCAAAAGACTCGCCTTTAAACCGGCCATATGCCTTAGAAATCATCGATATCTCTCTTATCATATACCATTCCTTTCTCCCATCTTTTGTTTTTCCATGTGTTTTTGTTCCAAAAATTATATTCCCTACTAAATATTCGATTGTTGATATAAACCACTTTGGTCGCTTGAATGGGATATGGGCCGATATGCCCCATTCAAAAATTATCGACAAGTCTAAAGCATTAATCTCTATTTTTTTATCTTTTCTGTTTATATCTATTGGCAGGATAATTACCTCTTCAAATGAGTATATTGTTGAAACATAATCGGCACAATTTTTAGAGGGGGATATCAAGATTCTTTTACCATCTGGTCTAGCCCACATTATATTTATGAAAGAACCAAGAGGCGAGCTAATCCAGTCGCCGACGACTATTCTATCGCCGGAAGAAAATGAGGATGAAGAAATCCTACCTTCAAACTTATCCATACTATGCCCCTATTTCTTGTTTTATTCTTTTTTTGCTTGCTGCCCATGAACATATTGGACATTTTGTTAAATCATGCCTCAATGAAGGGCAATATTCTCTTCCAAAATAAATTATTTGCAAATGCCTTCTGTTCCACGTTTCTCTTGCAAAATTTTTTTTCAAATCCTCTTCGGTTTTTTTAACCGATTTACCATTTGTCAGGCCCCACCTTGTAGATAATCTATGGATATGAGTATCAACTGGGAAAGCTGGTTTGCCAAAAGCCTGCGACATCACCACTCCTGCTGTCTTATGCCCTACTCCTGCTAAAGATTCTAAGAAATCCCAATCAGGCCTTATTTCTCCTCCACTTTCAATAATCTGTTGTGCCATTTTTTTTAAATTTTTAGCCTTAGTTGGTGCAAGGCCAACTTCACGTATGATATCCTGTATTTCTTCAACTTCTAGATTATTCATTTTTATGGGGGTATTTGCAGCTTCAAATAGCTTAGGAGTAACTTGATTTACCTTTTTATCAGTAGTTTGGGCAGAGAGCATTACAGCAACAAGGAGTGTATAATTGTCTTTGTGGTCCAAAGGTATAGGTTGGTTTGGATACATTATATCCAGTATTTTCCCAATTCTAATCGCTTTGTCCGACCTCAGCACCTTACTCCCTCGCATCGGCAGACATGCCCATAATGAATGCTGAAATGATGCATAGCATCGGTACGCCATAACATGGTCCATACCTGAATTCTCCACTACCAACTGAAGTGGAAGTATTTCCGCCTAATACGATGTATAATATTAGCCCCAAAACCAAACTAGGAAGAATGATGACTCCAGCAAACACCACTCCGCGTACCAATCCCATGCTCGCCACTTATCTCAATATTAGATGAATGTTCGTTACTGGCCAAGTAGATTTTCGATTTCCTGGACTGTCTTAGTGTTTAGTATATCTTTTGATTCCAACCAACCCTTTCTAGCAATCTGAGTCCCAAACCAAACATCTTTCAATCCTTCAGGATTGTGGGCATCAGGATTAATACAAATCGGAACTCCCAATTCTTTAGCATATTTACATAATCGCCAATCCATATCTAGCCGGTAAGGAGATGCATTTATCTCTACTGCTTTTAGTACACCTTCAGAATTAATTTCGCCCATTCTACGTAAGATGGCGTGCATATCAATAGGAAAACCCTCTCTCCCTTGCAATATTCTTCCAGTTGGATGCCCTAGTATTGTAAATGTCGGATCCTCAATCGCTTTAATCAATGCTTCAGTATTTGTATACTCATCTCTATTTCGCCAACTTCCTAATGCATGTACTGAGCCAACTATGTGAGATAATGAAGACCTAACTTCCTCAGAATAATCAAGACTACCATCTGACATTATATCGCATTCAGATCCATGAAAAATCCTAAAATTTACATCCTCTTCTTTCCATTTAATATTTAGTTCATCAATTTCTAATTTCTGTTTCGGTATTTCATTACTCGGGATTCCAATAGTCTTCCCTCCAATGTTTAGTGATTCTGAATGATCGGCTATCCCCAAGTACTCCCATCCAATTTTCATGGCGTAATTGCTCATTTCCTCTAAAGTTGCACTCCCATCTGATGCAATTGTATGATTATGAAATGAACCCTTCAAATCTTGAAGTTCTACAAGATTAGGTAAATTGTTTATTTTTGCCGCTTCAATTTCTCCCATATCTTCTCTTAATTCTGGAGGCACCCATTTAAGTCCTAAATGTTGATAAATATCTGATTCATTAGAGCAAATGAGAGTATTTTTTGCTGCCTCTATACCTATCTTATCTCCCGCATCCTTTTCTGAAAACAATCCAAATTCATTTAATCGTAAACCCTTTTCAATTGCAATCTGCCTCATCCTAATATTATGTTCTTTGGAACCAGTAAAATATGCAAGTGTAAAGGGAAATGATTCTGGATTAACAATCCTTATTTGGGCATCAATTGTAGCATCAACACTTCTTTCAATCAAACTTTCAGCTAAACCTGCATCTATTCCAGATACATTAATAGTTTCTGCAAGCATATCTGCTTCAAGAATTAGACTAATTTTTGAACTACCTTGCCCTTTAACTTCCGCGATACCGGGAAAATTCATTATTTCTTGAATTATCTTGCTGTGATCCTCAATGTTCGCGCCTAAGACGATATCCAAGTCCCCGATTGTCTCTCTCCTTCTTCTTGCACTTCCCGCAAGTTGTGCCTTCACTACTTTTGGAATATTCATTATTCGTTTTTCAAGTGCATGCCCATATGCCAATCCAATATCCATCCTACTTCTTCCTTGGTAACGCCGTAGTAATTCAATACCTTCAAGATATTTTTCCTGACTCTTTTTCCCAAATCCTGGTAAGGAAGATATTTGATCATTTTTGCATGCAAATTTTAGAGATTCTATTGAATCTATTCTTAAACTTTCATATAATTGTCTGGCCCTTTTAGGTCCTAAGCCAGGAATCCCAATCATTTCTACTAACCCCTTGGGGACTCTATCATAAAGTGCATTCAAACCCCCCCAAGTCCCTTCCAATACTGCTTCTGTAATCAAACCACCAATTCCTTTACCAATTCCTTTAATTTCAGTAATTCTTTTTTCCTGTATTGCATTTAGTAAATCCTCTTCTAATGAGGATAGAGCTCTACTGGCATTTTGATAAGCGATTACTCTGAATTTATTAGCACCATCTAACTCAAGTAGAATTGCCGATTGTTCAAGTACTGTTGCAATTTGTGTCTTTGTCATGTGAGGGGGAAAAGAATTTCTTGCCTTCGGTAGTGACCATCCAGAAACCTTTGCCATGAGGTAAACATGTAGGCATCAAACTTGATTGTATCCATTCATTGTGTATTATTTACCCCTAATGTAAACAAGTGATGGTCTAGTCGAAAGGTTATGAAGTTGTTAATTATTATAGAGAATTTATCACTTACTTTCTGTGGAATAGCTCTTTTCTTGTGGATTTCTATAGGTTCATTAGCCAGGTCAAGAAACAGCGAGATATTGGCCCAAAAAATAATTGTATCACTATGTTGGGCATCTGCTGTACTCTTATTTTTGCTTCATTATCTTGGCGGTGAGTTATGGGAGTCAAGAAACGCAGCTAGGCCATTCGCTATCTTGGCCATAATTGTTGCTCTTACAGCTTCATTAAATATCAAAGGAAAAGATGTACAAGGTGAAACAAATCCTCACCAGATAATGAAAATGCGAAGAGAAGAAGAATAATTATTCTTTGTTTTCCCCAGTTAATTTGTCATCAATAAATGATCTCATGTATGCTGGCAACTCACCATTTACAAAAATTACATCCTCAACTTCCTTAAGCTTCATCAATGAATAATAAATTTGCATCGCAGTCATTGGAGTTGCGCTGCACCCAGTACATCCGCCTTCTAATGAAATCATGATGACACCATCGGTTGTATCTATGACATTTACTACTCCATCATGAGCATCTAATATCGCTTGAACTGGCCCAACAGACTCAAGAATCATTTGTTTGTCGACCATCTTGCCTACCTTCCGGATACTTCGATGAGGGGAGAGGCTTTCAAACACTTCCTCTTCCAGCATCCATGGCAGGGGTAACGCGCATACTTCTTCTAGATCTATTAGTGGAAATGCCTGAATTTGGCCATGGAGGCAATCAAGAAGTAATAAAGCCGTTTTTAAAATCTACGAATGTCGAAGTTCTATTGGTAACTCCACAAATGCAGTCCTTAATTACAAGCAAAAAATTAGATTTAAATTCAGACATAACTTTGACAAAAGAAGATATACCTAATTGGAATTATGACATTCAATATTGGGCTTCCATGGAGGTAGATATTGAAAATAAAAAAATACCCTTTCGTAGAATAATTATGCCGATGTATGAAGATGTAATTAAGATGAGGAATTGGTTAGAAGGGTTGTCTGTAGACGCCGTAGTTTGTTCCGGATCAAGGAGAAACGTCAGCATTTGGGAGAAATGGATGGGTCCTTCAGCAACGTTAATGGAAGCATCTTCTACATCTGGGATACCTACTTTAGGAATTTGTTTTGGACACCAACTTCTTTGCTACTCCTTAGGAGGAAAAGTCGAAAGAGCAAGCACAAAATCAAGTGGTATATGGGATTTAGAATTAACCAATACCGGTAAAAATGATGAGTTATTGACATCTCATATACGGTCTGATAGCCCTATTTCAGTACTTTATACTCACCAAGATCATGTGTCTTCAATATCTGAGCGTTGTATTATTTTAGCCAAAACTACTCATAATAAGATTACTGCAATCCGAGTTAATGATGATACTGGCAATTCAATGCCTGCATGGGGGCTCCAATTCCATCCTGAAGTAACAAAGAAGAGAATAAAACGTTCATTTGAAGGAGGTCAAATAACTGAAGAAGAATATAAATCATTTAAAGGAGAGCATGAGGGGGCGAGCATATTGGCATCATTTGCCAACATCGTGTTGAATATAGACAACAAAGATATACTCTGAACACCATATAATCAGGATTCTGATTATAAGCAAGCCATAGTTCGGCGGGTCCGTAGGTAGATAATATGATGGATAATATACCCTTAATAGCAGCGGCCACAGGACTTATTGGATTAGTAATAGCCTTTTTCTTATACAAAAAAGTAAATAGCACCGAGATTGATGATGATACTGTTCGAGAAATAACCCAAGAAATTCAAGATGGTGCAATGACCTTCCTATATGCTGAATATAGGGTACTAAGTATATTTGTAATAGTGGTTGGCGCCTTACTGGCAGTATTGAATGATGTAGATACTGCATTGGCATTCTTTGCAGGTGCCATAGCGTCGGTTGCAGCCGGATTCTCAGGTATGCGTGCAGCTACTTCAGCCAATGGGAGGACTGCAATGGCTGCTAAGAATCATGGTCAAGCAGGTGCATTGGAAGTTTCATACAATGGAGGTGCTGTAATGGGCCTTTCCGTAGGTGGACTTGCACTACTTGGAATATCTCTAATTGCAGCATGGTTAGGGGCTTCAGATACGAATCCTGACTTATCAGCTGCTGCAGGATTCGGAATGGGTGCATCATCCATTGCTCTATTTGCGCGTGTCGGCGGAGGAATATATACCAAAGCTGCAGATGTAGGTGCTGATTTAGTTGGTAAAGTAGAAGCTGGCATTCCAGAAGATGACCCTCGTAACCCTGGAGTTATTGCAGACAACGTTGGAGACAACGTCGGTGATGTAGCCGGAATGGGTGCAGATATTTTTGAGTCATTTGTTGGTTCAATAATAGCTGCAATGATAATAGCAAGCAGCAACTCTGCATGGGGAGTGGATTACGTCATGATGCCTATAATGCTTGGATTAATTGGTTATGTAGCATCTATTATTGGAGTATTTTCAATGACTTGGTTAAAGAATGGGCCAGATGCGGCTGCTGCACTAAGAAATACTACTTTGATTGCTGCCGTTTTATTCTGGATAGGAGGTTATCTATCTATCCATCAAGGCTTAATCGACGTAAATTATGGAATAATGCATTCTGTAGTATTGGGTAGTGTTATGGGCATAATGATCGGACTAGTTACTGAATATTATACTGGTATAGAGCCAGTTTTCGGGATCAAAACAAAAGCAATCTCTCACATCGGCAAGATGTCACAAACAGGTCCTGCAACTAACGCTATCGCTGGACTTTCTGTAGGAATGATGTCTACATTTTTACCTATTATTTTAATTTCTATTGGTATCCTTGGAGCTAATGAATTATCAGGAGAGGGCCAAATGGGACTTTATGGCATTGCAATGGCTGCTATGGGGATGCTAGCAACGGTCGGAGTTACTATGACTGTAGACGCGTATGGCCCTGTTGCCGATAACGCAGGAGGAATTGCTGAAATGAGCGGGCTAGGTAAAGAAGTAAGGGCAATTACTGATGAATTAGATTCTATAGGGAATACTACTGCAGCAGTCGGTAAAGGTTTCGCTATAGGGTCAGCCGCACTAACCGCTTTAGCATTATTTGCAGCATATACAGCCGCAATAAACCAAACACTTGATCTCAGCTTAACTAATCCAATTGTTGTAGTGGGGCTCCTAATTGGAGGAGGTTTACCGTTCGTGGTTGCTGCTATGACTATGACTTCAGTCGGCAAAGCCGCTGGCGAGATGGTCATTGAAATTAGGAGGCAATTTGCAGAGATACCAGGCCTATTAGAAGGTAAAGAAGGAGTGAAGCCAGATTCTAAAAAATGTGTTGATATTTCAACTCAAGCAGCACTTAGAGAAATGGTTGCTCCGGGCATGGTAGCCGTTTCTGCACCAGTGATCGTTGGACTATTCCTTGGATGGAATGCTCTTGGCGGACTCCTTGCTGGATCTCTAGTGACAGGTGTTCTGATGGCCCTATTCATGGCCAATGCTGGTGGGGCTTGGGATAATGCAAAGAAAGCAATTGAGCAAGGGCACATTGAAGGGGCAAAAAAAGGAGATTCAGCTCACGATGCAGCAGTCATTGGAGATACAATTGGCGATCCTTTCAAAGATACATCAGGCCCTTCATTAAATATCTTAATCAAACTGATGTCAATAGTTGCAGTGGTACTGGCAGGGACTGGGGAGTTAACCGAAGGTGGATTCTTCGAAATATTTAGTGACTGGTTCAGTGGATTATTCTAAACAAAATACCGCTAGCCTCTTGACTAATTAATGTTAGGGGTAATTATGAAACAGACTACTCTGTGTGGTATAGTCATACTTATACTTGTAATGCCACTTTCTGGTTGTACTCAGAATAGTGACACTCAAAATGATTCCATTAGTGAAATTAATGTTCCAACATGGGATATTGGTAATTTTTGGTTGTATACTTTCTCAACTCCAGATTATAGTGATGACACCGCGAGACTTGTTGTAGCTTCAGACACAGAAGAAGATGGTACTGCATACATGCTAACTATCTCTAGCCTAACCGAGGCACGACGTCATGCGGTATTGAATCATAACCCATTCCTTGGAAGAATGACTCACGATGGTCTAAGCGCATTTGAAGATGGAGTTCCACAACCAGTCTTAGATTTTCCATTAGAAGTAGGTAAAAATTGGAATTTTATGTTATTTAGCATGGACTGGTCAGCAAATGTCGTTTCTTTAAATTCAGATTTAGCCGTAATACATGCAACTTCTTCAGATGGTTCAAAATTAGTATATTCTTTTGATTCAAATATAAAATTCTTCTCAACTTTTATCTGGACTGATTCAGAAAACGTTGAACAATTAAAAATGATGCATGTAGATTATGGGACAGGGCATACGGGAGATGTTTATTTTGTTAGAGGAGGGGATCTTTTCGGAGATACCTGGGAAAATGATGGCCCGGATTTTGAAGTCCAAGACTCATTTTTTGTCAATGGTCATCCAAACGATGGTGACTGGGATGAAATGATTTACTTCTTAGATGCCAACTGCGGAGGAGGCTCTTCATCAATATCTCTTACACTCAGGGACCATATGTCAGCCTCAGTTCTAGAGCGTATTTGGGGGCCTAGTTCCAGCGAATCTGGAACTCTTGGGACAATAGCATATCCATCTGAAGAATATACTTTGACTCTTACATTCACTGGTGATAGTTATTTGAGGTTATTAGTTGCAGGTGGAATAACTCAGTCTTGGTCTCTATGAGGATTCTTGATGACTGGTACATTAGTGATGTTACATGGCATGACTGGTACCGCAGAAAAAATGCTCCCTTTGGCAAAACAACTAGTCCCCGAAGGGTGGCAAATATATTGCCCTCAGGCTAAAATTCCACATCCGACAAGAGGAGGGTATGCATGGTGGCTAAGAAAAAACAATACCTCAACAATAAATTACATAGATCAAGCCTATGAGTCATTGTCTAATGTAATTGAGGAATTACCAGAAGGGCCATTAATCGTAGGGGGATTCTCGCAAGGAGGGGCAATAGCTTCGATGATGTTAGAACGTAGTATACAAGATAGAATTGTGGGCTTGGTTCTTATTGGAACTATGTCGATTAATCCTATAGGATTAAAATCCGCCATTTCAAATACATGGCAAAGACATGTAGTATGGATGCATGGTGAAAATGATAAAAAAATACCAATTTCTATTGGAAAAGAACATATCAGAATATTTGATGACGCAGGGTGGAACGTAATCAAATTACAGCATAAAAAGGGCCATATGGTAGATATTTCTAATTTAAAATTACTAGCAAAAACTATCGATATAATGTCAAAAACGATTATATAAATCAAAAAACTTTGTCGCGTCACCATCGGATAAATATCGGACTATTTTGGTCCCAACAAAATCACAGTATCCATTCTCGTTAGCACATTCTATCAGGTCATCTCCTTCTCCAATGATTGTTATGTGTGTTTGGATGGGCTTGGTATTGACTGTTTTTTGAAGCCAGGGCCTATCCTTTCTCCATCCTGTTCAAGATTCTCTATCTCTCCTGAAGATATTCTATCAGACGATCAGATCCGCCAATAAATAATGGCTTTTCCTTTCTAAGATCGAATATTGCTGGTACGGTCCTATGTCTAGTTTCCTTAACGACAGTATTTCGCAGATCATCAAAATGGTCTAAATTAACCTCGGTATAACTCAAATTCTTGGAATCCAAGATTCTCTTCGCTCTATTGCAATATTGACAAATTGTTTGTGAAAATAATATGAAATCAGTTTCAGTTCTTTCAAACCATTCAAGTAGTTGTGACATTTTCATTACCTCCAATAAGTACTGCATCAACAGATTGTTCGTTATTCCATGCAAGATTCTCCCCTAGATCTCCGCCCTCTCCTCCTTCCTCTTCATTTCCAAATCTCCCTTCTAATATTCTGTCAGTTTCATCTGGATCAATGAATAATAACATTATTACCGATATCATAGTCAATGCCGCACCAATGTACAACATGGTAAGATAATCAAAAACTGCAATCATTTTACCTGAAAATAGGTATGCAGATACCGCAGAGAGATTAAACATCGACATGTATGCTGTGAATTGTGTGCCACCTGCTTTACTATAGGTAAGACGCATAGAAACTGATATTACACATATCCATGCGATGCCGTAAATTACTGCTTTTATACATAGATAAACTGTCATTATGGTTGTATTAGTCCAATATCCACTCAATAATGCAAGTCCTGCATTGGCCAATGCGAGAAGTGTAAATCCAACCATTGCAACTTCTCTGACTCCAAACCTATCGCCAATAATCCCTCCAACAATCTGGCCTATCATGGTGAATAGAACAACAATCCCTCCTACTATGGCATTATATTTACCCTGTGACCACTCAGCTTCATTGATAAAAATATCAATTACAATGGGGTCAACAAATAATGAAAGCTCAGAAAGTAGGCACAAGAAGATTAACAGAAATGAAGATCGAGTTGAGAACCCTTGGACGATGTGGTAGACAGTAGTGGCAATATTCTTTTTCGCTTTAGGTGTTGAAAATGCCAAGGGGCTAATAACTTCGGGTAATTTACGCCCTGTTCCTTCAAAAATTATCATTATTATTGATAATAAGATGCAATAAGAGCCAAGTTTGCCAATATATGATAATTTTACTAAAGGTGAATGAAGAAAACCATCAGGATAAGGGTGTCCAATAAGGTGAATGATGCCTATCGCGCCTCCAAATACCCAAGCTATTAGTCCAATCCATAGTAAGGCTGCTGAAATACTAATTCTATTGGAATAGATATTATTTGCAGCCCATCTAGCGCCCCTGAATCGGGGATTATCATCTTCCAACCAAACTAATGTACCATCTTTTTCTAATTTGTTATTTTCAATAATTTCTTCAGTAAATTTTTCGCCTGTATTGTCCCATGGGAATAATTTATTCTCCGGTTTTTCACGTAAGAAAAGAGGCAGACTCATCATAATGATGAGAATTGGTATTTGCACCATTATGGCTGATTTAATTCCAAAAGGAACAACTAACAACCCTAGTACCGCTCCTCCAAATATCATTCCACCTCTCTTAGATGCAAACATGAAGCCATTTGCCTTAGCAACTTCATCAGGCCGCAATACGTCTACTGCTAAAGCATCAACACTAACATCTTGTAATGACGAAAATAAATTATGTATGAACAGCAATATTGTAACTAATGCTATCGCATCGATTATGTTAGGAATAAATAGTAAAGTTGCTAAAGAAATCACCATTCCTGATTGAGCGAATAAAATCCATGGCCTCCTAACTCCATATTCTGGAATTACTAACAAGTCAATTACTGGCCCCCAGATAAACTTGAAAGTCCAAGGAAGTGCAACTGTCGCAAAAAGGATTGCTATATCTTCAGGAGGTGTGCCATTGTCTGAAAGATATGCTACAAATGCAACATAGGTGAATCCAGCAGGTAGACCTTGTGCTACATACAAGACACACAATGATACATATCTACGGAATTGATTTTCTATTAAAGAAGAACCATTTTTCCATTCTGCATTTATTTTTTTGATAGAAAACGCTTTAAAATTAGTTTTCCTTTTTGTTTTATCCAATGAAGTTAAATCTTTTTTTACGTTTCTGGACTTTACTTTATCTATCCATCTTTCAGTAATTATTGCATATGTTAATATTCCTAAAACTATGAGAAAGGGGAAAAAGAAAACATAAGAACCCATTGATATTAGATTACCATTCATGCCGACTCCTGAAGTTAAACCATCAATAAGAACTACTCTTCTGGCATCAACTGGAGAAATACTGTCTTCAGACATAAGTAGCCTTGCGTATATCGTTGAGTTTCCTGATTGTTCATGTGGTTCAAGTTTAATTCTCCATTCTGACCAATCTCCTGTTAAATCAGCAGCACCTTTCCAAGGGCCGCTGCCAACTCTTATTTGCACTTCTCCTTGCCCAGGTACGGCCCCTGATGAAACTCCCGAAATATAACTCTCGTTTCCGATTTCTTGTAATGTTTTGACATCCATTGATACATCAAGGGATCGGTCAATACTCCCAGCAGATTCTACAAAAGCCATAGGATATGCTTGCCCGTATCCAAATTCATTATCTGGTCTAGTCTCCAGTAAACTACAATCATTGAATCCTGGATCATCAAGTAAAGTCAACTCTCTTTCAATGGAGTCTACCCTAATGATATCTTTAAATTCCTCAGGCGTTAAATCAGGGTTAGCTTGAATCATTAAAGCAGCAATTCCCGCCATTAACGGTGTAGCCATACTTGTTCCAGATTTACTAGTGTATCCGTCACTCGTGGCAGCATCTGGCGCCATTATATTGGAACCTATTACCGCAACGTCAGGCTTTACTCGTAAATCTGAAGTATAACCTCTGCTACTATATATCGCTAATCCTAGATTTTTATCCAAACTCCCGACTGTAACTGGTAATTCTGCATCTCCTGGGCTATCGATTGTATTGCAACCAGCAATTGTCGCTCCACCAAATTCATTACCAGCAGATAATGTGGTAATTATTCCAGCCTCAACTACGTAATCCATTTGCCTACTCCAGGCTGAACTCCCATCATTATCAAAATGGATTTCTAATTGTTGTTCACCTAGGGAAGAAGTTAGGATGTCTATGTTATACTTTTCTTTATTTTCTATTGCCCATTGTGCACCCTGTATCACGTCTTCTATATCGCCATCGCAGCATGCTAATATCGTCACAAGAAACGCACCAGGGGCTGCACCAATGTACCTTAGGCCACTAACAGGATCAGTTTGACCTCCTCCGGTCCCGGCTGCAATTCCTGCTACATGGCTTCCGTGTGTTCCGGAATCATAAGATGTGGCAGGATCCTGCTCCTCATCAGTGAATACTGCATCGAAGAAAGCAACAATTTTTGGATCACAATCTGAGATTGGTTGTGGGTTGGGATTAAGTGGGTCTGGAGGTTCAGTTATGCATGTTAAAGGATCATCATCCATATCATTTAATCCTTCATGATCGCCTCGGATGCCAGTATCTAGGATAGCAATAGTTGAACCAGTGCCATCTAGGCCGAAATCATTCCACACTTGATCCACTCCCATATTTGGAACTGCCTCATCCATATTTGGTTCTGCCAATCCCAGGTCTTCAATCATCACAACACCTCGGAGTGACAATACTCCTTCTGAGTCAGTAATCATTTCAAATGGAATTGTAACTACCAAACTATCGAGATATTTAGGCCTAAATGTAACTTCAGCACCTATTTCTTCTAGGGCTTTTACGTCAGCATTACTTGGATGATGGTCATAGTCTACAAATACTCTAGAACTTCCTTTTGGGGCTCTTTTCCACCAATTCTCTTGAATTTCATCTGATTGATCCAGTAACCATTCTAACTTATCATCTAGCATATTATTATTTTTATCTCTGCTCCAATCTAGCCACCATTCACTGTGGATTCCAGACTCCATACTAATATTCCATACTCCTGCTGCATCTAATCCACCATTTGTTTTTTCGGATGGTAATATTGATGAGGATGCCAAAGGCAGAATCAACAACAAAATTAATGATGTAGCAAAAAACACCGATCGCCGCATCATTAATATCACGGGCATAAGCTGACGTTTGATACTTGGCGTCTTTTGTTAAAAAATGTCCAAAGGAATATTTATCTTATCTTTCTTCTATTTTTATTCCTTGCTCATCATAATCCCATTCTATATTTTCCCAACCAGCTTCTTCTATGGATTCAATGACGGTTTTTCTACCGGAGGGTGAGCACAGTATCCCTACTGAGCCGCCGCAACCTGCTCCTAGTGCTTTCCATGCCACTGCATGTTTATTTTCAATTAAAGGCTCAATAACTTCACGAAATGGGTCATGAATTTCTGAATTTATCAAATCAACTCCCTTAACTACATCCTTTAGTGACTTAACAACCATTTCTCTCCGGTCCTGTTGAAGGCCATTAGCCATTAATCTGGCAGCTACTCGTATGCAATGTAAACCTTCTAAAACGTTCTTATTTTGATTTTTGTAATCCATCCAAACTTTTTTATGTATGTCTCTTGATTTATGGATGTTTCCACTATATGCAATAATAAAATATTTTCTAAGCCAATTTTTGGATGATTTCATTGGTTCAAACGGCATTTCCTCAACCTCATCTCCTAAGAATAGTAGATGGTTAAAACCTCCTTTGACAGAATCCCACTGGTTTTGCCTCTCCTCTGAATTTTTCAATAATTCTTCAAATTTGTATGATAACTTTGTAATATCTTCAGGGCTTTTTTCGTCTTCGGTTATTGTTGCTATTAATTCAACATTCATTGCCCCGCTAGTCCCTAATCCCGAACCAGTAGGCACATCACTAGAATATTCTATCCTTTTTTCCCCTCCTTCATCAACTTCCATGAAACATTTGATGTACCTATCAATTGCGAAATTTACTACTTCTCCTCCAAAATCAGATGCATAGGGTTGAAAATTTGTCCAACATCCTGCCAAGTCTACTCTTACTGGGACTCGTACTTCAATGCGTCTGACCATACATACCCCAAAGAGTAATTTGAATTGATACTTTCTGACCGAAAAGAATGGGTACGTGTACGGTCTCCGCTATACATGGCATCCGATATAGCCGCGGCAGTAGAGGCTTTTTCCCAGGGTAAACCAGTTATGATTTTTGACTCATCTTTTAGGGAGCAAGAAACCGATTTACTGTGGCCTGCCTCGGCAGCAACACCTCAAATTATTAGGAGATTAAGGAAAGATTGCGGAGGACTACTTTTCCTTGCAATAGGGGATGAAATCGGCGAATTATTTGGTTTACCGTGGCTCCAAGATATCCATTCCAATCCTAAATTAGTAGAAGAAAACCCTGTACTCAAAGAACTTATTACGGACGATTTGAGATATGATGCTAAATCTGCTTTCACCTTATCATTAAATCATAGGAAGACTTTTACAGGGATAACGGATAAAGATCGTGCACTTACTACACGCCGTTTTGGAGAATTAGCAGATGAATTAATTTCTGTAAAATCAAGTCAAAAACATTCTCAAAAGGCACTTGGAGATGAATTTCGTACTCCTGGCCACATACCACTGTGCCGCGAATCCCCTGGGGGATTAAATTCTAGACAAGGCCATACAGAACTTGCAGTTTCTATAGCTCGTTTAGCAGGACTTCCTGCATGTACCATTGGTGCAGAGATGTTGCAACCAGATGGAGATGGAGCGTTATCGGTTGAAGATGCTATGAAATACGCAAAAGAAAATAATATTCCTATGTTGACTGGGAAAGATATTTTAGAAGTATTTGGGTTAAATTAAGATAATAAGTACGAATTGGAGAATTAATATGGTAACTGTAATGGCAGTAGGGGTTTTCGATTTATTGCATGCAGGGCATCTACATTATCTCGAACAAGCAAAATCCTTAGGTGATGAGTTAATTGTCGTGGTTGCTCATGATGAAACCGTAAGAAAACGTAAACATGAACCTATAACTAATCATGAACTTAGATGTAGGATGGTTGGTGGATTAAAGCCAGTTGACTCAGCAATAATCGGTAATCCGCCTGAGGTTCCTATTTTTCAAATATTAAAATCTGTTAAACCTGATAAGATAGCCTTAGGATATGATCAGAAACATTCTATTGCAGCAATAAGATCGGGATTGTTAAAGCATGGTTATGATGATATTGAAGTCCTAAGAGTAGAAGGACTTTCTGATGATTTAGATGGAACTAGGAAGATAATTGCTAAAATTTTAGATATATGGCCAAACAAAGAAGGCGGCCCATTCGAGGAAAATTAGTATGTTTACGGGTATAGTACAAGGGATTGGAATCATAGTTTCAATTAACAAAAAGATTTCCGTTAATAATATTTCAATAGAGATGGGGAAAATCAGTAATAATTTACAAAATGGAGCTAGCGTTTCTATAAATGGAGTGTGTTTAACCGTAGCCAATATAATTGATTCTACTGTTACTTTTGATGCAATTCAAGAGACGCTAAAACGTTCAACTTTAGGATCTCTAAAAAGGGGAGATGAAGTAAATTTAGAAAGAGCGCTGAAATTCGGCGATGAATTAGGAGGGCACCTATTGTCTGGTCACATTATGTCAACTGCAATTGTAGCTGATTATGAAAAAATTGGCCAAAGTGTCGATATGAAAATATCAATAAATGATAAATTAAGCCCATTTATAATAGAAAAGGGATATATTGCAATAGATGGAATAAGCTTGACTATTGGAGAAGTCTTCCCCGAATATTTTAGTTTACATCTAATCCCTGAAACTTTGGAAAGAACTACTATTGTTTCTAAGGTAAAAGGTAGGATAGTAAATATAGAAATCGACTCAATGACTCAAGCGGTTGTAGCAACAGTTTCTAAGATGATGAAACAATCAGACTCAATTAATTTAGAAAGGTGAAATATATGAGAATAGGCGTAGTTTGTACTTCATTTCATAAAAAAGAAATCGAGATAATGTTGAATTTTGCTAAAGAAGAGTCCGCAATTAAAGGTGTCGAATTAGTAGATATACAATGGGTACCCGGTGCTATGGAAGTACCTCTTGCATTAGATAGGATGTTAAAATCTAAGAGTTATTTAAGTGGAGCTATAACTCTGGGAATTATCGAAAATGGCGAGACTCAACATGGCTTGGCAATGGGCCAATCTGTTATCAATTCAATATTAAATCTACAATTGAAATATAACAAACCGATCGGGCTTGGAATCATCGGCCCTGGTGCAAAGAAAGAGCATATTGCTGCAAGGCTGGAACCTCATGCACGAGCATCTGTAAATGCCACTATTCAAATGTCCTCTTAGTATTTTTTCAAGTCAATGTTCAAAAGACACTCTTCGTTGGATGATACATGGCTGATGAAGTACGTAATGTGATTATAATTGGTTCAGGTCCGGCTGGATATACTGCCGGACTCTATACTGCTAGGGCTTTACTTGAGCCACTAATGTTCGCTGGCTACATGTCAGGTGGGCAACTAATGCTGACTTCTGATGTTGAAAATTTTCCCGGCTATCCCGAAGGAATCGGCGGCCCTGAGATGATGATACAACTCCGTGAACAAGCCGAAAAATTCGGTTTGGAAGTTGAAGATAAAAATGTAGAGAAAGTAGATTTTTCAGAGCGCCCATTCAAAGTTTGGGTTGAAGGAAAAATTTTCCAATCAAATTCTGTAATCATATGTACCGGGGCAGAATCAATTTGGTTAGGTGCAGATGGTGAAAAAGAACAAAAAGGTAGGGGGATAAGTACTTGCGCTACTTGTGATGGAGCATTTTTCAAAGATGAAGAAGTACTTGTAATTGGCGGAGGTGATTCAGCAATGGAGGAGGCAACATTCCTGACCAGATTTGCAAGTAAAGTAACCATAGTTCATAGAAGAAACGTTTTCAAAGCATCAAAAGTGATGTATGAAAGAGCAGCAAATCACCCTAAGATAGAAATTAGGACATTTAACTCTATTAAATCTTGGCTATCTGATGAAAATGGTTTAACGGGGGCAATTCTTGAAGATTCTAGGAATGGTAAAACCGAACAAATTTCTTGCACAGGTGCATTTATTGCAATAGGCCATAAACCAATAACTCAGTTCTTAGGTGGGCAAATAGATGTTGATGATACAGGTTACATATTGGCTAAAGAGCACACCATGACTAATGTATCTGGAGTATTTGCAGCAGGAGATGTAGTCGACACCAGGTATAGACAAGCAATTACTGCTGCAGGGATGGGGTGCCAAGCTGCAATGGATGCTGAGAAATGGTTAGAAGATCAGGATTAGAGGTGCGCTAATTTGGCTGCAACATCTGAAGTAAGTTGGTTAAATAATAGGATAGCAGATTCTTTTTACCTCCTTCACATTTTTATTACATTTTTTTGTGCAATAATGTGGCTTGGACCTTATGAGTGGATGTGGTGGGGTGTTTTCATTTTATATGGCATGACGGAAATATGTTGGTTCTTCCGTGACGGATATTGCATCCTAACGGACCTCGAACGCCGATTCAGAAATATATCTCGTGCAGATACTGCTTTAGATCAGAATTTTATAAAGAGAGTTTTATATCAGTTTTTTAGAATTAACATAGATCCACTATTTGCAAGTAAAATGACAAAACTATGGGGGCTATCTGGGTGGATTATAGCATCATTAAGAATATTTATTTTATGATTATTTTTCCATTCTGACCGAAGGACACTTGTTTAACTATGCTTTGGGATATGTGTGGATGGAACTTTATCTAGATCTGAGATGGTTCGTTATTCTCGTCATTTGTCTCTCCCGCAAGTAGGCATTGAGGGGCAAAAAAAATTAAAAAAATCTTCAGTATTAGTAGTTGGTGCTGGAGGATTAGGTTCTCCTACGTTACTATATTTGGCCGCTGCAGGAATTGGGAAAATAGGTATAATCGATGATGATGTTGTGGAGATGACTAATCTCCAAAGGCAAATTATTCATGGTACTGAAAATTTAGGTATCTCAAAAGTATCATCTGCCCAAAAAAGATTGGAAGAATTAAATCCCGAAATTTCTATCATTCCATTCGAATCACGAATTAACATAAATAATGCTTTAGATATAATCAACCAATTTGATATAATTGTTGATGGAACTGACAATTTTAATACTAGGTACTTAATTAATGATGCATGTGAGATATTGTCTAAACCTTGGGTATTTGGAAGCATACATCAGTTTGAAGGCCAAGTTTCAGTCTTCAACATCAATCATGGTTTAAATTACAGAGATTTATTCCCAGAGCCCCCTCCTCTCGGTCTTGCACCTAATTGCGCAGAAGCGGGTGTTTTCGGAGTCCTACCCGGCATCATAGGATCAATACAATCTACAGAAGTCATTAAGATAATTCTTGAAATTGGAGATATCTTATCAGGTAAGTTATTGGTATTCAATGCCTTGAATATGTCTTCAAGAATACTAAAATTTAATGCTAATGTGTCTAGGGACACTATATCAGAACTCTCTCCGGAGGCCGAATATTGTATGAGTAACGTTAATCATCTTGCCTTAGAAATTACGCCTTTGGAATATAAATCTCGTAAAGACGATGGTTGGCAACCTTTCTTATTAGATGTGAGAAGACTCGAAGAAGAGCTTATTGCTAGTATAAATGGGACTAACTTACGTATAGAACATACAAACATTCCTCTCCGGTTTTCTGAAATTCCAAATGATCAAGATTTAGTTATTTATTGTAGGTCTGGCGTAAGGTCTGCAGCAGTTCAAAAATTTCTATGTAGTTCAGGGTGGCAAAAAAATAGAGTATTCAATCTAAAAGGTGGGATCCTTAAATGGGCTGATACGGTAAACCCTAATATAAATAAGTATTAATTGTGGCATATAAATATTAAGTTACTTGTTTATTTGTGGTATTATCCATACAAAACATCATTTATTTTACTCTTTAGCGAATTAATACGAAATATAGGGTATTTTTATCACTAGTCAACCGAACATTTGTTGTATTAACACTGTTTCCGATATCTATGACAGTAGCACGGCATGGCATTTGGCAATGCCCCCTTTGTGATTATTATCAGATATGGAAAACCCGTAATAATAACACTATTAAATTGGATAGACAATGTGAAAAATGCGATAATAGGGCTCGTGTTACTATAGACAGATCCAATAGCGGTCAAGGCCGAAACCGTAAAGTAAATTTATGGGAAAGGCCGACATCGGTATCTAATGATCAATTAAGTTATGAAATAAACCGTAGAAATCAAGAAAACTTGACCGATTCAGATAACGATATTTTGTCAGATAATCCATCCGTATCTGCACAAAGCGAAATGCCAACTATTTGGGGGGAATCTTGGAATCCAAAAAATCCTTTGAAGTTAACAAGAAAATTAAATCACAAAATCATTAGGGCCGAATTATTAAGATTCATAGCAGAAAGGCATGATGGGCATCTAAAATTAATTTCGGAATTATTAAATGACTTGAACACCTCTGAAGAAATGGATGGAGGCATGTTTCATGATTTTTCTATCATTTTTGTAAAAAATTTAGAAAATTCATTAAAAGAAAGACTTTTCGACCCTTCTTTATTAAATCTATCAGAAACAGAAATAATACCTAGAAGGGATGGTAATTTATTCCTAAAAAGACGTTCTTCTAGATTTTTAATAGATGTATCGCTTTGCCTTAGGAGGTTGGCACATAATCACTCCATAACTATTGATCAAAGGCTAAAATGGCAAGAATGGATGTTAAGGACCCGTATTCTCGATGAACATCTTAAAGATCTATATGTAAATGGAATCTCTACGCCAGATGAGGGAAGCTTTACTGGCAAAGGATTTAGATCAACTTGGCAAGAAGGTGTGGTGGCTTGTGCTTCTGCATTAAAAAGTATAAATGAAATCAATTCAGAAGAAGTACCTCATCCAGATGCCATTGCCCCTATGATAAGGGACACAGGCTTAGCATTAGCAATGGGGCAAACTCCCTTAGAAGTATTTTCAGCACAAATGGGAAAATCTGGGTCATATATGGATGGCGGTCATGTTGGACATGGGGGGCGAGACTTACATATTGGTAATTGGGAAAAAGGAATATTGCCTCCTGCTGCTCCCTTACCTATTGCAAGCGCAACACTGACTGGAGTAGCTCTCGCATCATCCCGATTAAAAATTAATAGATTTCATCTTGCTCCAGTTGGTGAAGGTTGTAGTAGCAGCGGAGAGTTTTGGGAGGCTATGAATTTTGCCGGAACAAGAGGGCTACCTATTGCCTATATGATTCAGAATAACCAGATTGCCCTGGATACATTTTCTGTAGGTCAATCTGGTTCAGAAACATATGGGGACAAAGGTTTTGCTATGGGAATGCCTTCATGGACAATAGATGGGTCCGATCCGGCTCAATTTTATTCATCCACAGCAACAGCTAGAGAATTCTCATTAGAGGGCGGTGGAGCAACGTTAATCCATGTTGAGACTATGAGGGGATGCGGTCACGCACACCATCATGATGATTTGTATCTTGGTGCTGTTTCGGGAAATCCTCCAGGTTATGTTGGGCGTGACCTTCTAAATTATTGGTCCTCTAAAGATCCTCTTTCTAATCATCATAACTTACTTGTGGAATTAGGGGTAGATGAGAAACTATTGGAGAAAATACAAGCCAAAGAGAATGAATATGTCATGTTCGCTAGGGAAGAAATGGAAAAAATGCCATGGCCAGAAGCTAATACTGTGACAAAAGGAATCACATCTTTACATGATGCTTCAACACATACTCAACAAATTGAGAGATTGAACTCTAATAACCTTATTACAAACCCACTCTTAGATCCAGGGGAACTCGCAATTACTTTTTCCGATGCCCCCAATTCTTGGACCTTTAGTCGTGCAATACAGAATTCAATGGTTTCTTTAGCCGAAAAATATGGTAATAAAATTATTTTTATGGGTGAAGATATGGAGATCGCTGGAGCCTTTGGAATGAATTTATCTCTCAAAGCCAAAGGGCACTCTGATAAGTTACTTGACATGCCTTTGTCTGAATCTATAATAATCAATTCTGCTACAGGAGCAGCGTTAGGAGGGATGAGGCCTATTGCAGAAATCCAATTTGGAGGTTTTGCAGCATTAGCCATGAATGCCTTGGTGAATAATGCAGCCCAATTACGATGGAGGTGGGGGGCAGAAGTTCCATTGACAGTAAGAATACCACTAGGAGGGAAAACTAGAAGCGGCCCTTTTCATGCAAACATGATTGAATCCTGGTTTACAAATGACCCAGGCCTGATTATCATATTCCCCAGTAATCCTCAAGATGCTTTCGACATGTTGATTGAAGGGCATGAGCTCTCTGATCCTGTTATATTTTTGGAACATTTAGGGCTTTATGGTTTACGCGGTGGCTCAACCGGGTGGGGAGATAATATCAATCAATTAGTGGACACTAAATCAGTTCATGAAAGGCTAGCAAATGGTCAAAATTCTATTGGCGAAGCTCGAATTATAAGAGGAGGAAAAGATATTACAATTATTACATGGGGGGCAATGGTACACGTAGCTCTAAAAGCCGCTAATTACATTGCAAAGGAAAATATTGAAGTCGAAGTAATAGATTTGAGAACTTTATTGCCATTTGATGCTAATTCCTGCATAAAATCAGTAGGAAGAACCTCTAGATTCATAGTTCTACAAGAATCCCAATGGACAGGAGGATTGGCTCATACTATTTCAAGCAGAATCTTGGAAGAGACTTTTTGGAATTTAGAGGCGCCACCTGTTGTCATAGGGGCATTAGATACTCCAGTTCCATTTTCTCCTCCTCTGGAGGACTACACTATTCCTACATATGATTTAGTAATTAGACATATCAGGAGTCTATGTAGTTAGTGATTAGCAAATAGTCATGAGTGAAGTACTAGTGGGCAAGTCTGAAAATGATTGCAGAGTTACTAATCCTTACTGGATTCATTCTATTAATCTCCGGTGCTGAAGTTTTCGTTCAAGGTGCTGTCACTTTGGCTAAAAAACTTAAAATTCCACCTCTTTTAGTAGGATTTACTATTGTCGCCATAGGAACATCCTTGCCAGAATTAGCTGTAGTAATATCATCAATTGACAGGGGGGAGCCTAACTTTGCCGTAGGAGGAATTATCGGTTCAAACATTTCAAATGTCATGTTAGTACTCGGGACTGCAGCGCTTCTTGGTACATCTGAATCTACTGAGAAGGGCAT
This sequence comes from uncultured Candidatus Poseidoniales archaeon, assembly GCA_905182515.1. Taxonomy (GTDB): domain Archaea; phylum Thermoplasmatota; class Poseidoniia; order Poseidoniales; family Thalassarchaeaceae; genus MGIIb-O3. Next base: position 4,189 of record CAJJBW010000007.1, on the reverse strand, counting down.
AAGGAGAGATGCAATGGCAGTCTTAGTGGCCACATTAATTTTAGTGGCACTAGCTTTATTAGGTGAAATTCATATATTAATTGGAATATTTATGTTAATTTTACTTGTAAGTTTTTATGTCTATTCTTATAATCACGTAAAAAATATCGAGACTCCTCCTGAAAATGAAGAATCATGGACGCCTACAAATTCATTATATGCATCAATTGCACTTTTTATAGGAAGCTTGTTGATCTATTGTGGTACTGAATTATTGATGAGAGGGGTATTGGAAATAATGGAAAAATACGGACTTGCTGAAGATGTTATCGGTTTGACCATACTTGCTCTAGGAACTTCATTGCCGGAATTTGCAGTAACTGTAATTTCAGCACTTAGAGGGCAAGGAGGAGTTGCATTAGGAAATGTTTTAGGATCTAATGTTATGAATATCCTGGGGATATTGGGTATAGCCGCGATATATGGAGGGGGGCTAATAATCGATCCAAGTTTTGCAGAAAGAGATATTTGGATATTACTATTGTCATCAGGATTTGTATGTGCCATGTTATTCAACAATAAGGAAATAGGTAGGGGAATTGGCTTTACTATGGTCTTAGGTTACATTGCATATTTATTATTCCTATATTCATAATATTATGTGCTGGAGATTTTATGAACAATGCAAAATTACAACTCCCAGTTTGCATAATTTTAGCAGCAGGATATAGCAAAAGACTCGGTCAACCTAAAGCATTGTTGGAAATCAAGGGAGAATATTTGATAAATAATATAGTAAAAAAACTAAGAAAACATGATTTAGAAATTCTAATAATTACAAACAAGGAACTGTTTGACCAAATAAATAGATCAACTAAAGATGCAGAAATTATTATAAATCCAAGACCAGAAATGGGCCGCACTGGATCTCTTCAAGTTGGATTAAGACATCTTAAAGATAATTTTTCTAAAAATTTTAAAACTATAGTTGTCCCTATTGACAGGCCTGGATTTTCCAATGCAACTATTTCTAAATTAATTTCTTTGAATTCTACGTCCTCTCCTATGAAAAATGGAAAAGGTGGCCATCCAATATTGTTATCAGCTGTTGACATAAGTAAGATATTATGTGCAGAACCAAATATTCCTTTAAGAGATATTATTGCCCCCACAAGATTTGAAGTAAATGATAATTATTTACATTTGAACATAGATACAGAAGATGATGTTAAATTATTACTGGATTACTATATTCAAGATGAATCTAATTTCTGACTATTCCGGATAAATTTTTATGATTTTTATTACCTTTTCCAAATTCTTAGATTAATGACAAATACGTGATTCACTTGTCGGTATCATGACGCGAGCAGTTATTGCGTGGACTTTAGAGAAATTAAATGCAGGCTATAGCGTTGCAATAGCAACTATAATTGAAGCAAAGGGTAGCGTTCCGGGTAAACCGGGTGCAAAATTAGCAATAATAAAAAATGGTGAAAAATATGGCACAATAGGAGGAGCTGGTTTAGAATTAAAGGTAGAAAAAGCCCTAAAAAATCTTTTAAGTACACCAAAAGACATGTCTTCTAAAGGAGGTAAAATTGAGAAATTTCTATTATACAAAAATGGTAAAGGCAAAGAAGTAACCCCTCTGGACAGCCTATGTGGGGGCCAAGTGACCGTGTCTTTGGAAGTTATCGATTCTTTACCTCATATCTTAATCATTGGAGGAGGGCATGTTGGCCTAGCAATAACCTCAATCTCTGATATATTGGGATGGTCTCATAGTATTTTTGATGTAAGAGAGGATTATGCAAACTCAAAGCGATTCCCAAATGCCGAAGAGATTCACAATTCCTTCGTATGTGATTTCTTAACTGAGGAGGATATTGAATCTATGTCTAGATTTTCAGATATTCTATTACTTGGGCATGATTGGAACGTCGATCAAGAAATGCTAATAGGCCTCTTGTCTATTATGGATGAGAATTCTCGGCCCCGTATTGGAGTTATAGGGTCCAAATCTAAGTGGTCGGCATTCAAGAAGGCCGCACTATCTGTTAATATCTCTGAATCAATTATCGATTCTACTAGGTGTCCAATTGGACTTTCAATAGGGGCACATTCGCCCGAGGAGATAGCAGTAGCAGTTTGTGCTGAAATAATGGCCATGGAAAAACTTCACAATAATTACGAAGACTGAAATGGCGACCATTGAACGGATAGATATGCGTAATGTTGCTTACTCACTCATCATTCTTTTTGTTATGGCAACACTTTCCGGCTGTTTAGGGAATGATGAGGGTGAGAATATTGTTTCCGAAAATAGTGAAGAATATTTTGGAGCATATAGTGTAGTCGCGCCTGTAGATACTGGTATTAATGTCTACCATGATCATTTTATAATGGAAAAAAACTATCCAAATTGGCTCTTAAATGGATTAGGAGTAACAAAAATCTGTGATATATCGACTAATGGTACTTGGGAAGAACGTTACCAGTCAGATAAAGAATCATGTTGGGACACGATTATATCTACGGACATCGTTTGGTTCCGTGGGTCAAAAATTATTGGTACATCACCTGATGATGATACCGATATTCCCATTTTGGATGACCCCCAAGACGGCCATGGAACTGCAGTTACTGGTGCAGTTTTAAATGCAAATCCTGATGCAGTTATCTTCTTTGTAGAGGGGTTTAGCGATGCAGCAGTTCTAGCTGCAGCAAATCAGCCACTTGTCGATATAATAACAACTAGTTTCGGACCAATAGGATCAATTCCTGTTCCTGGAATTGAAGATGCAACAAGAGTTGCAGTAGTAGAAAATGGAAAAATTCATACTGGTGCCGCAGATAACTCTCCTTCTCCTGCAGTTCAAGACTCAACAGCCGGTCCTCCTTGGAGTATTGGAATATCTGGTTACGCCGAAGAAGGCGATGATCAGAAAGAAACTATGAGTGGATCATATCCTGATATTGCAGCAGATTGGACTCAAGTTTTACCCAATCATAACGACATAGGTGGATACCATGAAACTTCTGGAACATCGTTTGCAACTCCTAAGACTGCTGGTTTATTATCAAAAGTAATAATGAATCTACGTGAAGAATTTAATGATTATTCATCCGGGGCCGATTCACAATTAAGGAATAAATATATTGTTAATGGGACTGATTTAAAAATTACCAATGATAATGTTCGAGATGCATTAAATCTGTCTGCATGGTATCCTTCCTTTTCTACATGGGATCCTCTTTCAGGGACAACTCCAATTTCTCCGGTGGCCCCTTGCACTCAGGTCGGCTGGGGCGTAATCAATGAAAGTAATGTTAATCCGATAATTGAGCATCTAAATGGATCAAATATTATGGTTAACCGACCTTCTGATGTCGTTTTATGTATGGAGGCCAATCAGGCAATCCGTGAATCATATTGGAATTAATGGTAGTAGGATTCAATAAATACTCCTATCTTCCAAGAACTATGCGTAAGGTCGCGATTAGATGGAATCTTTCATCCCTGTATGGTTCAAACGATATTTCTCAAATACTTGATATTGTCGAGAAGATAGAAGTTCTGGGCCATCTTTCAATTTCGAAAGAAGGGATTATTCAATTGGCCGAAATCAAATTAAAAGACAATAAAAACTTAAAAGACTTTTCTAATCTTCCAAATTTTGAAATAATTAAGAAATATGAAGAAGATGAAGATGGAATATTGGTTAGTGTTCTTTGTACGCACCCATTAGTAATTTCTGGTATAGAAATGTCAAATATTCATGTCCAAACTCCATATGGGATATCTTCGGAAAATGGTATGGAGATGAGAATTTCTGGAGTTTCCGAATCAGTAAGAAATTTTGTATCCTTACTTAGAAATGTCCTACCTCCTGATAAAATAAGTGTACAATCATTAAAAGGCAATAATATAGATAATTGGATAGACAATTTGACAAGCAGGCAAAAAGAGACTCTTTCCTATGCTGCTTATAGAGGGTATTATAATACAGATTCTAAAACCACACTCAGGGAATTAGCAGAAGAATTGGGCATGGCGAGGAGTACTCTTGGGGAACATATTCAGAGGGCCGAATTATCAATAATACGAAAAGCAATAGAAGATTTGGGCTTGGAAAAAAGCAAATTAAACCCGAATGCTCAAAGTACGGTAGCGGATGGGAAATAGTAATCATGTCTCAATTCAGGC
>CAJJBW010000006.1 GCA_905182515.1 uncultured Candidatus Poseidoniales archaeon | reverse complement strand
CGATGGCGTTGATGATGAAATGGACGGTTGCCCTCTTGATGATACTGAACAAATTGATACAGATGGAGATGGATTCTGCGATAATCAAGATTCTGATGACGATGGTGATGGAGTATATGATTTCAATGATGCAATGCCTCTTGATGCTAATGAACAATTTGACTTTGATGGCGATGGAATAGGCGACAACTCAGATACTGACAATGACAACGATGGATGTGAAAACGATGTAGATGACCTACCTTTCGATGAAACATCTTGTGATGACTTTGATGGTGACGGAGTTGGCGATGAAGCTGATATGGATGATGATGGAGATAACGTACTAGATGCGGATGATCCATTCCCATTCGATGGAACTGCTTGGTTAGACAATGATGGCGATGGTATGCCAGATTTCAACGGACCTCCACAATTTGCTGGAGACTTTGAAGGCGGAAGCATTAGTGCTCCTTGGGACACTTATGGTGATGCTGATTGGTCAGCTGTTGACTCTACAAGTTCAATTAATGGAGCAATCATTAATGGAACATTCAGTGCTCAATCTGGTGACATAAGTGATAGTCAAACAAGTAGTTTAGAAGTTGAATTCTCTACTATAGCTGGCGATCTTTCCTTCGAATATGTAACATCTACAGAATCCAACTGGGATTTCTTAAGATTCTATATGGATGGAATGCTACAAGCATCATGGTCAGGTCAAACTGCTGGAGTTCACGTACAAGCTATTGCAGCTGGAACACATACTTTCGAGTTTATGTTCTACAAAGATACTAGCGTGAGCACATATGATGATACAGTATGGATTGATGACTTAGTATTACCATTAGCACAAATTGCCAACACTAACAATGATACTGACGATGATAACGATGGTACAATGGATGATTACGATCTAGATCCACTTAACCCATGTGTTGCTCTTGATACAGATGGTGATGGTTTGCCAGATTCGGTATTGACTGGGATGTTTGATATGAGTGGCACTGGTGATGAAAATTATACTGTTGACTGTGGCGCATCCGGTTATTATGCTGATTCAGATGATGATGGCGATGATTGGTCTGATGAGGAAGAAATGACTTGTGGATCTGATTCTCTTAACAATACGTCAATGCCTGATGATTTCGATGGTGATTGGCTATGTGATATATTAGATAATGATAGTGATAATGATGGAATCGAGGACTCTCTTGATGCTTTCCCATATGATCCTACTGAATCTGATGACTATGATGGTGATGGAATTGGAGACAATGCGGATTCTGATGATGATAACGACAACGTTAGCGACATAGATGACGAATTCCCATATGACGCTAATGAATCTGCGGATTTAGATGGTGACGGTGAAGGAGATAACGCTGACAATGATACTGATGGAGATGGTGTTCCAAACGATGTCGATTCATTCCCAACAGATGATGAAGCATCTACTGATACTGATAATGATGGAATCGATGATGAAGCCGATACTGATGATGATGGTGACGGAATTCCTGATGTAGTTGATTGGGCACCATTAGATGCTACTGAATCTGTTGACAGCGATAATGATGGAACTGGCGATAATGCTGATACTGACGATGATGATGATTCTGTCGAGGACGGCATGGATGCTTTCCCTCTGGATTCTTCAGAATATTCTGACTTAGATATGGATGGAATTGGAGACAATGCAGATCCTGATGATGATAATGATGGCATACCTGATGGAAATGATTTGTTCCCTGAAGATTCATCTGAATCTAGGGATTTAGATGGCGATGGTCTTGGTGATAATTCTGATCCTGACAGAGATGGCGATGGTGTTTCCAATGCAGACGATGTGTTCCCTGACAATTCAGCCGAACAAGTAGATCTTGACATGGATGGCATCGGAGATGAATCAGATGTGGATGATGATGGAGATGGTGATTTAGATGAATTCGATGCTTTCCCTATTGATTCCGCAGAATGGGATGATACAGATGGCGATGGCATTGGAAACAATGCAGATCCTGATGATGATGGTGATTCTTACTCAGACGTAGAAGAAGATCAATGCGGTTCTGATAGCCTGAATGTAAATTCGGTACCTTCTGATTATGATGGTGATGGTATTTGTGATGCAGAAGATTCTGATGTTTCAAATTCAGATGTGTTAGATAATCAAGATGATTTAGGATGGTCCAACGCTGTACCAGGATTCCCTGCGCTATTCGCTGGAATTGCTCTAGTAGGAGCGGCACTAATAGGCCGCAGACAAGACGACTGAATCTAATTTAGTCGGACATAACCCCCGGGTCAGATACCATTCTGGTCCCTGACTCGGGGCATTTTATTCCCTAATGCTGATAAGGCATCGTTCTTCCATTGACTTGAAGATACATGCCCGGTACATCAAGAGTTGAAATACGCACACTCAAAATTGGTCGATACGTTGCTATCGATGATGATGCTTTCAAAATCTTAAGCATGTCAAAATCAAAACCAGGCAAACACGGATCAGCTAAAGCTAGGATTGAATTAGAAAATATATTTACAGGTCAAAAGAAATCTCATGTAGGTACTGTTACTGATAATATACAAGTTCCTATGATAGAAAAGGGCTCTGCTATTATTACTCATATTCAGGGTAATGAAGTTCATGCTATGGATAACAAGACATTCGAAAATTTAATTTTACCTGTAAGTGATGAATTCTCATTAGAATCAGGTAATGAAATCCAATGGATGGAAGCCATGGGAAGATTTAGGATTACGCGAGACCATTAAAATAATCATAAATATTTTGTATTCTTATAGTGAACTATAAGCATAGATATTGACTCCTAGGTCTGTAAGATGTCTGACGTTCCTCGTTCTGCCTACCGGCAACCTGTTACACCATCTGGCTTAGAATCTATAGAGAAGGGAACCTTAACTTGGTTAGATGAAGATATGTACAATAATCTTAACACCGGAGTATTGGAACAATATTTAGAAGAAAAAAATGTAAAAGAATCCTTTGAAATTAGTCATTGGGATACTAAAAAAGTTTTAATCGGGATTTTAATAGGTGCTGTATTTAGTGGCGTTTCAGCATATATAGGTCTTAAAATTGGTATAACTGTAGCAGCTGGGTGGTATGTTGCATATTTATTGGGAATGGCATATCAATGGTCACCATCAGAAGTTAATATAGCAACAAGTGCTACAACAGGGGCTATTAATGCTTCAACTGGTTTCGTATTTACGTTTCCTGCTATTTTTTTATTGGCGTACTCGGATGATTATAAAGTCGGTGATGGTTATCTAATATCTTCTGTCGATACACTTCAACTTGCATTTATAGGAATAATAGCATCAATGTTTGCTGGTTTTTTGGGTGTAATGTATTTCATCATATTCAGAAGAGTATGGTTAGTAGAAGATCCTTTACCGATGCCTGGATTTGAAGCCACATTGAAAATGTTAGATATTGCTTCAGATGTTAGTAGCGGCGCTGCAGATACAGCACGTGATTCATTGAAAACAGTAGGCCTTTGGACTGGCATAAGTATGGCAATCATGTTTATTATAGATTATCCATTAATTTGGGGCAGGAAAATAATTGGATTACCGGGCAGTATTGCCGATTGGTTTTCTACAGTTCTATCTGGTGATGAATGGGGTCTTGCATCAATTTATACAGAAAGATGGCTACATCAACCAACAAAACTACAAGATGGAGAATCACCATATGGAGGACCGGGCCTCACACCTTATTCGCCATCTAATCCATTTTCATATACTTTTCTTGGTTTAGAATTTAGCCCAACATTACTGGCATTAGGGTGGTTTATGAAATTAAGAGTTGCCTTTTTAGTTACGCTGGGTTCTCTGATAGCATGGTTTTATATTGTACCTTTAGTGGTTTTGATGGATGTACCGGTTTACGACTTTGAACAACAACAATATTTTAGAATTACAGAATATGGAGATATTTCCAACCCTCCTGTATATCCTTTTGTACAATGGATGGCATTTAAATCAATAGTTAGAACTATTGCAATAGGTTCAATTCTGGGAGGAGGTCTTCTTGGCCTATTAAAAATGGCGCCGACGTTTGTTTCGATATTTGGGGACATAGTCAGGGCATTCACTGGAGAAAAAGGCGATGAATTCATAGAATCTAAGGGATGGTATGAATGGCCTTTGAATCATATACCGATATTTATGATTATTGCTTCAATAGCCATGATCTTAATTTTCGTCCTAGGAGGATTCCCTCTCTTCCCTTCCTTATTATTTTCAGTTGTGTTACTTTCTACTACATTCCTATTAGGTGCAATTGCAGTTAGAGTAATGGGTGAAACAGGTATTGAACCTGTTTCGGGTACCTCTTTCATAGTCCTACTCATGCTTCTCTTGGTGTTTTTGAATTTTCCTGTTGGGTTATCAAAAGAAGAATCTATTTTGATGGCACTGGTTGGTACTACAGTATTTGGTTCTGCAATATCGATGTCAGGGACTGTAGTTGGTGATTATAAAAATAGCTTATATATCGGAAATAGGCCATATCATATATCTAAAGGTAATATCCTTGGGGTAATTCCAGGCGCAATTTTGGGCGCAGGTGTTGCTATTTTCTTATCCAAATTACTCGCTGAAGGTGCAATAGACTTACAAGCACCACAGGCTAATGCTTTTGCTTCATTTACTATTATTCTCGCAGAAGGTGAAGGCGACTGGATTGCCCTCGGATTAGGCTTTGCACTAGGTGGTTTTGTAGAATGGGCTACTGGAATGGGAACATCATTCGGTTTAGGAATGTATTTACCTACTCCAATAACATTCCCTATGCTTGCAGGAGGCGCTGCAAGAGATTGGTGGGAGAAGCGCAGGTTACAACCCAAAGTTGAATCAATAAGATTAGAAAAAGGGCCCGAAGAAGCAGAAAAAAGTCGCGCTTTATTATTATTATTTACATTTATGATCGCTGCTGGCGCGATGACAGGAGAAGCATTTCACGGAGTCGAATCAGCAATTCTAGCGGTTGCTGATGAAATCCAAATTGAACAATCTTATGAAATAGATTCATGGGCAGAGGATACTTATTTGGATGAGATATTAAGCATAGATAGTAATGATTATCAATCTGTTATAAATTATGCAAATGAAAGAAACTGTAACTATGAAGAAAGAATTAGGGGGTTAGAGGGTCTAATTGGTTGCCCTGAGACTGATTCTGGAATAATAGTTGATGATGCACCTTGTAAAACTATTTCACTAGAGTCGGTTGTTTGTTCGGAATCATTGAGCGTCAAGTCGTGGTGGCCACAAGCTAGGTTTGCTGTTTTCATTGCAGTTAACACAACACTGATTCTGTCAATCTATGTTTTATTCAAATCAGCAGGAATCATTGGCACTAGTCAATCCATTCAATCAGATGATGAAAATGAAATAATGGATGCCGAATTGGCGGATTAATAATGAATGGCGAGAAAAAGCAACCCTTTTTGGCTTGGGCACTTCTAATCCTTGCATTATTTGCCGTATCTTCTGCAGGGACAATATTACAATCGATGGAGGGGATACCTCCGTTTCTAAGGGCTTCATGGAGAATGCAAGGGACATCGTTAATATTATTTCCATTATTTATAATGCAATATTTAAATAAAAATAAATATTTAATTTCCAAAAATGATGTGAAATTATTATTAATTTCAAGTATTTTCCTTGCATTACATTTTGGCTCATGGGTTTGGTCATTGGATAATACAACTCTAGTCCATAGTCTGTTGTTTGTTACTATGCATCCAATAATTGTAGTCCTTTTGATGCCAGTTTTAGGATCATCTGCAAATAAAATCCATATTGCTGGCGCCTTCGTTGGCGTATTAGGTGCAATTATTACACTAGGGGACGTAAAATCCTCTGGTGAAGTGTCTATTTCAGGAGATATTGCTGCATTTTGTGGCGCTATTACTGTAGTAGGATATATCTTCATAGGGAGATATTTAAGATATGAAAAAAATATGCCTGTTTTTATCTATGCATTTCCTGTTACATTAGGGGCGGGGGTATGGCTGGCTATTGCAGCGGTGTTATTTGAATCAATATCATTAAATTCCATAATTCCAGAATTAGAATTATTTGGCTGGATTGATTCATCATGGTTTCTATGGATAATATATCTCTCTATAGTGCCAGGATTAGTGGGGCATACTGGAATAAATACTGTTTTACGTTGGATACCTCCAATTATGGTATCTATTGTTCTTCTTTTAGAACCTGTAATTGGTGCATTAATAGGTTGGTTGTATACTGGTGAATTAATTCTTGGTTTTTGGACTCTTTTAGGAGGTCCATTAATGTTATTTGGTGTATTAATTGTTACATTAGGGGGGAAACATGAATCAATCGAGGATATTTGAATCAATTATATGGTGTACAATTGTAATACATGAATGACCTTGGAGCCATTTTTCTCCTACATTAATTCTTTTAAATTCAATTAATGATTTATTTTCTTTATCACTAAATGGTGTATCATCTGATAATATAAATCCTACATCAGTATCTACTAATGTGATTTCATCCAATTCAATACCTTGTTTATCCAGAACTAATATATTTACTTCATCTCTACTCCACTCTTGTAATGTGGTTTCTATATCTCCTCCTGAATGGTATATTCCTGCACTGACTCTAATCCAAGTCCCTATTGGAGGCAACCTCAACTTAACCAAAGAACGAATATGTCCAGCTATCGATCTTTCATCTGGCCTAACTCCTGCGAGAGTACTGCCATCAAATAATACTCTTCGAGAAGAGCCTTCTCCGCCCATTAAGTGAAGAATTATTTGAGAATCTTTTCTGATGCCATGTGACAAAAATAATGTCGAATTAATCGCCCTAACTAATACGTCGATTCTACCAGATAATCCTGATAAATCGTTCAGAAATATATTTCCTGTGCTTGGTGCTCTATGCCCTATTATGGCAAATCTCCTTTGCAAATTTATCACATACCTAGGTCATCATCTAAATCCATCATTGATTGCATCTGTCTTCTAAATTTTCTATTACCCTTCATTCCACGCATCATTTTCTTACTTTTATTCCAATGTCCTAACAAATCCTTTACAGATTTTTCATCCACTCCTGATCCACGAGCGATCCTCTTGATGCGGCTCGATTTTAACAATACAGGCTCATCCTTTTCGTTTTGAGTCATAGAGTCCATTATTACTTTATATTGATCTAAATTATTTTGCATTTGTTGCTTCTGACTTCTGCTCATATTGCTCATCCCTCCAAACATGCTATCTGGCAAATGTGAAATTAACTTGTCCATTGTACCGATTTTACTCGTCATTTCCATTTGTGCGTACATGTCTGTTAAAGTAAATCTACCAGACATTAATCGTTGTGTAAGTCTCATTGCTTCTTGTTCATCCATGTCTTCCGGAGCCAAGTCAATGAGTCCCTTGATATCCCCCATACCTAATAATCTTGAAATAAACCTATCAGATTCAAATTTTTCTAAATCATTAATTCTTTCTCCTTCTCCGACAAAAACTATTGGAGCACCAGTAGTTGAAACTGCACTTAAGGCACCTCCTCCTCGTGCTGTACCGTCCAACTTAGTGACTATTGTACCGGTAACTCCTACTAAATCATGGAATGTTTGTGCAACCGGTCCTGCTGCCTGTCCCACTTGTGCATCAATCACTAGGAATTTTTCTGTTGCGTTAGCGATATTTGATATTTCTATCAACTCTTCTTTAAGGCTCTCATCTAAACTATCTCTGCCTGCAGTATCTATTATTATAACATCAGCCGCACTAAATTTCTTTAGGCCATTTCTAACTATTTTTTTAGCGTCAGTTTCTTCTGGCTCTCCATAAACTTCAACATTTGTACCTTCAAGTAATTGTTTTAACTGCTGAAATGCACCTGGTCTGTGAACGTCTGCTTCTATGACGGCAACCTTGACTCCATGTTTTCTCCTCCACCAATCTGCTAATTTTGCCGTTGTAGTGGTCTTTCCTTGGCCATAAAGTCCAACCATCAATACAGTTTCATTATGAGGTCTTATATTTCTTGGCGGTCCTAATATTCTAACAAGTTCGGTATAAATCATGTTCATTGCATGAGTTTCCAACCTCACTCCTGGAAGGGGTTCTTCCTCCATCATCCTCCTTTCTATTCTTTCAGTTAACTCCTTTGATTGCCTTACATTAAAATCAGCTTCTAATAAAGCACGTCTTAATGACTTACTTAATTCCTTTACAGTTTCTTCATCTATTGTCCTTTTGCCTTTCAAAAGACCAATCGAACCCATGATTCTTTGTTTCAGCCCTTCAAGTGCCACACCCTTCGGTAGTTATTGAGTGGTTTTAACGTTATTAGAGCCGCGGGACTCAAATGGGGTATGCTATGGCCAATCATGGCCATCGAGGCAGTCCCCTTGTATCAACAACAAATCGCGTTCGCGATTGGCTTGCTTGGCATCTATGTTGGATGGAGGGGAATAATCTCTAAAATGACAGGTTTTTTTGACATTGCAGGGGCGTCAAAGAACCTACTCTATGGCATTGTAGTCGGAATGTTATTCGCAGTAGCTATAGATAATTATATTTTATTTGGGATTGTAAATTCAACGGTAAATTTCTATACTTTGATTTCATTTGCTATGTTGATATCTATTTCTGAATCGTCATTTGTTTTATTCATTCTAGGCAGGCCACGGGTAGTTGCATTAAGGGCATCTCCTCCAAATGGATGGGCACTAGGTTTAGGAATGGGCTCAATGCATTCTAGCGTCCTCATTGTACGTTTATTTGACGATGGCCTAAATTCTATTTCCGATTATTCTGGATTTTCCATAGTGTCAATATTAATTGCATTATCGGTATCATTCTCTTCTTGTTTTGGACATTCTTTAATTAACACATGGCAAGGAACTAACATATTAGATAATAATAGATGGAGGCCTCTGATATTGAGTTCAATAATTCGGGCACTCCTGATCATTTCTCTAATACTTTGTTTATTCTTACCGATAATTATGATTGCAATAGTGCCCATTATTGGATTAGCATGGACTCCTGCTCAAAGGTCATGGATGCCTTCAGGGATGACTCCTTCTGCAAAGCAGGCCTTTAGGAGGACTTTACGTCAATCCAAAAAACATAAACTAGCAGCAAATTATCGAGTAAAAGGAAATATAATTGACTCAGAAGAGTAATTCTATTGCCTAAACGTTATTTTTATGCTACAGTATTATATCTATTTGGCTCAACCATTATCCCAATATGCGTGTCATTATCGCAGGCGCTGGTCAAGTTGGACGAGGTATCGCCTCTGCCTTAAGAGGTGAAAAAAGAAGCGTTGCCATCATAGACCCTAACCCTGAAGCAATTAGGGCATCTCAGTCATTAGATTGTCTTTTGGTTACTGGAAGTGCATTATCAAGAGATTCTCTTTTAAGGGCGGGAATTAGTGATGCTGAAATTATTGTTTTAGCTACTAATAATGATGAACTAAATTTACTGGCATGTTCCTTTGCAAAAAAAGTTTATAGTGAGCAGGTTGGAGATCGCAATGCATCAGGCTTAATTGCGATAGCAAGAATAAGGAATACAAGCTTAGTAGATGAAATCAAAGGAGCCGGGCCACTTGAAAAATGGTCGCGGGCCGATCATGCTGTGTGTGCATCAGAAGAAATTGTAGAACATTTGGTATCAGGCCTACTTGCCCCCTCGTTAAATGATATTATTCCATTAGGGAACAATACTTGGATATCAATTTCAGAAGTAAAACCAAACTCATCTCTTATAGGTTCAACGACTTCTGAACCTTCACAGACTAAAGATGATTTGTCTGAGTTTATCCCTCCAATATATGCCATAAAAAGTAAAGGTGAGAAAGACATATTATCTACGGGTTCAGAAATAATAAGAGAAGGGGATAATCTAGTTTTTGTAACTAACTCAACTTCCAAATTCTCTTTAATAACGAGGGCATTAGGCGAGCTTGATTCTGAATTACCGGAATTTCCAACAGTTGCAATTTTCGGTGCAACACATTTTGGCAGTAAAATTGCACAGCATTACCTTTCAAAAGGCTCCAATGTCGTAATCATTGAGCCTGATTTGGACACAGCCAATGAAATAGTTGGCTCAGAAATTGGAATTAATAAAAGACTAGATGTAATCCATGGAGATCCACAAGATGAAGAATTATTAAGAGAATTAGCAATTGATGAACAAGATATAGCTATTGCTACCCTGGATGACGACAATCTAAATATTTCTATTTCAATGAGGGCCAAAGACAAAGGAGTCCCTAGAACTGGTTTACTTCTCAAGGATAGAGCATTGGTCGAAGCAGTAAAAAGAATAGGATTAACAAGGCCAATTAGCTCTAGGCAAGTTGCAATATCAGCTATCTTGAAGTCAATTCATAAAAATTATCCAGGTTCATACCAAAACATACCCTCTCTTCCTTCTATAGTCTCCCTATCAACTAAAATCCATGATGATCACGTTTTTCTTAATTCTTCCATATCTGAGGCTGAGAGAAAAATAGATGTTAGAGTAGTCATGGTAGACAGGACAGATACAGAAGGAAATCGGGAAGTTAGATACCCAATTTCAATAAATAATATAGAAAAGGGAGACAGAATCTACTTACTTACTCAAAAAGATAATTTAAGGAAAGTTGAGAAAGCGCTAGGGAATTAATATGCGTTGGGATGTAGTAGGCCTAGTTCTTGGATGGACAATTCGCTTAGTTGCTTTACCTTTGATTATAGTCTGTGCATTTAGTGCATATGATGATGGATATGAATATGCCATTAAGACATATTTAATCCCTATTTTATTAGCAGCTATTTTAGGCCAAATTTTATTATCACTATCTAATGACTATGAAACTTCAACTAGGGTCAGAGATCGTGAGGCATTTGCTTCTGTTGCATTAGGTTGGATACCTGTGGTACTAATTGGTGCCTTACCTTATTGGTTTGGTGGAACGTTTAATGGCCCTTATGAATTAATGGTAGGTGATGCAACTCTGGTTGAAGTACTTGAAGGGATATTATTTTCATGGTTTGAATCAATGTCCGGATTTACTACTACGGGTGCTACGGTAATAGATCCTTTGACTAGCCCTATCTGTCAAGATTTAATTTCTATTCAAATTGGTCAAATAGATTGTATTGCAAGCCAACCACGTAGTCTACTTTTATGGCGCTCCATGACTCAATGGTTCGGCGGAATGGGTGTAATAATGCTCGGTTTATTGATACTTTCACGAGTATTAGGAGGAGGGATGTCATTTGCGAGGGCAGAGCTGACAGGACCAACATTATCTCGATTACGCCCAACATTACAATCGACGGCTCAAAGACTTTGGACAATATATATAATATTGACATTAGCGGAAATGATATTACTGTTTTCAATAGGTAATATGAATATATTTGATTCAATAAATTATGCTTTAACTACTTTACCAACTGGTGGATTTGGAACTTCTGACATGGGAGTAATGTCATTTGATTCAATTCGTATTGAGTTTATATTGACTATATTTATGATTTTAGCAGGAATAAATTTTAGCTTATATCATATGTTAATAATAGGAGAATATTCAGATGTAATTAGGGATGAAGAATTACGTACATATTTGTTTATCTTTATTCTTGCATGGATTGGTATGGCAATTAATTTAATGATGGTAGGGATTCATGAACCAGATAATTCTTATGAAGCCTTCAGACATTCTATGTTTCAGGCAGCATCAATAGGTACTAGTACGGGATTCGCTAGTTCAGATTTTGCTCAATGGCCAGTATTCTCCTTATTTGTTTTATTATTATTGATGATAGTGGGGGCATCCGCAGGGTCTACGGGAGGAGGAGTAAAAGTAATGAGAATAAGAGTCGCATTTGAGTTGGTCCGAAGAGAAATCCAGAAAATCATCCAACCCAAAAAAATTATTGCCATTAGATTAAATGAAGAAACAATTGATGATAGTAGGATATGGGTTGTTTTGGGGATGCTAAGCTCATGGATGGTTCTTGCTATGGCGTCAATATTAGTAATATCTATGTTAGAAGTAAACATGGATATGGAGACGGTATTATCTGTAGTAATTTCCTCATTAGGGAATACTGGTCCAGCATTAGGGTCTTATGGGCCTACTCAAACTTGGGCAAGTATGGGGGCTCCCTCTCTTATGATAACATCATTATTAATGTGGCTAGGGAGATTGGAATTACTTACGGTGTTGGTGCTACTTCACCCCAGAACTTGGACCAAAGATTAACTAAAAGAATCAAGCGTAAATTGTTGTTTTTTAATTTCCTCTGAAATTTCTTCTTCTATTTCTTCTATTGGCAAATCTATTATTTTTTCATCTTCGAACATTTTTAATATTCTGTCTGAATCCTTATGGTTTTTTTTATATCCGTGTAGAGCCAAATGATCTTCTCCTGTTAAACCCAATCTTTTTGATACAGTTGTGTCGTTAATATTACTTCCCAATAGGTCATCATGTATTGCCACTAAAGTTGGCCATAAGTCTTCTCTTATTGATGCCTTACTTGAATTTAAATCATAAGCCATTCTTTCGATTAATGTACTATCAGCCCATTCACCACTGCCTCTTCTCAAAAAATTTGGATACCCAAGATATATTCTAGAATTGGGGTTTTTTGACAATGGTATTATTGCAGCTTGAGCAGGAATATTTGAGCCCCAGTACCAAGATCTGTAAGCTCTGTTTGTGTATTTAGTCGCTAAAGCACGATCAGCAAGACACATCGCATCACTAACGCCCGCTAACTCATCTTTTCCAAACACTATCTGATTATTCCATGCGAACCATGCTAACATTTCATCAGGATCCTTGTCTGAATTAATCATAATTTCAGTGGCTCTTTTACTATCTTTACTCCTATATACCGACTCTAAAGATTTGAAAATATCTATTTGTACATCTCTTTCTGCAATATCAGATAAATCTCTTACATTTTTCATATTTATATGGCCATTGCTAATGACTGAAATCGCTTGTAAGTCATGTATTAAAGACCTCAAATCCCCTTTGTTATTTTCTATTAGTAATTCTAATGCACCTGGGTCAATACTTATTCCTTCGCCTTCCATAACTCTATGTGCAACTTTTCTCAAATTTGGTTTATCTATTCTCTTAAATGGTATCTGTTCTGCTAATCTTAAAATCCTATCTCTATTGGACCTCCAGTTACTACTGCCCCACAGCCGCATAGGCTCATTACAGGTCATTATTATTGGTTGTTGACTTATTAACAGTAAATTCAGCAATTCTGCCTTCCCTCCTCTATCTCCTTTTAATTTACTAGCATCATCTTCTAAAGTTAGGCTTTTATTTATTTTCTTATCATCAATCTTTCCAAAGCCTCCGCTAAGATGGTCGACCTCATCTAATAAAATTAGAGTTTTTCCAGATGATATTTCGCTATTCTTAAAATTATCTAAAGATATATGTTGGGAACTTCGTGTTGCTGTACTTCTAATTGCAGCTGCGTTTCTTTCTGCAGAAGCATTCAATTCAATAATACTCCATCCTTTTTCATTAGCAGCTGCTTTTGCTAAAGTGGTTTTACCAACTCCGGGTGGCCCCGATAGTAATATTCCTCTTTTTTTAGGCATTTTATTTTCACTCCATTTATCTAGCCATAATTGAATTTTCTTTAATTGAACTTCATTTCCTTCCATACTTGAAATGTCAGTTGGACGGTATTTTTCCGACCAATCTTCTACATCGCCGCCCTCACTCATGACATGCCCTTTAACCGAAGACTCATCAAGATTAGTATGATTAGAATAAATTATGTATGGTTTTGTTACTTAAATTTATTAAAAAGTCTTCAATAGTTACTCTTATTTGTATTTGATCATCACGTCTCCTTATGGTTAAACTATTATCTTCTAATGTGGTATGATCTACTGTTACTGACCAAGGGATTCCAATTTCATCTGCTCTAGCGTATCTCCTTCCTATCGATTTACTGGTATCGATTTCTACTCTAATTCCGGATAATAAATTTGCTTTCTTTGTTATTTCATTAGCAATTTTACCCATCCCATCTTTATCAAATAATGGTAAAATAACTGCATCTATGGGACAAACTAAGTCATTTAGTGTTAGTACGGAATAATCTTCACCTTCCTTTTTAATTTCTTTGTATGAGTGATCAAGCAAATGCCAAATGATCCTATCAATTCCAAACGCTGGTTCAATTACGTGAGGGAAGAACCATTCGCCTGATATTGTAGTTTCAATATCTTTTATCTCAAACATATCATTAGTCACTTCGACTTTATTGCCGTTTGATGTTTCGACTAACAATGGAAAATTTATATTTTTAAAATCTAATTCCTTCAAAGCCTCAATTACAAATTTTGCTTCTCCCTTAAATTGTGGCCCTATGATGGAAGTTATAGGTGAAATTATTTTTTTTCTCTCTATTTGAGGTTCGTCAAAATCACGCCATGCTTTTAAAGAATTTGAACCAGAATGTATTTGATGCAATTCTAAATCATGACAAGTTCTGTTAGCAATTCCTACACATTCTATCCAGCCATATTCTCCATTTATTTCACAATCCCAACAATCTGATGCATAATGGGCCATTTCATCTGTTGTATGTTGCCTGAATCTAATCTTATCTCCTTTGATTCCTATTTTTATTAAGAAAAGCCATGTTTTCAAAAGTACTGATGCTACAGTGGGATGTTTTATCATGCCGTTTTCTAATGCATTATGAAAAGTCATATTAGATATATTTTGAAAACCACTTTCTGGGTCAGGAATAAAGTTAATTTGATCAGAGCTTTTAGACAGATCTTCTAGAGGGGGGTTTTCAGGATCTATGAAATACTCTAATTCTGCCATATTAAATTCTCTAAGTCTGATCATTCCTTGACGTGGGCTGATTTCATTTCTATAGCCCTTTCCAGTTTGAATGGCCCCAAATGGTAATTTTTGCCTAAAATGCCTATACAAAGAGGGGAAAAGCATGAACATACCTTGCGCAGTTTCCGGCCTCATGTAAGCGATTCTCTGACTTTTCATGGCTCCAATTTCGGTTTTAAACATTAAATTCATCGGCTTTGATTTATTCCATCCTATTTCTTGGCAATTGGGGCATTTAATTCTATTTTTGCTATATATGTCATCCATTTCATTTGAGTTAACTGATTCTGGATTTTCATGTACGCCCTCTATCAAGTGATCAGCCCTAAATACACTATTGCAATTTAGGCATTCGATCATTAAATCATTAAATTCACCCACATGGCCACTCGCGATGAGCACGGACTCCGGAGTTATAGTAGGGGAATCTATTTCTACAATATCTCCTTGCTCCATCCAATGATTAATCCAACTATCTATGATCTTACGTTTTATTCTGGCACCCACTGGGCCATAATCGATTAATCCAGACATGCCTCCATATATTTCGAATGAAGGTAAAATGACCCCTCTTCTTTTCAATATAGAAGTTAATCTTTCTAATCGCTGCTCTTCAGTCATGTTTCAAACCACTGTCTCTGCCTAAAGTCTTTGAAACCATCGTAAAATTTTCATAATTTAGGCCATTTAGATTAATTGAACGAATATTTTTACTTGGTTACTCAGTAATGATTTGTGATATAATAAGAGAAGCATTAATGTACGGTCTCGATGCCCTAAGGGGCGTAAGGGGATTTTAAAAATGCCAGTAATTGAATACATAGAGGATAAAATGGAGACTCAAGAACTTCTTGATCGACTATGCCCTCCTGTCCGAAATTGGTTTGTTGATAAATTTCCCGACTTCACAGAACCACAAAAAACAGCAATTCCAAAAATACTCAATGGCGATCATTTACTGCTATGTTCTCCTACAGGTTCTGGAAAAACTTTGACTGCTTTCTTGTCAGTTATTGATGACTTGGTACGTAAATCTTTAGATGGTTCCCTGACCAACACAGTCCAATGTGTATATATTTCTCCAATAAAAGCTTTAGCGAATGATATTCAAAAAAATTTAATTGAACCGTTGACAGAAATTAAAGAACGATTCCTTTCAGGCAGGGCAAAGGATATCAAAGTGGGATTAAGGACAGGAGATACGCCTCAGAAAGAAAGAGAAAGAATGTTAAAACATCCTCCTCACATTTTAATAACTACACCAGAATCTCTCGCTCTCGCTCTAGCATCTAAGAGATTCCGTCCAATCCTTAATGGGATGAAATGGATGATAATCGATGAGATGCATTCGTTAGTTCCTTCCAAAAGAGGAACGCATCTTTCATTAAGTTTAGCACTTATGGATTCTGTGGTGGACTCCGACGTTCAAAGGATAGGGATTAGTGCAACTATGGAGCCGTTAGAAGCTGTTGCGGAATTCCTAGTTGCCAGTGATTCAAGGGAAAATAGTTCTAAACCTCAGAAAGTTTCAATTGTTAAAATTTCTAGATCAAGGGACTTAGATTTAGATATATTACTACCTACTCCTAGGTTTTCTTCAATCCCAGTTAAAGAAATTCTGGATCGTAATGTAGAAGTTATAAAACAACTTGTTGAAGCACACACCACTACATTAGTTTTTGTCAATACCAGGAATATGACTGAAACTGTAGTTCAGAAACTCAAAGTTGCTGGACTTCAAGGAGTTGAAGGGCACCATGGATCAATGGATAAAAATATCAGGCTTGATGTTGAACAGAAATTAAAACATGGTTTACTCCGATGCGTAGTCTCCTCATCAAGTTTAGAAATGGGAATTGATATAGGATCAGTAGATTTCGTAATTCAAGTAGGATCTCCTGGTTCGATAGCCACTGCTTTGCAAAGGATTGGACGTGCTGGCCATCAAGTTGGAGGTCTTCCTAGGGCTAGATTTTTACCCACATCTCCGCATGATTTACTAGAATTAGTTGCTTTACAAACTGGAATTCTTAGGGGTAACATGGACTTGCTTAAATTCCCAGAAAACTCTCTTGATGTTTTGGCGCAGTTTATGATTGGCCTAACCATAATTAGGGAGTGGGACATTGATGAAGGTTACGACCTAGTCACAACCTCATGGCCATATCGGAATCTTCCTTATGATGATTATATTGAAGTCTTAGATCTATTGGAAGAAGAAAGACGTATTTGGGTTGATTGGGAAGAAAATCGATTTGGAAAAAGGGGATATGCTCAAATGATTTACTATACTAATATCGGAACAATTGCTCCTGATAATAACTACATGGTACTTACTGGAGATGGAACTTTAGTGGGGCAACTTTCTTCTTCATTCGTATCAAGCCTTAGGGGCGGCGACGTATTCTTATTAGGGGGTTCAACATACAGAGTTTCTAGCATCAGAGGATCAAGAGTAAATGTGACTTCTGCAACTGGTTACCGCCCAACAATTCCCTCCTGGACTGGAGAAACTGCCAGTAGAACTCATGAATTAAGTCAAGAAGTGCTAGAATTACTAAATATTCTTACAGTTCAATCTCGACTAGGCCTAGATAATAAAGTGTTTTTCAAAGAAGCTTTAGGGTTAAATAGGCCTGTTGCTAATGCTGTATCTCAATTTTTTGATGAGCATTGTGCAACTACCTTCCAAGTTCCTTCTAGTGACAGGATATTGGTAGAACAAGTGGAAGCACCGTTGCCAACTTATGTAATTACAACTTGCCGTGGAAGAGCATTTAATCTAGCGTTGGGGTATCTATTTGCCGGGATAGCTGCCAAAGACGACATCACTATACACGAATTATCATTTGATGAAAATGGTTTTATGATTAAATTAAGTCATGAAGTAGAAATTTCAATCATACCTTCTATCTTCAAGAGTGATAATAGTGATGAGATTCTTCAAAGATATCTCATGGATTCTCAATTATTCGCAAAGAGATTCAGGGAAATATCATCTAGAAGCATGTTAAATCCACGGCGTATCGGTGCAGATGAAGTAAGTCCCAAGCAATTTCTCCAAAAAGCCGATCAAATTTTGCATAAACATCGTCAAATGGAAGACTCTGTTTTAGTCCGAGAGGCTATGAATGAAATATTAAATTCTGATTTAGATATGAAGCAATTAAGGAAATTTATATCGAGGATGGATAGCGAGGATGTTAGGATAGTCCATCGTAGAGTCAAAATGCCGTCTCCTTTGGGAATGACTCTTTTTATGTCATCATTCGAAGACTTACTGTCTCTCCGAACTAGGGCGTATTTGATTAAAGATGTAGATCCTGAAATTTTACGCCGTCTTTTAGGGGCCCGATCTTTAGCTACTGATTTAGATAAGTCAAAATTAGACGATTATTATCAGTCAAAAGTTGCTACTCCCTCTGATCCAGCGAGTCTGTTGCGCCTGATGGACATGGGAGGAGGGTTAGAAAAAACTCTCACAAACCCATTATATGGAAGTAAACTAAAGGGCATTAAGACTGAAACTATTAGGGGGTGGGTCCATGAGTTAGCCGAACGTGGCCTAATAACAAAAATAAAGTCAACAGGACATGGAAAAATTGACAATAAATGGTTTTCTATGAGGATGGCAGAAGTCCATGGTACGTTAGGATGCCTGGCAGTCGCTGGTGCTGCAGAGATGGAGGATATCAGGTCACTATATACAGGGGGATTAAGTTATGAACTCGCTGATGAATTTTCAAATGGTCAACCCTTGAAATGGAAAAAATCCTATCTTTCAGACCCTATGGACTGTTTAAGGTTAAAATTACTTGATATGTTAGGTTCAGAAGGACCTAAAACAGCTGAAGAGTTAAGTGCAAGATTACCATTCCCTTTTGCTCAGGTAGAATCAATACTACAAGAATTAGAAATTAGAAATCTTGTATCAATAGGGTTCTTCACTCAAACAAATGATGGGGAATTTATACTTAGAGTTGATGAATATAGGATCACTGGAGGCCAAGTCGATGTTGTTGACTACCGTACATTGCAAACATTATTATTACAAAAATCTTTCAAATTATATTCTGAGCCCAAAGATGCTATACGTTCTCTTACAATGGTACAAAGAAGGGATGAACTATTACATAGAGTGAACAATTATCGCTTTAGAGATTGGAAAGACATTAAACATGATTCTGATGTCTACAATGGCAGATTGCTTCATAATAGAGTAGGGTATACAATGGAAGACCAACTTCCAATGTTCCTCGGATTAAGGGGAGAGCCTTGGATAGGCCAATTAGAACAGGAACTTCTTGATAAGATTCCTGAACATGGGATTAGTAGAGTAGATTTGTTTGCAGATTACCCTAAAGGGAAAGATAGTTTTCACATCCAAAGAACAATAAAAGGAGCTTTGGGTAATTTGGAAAGGCAGTTATTAGTTGCAAAACAATATATTGCTATACCTAATAGAAAAAGATCACTTGCAATATTCAGAAAAATACATAGTGTGGTGAAACCATTGCCATTTGAAGATGCATTAGATCAACTAATTAGGCAAATAGGCCCTGTTAGGTTGCACACATTGAGATTTTTTGTTAGCCAACCTGTGGAGGAATTAGCAGAAACATTACGCGATCTTGAAAATCAGAAAAAAATTATCAGAGTAGTCGCCCTGCAGCCGGATCCTACGGATTATTATTCTTCTCTGGAAGATGCGGAAATTCTACTATCTCCCCTTACGGAAGATAGGACTATGAGGATATTATCTCAATCTGATCCATTTTGTAGTAGATTTATACAAGAAATAAGAATGATGCTTAAACAAGGATGGTACCATCCAGTTTTAAAGGGAGTAGACCCTATTGGCAGAATTTTAATGTTTGTAGTTAACGATTATTTGGAAATAAAAGATATAAATATACCTCACTCTTATCTTGATGAATTCAAAGAAACCTTTTCAGATCTACTTAAGAATTATCGCGATAGATTAGTGGATGTTTCCGTAATTCATGCATTTAATGGAATACCAGTTCATGATTGTGATAAAAATATACAAGACTTATTGGCTGATTTAGGTTTTACTTCAATGGGAGATGGTGAAAGATATATCAAAGGAGGAGTTGTAGAGCCTAGGAATAGAAAGGAGGTTAATAGACTACTTTTCCACCATCACTCTCTCCATCAAAAAACAAGGTGGGAAAATGAAACTATGGCATTAGAGCACATCAATGAATTGAGGGATGATTTTTCATTACGAGGGAGGTGTGAAATGTTCCGTGTTGACCTAAAATCAATGGCAGCCGCTCATCAACTGCATCAAGGAACAAATCTGCGCGGGCATCTAGTGTGGGCTAGATTGCCTCATTTCCGCCGTTTATTAGCAATACGTAATGTATCTCCAGAAGATGAAGATATGGATATTTTACAATTCTTTACCGAGCATCACGATCCAGATATCTTTATGGAAAGAAATGCTATGAAACGTGCTGAATTTAGAAAATTAATATCTCCCTTGGTACGTAGTGGATTCTTAATTCAAGATTATAGAGGGGGGTTCAAAACTGTAATTTCAAATGATAAATCAGATTTATGGGAGATTAAGAGAGATTATCTGAGGGAGTTGGTTAGCGAATATCCAGTAATCACTCTTAAGCAAGTGGAAAGATTGGCTGGTTCTCCGTTTTCAGCTGAAGAAATTAGTGATGTTATGAGGGAATTTGAAGATGATGGCACTCTAATTAAAGGATTTTTAGTAGATGATTTACAAGATATTTGTTGGGGGAGGCAAGATATGTTGGAAGCACTAGGCGGAATTATACGAACCCGAGATATGGTCATCCCTCCTTCCGATCCATTAAATCATTATTTTGGCAGTTTACTAAGAGAGAGATTCGGCTTTGGTTCTGCATATATCGTGTTTCATAATGAAGAAGCAATTGCTGCATTCAAGGCCAATACGCGTGATGGAAACATAGAAATCACTGATTTCGTAGGAGATTCAAATTTGGAAAAGGAAGCTATTAGGGTTATGAAAGAATTTGCTTGGGAGCATGACATGCCTCTGAAGGGTAAACTATTCGAGAGAATAAGATCTCGTTCATGATTTGTTATCATTAATGTTGAGAATTTTTAATATCGGATTTATTATTTTTATAATATTTTTGTGTAATTCTGGTAGTAAATCAAATAATACTATCGCCATTAAGAACATTGCAAATAAGCTAATAAATTTAGCAGCATAACTGTGGGTAAAATTGAACATGTCAAGCCCCAAAAAAGACCAATTTGAATATGTTTCAGTAAGCCAAATTATTCCTACATTTCTGAATACATTAAGAATGTAAATAGTAGGTATTGCAATAAACAATGCACGTATCCTTCTTTTCCATGAAACAGATTCTAATGCCACTATTGCGCCTACAAATACTATCATGGATTGCAAAGCAGAACATGCTAATATGAAAATAATACTAACAGGAGTACCATCTCCATTTTCCATAGGGACAAAAAATCCTGCTTCGCCTAATGGTTCGGATAGAATCCACTTATTACCTTCCCAATCGGAAACAAGGACATCTCCTCCAATATATGTGTCAATTCTCATAGGTGCTGCTTGGTAATCTCCAAGCCCTACAAAATCTAGTATAATTTCTGCACTTAATGCTGTAGAATTTACAATTCCCATATTCAATACTGGTATACTATAGATCAAATAATATGGAATCATAGACCAAACTACGCATCCTTTTAGCCAGAGCAATGATTCTGGAATATCTCCTTCCGATTTAATTTCCCAGAAAGCAATAATAATTCCAGAAGGTAATGCGGCGGCTGTCATAAATATTAAAACAGGATCAGAAATTTCAACATAATGCTTTGAATATAAATAAAAGAATAAGCCTACCATTATCCAACCTATGGATGATAATTTGGTAATATTGTTATTATTTTTGCTATGAAAGCCAAATGCTAAAAGTGATACTCCAAATGCTCCAATTAATAATTGCATTGTTACATCTGGAATACCAAAAGAAGATGATATGGAATATATCACAAGTCCCACTGGTTCCTCCATATTGCCTTTCAAGCCATCAATCCGTAAATAGGATGCCCTCTTCCGTTAACTCGGAGATGCCTATGCCATTTGATTTCGAACATTTTTCTAAATCATATATTTCAAGCTTAACTACCACTCTCGAGGAAATTCCTATTGATGCATTAAAGGAACTTTGGCTTGTTATTGAAGATGCCAGAATTAAAGGGCAAACTATTCATTTAATTGGTAATGGAGGTAGTGCCGGTACTCCCTCTCACAGTGCTGGCGATTGGTCTAAGGAGTTATCTGTAAAGGCTATTTCTCATATGGATAATATCTCTTCATTAACTGCATGGGCTAATGATACCAGTTTTGATAATATATTTGTTGGCCAACTTTCTACTTTCCTAGAGCCAGATGATGTGATTATTGCATATAGCGGTTCAGGTAATTCAAAAAATGTAATAAATGGAATAAATTTTGGTAAAGAAATGGGCTGTAGGACGATTGCTATAACTGGAAATTTTAATGGAATGAAAGGAGGGGAACTAGCAAAAATAGCAGATTTGGCAATAGTTATACCTTCAACGTCAATGGAAAGAATTGAAGATATGCAGTTAATCATCAATCATATAATAAAAGAAAGTATAAAATCTAATAATGGGTTGTGATTTAATGTTAGCTCCTTTTAGGGATAATGCAGAACTAACAACAAAATTAGAATTATCAAATTTGCCTAACGAAATATCATGGGATGGCAAAATAGCCTTTCTTGACCGGGATGGTGTAATTAATTTAGGATCAAACAATTATGTCAACAATCAAGATGAAATTAAAATTTTACCAAATGCAGGATCATGCATCGGAGATTTACGTAGAGCCGGATTCCGTATTTGTATAGTTACTAACCAATCTCCAATTGGAAGAGGGCTTTGGAGTCATGAAAATTTATGCAAGATTCATAATCATATTAGAAAATTGTTACTTGAAGAGGATAGTGATGCTATTCTTGATTTGATACTTTACAGCCCATATGCCCCATGGCAAGGTGCATGGGCGAGAAAACCTAATCCTGGCATGTTAGAAGCAGGCAGACAAATACTCGATCATGCTCACATTGGAAATGATAAAAAAATTAATATTTTGTATGATCACGAATGGAAGAATAGGCCTGAGGAAACAAATTCAATAATGGTAGGAGATAGGAATGTTGATTTATTGGCTTCTCAATGTTATGGTGTAAAATTTTATAAATGTGATCCATATTTAGGCATCTCTGAAGTAATATCTTCAATATTGGGTGTTAATAATGGATAACATTAGGTTTTTTGTCGGCATTGATGATACCGATCACCTTGAAGAAGGCTGCACCACTGATAAAATGAATAATTTTATCAATCATATAATAAATAATATTTCTATTACAATATCAGAGAGAAGATTAGTCCGATTATGGCCCTTTGCAAGTAGAAGAACGAGAGGCAATGCTGCCCTCTCAGCAATCTTGGAAATTCATAAAGAAGATGAAAAAATTTTTTTTGATTTATCTGAAGATTGGTTCAAAAATCTATTACTGGAAATTTCCAAGCATCCTCCATCAGAAATTCCAGCCTCTCCCGCCTTAATAATATCTAAATCGGTATTAAGTGAAGATTTTTATTGGGAAACTGTTACAGGGCACGTAGATATCAATACCCGATTGATAGAAATTGAAAAATATAATTGTAAAATTTATACAGGCAAAAACAATTGGGGCATAATTGGTGCAAGTGCAGCAATCGCGTGGATCCCAAATAAAAACTCTACCTGGGAATTAATCGCGTGGAGAAAACCAACAATGATTGGTCAAAAGAGAATATTAGATTTAAAGAAAGTTACTGATTTAGACTCTAGATTTTTAGATACATTTCTAAACAGAGATCCGACAAAAAATAGGGGTTTAATATCGCCTAGAACTCCTTGCCCGGTTCTTTATGGAATTAGAGGGAGCTCATATGCAACCTTGAAAAAAGCCCACATTTGGCTCCAATCAAATTTAGATTTTGAACAATGTTCTGATTATAAAATTCACAGAACTAATCAACTTTCTGATGATCACGTGTCACCATTAAATGGGACTGTAGTTTCTAAAATATCTATTTCCAAAGGTGCCCATTCTTCTCTTTCTGTATTTTCAAATGGTAGGAATATAACTTTAATTGCTTTCAATGAAGGTGGGCCAGTGAATAAATTATTACGTTCTTTAGTCCCGGGAGATATGATTTCATGGACCGGTTTATTTTCACCTATTGACAATTCCATACATCTTGAAAAGTTATCTCTCTATGATTCCGTGCCCAGAATTCTACACAGGCCATTATGTTGCTACACTTCTATGAAAAGTGCAGGAAACCAGCAGAGTTTAAGGTGTAGTAAATGCAATAATAAATCTATCAAATATTGGGTCGCCAAAGATGTAGTAACTAATCATATTAAAATGGTGAATAATTGGGCTGAACCAAGTCCCTCTAATCGTCGCCATTTGTCCAAACCGCTTGAATTTGAAATCCCTTTATTGAATAATTTAATATCATAGAAACTTTAGGGGAATTTATGGCCGGAACTAGTGATACTCTAATTAATCTCATATTTTTAATTTCTGCAGGCTTTATGATTTTGATTTTACTCAAACTCAGACAACGAAATATGTTGGTAAATACTGGGCATTTTGACGAGGAATATACTGGTGAAGCCATAAATCCAAATCAATTCATGGAGCCAGATGAAGAAGCGTTGGAAGAAATGCAAGAATTGCTGGATAGTGCATCTGAATAAATTACGAATAAACCTTGTAAATAATTATTCTACACCAGTTCCAATTATTTTAATAAACATTTCATTGTTTCCGTCCTTTAGTATTCTCGAGTTATTATGTAAAGACCTGGTTAGAAAATTTTTTCTTGTAATGCTATCAATTCTTTTCCCTCCTCTTGACTTCCACTGGCCTTGTTTACCATTCATATTTTCGTAAGCTGTGGAACAAATTAGTATTTTACTATTTACAGCCATGGATACAATGTTTTCTATGCCTTCTATATCCTCTTTTGATGCCCTTCCAGTTTTAGAGCACCAATCGTCTATAATCACAATATCATTTTGATCTAATCCTTTAATTAGATATTTTATAATTTTAAAACTTTCATTAAGATTTTCTTTTATTTCCATGGCTAAAAATTTTTCTAATTCAGATTCAGTCAAGTCCCATAAGATTTGTGAAGTTCTTTCACCATCAGGGAGAACTCTGGATAACCACTTTACTCTATTTCCGGATTTTAATACATCTCTGGCAACACTTAGTGCCAATGTTGTTGCCCCCGATCCTTGTTCATACGATAGATGAACTGGCCCCCTCGACAGATCTAACATGGCATTGGATATCCCTCTGCCTGATGGTATTTTCTGCCTCTTGAGGGGAGAAGTCTAAACAGAAACAATAACTCCGTTAGAATATGTCTACTTCTCCAAAGAAAGGTGAGAGAATTAAAAGACGCCCACTTCCTGATTTTAAAGAAAGTGAATTGGGAATGGTTGAGGCAATTAGAGAAGATGGATTTCTAAATGTTGCATTAAATGATGCCAATCAATATGGGCCACATGCAATGATAATTCTTTTAGGTTTTATTTCTTCTATAACTGGCATTATTCTTTTAATTGCAATGAAATTGATTTAATTCAATATCTTCCTTGCTTCTCTTATTGTGTTGTCCACAATCTTGCCGCTAAATCCTAAATGGCTTTCAGGTCTGAAAATCTCTACTAACTTTTCATTTGTAATCATATCTGTTATCCTTTTGTCCTTAGAACAAATTTCTAATAAATTCTTTTTATTTTCTATGGCAATCATTGATGCACTGCGTAATACTTCATGAGACTCATCTCGGGGCATTCCTTTGTCTACAAGTACTAGCATAACTTTTTCGGCCATTACCAATCCTTTTTGAGACTCTATATTTTCCCTCATTTTATTACTATCTACAACTAATTTCGATAAAACTCTGTTACATTTAACTGTAATGTCATCTAATAATATCATTGAATGTGACAAAGTGAATCTTTCTGCTGATGAATTAGCCAAATCTCTTTCATGCCATAATAATGCATTTTCATATGAGGGGATAATCATAGATCTAACAATTCTTGCTAACCCACAAGCATTTTCTGCGGTTATTGGATTTTTTTTATGCGCCATTGTGGATGAGCCAACCTGTTTCTCAACATCAAAAAATTCAGCTACTTCTGCTATTTCACTTCTTTGTAAATTCCTTACTTCCTGAAGTACCTTTTCTATGCTAGTGGCTACGTTTGCCATCCAAGCAACCCATTCTATGTACCTATCTCTACCTACGACTTGGGTAGTTGCCATTGGAGTCTGTAATCCTAAATTACTCATTATCAAGTCTTGTAATTCGAAAGCATTTTCTCCTTGTGCAGCCCCTGTCCCAACTGCTCCTAGAAATTTTCCAGTTGTTACTCTAGGGGTCAATTCACCTAGTCTTTCCATATGTCTTCGGAATTCATCTACCCAAACAGCAACTTTTAATCCAAATGTTATGGGTACTGCTGCCTGTCCATGAGTTCTTCCAAGCATCACAGTGTTTCGTTCTCTTTCCGCCATATTGCACATTGTTCTTAGTAATTCAGTTGTGCCTTCAATTTGTAATTTTATACTGTCTTTAATTTGAAGTGCAACTGCAGAATCTACGATATCGTTACTGGTGGCTCCTAGGTGAATACACCATCCTGCTTCTCCCGCAGATTCAGCCATGGCTTTTGTTAACGCCATTATATCGTGTCTTGTCTCTAACTCAATCTCATCTACTCTATCTGCAGTCACAATACCTGGATCTGCAATATCTGCAATAATGTCATAATGTTCTGCACTTACTTTCCCTAATTTGCAGTGCGCCCACACCAATGCTCTTTCAACTTCTAGTTGCCTGGCATGCCGGCCTTCACGGGACCAAATTTGTTTTGCTTCTTCTCTTCCATAACGATAGTCTAATGGGGATACTGGCATGTCTTTCAATACAACCGACAACGCCAAGGTGTTTGATGTTTAGCCCAATTGGATATTTGCTTTTTGTATTTCCCATATTCCTCTTCCTGATTTGTATTTTGCTTCCCCTTCGCAATAAATTCTATTCTTCATATGAGGGCCATTAATAGTAATGGTTTCAAATTCTCCTCCCTCTCCATCTAAATTAAATCTAAATTTTGTTGCAAGAGATTTTAGTAATGTCAAATTTTCCATTGTTAAAGATTTTCCTAACCAAGATCTATCTAATCCCTCAGATGAAACTGATATGAATTTTACCTCAAATCCATGTTCAATTAGGGATTCCATGTGGTCAACAGAATTTTTATGCCACAAAGGGCTGAATGATTTTATGTCAAGCCTCTGACACATTCTTTCAATTCTTGTTTTTTGATAGTCAGATCGTAAGGCACCACTAATCAATGCATCAATTTCTAATTTACCAGTGAATATTTCTAAATCTGGAGGTGTATCAATGTGGAATGGCCACAATGATTCATAATCTTCTCTACTGTCTCTTTTACCTAGGATTGCATCTTCTAGATCAGAAATTTCTATTTCTTCTAAACCAGTTGATTGAACTGGCAACCACGGAACGCCCATTGAAACCGATTGAAATGCAGAAACAAATGTCCCTTGAATTTGAAACATCATTGAATCTTCTCCACTAATTCCTACTGTAATGATTGCTACCGTTTCCCATCCTTGCATCTCTGCCCACCATGCGGCGTAAGCAGAATCTTTTCCTCCTGAGCAAAGAATGGCGACTCGCATGCTCTTCCGTTTAGGTCTTTAGAGATGAATGCCACCCCTAATGAGAGTGTTCACGACTAAGATTGATAAGAGAGGGTTCCGGCATTCGCTTGATAATTATGCAGCCCAGCGGACGCGGATATGATCACGGTGTTTCCACATTCTCACCAGATGGTCGTCTTTACCAAGTAGAATATGCCAGAGAATCAGTAAAGAGAGGTACGACTACTGTCGGTTTAAAGTACAAAGATGGGGCAGTACTAATTGTAGATAAAAGAATCGCAAATAAATTAGTTATCACCGATTCTATAGAAAAGATGTACCAAATTGATGATCACATAGGGATGACTACTTCTGGGCTTGTAGCAGATGCTAGGCAATTAGTGGACAAAGCGCGTGTACAATGCCAAATAAATAGAATGACTTTCGGCAGCGCGATTTCAATGATTACATTAGTAAAGAAGATGTGCGATTATAAACAATCTTTCACACAATACGGAGGGGCTAGACCGTTCGGCACGGCTTTATTGATTGCTGGGGTGGACGATGACGGAGTCCATCTGTTCGAAACCGATCCTTCAGGAGCTTATCAATCATATCAAGCAGGTGCAATTGGACGTGGAAGATCGACCGTAATTGACCATTTTGAAAAATCATGGAAGAAAGGAATGACTCAAAATGCAGCTATCAAATTAGGTCTAGAAGCACTCCAAGAGTCTTTAGAAGATAATTTAAATTATGATACTGTCGAAATATCTATAGTTGATTCAAATGGTTATCAAAAACTGGATCACGATACAACATTAAAACATCTTTCCAAAGTTTCTAAGTGAACATATGTGGCTACTTATTAAGGGCTAATACTCCTCAGCGTGCATATGGTTAGTTTAGATGATGCAGTCTTAGCCCGGCTTGAGAAAGGTGGTTCTAGGTATGAAATTCTTGTTGATCCTGAATTAGTTCAAAAATGGAAAAATGACAATGATTCTGTTAATCTCTCTGATTTATTGGCTACTGAACAAATTTGGTCAGATGCTAGTTCTGGAGATAGGCCAACATCTGAAGCTTTAATCAAAATTTTTGGTAGTACAGAATTAGCCCCTTGCGTTAGTAAAATTCTTAAAGATGGATCAATCCAATTAACTACATCACAAAGGAAAAAAATTGTAGCAGAAAAGAAAAAGAAAATAATTAATGAAATAGCGACTACTGCCACAGATCCAAAAACAAAATTGCCTCATCCTGCCGTAAGAATTGAAAATGCTTTAGAAGAAGCCAGATTTTCTGTAGACCCTTTCTTGTCTATTGAACGGCAAGTACAAGATGCCATTAAAATCTTAAAGCCATTGATACCTTTACAATTCACAACAGTAAAACTCGCTTTTAGAATTTCAGGAAAGGATTATGGAGGGGTAAACCAACTTTTACGGAATTCCATAATAAAAGAAGAATGGATGAGTGACGGGGCGTGGGTATGCGTTGTCGAAGTACCAGGAGGAATGAAAAATGAAATCATTAGCAGGGTATCTCAACGATCATCCGATGCAGATGTTAAAGAAATAGACTAGCGATATAGAACACATGTTCTTCATCAAGATTATCAATGATTGGCCAGTCGCGCGGCTTGATAACATGAGTGGTAACAATAATGCGGACGGTCCGCAAGATTCTCAAACAGTTGTTCCGGGGGAAAATCTCGGCCAATCGAACGAGTTTGAAGCAGGTCACGGGATTATGATTCGAAATGATAATCTAGTGGCAACAAAAAATGGTAAAATAAAGATAAATGGCAAGACAGTTTCAATAGAACCCATACATTCAACCTATATTCCTAGGCCTAGTGATTTGGTAATAGGATATGTAGAAGGTTGTACTAACAATATTTGGTTCATTGATATAGGTGCCCCGTTTAATGCTATTTTACCAATGAGTTTAGGTCCATCAAAAGCGTCTTTTGGTTCTACGAGGCAAGTAATAGACATAGGTGAAGCGATATTGTGTCGAGTACAGGAGGTCGAAGAAACTCATTCTAGCGTTGTAACTATGAAAGGCATGGGCCTCAGGAAAATTAGATCTGGAAGTATTGACGACGTGGATCCTCATTTAATAATTCAACTTTTAGAAAATAACCAAGAACATCTGAAGAATATGAAAGAAGATTCTGATTGTAGGATAATAACTGCTGATAATGGCAGAATATGGATAGATGGCGAGGTAGAGGGAATAATTACTGTACGTAACAGTCTCAATTCATTATCAAATAATTCTCGTTTATTAGAGCAAGGAGGAGTCGCATAATGGGTGGTTACGGAGATATAGAAATGATTGATGAAAATGGTTTACGCATGGATGGTAGAACAGCTACCGATGTACGGCCTATAACGATTGAAACTGGAGTTGTCCCAGTGGCAGATGGCTCATGTAGGATGACGTGGGGCACCAATGACGTTATTGTTGCTGTTTATGGCCCAATGGAAGCACATCCAAGAAAAATACAACGCCAAGACAGGGCAGTATTGGACGTTAGATATAATATGGCACCATTTTCAACAACTGATAGGATTAGACCGGGCTTTAATCGTAGAAGCAGAGAAATTAGTAAAGTAACATCTGATGCACTTGAAAGCGTAGTTCTTCTTGAAATGTATCCAAGATCGAAAATCCGTGTAGAGATAGAAGTTATTTGTGCTGAAGCAGGAACAAGATGTGTTGGATTGACTGCAGCATCAGTGGCACTCGCACATGCTGGAATACCTATGTCAGATTTGGTAGTTTCAGTTGCATCTGGAAAAATTAATGATATTGTTGTATGTGATTTAAATAAAGAAGAAGACAATTACGGTGAAGCGGACCTCCCTATGGGGATATTGCCTAATTCAGGAGAAATTGTTTTTCTACAGATGGATGGTGACTTATCTCAAGAGGAATTCCAAACTGCATGGGATTATAATGTTGCAGCAGCGTATGAAGTGCATAAAATAATGATTGAAGCATTAAAAAATGGGGGTGTGAATTAATGGCTATACCATTAGTTTCTAAGCTCCTGAGGGCTCATCTATTGGAATTAGCATCTAAAGACGAAAGATTAGATGGTAGAGGAAGATGGGAAGGTAGAGAGACCAATCTAGAAATTGACATTTTACCACGTGCAGAAGGTTCTGCTAAGGTGACTATGGGGGACACTATAGTTTATGCTGGTGTGAAATTTCAACTAATGAAACCTTACCCTGACAGGCCTAATGAAGGCGGTTTAATGTGTGGTGCAGAGGTTAGACCTGTGGCTGGCAGGAATTGGGAACCAGGTCCACCAAGTGCAGAATCTATAGAATTAGGAAGAGTAGTGGATAGAGGTATTAGAGAATCTGGATGTATCGATGTCAAAAGTCTGTGTATAATTCCAGGAGAAAAAGCATGGCAAGTTATTTTAGATTTATTTGCTATTTCTGATGATGGTAATTTATTTGATGCATTCGCTTTAGCCGGAATTGCTGCTTTAAAGACAGCTACGCTACCTTGTGAAAGATTTGAGGTAGGTCAGGATCAAAAACTTGAATTGTCGTCATTGCCAATAATGTGCTCATATCATAAAGTTGGTAATAGGTTTGTTTATGATGCAAATTATAAAGAGGAATTGGGAGGAGATGAAAGAATTCACATTACTCTAGGGGAGGACGATCATGTACACTCTCTTCAGAAGGGTCTAAAGGGAATATTCTCGGCGGAAGAATTTGTAGAAATAATGGAGAAGGCCAAAGACACGTCCAAGGAACTTCGTAAATTAGTAAATTCAGTAGTAGGTGAGTAAAGTGGCAAAAAGAACACAGAAGGCTGGCGCTACAGCACGTTATGGAGCAAGATATGGTGTTAGCGTACGTCGAAGAGCTGGTGCAGCACTAATTAAGAAGTCCAAGAATTATACTTGCCCAGTATGCCAATATCAAAAAGTTACTAGAAAAGTTACTGGAATTTGGGAGTGCAAGAAGTGCAACCATGTATTTTCTGGAGGGGTATGGGAGCCATATACTCGTGCTACAGATGCTAATTCTAGGATCATCCGTCGTTCCGTAGAAGGAGCAACGGCAACAGACATGACCATAATAGCACAACAAGCTGCAATGGATTATGAAAAACAACTGTCTGAGAGTGTTGTAAATGATAAATCAGAAGAAGAATAACTGTTTGTCTTTATCTTTAAAGATAATCTCAGATTATAATGATTCTTTTGCTGCTAGTTTAACTACAGAAGCATCATATATTGTTGAAGGAACACATATTGTTATCAATGAAAATGCACATAGTTTTGTAGACTTAAGGGCGAGATGGAATACTATAATGAGAGGACTTATAGTGTCTGAACAAGTACTTAGGTCAGTAGAAGAAGAGGTTTGAGTATGTCCGAAGATAATGCATCTGAAGAAATCAAAGCTATTGTACAAGAATTACAAATTATCAGAGGGCAGATACAATCATTTTCTTCTCAAAGTTCTGAATATGGTTTAACAATTGACGCTCTATCTAATCAAGACAAAGACAAAGCAGTATATCGATCATTGGGAAATCTTCTCCTTGAAGTTGAAGATAGGGAAAAATTATCTAATGAATTATCAGAATCAAAAATAAATGTTGAAAATCATCTTAAAAGATTAATTGAGAGAGAAGGAAGTTTAAGAGAA
The DNA here is from genome assembly GCA_905182515.1 of uncultured Candidatus Poseidoniales archaeon. Lineage (GTDB taxonomy): Archaea > Thermoplasmatota > Poseidoniia > Poseidoniales > Thalassarchaeaceae > MGIIb-O3. The sequence goes on along the minus strand of CAJJBW010000006.1, from coordinate 121,368 downwards.
AAATATGAACATTTAGCCTCAATATTTGAATCGCAGTGATAAATATGAGTGTTATCGATCAAGATACACCTTCTTTAATTACTGATTTTGCTATTCTTCAACATCTATTAAAAGATGGAAAGACAGAGGCAGCAATATCTCTATCAAATGAACTATTGATACGCTCGAGAGGCGTTACTGAACGCAACCATTTATATGAAGCTAAAATAAGAATGGAGAGGGCTTTGATAGGAGCAATTGATACAGAAGAAATAGGTAAAGAGTTACGTTGGTGTGCCGATAGATTAAATGCTTCAGATCCTTATTCATTTTCCCACGGCCTAGCATTACTCAACTTAGCATCATGGCACACTAACAAAAATGAATTAATGATGGCACTTGCTACGCATGCAGATATTTCAGAAAAACTAGGGCACCCGAGTGAAATATTGGGGCTATCGAGATTAGAATCAGCCCGTATTCTTTCAAGCATGGGAGATTATGAACCATCAATGAGGCATATGTGGATAGCACGTTTAGAATTTATAAAATCGGCTATGGTTCCGGAAAATTTAGTTAGTAATTTAGAATGGCTAGATATGGCATTAGATGATGTAAATGCTCAAGCACCTAATATGGACTCTAGAATTGTAAATGCAAAGCCAAGGGAAACTCCCGGAAATACTCAAATCTCATCAAATCCTGAAGATATTAAATTAGTAGTTGAAGAACTCATGCCAATAGTATTTCAAGATTTATCTGGAGAAAATAGAACTGACATCGGATTAATAATTGATGCATCTGAGATGTTAAAAATATATTCATGGACAGATATTCTAATTCAGCGTTTAGATGAAATTCAGGATCCTAGGGTTTTAGAAGCACTCCAATCATGATTTCTTATTCTATTAATCTCTTCAATGCTCCACCCAATCCTTTCTGGAATTTCAATGCACCAGCCAACTTCTTCTATGGATTCATCTTCAGATTCCCAAGCAATCGGTGTTGGTTCTTGTTCTACTTCTACCCATACTATGTATCCGCCTTGGACTAAGTTTTCATCATAAGCCATCGCAGTACCTAGTAAACCAGTTTCTTCAAAGAGTTCTCTCAATGCAGCCTCTTCGACTTCTTCTCCTTCCTCTATCTTGCCTCCAGGGAACTCCCATCCTCTAATTTTGTTTAATACCATCAACCAACATTCTTCGTCAGATTTAGATGTCACCCAAGTTATTACAAATTGTTTTTTCATTTTTCCATCACCTTCAATATTTTGTTTACCATCACTTTAGCTTCTTCATCTCCTTCAGCAGCCAACCTTCTGGCTAAGAAAAACGCTTCAGAAATCCTATCATCTTTAATCAAATTTTCAATTTTATCTGCAATATTCTCATTCTTAACTATATCTTCAATAGTTTTTTCTTCAATTTTAGTATTAGTATGATAAGATATTTCCTCCATTCTTTTTAGAAATTGAATCCTATGATCTATTTTCGGGCGAGTCCATGGCTCGTTTGCGCTACCTTCTAGTAAATTCTCCATTCTAATCTTAAATTCATCCCTAACCTTAGATTTTGGAAAATGTATTTGTGCCTGATCATAACTAAACCATGCTTGATCATATTCCTTCCTTCTCTCATGTAATTTTCCTAATTCATTCCATACTTCATGGTTGGCAGGCCTTTGGGCTAACAAATATCTGGACAATTCTAAAAATAATTCTTCATATCCAGAATTTTTTATTATTTGTATGCGTCTTGAGAATAGAATATTAGATCTATAATCTCTCGTATCTAATTGCTTTAACCGTTTAGCAAATTTTTCAATTTCAATCTTTTTTCCTTTTATCCTTTCCCACCATAATTCTGGATCTAGTGGGTCGATTTCAAAAGTAGCATCTAATAATTTTTCTCCAGAATCCACTAAATTTATATTTTGTAACTGTTCTAATAATGCATTATCTCTTCCCAATACATTAAACAGGTCTTCTAATAACATTTTTATGCCAAGATTATCTGTGTTGATAATTTTTATTTTAATGAGTAAACGCCAATTTTTAGGGTTAGTAAAGTCATATAATACAGATTGCTTAGCATTCTGTTCTGCCCAACTTATATTTTCGCCCTCTATTCCTAATTTTAAGAATTTTTCAGCTTGAGTTCTATGCCTATCGCCCAAACTACGCCGAGGGTGTTGTAATTTACTACCGAAGTTGCCCTGTCCTCTGTTCATAGTTGCAACTCACAAAACTGACTCGAATTCGGATCTGTCGTCATTAGGGTCCAATGTTGCATCCATTCCAATTTTACTTGTTAAACCGTCTTTAGATCGACTTGGGTCAAGGCTCGAACCCTTTTGGTTAGATAAAATAATTGTGTCTTTATCAGGTTGCCAACGAGTCATTAAAGCCCATTCTACTCTGGATGGATTGGAGATGTCAATATCAGCATCTACAATAATTACTTGTTTCATGGACTTATGTCCATTAAGTGCAGCATGAATTGCTCTAACGCCATCTCCTTCTCTCTGAGGAATTATTTGCACCACGGAAGACAACCATCCGCACCCACCATCGGTTAAATAAACGTCTGTACAAGGGACTACTTGTGCAACGGCTGCTTTAATCGTAGGGGCCCTAGGCATCCCCATCAAAGTCCTATGTTCAATCTCTGCTTGAATCAATGCATGAAAAACTGGATTATTACGATGATAAAGTGAATCATATACTATTACTGGTTCTTGCCTTACTCCATCAACAGTTCCTGTTATGTCTACATATGGCCCCTCGTCATCAGTTTCCATAGTTATTCTAGCTTCCATAGCATATTCTGCATCTGCAGGTATTTGAATGCCATTTGATAATTCTACTAATTCAAGAGGTTTTCCATGTAATTTGAGGTGCAATGATGAGGCTACTTTTAATTCATCCAAAGGTTCGTTGAATGACATTGCAGCAGCCAATAGAACCACAGCATCAGGGCCGTTAATTACTGCTATAGGTACTTCATCTCCATTTTCTTGGGCTAATTCCATCATCTGTCTTAAGTGCCTAGGTACAAAACGAGCCACAGTATGATTCTTGTCTCTGAGATATTGCCTGTGAAATGACATATTTCTAATTCCTCCATATTGCGCTATAATCACTGAAGCAGATTGATATCTTCCCTTATCCTCTGGGTAATGCCATGGAATCGGAATCTTTTCTAAGTCCACTTGATCTTGTTTATTCTCAAAAACATGAGCATCTTCTTCTCTAATAATTGTTGGTTCTGAAGGATTTTCCATTGCCCATGCCATCATGTCTATCAAATCACCAGGTGAGATATCAAATGTTTTGCAAATCCTGTCTCTTGTTAAAACATTTATTGCAGCACTATGCCCGTCAGATTCAACTATGTTATCGAAAATTAAAGGAGGATTTCCTCTTTCAACAGAATAATTCAACATCTCATGAACTAAGCTAGTTCTTTCACCAATACTTTGAACATCATGAAGCAGGTCTCGGAATGCCATGCTACTCACCACCGGTCCAATCTGTTTGAATGTTAGCAAAGACATCGTCATTTGGGGGGGATATTAATTATGTTCAGCCCTTCACTTCTTATACCACAGGTGGGTCGGCGGAACATCATTTAGAGGGTTATTGTTGGGTCGTGGTTTATTCTCAGGTTCTAAAATGAAAAGTGACCGTAAAAAATTTAGGTGGAAAGAGCGCCAATTTAGAACCCGCCAATTCAAAAGAAGATCAGGTGGAGTTCTGAAACATGATCCTTTAAGAGGTAGTACTCAAGGAAAGGGGATAGTTATCGAAAAGGTAGGTTTCGAAGCTAAACAACCTAATTCAGCCATTCGTAAAGCAGTTAAAATCAGTTTAATTAGAACAGGTAATAAATTAACTGCCTTCGCTCCAGGAGATGGAGCAATATCTTTTATCGATGAACATGATGAAGTTCTCGTAGAGGGAATTGGAGGAAGTAAAGGACGTTCATACGGTGACCTTCCTGGAGTAAGATTCAAAGTAATTAAGGTAAATGGGGTTTCATTAGATGAAATGGTCAGAGGCCGTAAAGAGAAACCAATAAGGTAGGTATCTGTATGTCAGAAGTAGAACAAGAACAAGAAGAAGAGGAAACACCCAATGATCCTATAGCAGGGATTGGTACAATGGTTTTTGGCAAATGGGATGCCACTGATGTAACTTGTGACGATCCAGGGCTAGCACCTTACATCAATTTACAAACTATTGGAACTCCGCATTCTGGAGGCAGGCATGCCAATGAATACTTCGGAAAAGGTAAATTATCTATTATTGAGAGATTCATTAATAATTTAATGAGATCAGGTAAATTTTCTGGTAAAAAACAACATTGTGCAAAAGCTTTTGAAGCGGCCCTTGATAAAATAAATGAAAGAAGCGGAAACAATCCTCTCCAGAAATTTATTGATGCAATAAAAGAAGCGGCCCCTTGTGAAGAAATAACTAGGATAAAAATGGGTGCCGTAAGTCAGCCAAAGGCTGTAGATTCGTCACCTATGAGAAGGATAGATATCGCATTAAGAAACTTATCAGTTGGATGTACATCGGCTACTGCAAAGAGTAAAAAGTCATTAACTGAAGGCATAATCTCTGAAATATCAAAAGCAGCACAAGGTGATGTTAGTGCATACTCTGTTGGAAAGAGAGATGAAGTAGAACGAATAGCTTCCTCTGCAAGATGATTTGTTTTATTCCCTTACTCGCTTTACTGCGGTCCTTTGATTGCTATGTTCAATCGTCTTTATCAACCATAGTCAGGTGGCCGAGACAATTGAGGTCATTTTGTGGGTCGTAAAGAAGATAATATTGGTCGTGCAGTAGAAGTTATGCATTTTAGAGAGAAAATCAGAAATCTAGCTATTGCAGCGCATATTGATCATGGTAAAACTACACTCTCTGATAACCTAATAGCTGGAGCAGGAATGATGTCCGAAGAATTAGCGGGCAAATCTAGAGTTTTAGATTTCGATGACCAAGAAAGTGCAAGAGGTATCACCATTAATGCTGCTAGTGCTTCGATGGTCCACGATGTCGAGGGCGATGATTACCTAATCAATTTAATCGATACCCCTGGTCACGTTGATTTTGGAGGAGATGTAACTCGTGCAATGAGGGCTGTTGATGGTTGTATAATATTAGCATGTGCAGTCGAAGGAACTATGCCTCAAACTGAAACAGTTGTAAGGCAAGCACTGAAAGAAAAAGTTAGGCCTGTTTTATTTATCAATAAAGTAGACCGCCTAATTAACGAATTACAAATTGATGGCCCAGAAATGATGAAACGATTTGAGAAAATAATAGTCAAGGTCAACAAACTGATTGAAACATTCGCGCCTGAAGAATTAAGGAAAGAATGGCAGGTTGATGTAAAAAAAGGTACAGTAGCCTTTGGATCAGCTTACTATAATTGGGGGATGTCAATCCCCTATATGGCTAAAAGTGGCATAAATTTTACTCAAATTTTTGAATATTGTAAAAATGATGAACAAAAAGAGTTGTCTAAATTAGCTCCAGTTCACCGAGTACTTCTGGATATGGCAGTGGATAAATTGCCTTCCCCGCTTATAGCTCAAAAATACAGAATTCCAAATATATGGCAAGGTGATTTAGAATCCGATTTTGCAAAGTCAATGATGAGTTGCGACGCAGCAGGTCCATTATCTCTTATGATAGTAAAAATATGGATGGACCCTCACGCTGGTGAAGTTGCAGTAGGGAGAGTATATTCTGGTACAATAAAACATGGTGAATCGGTTTGGGCATTAGGAGCTCATAAAGCAGAAAGAGTCCAACAAGTTAGTATGATGGTTGGAGGAGATAGAATTGCGGTTACTGAGGTTACTGCAGGAAATATCGCTGCATTAACTGGAATCAAAAGTGCAGCTGCGGGAGTTACTATTACAAGAAATAAAGATGATACTGGTTTCGAACCTATCCGTCATTATTCCGAACCGGTAGTCACAGTAGCAGTTGAGCCAAAGTCTATGAAGGATCTACCAAAATTCGTAGATGCATTAAGAAGTCTGGCCAAATCTGATGCGTCATTACAAGTTTCTACAAATGCAGAGACAGGAGAAGCACTATTAGCGGGCATGGGTGAATTACATCTTGAAATTACAACATACAGGATTGAAGAAGAACAAGGCATTAAGGTAAAAGTCAGTGAACCTATTGTTGTTTATCGTGAATCAATCGAGGGAGATAACAAAGGAAGGCCTTTCGAAGGAAAGTCACCTAATAGGCATAATAGATTTTACATTGAAGTTGAACCTTTGCCGGATGAGATAATTAAGGAATTAAAAGATGGAACATTTGGAGATGGGCCAGTAAGGACTAAAGATGCAAAACAAATCGGAAATAAATTTTCTGAATTTGGTATGGATAAAGATTTAATGAGAAAGATATATGCTATTAATGGAACTAATGTTTTAATTAATGATACAAAAGGGATCCAAAATCTACACGAAACAAGAGAATTAATAATTGAAGGTTTTAATGATGTTTGTAAAAAAGGACCAATCTGTGAAGAACCATTAATGGGAGTTATGGTAAGGTTAGTTGATGCCAAATTGCACGAAGATGCGATTCACAGGGGGCCTGCACAAACTATTCCAGCAGTTCGAAACTCTCTAAAGGGCGCTTTAATCAGAGCTAGATCCGTAATTTATGAACCAATACAGAATATAAGGATCGATGCCCCAAATGATGTAATTGGAGGGGTCACAGGGGAACTAAATAAGCGCCGAGGAATAATAGAGGATATGCCTGTAGATGGAGGCACTGCAAGTGTAATAGGTAAAATGCCAGTGGCTGAATCATTCGGATTTTCCAATAGCGTCCGTGCTGCTAGCCAAGGTCGAGCAATATGGAATACTGAAAACGCCGGTTATGTCCACCTTCCTCGTGAATTATTTAGCAAAGTAATTACTGAAATAAGACAAAGAAAGGGTCTCAAATTAGATCTACCAGATGAAGATCAATATATGGATTAATATTTAATGATGTTAAATCATTCAATTAATTCTAATTAATTGATAATCTGTTAACTCCCTCAATATATCTACTTGAGGGCTTTGAATTAACTTGTCTAAACATTCATGTGCAATGGAATGATGGTGCATTGCCTTCTTTCTTGCATATTCTATCGATCCAGATTTTCTTAAATCCTTTACTGCTTCTAAAAGTTCCGTGTCATGACAGGAACCATGGCCAAACACCTTTTTGAAATTCTCTAAATCTAAGCCACTCTTCATAGCATGAATTGCAATCAACGTCATTTTTCCCTGAACTATGTCACTTCCAGCTGGTTTCCCTAGTGTTACAGTATCTCCTGTAATGTCTATTAAATCATCCATTAATTGAAAACATAGTCCTAGATTTAATCCCCATTTTGCCATATTATTTTCAGTTTCTTTATCAGCTTCAGATAGAATCGCTCCAGTTCTGGCGCATGTTTCAAACATTGCACTGGTTTTACCAGCAATCATGGATATATAATCTTCTTCAGTTACAATTTCTCTATTTTCAAATTCAATATCTTCTTGTTGACCTTCGGCTACTCTTCTGACCATTTCGCCTATGGCAGTCACTAAATAACGTAAATTATCTCCAGAAATATCTGGGGATTCTGCTAGTATTTCAAAACCAACTGCGAGCATTGCATCTCCTGCATTAATTGCTGTTGCATCATCGTAAGCCACATGAACCGCATCTAATCCTCGTCTTATTGGATCTTGATCTATTATATCGTCATGAATAAGCGTAAAGTTATGGATTATTTCTATTGATGCACCAAGTGTATAGTGTCCATCATTAGCTACTCCAACTGCCTCTCCTACCAATCTAGGCAGGATGGCCCGCAATCTCTTGCCTCCTCCAGTGAATAAATGAACCATAGCGCCATGCAACCTCTTTTGTTCCATTTTACTAAGGCTCAACATTATTTCCTCCTCTACTTTTATTTTGTGTTCACTCAGTGCTTCCATAAGCATCAAACCTGGTTTTTCCATTTTAATCATCAACTCTCCACAATTTATTATCTCATCATCTCTGATGTCTAATATTAAATCTATGTTGGGGTATTTGGGCTCTAAATAATGATTCCATATCATTCTAAACCATGGTGCTATAAGTTCTGATGCCCATTCACCTCTATTTTCAATCATTTCACAAATCTCTGATTCATCTAACCATGTAATTCGATTTATTTCATTCTTATTTATGTTTACATCAGTGTTAGCTTGAACAATTAATACATGATCAATTTCTCGTTCTATCCATTCATCGTCCCATCTGCAACTGTATTCAAATCGGCCAATAAAATTAAAATTCCATTTATTAGTTATTAGAATTGGTATTCCTAATTCTTGTTCTAATTTTCTCTTCGCAGCATTAATAATTCCTTCTGAACCCTCAATATTTTCATCATTAGTATCTAATGGGTGGCTACAACACGCATTTGCCCAAACTCCTGGAAAAGTTATTTTTTGTTTTGAACGTTGTTGCACCAACATCCTTCCTTCCATATCGAATAGAACTACACTAAATGCCCTATGTCTATCTCCTTTACCATGGTGACAGTGCAATTTGCTCTTTGTCCCAATAACTTCATCTTTTTTATTTACTAACAGGCACATCTCACTCATCATTTCTTCTTGAGTGAAGTTATGTTTCCCAAGTGGGTTGTCACCGTCTACCATATTGCTCAAATGACGCACCGAGTAGTCGCATATAATCAAATTCATCATTAAGGAATTATTTTTGTCCCTATTGTAGTGCCCTTACGTATCAATTCTAATATTCTATCAGGTTTTCTCCCATCTATGAACCAAACTTCTTCAACAAATTTTGAAATTATCGATGCTCTATTTAATTTGAGATTTATTCCTCCTGTAACATCTATTTTAGTTTCATGATATGTAATTATAGGATCATCGTTAGACCAAGTTTCCATAATTCGGGCATCCTTATTATTAGGTGGCAGATCTAATACTCCTCCTACATCTCCTAATAAAAATATTGAGTAATCTATGTTGGGGATTTCTATAGAAATCCTGCACATCAAGTCATCTCCCGAAAGGATGCCAAATTGGAAGCTGTCCTTTCTATCTACAACATCTCCAAAGCATATGGGAATTGGGTCATCAATGCCTCTCTCAAATATCGTCATATCTCCTGAAAAATCCATTCCTGCCCCAGTAGCCCATTTGGAAGGAGCAAATCCTTTCGCATCAATACTATTATCCTTTAATGAACTTATTATTTCTCTATTTAGTTCTAACATATTCTTTCTAATTTCTTTAACTGCCATTAATTGTTCTTCAACTCTACTTTTATTTATTCCGCCAGCAATATCAAGGTCTTTAGCTAGGATATGGCCATAGGAGCCTGCCCCATGTACTAAAATAGGGATATAACCTTCATTTTTTATCTCAAAGATAGTTTTACAAACCTTATCAATCGCTGCTTTATCGAGAGTTTTCAATTTTCTTTTGTTTGTTATCAACCCCCCTCCGAGTTTTATCAAGACTCTCCCTTTCTTATCCACTATCTAAACCAAGAGGTGTGGGTATTCAATATTTCCAATTATATATGCATTGGACAACTTAATGTCATATGATTGCTTGGGACCAATATGGCAGAAACTAGTGATATTGTAAAATTCCAAAGATGGCTGCAAGCCCAACTATCTGAAGCAGCCAACATCGAAGATTCTAAAGAAAAAGAAAGGAGAACACTACGATTAGATTCAGCCCTTTCTGAAACAATACTTTTTCGAGAATTAATTGAAAACTTAGGAGATGTCATTGAGTCACCATTTGTTATTAGGGAGGACCCCGTAAGAGTTTCATCAAATGCGCAGATCAAGCCTGAAAAAACTGATTTAACTACATGTAGTAAATGTAGCGGCCAAATTGATCAAGAATTAGGATTTTGTTTACTTTGCGGTGAATATTAACTATTCTTCTTCATCTATCCATTTTGCTCTAGCAAGGACATACTCAGGATGTTCATTATCAATTACAGATATATATTCACCATCTACATTCTCTGTAAGGTAAACAGTTACTCCTGCATGCCAAATTATATCTCCGGAAGCAACCATCCTGGCCGTATCAACTTCTAGTATAGTTGGTAATGAAAAATGTACCTTTCCCGCTTCTGCAGCGGATCTTATTGATGCAGAAAGATGGACATGGGCCCTATTTCCAGGAGATAAACCAATTTTTAGTAAATTTTCAGTTTCTTCAGGATTACAGGGGAAATACAAAGAGTCAGGGATATTTTCTGTCGGTAGATCTAATTCTATCTCAAGAGTATGTCCATATGTAGCTCTTATCATTATCCCTCTTACTTCATATCTGCCCTTTGGGTCTGTTTCTGAAATAGCATTAAAGTGATGTGGTCGAAGCCAATGGTATCGTTTTTCATCAGATTTTTTAAATTGTCTAATAATATCTTTAACATCTACCCATCCATTTATATCCATTTCCAAGTCAAATTTTTCCGGTGCATGCCTTAATATCAATGCCAACCTTCTGGCCATACTATTTCGTTCTCCAGTTCGCATGATGAATTTTCCTTCTGCATTACATGCAGGGCACAAATGATCATCAGCATAATATCCATGGTTTTGACATTCTCTAATCATATTATTTGAGCCCACATGCCATTCTTTCATGAACCTCTCGGTAGGGGGGATAAATTCCGCACTCTCATCCAATAATTATTATGCATATCCTATACCTCGGAGGGGTATGAAGTCCGTAATAGTAGACTGGCTCCGATCTCCCTTTCATAGGGCGCACAAAGGAGAGTTGCAAGAAATAAGGCCAGATGAAATGGCAGGCCAATTAGCGAAAGCAATTTTGGATCGAAATAATATCAACCCCGAACTGATCGATGATATCCTGCTGGGGTGTGCATATCCAGAAGGAGAACAGGGATACAATATTGGAAGACTTGTCTCTTATCTTGGTGGTATGCCGAATTCTGTTCCAGGTGCAACTATAAATCGATTATGCGGATCATCTATGCAATCTATTCTTACTGCTGCTGCTAGTATAGAAGTTGGTTGGGGAAGTTGTTTTTTATGTGGGGGGGTGGAATCTATGAGCCGCATTCAAAGAAGAGGATTCAATTGGAGCCCAAGTCCAAAATTAGAATTAGAATTCCCTGCGGCTTATGTCGGCATGGTCGAAACTGCAGAAAATGTATCAACAAAATATAATATTTCTCGTTTAGAGCAGGAACAATTTGCGCTATCTTCACATAATAAAGCTACGCATGCTTTAAATTCTGGATACTTTGAAGATGAAATATTTCCTATTAAATCTAAGTCAGGATATGTAAATAATGATGGATGTATAAGGGCTAACTCTACTTTAGAGTCAATGGCTAAACTGACTCCTGTACTTGGGAAAAATAATTCTGTTACAGCCGCTACATCATCTCCTCTTACTGATGGCGCCGCATTCATGTTAGTTTGTAGTGAGGATTTTGCTAAAGAACATAATTTAACACCCATGGCAAGGATTGTCTCTGGTGCAGTTATTGGGTGTTCTCCTGATATTATGGGAATCGGCCCAATTGAAGCTACAAGACTTATTCTTAATCGTACTAATTGGAACTTAAAAGATGTAGATGTTTTTGAATTAAATGAAGCCTTTTCCTCTCAAAGTCTTGCAGTAATAAAGGAATTAGAAATTGATATTTCAAAAGTCAATATTGATGGAGGTTCATTGGCAATAGGTCACCCTCTAGGGGCTTCTGGTGTAAGAATTACAGGAAAGGCTGCGTCTATTCTCCAAAGAACTAATTCTGAAAAAGCCATAGTTTCCATGTGCATAGGAGGAGGAATGGGGATAGCTATTGCTTTAGAAAAATATTAGATATCAATATTTTTTGTGCGACGACCTCTTGAAGTAAAACTATGTCCGAATATATATATGGTCAAAGACACAGGTGTAAAGATCCTTGGATCTTCACTTAAAAACCGTAATATTCTTTTGGCTATTTCTGGAGGAATCGCAGCAACTGAATCAGTAAAATTATCTCGTGAACTACGTCGTTACCAAGCAGATGTTACTATAATGATGTCAAAAGAAGCTGAGAAAATCATCACTCCTTTGGCAGTTTCATGGGCTTCAGATAATGAAGTAGTTACAGATTGGAACTCTAAAATGCACCAATTAGATAGTTATGATGCGGTTATCGTAGCCCCTGCAACAAGAAATACAATTTCAAAACATATTCATGGGATAATGGACTCTCCAATAATGATGGCTCTTTCAGCAGCAAGAGGAAAAGATACTCCGATATTGTTTATTCCATCTATGCATAAAGATCTTTTTGATGACCCAGTAACTCAAGATTTAATTTCTATTCTGATATCTCAAGGTAGTGAAGTATTGTTAGAAGAGGAAAATGAAAATAAAATTAAACAACCTAGTCCATTACACATTGTAGCAAAATTATGTAATATGGTAAATAAGAAACTTCCAAATAGAAAGAAAGTAGCAATTACCCTTGGTGCAAATCGCGCACCAATAGATGCAGTAAGAGCCATTCAAAACGCATCTTCAGGTCAAACGGGGTGGATTATTTCGGAATATCTGTATCGGCAAGGGCACGATATTGTTTGTATAGTGGGAAAAACTACTGTTCATCCTAACTTCCCATTACCTGATGTAAGGTTCGGAGGTTCTCCCGAATCCATGCTATCTACGTGTTTTGGTGTTGCATCAGATAAAATCCCTCCAGAAGCCTGGATACATGCCGCTGCAGTTTTAGATTATTATATGCATCCAGAAGATGGAAAAAAGTCAAGTGGGTCCGAAAATTGGGAAATTACCCTTTCTCCCGGCCCTAAACATATTTTGGAACTATCACCTTTGGTTAAGGGCAGTATTAGGATAGGATTTAAATTAGAAACTGGGGTATCTGATCAAGATTTGATCGATAAAGCATTTGAACAAATATCAAAGTATGGATTAGATGCAGTTATAGCCAATATGAAAGAACAAGTGCACGATCCAAATTTCCCAAGAGGAAGAGTAGTTAGGCCAGATGGTTCTGTGAAATTACTAGAGACTTACGAAATTCTTTGTGCAGAAGTAGATTCAATAATCAGCAATTCATAATTAAATAATCCATTACATTGAAATTCAACTCTCCATCGACTGATATCATGGTTGACCAAGGTAAGGCGAAAAGAGGAATTCCTCCAAAATCCGAGTTCAATTCTTGGTACCCGGCAATTGTCGAAATTGCTGACCTTGTAGATAAGCGCTATCCAATAAAAGGAATGGATGTATGGAAGCCATATGGATGGAAGGCAATGTCTTTGATTGATAAAATTACTAGATCTGAAATGGAAAGAACCTATCATGATGAGTACAGATTCCCTTTATTGGTCCCAGAGGATTTACTTGACAAAGAAAACCGATTAGTGGCTAGATTAAAAGCTGCAAGGGATGCAGGAGTTAATCCATCTGAATTGCGGTTAGATGAAGATGATGCAGGATTCAAAAAAGAAGTTTACTGGGTTAAGCATGGTGGTGAAAATGAATTAGATGTACCTATGTTTCTAAGGCCTACTTCTGAAACTCCTATGTACACAATGTTCTCTCTTTGGATTAGGAGTCATGCAGATCTTCCACTTAAAACATTTCAAATAGTTAACACTTTTAGATATGAAACTAAACAAACTAGATCCTTTATTAGAGTTAGAGAAATCCACTTTTTTGAAGCCCACACAGTACATAGAAACGAAGAAGAAGCCACAATGCAGATAGAAGAGGATGCAAATATGATTCAAAATATATTACATGAATTGTGTTTGCCGAACATTATATCTAAAAGGCCAATATGGGATACATTTCCTGGAGCCTGGTACACTACAGCTGCAGATGTCGTCATGCCCAATGGCCGAACCCTTCAGGTTGGAACTTATCACCACTACCGCGATCAATGGGCAAAGTCATTTGATCTAACTTATGAGGATGAAAATGGAGATGCCAACTTTTGCCACCAAACTACTTTTGGAATGTCTGAAAGACTTTTAGGGGCAATAGTGGGATTACACGGGGATGATCGCGGGTTAATTTTTCCTCCTTCCATATCTCCTATTCAGGTTATAATAATGCCTGTCGCCACTCACATCAGCCCAGATGTTATCGTAATGGCCAAAAATATAAAAAATATTTTAGCCGATTCAGGTATACGAACTAAGATTGACGATAGAGATATACGATCTGGAACCAAACATTATGATTGGGAGATAAAAGGAGTTCCTATTAGATTAGAAGTTGGCCCTAGAGATTTAGCAAATAATCAATGTGTAATTTCACTCAGGACCGGGGGAAAAGAAAATTTATCTCTGGATAATTTAGAAATATCTATAAACAAATATCTTGATTTAGTTTCTGATAATCTCAGGGACAATGCTAACGAGATTCATAAAAATATGGTTCATAAATTACCTGATTCATCTATGGAAGATGGTAATCTAATTTTTACTTCTAAAATTCAAGATAATTTGGTCTATGAATTAGCGTTTGATGGTAATGATGCGGATGCAGAACTTTTAGAAAAATCAACAGGATTAACTCTATTAGGTGACTGTGAAATAATTTATGACGTTGCTAAACCATGTGTTATTACTGGTAATTTAACTACTAAAAAGCAACACTTAGCAAAAATGTATTAATCTTTTTTTACAAACAATCCGATGATTATCATTATGGAAAATATTGCAAGTAACATCATATCAAATATTTCAATATGCCCAGTTGCTTTCCATGTGCTTATTTCATGAAGGCCTTCCCAATTCCTTGCATTTATCCACATTACCTGTGTATTTTTTTCAACACATATCTCTACCATATTGGCCAACCCTAATGAGCATAATATTTGTCCAATTCCAATTAATATATTGCTCAATATCGTGCCAAATCCGATAATGCCTATCAGGAGAATAAATTTCCTTCTTTTCGTTTTATCTTTATTAATTAGATTTTTTGATATTTTGCTCATATCGGGGATAAAATCAGGAATTTCTACATCGCCTATGTCTAGGCCATTATTTTCTACAAGGCCATATAAATCTATACTAGGTCCTGAAACTCCCATTTCTTCTAAAGCCTCTCTTCCATATATTCTTTCAGCCAATGTGTAGAGGTGAGGATTATTTTCTAATTCTACAGGATCTAGAGTTCCATCTAAAAGTTTCTTCATTAGCTCTGTGTCACTCATGATAATACGTTCTCAAGACTCTACCTTCATGAAATGAACGCTTTAAAAAGTCATTCTATTTCATTTACGAGCGATAGCAAGCTTCGCCGCAGTAACTATGTCATGTTCTGTCATATTCATAATTTTAAATAACTCTTCTGAACTGCCACTTTCTCCAAACCTATCTTTTACGCCAATCATTTCTATAGGGACTAAATTGGTTCTTGAGTTATGCTCACAAACAGCTCCCCCTAGGCCTCCGATTATCGAATGGTCTTCAACAGCGACAATACAATTACAGTTATTGGAAACTATGTCTATTAATTCAGTATCTAAAGGTTTAATTGTATGCATATCTATAACAGTTGCGAATATTCCTTCCTTCTCTAAAATTTTAGCAGCCTCAATGGACTTAGATACCATTACACCACACGAAATTATTGCCACGTCTTTTCCTTCCAATACAATATGTCCTTTACCTATTTCTAGGTCATTTATTGAATTTTCATCATATGTTCTAGTAACTTTATTTCTTATGGTTCTCATATATGAAGGGCCATTTAGATTTACTAACTGCATAGTTAATTCTTCAGCAGATATATCATCGGCAGGATGAATTACAGTCATATTTGGTAATGTTCGGTATATTGCTAGATCTTCTATTGTTTGCGCACTACTGCCGTCACTCCCAGTATGTATCCCTCCATGGCTTCCGCAAATATGGGCGTTAAGTCCTGGCCTAGCTATCCCATTTCTAACCTGTTCAAATGCCCTCTCTGTAAATATTGCAAACGTACTGGCAAATGGGATTTTACCTGACGATGCTAATCCAGCAGCCACTAGCATCATGTTTTGTTCAGCTATACCTAATGAAAAAGTTCTTTCAGGGTATTGTGATCTAAAATGACAAGATTTTGTAGATTTTCCTAAATCTGCTTCTAGGACTACAACGTCAGGGTTTGATGCTAATCGTAAAAGTGCGTTACCATAACCATCTCTTGAAGCGCCACTGCCAGAGGGAGAACTCATGATAATTCCTCCAATGCAATAACCAATTCATCATCATTTGGCGCCATTCCATGGAATGCAGGGTTATTTTCCATAAATGATACTCCCTTGCCTTTTATTGTATTTGCTACAATTGCTTTAGGCCGTCCATTATTTAATTCTGCCCAATTTAGTGAATCCATTATTTCATCCATGTCGTGTCCATTAATTTCCTTAACTTCCCATCCAAATGAAACTAATTTAGACGTTATATCTCCTATTTCCATCTGTTTGGAGACAAAATCATCATTTTGAATGCCATTTCTATCGATTATCATTTTTAAATTACCTGAATTATGAAAATCAGCAGCCATTATTGCCTCCCACACTTGTCCTTCTTGAGTTTCTCCATCTCCTACCATTACCCAAATATTCCTATCGCTATTATCTAATTTAGCAGCAAAGGAACACCCAAGTCCGAATGAAAGTCCCATTCCTAAACTTCCAGCAGAAAAATCTACCCCATTTGTCCATTTCATATCCACATGCCCTTGGCAGATCGAACCAAGAGTACGAAAACTCATGAAATCACTTTCTTCAATGTATCCTATTTCATGAAGTATTGAATATATTGCTGGGCTTGCATGTCCTTTACTCATAATAAATCGATCCCTATCTTCCCAATTTGAATTCTCAGGATCAATTCTAAGTTTACTACCGTACAATCCAACAATGATGTCTATTGCGGATAAAGATCCACCGGGATGTCCAGATTGTGCTTTATGAACCATTTTAATAATGTTTATTCTACATCTTTTTGCCATTTTTATTAACTCTTCTTTTTCAAGATTCATCGACATATGTGCGGCCCCAATTAGTACGCACAAAAGTTGGCTATTGATGGTTTGCAATTTAATATAATATTTTTTTGGAGTTTCTATAGACGCACATTCAAATTATATGGTTCATTCAGATAACATATCAGAGGTGCGGGTGAGTATGCTATTTATTGAAAATTTGGACTGGCGTGAAAAGTTATCTGAATTAGAAATACCTATTTCTGTTGAAAATGATCCATTATTTTTACACTGTTTAGAAATTTTGAAATCAGGAGGGAGGATTGGAATTTCTGATGGCTTAAAAATATATAATTCTCCAAACTTTCCAGGTCTTTGTGCACTAGCAGATTTAATTAAACAGTCCAGGTTTAGTAAAAATATATTTTTTAATGAAAATTTACATGTAAATACTACTAATATTTGTGTACTTGCATGCCGCTTTTGTGCCTTTCGCAAAGGCCCAAGGCATGCAGATGCCTATGAATTAAGTATCGCAGAATTCTTACACCGAATCGCACCATATGCAGATATAATAGACGAAGTGCATTCTGTAGGGGGATTACATCCCCGATGGACAGTTGAACATTATGTTAATTTATATAAAGAAATAAAAGATAAATATCCTCATATACATGTCAAATCTTTAACTGCAGTGGAAATAAAACATATTTCATCTCGGTCTGGATTATCCGTTTATGATACACTAAAGTCACTAAAAGAAGCAGGATTAAATTCAATACCCGGAGGCGGGGCTGAAATACTAGTCGACTCAGTCAGAGACAGGATTTGCAGAGGGAAAGAAAATTCTGCTGAATACTTAGAAATCCATGGCATAGCCCACTCATTAGATATCCCATCTAATTGTACAATGTTATTTGGAACGGTAGAGACAGTAGGAGAAAGACTAATACATTTAGATAAATTACGAAAAATACAAGATGAAACTTCCGGCTTCCAATGCTTCGTCCCATATCCGTTTTTACCTGATAAAACCAGGTTACCAGAAGCCCAATTAGCGACTACTTCTGAGATAGTACGCGTAATAGCAATTTCGAGAATTATGCTAGATAATATCTCTCATATTAAGGCATATAGGATGAACATAGGAGATTATGTTGCTACCTTATCAATAAAATCAGGGGCCGATGACATCGATGGAACTGTAGGACATGAGGAAATTATGCATGAAGCAGGAAGTAAAACTAGATTAGATTTCAATAAAAATGAACTTTCTAATTTAGTAAAATCTTGTAATTTAAAACCAATTAAAAGGAATTCCATCTATACCAAATTTGAGGAAATATTTCCACTTCAAAGTAATTCAATAACAATGCCTTTGCTAAATCAAGAGATGTCACAATGAGTTGGAAACAAGTTCTTGGCCGAGTATCTTTTTCTAATTGTGATCCAATTTTTACCTCTATGGACCCCAAGTGGAAAATACTTCCTGCACCTCCATCTTGGCTTACAGGGCACCTTCTAAGGAAAGACTGCCTATGTGCACCCATTCCTGCTGCGGACTATGCAAAACATTCTGATGAACTGGCTCTTATTCCTGATCTGGCTATTGTCAGCAAAGGTAAAGTAGGTTCTGTATTACTTTTTGGCTCAAGAACGATTGAAGAAATGAGAGATATCGCGCTGCCCTCAGATTCATCTACTTCAGTAGTACTCCTTAAATGGCTATTAAAACAAAAAGGCCTAGATCCTAAATTTGTAGAAACCGGCCCAGATATGGAAATTATGCTTTCCAAGTGTGATGGCGCCTTATTAATTGGCGATAGAGCCTTAGTTGCTGCTCATAATTTTCCTAGTTTAGTTCGACTAGATTTGGGCGCAGAATGGACAACAATTACTAACTTACCAATGGTTTTTGGTGTATTCGCAGCCCGTAAAGATTCACCAATTGAAATTCTAAAATCTGCAAGAGAAGATATGGTTAATCAATATATTAAATTCCAGTCAGATAATATCTTTAGAGAAAAAGTAATATTAGAATCATCTGATAAACTAGTATTTTCTGAAGCTAGGATTTCTAATTATTTTGAAGAAGAGGTAAGTAACTTGTTGGATGAAGATGGAATAAAAGGCTTGGAATTATTTTTATCAGAAGTTTGCGGAATGGATAAAAGTCCTACATGGTTAAATTTGAATTAATCTGTATAGTCCAAACGCTTGCTGGCCACCCATTCTAATAAATCTAAGGCAACCTCGCAAGATTCTGATATAACCGGTTCTGAATCAGTTTCAAATTTTCTAAGTACTAATAATGCAGTCCTATCTCCGATTGCCCCCAATGCTTCTGCAGCCTCATGCCTCACCATGAGATCTTCTTCAATATCTTCTAACCTGGAAATAAGGAATGGGATGGCATGTGGATCTTGCATTTGCCCCATGACATATGCTACCTCATGTTTCAATAATGCAGATTTTGAATCAAAAGCAGCCGCCAATGCTTCTACTGAATGGACACCACCTATTCCTCGTAGGGAGAATAACGCCCTCATACGTTGAAACATCCTTTCGTTTTCATTTGTCAAAATTCTCCTTAAATTAGGAACATTTTTTTCTTTACTCGGTGGAGCAGGATCTACAGAATCAAAATCACTAATTTCTGGCTTATTTTTTTCCACTTACTCACCGGATCCTATAAATTCTATTTCATCAATTTTTAAGTCTTTATTAACTAATCCTATTTCGATGCCTTGTCTAAGGAATTCTCTTATTGCTTCTCTGCCTTCTTTTTCATAATCTATAGTTCTTTTATTTACATACATTTCTACAAAGTTTTTATTGGTTTCATCATCTATCCCTCTCCCCCATTTTTTCGCAAATTTTAGGGATGCTTCAGGATTTTCAATAGACCAAATAATACTATTTTTAACATCAGTTGTAATTTTTTCGCATAAATCTTTGCCTAAATCCTTTCTTACAACATTACCTCCTAGTGGAAGCGGTAATCCTGTTTTGTTATTCCACCAAATTCCAAGATCTAACACTAATTTTACTCCCTCATCTTTCCAAGTTAATTGTCCTTCATGGATTATTAGTCCTACAGCAAACTCTCCTGAGTTAACTCTAGGGAGGATTTCATCAAATGGTACAACTTCTACATTAACATCACCCCAAGCTAGTCTAAGGGCGAGATAAGCACTAGTTCCTAGGCCAGGTATTGCAATAACTTCCTTTTTAGCCTCTTCTTCTGTTAATTCATTTTTAGATATCAACATTGGGCCATAACCCTCACCCATTGATGCTCCACAATTCATCAAATGATATTTATCTGCTATCAATGGATAAGAGTGAATGCTAACTGCTGAAACCTCGTACTCTCCTTTCATGGCGTGTTTATTCAAAGTTTCAATATCAAGGAGAACATGTTTGTATTCTCTTTCTTCAGTTTTCATTCCACCTTCAGTAAGTGCATAAAACATGAATGCATCATCAGGATCGGGAGAGTGGCCTATTCTGTATGTTGAATTACTTTCATCCATATGACTCGCGATTAGTTATAGGATATGAATATTTTTTTATTTAGTCTCGTCTTTAGCAAGGATAAATAATGTCTATCGCTTGCTAAGTACATGCCTGACCCATCTAAATTATCAACTGCGACAGGGCAATTAGGTCCAATATGTGCAATCACTGGAAAACCTTTGACTTTCTCTGAAGCTTTAGTCTTAGATAATCAATATGTCTGCTGGGAAGCTTATGTAGAAATTACTGGTGCGAAACCGTCTACGGACGGTAAAGATATCAAGGGTCTTAGGCTTGATTAATTGAAAACTTAATTCACTAATCTTCTTGCTAGGCAGCATGGCCGAAGGCTGGAGCAGACACGCTCTCCGTTTTTCTGAGTATTATAACTCACTTAGCGCAAGCAATTTATGGACGCCTCCAAGACTAAAGAGAAGGGAATGGATGTTTATACCCTGGGATTCACGTCCTCCCGATAGACATAGAGGATTTAATGACAAATCTCAAGTATTAAAGTATTTACAGAACCGTTCTCCTCATTCATGCTTTCATAGTACTGCGTATTACAAATATCCTTCTGAGAGAAAGATGTTGGATAAAGATTGGTTAGGTGCAGACTTAATCTTTGACCTGGATGGGGATCATCTTCCTGGCGTCTCAGACAAAGATTTCCCTAGTATGATAGGCCTTATTCAAGAACAAGCCTGGAGTTTATGGTCAGATTTTCTAGAGCCTGAATTTGGATTTAAAGAGGAACATGTGCAAACATCTTTCTCGGGTCATAGGGGTTTTCATATCCATGTAAGAGATCCTAATTTATTCCATCTTGATTCTAATGCTCGAAGGGAACTAGTTAATCACATAAGAGGGGAAGGGATAAATGTACAAACTACATTATCAGGAGTTGATAGCAGTTGGAAAAATAGAGTTGAAAATGGAATTTCCACGGTTATTAATAAATTAGTAAATATTGCAGACGACAACTCAATAAAAAATCCTGAAATGAAAAACTTTTCTGAAATTTTATCTGTTAGATCTAATTTCTCAGATAACAAAGTTAAATCCTATTCTCCTTCTACAATATCCAAAAAAATTACTACATTAGCTGAATTAGCTACAGATAATAGACGTATAGAGAGATTAAAATCTGATCAAACGTTATTGGTATTTGGTGAAAAATTAACTCCTCTTTTTTGGGAATTAGTTAAGGGCGATTCTTCAGTCGTATTGGGAAATGCTGGTGAAACGGACGAAGCAGTAACCGTAGACGTAAAGAGAGTGATAAGGTGTGTGGGTAGCTTACATGGAAAATGTGGATTAAAAGTAACAGATTTCCCTATTAATCGATTGAATCCCTATACTCCGGAAAAATTTGATCCTCTTTCTGAATCAATAGTATTCAAAGGACCAAAAATGAGTAAACTCAAAATAATCTCAGACGAGGTTACGGCTGCCCTTGATGGCGTCGAAGTAACTGGTAATGCAGGTGATATTGTCAACGTCAATGAGTCATTAGCAATGTTCTTAATTTTGAAGGGATGGGCTGAAGTTGAACGGCAATAATGCGTGTTATTAGCCCATACTCGGAGAACCTTCAATAATGTAGATTTACACACTACACTCGTGAGGCCAATGTCTGGGGATGAAGATATTGAAGAGCAACTAAAAAATTTCCCCTTCCCTCTCCCTCCTCCTCCTCCTGGAATAACTCTGCCCACACCTCCTGGAATGCCAGCGCCGCCTCCTATTTTTTTAAATTCTGATAGCACTGAACCTTTAGGTGCCATGGATCAAACTTTGCTCGATGCAGCAAATGCCCTTGATTTTTCTAATTCACTACAAACAAATACAGATTTTAAATCAATATGGGAAAAAAGAAAAGCGAATGACCCTACAATTCGATCGGATAACAAACAAAGTATGTACGGGCATATTGATAGAATAGCCAAAGGCGAAGTAGGGACTTTATTAGATAGATTTCAAGATAGATTTGGCTCAGAACTAGACCGAGAAATAATCGTGCTGCGTAAGAAAGAACAACAAGAGATGCGATCAATAAAACCTACGGTGGAATTAATTTCTGTACCTGAAAAAGATGATTCAATGACCTTAAGTGAATTTATGGAGTCAATGAAAGATGATGGCTTCCTTTCAAAAGTTTCTGAAGTTACTAATATCCCAGTAGATAACTTATCTAATCTCAGTAACAATGAATTAAAGAATTTTTTTAAATCTGCAGATAATAATAATTCTGGTACTGTTGATTTTAATGAATTTGTAGAGGCTATACTTGAATTGGACGATTCGAAAGATGAATTCCAAAAATTCTTTAATATCGTTAATGATTTACTTGGCGATGCATCTGAAGATTTTATTAATTCCTTTGTAGGGTCTACCGATTTCAAATTATTTGAGCAAATAGGGGCAAACCCTCAATCGTCATCTAATGAAGATCGCAATTCCTTTTTCATAATGATTAACAAAGTATTAGGGGACCTACCACCTGATTCTATTAATGATTTTGTCAACTCGCCTGATTTTGATATATTTACGAGAATGGGCGAACTATACGGGGAATGATATATATGGGTTTACTTGAAAAAGCAGGAAAAATTCAAACTGAAGAAAATTCTAAATCTGCGGGCCTAAAAGCTCAAGTTGTCACCCCAGAGCCGGTAGTTTTAGATCCTAATCCGGTTAAAATAGCTAAGAAGTCTAAAAAACAGAGAAAAGAGAGAGTCCCAAAGAAAGCCAAACAACCTAGATCAAATAGAACCCGTGTAGTCAAAGAATTACCAGTAGGGTTTGAACATGCAACCCGAGGTCAAATATTAACTCGCAGATTTGTAGATTTTTCAGCTAGTTATGGCTGGAGCATCCCTGTCATTGGACTTGGTTTGAGTGGTGGAAACTCCGATCCAACATATCTTTATATTGGAGGTATCCTTTTAGTTATTCTAAATTTACTTGTACTTCCTTCCCAAACTGGCAGATCTTTGGGCAATTGGGTAAGTAGGACACGTTATGTGAACACTAGTGGTGATCCTCCGCTTTGGGGATATGTATTTTTGAAAGGACTAACTACTGTTTTTGTATTAATTGGACTATATGCTATATTGAACATATCTGGTTCTGGACTAGGAGATACTACTATTTCTAAGGTATTCAGTATAGTAGGTTTACTGATGATATTACCTCCTTTAATTGACTACGCCATGTACAGGTTCCGTAAGGATTCTAAATTAGGTCTTTGGGATACATTATTCGGCCGGGTTTGGATTGTTAGAACAAATAAAAGTGCGGAAGCAAAGGGGTGGTTGAAGAGATTAGAATCCCTCGGAGATTACGCTGAGTCTCGAGGACTTCTTAGCGATAAGGAAGAGTAATATCGTCTTGTTTTAAATATTTAAGACAGCACTAATGTAATATTGATAACTTATCATCGCACGAAATATATTATGAAAGCTGTCGTTATTCAAACCTAATCATTATTTTATGTAATATAGTATTACGGTTTAACCATTATTTCCAAATACCTAAAGGGTTACAGAATGATGTGGCCCGGTGCAGTGTATTTCTTTTTATTTTAATTTTATTGCTAACTCCTCTTTCGGGATGTTTTGGCAATAACTCATCTTTGATGGAGGCGAGTCTAATAATTAATGAAGAAGATAATCCGCCATTCGCTACAAGAGGTCAAATTTATACTTTGAATGTACAATCAAATACGGATTGGACTATTCACCGTACTGAAGGTGCTTTTTTTGTAGATGAATTTGGTGTTTTCAGAGATACAATGAATATGACATTGGGATCGAAAACTACTTCATTAGAGTTATTAATTCTTGACACCGAATTAGATTTTATAGATTTGTCTATAGAGGCTGGTAATCAAATGTTAAACTTTACTTTGACACTGGAAGATAGTCAGGAGATGATGTTAATTGATGGGCGCCGGGCATTTGATACTATTGATATGTTGACAACTAGCTACAATAATCGGTGGTGCGCATCTGCATCAATTCACGAAGGTGGTTCTAGTTATGAATCAGCTGCTGAAGCCATGAAAGTCAAATGGGAAGAATATGGTTTTGATCTAGTTGAAGTAACTCGATATGATGATGATCCAGATCAATTAAATGTAGTTGGTTACAAGTATGGACTCGTTTATCCCGAACAATATATTGTCATTGGAGGCCATTTTGATGTCGCTTATGCCTTTACCCCTCCGGGGGGTGGAACCAGCGAAGGAGCCAATGATGATACTAGCGGCTCTACAGTAAGCATGGAATTGGCTCAAGCATTAGGAAGTAGAGAATGGGACCACACAGTTGTAGCAGCGCTATGGGCATGCGAAGAAGAGGGACTGTTGGGGAGTGCAGCCTTTGTAAACCATTTACCTGAAGGGCATTCCGTTAAAGCTTACATGAATTTTGATATGGTCTCACTTAATTATCCTATTATGCCCCCAAATGGATATGGTCCATTTGATCTTTCAATTGCAACTGCAGGGGCATTTGAAGAGAATCTATCTATAATGAATGAATGGATACGCCTTTCTGTTGATGACGAATTATCTATGAATTATATAGATGACAATATGATATACTGGCAATCTGAAGAATCGTGTGCATCAGATCACTGTTCATTTTTTACCAATGACTACGCGACTTTTAACTTTTTTTCAGCAGGAGGAGATGTTTCATTTTGGCAAGAATGGCATTCAGGTAGTGATAATTTAGATTTTATGGTTACTAAAGCCGGGGGGGAACAAGAATTAGGTAAAGGCTTCAATACTTTAGTATGGATTTCATTTAATTTATTTGTCCACATTGATAATACTGGAAATGAATGGCAAGGCCGTTGGATTAATACTTGATTTAAACACATATATTGCAGAACTATTTTTTTTAAAAAATATTTTATGGTTTATAGATTGTAAAAATAATTCAAATCTTTGATATAATGGCTAAATATACCCGCCTTAGGATATATCCTCATATTATCATTTATAATCTTATTATATAAAAAATATCATCCTATTAATTTAAATTACTCGGCCAAGTATTGGGGGCATGAGTCACTCACTAAAAGTTAAGTTGACTACAGAATTTATTGGAACGTTTATCCTTTGTCTTTCTATTTGTATTGTTGGGGTATACGGCGTAGTTGGAGAATATACTTCGATTGTAGTTGCAACTACACTTATGATATTGATTTATGCTGGCGGAAATATTTCAGGGGCTCATTACAATCCAGTTATATCATTGGTATTTTATATTAGAGGATACTGCGAAAAAAGGGAATTATTGCCATATGTCATTACTCAAATTACTGCTGGATGTTGTGCAGCATTAATTACTAAAAACTTCCTATTTCCGAATTCGCTTCCTCAAGACTCTGTAGATTTAGGAAATGAAGCTATTCTGGCTGAATTAATTTTTACTTTCGCTTTAGCATATGTGATTTTGATTGTAGCAACTACCAAATCTATTGCAGGTAATTTATATTATGGTTTTGCTATAAGTTTAGTTGTTTTTTTAGGTATCATTTTAGTAGGGGATATTTCTCTTGCATCATTTAATCCAGCCGTAACGGGGTCATTAATATTGACTGGTAAATTAAGCATTACTCATTCGTGGATGCATATATTGCCTCAATTATCCGGCTCATTTTTAGCAACAATTATTTACAATTTGACTATATTACAGGAGTAGTATGTCATAATTTATCATTTATATCTAATGCTTATTAATATAGGAAAACCTTACATTATAGGCGTATTCTTCTCTTCAAAGGTGCTTCCGTGTTGATTAATTAATATCGTATCCAAAAATTATTCTTGCCTATGTAATTAGATACTGTTAGGGTTTTTGAAATCATGTTAAATATAGTACTAATGTTCATATTGTTAAGAAAATTAATGATATTAATAATTAATCTAATCACTAAGAATAATTTTACAGTCCTCTCAATTCCTATATGAATTATTATTATTATTATTCCTATTATTATTCCTATTATTATTTTTATTTTGTTTTATTTTTATTTTACCGGGTTTTTGATTGGCTTTTGGGATGGCTTCCGAAAAATGATACCCATGGTTTTCAATAACGCGTATTTCATTCCCAATTAGTATCTGAATGCCTACTAAATACCCGCTTTCACTTTCATCACAAAATGCATATGCTACGCCACTTTTCCCTGCTCGTGCTGTTCTTCCAATTCTGTGGACATAACTCTCTGGCTCGTTAGGTAAGTCAAAATTGAAGACATGAGTCACACCTTCTACGTCTATGCCACGGCTAGCAATATCAGTTGCAACTAATAATGGGACGCTGCCCCTTTTGAATTGTTCAAGGGCTCTAGTTCGTGCACCTTGACTCTTATTCCCATGTATTGCGAGTGCCTCTATTCCTGCTTTATCAAGTTGCTTCACTAATCTATTGGCACCATGCTTAGTTCTAGTGAATATTATTCCTCTTTTGACCATATTTTCATTAATGATGTCTACGAGTAATTTGCGTTTATCTGCTTTCCGGACAAATAAAACTGATTGTTCAATCCTATCGACAGTTATTTCTTTCGGACTCAAATCTATCATTTCAGCATTATTCAAAAATGAATTAGCTAAGTTTGCTATTGAAGATGGCATTGTAGCACTAAAAAGTAAATTTTGCCGCTTCTTAGGAAGAATTTTTAAAACTTTTTTAATATCTCTTATAAATCCCATATCTAGCATTCTATCTGCCTCATCTAACACGAAAAATTCAACACTTCTTAGATCTACGTGCCCCTGTTGTATTAAATCTAAAAGTCTTCCTGGTGTAGCTACTAAAATATCAATTCCTCGATTCAATGAGTTAACCTGCGGTTTTTGACTAACTCCTCCAAAAATTACATTATGCCGTATATCAGTATATTGACTATATACTGAAAATCTTTCATCAATTTGTGCTGCCAACTCACGAGTTGGAGAAAGAACAAGGGCTCTTATATTACGTTTATTTGAATTATGTTTTTTAATTAATATTTGTAATATAGGTAATGCAAATGCAGCAGTCTTCCCTGTTCCAGTTTGTGCAACTCCAAGCACATCTTTTCCATTCAACAATAATGGTATTGCTTGCGATTGCACGGGTGTTGGAGTATCATAACCTTCATTGCTAAGGGCACGAAGTAATTTTTGTGATAATCCCAGTGATTCAAAATTTAACATTTAATTGACCTCAAACTGAACAAGACGAAATAACATGGCGCAGGGGTCAGTACGCCCTTTCGTCCAAAGCATCTGATAAAACTCTAATAGGTACTATTGGCACTAATCCCTTTAAAACTTATGAATGTGGTAACAGATAGTACAAAATAGAAATTACTTTTTGGACATACATATGACTTATACTGAAGTCTCGTTTGATGAAGCTTCAGAGATAATTGAATTAGCTGGATTTATTGATTTAGATAGTATAGATAAATTACCTGGAGGTTGGGCTAATTCTAATTATGTATTATTTCTAAATGATGGTACTAAACTTGTATTGAAGATATGGAATGAACAATCTATAGAAGAAGTTGAATACCTACTTTTGATGACTTGTTATTTAGCCAATAATGATGTACCTACGCCACATCCAATAATATTCAATAATGGTAAATATATAATAATAAAAAATGAACTAGCATGGACTCTACTACCCTTTATTGAGGGTCAGTGGTTAGAATCTAATCACTCCTCATTATATTCCCTTGGTAGGATTCAGGCTAGCATGCACTTGATTAAACCCCCAAAAGGACTTAAAGAAAATTTTTCTATGGGATCTATGTTATTTGAAAAAATATTTTCAGTGGCAGAAGAAAATAATCATTGGACTGATTTTATAAAAATGTTAAAAACTGAATCCTCAATAATAATAGATAAAATTGGAAATCTACCCAAAGGTGTGATTCATGGAGACTTATTTCCTGATAATGTTTTAGGGTCTAAAAATCAAGTAAATTCAATACTTGATTTTGAAGAGGTATGTCATGGTATTTTAGCATTTGATTTAGTAATGACCTTTGTTGGCTTTGGCTGGGAAAATGGTGAATCTGTTCCTGAACGATGGGGTTCATTATTGGATGGTTATCAATCTATTAGAAAATTAAGCGATGATGAAATCGATTCTTTGTCAGATTTACATAGGCTAGCAACTCTTTCAATTGCTGCATGGAGATATTGGCAATTTGTAATATATTTACCGAATACAGAACACTCCGATAGATACCTACAGATGACGGCCCGGCTAAATAAAAAAACTCCTTTCTAATCAATTAAAAAAAGAAAACTTGGTTTCAGGAAATACTTAATCCCTTATTAAAATAATTTAAAGATGTAATATTGTATATCAATGATTAAATGCTAAAGAACTTTACTATGCCATTACAAATATGCGCCCATAAAACCAATAAATCCTCTCAATTTGGAGCCAATAATACAAAGCTAGAATACTAGGATTCCTATTGAGGTTGAAATCAATATTGCTTCTGTTGCATCACCGGCTTCTACCATAAAACTAAAAATTAAATTAATTAAAGATATAGCCATTAGTGAACCGCAAAGGAGCATTCTCATTGATGCTAGTTTAGCCACTTCTGCATCAGGAATCTCTCCAAAAACACCTTCATTTATTTCTTTAGGTTTAATTATTTTTACAGAAGCTAACAGGAAAAGGAATGCCCCAATTATCTGCATTGCGATTATATCTTTCATACATTATCTTCAAAGATATGGGACTAAAAATTGTTTTGGATGTTCCTATGTAAATCATGATCTTTATATTCTGGTTGCCTTGATGGAAAAAGATAATGGAAATTTCAAAGAATTCTCCTTTAATGACCAGTAATTTGATCTTGATTTGACTAGATTCTCAGGATGAGGGTTGAAGAATACCTCATCTCGCTCGTTAAGATGCTCTATTCGAAAACCATTTCTCACAAGAGCGTTAATAATGCCTCCATAAGTATACTCCCATGTATGAATTCTCATCTTCCCAGGCCAGTTTGGATCTGCATAACTTCCTTGTCCTATTTCAGATACAGGATTTTTGTTGAATAAGTCATATTTTAGTCCAAATACTGTTTCTTTTTGAAATTTCATAGGAGTTAAAGCATTGAACATAGGTGTGGATTCTTCAAGATACAATATGCCCCCCTGTTTGACCAGTTTACTACAAACTGTAGCCCATTCTTCAATATCTGGCAGCCAACAAAGAGCACCTTTGCCTGTATAGAGAACATCAAATTTTTCACCATCTAATGATTCTACTGCATCTTGGACTCTACTGATAACGAATCTACTATTTCTGATGCCCATGAGTTCAGCAAACCTTTCTGCCTCTTTTATTGAATTAGTAGAAAAATCCAATCCTGTCACTATTGCTCCCTCTCGAGACCATGACAAAGTATCTGTTCCGATATGGCACTGGAGATGAAGCAAAGTTTTTCCACTTATGGCCCCAATTTCTCTAATTTCCCAAGGGGCTAATGTAGTCTCTCCCGATAACCAATTATCGATCCTGTAGAACTCAGATCCCTTTCCCTGAGCATGGGAATTTGCTAACTGATCCCATGATATTAGATTCTCTTTAATTCCCTCTTCAATAGAATTAGGCAAGGGAGCAGGTATCCATTCCATAATTTAGGCGACAGTATTAAATTATTTAGTTCATCTATTAGATTATGTAATTATCAAGCAATATATTGTTTAATGCCTTAAATAATAATATATTTTAACGTACCTAAAATTATAATATATTATGTATATCTCCATTTGATTATGTAAGAATTAGATAGCAAAATATTGGTAATTTGAAACAGTTCTGAGTTTGTTTTATATTCTCTAATTAGATGTATTCAATCGGATGAAGGTCACGTGATTATTCGAAACGCAGAAATATTTGATTTTGAGTGTATGACAAAGATATATAACAAAATGATAGATGAAAAAATAGCGTCCCTTAACACGGAGCATGTAAGCGTAGAAGAAAGTAGAGTGTGGTCTAAAAAAGGTATAATCTTAGTGGCATTAGTGGAGGATAATGTTATTGGATTCATCAGGTCATTTCCGTATAGTGATAGAAATTGTTATGCGGGCATCTCACAGTTTTCAGTTTACGTTGATAAGGAATATAGGAGATCTGGTATAGGAAATTTATTACTATCTGATTTTTTAACAAAAATGGATAATACTCAATGTTGGAAAATCCTATCTAGAGTTTTTCCGGAAAATATGGCTTCTAGAAACCTTCTTTCTAAGCATGGTTTCCGGGAAGTTGGAGTATATGAAAAACATGGCAAAGTAGATGGAAAATGGGTCGATGCAGTGATCGTGGAACGATTGCTTTCTACAGCAAGTAAGAATTAATATATGTCTTATAGTTGAAAAAGGATTTGTAATTAAATTAGAAGGTAGCCAATAAAGCGAGAATTAAAAATAAGAAAGCTAAAAAAACCAATGCCCCCATCGTTATTATTCCATATGTGAATGGTTTTCTGTTCGTTGCAAAACCCCATATAGATCCACCAATAATTACAATTGGCCAAATTAGGCATGTTACAAAAGAGATTAATTCTGTACCTGTTTGGGTACTTTCCCCCCAATAATTTACAAAATTTGGAGGCTCTCCTGGCTTAGTTGCAACATAAATATCATCTACAATTACTTTTACATATAATGACTGATTATCTTGATTCTGTTTATACACAAACGATTCATACCATTCATTATCAATGCTATCAGTGGTTGTTAATTGATGAGGGGCATTATAATTTCCTGAAATATAACTGTTCCAATATTCTCCATTATGTTCACCTTCGATTGCTATGTCCCAGTAACTATGTGTTGCGAAGATATCTTCAAAACCCGTTGTCATAGAGAATGTATGAACTTCAAAAATTTTACCATTAAAAGTCACGTCATCAACTTGCTTAGGGTAATTTGAATAATACTCATTATTGAAAGAAGAATCTGCAAATACCATCAATATTGATGTAGTCAATAAGAGTATTATTGGGACTAAGATAAGGCCTGTTAAGAACCAAGCCCAAGATGGAAATTTACTATTTTTATCATGATCAATTTGATTCCAAACACCTGATTGTAAACTTTCTGAAACCATATTCACATCCCCTGAAAGAATATTAGAACCTTTTTGGGCATCGACTATGACGATAGCAGGAGGAGTGTCAGAAGAGAATTTTTGTGATGATTCCGCATTCCACCAATCTTCCTCCATGGATTCTGGTATATGCTATGGGTGATGAGTTTTTGCCCGTATAATGAATTTATGAAGTATATATTAATCCTTTGAAATCAGTTAAATAGATGTATTGTCAAGGGGAACAGAATATGTAAATAAATGTTAATATACCATTTGAACAGGATGCCGACTCAACTCCTTTCTACAACTTAATAAAAATGTTCCATCTTTGTTTGGTACCTTAAAATTTCTAAAAATAAATTTATGAACTTTCATAAATGTTATACACGTTTTCCTCTAGCGCTTTACAGTATGCAGGAAGATAATTGGAGAGAAGGGGTAGTTACTGTACTAGGTAACAATAGGGGATTCCTGCCAAAATGGGTTGCAGATGATCCAGGATATCTATTCATCTCAATCATAGTAACAATAGGAGTAATATTATCATTAATTGGTGCGATTTTGACGCCTGATGTGGATGATGTTTGGGATACTACTAATGCTACTGTCCTAGAAGGTACTGAATGGTTAGAATTTGAAGTAGAAGAAGAAAATTGCCTATATGATGAAGAATATGATGAATATTACGATTGCATATATTCATACAGTTATGATTGTAAAGCAGACGTCTCCTATAATTACACAGTATCAGCAAATAATTATTATAGTCAAGATAGATTATCTTTAGGAAATTGGGAAGATTCCTGCTTAGAAGTAGTTAAAACTGAACGATTACCAGTGAATAGTATAATTACGGTTTGGTATAAGATTAATGATAATTCTATTAGCCAACTTAATCAACCTCTGGATGTTGGTTACTTATTATTTGGGATTTCATGTTGTGGATTAATAATTCTCCTATGCATGATATTGTTTATGAAGAGTGAGGGAAACAATGACCAATATCATAGTGCTAATTCTGATGCTAGTAACGCCTCTCATCACCGCCTTGGAGGGGGAGTCCTTGGAGGCGTTTATCATGGTAGTGCGTGGCATAGACGCCCCTGGTTCCACCGTAGGAGAAGTATGAGAGCTTCTAGAAGGGGTACTGGGAATAGAAATTCAAATAGTGTAAGAAGAAGAACCGGTCGCAAGCGAAAATCACGCTAATTATTTTACCAATGATCCCAATATGATGAATTTCATATAATTCAATACTTTATGATTCAGATTTATTATATTGCCTAATTAGCCACAGGAACCCAAGATAGAATACGACAGGTGCAATTACCCAGACTGCCTGTGGAATCAATGTGTACCCAGGGGACATTGGTGCTGACCCAGGAACAGTAGGAATAATTACTGGATTCCAAGATAATGGTTCATAAATCCAAACACGCCCATTGAACAGATATTCAACCAATAATTCTTGAAAAATACCCCAAGATGACATTATTCCAAGTTCTTTATAGTTAAACCGTTCAAACAAGTCCCCGTCTAAAAATTGATGGCATAAGTATACTCCAAACATAAAAATTGCACCATCCCAAATTGAGTGTGAAACCTTGCGTGGCCACCCATCTAAGCCCCATGGCCATTCCACTGCTCCATGAAGAAAGTCAGGGCCAAGTAAGAGAAATGTGAATTCCCACGTTGATCCAATCAGTGTGCCAAACCAGAATGCATACAAATATGCAAGAGAAATCTTTTCTGTATTATATAACCAATGAAACAAAACTACAAAAAATATGGCCAATACAAAATCAGCAATCATTAGTGAGGCGGCTAGGAGTTCCATAATCATTCGAAAACTAGTACACTGCATAGTATCATTGTACAAAAGGTATATTTCTAAGTAAAAATTACCGGAAATATTTGGCACTTAACCAATTTAATTTAATAAGGAATATGTCTAAATCTTATATTAATTTCACTTTCAATTAGATATTTTTTATAGATTTAGGGCCATGAGAATTACTTGTGGTTTAGCCAGACATTTTTTTGATAAAAAACGTAAATATCGATGTAAGACTTCCAGTATACTAAAGTGCAATCAATTCTATCCTCTGTCTAATGTTCCCCGAGTGTATAGATTGTAGGGGTGTTCGCAGTATGTGTGGAATTAATCCCTGCCCATTATTATCTCAAGTGAGTAAAAAACTCCCTACTTATGAAATAAGTGCTTTTGATGAAATGGTTGGCCCGAGCCCTCCTTCTGTATTTATCGGACGATATGGATACCCAGATGTAAGGGTGGGCCCTAGTGCATTTTGGTCTCTGAAAAATGAAGAGTTCAATAATCATATAACTGGTGATCCTGCAGATTTGTTTGGAAGAAATATTGAAGAAGTCGCTATTAGGCATTCTAATCTTATAACTGGAAGTAGTAAAGCAAAAATTTCTAGTCCCCTGACCCCTACCAAAATTCTACAGACAACTCAAGAAATTGCAATGGCTAGTAAATCTGTTGACATCGAAATGAATTTTGCGAAGAAAGTGAAATTAAATGGAACCCCTAGTTTTGATACAATGAGTACACCCTTAGGTCAAACTGGAGAGGTACTTAGGGCAGAAATTATTGGTAATTCACACATTCCACGGAAAGTGGATTCAATAGTCGAAGAGACTGACCTCTTAACTAATGACGCCATCAAAGAATTAGGAATATCATCTATTGGGGAATCACATATTTCGAGACTGCTATCTACTGGTTTATTGGGGAAAAAAGAGGATAGAAAACTAGTCCCTACAAGATGGAGTATTACAGCTACTGATGATATGATAAGCAAGAATTTATGGGAAAAAATAAGAGATTATAACTCTATAGATAAGACCCTTGTTTATACGTCAACATATTTAGATAATTCATTCTATATTATATTAACACCAGGAATTTGGGCATATCAGATGATCGAAAATTGGACTGAGGGGTCACTATGGTCTGAATCCAATCAACCATCAAAAACATTACAACAATTTGTTGAAGTCAAGACCGATTGGGAGGATGTTTTTCCGCGAACTGACTATGCCAGTAATGTGACTGGTGCATATTATGCAGCAAAACTTGGGGTATTGGAGTCATTAAATAAAGTCAGAAAGTCGGCATCGTGTCTTGTTTGGAGAGACATAGGTCCAGGTTATTGGGCTCCCGTTGGAGTGTGGCTCATTAGAGAAACAGTACGAGATGCAATGAACCAACAACCTAAAATCTTTGATTCATTAAATTTTGCAGTAGATCATTTATCAAAAATTATATCATCCCCTAACGAATTGAAAAATTCTTGGTTTGTCAAGCACCAGGAACAAACAAGATTGGACTCATTTTGATTTCATAGTAATTTTAAAATTATCATATATGTTTAATATTAAAATAACTACTATATTACAATCCAAAGCGCATGACAGTATTGCAAAATTACTTCAATGAGATATGGTGAGAACATGAGGCGCACATCTTGTTTTTAGAATGAATAGGCGATAATAATCTCCCTACCAAACCTTGAGAATAGGTCCTTCAATGTCAAGATAGATTCTTAAGCAGTATAATTGGCGCGGGCCCGTTATGCTACTGACATCAAAGGTAGCCCTGCGCCCGTTATTTGGATGGGTAGTAAACCAACCATTGGTATTGAGTTTCCTATATTTATTCACAGACGACCCGATGTATTACTATCAAGGTGTAGCACTACCTCTAGCGCTCTGCTCAATATTTTGGCTAATCCCCTGCTATCAATGGTACGAAGAACACATCGAAACACAATAAAACTAACTTTATGGTTATGATTAGAATGCTTATTGATAAAATGATATTTGGAAACAATTATTTAAAATAAAAAAAAAATTCAACCCTTGACCTTGCCAATAATATACTTGTCAAATGTAGAAGTTTCCCGTGATAATCAAATACAAATATAAATTATCAATAATATGCTTCTTATAAGATATCTTTTAGTTTTATTATAACTATATTGAGTTACTAAAAAATCAAATGATACTTAATCGTATGACTGTATCTGACTCAATCACAGCAACTATTGTCAATACTATCTTGTGCACAGAAACAAGTTTTTGCTGGGACGATGTCTGCACGTGAACTACGCTTTTTGAATAATGCAGTAACTTCAGCAAGTTCCGTTGGGGAATCGCCGCGCGCTTCTAGGCATAGTTTGAGGCCTAACAAGCCCCACATGTTGTCCTTCCATAGTTTGATGTCAGCACGATAGACGGCTTCTGCTTCTTCAAATTCTCCTTGTTCGTGTAGCAATGCACCAAGGATGTGGCGGACAGGCTGCATCTGCCCCCAAGGTTCGTTATAGGCGAGATTGAGAGAGAGATCCACACCATTGCGTAGATGGTTAAAGGCTACTGTAAAATCAGCACCATCTCCTCTTGCCTTAGATTGGAACTGTTTGCGATATTCTATTTCTCCAGCCAAAACAGCCGAATTAACTAATAAAATACAAGGGCCATCCTTTGGATCTTGATACATCAAATTATTGTGCAACACGCGGCCCGCAAGAGCTGGGTTCTGAAGCGAATCGGTAAATAAAATCTGTTCATTTTCCGCTTCTGCGACCATTCCCTTTGATGCAAAAGCTACTCCACGTGCATAGTGTTGTGTTGCGATGGCTGCAGGAAAAACATCTTTGTCTGTATGCAATGGCTCATTTATTATTTCATCCCACTTTCCAAATCGAATCATGACATGCCACGGCATGGTGACATAGGATTCAAGGAAGATAGCACCCATTGGAATGATCCCAGCAAGCATGAATTGTACTCCTGAGTCCTTATCTCCAGCAGGAAGTGTTGCCACTGCTTTTCGTGCATATTTGAGTGCTGTTTCATACTGCCCTTCGAACATGGCGCACCAGACTATAAAATGGTGATTATGCATACGATAAAACTTGTAGAACTGAGATTCATTACCACTGAGCTCGACATATCTATCATCTGCCTCTACGGCAGCAATATTACATTCTATTGCTTCTTTCCATTGGCCAACCCATGCATCGATATGAGAGGGCATGTGTACTAGGTGGCCCATTCCAGGCATAAGCGTACGGAGCACGTCAGCAGCCGGCAAAGCTTTCTCAGGATACGGGGAGAGTTCTAATGCGTGACAGTACAAATGACAAAGCGCTACGTGTTCTCTGGCTCCTTCTACAGTTTCAAAAGCCTCTTCCATAACCTGAATACATAGTAGTGTATTATCATCTAGAGGAGTAATTACGCCAGTTTTTGTATCTTTATTCCATAATTGCCAAGCATTAAGATTCATCAAAGCTTCTACATAGATTGCTGCAACGTCTAAGTTACCATTGTATTTTTCATAAAGAGGGGCCATAGCATGTGCAAATGCAATATTTAGCTCCGGCGAGTTTCCCATGTTGAGTTCTGCAGGGTTAGCTGCATCTCGAGCAGCTTCTGAGTGGCGCTCAGCAAGTGCATCTATGAGATCTTGTTCCAGTTCCGTACAACCATCTTTTAGTGAAATAGCTTGCTGTATTGGGTCGTATCCTGATGCAAATCCTGGAGTCCAATTATAGTTAGAAGAAACACAATACGCTATGCCCCACCATGCCATGGCGCAAGTTGGGTCTAGTTCAGTGCACTTGCTGAAACATGCGATCGCTTCTTCATGGTTGTAGTTCAACATGTGGCCAAAGGCGCGTACATACATTTTCCGAGCTTCTTCGTCGGAACACGAAATTGTGCTGGCGAACGAATAGTTTGTTGATATTCCGAAGTTGTAATCAGTGGGTGCAAGAGACATGTTTGGCGGGCATACTATCGGCGTATAACCTGTACTCATAAAAAGCCTTCAGATATATTCCATTCTATATTATTTGTACTTAGGAATAACGCCATATTATATCAATTCAATAAAGGATGAATGGATGGATGGCCAAGAAGTGGCGGTGAAACCAGTGAATTATGATAGTTCCAATTCGTTATATTCTCAATTTGGTTTTAGTCAAGTATGATTTTACGGACGTCCATGTGTCCACGTCTGGTTAATCCCATTCTAATCTAAGAAGATCAGGTCTACCATAATGGCCACTATAATCAAAATTTTGACGCTCTTCTAATACAGTTCTTTTGTCAATATCAGCATATAATATTCCTTCTTCATAATCCGGTAACGGGCCAGCTACGACCTCTCCTTTGGGATTAACAATTATTGAGCCACCTGTGTGTAAATTACCTGCTCCTACCATGGTATCTCGCATGGGAAAATCCTCCTCCGTTAATTTCTCAAAATCTTCACCCATTAAAGTTCCACATGCAGATAAAATCCAACTTCGGCCTTCTAAAGCCATGAATCTCGAGAGATCTTTTGTTAAACTGTAAGAACCAGGCCAAACTGCTACATGAATCATTTCTCCCTGTTTATGTAAGGCTGCTCTAGCTAATGGTATCCAATTTTCCCAACAGTTCAATCCACCAATTTTACCCTCTGGTGTATCATAAGTTTTCAAATCATTCACATCAGTAGCATCAGCCCAAACCAATCGTTCGTTAAATGTAGTCTTAATCTTTCTATGACGCCCTAATACCTCGCCATACGAACCAATAGTAATCAAAGTGCAATATACGCTCCCGCCTCCATCGCCTTCAAGTATACCGCCCATCAAAATCAAACCGAAATTTTTAGCAACCTCGCACATTTCAGCTACAATCGGGCCTTCCATGCTTACAGATTCTCTAACGTATGTTGAGTAAGCTCTTTTTTGGGCAGGATTATTCCACGCAGCGGAATCTGTTAAATCCAACCAAGCTGGATATCCTGGAATTAGTGTTTCTCCCCATGTGATTACTTTTGCTCCATTTTCAGCAGCTTCAGAAATCATTTTTTTTAATTTATCCCAAGTTGCCATTTTATTGAGAAAAACTGGTGCCATCTGAATAACTGCAACCTTCATGTTTCATACCTAATCAAATCTCCTTATGACTATTTTGATAAAAACTTAGATTACCCTAATTAAGGGGAATTTCTTAAAAATTATATACTCTAGTTATTTCCGCCCATCAAGGTTCTATTGATGGATGGTTCATCTCAGATGTTACACGCATCATACTACCCACCTAGGGAAGAGTTTGCGAATGTCATTACTCATGGATTCGGGGTCATTCTCGCAGGAGTGGGCCTGTACTTTCTTGCCTCAGAAGCACTGCTAACTGCGGACCCGTGGAAATTATGGTCGAGCGTGACTTTCGGCCTTTGTATGATCGCTTGCTACCTTTGTTCAACCTTGTATCACGCCGTTACAAATTTAGAATTAAAACATAAAATGAGAGTTGCAGATCATATTGGAATTTTTTTGCTGATCGCGGGTTCTTACACGCCATTCATAATCATATGTCTCAATGGATGGATCAGTTGGGTATTCTTTGTTCTTATTTGGGGATGTGCTGTGTCAGGGATCGCGCTCAGAATAACGAATAGTCAGGTACCTAACTACGTCTCAGCAACGCCATATCTCATAATGGGGTGGCTTGCAATTTTTGCAATCAAACCTTTGTTTGATTCCGTAGGGTGGGACGGCGTGAGTCTGATTATTCTAGGGGGTTTAATCTACTCAATTGGGGTAGTATTCTACTTGTCTGAGAGAATTCCTTTCAATCATGCTATCTGGCACCTGTTCGTACTTGGAGGGAATATGTGTCATTATTTTGCAGTTTTACTTAAAGTAATTCCATATTGAAAGCGTTTCTAGTATACTGATCTCAAATTCTCTATATTGCGTGAGATACTTGAAGATAAGATGGCAATTCATCGAGTTAATATTAACCCCAGAAGAGAAGAGATGGTTTGATTCAGTTTCTTACAAGTCTAGAAGATAGAGAATTATTCATCTGAATTCTTTTTGTATTTTTCCGAGTCTAATGGAAATCAAAGAAGATGCGGAAGAAGGAGACATTGAGAGGGTTATCTGTAATGCTCATTAATATCAACCTCTTGGCTATTCCATGAAGAAACCCTTGGCCGCCCTACTCTGTATGACCTTACTTATCAGTTTCCTTGCGGGATGTGTCGGTAATGGTAACGACTCGGATTCTCAACCTGATGATGTCGGAGATAACTCGAATTCAGATCCAGGAGGCTCTACTTCCGAACCTGAAATCTCACCTAATGCAATTACCTGTCCCGATGGGACCACGGGCACACTCGAGTGGAGAGTGGTTACTTGCGCTGAACCGAAAATTTTCAAAACTTCAGATGTTTCTAATGAGACCTTCAACTTAACAATCGAATGGTACAGCATAGGGGCTGCAGAATGGGGCAACTACGGGCCAGTTGAAATCTATATCATAGGTGAAGACGTAGATGCAGCTAAGGAATTGGAGGATTTTTACTGTGAACGCCACAAAGATCTCGATTCCAATTGGAATGAAGAATGGGATTGTGCAAATGAAAACTACCAGATATTTACCCATTATGTCGATGATGGCGGTGCTGCGATTAGTACTTTCAAGCGAAGTTATCTCGAATATGATTTCATGATGATGACTATGTCTGCCAAGTACCCTAGTCCAGAAGAAGATGATTACAAACCAGTAACATTACACGAATACTTCCATATTTTTCAACATTCACATATCAGTGATGAATGTAGTGAAAACAGCAGAGATACTTGTGAAAGAGATTCAAAAATGGGTGGAAAAGACAAACCTTGGTTCGCAGAAGGAGGAGCCGAGTTCATGGCCCAGTCATTGTATTCTACACAGGACGGCGTAAGAGATAACTATCTCAGAGATGTAATGAAGCACAAGTTAGAAATTTCCCAGGATGACTACAATTCACAAAACGTTTCATTAGACCAACTTGAATATTCATCACAAGTAAATGCGTATGATGTTGGAGCTTGGTTCATTGCATATTTAGTCCACAATGAAGGAGTAGAGGTATTCCTTGATGGATTCTATGAGGAACTTGATGAATTAGGCTTTGATGCCGCATTTGAGAAGAATTTCAACAAGACCAAGAATGAATATCTATCAGAATTTGATACATTCTTCCAGCAGCATGCTGAAGACGTGCTGATGATAATTCCTGAGCACTCAAACAATAGTGAAGAAGGGTAAACGGAATAAGATAGTAGGTATTATTCTGTAGGGCAGATGACGCAGATATACTAAAGCGCCTCGAGTTACGAAGTGCATGGAATTAACAACCCTTAACCTCATCCGTATTGCCATCGGTGTAACTATTATGATGTATGTGGACAAATGTTTGCTCAATCAGAAAGTATGGATTCGTAAAACATTTTCATGAAGGCCAAAGAAGGAATATCCACAGATATTTCAGATAAATATCATTGGCGGCACGTTGATAAGAATATTTTATTTGCAGACCCATTCTTTTTCTGAAATATTCCCTAGCGTCTGTAACGACTCACTACAAACCATTTCAATTAGCGAAGATAACCACAAGATAAATTGATAGCGCAATGAAGAAAATGGTTGTAACTGTTATTCCGAGAGTAACGAAGAACCACATCCTTCTAGTTTTTTTTATGTCATCTAATGTATACAATTCTACGTACCTAAACTGATTACACGCTGTAATCATGATGCCTTAGCCTTGATGTCGAAAAGGCCTCCTTTCTGCCAAATCCCGACTGCCACATTTGGACAATTTTCACTCTTAATCTTCAATCCACAATTACGAACTAATTTGTATCTTTCCTCTCCTATTTTTAATGGATGCCAATCCAAAAACCTTGTAACATAGTATAATATTATAATTAATTATTCAATACTTACTCGGCATTCTTGACTTTGCCAAATGATACATTCTGAATCATTCGATACTTGGACAAGCCATTGATTCCAATATTCATAACCCTCTAAAGAAAGGTGTAATTCATCTTCTTGGTACAATGAATTAGGATTTCCAATGTCCTCAAACCCTTGGGATACATCGACAACATTTAGTGGAGCATAAGAATCATTTGCAAGGTTTACTGCAAAATCTTGAATACGGTTATCATAATCTCTGTATTGAGCATGAAGTTCTGTAGTTCCTGGTTCTGGTTTAGTGCCCATATAAGTCACTGAGGCTCCACTTCCGATTATTTTGTTGATTATGGCTTGAAAGTCTTCAAAAGTTTCTTCAACAGTCCTTTCTTCTGATAAATCATTTTCTCCACAAACTATGACAACATGAGTCGGAGTATATTGTTCTAATACTTCATCGATAGAAGAAAGAGTATCGCTACACATGGATCCGCCGTATCCAATATTTGATGAATCTATAAATTGTGAAGTATCCCATCCTTCGATATCAGAATCTCCAATAAATAACCAATCCGAGGCTCCATCATCATCTAAATCATAATCACATGATCCATCATCATCAGTAGCATATGAATTGTAATTATTAGCTGTTGAATTCATACACCCTAGAATCTCGTCGGTATCCAAAATACCATCATCATCCAAATCATAATCACATGTATTGTCTTCATCAGTAGCGTCTGAATTGTGATTATTAGCATTAGAATCCGTACATCCAAGCACCTCATTGAAATCCAATACCCCATCATCATCCAAATCATAATCACATGATCCATCTTCATCAGTAGCAGAAATCATATAATTATTAGCTGTATTATCAGTACACCCATCTACTTCATACCTATCTTTTACTCCATCATCATCTAAATCATAATCACATGATCCATCATCTATAGTTGAATTTTCATTGTAATTATTAGCATCTGCATTTGTACATCCAGGAACTTCAGCAGTACTATCATCACTACTGCATCCTGCAAGAGGGACTGTTAACATCATCAAAGTAAATATTATTGTATTAACTTTCATCATCATAAGTTGGTTGTGTCAATTGTTTATAATGTTGGGCACATAGTAAAGTCCTATCATTACACAGGTCGCTTATACCAAAAACACAAATTGAATTTGTGTAACCAGAAGAAAAAATTCCGGCTTTATTAAATTTACCTTAGAGATAGTAAAAAACAATGTTTGTAATTATTATATTGCACCCAAAATTGATGCACTAATAAGCAATATCAGTAGCCCTGTGGTCATGCCAATTGATAATATATGGAATAATATGGAGAATAAAATTCGAACACTAGGATTCTCTGTTTGATTGTATGGAAACAACTTCTCCACCTCATTAGTTCCCCTATTGATTCCAAATAAAGGCCGCACAAATCTCGCTCGTCTTGAAATTTCGAAACAAATCATAACTCCGACCATAACGAATATTGCTCCAAATGTCAAACCAACATAGTATCCTGTGCCAATTATCTCAAAGACTGCAATTGAAAAGAATGTCAAATGCAGGTGGACGATATAGGCGGGATATACTGCTTCATTCAAATATGTCAACCATATACTCGACCGGTTTAATAATTTTGAAGCCCAACTAAAGATAAAGAGGCACCAGAACCATGCATGGAATGACTGGAGGAGAGAGGCAATTGTGGCATCGATAGAGAATGCTGGATGTCCATCGCGCACCCAACCACCTTCCATTACAGCAGGGACGCCACTCAAGGAACTGAAGAGAAACCAGCTAATTGTTAAGATTGGCATCAGAATGGTCACTGGAATTCTGATTTGATCTATCACTTGGAAGTATTCATCTTTCGCTGTAATCATCAGATAACCAAATAAGAAGTACAAAAGGTAACGAGGGAATTCCCACCACATACCAACTTCTCCGAATTCCCATGGCTTGAACAAAATTCCATTGACAGCTAGAATAAGGGGCGGGATCAGCATTATTCCAAGTCCGTGGCGTATACGGAACACGGAACGTACAAAATGAACAACTTTGCCTTCTGGATTGTTCCGTACATGGGCGAACAATGGCGTCAAGAGGAAAGAATAGATTAGTAGGTTGTAGATAAACCAAAGGTGCCCATATGGTATATTATCTGCCCCAATAAATATAGTGAACAAACGAGCAGTAGTTTTGATTGGGTCAATGATTCCAAGCCACAAAATGTAGGTGCCAAACAGCAATGGAATGCCAAGACGTGCCCCTCTTTCTGCAACATATGTCTTCCATGTTCTACGACGAAAGGCAAATGATGTACCCATGCCTGAAATCACGAACAAGGCTGCAAGCCTCCACTGGTGCATGACTTCTATGACGATTAATAGTGAGGAATTGACAATCCTCATGTTGCCATCATTTTCCTCAATTTGGACAAGTGAGAAGACAACGTAATGGAACCAAATGAGCAGACCGAAGAGAATGACTCGGAGCCAGTCCACGTCATAGCGACGAGGAGATTTCTCTAATTCACCAATCTGCAAGTTCATTCCCCGATATCGTTAATAATCAAATTATTATATTAATTCCCAGGGCATTATTATATTGTCCGCTTTTGTACATGGACATACGACCGGGCGATTCTTTATCAGTGGCATTGGCAAGAATTGAAAATCAATACATTCCCAATAATATTAACTAGTGTTTCAATCATCCAATCGGAACGACCTCCTTGGTGATTATTAGGGAGCGTAAGCGCAGGAATAAACCTTAGAATCTATATCAAGAAATCCACCCAATCTACTTATGTTAAGAAGCCCAATCCGTTATCCATGAAAACCAGAGCCACGGTCATAACCTTGTTAATAATCTCATTCAGCCTCGCAGGATGTATAACTTCAGATACTACTGATATTAGTAACCACGATTCTAGAATCATAGAGTTAGAATCATCACAACTTGAGTTGACTTTGGTATTAGTCAAACAAGAACAAACAAATTCTGACCTATTGGCTTCGATTTCTCAGATAGAGTCTGCTAATATGCAGGCAATCCAAACACTGGAATCAGATTATCTAGAATCTCTAAATCAATTGGAAACAAGTTATCTGGTCGCTATGGAAGCAGCAGCAATTGTGAATAATCAATCTCTGGATAAAATCAATACAACAAATGCTGCTTCATTTGGTAATTTATTATTATCTATGAATGCCATTCAAACAAATCTTCAAGTTAGTCAGGATTCAATAAATGCGATCATACTGACTATTGATGATATGGATGATGATGATTCAGGAAACTCCTTAGCTCAAATTTTACTAATACAACAAGCTTTACAAGATCTACAGTTAGATTTAGAATCATCAATTGCGAATCTTGATGCGAGACTGAATACGACTAGAGCGATTAATGATTTTTCTTATCTAAATTTTGAAAATGCGGAACTTTTAA
Organism: uncultured Candidatus Poseidoniales archaeon; assembly: GCA_905182515.1. Lineage (GTDB taxonomy): Archaea > Thermoplasmatota > Poseidoniia > Poseidoniales > Thalassarchaeaceae > MGIIb-O3. The sequence continues at coordinate 76,428 of CAJJBW010000006.1, read as the reverse complement.
ATTTCAATAACGGTTTAGGCGCTGTAACCGGGCCAGCTATTTGGGACTTCGCAGATTTAAGAAACGCAACACTGACATATTCTAATTTTTCTAATTCTAGTTTTGTTAATGCTAATATGGCGGGTTCAGATGGCTTGTTTAGCGATTTCCAAAACGCAGATTTCACTAGTGCTCAGATGGCTTATGGTGTGTATAGAAACAGTGATTTTAGCGGTGCAGAAATGGTAAACACTGGATTGGCATATACTGATTTTAGATGGAGCAATTTATCCGATGTTAACCTAACTGGCGCGTCGATATATGGTGGTGGGAATTGGATGAGTGTGGACCTTTCAAATGCCGACCTAACAAACGCAATGATGTGGGACTTAGATCTAAGATATTCTAACCTAACTGGTGCTGATTTAACAGGTGCAAGACTTGTTGAATTAAACAGCGTCTATGGAGATGCCATATTGGATGGCGTCATATGGGATTGGGCTACTTGTCCAGATGGTACAGCAGCATACTATCATGGACAAACTTGTGTGAATAACCTTTGAACCTAATCACAGGTCGCATAATCATATGGCTCGAACAATTCCATTTCTGTTTATCATGGCAATATTGCTGAGCGTGGCGAGCTTCAATGTCTCAGCAGAAGGTGAAGATAGCGATGAAGATGGTTGGTCAGATTACCATGAAGAATCCTGTGGGACTGATCCGCAGAACTCACTATCTGTCCCTGAAGATACCGATTCATCAGGAATTTGTGATTCACTAGATCCTGATGATGACAATGATGGTTGGTGGGACAATATCGAACTATTATGCGGCTCTGACCAACTTGACGCAGGTTCAGTGCCCAATGACTTAGATGGGGACGGAACCTGCGACATATTAGACAAAGACACGGACGAAGACGGATGGAGTGATTTAGATGAAATTCTATGTCAATCCTCTCCAATAAACAATAGCAGCGTTCCTCTGGATATCGATGGAGATGGCAGGTGCGAGTTGCTGCCAATTCCTCTTCCGACAACACACGAACCAATTCACCAAGGGGTTGTTCTGCAACCAAGCACGATTCGAATTGCTGCCGGAGGGTCAGCAGCAGTCCTCGTCACTGGAGTAATTTATTCCGTCGAGCCAATAAGGTGGACAGTTTCGAAAAAAACATGGTTGAGTTTCCTACTCCTAATTGGTACGGTACGCAAAACCCGAGATGGCGAGTTTACACGGGGTCGTCTATATGGATTCATTGAGAGCAACCCAGGGATTCATCTTTCAGCCCTAACTAGACTTTCTAATCTAGGGAATAATCAAGCCACATACCATTTAGACAGATTGGAGAAGGAAAGTAGAATTTGGTCCAGAAGAGATGGAAGGTTGCTTATTTTCTTTGCAGATTCAATGCCTTCTAATACAACTTATTCAAGCCAATTGCTAGATATTAATTTCAGTAAAAATTCCATTAAAAGCTCCATTCTTATGCACTTGAATCAGGCAGAATTGATGAATTTAGCTGGCCCTAGCGGAGCCAACTTAGCTGAAGAAATTGGAGTTTCTTCTCAAGTTCTTTCCTATCATGTCCGCTCTCTAATCGACTGGAAAATGGTCGAAAGAAAACGTTCATTATTGAAAGTCTCTCTTTCAATAACAGAGTTAGGAATTGAGGCATTGACTGGAATAGGCCACGAAAGAATGCCGACTAGTTAAATAGTGTATGGCCAGTCATTTCTTTTGCCACTACCTGGCTGATAGAAGGTGAAAAGATGAAAAAATTATTACAAATGGAAAACATTGAGCGGCATTATGAAACCCCGGCTGGCGCGGTAAAAGCTCTTGACGGAGTAACTTTTGAAATAATGGAAGGCGAACGAGTTATTCTTTTGGGCCCTTCGGGTTCGGGAAAAACAACATTACTCAACTGTCTTTCGGCACTCGACAGCCCTACCGCTGGCAGCTACATGTTCATTGACCAAGTAGTCCCACGTAATAATTCAGAACAAATGACTTCGTTCAGAAGAGAAAACATTGGATATGTGTTCCAATTTTTCAATTTGCTCCAAGACCTCACCGTTCTGGAAAATATTTTATTGATTCAAGAATTGGCAGGAAAAAAAGATCCTCAACGAGCTAAAGAACTGCTCAAACTTGTAGGCTTGGAGGCTGAAATTGATCGGTTTCCCGGTGAAATTAGTGGTGGGCAGCAACAACGTGTTGCAATCGCTCGCAGTATCGCCAAGCACCCTACTCTATTACTTGGAGACGAGTTGACGGGAAACCTCGACACAGAGACATCAAACAAAGTTATGGAGGTATTGGTGAGTGCGTGTAAGCAAGAAAAAATTACCTCAGTGTTTGTGACTCATGATGAAGGATTGGTCAGGTATGCCACTCGAGTTATCCGTATCGACAGTGGCAAGATAGTTTCTGATAAATCCCTCGATAATGATTTAAAGGAATGAGGTTTTCCTATGTCGGCTCTACTTAACATAAGATTGGCTCGAAGTCTGTGGAGGAGTAAAATAAGGCTTTTTGCAGTGGTTCTTATGGTATTTGTCGGAGTCTTTGCTGGTATCACATTTGGAGGTTATTCTCACAATCTTGGAGGCATGTATGATACAATGCAGGCTGACGATAATAAAGGTGCAAATCTTGCAGACCTTTGGGTTGATAACCGCAGTACAACTTGGTCACCGGATCAAGTGAATACTTTCTGTGATGCCCTAGAATTGGCTTGGATTTCTTCAACTGTCAAAACTTCTCTTGACTCATGCGAAGGCCGCACCATTACACAAGGGACAATGTTCCACAGTAATGACAACGGACAGCAAATAATCAACTCTCTTTGGCACGGCATTCCTGCTGATGCAAACGCTGATCGTGTATGGCTACCATCAGGAAATTCTGAAGGCCGAACTGCCGTTGCAGCAAATGAGATTGTCTTCGATGCCCACGTTATCGATGCCCTTAATCTAAGTCTCGGAGATATCGTAACTATTGGGGCTGGAAATGCGACTGCAGACTTCACGCTTGTAGGAATAGGTTACCATCCATTACATGTCCTCATGGCGCCTGAAGGAACTGTGTTCCCTCCAGAATCAGGCCAATATGTCGTTGGCTACCTTTCCGATACTGGGATGGCGCATCTTACAGGTAATGTGCTTGGCACCAGCAACACTATTGTTTTAGATATCGAGGGTACCCCTTCGTATGATTTTCCAAATACTCAAGAGTATGAAGGTGAAGAAATTGATGCGATAAAGGAACTGATTCACATTTCTCTAAATTCAACCGAATTAGATGCACGTGTACGAGATAGAGGCCAAAATGAACCGGTAGAGGTAATGCGGCAGGATTTGGAAGGTACGAAGCGAACAACAATCCCCTTCACCATGATGATTGCCTCAATAGCTGCCATCACTATCGTATTGAGTCTGCAGCGTTTAGTACAAAGTCAGGCCAAAGAAATCGCAGTGTTGCGCACACTCGGTGTCAAACGCTCATCGTTGATGATTGGCTATATTGCATCTCCTATCGTAATTGGAGGTATTGGCTGCGCCCTTGGAGCTTTATTCGGGCCTTATGGTATGAATTGGATGTTAGACTTCTATCAAACCCTCGTCGGAGTGCCGATTATCATACGAACAATCCCTATCTCAGTGTTCCTAACGGTAATTAGTTCCACTATGTTAATTGTATTTCTTTCGGGAGCATTCCCCGCATGGAAAGCTAGTCGCCTTGATCCTTTATTAGTTTTAAGCGGTAAAAACGAAATGCGTGTAGGTTCAAATCTTCTAAGGCGACTCACATCATGGATGCCAACAACACTCGGACTTTCAATACGTTCAAGCGTTCGCAAACCCGTTCGCCTTACTATGACTTTTGTTGCAGTAGGAATCTCACTAATGCTCTTTGGCTCAATTCAAATGATGTCTGCAGGGCTGCAAGAAACTTTTGTTGGTAGCCTTGAAGATGATCAGACATGGGATGCACAGGTCTACATTATGCCGGACGCAGAAGGTCCTGTTTTAGATTGGGCAGATAGTAACTCAGCCTATTATGAGATGATTATCGAAATGCCACTAGGGTCGGTCACAGATTCCGAAGATATTGACCGTATTTTTACTCTTGTAGGCCTTGATTTATTCAAAAACGGAATGCGTTCGATTTCAGTGGTCGAGGGTGAGGTGCCAACAGCCAACGAACTTTTGATCCAAGTGATGATGGATGAAGGAAGTATGAAATTTCTTGGATGGAATGTAGGGGAAAAGCATACAGTGAGTATTAATGGTGTGCAACAGGATGTTGAGATTGTTGGAACTTCAAATGCTGAATTGGCTCGCACCATGTATTTTCTACGTGGTGATTTGAGTGAGATTCTTGGTGTTAATGCAACTTCGATTTATCTACAACTTCCAGAAGGAATAGAGGTTGACTCTGCTTTAGGAGAAGTATCTACGGGGGTCGTAAAACGACAAAACCTTCTTGACGGCATTAACAGTTTACTCGATCAACAAACTAAAATCTTCCAGGCCATGATGTATCTAGGCCTCCTGTTCACTATCGTGGTGATGTTCAACACGATGATCATGAATGTTGCAGAACGTGATTTAGAACTGGCCACACTACGGGTTTTAGGGGCATCTACACGAAGTCTCGGCCTGATGCTTTTGTTTGAGAATCTTCTCATTGGCATAATTGGAGGAATTATCGGTGTCCTGTTTGCCTACGGTGGAGCTGTAGGTTTAGCTGCCTCTTTTTCATCTTGGCAGTTCATTGTACCTGTTACGATAATCCCAAGTGTCGCTTGGCAGTTGATGTTCGGCGTAATTCTTATCGCGGTAGCCATGACTCCATTTGGAGTTTGGAGATTAAGACATATGGATTTGATAGAGAAAGTAAAAGACATATCTCAATGAGGCAAACTATTTCTCTATCAAATATGTTAGGTCGAGTTAATTTAATAATACCTAGCCCGAGTTAAATGGGCTTAGTATACGTTCTCCAATTAAAGGCTAGAAAGTGGTACATTGGCTATACTGAGCGCGATTCAATTGAAAAAATATTGGAACATGTTGATAATAATGCAATAAAATGGATAACTAAATATCCACCTTTGGAAAAAGAATACTTGCATTATGTCTCGGAATTTGGATATACTAGAAAAGATGAATATAAATTAACACTCGAGTTTATGAGAAAATATGGAATGTTAAATGTTAGAGGAAGTAAATGGAGTATGGTAAAAATGCCTAACTACCTTGTAAATGAATTAAATAAATTAATTGGAAAAAATATGGAAAAACCAACTTCTAAATCAAAAAATACTAATAAATCAAACAAACCATCAATCAATGAAAATTTATTTGCAAAGGGATGGAAATATGATGAAAATGGAATGTTAACTAGGAATGATGCAATAGATCTCAAATCAGCCAATATTGATATCAAAAATGAAATCAAGGCACCTTTTGAGAAGAAAAAATCCTTCCATGAGAGGAAATTAAATGCCATAAATAAAAAACCACTTTCATTAAAGGATAAGCCTTACACTGCTAAAAAGAAATCACCATCAAGAAGGAAAAAGGGTTAATTTATTTTTTAAAATTTAAAACGAAATTTTTAATAACTATGATTACGGCATGCAAACATGTCAATAATAACAAAATACAACGAAGCATGGAAAAAAGGGAACAAAGAAACACTCGCAGAAATAATTCATGACGATTTTGTCTTCAATCCTCATGTTGGCGGCGTTACGATGAGTAAGTCTGATATGATGGGATTTGCCGGCAATGATACTATTCGCCCTGAAAACGATAGAATACTGTTTGAAAATAACGATGTCGGAGTAGCTCACTCTGTAATTCACTTTACCAATGGTTCTACTTCAGAAGCCGTATTGTCATTCCTAAAATTCAAGAATGGCAAGATTATTTCAATGGAAACTGGGGCAACTCCACTTTCTGATGATTACAAGTTAGTTGGTAGCGAGTAAAATCAATATTTGCTAGTCTGTAAAATAGCGTCATTAGTCCAAACATTATCGCCTATATTGTTCATTCCGTTTAGGACTTGAACGGGTGGACTTTCTACTGGTCGTGCGGGAAGATTTCTTAGTATTCAATTTCTGCCTTAGTTATCAGAAATAAAATGATGCCCTCATGGTATTCTTTGAAATACCTGAAAATGCTATTACTTTATCTCGTTTGTCTCGGAGGGCGAGACATGAACCTACCTATTCTGTATTCCTTTAGGCGATGTCCATACGCCATGCGTGCTCGTATGTCCATAGTTCGATCTAGATTCAAAGTTGAGCACCGAGAGGTCATATTGCGAGAGCGCCCAGCTCATATGATGAAAATCTCACCAAAAGGAACAGTCCCAGTATTACTCTTATCCGATGGAACCGTAATCGAAGAGAGCTTAGAGATCATGGAGCATGTGCTCCCGTGGGATTTAACGCAATATGAGGAAGAATGGGTAAAACGCAACGATGCCGAATTCAAATTCCATCTCGATCGTTATAAATATCCAAATCGCTACGATGACATAGATGAATTGGAACATAGAACAGCAGCTTGTAAATTCATAGAATCAATTGAGGAAGAGATTCCTGACGGTAACCTGAGTGATGCGATTTTCCCCTTCGTCAGACAGTTCGCCAATCATAATCGTGAGTGGTTTGATGGACAGAATTGGCCTAATGTACATCAATGGTTAGCAGCAAATCTGGAATCAGAAGAATTCTCCGAATGCATGAGTAAACACGAGCAATGGGTTCCTGATTACTAATCTAATCAGAGGGAATTGTTTAATTCGTGGTAATATTCATAGAGTACTCTGCTAATTGTAATTCATGTATTAAAGGACGTTTCTATTAACATGGGCCTCAGGGTATCGGGAAAGCAATTGCTAAATCAATGTCACAACAAGGTATTAGTGATACTACTCGCTCTAGATACTAAAGAATTGTATGAATCTGAATCTATAATTCAGGCCAAATCACCTAACTCATTCACTGTTCCTTGTGACCTCTCTAAGCCATCAGATATTCAAGAATTTGTGAAAACTATACGAATAATATTTATTCCTTAGACGGCATTGTTCACAATGCAGCAGTCGTTAGCCCAATCAAGCCTATTGGTGAACTGGATATGGATGATTGGTTCTATACATTACGAGTGAATCTTAATTCAGTACAATATTTAACACGCGGACTCTATTCCCTTATGCAAGCAACAGGTCGAAGTCGTGTGACTACGATTTCTAATCTTGGATCAGTCCAACCTAAAGCGTCCTGAGCGTCTTCCTGTGTGACTAAGGCAGGACTCTTGACATGTGGGCACGATGTCTAGCCAAAGAAGGCAGAAATGAGGGAATTAACGCAATAATGTTAGATCCAGGATCGGTTAGTACAGATGCTCAGGAGACTATTTGCTCAACTCCTCCAGAGAATTTCCCCTCACTTCCAATTTTCCTCGAATTCTATGAGAATAACAAACTTCTCGCACCAGATTTTGTAGCAGAAAAAGGTGTACCCTCAATTCTTGAACATACAATGGAAAAGTCCGGCGAGAGATTTAATATCAGAGAGATGCAGCATACATAATTAGGGCATATTAAACTCATTAATTTTATGTTTATTGATTATATCATGCTCTGTTCTAGTAATGTGGAAATTAAATCTCTACCTCATCTACTGTCTTCGAATACTGACTTATGAAATCCCAAACTATGTAGCTTGATTGGACTAAACCCTGGGTCCCTATTAGAACATCGGCAATAATAGTCCCATCTGATTCAGCGTCCTTTGCATAAGGGTTGTGTTGAGCAGCATATATCGACATTAATCGGACTTCAGCTCCATTCTGACAATCGTTGAAACCATGAATAGAGTATAGGCCATTTACTTCAAAAGTTTCTGGTGATCCAGAACATCCGTTATATTCGCCCCAGTCATACATGTTCTGGATGGCTCCGGTTTCAAACGCCTGAGATGGCGAATTTGGATTCTGTATTGAATTACTAGCCGAAGAAGCATAGACGATAATCTGATCTAACATACCATGTACTTCAATAACAGGAATCGGCGAGTATGTTGAGTCATAATCTGTATTCAGGTACTGTGCCATGCAACCTATTGCGGCAAAGATGTCACTTGCCTTCATTGCTAACATTTGAGACATGGCGCATCCATTCGACCAACCAGTGGCATATATCCGATCAGTATCAATATCGTGAATTTGAATGGCAATATCAACTAATCTGAGTAAGAATCCAAGATCGTCATGTGACTCACAGCACCAACCAGCATTCCACCCTCTAACTGGCTCCACTGCCGCTGGGTATATCACTACTGCACCATATTCATCTGCTATGGTGTTGAAATCTGATACAAACATCTGCCCCCCTGCAGTACCTCCCCAGCCATGAATATCGACTATCAATGGAACAGGTAAATCTGAACTAAGATTCTCAGGAACATGTGTCTGCCAACATCTGTCCATATCATCATAATCGATACAATTATACTCACCTTTTTCGAAATATTCTGGTTCTTCAGGAGGGGAATGGACTATTTCTTTACCTTCTGTTTCCTCTGATGAAATACATCCACTTAGGGTCATAGTGACTATCATTAAAGATAGCATCAATGCTCCGAGTCTCTGATTCATAATCTATGCAAATACTAATACTAAAAGATATTATTGGAGATGATTAATCGAAAGAAATTATCTATTATGCATAAAATTAGAGGCTACGTTTTATACTACTGAACGCATTATTGTATGTGAATCAAAGTGTGCCCTAATTGATGCCCACATATGCAAGAGTTCCTTCAGTATAACTCACTAGTGGGTTAAGGTTAAGCAGTTGGTTTGAATGAAGAATTCCGAGAACTCTTACTAAATATGATTATGCATGAACTTGATCAGAATGGTGGGAAATAATTTTTTGGCATCGATGTTTGGGCTGGTTCACTCGATATCGCCCCTCATTAGTATTGTAGTCAAAACAAAGGGTTTATATTGACTACATAAAAGCCAAGACCATGGTGAGAGTTAAGGCACATATGTGCGATTGTCAGTGTAAGATGAAACGACTCTATACGCGTGCAGAAGGCGGAAAAGGCTGGGACCAAATCGGCTGGATGTGCACCTGTGGTTGCGGATGTATCACGATGGACCAAGGCCATTGGAACCTCATGCCTTGTAAAAATGAAACATGTATTCCCTTAGATGAATGAGGTCGCAGTATGACAGAGGAATCGTTTACACTCAGCATCTCGGGTATGACTTGCGGTGCATGCGTTGCTTCTGTTGAGAAAGTAGCCTCTAAAATTGACGGTGTCACAGAAGTTTCAGTGAATTTACCGCTCAATCGCGCCGTAGTTCGTCTTCAGCCCACTGCACAATTCCATTCGACGAAAACCAAAGTGATCACTTCGATTGAACGGAGCGGTTTTGGTGCAAAGGAATCAAGGGGAAAGCCTGCACTCATTGATGAAGCAAAATCAGATTTACGCAGACAAGGGCAAAAAGTATCCTTGGCCTTACTCTTAGCCCTACCAACGCTCTACCTCACCATGTTTGCAGATGATATAGGGAGTGTAAATGACATCAACAAGCGATTACTTTTGGCCTTCTTCACAACACTTCCTGTCTATCTTTGGTCCGGTCGAGAATTTCATATCAGAGCTTGGAAATCATTACGAAGTGGTACTGCCAACATGGATGTACTAGTTCATTTGGGAACAACAGTGGCGTTTATCTGGTCTTTGTTGATTACCTTCGAGCAATCTTTACCATTCCTTCCTTCGGTGTTTCATACCGCCACGCATGTGTTTTTTGACAGTGTTGTATTCATCATTGGTTTTGTTTTACTCGGCAATTGGATGGAGGCTGCTGCGAAACTCAAAGCAACCGATGCGATTCATTCGCTGATGGAAATGCAACCGAAACAAGCGAGAGTGGTTACCGATGAATCAAACGGGTATACAGAGACTCGAGACGTTGAGACGGTCGCTGTTGCCTCACTGATCAAGGTCTTGATCGGAGAAACAATACCCTTAGACGGCTTTCTATTTCACAGCAAAGCGAGCATCGATGAATCGATGATGACGGGTGAACCCTATCCAGTTCGAAAAGACGAGGGTGAGAGTGTTTCAGCGGGGACTCTGGTCCTCGATGGTACAATCTTCATTCGAACCACACGACCCTCGGAAGATACCTTGCTTGCAAGTATCATCACACTGGTTGAAGAAGCACAAATGGGTAAAGCACCCATTCAGAGACTCGTCGATCGGATTGCTGCAGTATTCGTGCCTGTTGTTGTGGTCATGGCCCTTCTTGCAGCCCTGTTTTGGTGGATGTATCCCGACTCATCTGCGTATAATCCGATGTCGACCAATGCCGAATTGGCAATGATGGTTCTTGTTTCCACCTTGGTTATTGCTTGTCCTTGCGCATTAGGTCTTGCAACGCCAACTGCCCTCATTGTTGGCACCGGTGTTGGCGCAAAGAATGGTTTACTCATCAAAGGCATCGAAGCATTAGAAAATGCACACAAAACCAACACTTTGGTCGTCGATAAAACAGGAACGCTTACCTCTGGAAAACCAAGGGTGAGCCATATTGAAATGTTTGATTGTGAAGTCAACGAGATACTTGACATTGCTGCGGCTCTTGAGCAAGAATCGACACACCCATTGGCAACTGCCATTAAGACTTCATGGGCCAATGTATCCTCTTCAAGACCTGAAATTAGTGGAATTGAAACCATTCCTGGACTCGGGATGATTGGAAAATACAGAGAAGCTGTCGTTGCTATTGGAAACGCCGAACTCATGGATGAATTCGGTGTGGAAATCGATGAAGAAGTCGAAGCCAAACTGGCTTTGTCAGCTGCGAAAGGTGTGACACTTGTTTTGGTCAGTCAAGGCCTACGTCTGCTCGGTTGGATTGAGGTGAAAGACCGAGTTCGAGGATCTTCAGAAAAGGCAATCCGTCATGCCAAGCAAATGGGTTATGATGTCATCATGCTCACAGGTGACCGACAAGAAGCCGCTGATACTTTAGCAGAAAAAATCGGAATTGGTACGGTGCTCGCTGGAGTCAAACCTCATGAAAAAGCGCAGCACATCATGCGATTACAAGGTGAAGGCCGGTCGGTCGCGATGGTCGGCGATGGCATCAACGATGCTGCTGCCCTTTCGGCTGCTGATGTCGGTATTGCTATGGGTGCAGGCTCAGATATTGCCCTGGATGCGGCGGATTTTGTCTTGTTACGAAATGATTTGATCGATGCGGTCTCTTCACTGAGCCTGGGCAGAAGTACCATGCGTCGAATTCGAGGAAACCTCGGTTGGGCGTTTGTCTACAATATAGTTGGCATACCTCTTGCAATGGGCGTTATGCTCCCATTCACAGGTTTCCTTCTCCCTCCTGCGTTTGCAGCAGCGGCAATGTCATTGTCATCGGTGAGTGTAGTTGGTAACTCTCTTCTGCTGAAAGGATGGAGTCCGATTCGTGAATGAGTTCAAAGTCTTGCACCTCGCGCTGTAGTCATGAGCGAACAAGTGCACACCCTCAACATCACTGGTATGACCTGTGGAGGATGTTCTGACCGCGTCACTCACGTTTTAGAAGCGACTCAAGGGGTTCTCAAAGCAGATATCTCTCATGAAAACAATTCTGGATTTGTGACCACATCACCTGAAGTCTCAATGTCTCAGGTGATCGAATTGATAAATTCAATCGGTTTTGAAGCATCGGCTTGATGCGTTTGTTTCATTATATGGTAGTTGCATGATAACTGACTGTATTTATGTAGAAGTACTTGATGGATGTCACATAGTTCAATATTCCGTTAGTCATTATAATTCAATGTTCAATGGCCTTTTGCTAAGAGCCGATATTTAGTTTGATTGAAATTTGGTAAAAATCTATCAAGATTTCATGGTAAAAGTTTCTGATAGCATTAATTCTAAGGAAAATAGAGGCTTAGATAATACAAAGATAGAGCCACACCCCAGACTTAATCGTGATTTGTTATCTAAAAATTATGTAAATAGAAGTTAGTATTTTTACATCCCATCTACTTGGGTGCCCCTTATTACATCCATATAATAATAGGTAGGCTATTTGATGCCATTAATTTGACTATAACTATATTATACACGGACTAAATAATCAATCATTATCAAATGCCGTAAAAAGTATTATCAATAGTTGAAAATTACTAATATTTGTGGAATCATCATCAGAGAGTATTCAATGCGTGAATGGCTGCGGTAACCTAACTCATGATTCCCATAATAAATTAACTGTTAATCAGAGAATTGCTCTTGTGGTGGGTGGTATTCTGGGCCTATTATACCTATTGAATTATAACTTTGGCATTGACTCATTTCTTGGCAGTATTGGGTTCGTTATAGCAATTTTCGTTGGTATTTTTGGAGACGGCAAACGCAGGGAAGTTCCATATTTTATTTGTGAAGTTTGTAAAGGAGGTATGCTTGACTCTAAGTCATTAATTGAAAAATTTGGCAAGCATAATGCAGGACTCATAGAGTGTTCTTTGAAGAAGGCTGATTTCGGAGAAAAGAAATGTCCTATTTGTGAAGAAAAAATGAAGATTATACCTCTGAAATACTCGACCATTTATTTTGATTTGACATTTCCTATACCTATACCATCTGGTAATAAGAAGATAGAACTAGACGGATGCCATGATTGTAGTATGATTTGGTTTGACTCAGCAGAAATGGATTATGTTGCGTCTTCAACAAAATTAAACAGAGATAGAATGACTGAAAAAAAAAGCAGATCGTCTAATCTCTTTGAATGTTCTGAATTAGATTGTAAAAACGAGTCAATGCAAAAAAGTAAATATTGTCAAAAACATCAGGACTTGTCAATAAATCCACTCCTTTAGCCTGTTCACTAGTTTCTATGTATAATTCTAGATTACACCGATAGTAGTCATGCCCACTTAGTTTACTCATGAGATGCTATCAAACTGATTGTAACACATTAGTATTGTTACGGCATTAGGCCATTATCCTCTGAATAACCGACCACAAGTACACTATAGGGTCAGCAAAGGAGTCAGTTAATCTCTACCCTTAAATTTATATCCGGGGCAAACTATACTACTATACCATACTCTTTGAAAATATATGGGAGATAAGAAGTGCGCTTTTGAAGATTGCATTCAATTGGAATTCAGGACGGCTGGTTATTGTCTGAACCATACAGACAACTCTCTCGATGAAAATCAAATTGAGATTCCAAATACTCTTCAACAGAGGAATCTTATGGAACCTCCAAATATCATGCTCAGAATAGGGATTATTACTATAATTTCTGCCGGTATTGCATTCTGGCCAATATTGTTGTTTGAGTTCGGAGACCCAGGCGGAGCTGGAGGGCAAGGGGCCTACATCGCCGTCTTCTTCGTAACAATTCCGGCGGCATTAGTTATCTTCCTGATCGGTCTCTTTTCGTCTATCATATCCTACAGAAAATCTCTCGATCAATACAGGGATTAGGTTGAAGAAGCCACCGATGCGATGATTGTATTACTCTGCTTTGTAAGACCTATACAAGCATTAATTCAAACCTGCAAAAGGCTTCCATATGATTTGGGTGATATCTCCAACGAATTTGGTTTCAGATTCTTTTTTCCATGAATCTGGCAAGTGAATTCCGTATTTACCAAAAACAGGTATCCCTGTCTCGAGTTCAATTGGAAACCGTGTAATTATTATTTCATCAATTACTTCTGCTTGAAGACACTCCCCATTGAGAACACCTCCCCCAAGAAGCCAAATATGCCCTCCAGATTTTCTCTTCAAATCATGGATTAAGTCTACAGCATTATGGGTTTTCCGAGAAAGAATATGTCGTTCAAAATTTGTGAATGGCTCCTCTTCAAATTGACTGATGACGTCCCATGTTCTTCTTCCAATGAGAATGCAATCTATTGTTTCCATAAATTCCCCTAATCCATAGTCTTCATTCCCTGTAGGTCCAGGTAACCAATCAAGGCCACCATCTAAAGTGGCTATGAAACCGTCCTTGCTTGTAGCAATATGGAGAATAACTAGCCGTTCTTCAGCCATATAGGGCCCATGACGGATTCGGATATAATTCAGAGGGTCCCCCTTTGCTCTGATGCCCATAACAAGGGTACCCTTCGTAAGGGCAGTTATACGACGGGAGGGCCTTTTTATTACTTTCATCACATCATTTAAATTGTTCAACTAGTAGGCATGAAAGATGCTCCAAATGGTCATTCTTATCATTCACATTTTTGCAGGTTCTATCGCATTATGTACTGCGGCTGGTGCTTTCATGACCAAGAAAGGTAGGGCTTGGCACGCTCGCATCGGGAAAATATATTCTTTCGCAATGATGATAGTGGCGTTATCATCATTTATTTTGGTGATTTTAGGTTCGCCATTTTTCTTATTAATGATTGGAATGTTTTCCGGATATATTGTCGCAGTAGGCTGGAGAAGAGCAGTAAATCGAAAGGGTGAAATTGTCAAAATCGACCGCATTTTAATAGCGATTGGGATTATTGGAGCGCTAGGGTTATTTGTAACGAGCACAGTAATCTTTTCAGGTAGCAATTTGATAAAATCAAATGGCGAAGGCCGTATATTTGGAATTGTGCCGCTGGTCTTTGCGGGAATATGTGGGGGCCTTGTTTGGGTTCAGACTCGTGTTGATGAAAAAGGATTAGCGCCCCGAGGAAAATTTCGAATCACACAGCATGTCATATTCATGGGCTCTGGAACAATTGCAACTGTTACCGCATTCCTTCTCACTGCAGTATCAAACAGTGTGTTTCTTTGGATAATTCCTACGATTGTTGGTACCGCTGGAATAATATTCTGGACTAGAAAGGTTAACGATGGAAAAATCACCCCCCAGAAAAACGAGCAACAAAAACATAGCACCGACTAATCGTTTAGGATAGATACAATGGGTTCATCCGAAGACGCAATGTAATTTTCATACCGATACAAAGGGGTTGCAGTGGGTCGATAAAGATGCTACCTTTTAATCCGGTGAAAAATTTATTATCTCCCTTTCCTAAACTTGAGTTATGGCTTGGTGGGAGGGGTTGAGCAATGCCCTCAAGTACAAACTCCAGCGCTCGGTGAAAAAGGAGAAGAAGGCGGCTGACAAGCAGACGAAGAAAGACGTCTTCGGAAAGTGGGAACCTTATACGAAAGTCAGACCATACCTTCAACTGAAAGCCTTCATCTGCCTCTTCATATTATTCTTGGGTTGGGTGGCATACAATCATGTTGCTGGCAATTGGCCAGATTCAGGAGGTCAATTTGCCCTCGCTTTCTTCTCCGCGATTATAGGTGTGCCGATCTACCATATCGGCGCGGCATTGTGGTTGGTTCAACCGGGTTATTCTCATCCAGGATGGGTATACCTTCAGTGCCATGGTTGTAATTACAAAGGTAAGTCCAGTCAGGATGCCAAAGGAGATGCAGAAAACTTGGGGCAATTTCTTTGGAATCGTGTAATACCAGCGAAATGCCCAGAATGTCAACTCGAATTTTAAATCGCCAATAGATCTCAGTTCTGGTGGCCCTATGATGACGAACCGCATCCTAGAAAGAAGTACGGTGACTCCTCGAAGATTCGCGTTAAGCCGAAAATTCCGTTCCGCTTTGGAAGCTTCATCCTGATGAAGAAAGAAGGTTTTTCATCATCCCATTACGAACTCATCAAGGTCGCCCCAGCAACAGCAATTATCCTCGGTGTACCGTGGTATTTCGGTTTTCTTGACTTGATTTTCTTTGTGTTATTTGCCACAGTTTGTTTTTACTTATTCGTATGGAAACATGAAATTTTCAAAGGTTTCCGCGAAGTTGTGATTAAGCAACTCAAGGAGAGGGGAATACTCCGCAAGAATTACGTCATAAAGTGGTGGGAGGAGCTGATTATCAATTTCATTTTCATGTTGATCGCCATTGGATTCGTTTGGATTTCACTCGTCGAAGATGTACGTTTATTAGACGATTTTTGGATTTAGGAGTGGTATGAATGAAAGAAGAAATGGATGATTATGATGAACACCCGGAAGATGATGAGCCCTAACAAGAAGGTGAGGCGTTGTTTGGCAGTACGAATTTCAAATTCACTTTTGGTGATGGCAAAGAGGTTCCAACTGCGGTTTTCATCGTTGTTGGCTTCATCATCATGGGAGTCTGTGGTGCCATATTCACCTATACCGAAGGCTTCGGAGTGATGGATGAATGGAATTCTAAGGATTGGGTAAAAATTGATTCTGAAATTCAACAGAAACACTTCTTCACTGATGGTGGCCAAATGATTCTGAACAGCAATACTACCTGGGTTTGGAATTACACAGTTGATGGAGTCCTGTATTAGGGTGAATGGGTCTGCTATAATTCTGGCAGTAATCGCCAACCAGCATGTTTCAGGAGTGCGAGTTTCTTCGGACACCATCAGGTCGCGTACAATCTCAATGACCCCTCTGAATCAGACCCTCATCCAGGTTTCACCCGCTAAATATTCTGGGAATCAGTACATTTCTTAGGATTGATTGGATTATTCGCTTTAATTGGTTTGGGCGTTACCATGAAAGGATTGAGCAAGATGCTTGGCATTTCATTGCATGGATCGAAAATCATAGAGAATTTGACTCAAAAACCCGAAGAAGAGGATGAAGAAGAACCTGAGGGAGAAGATGACTCTCGACTTCATAAAATGATGAAGAATGAGTTATTCAGGAAAGAATAAACGAGGTACAATTCTTGAAAAAGAATATTGTTGTCATTTCCTCGATTATGTTGATCGTTGGATTTGGTCTTGCGTACTATTTTAGTAATAAATTAGATGATATTGGTACTTATGAATTGTTCTACTACGCCTACATGCTCATTTCGCAAGGTGTTTGTGGATTGAGATTGATTGGTATTGTGGTTGGATTAACTGCTAAAGCCTCTGATGTTGAATGCATTATGTGCCAAGGCTTTGAACCACAATTGACGAGTATGGATTTTAATTTTCAACGCATGGGTTAGCAAATGGGTTAACTAATATCTCCTAGAGTTGAGAAATCTTAGATTAGAGCCCCAGCCAAACATAGAATAATCAATAATGGAAATACCACTAGCGGAGGTGTTGGCATTTCATGAAGATAACCTCGTTGTTTAGAAAATAATAGTGTGCCAAAAATAAACGTAAATGCAGCAGCCATGGCATAAAGCAAATATTCCGTCGCTTCGCCCGATTCAAGAGTATATCCTAGTATTAAACCCATCAAACCTACACTGCCAAATCCAGCCCCAACTAACATTCTCATTGCTGCAGAATTATGAACTTCATCAGGATGTATCTTCCCAAATACTTCCTCATTAAATTTAATTGGTATCATAATTTTTCTTATAGCAATAAGTAGAATTATTACAGATGAGGGTATAATTGCATATAGGTCGTTCATACTACACCGTTGGTTAAAAGGGATATGAAACTTACTACTGGGTACGGTTGATGATGCATACTATATATCCTTAGAATTTGGCTGAACCATTAGATAACTATCTGATTCAAGACACGAAGTGACCCTATGCCCATGTGATCAGATTCATACCAGCGAGCAAAGGAAAACGAATGCCGAGTATCCAACCAACCGTGGTTTGATTTTCCTCTATCTTCAGATTTATGTAATCGAATTGTCATGTGTGAACACCATCGAGTGGGCCGAGAGGAATAATTCGGAAGGTGTTGATGTTTTGGTGAGACCAGAAGTAATGAGCCTTTATATGATGCCAATGACAGGTTTCACGCACTCCTGGAATATCAATTAAACGTTCAACAAATGCATTTAAATTTGGATAATCTATGATTCTTCGTAGATTGCATTTGAAATGGACAACATATACCAAATCGAATCGAACTAGTGTGGTAAAGAGACATATGTCTGCTTCAGTAAGTTGACCTTTGCCATTCCCTACCAGCCAATCTCTCTCCCTAAGGTGAATTTCTAGTTCATCGAGTCGAGCAAACAATGCAGTAACAGCTTTTTCATAGGCGTTTTGTGTCCTTGCAAAGCCAGACTTGTAAACTCCATTGTTCACTGACTCATAATTAGCGCTAATCATTGAGTCAATCTCATCACGTAATTGTGAGGGGCAAAGAGATCTCCCATTACCAAAACCTGCTGTTGAAAACTCATCAAACATTCTGATAATTTCACGACTTTCATTGTTAACAATTGTGTCTTGATGGCGGTCCCATAAAACCGGTACTGTGCCTATTCTATGGCTATCCTTCCATCCATCGAATGCTCTGCTGTAAATACCTTCAATGCCTGATTCCCCATTCACTGTATCTGCAGTTGCACCTTCTTCTTCTTCATTGAACGTCCAAGACCCATCACTGTTCATACGCCAATCGACCACATTAACTGATATGTGATTTTCAAGGCCGAGCAGGCTTCGCGTGATCAGCGTACGGTGAGCCCAGGGGCAAGCATGGGATACATAGAGATGATATCGTCCGCTTTCGACATTGAAGGTTCCATGCTTCGTAATCATATCACGAAATTCACTTTTTTTCCGTACAAACTTACCTGATTTGAAGGACTCTGTCCAAGCCCCAGCTTGTTCATCGATTGGCTTCATGGTTCTCTGAACGTACTAACATAAATAAAAACTATAGTATACTGTCAATGTAAATATGTTCACCATCAAAGTAAAAATTATTGCATTATCTTTGTTCATTTGAAATAGTGGTACCAATTGTACATAATATTAGGCATGTAACAAATCTTAACTTCCGAATTTCCCCGTGGGATTCTGAAATATTTCTAAATCGAAATTAGATATTGACGATAAAAGGTGATCGAATATATCAGCTTGAATTCTTTCATACTCTACCCATTCAATATTGTTACTAAAGCAATAAACCTCTATCGGTAAACCATTTTCTGTTGGCTCTAACTGCCGAACCATCAAGGTCAAATCCATTCTAAGGTTTTCATTGGCCGACAAATACTGATGAGCATACTCTCTGAATAGTCCAATATTGGTAAGGTTTCGGCCATTCAACAAATATGCCTTGTCATGCCTATTGGTCTCATTGTGGGATGATATTTCGTTCTGAATAGATTCAATATAATCCTTCAACAACTCAACACTTTTGTATTGAGTGATTTCTTCATCCGTACAAAACCTGATGCTCATCATATTGATGTTTACCGACCTCTTAATTCTTCTCCCTTTAGAATCTGCCATCCCTCTCCAATTCTTAAAAGAGCCTGAAATGAAAGCATAAGTTGGAATAGTGGAAATTGTTTTATCCCAGTTTTGAATCTTGACCGTATTCAAAGTAATCTCTAAAACATCTCCATCAGTCTCGTACTTAGGCATAGAAACCCAATCTCCAACACGAACCATGTCGTGCGAAGAAAGTTGAATACTTGCCACTAAACCAAGAATGGTATCCTTAAAAACCAACATGAGAACAGCCGTTAAAGCACCTAAAGCACCCAACAACGCTAATGGATCTCTATTAAGAATAGTTGCAAAAATTAAGATTGCAGCCACCACGTTAATCATGATATTTACAAGCTGAACATAACTCCCAATCGGCTTGTCTTTGAAATAAGGGATTCTTGTACTGACCTCATCCAATGTTTTTAACGTCTTAATCATAACAGATGCTATCACCAATACCAGTGATACCTTTACAACAATGTGAACAAACGGAATCAAAAAAGAGAAATTCGAAAGAATTGGAATCGAGAGATATTGGATAAAAATCAACGGCACCAGAGTAGATAAAGAATGAAACACCTTTTTCTCTAGTAATATATCATCCCAATCGTTTTTAGAATTCCTAATTAACTTTTGAATGCCTTTGACGATGAACTTCTTTGTTACAAAATTACCTAATAAACAAACCAGTAAAAGAAAGATCGAACCAATTGCCAACAAGACATAATGGGCCATCTCTAGTCCCAATCCTTTACTGGTTAGTAAATTTAGCATCCACGAATCAAGACCCACAATTTGTTGATATTCAACTCACTATTTAATGTGCCGTAAAAAAAAGGTTTTGATTATCAGACCTGTTGAACAGATGAGTAGATAAACCTACTGTTGTAAGGAGAATTCATGCGTAAAGTTATACACCGAATTTTAATTGTTGCGATACTAACATTATTTTCACTTCCAATCGCCTCCGCTCATGGTGATGGTAATCTCCAAACAATCAGTAACTTATACATAATGATTATCGCGATATTAACTTCACTTTTCTCATATATGTTATTAAAGGAATGGATCAATTTCCAATCAGAAATATTCACTCCTTTGACGTTTTCACTCGCTTTGTATACTGGAACAGTGCATATTCTTCTGGGTTTGGATGATTCATTACTGTTGGTTGGTGGTTTGGGAATTTATGGTATATTATTTTTGACAATCTTTGCTAAACTCAATCAGCAAACTACCCATATTTCATGGATATCACTATTATTGATTCTCATGTCCATGTTCGTAGCATACTTCGTTTCTAACCCAGACATACATTACATCGTTGAAGATTATTTAGGATTGAGCTCTAAACTATCCGAAGGCCTTCTTATGTTCCTTTTGTATGTTAAAAAAAAATCCATCTAAAAAAATAATTCATGATTCATGAGTCGAAGCATTTAATTATTGTACTTATAATACCTAGTTTTGATTATCTGACATGTTGAACAGATTACTCCATTAACCTTCTGTTGTGATGGGGATTCATGCGTAAAGTGATACAATATATTTTATTTGTTGCGATACTAACATTATTTTCAATAAATTACCTTTTTAGATTTAATACTCCCTAATTCTAGTTTCTATTTGAAGTGTGACAGAAACATGTCACTATGTGGTCATCTACCATTCCAGTCGCCTGCATCATTGCATAGCAGGTCGTTGGTCCAATGAAACTGAAACCCATTTTCTTTAATTGCTTACTCATTTTCGTACTAATTTCAGATGTAGGAGGTATATCGTCCATACTCATCCTCTGATTGATGATTGGTTTATCATCTACAAAACTCCATAAAAATTCACTAAAAGCATCTTCATCATTTCCGAAGTGCTTGCAAAAGGCTTTTGCGTTATTTATTGCTGAATTAATCTTGGCACGGTTACGAATGATACCCGCATCTCCCATAAGTCTAGACACATCTTTTTCATTATATGATGCCACCTTTACTGGATCAAATCTATCGAATAGGTGCCTATAGTTTTCACGCTTCTTGAGGATGGTTATCCAGGAGAGTCCTGCCTGAGCGCCCTCGAGTATAATTTTCTCAAACAATTGGCGACCATCCCGATTTGGAATCCCCCATTCTTGATCATGGTAATTGAGATACATAGGGTCTTTTGTAGGCCACAGGCATCGATTTACATCAGTCATCAAACATCGGAATAAGTATCGGGTAATCAAAATTTCTACAAAACAGAACTAGTCACATCAACAATTGCTTCTCTTAGATCTTTCATTTCTAATGTTTATATTTTAATATTAATTTGGTGATTTGGATGTTCTCCATTAATCTCAATAATATTTACTAATTCATTTTCTAATATATTTTTCATAGTTCCTTTATATCCATAAGTCGCAAAGAATGCCTTGGTCCCTCGTAGACCACTTCTTTCGTATTCATATTTAGATATTTTATTTCCAAGTTTTTGGAGAGAAATCATTTCCTTGCCAATTAATAGTTTTATCACTTCTTCTAATGGCTCTAAATCAATATTTTCTAAGTCCGTTGACTTTGAAATTTTTATTTGATGATTTGGATGCTTTCCACTAATATCAATAATTTCTCCCAATTCCTTTACTAATATATTTTTCATAGTTCCTTTGCACCCATATTCGGCAAAGAATGCCTTGGTCCCTCTTGTGCCACTTTTTATTTCTTGGTATTCTGATATGTTATGTCCTAGTTTTTGAAGTGATATAGTTTCATTGCCAATTAGTTTCTTTATCACTACATCTAATGGTTCAGTTAACTCCTTTTTCACTTCATGTTTGTTTTGATCATGAGATTTGTTTCTAGCACCTATCATTAATGGTTTAATTGTTCTCGTGTCGTCTATAAATAATTTATCTCCTAATTTACTTAGGCCATTTTCGAACATTGTTAGTATAATATTTTTTGAACCATTTTGTGTTTGTTTTTTATCTATATTTTTAGTATTACTTTGAATGCAAATTATGTTAGGTTCGTCACCTACTTTCCATGAAGATAACCTCCCATATCCTCTAACATCGACGTTATTTTCAATTCCTCCAAATCGAGCATCTAAGAATCTTTGATGCATTGAGGGGACACTATTGCTAGAACCAATTCCTTCATCAGATACAATTTCACTCCATAAAATAAACTTCTTTATCGTATTCCATTTGTTTTCATAATACTTCCAATAAGGAGGATGTCCTAAGTAACTTTGTAATACATTATTTTTAGAAGCATTACAAGCTACACACAATTGAATTTTGTTATTAATTATATTTTCACCACCCAAACCCAGTGGCAATATGTGTTCAGTATTACTATTTTTCCCGTTAAATATTGCACCACAAAGTGGACAATTTGGGTTCTTTAAAATGATAAAATCTAATCTTGCCTTGTTTATGTTGGATCCTTTAGCAACTCTGTCCTTTGAGATTAGGAAATTTTTACAAATTTCTAAGGAATCTCGATATTTATCTTCTAAATCGTAGAGATCATATGCCTTCGTGCCCATGTTTCCTAACGTCCTTAGTATCTAGGTTTACAATGTTTATCCTATGTATCACTTACAAATTAATACTTTTAATATATTAAATTAAGATTCAATACATTCATTAATGATTTTTATTAATATTCCATTATCTCTGATAGTTTTAACAACATTATGACCTCCGTAATAACTGGATATTTTAAAGTTTTTAATTTTCAACCTTTCACTATGGATTTTATCTAATTTGTCTTTTTTTCCGTGTATTGCATATACTTTTATTTTATCAAAATTTAAATTTGATAAATCAAAATAAGTTTCATCAAATTTCTTTTGCACGTTATTTATTTGATTAGGCCATCTATTGTCATTATGTATTTTTCTATTATTTTTATCTATAAATGTCTGTGGACTAAAAGATATGATTCCATCAGCTTTAATCAAACTACCAAATAATAATGCAGCAAAACCGCCCATTGATCCTCCAATAGTTATTATTTTGGAATAATTAATAGTTTCAATCATATTCAAAAGATTTATTTTTAAATCTTCAATGGTATCTCCTAAACCAATTGCCCCCTTGTGATACCAACATTGATTAGTGTCCTTTACAAAAATAAAATGACAATCTACATTATTTAGTAAAAATCTTTTAAATTCAAATACTGGTTGATATATGCCACCAGAAATCCCACCAAATGTTATTATGAGTGGTTTCAATTTATCATCTGCATCTATCAGGTAATCATCATCAGAATTCTTAACATGTTTTATATTATTTTTTTTTTTTGATAAAATAAATTTACTCCACATTATTATCTTTCAGACGTATAAATCTATTAAACTTTATTACAATTGTAATAAGTAATATATGCGTATATATTGTCGGCTAACTGGTATAAACAGATATTCATAAGTAATTCGATATTGATAAAGTTATGAAGTTTACTATTTCTGTATCGGTTTTGTCTTTTTTAATGATATTAAGTGGAGTAACTGGCATTACTTTATACAATCTAGGTTCTTTAACAATTGGTGAGGCTAATTCGTTTATGATTGAAGCACCAATTACTGAAGGAGTTAACATATACACTTTGGTTGAAATAGATGAAGGAGATAATGATGAAGAGGATGTAGTGACGGAGCGATTACATAGATTTGAGTTCTCAACATCGGCTACAAATGGAATAATTACTTGGGATTTTGGGGACGGATTAGTGGCTACCGGACCTCAAGTTGAACATGAATATGCTAAACCTGGAGTTTATCATATTACTGCAACTTCAACTACATCCAAGTCTATCAGAATAGATTCTATTAATGTCACGGTGACCTTTGAAGGTTCCGTTGTGTCAGATAATATGGAATGTGTTTGCACCCCTACTGCAAAGGCCACGATAGTAAATCTAGTTCCTTTAGAAGGTGTAATTACAATAGAAGGCATTGTCACAGTAGAGCATGATGGAAGCAGTGAATCTTGTTCATTACGTAATCCACTTCAAGAATGCCATATTAGAGTTATTTTAGAACGTACACTAGACGGGTCAATAGTAGGGCAAGAAACATTATTTGATAACACATTTAGAGTAAATATATACAATATACCCTTTGCAATAATAGAAACAGATGTATCAAAAGGGGAATCATTTCAGTTGCGTTTAGAGACTGATCAACTCCGAGATTGGCACAAACCTACTACTCTATGGACTATGGATGCACCATTATGATAAATGTATATATTTGTTAAAAATAAACTGTTTTTTATTTATTTATAAATTTCTTTTTTTGGCACTTAATTGAGATAACTTACTCTTGATAATTCACAACTTACATCCCAGAGTCGCAACGCTGTCGATTCATCATTCGCTTTATTATTTATTTTAGCTCTTCCAGTCCAGCCATGCATTTCACCAATTTTTGTTACACCCCAATATGGATAATTTGGAGCATCATCCATAGTTGCTGCATATAGGCATGGTGCAGCACCTTTCACAGGAGCCATCCCAAATATGAGATTCAAGAAACGAAATAAGAGTGAATGACGCTGCAAATCTGTAGCGGACCAACCTGGGTGGCTTGCTAACGAAGTAACACTAGAATTATTGCTTTTTAAACGTCTATTAAATTCTATAGCAAATATAAGATTTGCAAGTTTACTCTGTGAATAACTGCCCCACTTACTGTATCTTTTTTGGTTACTTTGTAGATCTTCGAAGTCAATCACACCGCTATTGTGTGCAATACTGGACATTGTGATTACTCTCGCATTTTCTGCAGACTCCAGAAGTGGGAGCAACAATCCTGAGAGGGCAAAATGGCCAATATGATTTGTGCCAAATTGAAGCTCAAAACCATCAGTAGTAATTGATTGAGGCGGTACCATTACGCCTGCATTGTTGACCAATATATCTATTTTGTCATATTGATTCTTTATACTTTTTGTGAAATTTGAAATTGATTCTAAATCTGATAAATCTAGATGTTCAATTACTATATTGGCATGAGGGATGTCTTTGAGAATATTTAGTTTAGCCTGTTCTGCTTTCTCATTATTTCTACACGCCATTATTACAGACGCTCCTTTAGAAGCAAGACCGTAGGCAATGTGGTATCCAGTTCCTGTATTCGAACCAGTAACTATTGCTATTTTTCCCTCTTGACTAGGCATATTTATTGCTTTCCATTTCATATCGGCATCCCCTATGTTGAAAATGTAAGGCTTCCAATATAGAAGTACTTTGTATGATTATTCTAAATAATATGTATACTAAATACGGGAAAGGTATGAAAGAAATTAAAATATCATAGGTATAGAAATTGAAGAATGAAACGTATCTATTTTTGTGGATAGAAATTTCCGATATTTTAAAGAAGTGAATTATATCTATAAATAGTCATGGATGCCATAGATGTCTTGCGTATACAAACAAGTAATGGTAGACCATTTGTCACTATAAGAATTGAGAGAAATCATGTTTGATTATATGTTCATCCATTATATTATCATAGTCATATAATACCTCATACGCTACTTAGTAATAAATAAGGTAAGAGTAATCTAAAATTAAGTAGTGGTGAAGAAGTCCTTAAATAAGACGTTTCTAGGCTAATTGAATCCTACTTGAGACTCATTGACCACTATTGATTTATTCTATTATCCTTTTATAAATTACAATTTTTCAAAAAAAATAAATTACTAAATAATGATTCTTAAAGTATATTAGGAAATCAGAAAAATACAAATATACTTTCCAATAACTAAGAATTGATACGTCGTTCATAGTTATTTATTCTTACAAGATTGTCGGATTTCTTGGATTTTTTGAAATATATGTGAATAATATAGCTAATAATAATGCGAGAATCTGGAATGATGAAAACACTATATTCCATGTTAAACTAAAAATGAGTCTCGGATAGGGAGGCGAAAAGGCTAATGTTGCAAAACAACCAATAAGTTGTAAAGAAAGTGCTATTGCATATGGTTGTAAAGAAAGGCCTCTTTCTTTCAATCTTGATATTATGGCAGTAGAAGATAATAATAGGGGGAGAAATATGAGTAAAGTCATCCACTCAGTAGGGGGATTATCTCTTGCACCAACATAACCGCCTCTCACTATAAGTCGGCCAGGATCAAGTTCTCTTGGATGTGGTAATCCCCACGCTTCTAAACCATTTACTTGACCTAACATAGTCCACCATAGAATCCATATTGCTAAAGGAAGTATAGCCGCAGCAATAAATGGACGAGGATTATAAAGACTGTGTTTTTCAATTGAAATCCATTTCCATTCAGTCCTCATGAGCGCATCTATTGAAGAAATTAGAAGAATTGTCATAACTGCAGACCATGCACCCCATGTCAATACTAATAATGCTCCTAATGCAGCAATATCAAGATCTTTTATTCCAAAAATTTTAATTATACCCTCTGAAATTAAATTAGCCCGTTGGGCCATGCCAAATATACCAAATAATAATATAATTATTAGAAATACTCTGTCAACAGATGTATCTCCAATCCAATTTACGAATAATATTAATAAAAGCCAACCAGATAAAACATAACCCTCCAATTTAGAACCATGAGGGTTAATTAGATGTTGATGAAATGGCCCTGTTATGGTTAGAATTAGAATACTAAATAGTATATTAAAAATTGTGTCTGGCCATCCTGTTTGAACTAGTGCAAGAACCCAATGATCTCCAACTAAACGTTCATGAACACCTATGATACCTATCAAAGAAATTATCCCTAAAATTATAAGGGGTAATTTCTGAATGGCATTATTATTTTTAGTCAGTGTCTTGTTTCCTAATAATATCCAAGTTAGTGGGATTAATATGAACCAAAATCTAAGGCTACTAAAAGTCATTACTAATGATGCAGCTAACCATGGCCACCATTTAGGTAATGATTTAATTAATCTATTATAAATTCTATTTACATAAAAATAATCATTCTTATTTTCCTTTATATTTCCTAATGACCACCAAACAATCCACATTGATGAAATCGCACCTATTGATCTAGGCAATACCGCTGCAATACCTAAGAATGCATGACTGATTATCATACTTACAAGAACTACTAAAAATAGTGCAGTAGCTTTACGATCTATGGTATTGTTGGGAGTATTCATTCCTATGAGAAATAATGCTGTGGCTGCAAGTATTGACCAAGTGCTTACTGAAATGAATACGTCTATAAATCTTGTAAATTCTGCATCAATTGAAATTTTATCCCAATCTATTACATCTACTTGTAAATTATTTGCTGCCGGCCTATCTATTGATTCAAGAAAATCCTGTCTTTCATAAGCGGCTAACCAGTTCCACATTTCTAAATCATCTTTTGTACTAATTGATAAATCTAATATATCTAGGGGTATTCTACCATGCAATTGTACTGGAAAGGATAGATCCAACGTAGCTATTGCTAATGCAGCCAAATCTCGTTGGTGACCATCTGCTTCGGAACCTTCTATGATTAGCGGACCCCAAACGAGTGCAGCAACATTTCTGGTGATATCTTGTGATGACCCGTGAGTACCTAGTTTTGTCATCCCATGATCTGCAGTAATTACAATGGTCCAATTGTCAGGTACAACCTTGATTACATCACTTACTAATTTATCAACGTGTGATAATTTATCTTCATACTTATCTCCTACCGTGCCCCATCGGTGACCTACCTTATCGGGACCTGAAAAATGAGCCCCAATGACATTATAAGTATCATTATCAAGCCATTGATGTAATAAATCAGCAGTATCCTCATCTCCTTTATAGTAATCTGAATGACCAAGAAATGTATCCGTAAAGTCAATATTTTTATTTTTACCATACATATTTCCAAATACATAACTGCCAACCAGGCCTACACCATATTCAGAAATATTTTCGTCATTTTTTTTCTCTGAGGCCAATGTCCAAGCATCATCTCCTCCTGGATGTGATAAGTCGAAATTGCGGAGACCATCACTTGGTGAATTTGGTACCCCTGTCATTATTTCAGAAACACAGGTAGCTGAAAGAGTAAGCGGGCTAGTTCTCAAATAAAGAGTTGCACCAGTATCTCTTTTAGAATTAATCAATGGTAAATGTTCTTCACTAAGAAGCCAATCTTCTCCTACCCCATCAAGAATAATTAGAATAAAACCTTCACTAAGAGGATCATGATTTAATGGAGGTTCTATTAAGTCCCCCACTGGTGCCTCGGAATCCAACAAGACATGAGCTGCTGTAATAAATAAAGGACATATTAATAATAATGATATGTATACAAAAGGATTAGACCTAATTATATTCTCAATAAAATTAAATTTCATGAGAACCATCCCCCCATTGCTATAAAGATACGCATTTAGACTTTTACGGAGAGAAGAAGACTACCTTACTAAGTTAAATTTACCTAATTTAGATATTATTTCTTTTAATATCAATGACCAGTACATCTCTTCTTATGTCTTATTTAATATTATAAAATAAAGGTTCTCTATTTTTTAGTTCCAAATATAAGATATATTTATGAGTAGTATATATTGCAGTTTAAGTATTATGGAGGATGGTTACCATGAAATTAATTATCCCGATGGATCTCGATATGAGGGTGAAATTATTAATGATGAAAAATATGGTCAAGGCATATATAAATTTCCAAATGAAACAAAATACATAGGAGAATGGAAAAATGGTAAATACCATGGACAAGGAATTCACACTTTCGCAGATAATTCTCGCTATGAAGGAGAATTCAAAGAAGGTAAATTCAATGGCCAAGGGATACGTAATTTCTCTGATAATGGACGATATGAAGGTAATTTCATAGATGGGAAAAAACAAGGTCAAGGAATATACAAATTTCCTGATGGAGCCGAATATGATGGTCAATGGAAAGCTGATAAATTCCATGGTCAAGGGAGTCGCACATTTCCTGATGGTGGAAAATATGAAGGAAATTGGAAAGACGGCGTGGCAGATGGTACAGGAACATACTCATTTGTTGATGGCGGGTGGTACGAGGGAGAATGGAAATATGGTAAATATCATGGCAAAGGGATCCAAACTTTTGCAGATGGAGCTCGTTATGAAGGACTTTTCAAAGTATCCAAAAGACATGGTTATGGAACCTACAAGTCTTCGGATGGTAATAAAAAGTCAGGTCAATGGCGGAGCGGTTCGGAATTTGGTAAAATGGAAATAATACAATCCTCTAATTTGGAAGATAATACTTCCAGGGGGGACAGTACTAGGCTAAAATTAGGAAAATTTGTCAGAGAATCAAATATATTGCGTAAGGTAGACAAAGAGTCCACCAATGTCAACACCAATTCAGATTTTAATAGTATTAAGTATGCTCAAATTGCTAAGGCTTTAGGCAGAACAATTGAAGATATAGAAGCTGATTTAGCAGATGATGGAATATTGAATTATAGTTCAGGATCAGATTCCAAAACCAAAGATGGACACATAGATCCAAATAAATATCATAAATTACATCACCTTCAATCTGATGGAGGAATGGCTGAAATCTATACAGCTTTAGATAAAGATTCAGGTGATGAAGTGATATGGAAGGAGGCTTCAACTAAACACTTGACAGCCAAAGAAGCCAATAAAGCACTAGTGAATGAAATAGATATGCTTGTAAAACTTGATAATCCTCGTATTCCTAAACATATAAATTCTGGAACAATTAAGAATAGAAGTGGTCAAACTGTTCAAGTTTTAATTATGGAAAAAATTGATGGCGATAGTCTAGACAAAGAAATGAAAATATTCATTAGGAGAAAAATCAAACAACCTCTAGGGGAGATAATTAAGGTAATTACAGAATGTTGTGAAGCATTAGAATACATGGCAGATTTGAATCCACCAGTATATCATAGGGACATAAAACCTCATAATATTATGTTGGATCCAAAAAAAGGAGCAGTATTAATCGACTTCGGATTGGCAAAAGGTGTAGACGCCGGTGCAGGATTGTCTACTTCGGGGGGGATGCACACTGCAGGATGGGCTCCTCCTGAAAGAGAAAGAGGTAATACAGGTTCTTCCACGGATGTATACAGTTTAGGTCAATTATTATGGCACATGTTGTCTAATGAAAGAGCAGGAATATTTTCTGAAGATTATAGGATAGAAAAAATTCAAGGAAACGGGCAGCCTATTTGGTTAGCTGATCTTATCAATATGGCCGTTATCCCTGACGCTCCGAGTAAAAGGATTCAATCAATATTTGAATTTAGAACGAGGTTAGAGAATTTTGGCAGGTATAATACATAATATGCCTATTTCTATAATTAATGTATTTGATACTAATTCTATTAATTCGTAAACTAAACTTGAAATATTTGTGGTGTTATTATCATATATAATGATAATATACTTAATTTGAACGATACCCATTAATACAAAACCTATCAGCGAATAGTATGCTAGACAATAATGGTGAGGGCGAGGGAAAATGCCCATTTATGCACGGGGCCGTAACTACCTCGGAAAAAGGCTCTACGAATAGTAATTGGTGGCCAAATCAATTAGATTTATCTCTACTTCATCAACATGATTCAAAGTCCAATCCTATGGATAATGATTATGATTATGCGCTAGCATTTAAAAGTATAAATTTTAAACAGTTAAAACTAGATATTCACAAACTAATGACGGATAGCCAAGATTGGTGGCCAGCAGATTACGGCCATTATGGTGGGTTTTTTGTAAGGATGACATGGCATGCGGCAGGCACCTACAGGACGGGAGATGGCCGAGGCGGAGGCGGCACTGGGGCACAAAGATTTGCTCCGCTCAATAGCTGGCCCGATAATGGTAATTTAGATAAAGCACGGAGACTTCTGTGGCCGATTAAACAGAAATATGGCAATAAAATAAGTTGGGCAGACCTCTTAATTTTAGCTGGTAATGTTGCCATTGAATCTATGGGGGGCCCTATTTTTGGATATGGAGGCGGGAGGTCAGATATTTGGCACCCTGAACAGGATATCTATTGGGGTTCGGAAGATGAATGGCTAGGAGATAATAGATATGGAGATACAAGGCAAGATCTAGAAAATCCTTTAGCTGCGGTTCAAATGGGATTAATTTATGTTAATCCAGAAGGGCCCAATTCTAATCCAGATCCTTTACTTAGCGCGCAAGATATTAGAGAAACATTTTCTAGAATGGCAATGAATGATGAAGAAACTGTTGCACTTATTGCAGGAGGCCATACGTTTGGTAAAGCGCATGGTGCAGGCGATGCTGACCTTGTAGGTCCAGAACCAGAAAACTCATCTATGGAGGATCAAGGGTTCGGTTGGAAAAACAAACATGGCACAGGACTTGGAGATGATACAATTACAAGTGGAATAGAAGGTGCATGGACAGCAAACCCTATCCAATGGGATAACGGTTACTTTGATACCATATTCAAGTATGATTGGAAACTTGTTAAAAGTCCAGCTGGTGCTCACCAATGGCACCCTATAAATCCTTTACCGGAAGATATGGCTCCATCTGCTCATGATAGTTCAAGAAAAGTAACAACCATGATGACAACTGCTGATATGGCTCTAATCTCAGATCCTATTTATCTTGAAATATCTAAAAACTTTCACGAAAATCCTGATATATTTTCTGATATATTTTCAAGAGCTTGGTTTAAATTATTACACAGAGACATGGGCCCAAAAGTAAGGTATCTTGGGCCGGAAGTACCTGAAGAAGAACTTATTTGGCAAGATCCAGTACCTTTAGGAAATAGTGACTATGATATTGTTGCATTAAAAGAATCGATTTCCAATAGTGAACTTACTATTACAGAAATGGTAGAAACTGCATGGTCCAGTGCATCAACTTTTCGAAGTTCAGATATGCGTGGCGGTGCTAATGGGGCTCGCATTCGTTTACAACCTCAAATTTCTTGGTTAGCAAATAAACCAGATCAATTAAGTAGAATATTAGATATTTTAGAAAAATTATCTATAAAACATGGCGCCAGTGTCGCAGATACTATTGTCCTTGCAGGGAATGTAGGAATTGAGAAAGCATCAGGGATACCTGTTCCATTCTTGCCTGGCAGAGGTGATGCGTGTGCAGAACAAACGGATGCAAAGTCATTTGATGTGCTGGAACCTCTATCTGATGGTTTCCGAAATTATTTAAAACAAAATTATTCTGTTTCTCCGGAAGAAATGATGCTAGATAGGGCCCAATTACTTGGTTTGTCTGCTCCCGAGATGACGGTAATCGTTGGGGGATTGAGAACACTGGGTGTGAGTTCCGATGACCGTGGATTATTCTCAAACGATGTTGATGATTTATCTAATGATTTCTTTACTAATCTTTTGGATATGGGTGTAGAATGGATTCCGACAGGTAGTAATTCCTATGATGGAAAAGATCGTTTAACTGGAAAACTAATTCATCGTGCATCTCGTACCGATTTAGTATTTGGAAGTAATTCACAGTTGAGGGCTATTTCAGAAGTGTATGCCCAATATGATAATTCTAATAAATTTAAAAATGATTTCATTCATGCATGGAATAAAATCATGAATAATGATAGATTTGATATATCATAAATCCTAATATGCCGTAAAACTAATTTATCATATATTTGCATTATTTGAACAATCTATAGAATAGGAGAGTTCAAATCATTTTGGATACCCGTTGATAATATGCACGAGATAATATATTTTTCATCCCCTGGTTTAGCCGAATCTTCACGACTTTGTCTAGAATTTTCTGGAATATCTTGGAAAAATACTACAGTAACCTGGGATGAATATATGCTATTAAAAGAAAATGGAGACTTACCTTGGAATCTATTACCCATTATTAAAACTCCTCAGGGCATTATTGCCGAATCTTCTGCGATATTGAGGTATACAGGAACATTAGCCGGCATGGAACCTGAAGATTTATTCCAAAGGGCTAAGGTAGATGAAATTCTAGATGTAATGAAGGGATGGTGGGGGTGTTTTACACCAACATTTTCTATAGAAGACCTTGATGACAAAATAGCTGCTAGGAAAAAATTATTCGAACTGGGAGAACCAATGGATATAGCAATGACAGCATTATCTTCAATGTGTCGAGAGTCTGGAGAAGGCTGGATTGCAAATACGCCATCAATGTCAATTGTAGACATAAAAGCTTTCACAGAGACATTTATGTTATTTTCAGGACAATTTGACGGCCTTGATAGTAATACGATTACTAAATACCCAGATTTAATAAAATTCCATACTCGATTTTCCAACATTCCAGAAGTTAAAAATTATTATTCAGATGTCAAAGAAGATCAAGATCAGTGGGTATTCAAACCCAATGCATTCAATTAAAATTCAACATTTTCAAATACTATAACTGACAGTATAAATATTAATAAAGTATACACTAATCCATTGTCAGATGTAGATATTAAGAAATTAATAATCTATATACATATTCTTTAAATTAGCCTGAAAATTGACCATATTTAGGATGTATATTTTAATATTAATGAATACGCTACTACTCTCCTTAATCATATTATGTCAAATTAAATATCCTACAATATATAATACTAATTCTTGATTATAATTTATCTGGAGAGTATCTATATGCTCAACAATATACCAATGCCATATGGAGTTGACAATGTTTGGAGCTTATGTAGGAATGGCTATGGTTTTAATGGCCTTTTCATCAGAAAGTAGAGGATTAATTTCCAGTCGTTCTAAGTCTTACTTAATCTTGATGGCCTTGGGTGAAGGCCTATTGACTACCAGGGCCTATGTTACAGGTGAATGGCCATTTGCAGTACTCGGTGGAATATGGGCAGTGTTTGCTATATATTCTATAATCAAGCCCCCTTTAGATTAATGAATTTAAGATGAATTAATTTATTAATATATATTCAATTATGTCAATAAGAAAATATATGATATAATTAGTGCAGGTATAGCACTGTATAATGTTGCTAATATTGCCATCCTAGGTGTTAATGCTATAGCAGGAAATAGGGCATCTCCGTCATTAGAGATCGCATTACCAATTAATGCTGCAAATGGCAATAACCCATTCAAGTATAGTGTAGTGACTAAAATCTGTGGCCCACACCCTGGTATAAATCCTATTATGATGGCTATTAGAGGTATATATATCCAACCGATGTCAATCATGTTTTCTAAATTTAAGCCTAAGAATAAATTAGAATACTCATATGCTAAATATGCTACTATTACCCATGCAGTAACAAATGAGGTTTCTTCAGTTGATCTGCTAAACGGATGATCAGTATGGGAAGTTACAGCATTAACAGGAGATAAAGCCCATACGGTAACAGATAATATAGCACCCAATATTCCTGTTGCCATTATGACGTTAGAATCAGGTGGTTCTATTTGCATTAATTGTAAAATCCCTAGTCCTAAACCTGGTATAATTAAAGTCATATAAATCATGTCTCTTTTCCTTAAATTTCCTATAACTTTCAATTCTATAAAATTTATTTCAGATATATATAATTCACCAGGATGAAATTTATCTACTAACCAACCACATATTATAGCAGCAGTTGTTGATATTGATATAACTTTGAGATAAGTCATAGGCTCTTTTGCAAGTAATAAAAAAGCTGCATCCCCCATTGTCGCAATTAATGCAGCTACCATTGATCCTAATGTTACATTCCCTCTTGCAAAGGCTGTAATTGCTACGACTGCCCCTCCACAACCTGGTAATGCACCTAGGAAACTTGCAGTTGGTACTTGCCATATTCCGCCTTTGTGCATGAATTTTCCTACGTCAACTCTATAAAAATATTCTAATCCAAAAAATATCAAGAGAGTTAATGCTACAAAAACCGAAACTTGAGTGTACGCATCATAAATTGATATTCTAGTAATATCCCCTAATTTTCCAGGATAAATTATAGCTAGTAATAAAAGAATTAGAGGAATCAGCCTATTTATTCTAGTTTTTAACATTGGATATAGATTTTTTAAATCATCAACAATGGGTGTTAAGTAATTCAGATTGGTGGACATTGTATTCACTCAATTGAAACGTATACTAAGTTTGAAACTGTGGTGGAAATATGAATTATTTTATTATTTATATTTGCTGCCATTCCTCCATCGAACTGATTTTTAGAAACAATAATAATTTGAGCACCCGGAACCATGCCATTAAATTCCAACCAAGCTAAAATTTCAGAATTACTATCTGGAACTTGTCTAATCATTAATGACTCATTAATGGGACTTTTTGATAATAATAAATCATCATTTGTATATATTTCTCCATTGGGACCGGGTATTGGATGGCCATGTGGGTCTCGAATAGGATTTCCTAAATATTTTGCTATCTCGTGCTCCAATTCTTTAGAAAGAGCATGTTCCAATCTTTCTGCTTCTACGTGTAAATCCTCCCTACTCAAACCTAAAGTTTTAGATAAAAAAGATTCTAATAATCTATGTCTCCTAACTACTGATAATGCTTCTTTTACACCTTTTCCGGTAAGAGAAGCTCCCTTATAGGGAATATAATCTACCAATCCTTCTTTACTTAATTTCTGAATCATATTTGTGGCTGAAGCCGGAGTGACACCTAGATGGTTTGCAAGTTCTTGATTTGCAACATTTTTGGAGCCAAGTTTCCACAATGACTTGAGATAATCTTCCCTGGCCATTGACTGCATGGACAATCCTTAGACGAGACTAATATAAAGTTTAGGCATGCCTAAATTATATCTTAATCATATTGGTGTTTTGAATCCCATTCCTCTAACTATGCACCAACCAGATTTGGCTTCCCATATGGCTAAAATACCTAACCCTAAGCATAGTACAACTGGCAATAGAAAGATGTTAATATCTATTTGCTCCAATACAATTAAAATTGTTAGAATTGTTCCAATGAAGAATGAACATAATCCTCCAATAAATCTAACAAGTTTACCTCTTGCATCTATATTGCATGCTCGCTCCATGTTGATAATACAGCATTGTAGTATATTATAGGGTGTTTAAATTTTCAACTCAAATTATTCTTCTGACTCATTATCAAATCTAATTTTTGCTAATTCTCTCATATCTTCATGATGATCTCCTACGCTTATTGCGTCTTGATCTGACTCATCTACTATTTCTACGCCTAAGAGAGTTTCAATTATGTCCTCTATAGTTAAGACCCCTGAGGTTCCTCCAAATTCATCTTTTACGATTAGTATCTGAACTTTATTCTCTAATAATATATCTAAGGCTTTGTCTACAGACTCATCTAAAGTACAAGACTTAATATCTCTGGATATATCTTTCATCTTGATATCATGTTCATCATTAGCCGCCCTTCTTAAAATTTCATTTCTTAAAACGAAACCTTTCACATCATCAATACTATCTCCTGTAACAGGCATTCTACCATTAACCATAATAGGCATTCTTTCTAATACTTCTGAAATGGTTTCATCATATGATACAGTATTCACGACCACTCTCGGAGTCATAACTGTACTAACTTCCATCTCCCTTAATTTTAGTAAATTTTGAATAACAGTTTCTTCATCTTCTTCTATGACATCTGATTCTTCTGCTATATCTGCCATTACTGACAATTCTGTTCTTGTTACAGTTTCTGATTGTACATCTGGCAAAAGATTTCTAATATATTCAATCGGCTTTATAATAAACCATAACATTACCATTAATACATTGATTGCGTTGTAAGATGGAACTGTTAATTTTCTCCAGTATAACGCTCCAATAGTTTTTGGTAAGATTTCGCTTAATAATAATATAGCTAGTGTAAGAATTGCCGCTGCAGCACCAACTACATATTGCCCTGTAGCAATTTTCTCTACTTCTGAACCAACTCCCAATGCACCTACTGTATGGGCAATGGTATTGAGTGTCAATATTGCAGTCAGGGGCCTTTCAGGATCTTCCTTGAATTCTGACCATTTCTT
Source organism: uncultured Candidatus Poseidoniales archaeon (assembly GCA_905182515.1). Classification (GTDB taxonomy): domain Archaea; phylum Thermoplasmatota; class Poseidoniia; order Poseidoniales; family Thalassarchaeaceae; genus MGIIb-O3. Next base: position 39,202 of record CAJJBW010000006.1, on the reverse strand, counting down.
ACTTACTTTAGGATGAGAATCCTTTATACCTATGATATGACTATGACTTGTTGATAGTAAAACTGCTTCTAATATGCTACATAAAAAAGATGCACCTAATGCCAAACAAGAATATAATATTATTAACGTGTAATCTGCCAATTTAATTGCCTCTAGAGGGCCTTACTTACTATCAAGAAATTAATATTTCTGTACGACACGAAGTGGACTCCAACCCAACCGAACCGAACATGACATAAATATCTAACTTGAGCGGACCTTAATGGTTAGGAGGGGCATAAGTGAATAATGTATCAATTTTCATGGCTTGGCCATATGCTAATGGACCATTACACTTAGGTCATGTAGCAGGAAATTGTTTACCAGCTGATATTCAATACAAGTATGAAAGAGCACGCGGTAGAAGCGTATTGATGTGTAGTGGTTCCGATGAACACGGTACTCCAATTACCGTAACAGCCGAAGAAGAAGGAATAACTCCTCAAGAAGTAGTTGACAGATACCATGATATTAATTTTAAGGCATTAGTCGATTTAGGATGCTCATGGGGGAATAATGTAGATTCCAGAGGTATAGAATATGGGGGCACTCTTTACAATAGGACATCTGATAACCGCCATAAGGAAATTGTTAAAGAAACTTTTACCTTACTATTTGATGCAGGTTATCTATCAGAAGAAACAATGCAGCAATATTGTTCTATAAATGAAGATGGAACTGTAAAATTTCTACCGGATAGATATGTTGAAGGACAATGCCCAATATGTAATGAAGATGGAGCTAGAGGCGACCAATGTGATAGTTGTGGGTCAACATTTGAAAGTAATGAATTATTAAATCCTCATTCAAAAATTAACCCTAGTTTAAAAATTGAAATCAGAGATACTGATCATTTGTTTTTTAGATTAGATCTATTTCAAAAATCATTAGAAAATCATATTTTACTTAGGCAAAATATATGGAAACCTATTGTGCGTTCAATGTCAAAAAATTGGATAAATATGGGTCTAAGGCCAAGAGCCGTTACTAGGGATATTAATTGGGGAATTGACCTGCCTCTTGATGAGAATAAATGGGCTACAAAGAGTATTTATGTTTGGTTTGAGGCTGTCCAAGGTTACTATACATGTCCTATGATATGGGCGGAAAGATATGCTAAACCTAATAATCACCCCTTAGGAGAAGATGCTTGGAAATTATGGCTCGAACATAACGATTCTGATGATGATTATAAACATATTTATTTTATGGGGAAAGATAATATTCCATTCCACACAATAATTTGGCCAGCACTTATAATGGGAATTAATGCTGCAAAAAGTGGTAAAACGATATCTAACAAAGCTAATGTTGGAGATTTACGCCTAGAAACAAATGTAGCATCAAATCAATATTTAATGTTACAAGGTGGTCAGTTTAGTAAAAGCCGAAAACATGCTGTATGGCTACCCAATTTTTTGGAGAAATATGACCCAGACGCATTAAGATATTATCTTTCAATTAACATGCCAGAAAGTCATGATACTGACTTTAGATGGGAGGAATTTGTTGATAGGGTAAATAACGAATTAATAGGAAATTATGGAAATTTTGTAAATAGGGTTCTAACATTAACTCATAGGATAGAAAATGATGGAATAACTAATCCACTTAATAAATTCAATAATTTTGAAGATTTTTCTGATTTAATAAATGATATAAATGATTTATTATCTCAAGCCACACAATCTCTGGAGAAACAACGGTTTAAAGAAGCACTTAGATATCTAATGACTATTTCTCAAAAAGGCAACATTCTTTTACAAAATAGTGCACCATGGAAACACTTATCAGAATCTAACCATGAAGATAGAGTAAAATCATTGACAGGATTAGCTTTGGCATGGAATATTATGAAGGGATTAGCAATAGTCACTCGGCCATTTATCCCATTTCAATCTGATAGATTATGGAAAATGATTGGAGAACAGAGACTTATTGATCATTTACTTTGGGATGATGCGTTTTCATATAATGAACATTTAACTTGGAATCCTCAACATCCTATTCCATTATTTAAAAAATTAGATATTGATGAGATATTAAAAATTGAAACTAACATAGCCAATGATTTTAATGACAAAGATGAAGAGGGAAGTATGGATGCATTAAATGAGGAGAGTGACTATATCGATTTTGAAGATTTTATGAAAGTAGAGATGAGAACTGGAAAAATTCTCAAAGTTGAGGAACACCCTAATGCAGATAAATTATGGGTTGTTACAATAGAAGATTCCCCAGGTAGCACCAGAACAATCTGTGCTGGATTGAAGGGAATTTATGATAAAGAGATTTTAGAAGGAATGGATGTCGTATACGTAGCCAATCTTAAACCTAGAAAGTTACGGGGAATTATGTCAGAAGGTATGTTATTAGCAGCCGACGATGGAGATGGAAATGTTAAATTATTGACACTAGATGGTGATATTAATACTGGATCTTTAGTTAGATAACTATGTTCTTATCAAAGTAATCCCATTGCAATAGTTCTAATTCCACATTATTTTTAGCAGATGCATATGAATTCAAAGGTTCTTTATTTAAATCTAAAAATTGCTCTCCAAACCTGAATGGTTTTAATATTTTTTTAGCTTGATCCTTTCGATTCATTATGTATAACGAAACAGCAAAAGCTTCTACGGTAGACAACCTACCTGGTTTACCCCAAGATACTTCATTAGCCGCCAAAACTATGGGAAGAGTTTTTTCAGTTAATCTTGTTTTATTTGAAATAAAATCAAGAGAAGAATCTATTTGTTTCCATGAACAATCTAATGCTACTATTGATGATCCTAAATTTATCATTCTAGCATCATCGGGGCCAAAAATAGATTTACTCCTTGGATTAAGTAAAAAACCCCTTTTGGGAGAGTTTTGAATTTTGTTATGTATGATTGCAGACCCAAATTTATTCATTTTTCTAGCTGTACATTTCTTAGGGTCATCTTGATCTAAATGAATGATATGTAATGGTACACTTTCCATTATTTCACTCTCTTGGCTTCTTTCTACCGCCAGTTCTAGTTACTCCCAACCGTCTCATTTTCTTTTTTACATTTTTCTTTTTAGGGTGATCTGTTTCTGGAGTAATATTGGCATCTTCCATTGTCATTTCTTTTTCTATTTTAGTTTTTACTTGCCGTTCATTATGTGTGATCATTGAATCATAGATTTTTATATCGAGTATTTTTGAAATCTTTCTTAATACGGAGTCAGTCACCCTGTTTCCATTTTCAATTTTTTGAATTAAATTTAATTTTTCGTTGGTTTTTTTAGCTAAATCTTGTTGGCTCCATTTTCTTAATTCCCTTTCTTCTCTAATCTTGACGTGAAAATTAGAGATTAACTCTTCCTTTTCAGAACCAACTAATTGGTTTACGTTTGGAATAGTAGAATTACCAACTTTTTGAGTTGAAAATTTATCTGTAAATTGTTGGACGGGAGTTAAACCAAGAGATACTATGCATCTCGTACAACAGTCAACAATAGTTGATGAGGCTCTTGTTGTTCTAGTTGTAACCTTTTCAATTCCACAAAGTTCGCATGTGCCCATAGCCATCCCACATGTCCATATCACATCATTCCTTCGTAGATATCTTAAACCAATGGCGTTTAGTATAATCATGGGAAGTGAAGTTGATAAATCAAGTATTGATAAAAACATTATATTAAAGGTGGACAACAGTAACGATGCTATTCAAAATTTAAAAGAAGAATATAGTGAATTATCAGAGCAAGCTCAGCAGTTACTAACAGACAAATTATTTTTAGAGAATGAATGTAGCAGATTGAAAAAAAGAGCGAATAGACTTGACGAAGAACTTAGTAACTTACGATCACCTCCATTTGTCATTGGGCATTTACAAGATAAAATTAACGATAATGCAATTGTCAGAAGTTCTAATGGTACAGTTTTTTTGGTCACAGTTAATTCATTTATTGATCAATCAAAACTCGTTCCCGGTGCTCGAGTAGCATTGAATCAAGACAATCTATCTGTAATTGATGTACTTGATGATGCTTGGGACCCCTTAGTTTCGAGAGCTGAAATTATAGATTCACCAAATGTTAAATATTCAGATATTGGCGGATTGGAAGATCAAATTCATCAAGTCAGACAAGCTATAGAATTACCAATTGAAAATCCCGAAGCTTTTGTTAAATTTGGAATCGAATCCCCTAAAGGAGTTTTATTAGCTGGCCCTCCTGGAACTGGCAAAACACTTCTAGCTAAAGCAGTAGCAACGTCCACGAATGCTACCTTTCTAGGTATAGTAGGTTCGGAGTTAGCCCAGAAATATATCGGAGAAGGAGGAAGGATGGTGAGGGAATTATTCGATCTTGCTAGTCAAAGGGCACCTTCAATTATATTTATTGATGAAATAGATTCCATCGGTTCTAAGAGATTAGATTCTACTACTTCAGGTGATCGAGAAGTACAAAGAACACTAATGCAACTTTTAGCAGAAATGGATGGATTTGATTCAGTAAAAGATGTAAAGATTATTGCTGCAACTAATAGGCCAGAATTGCTGGACGCCGCACTCCTACGATCAGGGCGATTTGACAGGATAGTTACATTGCCTTTACCAGATAAAGATGCTAGAAAAAGTATTATTCAAGTCCACATTAAGAACACTCCATTGTCAAAGGATATTGATTTAAATTTCATTAGCCAAAAAACTGATGGATTTAGTGGGGCTGAAATTAAGTCGATGGTAGTAGAAGCTGCAATGAAGGCTATATCTGATAATAGGAACAAAGTTAAGAAATCAGATTTTATAAAAGCGATAGAAATTATAAATAAGAAAAAGAACGACTCACCCAATTCAGCAGCAGAAGCTTTGTACAGTTGATGATAACGCTCTTGATAGCAGAGCGTCTCCGAGGAGTATGAGTGACATTTGGATTGAGTGCGTGCCGAATTTTAGTGAAGGACGTGATACGTCAATTATTAATAAAATTAAAGAATCAATATTGGCAATAGATGGCGTTACTCTACTCGATGTCGACATAGGTTATGATTTTAATAGAACAGTAGTTACAATGGTTGGAAAACCGGATGCAGTATTAGATGCTGCAGTAGCAGCATCAACTGTAGCATTAGAAAACATAGATATGAGTATTCATTCAGGAGAGCATGCACGAATGGGGGCTATAGATGTTGTACCATTTATCCCTCTATCCAATGCATCTATGGAAACCTGCATAGAATTGGCCAATAGGTATGCAAAAATAATGAGCAATATGCATGATCTTCCAATTTATTTGTATGGTAAAGCATCAAATAAAACATCTAGAGAAAATTTACCAAATATTAGAAAGGGGGAATATGAAGGATTTGCTGAAAAAATATTACTTGAAAAATGGAAGCCCGACTATGGGCCTTCAATATTCAATTCTAAAACTGGAGTAACAGCTACTGGTGCTAGGAACATATTGATTGCATATAACGTAAATTTAAATACAGATGATAAAAAATTAGCAAATATAATAGCTGGTAAAATTAGGTCTAGTGGAGTATTACAAAGAGATGTAAATGGAGATAAAATTCGAGATGAGAGTGGGGAATTAGTGCGAATTAGAGGTAAATTTGATTTCTTACAAGCTGCTGGTTGGATGTATAACGAAAACACAGCACAGGTCTCTATGAATTTATTGGATTATAAAATTACTAGCATTTATGATGTTACTGAAACTATTATAGAGGAGGCCCAGAAAATTGGTCTAGACGTAATATCTTCAGAATTAGTGGGATTAGTCCCTCTAGAAGCTTTAGTAGATGCAGGAAAAAATTATATCAACAACAATGATAATTTGTCAGATGAAATTTTAGTCGATGCAGCAGTTGCTGGACTAAAACTAGATGTTATAGAAAAATTCATTCCACGTGATAATATAATTGAGTGGACTATAGAAAAGAATAGGTGATAAATTATGAATGATGGATATCTAAAAGTTTTAAAAAATATATCTTCCGAATCTCCTACTCCAGGAGGCGGTGCTGTTGCTGCGTTATCATTAGCGCACTCTTATTCCCTAACTTCAATGGTAGCTAATTTAACTTTAAAAAGTCAAAAATGGGAAGATGGTCATGAAATTGCAAAATTATTAATCGATAAATGCTCTAAAGGAATTACTAATTCACTACAAATGGCGCAAGATGATTGTGATGCATTTGACCTAGTTATGAGTTCATATCGTTTGCCAAAAAGTAATGAAGTTGAAATTTCATTTCGTAAAAAAAATATAATTAATTCTTCTTTGGAAGCCACATTAACTCCGTTAAAAATCGTAAAAACCTCTTTTAAACTATTATCTTTATTACCGAAATTAGCTTCAAATGGGAATGTTAATGCCCTAACCGATTTAGCATCTGCATCTCAATTAGCTTTTTCTTCAATATATATTGGTTCACTCAATGTTAAAATAAATACTCCTTCTATTTCAGAAAGTGATGCTGTAAAATATGTAGCTGAAGTAGATTCGTTAGAGAAAAAAGGATACATATTAAACCAAGAGATTCAAAATATAATTAAAATAAGATTGGGATGGAAATAAAATGTTTCCTGAGGACATAGTCATCGGTGTACCTCATCAGCTACCTGGAAAAAAAGAAATTGATGTTGGTGTAGATCATGCTCCTAAACGCCCTCTAATATTGTCATTAAATGAGAAGAAATTAGCGATACAGAACGCACTTAGATATTTCCCCAAAAAATGGCATGAAGAATTATCCAAAGATTTTTTGTATGAATTGGATACTTATGGCCACATATACATGCATCGATTTAGACCTAATTATGATATATACGCGCGACCATTAAAAGAATACCCTGCTAAATCTAAGTATGCTGCATCAATAATGTTAATGATTCAAAATAATTTAGACCCAAACGTAGCACAATATCCTCATGAATTAATAACATATGGCGGAAATGGTTCTGTTTTCCAAAATTGGATTCAGTATAGAATTACTATGTATTATCTTTCCAAAATGACTAATGAACAAACTCTCGTTATGTATTCTGGTCACCCAATGGGATTGTTTCCCTCACATGAAAACTCCCCAAGAGTAGTAATTACAAATGGCATGGTAATTCCAAATTATTCTAAACAATCTGATTATGATAAAATGAATGCACTAGGGGTTTCTCAATATGGTCAAATGACTGCTGGATCATATATGTATATTGGACCACAAGGCATAGTACATGGGACAGCAATTACTATTCTAAATGCGGCTAGAAAATACCTAGGAATAGCACATGATAGTAATTTAGGAGGAATATTGTATGTCACATCTGGCCTAGGTGGCATGTCAGGAGCACAAGCAAAGGCTGCTGTTATCACAGGTGCTATCTGTGTCATAGCTGAATGTAACCCCTTTGCTGCTGAAAAAAGATATGCTCAAGGTTGGTTAAACGAATTATTTTATAATTTGGATGAATTATCAAAAAGAATAATTACTGCACAGAATTCTAAAGAAGCAGTTTCATTAGGATACGTCGGAAACATAGTCGATTTGTTGGAATATCTTGCTGAAAATAATATAACCCCTCACTTAGGTAGTGATCAAACTAGTTTACATAATCCATGGTTAGGAGGTTATATGCCAGTCAGTTTTGAATATGAAAAGGGTTTGGAATTATTATCAAAAGATCCCAGAGAATTTAAAATAGCCGTAAAAAAATCCCTAAATAGACATGTAGATGCTATTAATAAATTATGTCAACGAGGAATGCATTTCTGGGATTATGGAAATGCATTTTTATTAGAAGCAAACAGAGCAGGAGCGGATGTAATTAATAATGATTCATTCAAATATCCTTCTTATGTTGAAGATATAATGGGGCCAATGTGTTTTGATTATGGATTCGGACCATTTAGGTGGGTATGTACTTCTGGTGAACAATCTGACTTAGATATAACAGATAAAATTGCAACACAAGTATTAACTAAATTATCTGAAAAATGCCCACCTGAAATTAAAGTTCAATATATGGATAATATCAGATGGATTAAAGAAGCAAATAAACATAATTTAGTTGTTGGTAGTAAAGCTAGAATTTTATATGCAGATGAAATTGGTAGACGTTTAATTGGTATAGAATTTAATAATGCTATTAACGATGGGCGTATTTCTTCTCCTATCGTACTTGGAAGGGATCATCATGATGTTAGTGGTACTGATAGTCCATATCGGGAAACTGCAAACATAAAAGATGGTTCAATGTTTACTGCAGATATGGCAGTTCAAAATTTTGTTGGTGATGCATTTAGAGGAGCATCATGGATTAGTTTACATAATGGTGGAGGAGTAGGATGGGGAGAAGTAATAAATGGAGGTTTTGGGATGGTTATTGATGGATCTGAAAACTCACAAAATAATATTGAATCTATGATTTCATGGGATGTGAATAATGGAGTTGCTAGAAGATCATGGGCAAGAAATGAAGGTGCTATGTTCGCCATAAAAAGAGCTATGGAAAGAGATTCTAATCTAGAAGTTACAATTTCTAACTTAGTAGATGAGAAAATTATAGAAGATATAACGTAATTTCTCGATGAGTATATTTGGATGATGCCCCGGCCATCTATCATATGAATGACTTGCTAATAGATGGTAATTCACTAAAGATTGAAGATATTATAAATATCAATGATAACAATATCTGTGTAATATTGTCTGAGGATGCTAGAATAAAGATGTTAAAATCTAGAGAAGTAGTGGAAAAAATTATTGATAATAATGACATAGTATACGGAATAAACACAGGTTTTGGTTCACTATCTTCTGTCACGATTGACTCAAATAGCTTAGGAGATTTACAAACTAATCTAGTTAGAAGTCATGCTTGTGGAGTAGGTAAAAAAATGAAACCTGAACACGTAATTATGATGATGTTAATAAGAGCTAATTCTATTTCAAAAGGTTATTCTGGAACTAGAATCGATGTAGTGAATTTACTGATTTCTATGATAAATAAGAATATAGCTCCTGTAATACCTAGAATAGGTTCTTTAGGGGCGTCTGGAGATCTAGCGCCATTATCTCATCTTGCATTAGCCATGATAGGAGAAGGAGATTGTATGATTAAATCTGAAAAGGGATTATGGATAAGGAAAACTGCTAAAGAAGCACTATCTGAACAAGGACTTATTCCTCTTTCTCTGCAAGCTAAAGAAGGTTTATCATTAATCAATGGAACAAGTCAAATGTGCACGTATTTAGCATTGGCAGTTTCTAATTTAGATCATTTGATATTTGCTGCGGATGCTGCAATAGCATGTTCATTAGAAGCCATCAAGGGCTCTCATTCTCCATTTGACCCTCGAATCCATAATGTTAGGCCCCATTACGGCCAATCTTTATCTGCTGCAAGAGTTTTAGAATTAGTGTCCAATTCAGAAATAAATATTTCCCATATTGATTGTGACAGAGTTCAAGATTCATATTCATTTAGATGTGCACCACAGGTACATGGCCCAATTATTGAATCATTAAAAGAATCTAGAAAAATGCTTGAAATTGAAATCAATAGTGCTACAGATAATCCATTAGTATTTCCTGACTCAGGGGCGTGGTCAGTAATTAGTGGAGGAAATTTCCACGGTCAAAATTTGTCAATGGCTAGTGACAACTTAGCAATTGCATGCCATGAATTAGCTTCTATTTCAGAAAGGCGTACTAATCAAATATTAGATCCTAAATGGAGTAACCAAAAAGCATTTTTAGCTAATATAGAAGGCTTAGAAAGTGGTTTAATGATCGTTCAATATGTATCTGCTGCTTTATTGTCTGAATTAAAGTTACTATCAAATCCAACTTCTGTAGGGAATGTACCTGTAAGTAATGGTAAAGAAGATCATGTTTCAATGGGGGCCACAGGTACTTACAGGACATATAAAGCGACAAAATTCCTATCCCAGGTTATTGCAAATGAGTTAATCTGTTCGAGTGAAGCTTTGAACAGAATTTTAGAAAAACCTGGAACTGGTGTCCAAATAATCAGTGACTGGGTAAGCAGTATAGTAGCACCTTTGACTGAAGACCGATCAATGACCAATGATTGTGAAAATATATCAGAAAAAATACTTTTAGGCAACTTATCTAATTTATTTAGGTGATATTATTGCAAAGAAAATTACATTTAGAAATTCATCCTGGGACAAATCCTAAACCATTTGATACTGAAATTATTGATATTAAAAATGATTCTCTAATATTTTCTAAATCATATTGCTTCCCTCGAGGAGGAGGGCAGCCCGGTGATATTGGAATAGTTAGTTCCAAAATTCATGAATCAGAATTATTAGAAACATTTCATCAGGAATTTATAATGCACCCTGTTAAAGACCCTGATTTATTTAACATTGGAGATCATATTTCATGTTCAATAAATACCGAAGTTAGAAATAGAAATAGCATGATGCACACAACACAACATATTGTTTCTGCTTTGGCAGATGAATTATTTAACGCGGAAACCGTAGGTAATCAAATTAGTCAAAATCACACTAGATTGGATTTATTATTCGCAGATAGAGATAAATTCAATATATCTGATCTAGAATCTGCATTTAATGAAGTTTTACATAAAAATTCTTCAGTAAAAATTCATGAATGGGATAGAAATACCATATTAAATCATGAAAATATGCGCAATACAAAATTCATGAATCGTATACCAGAATCTATAAAAAAATTAAGAGTTGTTGAAATTGAAGATATAGATTTGTGCCCATGTGGGGGCACTCATGTAGAATCCATTGGTATACTAAATAAATTAAAAGTTTTAAATGTTAAATCCAAGGGTGCTGGAAAACTTAGAATTACATATTGATTGAAATTTTATATTTATAGAATTGTAGTTATTGGTGGGCTCGGCAGGAATTGAACCTGCGATCTCCACCATGTCAAGGTGGCGTCATAACCCCTAGACCACGAGCCCTAGGTAGAGCGTCCGACTTTCCCATTTTAAATGAAGGATTCTATTTTCTGTATAAATTAAGATACGATCTTAGATATTTTTCCATCACAATTGTTCTCCGAACACTGTCCAGCTGCTCTCGTCCTTCCATTTTTCATTACGATCATTTGTATGCCAGACATCTTGCCATAGGTTTTACACTTCAAACAAAATCCCAATATGTCGGAATCCATGGACTCCGATTGTACATAATAATTTGAACCCTATGATAGGGGATTTTTGTGTTTATAATGCAATTTCTAACAAAAACGTTATACTGCTATACAATCATCTTGGATAACAACATTATAAATTCTGATAACTGTGGTTATCAGAAATACCGCACTCGCTAAATTATCATTGGTGTGTTATGATATGTATCAATATTAAAAAAAGTATATTGAATTAATATTATATTTATTGATATACCATTATTATAGTTACTTACCTATATATAATTTATAGTATTTTCATATTGTATTATTTGAATTTTCAACTATTCCGTTAATTATAGTTTTTGAAATTGGATTGATACCAGGAGTCTGGCACCACCCATCTATGTATGATGACCATAATATATTGATATCAGCTGGAGATCCGATTTTAATATTGCCACGAATATTATTTTCATATATTGTAGTGGCAGGATTTCTAGTTACCGCAATTAATGATACTATTGGATCAATGTTTAGTCTATGAGAAAGTAAGCTACCAACAAATGGTAATGATAATGATGGACAGTTAGGATTAAAATCACTTGCTATAGAAAAATTCCAATTTTCATCAATACATTTGGCTATAGGTAAAGATATTTCTTTTCCTAAAACATAGGGCGTCCCAGGCAAGAATGTTTGCATCGTACCAGCCTTGGATGCGTAATCTCTAGAATCGTCATTTGAGTATGCTACGTGATCTCCACTAACAGAACCAAGATCTGCTGCCAATTTCAAACCACCTGAATCTACGAACTCATCTACATGTAATCTAGACTTTAAACCTAATTTGGAAGATTCGTTAATAATCATTTCAGTTTCCTCTAAATTATACCAACCCGGTTCGCAAAAAACATCTACCCATTTTGCTAAATTTTTTGATGCTACAGTTGGTAACTGTTCATTAATAAGTTGATCCAAATAATCAGATCTTGACAACTCACTGGGAAAGTCATGTGCACCTAACCAAGTAGAAAATATATTACATGGACTATTTTTTGAAACTGATCTTATAGCCTTAAGAGATTCTATTTCAGATTTCTTTGAAAGTCCATATCCACTTTTAGCTTCTAATGTTGTTGTACCGTGTGCAATAGCAATTTTAGATCTAATCAAAGTTTTATTTACTAATAAATCAAATTTTGTACTTCTAGTTTTTTGAACCGTTTTATTTATTCCACCTCCAATTATTGAAATTTCAGAATATGTCATCCCCTGCTGTCTTAATGATAATTCATTTGTTCTATCTCCTGACCATACCAAATGAGTATGACTGTCAACAAAACCTGGAGTAAGCGCATTGCCGTTAGCATCGATTACTCCAATTCCATTTACTTCAACCATACCTTTTTTAAAAGTAGGAATATATTCTTGTATTAGGGCATCATTGTCATCAATATTTGTAATTATTCCATTTTCTATTATAATTGCTTTACCAGACTCATAAGTTAATTTATCTTTATCTAACATATCATGTCCGGAAATAGGCTTCGATGTATCCCCATTTGACAAATGAGCAATCTCTCCACAGTTGATGATAATGGACTTCATGACCACAGGAAGGCGTTATACTTCAAAGGGCTACCTCTAGCCGGGTGTATGGGCGGAGCAATTCTGGGGATAGAAAGCACTGCCCACACGTTATCATTTGGCATGGTAGATTTAAATGGCAATACTTCAGACTCCCATTCAAATTTATTTCGTCCAGAAGAAGGAGGTATTCATCCAAGAGAAGCGGCGGATCACCATTGTGAAAATGCACCTCACCTATTGTCTAAAGTAATAAATTCTGAAATGTTTATCAATAACACTATCGAAGCAGTAGCGTTTAGTCAAGGACCTGGATTAGGGCCGTGTTTGAGAGTAGGGGCAAGTATTGCAAGAGCATTATCAAAATCATGGGATGTTCCATTAATTGGAGTTAATCATTGCATAGCACATATTGAAATTGGTAGAAATCAAACTGGATGTGTAGATCCTGTATTGTTATATGTTAGTGGCGGAAATACTCAGGTCATTGCTAAATCTAGAAATAAATATAGAGTAATGGGGGAAACATTAGACATAGGAATTGGAAATATGCTAGATAAGTTTGGTAGAGCTCATGGCATGCCATTCCCAGGAGGTCCAAAAATAGAGAAATTATCTTTTAAACACACAAAAGTTCCAAACTATCAAGACCAGTTATGCGATTTACCTTATGGAGTCCAAGGCATGGATATGGGATTTTCAGGCATGTTAACTGCTGCACAACGGAGAGTAGAATATGGAGATTCGTTAGAGTCCGTATGTTGGTCGTTACAGGAACACGCTTTTGCTTCCTGTATTGAAGTAGCAGAAAGAGCCATGGCACATACTGGTAAATTTGAATTATTATTAGGAGGAGGAGTGGCATGTAATTCTAGATTAAGAGAAATGGCCAAAATTATGTGTGAAGAGAGAGGTGCAAAAGCATTCTGGCCTGATAAAAAGTTTTGTGTTGATAATGGTACAATGATAGCCGAATTAGGGCGACTACTCTATAATGCTGGTTTTAGTACTGATTTAGATGAAAGTGGTATTAATTCCATGTTAAGGACCGACCATACTGAAATAATATGGGATTAAAAAGCCTTATCAAAGCCTCTTAAGTCGAAAGATTGGAGATTGATTGAACAGTGCAGCGTAGAAAGAGGCCTAAGGTCGAACCTCGTAACGTATTTGGAGGGAATTTGCCTCCGAGACCGATTAAAAAACCGGTTGTTGAGAGAAAACAACATACTATCAAAAAATCTACAGTTAGACCGCCTTCAGCCGCCATCCCTATACCTGAAAAAAAAATTGTTTCCAACCCAATATTAGATGAAACTAATACCATTAATTCACAAGTAGTTGAAAATGGTATAACTGAAGAAATAATAGAAGAAGATAATGTTTTAGAAGATACTACCGGAGATGTAGATTTAGTAGTAAAACAACAAATCTTAGGAAAATCACCAATAAAAGGCATAGGACTAAAGAAGAAGAAAGAAATATTAGTTACTGAAGAAGAAGTTGCGCCTAGTACAAAGGCTCTTGAACTAATTGAAAAAAGTAGATTAAGAGCCAATGAAATATCAATTACAAAAGTTAGCATAACCAAAGCAAAAACTGCTCCTAAACCAATTGTAAGAAAACCAAGAGGAAAATCTCGACAGAAGAATTATCAACCAGCTGCTAGACTAAAAAGGTTAGATAGAAGCAAACATATGGAATATAAATATGAGATGAGGAGTTTATTGATTAAGTTAAATGTGGTTGAAGAATATAGATCTAATTTATTAGCTAGTATATGGGCTAAAGGTGAGAGGCAATCCACTAAAGAAGCTCGAGAATACATCGATGAGAAAAGAGACGAAGGAATCTTGGATGAAAAACAACACAAGTCATTATCTAAAATAATAGATAATTATACAACAAGAAGGTGATTATATTAAAGTAGAAAATAATAAAGTAGTAACAGTGCATTATACAGGAACATTTCCCGATAGTGGAGAAGTGTTCGATTCAAGTAAAGATAGAGATCCTATGGCATTTTTAGTAGGTCATAAAAATATGATAGAAGGATTTGAAAGAGAATTAATGGGTGCAGAAATAGATGAAACAAGGGAATTTACCTTAACTCCTGAAGATGCATATGGAAATAGAAATGAAGAAGCCATACAAGAAATGCCAAGAGACCAGTTTCCAGAAGAATTAGAAGAAGGAATGATGTTTCAAGCACAAAGTGATAATGGCCCAATGCAATTTACAATCAAAGAAGTCGGCGATGATTTAGTAAACGTAGATTTTAACCACCCTATGGCTGGAAAAATATTAAAATTCGTAGTAACGGTTACTGAAATAAGGGATGGAAGCGAAGAAGAAGTATCTCATAAGCATGCTCATGGTGCTCATGGACACCAACATTAATCGCATTGTTCATGTCAAGTTACTACTTCCGCCAATACATGTCAAACTCGGAGTCACCAGGTGAACCACCTTACACAAGTGGAATTTATCCCGGAATGTACCAAGAAAAAGTATGGACTATGAGGCAATATGCTGGATTTTCAACCGCCAGTGAAACTAATATGAGATTTAGAAAGTTATTGGACAAAGGTCAAACTGGATTATCAGTTGCATTTGATTTACCGACACAATTAGGACTTGATTCTGATGATGATATGTCATTAGGTGAAGTTGGAAAGGTTGGCGTAGCAATAGACTCCATAGAAGATATGAGAATTTTATTCGATAAAATAGATCTTTCTAAGGTTTCTACATCAATGACAATAAATGCTCCTGCTACTACGTTACTAGCACTTTATGTAGCTTTAGCAGACGAAAATGGAATACCTCGTGATAAACTTAATGGTACAGTCCAAAATGATATATTAAAAGAATATATAGCCAGAGGATTATACATATTTCCCCCAAAACATTCCATTAGATTAACTACAGATTTAATGAAGTGGTGTAATATAAATATACCAAAATGGAATACTATCTCTGTTAGTGGATATCACATTAGAGAGGCTGGTTGTACGGCTACTGAAGAAATAGCATTAACATTGTCCAATGCCCTATATTATGTCCAAAGTGCCATAGATAGCGGCTTAGAAGTCGATGATTTTGCTCCAAGAGTTTCATTCTTTTTCGGTTGCCATAATAATTTCTTTGAAGAGATATGTAAATTTAGAGCAGCTAGAACAATGTGGTTTGATATTATGAATGATTATAATCCTAAAAATCCAAAATCTTCTATGCTAAGATTTCATACTCAAACCTCAGGTGTCACATTAACTGCTCAACAACCAATGAACAATACAATAAGAGTAGCGTTTCAGGCATTATCTGCAGTCTTAGGGGGCACTCAGTCCTTACATACTAACAGTTATGATGAGGCTATTGGATTGCCAACTGATGATGCCGTTACTATCGCTCTAAGAACTCAACAGATAATTGAATCTGAAATAGGTGTAATAGATTTTCCCAATATTTTCAATGGTTCTAAAGTAATTGATGATCTGACGAATAATTTAATTAGAGATTCAAAAATAATAATGGATGATATTGCTAAATTAGGAGGAGCGATGCATTGTGTAAAATCAGGTTATCAACAAAGAATTATTCATGAAAGTGCTTGGAAGCATCTCAAGGGAGTGGAATCAGGGGATATAAATGTCATAGGCGTGAATAAACATGTAAGTGAGGGAGATAAGACTCTGGAAGCTCAAAAGATTGAAATTGAAGCTACGCAAAATCAAATCGAAAAATTAATGAATTTTAAATTAAATAGAAACGATAAAATTGTTAAAAAGGCTTTACAAAATTTACGTGATACCTGTAATTCTGAAGAAAACATAATGGAATCCATAATTGATGCCATAAGGTCCAAAGCAACATTAGGGGAAATCAATGGAGTTATGAGGGATGTTTTCGGTACATGGGTATCGCCAAGTGGTGTTTAAATGAATAAAATAAATATTGATCATATAGGTATTGCAACACACTCCATAACTGATAGTATAACCATTTGGGAATTATTGGGTTTTAAAAAATCTGGTCAACATATTGTAGAGGACCAAGGAGTAAAAGTACAATATTTAAGTGCATCAGAGGGTCCAAAGATAGAATTATTAGAACCTTTGTCAAAAGATACGCCTATTGGAAAGTTTCTGGTCAATAATGGCCCGGGAATCCAACAAATAGCAATCTGTGTGGATAATATAATTGATATAATTGTTAAACTCAAATCTTTCGGTATAAAGATCATCAATGAAATCCCTACCCAAGGAGCAGATGGAAGATTAATATCTTTCATACATCCTAATTCTACAGGTGGTGTGTTGATAGAATTAATACAGCATAAAATTACAAATAATCAAAAGTAATCAATCAGCCGGTCGCCTATGAAGACCATTCTAGAAGGTTTAAATTATCTTGATATTTCCAAAATTGAACATTTAAATGCTGAAGTAATTTACTTACAAAATACTTTAGAGATCTTAAGGGCTACAGGAGAAATTTCTAATGATGCATTCTTAGATGCAGGGATAATTCAAGGCGGGTTATCTTTAATTTCTAATTTATTAACCCAAGGAGTAACTAGTGAGGAAGCAGGCTTGCAACTAAAGAGATTAAAGGAGAAAGTTAGTTCTTTAATGAATAACTATCCAGATTTAGATGTTTTAATTGAAAGTAAAAGATGATATTATAAAATTAAATAATACTCCGGTATTACTCTGGTAATATTTATTAGACAAATACTCTGCGATAAAGAAGTGCCAAAGATAAGTTTAGACATGCCTGAAGAAATTTTGAATGATTTAAAAACACATATAGGTGATACAAAGAAATTTATTTCAGTTGCTGATTCTATTAGAACAGCATGTAGGAAAATGTTAGACCAGTTAGATGCCATAGATCAATATCACGGAAGGAGATAGAATTATGAGTAGAATACCTAATAAAATTGATGCAGAAAGTGCTATAGAAACATTAGTAAGATATATTGAGAATATAGACGGTAATCTTAGAGAAGGAGTTTTAGATACCTCAAAAAGAGTGATAGATTCTTATGAAGAATTATATGCCGGATATAAAATAAGTTCGAAAGAAATATTAAATTCAACATTTAATTCTGAAGGATATGATGGAATAGTTTTGTTAAAAGATATAGAGTTTCATTCAACATGTGAACACCATATGCTACCTTTTAGTGGATCTGCGCATATTGCATATATACCAATAGATAGAATCGTTGGAATTAGTAAACTAGCTAGGTTAGTAGAAAAACATGCCAGACAATTACAAAACCAAGAAAGAATTACAAAGTGTATTGCCGATGATTTGGAAAAATACTTGAATCCATTAGGTGCGGCTGTAATAATCAACGCATCACATGGTTGCATGAAATGTAGAGGAATTAAGAAACAAAACAGCATAATGACAACGTCAACAATGAAAGGTGTATTTTTGAAAAAACCGGAAGCTAGAAGTGAATTATTAAAACTTATTGGAATGAAATAGTTAGGAGTGTTTAATATGATAAAATATCCAATAGTAGAAATATTCTACTCGGTACAAGGTGAAGCATATCATACAGGAGTACCTCATATTTTTGTTAGATTTGGAAATTGTAATTTAAGGTGTGAATGGTGTGATACTAATTTTCTAGATTATGAAGAGATGTTTCTAGATGACATAGTAAAGAAAATTTTATCCTTCAATTGTAAAAGAGTAATTTTCACAGGTGGGGAACCTTGTTTACAAGATCTTGATACAATTGGAAAAGAATTAAAAAAATATGATGTAACGTTGTCAGTAGAGACTAATGGTACTATTCCAGTTCCTAATATAATAGACTGGATATGCGTATCTCCTAAAGATCAATTATATCCTAACTCTAAAATTATACAACGTAAAGGAAATGAATTAAAGGTAGTTTATTGTGGTCAAGACTTAGTTATTTATGATGAATTAAAGACTGGTTTTGATCACTTATATATTCAACCATGTTACTTTGAAAATGAAACAATAGAATGGAATGGTAAGAATTTTACAATATGTGAAGATATTGTAAAAAATAATCCTGAATGGAGATTATCACTTCAAACACATAAATGGATGGGGGTGGATTAATGAGAGCAATCCTATCTTTAAGCGGAGGAATGGATTCCACTAGTTTGTTAATTAATTTATTATCTAATGGTTACGAGGTTAGTTGCATATCTTTTGATTACGGGCAAAAACATAAATTAGAATTAATTAAAGCTAAAAATAATATAATGTTCTTGAGAGAAAATGGCCATAAAATTGATCATAAAATAATAGATTTAACAAGTGCAATGAACTTATTAAGTTCAGCGTTAACAGATCCTAAAATTAATATTCCAGAAGGCCATTATGAAGAAGATCAAATGAAATTAACTGTAGTCCCTAATAGAAATGCAATATTCTCTTCTATCCTTTATGGCTATGCTATATCATTATCAAATTTACATAACACTGACGTCCAAATAGCATTGGGTGTACATTCTGGAGATCATACAATTTATCCTGATTGTAGGCCAGAATTTTATGAATCAATAAATAATTCATTTTCATTAGGTAATTGGGATTCAGAGAAAGTTTCTTTTTATCTACCATTCATCGAAGGAAATAAAAAATATATATTGGAAGATGCGTTGAAATCATGTCAGATCTTAGGCATCAGTTTTGATACAATTTTTGCAAATACAATAACATCCTATAATCCAGATAGCAAGGGAAGATCAAGTGGCAAAAGTGGTTCCGATGTTGAAAGAATATTGGCATTCCATTCTATAGGTAGAATAGACCCCATAGAGTACGTTAAACCTTGGGAAGAAATACTAAAAAATGCATTAGAAATAGAATTAAGGCATCATGTAACTAGAAATAATGGTACAGAAAGAGGATTTACAGGGAAATATGATGATCATTTCGATGAAGGAGAATATAGATGTTACAATTGCAATATATTGCTCTTCACTTCAGATATGAAATATAATTCTAATTGCGGATGGCCTGCATTCCACAGTGAACATAGTGATGCTAAAATTAAGAAGGTGATTGACACCAGCCATGGAATGAAACGTGTCGAAGTTAGGTGTTCACAATGTGATTCTCATTTAGGGCATATATTTGATGATGGGCCCAATGAATATGGTAACAATAGATATTGTATTAATTCCATAAGTTTAGATTTCAAGGAGAATAAATAATGCCAACGATAATTCGTAGATATGTAGAGACTGATACCGGACATAGAGTCCCAAATCATAAAAGTAAATGTAGGCATATGCATGGCCATAGATATAGATTTGAGGCCGAAATTGAAGGTGACCTAGTAACTGAACCAGGTGTATCAGATGAAGGTATGTTGATTGATTTTTCAGATGTTTCAAATATCTTAAATAAATATATACATGACGTAATAGATCATTCTTTTATTGTGTATAATAGGGATGATGAGTGTATTAGAGCTTTAGATTTGATGGGTGAAAATCATAGGACAATAAAATTAGATTTTATTCCTACGGCTGAAAATTTAGCTAAATGGGGATTTGAACAAATAAATCCTTACATTAAATCCAGATATGGAAATAAGTTAAAATTAATTGCTATGCATGTAAGAGAAACTCCAAAATCATTAGCTGTTTATAGAATTTAATTCTTTTCAAAGGAATCAGCAGACTCTTTAATGACACCCAATAATCTATGAATTTCGTCATCTTTAGGTAATCCTCTCATTATGACTCTGAATAGAGTTTCCTCAATCCCCTTTCTAGAATGATTTTTTGCTGGCATTAATTTAACTAATCTATTAATTTCATGTTTTAATTGAGTCCGTAATTCAGGCAACAATAACCGATCTGATATATCATGATCTAAAGTACGATACCACGCATAACAAATTACAGAAACTGCATGACTTAGGTTCATAATCGGATAACCTTCCCATGTAGGTATAGAAATGAATAAATCACATTGATGTAATTCCTCATTTAGTAAACCTATGCCTTCTGGGCCAAATATAATAGCTATTTTACCTTCAGTATTCTCCAATCTAGCTGGCAATTCTTCTGGATCAATAAAGTGTCTGAATGATGTTTTACTCCCAAATTCTCTTTTACCTGAAGTTCCAACAACTAAGGAACAATCATGAGTAGCCCGGGCAATAGAATCAAATGAATTTGATTTATCTAACACTGATTGTGCATGTTTGGCACGATTTCGTGTTTCCTCAGACCAATTATTTTCTCTGCCCACAATTCTTAAATCTGATATTCCAAAATTAAGCATTGAGCGAGCAACTGCACCAATATTGCCATCGAATTGAGGTTTAACTAATACTATACAGATTCTATTGCATGATTTTGGAATAGGTACATCTAGCCTTTCACCCATAGATACTCACTTTATCGTGGTGAGTAGTTATTCAATCAACCCTTCGCTGTTTATATCTGGTGATATATCCAGCAATCCAATTACGCATTT
Organism: uncultured Candidatus Poseidoniales archaeon; assembly: GCA_905182515.1. GTDB lineage: Archaea > Thermoplasmatota > Poseidoniia > Poseidoniales > Thalassarchaeaceae > MGIIb-O3. The sequence goes on along the minus strand of CAJJBW010000006.1, from coordinate 17,955 downwards.
TTTTATTTGTCACTTCTTTACCCTCAGAATTACCTAGATCTGTGAACATTGAAACATATAGTTTATTATTTTCAAAATCTCCGTTGAATTTATCAGGATAATCTTCGACAAGTCTTAGTGCTCTAATTTTAATAAATGAAGGCCTAATATTACCCATATTATTCCCCCATTAATTTAACTTCTAACATATCGAAACCTTCTTCTCTCGTACATACAACCTTTATTTTTCGAGGTGGTTTTTGCGCTCCTCTAGACCATATGTATTGATTAATTTCTTCGTCTATCCAAACTCTTTCTTCATCTGTTTTTTTCATATGCTGTGAGATATGTTTCTTTATCTCAGCAATTGCTCTGTTAGCTCTGTGTGGGCGTGTAACAGTCCATGCTGCTCTCAATGGGATAATAAATTCTCTAACTTCAGCCATATAATTCACCTTTGTAATTTAGATCTGCGCCACATGTGTCTTTTAGGATGTGTACTAGTGTTTCTATTTGTGCGTAGCATAACCCACACTGGAACACGACGATTTTGGTTGGTTACCTTAATTAAACGCTTCTTTTTAGCATACGGTTTTACTCTAGCCATTTAATCACCTATTAATAATTTGAAAGTCCAGGATATTTTTCCTCTGCTAATGGCCTGACTGAATGTGCAACTGCATTAATCAATTTATGGCCTTCTGGGGTTAGTATTTTTCCGGAATTTACGCTACCTGATGCATTTAAAGAACTTTTTACGAGTTCCGCTTCAGTAAGTTGTTGTAAAATAGTTCTAGCAATGTTACGTGAACCTGCTGCAGCCCTGTTAGGTTTTACTCCTCTATCTCTTGGACCTCCAAATTCTTGAGCCATGTGATTTGCACCAATTGGTCCTTTGAAGGCTACTTTTCTAAGAATAGCAGCGGATCTAACAGCCCACCAATTATCTTGTTCTGGAGGTCTTTCTCTGTGAGTCCCAGTTTTGACGTAGGACGCCCATTCTGGTGCAGAAATAGATTTGATTGTATTCAAATGCTCTGCTAATGCCTCAATTAACATATCTGCGGGAATATCATTGTACGTTGTCAAAGCCTCACCTATTCTGACCTGCCGTCTTAGGGAGTCTATTTAATCGTGATGACTGTAACCATGGGATTGAATTCCATAATTGCATCAAAACAAGGTTTCAATAAATGGTTCTATTGTGGGGTATCATGAAGAAAGCTTTAGCGAAGAATCCTAATATGCTTCGGACCATGATTGGCACCGGGTTGGTTCTAATTCTTATACTATCTTATGCCGTTTATTCTAATACAATGGATTCTGAATATTATGGCTATACTACTACTAATGAGTCGGAAAATCCTGACTTAGAATATAATGACCCCGGAATGGCAAATTGGTATTTTACCTCTCGTGAAGCCATCACTTGGATCAACATATCAATAGAAGGCGTTGTAAATGACACGAGTATATTAGTTGTTGAAGCTTCTGGAGTTGAATGGTATTACTCTCCATTATTAGGAATAGCAGGTGAAGAAATATTTAATTGTGAAGATGAGGGATTTTCTGATGTTTCTGAATCATGCTCTTTAGCATCATCACACATTATTCAAATTAATGGCCCAAATATTCAAATTATAAGAGGTAGAGTTTCATTGGATTTACCTATTGAAGGACTTGGGTACCTACAAAGTAGTAATATTAGTAATGCTGAATTAGGTGCAAACAAAATAATAAATAATGAAAAATCTACCATTACTTGGACATTAAAAATATATGATGATGGGAAAATTATATCTAATGATGGCGTATCAATAAATGTTGAATATGTTTCTCATGAACTTGTATCCATTGAAGAATTTAAGTTAAATCCAGTACAAGAGTCTATTTACAGTTTAGCTACTTTAATAGGGTGTTTTTTCTTATTACTATTTATTCCAATGACAATATATTTTTCAGCCTCATATAAATCAAAAAACGATGAAAGGATTAGGATGGAAACCCTCGAATAACGTCAGTCTAATTTAATATCCCAATTTACTTGGTCAAAATCTGTTACTATTGTCACCAATCCTAACTCCATAAATTGTAATATAGAAACTGTTATTCTATCTTCGGCCGGAATTATCTGTTCATTAAATTTATTTGTCATTTTTTCTATAATATTATTTAAGTCATTATTACCATCCATCAAGAGCCATAATTCAGAATTCATTTCATCTAATGGCCTTTTGATAGTTTTAGGAGATTTAAGAATTATTGATAATAATCTTTCTAATTTAGAAAATTTCTTTTCATACTCTATTATTATCTTATTATTTGAATCTGATATCCATGAAACAGGTAATCTAACCGGTAACAAATCACCGTGTATTTTCATCTAATTACTTCCTAAAATCCAAATTAATAATGAAATCATTGCAGACACTCCAAACCAAGCAAAGAATTTTGCAAACTCCAAACTTCTTGATATGTTTACAGACCACCATGTTACTACGCTAGATATTGCACAAATAAGTAATAAAAACTCCGAACCTGGAGGTAATATTGGCATAGAAATCACCTATTTGCATAATTTCATGGTATTATTGAATAATGATTCAGAAAATTTAATTACTCTGTCATTTAGTGCACTGTCCAATATTTTACCATCTTCTGAAAACGTACTTTTAACATTAGCAATTACTAGTTGTTCAGGGATTACCCAACCATGTATCCATCTAACTGATGTCCTCATATGATTCAATGTTGTTGTATTCGCTTGCCCGCCAAGTGTACTAATTAAACCAAAAACCTTGCCAGTTGTTTGATCAAATGATAACCAATCCAAGGAGTTCTTCATAACTCCACTCATTGTCCCATGGTATTCTGGACTAGAAAGTATAAATGCATCTGCAGAATTCGCCATATCTTTGTATAATTTGACGTTTTCATTATCCCAGCAACCGTCTTCCCCTACAAAAGGTAATGGATTAGCCCTGTTATCCCATGTTATGACTTCAGCACCTAACTTTGTACACTGTTCTAATACTAACTCTATCATCAACCCATTGGCAGAATCTAGACCATAAGATCCACATATCCCCATGATACGTATTGGTTGTGTCATATGCCTCGGCAGGGCGTTTGATTATTCAAACCATTCTTAATGCAATATTTGAAAATACTTATTCGGTATGTGTTGCACGATTATATGTGGATATGGGTGAGTCCGAGTCGGCAATAGATGCTGAAGAATTAATTAAAGAGTCTCAAAAGTTGTTCTTTGAGGGGAATTATGATGCTTCATTACAGTTAATTGATGTAGTTATTGAAAATAATAACCAAAATATAACAGCGTGGTTTTGCAAAGGAGTAGTCCTCGTCGAGATTAATGAAATTTTGAAAGCAATCGATTCTTTTGATAGAGTCAATTTATTGTCACCAAATCACCCTCCGACTATGGCTAATTTAGCTATTCTCTTGGAAAAAATTAATCCGGAAAAGTCCTTAGAATATGCTCAAATAGCTACTATTACTTACCCAGAAATGGAAATTCTTCTAGATATTACCAACAATTCTTTAAGTCCAATTGAACCAAAAAACGTGGGTCCGTTATTGATGGCAATTCCCGTATCTGAATCGGAAGAATTAATCGATAATGAATATAAAGTATTAACTGATTATGATTCGGACGAAAATAAAATACAAAATAATGTTACAGGGGAATTAAATAATTTTGATGATGATTTGTTAGAACTGTTGGAGAGTAATAATACTGGCAAAACAGAAGAAGATATCGCTAAAGAATTAACAAAATCTGGAAATTATTTAGAATCGGTGAAATTGTGGAAAAAAATATTAGAACACAAACCACAATCAGTGGAAGTTTGGCTTGGATTAGCAGAATCTTTGAATTTGGCTGGATACGAAAAGAAATCTTCTCAATGTTCGCAGAGGGCTGAATCACTGAAGAGAGAATCAGTCATTAATGATAAGGTTAATATTACGAATGATGCAGTTGAAACTTCGGTTATGCAACAATCAATAGCTAAAAATACTTTAAGTCCTGAATTAAATAAAATAGATAATGAAAGGGTAAATATATCAATAGAATGGTATAATAAAGGTACGACATTTCTAAGTGAGGATAAAAGTGAAGATGCTTTAACTTGTTTTGAGAAGGCAATAGGAGGATGCCCTAGAGATGAATTAGAATTAAGAGTAAGATGCCAAAACGGCAGAGGTGATGCACTTTACAATATGAATAAATACTCAGAGAGTATATTGGCCTACCACGCCGCTATATCATTGGCACCTAACTTACTATCCGGAAGGACATTATATAACATGGGCCAATCATATGCATATCTAGAATTGTATGAAGATGGTTTAAAATGCTTCGAACAAGCAATAAGTAGAGGTTTGGAAAATGATGGTGTTGAATTATGCAAAACACAAATTAATCGTTGTAAAATATTATTAAGGGAACAAAAGAAAAGAATGCCCCAATCATAATACGGATTTAATTATTGAAACGCTTATTGATTTACTTGTAGGAGTATTACTCTTATCAGCGACGCTATCTAGTGGTATTAGAATATTTGACTCTGGAAAATATGTTGCGACATTACCTGTTGGGATTTCATAAGGTATTACAAACCACTTTCTTGCAGTAATCTCTCTACCATTAAAATGAGAAGTTATGTCAACTTGATCCATTTGACTTAGATTTAGATTTTCCATATCTTCAAGATTCATCATTATAATTCTTCTACCATTATAAATTCCTCTGTAGCGATCATTAAGGCCATATATAGTGGTATTATATTGATCATGAGATCTGATAGTCATCATGACAAATTTATTATCTTCAATAGATTTAGAGGTAATTTTATGAGTTATAAACTCAGCTTTTTTAGATAAGGTTTCAAATTCAGTTTTATCCCTAGGAAGATTAGGGAGGTAGAATCCTCCTTTCTCTCTCACACGAGTATTATATTCATCAAATCCTGGAATACATTTTTCTATTAAATTCCTTATTTCATCATAATCTTCAGAAAATTTTAACCAGTTTATGTTAGAATTTGAATGATATTGTTGTAACGACAAGGCAATACCTGTCACAATGCTGACTTCTGATTTTAAATATTTACTAGCTGGTTTAGAGGTTCCACGGGAAGAATGAACTACTCCCATGGAATTTTCCACAGTGACAAATTGTTGCCCATTAATGGATACATCTGACTCTGTTCTACCAAGACAAGGTAAAATAAGACCTATTTGACCAGTTACTAAGTGGGATCTATTGGGTTTTGTGGAAATTTGAACTGTTAATTTGCAAGATTGTAATGCTTTTGCTGTGACAGTTGTATCTGACATTGCAGATAAGAAATTACCCCCCATCGATATGAATACTTTTTCTTTCCCGGCATTCATCAATTTAACCGCCTCTACTGTATCTACGCCGTGGATCATTGGTGCCTTTATTCCAGTATGTTTTTCTAGTGATTTCAGAAATTTTTTAGATGGTTTATGATTGATGCCTACCGTTCTATCTCCTTGAACATTTGAATGCCCCCTTACAGGGCAAATACCAGCACCTTCTCTTCCAATATGGCCACCTAATAATTGAAAATTGATAATTTCTTGTATTGTAGACACTGAATTTTTATGTTGAGTTAATCCCATGGCCCAGCATACAATAGTAGATTTTGAATTAGATATGATTTTTCCAAGTCTAATAATTTCAGATTTATCTATGCCGGAATGAAATTCTATTTCTTCCCAAGTAGTATCATTAACTTCAGTTAAATAATTCTTAAATCCATTAGTATATTTACTTATAAAATTTAAATTATGTGCATCGCCTTCTAAAATAACTTTAGAAAATCCTCTGAAAAGGGCCATATCTCCATTAATTTTTACAGAAATGTGCTCATCAGATATGACAGTTCCAGTTCCTAAAATATCTAATGGTTTCTGAGGATGTTTAAATTTAACCATGCCAGTCTCTTTTAATGGATTAATACTCATTATAGATGATCCATTATTTTTTGCATCACTTAATGCAGAAAGCATCCTAGGATGATTTGTCCCAGGGTTTTGACCTATGACCATAATTAAATCTGCTTTTTTAAAATCCTCTAATTTGACAGTTCCTTTTGCAATCCCTATAGACTCCGTCAATGCGATTCCAGATGATTCATGACACATGTTAGAACAATCAGGTAAATTATTAGTGCCAAACCATCTAGCAAATAATTGCCATAAAAAAGCGGCCTCATTACTTGTTCTACCAGAGGTATAAAAAATTGCATCATCAGGTTTTTCTAGTTCAGATAGTTCCTTTCCAATTAATTGAAATGCATCCTTCCAACTGATTTCTACATAATGTGATTCTCCTTTTTTTAGAATCATTGGATTCGTGATTCTACCTTGACTATTAAGCCAGTGATCGGATTTTTGAGATAATTTACCTATGGGCCATTTGGACCAAAATATAGGATTAGCTCTTTTTGAAGTACGCTCATCAGCTACTGCTTTTGCCCCATTTTCACAAAATTCAAATCTAGAACGATGGTCATCTGGATCAGGCCATGCGCATCCAGGACAATCAAACCCATGAAACCGATTTACTTTTGTGAGATTGTAAATAGTGGAAATTAGACCATTTTCAAGACTATGATTTAAAGAGGCTAATACTCCAGGAATTCCGGCAGCAACAGATTTAGATTTAGTAACTTTAGGTGGTTTAATTTCGTAAGGTGTGACTACACTGACGTGGTCCCTCATATCTGTTGAAACTAGTATGCCATACATCACTTCTTTCATCATTTATCTTTCTTGGCCCAAGATTCTGTTGGAACCAGCAAAAACAGTAATTTTGTTTTCTTTGGCAAAACCAATTAACGTCATCCCATGTTCCATAGCCATATCAACTGCCAGAGTACTTGGTGCACCTAATGCAATCATTATTGGAAATCCAGCTCGTAGTGATTTTTGAACTAATTCAAATGATGCTCTGCCAGAAACTATTAATATTTCTTCTCTAATGGGAACTAAATTATTTTTTAATGCCCCTCCAATAAGTTTGTCCATAGCATTATGTCTTCCAACGTCCTCTCCGATTGATATTAAATTCCCAATTGAATCTAACCTAGCACATGCATGTGTTCCTCCTGTATCAGTAAATAATTCTTGACCATTTTGCAATGAAGTCAGACTAGTGCCTATAATACTCATATCTATTTGCATATCTTCAGATAACGTTGGCCCATGCATATGTATTAAATTTGAAATAGAATCCTTTCCGCAGATTCCACATGATGATGTCATTGTCAATTTACGTGCATGTTCTATCGGATTAAAATTTATATGATCAGATAGTATAACAATATAATCGTCTCCTTCTGTAAGAATTTCATTTATATCTGCCCCTACAGAAATAATTCCTTCTGAATATAAAAGTCCCCTAATGAGATTATGATCATCCCCCGGAGTTCTCATTAAAAGGCCCAATGAATGTTCAATTCCTTTAAATTTTAATATTAATGATAGTGGAGATTCCACGCACACGACATCTAATTTTCTAACGAAGGTTTTGTCAGTAATACTAACAATTGACCTAGTTTCTAATCCTTTCATGTATACTCGCAGAACGTTTTACGTTATTATTAATAGGTAAGAGTATTATCTCACACAATTATTCAAATAACACCATCCGTAGGGTGACGTATGGGATTACTTGATGGGGCTGGTTTTTCTTTACCAGTTTTTAATGAGATAGAAATAATAGATGTAAAAATAAACGTTACAGATTCAGCAAGGAATGCAATGAAACTTTCGATGAATAATGACGACGATACACACGTTCTAATTATTAGCGCAGAATCTGGAGGATGTTCAGGATATTTATATGATATGAAAATTACAGAAGATCCAAAGGATGATACATTTCAAAGGATTGATGTAGATGGAGTATCGATACTTATTCATAATAAAGATAGTGCATTGTTAAATGGGATTGAATTAGATTACAAAGATACTTTGATGGGTGGAGGATTTCAAATTAAAAATCCCAGTGCCGATAGAGAATGTGGTTGTGGCCAGTCTTTCGGTTAAGGTGTGTAATTTATTTTGACTAGTTTTTCGTATCCTGATGGAAAATATATTCTATCCGAATCTTCAATAACAGTCCTCAGTGGGGCTAATGCATTACTTCACCTTCAAAAGTTAATAACTAGTAAAGTAGAAGATTCAGATTTATATCGTACACATGATTCCTTGTTTTGCCATGCAAACGGTAGAATTATTGATTATCTCAAAATATATAATTTTGGAGAAAAAATACTAATTACAAATAATAATAAAAATGGAAATAGTATAAGAAAATTAATTCAAACTGGAATCCCATGGAATGAAGAAATGACAATTACAAATGGAGATAATGGGATTTGTCATTATAGATTAATAGGAAATATAATTGACACAATACTAAAACAGTGTGGAATTAATAAGGAAAGTATTGTAAATAATAAGTTTACAGAATATGGTAATATGATTTTAACAATTTCCAGTGGAAAAAATTACCAAATTTTAGATATTTTAATCCCGTCTGATGAAGAAGATAAGGTTTTAAAAATATTTAAAAATAATAATATTAAAAATATGGAAGCAAGTGAATGGGATAAAATTAGAATTAATTTAGGAATAGTAGATTATTTTGACATAGAAAATTCCATTCCATTTGAAGTAAATATGGAACATCTTGTTAAATTAGATAAAGGATGTTACCCAGGTCAGGAAATTCATGCTAGAATAGAAAGTAGAGGTAAGATAAATAAAAAACTTGTTAAAATAACTACAAACTTACCATTAAAAAAATCTAAGTATTCGATATTGAGAGGTGGAAAAATTGTAATAAAATCTTCTTTTGAACAAAATGAAAACAATGTCCATTTAGGAGTAATTCCAATCAAATATATTGAAGACTCTATTATAATTACTAAAGATGATATAAAGTTTGAAATTCAACAAATATAATCTACATTTCTATATCTAAAATTTCTCCATTTTCTAACCATTCTGATAAAGGCATAACTGGAGATAATCTCAGTGATCCTTTATGCCTAGTAAATAAATATAAAGTAGGTTTAAATATTTCTACCATTTGAATTTGAAACGACTTCCTGACAGACATACCCCTTAATCTAAAGAAGCTTAATTCTACCGTTATGCCGATTATTGTGGCAGTATAGAGTACTAATAATACACTAATAGCAAATGCCACAGGATCGGACAATGTTGGATCAGTTCTAATTTGCCCACCATACATTAGTTGTCTAGATAATAAAAAAAGCAATCCTACTCCTACCCACGGTCCAAGAGCATTTTCAACAAATGTATCCATTGGAATTAATCTTCTATTAGTAGGGTCTGCGAATACTAGTGCACTAGCAGTAGCTGCTCTGATTACGGAAATTAATGAGACTAGAAAAATATAAACAATTGCACTTACTAACATAATGTTTTTTACACTAAGTGGCATATATGAAATAATCAAGTAAGTAAATAAACCTAAAAACACCGTTATGGGCATTCTATGAATTGAGGTTAAGACTCTATCTAATTCTTTAGCACCATCATCAAGTTGAGGTATCCCTATAATTTCCCATCTAGTTAGTTTTTGTACTAATCTTGCAACCCATGATAGTACTGATTTTTTAATTAATATCCATTCCAATAATCGTAACATAGGCATCATTGGTAGTGTTATTATAGCTGCAAATAATCCAACTAATGGCCAAACAATAAGGCTAGGAAATAGTAAAAAATGTTGTAATCTAAGAGGATGTAACAAATCAGATTCTATTCTGGCTTGCCTATCGGAATTAAGATGAACTTTTCTAGCCTCAGCATCTAATTGTGACCTATATTTCCGAATAGGAATGCCGGAGTCTAATACAGTACGAACTTTTTCCCTATAACCTTCTTGTTCTGGTTCCATGCCTACCCACCACCGCCATGCAAATGAAACAGGTATGGCTAAAAAAACTGGACCTAACAAAATCAGCACTGCGGTAAATAGAGACTCTAACGATTCAACCACGTAATCTGCTGGACACATCACACTCAATAATAAAGCGGTTAAATTAACAATAAACTACCCAATTTAAGACAAACTTCATTGAACTAAACACTGTCAGAATTTATATGGGCAACATACTTGTAACAGATGGAATGGCTAAAGAAGCAGTAAAAATGTTAATAGATAATGGCCACAATGTGGTAGAAAAATATTGTTCCCCAGAAGAATTAAAATCCGGAATTCTTCTAAATTATGACGCGATAGTAGTTAGAAGTGCTACTAAATTGATAAAAGAAGTAATTATATCTTCTAAAAATGAAAACAGCGGTATAGGATTTATTGGCAGAGCAGGTGTAGGTGTCGACAATATTGACATAAGTACTGCATCTAATATGGGGATCATAGTATGTAATACGCCTCAATCATCTACCCACAGTGTTGTTGAACTTACAATTGGTCATTTATTGTCCTCAGTGAGGCATATTCCAAAAGGAGATCGTAGTTTAAGAAATGGTAATTGGGCTAAGAAGGAATTGCGCGGAACAGAATTAGCTGGAAAAAATTTAGGTTTAATTGGATTTGGTAGAATAGCCCAAGGAGTAGGCAAGATTGCAAATATATTAGGTATGAATTTACACTGTTATGACCCTTATTTACCAAAAGATATAGCAAAAAATAATAATTGTAAATTACATAATAATGTTGATGATGTTTTTAAAAATTGTACACACATATCCATACATTGTAACCTTTCGGACGATACATACCATCTAGTTAATGATGAAAGAATAAAATTGATGCCTGATATTGGAGATGATGGAGTGAAATGTGGTAGACATATAATAAATTGTGCAAGAGGAGGCATAGTCGATGAGGAAGAAGTTTTAAATTCATTAAATAATAATATTTTATCATCTGCTGCCATGGATGTTTTTGAAATTGAGCCACCAGTGAATAATGATTTAATTAACCATGAAAATTTTCATGGAACACCACACATAGGTGCGGCTACTATTGAAGCCCAAGCAAGAATTGGAGAAGAAATGGCCACGTTACTAATAGATTATTTTAAGGGTAAAAAACCACATTCACAGCTAAATTAATGATTACTCTAAGTTGTGCATTTTTGTTAATGCTTCCTTCAATTGGGCTAAATTCTCAGGTATTTCAATATCAGATATTGGAGATTTAAGAGAAATATTATTTTCCTTTTTAATTTTCCAAATATATGAATTAAAATCCATTAGTGGAATAGTAATTCCATCTAGGTTATCGTAATTGTAAGGTAATTTTTTTATTATTGTTTGAGGAAATATTGTTTGTGTAACTGCACTAGTATTGTATAACTTCATAGACAAGAAATGAGAAAAGAAAGGGCATATGGGAGAAAATATAGTCAGTGTATCTCTGACTATCTTATGGAGGGTCCATGTAGCATGAATATCATAATCATACAATCTAGTTTTTGCCATTTCAAGCCAGTGACTGGGAAAAATACCTGTACTAAAATTCTTTATTGTTTGAGCTGCAGTATAGATATCAATTTCTTCCCATGCATTCTTAACTTTGTTTAATACGGCATCAAATTCATTTAAAATCCATACATCTTCAATTGGTAAATCATTTGGAGGATTATCTAGATCCTCTGGGGAATCAAATTGGCTTGCAAACCTAGCTACATTAAATATTTTAGTCAATACTCCAAAATATTTAGATTCAATTTCTTCTGGGTTAATATGAAAATCGTCGCCTACTTGAGCATCACAAGCTTTCCATAATCTAAAGCATTCACTTCCAATCTTATTTGCTTTAAGTTGAACTTGTTTTCCATTTGGACCTTTAATTTTCCATGAACCTGTTTTTCCCCCTACGCCACATTCTAAAACCGAATTTGCATCAATTCCATTACCAAGAGACTTTGACATTTTCCTACCCCAAGGATCCATTCCTAAACCGTCAATCCAGATATTTTTAAAAGCGGGTTTATCGAAAAGAAGGGCACTTTTTAGCATTGTATAATATAACCAAGTTCTCACTATGTCTTTCCCTTGAGGACGTAATGCTGTAGGAAATGATTTTGAAAATAGTTTTTTGTTATTTTTATATCCTGATACATATAGATTGGAATTTGATGAATCCATCCAAGTATCAAATACTTTATCTTCTCCTTTAATAGTACCTAATTGATGAGAATTTTCATAATAATGACCTATGAAATCACGAGTAAGTCTATCTAATATTTCAGAACCTTCTGGAGGTTTATCCACCCAAGGCCTAACATATATTCCAGATGGTGGAACAACTACTTTGGTTCCATCTTCTGAATACCATATTGGTATTTCAGTGTGATACCACCTACGTCTACTGATAGGCCAATCTATTGAGATACCGTCCATCCAATCGTTTAAAAACTGTTTATTCCTTTTTGGAATGAAATTTGTATCATTTGATAATTCAAATAATCTTTCTTGAATATGAGTTTGTCGTACATACCACTCTTTTAACAATATGATTTCTATAGGATTATTACCCCTTTCACTTACTGGTATTTCTTGGCTGTGTTCAATTATTGATGAAATCTTGTCATTATTAGTTAAAATTTCAATGGCCTTTTTTCTAGCATCGTATACATTTAAACCTGATAGTTCTCCAGATAAGAAGGTCATTTTTCCATCTAAATCTATAGCCTGAAAAGGCTTTAATCTAAGTTCTCTAAATATCGAGACATCATTTTGGTCTCCAAAAGAACATACCATTAACACACCACTACCAAATTCCATTTTGACTGATGGGTGAGCAAGAATTTGAACGAAGTTAGGTCTTTCATTGACAGCAATAGGTAAATTAATGTTTTTACCAATTATTTTTTGATATCTTTCATCTTCTGGGTGAACAACTACGACTCCGCATGCACAAATCATTTCCGGCCTGGTTGTAGTGATAATGATCTCTTCATCATCTTCAGTTAACCATTTAACATCACATAATTTAGTATTACGTTCTACTCTTTGGACTTCAGCTTCTGCGATAGTAGTTCCTTCAATGGGATCGTAAATATTGGGCCTTAGGTCCTCTATAATTTCTCCTTTTTTAAATAATTCTACAAAGATAGATTGTGTTAACGCCCTATACTCCGGTGAATCAGTTAGATATTCTTTGTCAAAGTCACATGATAATCCAACCCTTTTAGCAGTATTCCTCATCTCTTGAGTATATTTTTCTATAGTTTCTGCACATAAATCAATAAATTTACCTCTTTCAAAAGTCTTCATTTTTTTACCGGTATTTTTTTCTACTGTGAATTCTATGTTTATTCCATTTCTATCTACTCCCCATGGGAAAAATACCTCTTTACCCAATAATCTTTGACTTCTAGCTATTACATCTATCATGCTATATTGTGCGACAGCGCCTATATGCCAGGTTCCACTTGGATAAGGAGGGGGAGTATCTATTACGAAGGATTCTTTTTTACTATTTGAGTCGAATGAGTAGCATTTACCTACTTCTTCATAATGGTTTTCTTGAATATTTTTTTCTAAATCAATAGACCATCGCTTTTCTGAAATTTTAGGTTTATTCACGATTAGCCCTCCAATACAAGTAGGTCGCAAAGTCAATTACTCTTGACCGTTGTCAATTATTGATAATATAATATGGTCATTTTGTGAGTTATATATACGAGAGGTTGAATACATCATTCATACAGGATATATTAGGGAAGATGGTTATGGGAAGCAGCAAACCAAATTCTGTAGTATTAAATTTTAATAAATATTCTAATAATATCAAGAGGAAGTTCCGAGGCACTAACTCAACCAAATTACTCACAATGTTTCCGGCATTAACCGTCGTTTTGTGCCTTGTAGTTACTGGCTTTTTCACGACTCATTCAGGAGTAAACGATTGTCGAACTGGATATGAACCTACTTGGTGTGATGAAGAAGGGGCTTTGAACGTTAACGGTGAAATGGAAGTATATTTACCAGAATCTACTAATCCGTCTAGTTCTAAGAATCTCCTTCAGGAAGTAGGGGAAAATTGGACTACGAATATAATGGTAGTATATGTAGAATCGGAGGATTATAATGTAACTCAAAAATTAATTTTAGACCAAATTGATTTAATCGAGAGAAGTATAAATAAACACAGAAATGATGCCGGTGAAAAAGATTCAATTGTTTATGTTTTATCTATTTCGACAGTTGTAAAAGAAGTTAATTCAAGTGGTGGTAGGTTAATAAAAGCATTTTTTAATGGTTTAGCAGATGCTACTGGTAATCAAGATTTATCAGATACTGCAAATGAAACTATAGATGCACAGTCTGATCTTATTGGAAATTATGCAATTCCGGAAGAACAAGACAGAATAGATAGAATTCTAGAAGAAATGCCTCAAAATGCGTTAGATAAACTAGTAAGAGATGTAGGGACATTTGATGCTGCAGGTAATTTAGTAAATATATCTGCAAAACATTGGAATAGAGCAGTAATTATAATAGGAATATCTGATAATTTAGACAAAGATGGAGACGGAGTAGATGATGAAGGAGGAATAAGTGGAATTATTGATAGAACTCAACTTGAAATTGATAAAATCTCAATAGAAAATAAATGGGAAGACCGCAATTTATCAATGACATTGACTGGCCCTACACCTTTGACGAACGCGATTACAGAAGAATCATTTAAGCTATTTTGGACAGTTTTTCCAGTTGGAGCACTCGCTGTTGCATTTGGCCTATTTTTATTCCATTGTGATTTATTACAAACTGGAAGAATTAGATTCGTTCAGGGAATCAAGGTAGTGATAATATCTGGGCTACCAACGTTATGTTCAGTTTGGATTACATTAGGAATAATTGGATTTTCTAATTATGAAGTAACGATGACTGTAATTATTGTTGGGCCAATTGTATTAGCATTGGGTGTATCATATGGATTGCACATAACAAATAGATATGCAGAAGCTAAAGGAAACCCTAGAGAAAAAATAGAAGAAGCATTAAATTCTACAGGCAAGGCTGTATTTTTATCTGCAATGACGACAATTATTGGATTTGTTTCTCTAGTTTTTACTCCAATGAGGCCCATTCAAACAGTAGGTTGGTCATTAGCAGGAGGGATAGTGGTAGTATACATTATGACTATGTTAATGGTTCCAAATTTAACATTATTACTTGATCTTAAAAAACCCTCTCATCCTCCTCCTAAATTATTTATGAAAGCAGTTCAGATACCTGTCAATTGGACTAAAGTCAGTTTATCAGTATTTTTATTATTAATGTTAATATCAGCAGGAATATCTAGACAAAATATTGAAGAAAATATAGATTTGTTAGACATGGCCCCAGAAGAAGTAGGTGCGGTAAAAAAAATGAAAGTATATTCAGACGAGTTTGAATCTGGCCAGCCGGGTTTCATACTTGTAAAAGCACCAATTGGAGCAGAGCCGTCATTTTCATTTACAGCAGAACATCCTTATGGAAATTTAGAGAGTATAGAGAAATTAGCAGCCGAGTGTGATCGTATTGAAAACACTAGTGCAGTATCTGTAGTTTTCTTAATGAAAGCTATAGCAGTTGGAGTAAACGTTTCTGGTACACCAATATTAGACGTATTGGATAATGTACCGTTACCAGATGCAATAGATGATGCAGCAGAGTTAATATTCGATAGAGAGGCTTCTGGAAATGCATCTTTTTGGGCTGCTCTCGATACTTTAGATGCACAAGAAGATGATGGGGGGCGCCAAATCCAAAATTTCTTATTATATGTATTCTATAACACACTAACAGATGAAATGAGAGAATTCTTCATATCTTCAGATTTCGATAAAAATTTGATATATATCGATATGCCATTTATAGACAGTAAATCTACATCTGTTGCTGTCAATCAAATAAATCTAAAGACTGATGCTGCAGGAAAAAGTGAAAATTCAATTGATGCGACTAACCTCATTGGAGTTGCACCAATTACAATTGAAATAAATAAAATGATTGTGGGGTCACAATGGACATCATTATTTTTCGCCCTAGGATTCACAGTGCTCACATTAGCTTTGGTATTCAGAGATTTACGTTATGCTTTATTGACAACAGTACCAGTTGGATTCACGGTTGGAATGCAATGGATAGTCATGGATTCTAATGGAGTTCCATTAAATTTAGTAACTGTAATGATAGGTTCGATTCTTGTTGGAGTTGGTGTAGATTTCTCAATTCATATAGCCAATAGGGTGAAGGAATTAGGAGGATCTTTAGATGCAATTAAAACCGCTTGTGCGAGTACTGGCATGAGTTTGTTTGAAGCAACTACCGTGACAGCTGCAGGTATGTCCTGTGCGTTCTTAATACCAATACCGGCTATTAAACCGTTTGTAATAGTTATAATTGTACTACTGATAATTGCAGCTTTATCTGCATTGCTACTCTTACCAGCAATATATGCGTTATTTGTTAAAATGAATTGGGGTTTAACTGGTGGAGTGGAAAATATGGTAAAAAGCGCTGGCATAAGAAGAGCAATTGTAAGGGAAGAGATAGATGTAATTGATGCGGCATTAATATTTGGTAATACTGAAGATGCATGGTAAGTAATAACATTGATGTACAAGTTCATCTTGAGGAATACATGGTTAAGTATTGGTTGATGAAAAGTGAGTTAGACGGCTATCCTTGGAATCAATTAGTTACTGACGGAAGTACTCATTGGGATGGAGTTAGAAATTATCAAGCAAGGAATATTATGAGAGACGAAATGAAATTAGGAGATTTAGTATTATTCTATCATTCGAATTGTAAACCTCCACATATTGCAGGAATAGCAAAAGTATGTAAAGAATCATACGGTGATTTTACATCATGGGATTCTAATTCAAAATATTATGATGAAAAATCTAACCCTGAAGAGCCTAGATGGTTTATGGTAGATATAGAACCTATAATTAAAACACGAGAGATAGGTTTACCCGAAATGAGAGAAAATCCGATGTTGGAGGGTATGCCATTGTTAAGGAAAGGGAGCAGATTATCAGTACAACCTGTTCCAGAAAAGTATTTTAAAGTAATTTGTAATTTAAGTGGAATAAAAAATTTGTAGGGTGGGCATGTTCTCGGTGGACGTACGTTACTAAAGATGCTATATCATCAATCTCCTCAACTCCGCTATCCCAAGGCATCCATTATTCCTAGTCGGGCTGCTCGCTTCCGCGCCTGACCTGGTTCCCAGGTGTAAGGTAGTCATTACTTCCCTTCGGAAGCAAATTCTACCAACATGGATCTCTTGGGGGCGAAACATCGTCGTTAACTGATGAGACATCGATTGCTCGTCTACGCCGCCCTCGAACTTCAGGTCACCATTTTCGACGATTTGTGAATTATAGAACACGTCAACGCTCCCCCTAGCCCGTTGTCTCCATGAAGGCTTAACGTATCAATTAATCCATCCTATGAATTGTCAATTGTTTCATATTTAGATGGGCAACCCGTAATAATTTCAGATGCAAGTATTTTCCAATCATCATTAACTTGAACTAATTTACCTTTTACGGCTACAGTTAATCCTTCTTGAAAACCATCAGGTAATGAAGCGCCTGAATAATCCACCAATATGCCGTGATAAACTCCTGATATAGTGAAAACACTAGACTCCGATAGTAGACTAGAATTATCTACTTCTCCACGCATGAATATATCTATATTTTCAAATTTTTCAGGATTAGCCATCACTTCATCTACTGAATATTGAATTTCTGGGTCTACGGTTAGAAACATTAAAACTAAAATCGATAACATAGAAATACTAATTATAATTAGTTTAGTGATTTTATTTGCAACCATCTATATTCACCAATTATTATTATTATTATTATTATTATTATTATTATTATTATTATATAT
>CAJJBW010000005.1 GCA_905182515.1 uncultured Candidatus Poseidoniales archaeon | reverse complement strand
CCAGTTTGTTCAGCTTGTACTCCACTAGCAATCATCACAATTGATGTTAAAGCTAGCAACATACTTAGTCCACTCATTTTATTTTTATTATTCATATTTTTTTCCTCCATTTTTTCTAAGCATAATAGCTTGGAATGTGATATCACTCAACCTCCACGTGGCGAGTTCGAAAACCGAAAGGCAAGAATACCTCTCCGCTAGAATCATAATATTGCCTCATCCATTCTACAAAATGAAGCCTGGCTGCATGGATGTTAGGACTAAATACTCCGAGGCCCCATGCGAATAATTGGACTAATAACCAACCTAAAAATAATACTAGAGCTAATGGATTATATTCCAAGAGGGCATCTTTCATTGGATCCCACAACATGTTGCCCGTTTCGGCTATTTTAACTCCAACGATCCCGACAGCAAATATCCGTACATAAGATATTACTGACGGCATCATACCTATTGCTTCGATTGGTGCCAAAATTAAACTTATCGCCAATGGTATGCCATGATAATTATATAGAGTCCACATTAGCATAAACACTGCTGTTATGGCAATTACAGCTCCTGGAATCATCATGCCTTCTGCCTCACTTGGACCAAGGTAACCATATGAGAACATAAAGCCACCGAGGAGCAAAACAATCCATACACCATGTTCAAAAAATGCAGCCAGAAAACCTACATGACCATGATCAGTGCCGTAGAATAATACATCTCTGAAACCTATTAATCTACCAAATATAATATGCACAAAACCAAGATATATTGTCAATATTATTAAATCTTCGAGATTAGATGTAACTCGATGGAAAGGATAAGCCAATTCTACACCAAACGGCAATGATTTATGCCAAGCATAATAATCATGAGATGAAGATAAAGCAGCATCTGGATACAAGAAAGAAAGAGCTTCGGCAGGATTAGGATGATGAGGGTGAATTATTTCCCATCCTGCGAATTCAGCGTAAAGGTAACCGAATCCAAAAGTCGCTAATCCTATGTATACCAGGAATTTTCCCCCTAAGTTCATCATTTCATTTGAGTCTGCGCGACTCATGATAAATACGCCAAGAGAAATGGTAATCAGACCATAGGCCATATCTCCAAGCATCATTCCAAAGAATATTGGATATGTTACAAACATGAATAAAGTAGGATCAATTCTTCCATATGCTGGCCTTCCTACTGCATCGGTAAGTAACTCCATAGGTTTACTTAACTTTCTATTTTTATATGCGATTGGCGGCATCTCTTGTTTGTGAGAATGATCTGAATGGCCATGCCCTCCATTACCAGCTTCTATGACAAATGGAGAAACTTCCGTATATAGGCAAGAATCGGATAATATTGATTTGACTTCCTCTGAACGAGACATTTCAATCCATCCATCAATAAAAAAGGCATGTTCGGAAACACCAATCTTTACTGGTGCAGTTAGAATATCGTGCTCTCGCTCCAAAAGTTCTAAGGCGCAAACAAGAGAAGGCCCGAACTCATTAGACCATGAGTCTATTTCATTAGAAAGTGAAGATTTTTCTTTGTAAAGGGATAATATTTCTAAATGTATTTCTTTAAGTAAATTATTTGGATTTCCTTTTAGATTTGTTGAAATATTAACAGCCTGAAAGCCGACGGCATTTAATTTGGATTGAATTGCGTGAGAGTTTTCCGTTTTTACAAAAACTGCAATTACTTTATTTTTATTGGAATAGCCTTCAAAAAAGATGTTATCATACTCAATTTCTTTAAAAATTTCTAAGTCTGTAACAGTACCTACAAATGAAGAAAGATTAGAATAACCAGATAATAATTCAACATCAATACCCAGAGATGCTAATAGTTCCAGATTTGCAACATTTTCTTTTAAAGAAGATAGTTTATTTTCAACTGAATCTAAATTTGTACTTTTCTCCAGTAATAATTCTACAGCATGGGTCAAAGAATCATCAAGATCTGAGCGAACTTGGGCAGCTGAAACTTTTTCACCGGGTCCGGAGACGTTTACGATTGAGGCTGCAGAACGAAGTTGATTCAGACGTTTGCCGATTACTTCTGCTTCATCTTTTGGAGTACCGAGTTCAAATCCTTCCTCAGCCCCATCATATTCAATAAAATGTAGTGCATTAAGTGAAGCCAATGCATCAATTAAATCATCAATTTTATTTTTAACGCCAGCGGCGATTAAACGACCCATTTTTTGTGTCTTAATTGAGGACATAATTGACAACCTCTGGCATTAGGATTATTTTCTAAAAGCATCGATTACTACTTTAGCAGCCTTATCTCGATTTTTCTGCCCTGAATCATGAATGTTTTTTTGTTCTACTTGGCCGCCAGTGGAAACAACCTTGGCTTCAGAACTTGCACTTTCACGTGCATCAGAAAGTAAAACTTGGGCATCTGACTCAGAGGTGGCACGCCCTGAATTAAGAATTTCTGAAGCATTTTGACGAGCCAACGAGACTATTGATGATGCTTCTTTATTAGCATTTAATAACGTTTCAGCAGCAGACTTCTCTGCATCTTTAATTGCACGTAGAACATCTTCTTTGCCCATTAACATACCTTCTATGTGCATGGGAACAAAGAGTAGTTTATCATGGTAACCTACATAGGAGTAGAATTTTGCTTCTCTCCTAAATATCTAATCTCTGCATGGAACCAACCAAATATGAGAGGTTACTACGAGTAATGTGGATACAGAGATAATCGGAGAATCAGATTGGAAAGAATTGCAACGTAATCTAGAAGCCACCATACCTGTTTATGATAGAATAAATAATTTTGCTACTTTGGGACAAGTTAAGAAATGGAGGAAAAGAGCCAGAAACTTACTTCCTGATGAAGGGAATATAATTGAGATAGGTTGTGGCCCAGGTAGTTTTGCAGAAGATGTAGAGGGTGCTATGCTATTTTGCCTCGATCCAATACCTGAAATGCTAAGAATTGCAGAATCAAGAGTGAATAAAAAACGAACGGAGAGGGGATATGCATTAGCGGAATTTCATAGAGGTACTGCTGAAGACTTACCGTTTGAAGAGGACTACTTTGATGCAGCGTGTACTCTTTTCTCATTTAGAGACTGGTATGACAAAAGAAAGGGATTAAGTGAGGCAAAAAGAGTTCTAAAACCTGGAGGGTTAATAATAATCGTAGATCCAGCGAAAATAAATTCTTTCCATGGATTTTTAGGATATATCTGGATGAAATATTGGGTTGGTACTTATGCTAGATTAATATGTAAACAAAAAGAACATCCTTGGAAATGGTTAACTAAAACATATGTTAGTTTTGGAACTACCAAAAAATATACGCGGATGCTCGAACAAGAAGGTTTTGAGAATGTCAAAGGAAAGGTCATATTTCCCGGCATGGCAACCATATGGACCGCTACAGTTCCATAATCAGATTATTTTAAATAACGACCTACAGGTAATAGCATTCCAAATAAATGGTTTACTAAAACGATTGAATAGCATATTAATGATCCAATCAGGTAATCTAAAAATTATACTTCCTAGGCTGAATGCTCTTTTTGAATTTTTCATGACCTTTCCCATTTGAGTATTCCATCTATTTTCATACTCGATTAAAGGAGTCCCTAACTTTAAATGTTCTGAAATAACTTGGCCTGCGATTCGCCCCCCTATCATGGCGATAGTTATTCCAGCACCATTTGAAGGTAGAACCATTCCAGCAGAGTCCCCCACTAAGAGGTAATTATCTTTTACAAATGATTTTATTGACCCTGACATCGGAAGAGAACCTGCCCCTCTGTATGTTATATTACCTTCATATTTTGAAATAAATTCTTTTGAAAGGGTATTTATTGACTTTCCTTTTGAAAATTCTCTTTGAATTCCCAAGCCGATATTTGCTCCACCTTTTTTAGGAAACATCCATGCATAACCACCTGGAGCTAGGGATCCAAAGTGCAATTCGACGGCATCATGAAAATCACCATCCATTAAAACAAATTTTACAGGAATATTTAATGATGTGACGTTCCAGTGTTTTTTACGTAGTGGGTCATTGTGACCTCCTGCTCCAACTATTATCTTTGCATTCAATTTGGTTCCGTCTTTGAGTTCAACACATGTGCCTTCTATTTTTTCTACACGTTTTCCCAATAAATATTGTGCACCGAGTGATTGGGCTAATTTTACTAATTCTTCATCATGCCTAACACGGTTAAGAATTAAACCTTCGAAATTGTATTTTAGAGGTTTTCCAGATGGAGGTACCAAGTGCATTTCATCAGTGCGCCTAGAAATAGCATTTTCTGGTGTCCTAAATAGATCTTCCATATTGGGTACATTTGGGCACAAACGCCTCATTTCATCATTACTTGGCACTAATTCTCCGCACTGTAATGGCGATCCTATAGGATTCCGGCCATCGATAACTAAAACCCTAAGTCCTTCTTTAGCAATATACCTCGCAGTAGTGCTACCTGCAGGGCCACCACCTATTACTATTACATCCCATGAATCATCTTCAATCATAATGGCACCACAATCATAATTAATAAATTATAATCTCCTATTTTGGGACTCTATAGCAATATCTGTCATTAGTTTTTTTGCATTACTTTCAGGCAAATAATCTAAGTGGCTTAATGCCCTATCTACATGGTTAACAATTAACTGTTGAGTATAATCGAAAGAACCTGACTTGGCAAGTAAGTTTGTTAATTCTTGCCACCTATCATTACTGAAATTATTCAAAATATCTGCTAATTGTTCTCTTTCGATTCCATGTAGAATCGTTAATGCATGAATTAATGGTAATGTCATTTTACCTTCGTGGACATCAGTACCTTTTGGCTTCCCCATAGAAGGATCTCCCGTTAGATCAAGTAAATCATCAACCAATTGGAATGCGCGGCCTAACTCTATACCGAAATTTTCTAATGATTCAATTACATCATCATTGGCTCCTGCAATTATTCCAGCACAAGAACATGCAGATGCGAATACACCAGCGGTTTTACCATCTACTATAGAATAGTAATCTTCAGGAGTTGTACTCAGGTTACCTATATGTTCGAACTGAAGTAATTCGCCCGATGCTAGGTTAGCAGCTGATGTAGCCATTTTTTCCACAATTATATTATCATATTTTCCCCCTAAAGAGAAACCTATTACAAATAAATAATCTCCTGCAATAATTGCATGAGGTAAACCGTGGCTAGTATGTAATGTTGGCATTCCTCTCCTAGTCTTTGATTGATCATAAATATCATCATGAATAAGAGTTGCAGTATGGATTATCTCCGAAGCGAGGGCCAAATCCATCACTATGGATTCGTCTTCTCCCCCTGCTGCATCGAATGCTAATAAAGCTAATATTGGACGGAATCTTTTACCTCCTGACAACAGAATATCTCGGGCCAATATCATGGCAGGAGCCTCCTTATCGGACATTTTTTGTAATACTAACTCCTCTAGTGCTTCATCAATTCTATTTTTTATATCGGATAAGAAAGTGTTGTAAAAGTACACATTCTCCATGTCTATCTTGAACAACTAGAAGGGGTCGCATATATCAACAAGTGTGTGCGCGGAGAGAATGAGTACAGTGAGTACTCCCTCAACAAGGTGGATGCGATGGACAAGAAATTAAGTATCGTAACCTTAAATTCCCTCAATTGCAATGTTACTGAATTTTTACTAAAATATTTGGAATCTGAGGATTTAGATGAACTTGGAACTAATGTAGTCACAGGTGCGAGCATAAATTCATGCTTAAAGGATTTAAATAAAGGAAAATATGACTTGATGGCCGTACCTGCAAGTGAGATACATGGTAAAGAATTAGAAATGGCCAAATATGAATGTAGAGTAAATGGTGCCATTACACCTAGAAGGCCAAATTTATTGTTGGTATCAGAAAATAAAATAGATTATCAGCCAAAATCAGCCATTATTTTGTGCGATTACAAAATAATTAGAAGGCAATTGAGAAGGTCAAGAAAGGATTTACGAGTTCTGAGTACCGAGGCGTTCAAGTCCATAAATGAAATATCACTAGTACATTCCAATCAAGTTGAAGAAATAAAATGGATGGAAGATATGAAGAAAACAGGATACATAGATGGTTTTGTAACCTCTAGAAAGATATTTGATGAGTTACATCTAAACGGGAGAAGGCATGCATTATTGCCCGATCCAAAAGATAGAGGTGGGCATCATTTTCTTCCAATTCCTTATTCAGATTTAATTGTTTACATAAGCAGAAATAGTTCTCCAAAATCATTAACCAATTTGATATCAGAGAAAGAGGGAGAAACTATATGGTGGATTCAAAATCAAATTATAGGCAGTTTTGATTTGAGTGAATTAATGAATACAGGTATTTTAGTTAGACATAGGAGAGTCAGGTCCCTGATGGAAGAGGCAGAAAAAAATAAAGATTTGACTTTAGAACAGGCTTGCCATGATTCAGAGGGTGACGTTTTAGATTCTAAAGTTCATGTTGAAGTTAAAATTGAAAGAATTTCTAAAAATGGGAAGAGGACGATAAGTATCCATAGAATAATACCTTATAAAAAATATGAATTTGCAACTATATCATTAATTAGAGATTGGGGGATTATGCTAAAAGAAACTTCCCAGAAGGTCCCGCAAGATTTCTACTCAGACGGGTTTGCAAATGCTTTTATTGACTTAAAAGAGTAAGTCGTAAAACTATTTATATCCATAAATTAATGTTTGTTAGACTATTCTTACACAATCAATATCATCTATGTGCGTATACGATAACTTGAGGTAGGATATCAATGATAGACGCTATTCTATTAGATTCCTTGTATAAGAATCGACTTACAGAGTTACGAGAGTTGGCAGAAAGTAGTAATTTCTCCAAAAGTGGCTCTGTAGAAGTATTACGAGCAAGATTGATAAAATGCATGGTATTATCAAATCTTGATTTGACGTGGGAAGGTATACAGGCTATTTCTCATAAGGAAATGGGAGAAATATTGAAGATATTTGGAATTAAATCCTCAGGTTCGCACAAGGAAAGACGGCAAAGAATATGGCTCCATATTAATTTTGATTCAAGGAGAATGACAATAGAAAGGCTTGCGGAGCTTGATAGAGAAACTCTTTTTGATCTTTGTAAAAAATTAGAAATGCCATTAACAGGAACAAGGACCGTGTTAATGGGAAGAGTGGCTGGAGTTTTGACCAATCAATTTAATAAATGGGGAAAAATTAAGCGAAGCATTCATAGAAACGGCATTCAACTAACTGGAAATGATTTGATTATTAAAGAATTGATAAATCCTGTGAACGTAAACGTATCCATAGGAAATTTCAATATTGGTGCCCCAGTTGCAACTATTGAAGATGCAAGGGATTTAATGATAAGTGATATAGATAAAGAAAATGAAATAATCCAGGGTGACTTGCTATCACTTCAAGCAAGGGTAGATGAATTAGATAGAATGATTGGAACAATATTGAAAGAATACCAAGGGAATTGGGGAGAAATAGAAAGAGAATTGTTAGTCCGCCTTACAAAAAGAAGAGGATGGCCAATAGAAGAAGAAATTGTAAAAAATAAACTTATTTCTGTTGCAAATGACATAGCAGAAGCCAAAGGTGCAATTATTTCCGACACTAAAATCATTAGACCAGTGATAACAAACAGAGTTGAGATGACAATAAATAGAATTAGATCTAAGATTCTTAATTTAAATAATAACACTAAATGAAAATTCAATTATTTTGACAATAAACGAAAGAAGCCGAACCTTGGTTCAACAATATCTCCACGTGTATCGCGTAAATCTTCAATGGAGTCTTCAGCAGATTCTCTAGAAATGCCTGCTAATGTACATGCCTCTACCAATGCATCATATTCCACTCCAACTCCTGAATCAAGTCTCCTAATAGTATCCATTATCACACCAGGAGCATTAGAGGATGTAAGTGAAGAGACAGTTTCCTCTTGACTAGATGATGGTTCAATTACTTTGTCATCTTCAATTTCTGTTACATTATTTCTTCCTAATGCACTTGATAGTGCTTTTAATACCCCTAGGCGGTAAGTTTCAGAATCAAAATCGGGATAATGTTGCCTAGACATGATTGTACCATCTATTAGATCAGAGGGTACATTTGATGATTTCAGAGAATCTTGAGTTAACTCTACTCCTAAGGAATTTTCGTGTGATTTGAGTCTCCTCATAGTTGCGTCTGAAGTATCAATAAGCCAATGCATATATGTTTCTTGATCTATTACTGAAAATTCTTCTGCACGAAATGAAGTAAATATTCCTCCGTCATCTCCTTCAAACCATCTTGACTTGCCCACTAGAGCCATCAAAAAACGATCTCCGGATTCAAATCTAGCATGTAACTCCTCAATATCCAATTGTAACTCTGTTTGGAATGGAGCTATGTTAAAACGATGATTTCCCGTTGGATCTCTTAATACTCCGCTGAAACTTGGCCCATTATCTCCTTCTCTTCTTTCAAGACGCTCAATTACTCCACTTACCAATGCGCGATTTACTTTTATTCCTAATTTGGTTATAACAAAAGAAGGATCATATTCCCCCACTCCTTGTTCAGTAAGATTTGCCTCAGAAAATTCCTGTGCAAATAATCTAATAGCACTTTGCCTTTTTATCCTTGGGGTACTTGATCCAATCATATCTCCAACCCCCATTTTTCCATTACATTATTGGCAGAGTCTGAGATAGGCGATTGATTAATTTCCATCCTCTCTGCAAGTATCATAGTCCCTTGATCATCAATTAGAGCACGGCCTTCTACCTCTACTTTTCTAGAAAGTAAAGAATTGCGAAGACTTGCTATAAAACCATCAGACCCTGAGGTTGATATTTGGGCTTTGATTTCTTCAAAGGTGTTTTTCAAAAATACTTCAGATGGTCCTTTTGAAAGTAATAATGATGCATTGGAGACTCCGCTATCTAAAACAAATCTGAGCCTTAAATCTTCGACTCCATCAACAATCCCATGTTCAGCACATGCATCATCTCGTAGCACCCGGCGGCAATTTGAACATCTATGGATTATCCCAGAGTCCTTTCTCACAGAAACTATTAGCGCAGAAGTGCGAATTCCTCTTCTTGAACCACCGTTTGATAATTCATCAAAATCAACTTCTACCCAATGATTACTTGGATCGATGTCTTCCCAGGGTGCATTTGTTACTTGTTCAATTTGGTCAATATCATCAACTACTAAATCGGGAGAACCTTGCCAAAATTGCGCCCTTGTACCAGTAAGATGAATATAATCTCCTCCTTTGGGATTAAAGTCACACCATGCGGTTAACCGGCACATCCCGGTTGGATCTATTACATCGCCGCTTCTCACTATTCGTTCGACACCATCTTCTGAAGTAAACGTCCTCTGCTCCCATGTAATAATTTGAAGAGTAATAGAAATATCTCTCATCCCGTTCCTTAAATCGGATATATTTGATTTTGTAATCTGAGATAAATCTTCTAATGATGAAAAGTTGTTATCCCTATACAATTCTATTTTAGCATCATTACTAATATTTATTTCAGGAGTATCTCGAAATTTACGTACAGAAATGTTATTTAATTTTATTAGTTCTCCTTGTTTGAAATCAAAAGGAACCCATGATAAGAAGCCAATACTCCCAGAGGAGTCAGCAATCTTACCCCTAAATATGTCAAGAGTTCCGCTACCATCTTTTTTAACAATAACATCTGCTTTTACTGATATTATTCGACCTATCGTACTTCCAAAACCTTCATTTTCTGATATCTTTGCTATAGTAGAAGGTTCATTAGATATCTGTACCGATGTAGATTCTCCTTCACGTAAAGTTGTAACCCTCGTTGACCTATTTATGTTGATTGATTTTTTACCATTCCATTCATTCACTGATACGCCCTCGAGTCGCACTATGGAATTAGGAGCCAGTTGGGAAGAATGCTGCCCCCAATCTTTGAAATCCCAGCGTTCCCTATTGCTTACCTCTTCCCATGGATTATCTTCAATCCAACCATATGCAATTTGTTTTTCTTCTCCCCTTATCATTTGTATTCTTGGAGTATAACTAGCTACGAACACCTCAATAGTGATGTTTTTATCTTCAGAACCTAATTCAGAAAACCTATTAACTTTTTTCTCTACTTTTTGTGGCATTGAGAAATTGGATTCCTCTTTTCCTGTTGCTAATAGAAATTTTCTAATTACTGACCGAAGCGCATCTTCCGGAGGGATAAGAAATTCTTCTTCATATCTTCGAAATTCCTCAGCAACCTCGTTCTCGTCTGAATCGGGGCATTCTTGTTTGACAGCTATAATCTGTAAATTGTATTTTTCAATATTGGACATCATTCTCACCGGAATCTGCGATGGTGAAATTTTGAGTCCACATGACACACCAATATACTGGAATTATAACTTCCAATTGATGATTCCACTGCAGGTGTGATACTTTGTGCAGTTTGGGGTAGACTCGACACTTCAACACCTCAGGAGTATTCGCTAAAAGGGGGGCGGTCTTTGAATATGACCCTGAATATCACACATAATTACCGACGTGGTTTTCAATGATAAGTTATGTCAATATGCCATGAAAGGACAAGAGGCATGCCGGTTTGGAGTTTTAACTGCGTCAGATAGGGCAACTCTAGGAGAATATGTTGATCTAAGTGGCCCTGCTATCGAAGGGTTTTTGCGATTGTGTTTGAGCTCTCCATGGAGCGTTGCTAGAAAATTAGTACCTGATGTAAAGGAAAATATTGAGGAGGCATTAATTGAGCTAGTGGAAGTAGAAAAATGTAATGTCATAATAACTACCGGAGGAACAGGTCCAGCAATTAGAGATGTCACTCCAGAGGCTACAGAATCTGTTTGCGAACGTATCCTACCGGGTTTTGGAGAACAAATGAGGCAAGTATCATTACAGTATGTCCCTACTGCAATTCTTTCCAGGCAGATAGCTGGAATAAGAGGGAAATGCTTAATCATCAATTTACCCGGCTCTCCAAGATCTATAAGAGAGATATTAGACGTAATATTTGCTAGTGTCCCTTATTGTGTGGACTTGATAGGTGGCCCATATATAAGTACTAATTCAGAAATTATTGAAGCCTTCAGGCCTTCAAAAAAATGAAGTGAATTTAGATGACTACAACTCATAAATTTATTACACTAAGCTTTAGTTTTTCATTTATTTTGATCGGGATATCGCACTTTATCTATACTGAGTGGTTTGAGCCAATTGTCCCGGAAACATTAGGTAACTCGAGTTTCTGGATTTATTTAAGTGGTTTTTTTGAAATATTTCTAGGTATTTCTTTATTGTCAAATAAACAAAGAAAAAAGGCATCATTTGGACTAGTAATTTTACTTATAATGTTATATTTTGCTAATCTAAATATGTGGATTAATGATATCTCATTAGGAGGAGTTAGATTTACTCTTTTGGAGCATATTATCAGATTTTTTATTCAAATAATATTGATATTATTGGCATTATATATAGGAAAATTTGAATTTTTTGATAGGATTATAAAATCAAAAAAAAAGAAAAAAATATAATTAACGCACGAATGATTGATGAGACATACGCCGACCCGCGGCCATGACGAAGGTGAAGAGTGGCGGCATCAATGGATTGAGAGGGACAAATGAAATTAGAGATATTAAGGTTGAATTAGATTTTACACCTAATGCCTTATCATCGGTCCTTTATTCTCAAGGTAAAACAACAATTTTAGCTTGCGTAACAAAAGCCCCTTCATTACCAAGGTGGTTTCCTAGAGATGCTGAAAAAGGATGGGTACATGCAGAATACTCATTATTACCTGGATCTACAGATACTCGATTTAGAAGAGAAAGAAATGGCGCAAAGGGTAGAACTCAAGAAATAGAAAGATTGGTTGCAAGATCTCTAAGAGGTGCAATTGATTTGGAAGCTTTGGGTCCTATTGCATTAACAATAGATTGCGACGTGCTAAATGCAGATGGAGGAACTAGGTGTGCATCAATAACTGCTGCATGTATAGCTATGAGACTTGCAGTGAGGAGATTGATATCATCGGGTGATTGTTTGCCTAAAGATTTGAGAGGTTCTAAAGAGGAAATCAGAAATGGATGGAAACCCCCGGTTTTATCTGATGAACAAAAATTGACTCATGAAAATACCGTAATGGTAAACGATGTTGCAGCCATTAGCGTCGGAATAGTTGAGGGCAAAGTTTGGGCTGATTTAGACTATGTTTTGGATAGTAATGCCGACGTAGATATGAATGTTGTAATGACCAGTGATGGGCAATTTGTAGAAGTACAAGGTACCGGGGAAGAATCTACATATTCTAGATCACAGTTAGATGAATTATTAGATTTGGCAACTGGTGCGATTATTCAACTTCATGATTTACAAAAACAAATCTTAGCTTCAGAATAACAAATTAGCAATGGTGGGACTGGCCGGACTTGAACCGGCGGCCTCCGCATCTTCAGTGCGGCGCTCTCCCAACTGAGCTACAGTCCCTTGTTACATGCCCGTAATGATTAAGGCTTCAAGTCTTCCAATAATAGATTTAAAAAATGTCGTCATTATCAGATTTTTCTTCAAAGGAAATCATGTTGTTTGGCTTGTCTTTAGGTTTAGTTAATTTTTCACCTATCGGAGAGCTATTGGGTTGTTTTTGAGATACTTGTTCAGATTTTTTAGCAGGATCTATTTCCTGTTCAATCATTTCTAATTCTTCAGGGTCGATGCCTGTGTGTGTTGCTAATTTTAATTTATGATCATCTCTGGCACGTATTTCCAACAATCTTTGCCTCGCTTTATCATAGTGCTGTAACATATACATTGCGTCGTGCTCAAGCAAAGGAGAATCAGAAATTATAGTAATATCCATCCAATCTCCCTCTTCGGCTAAGAACTCAGCAAATGGTTCAAATTTTAAATCAGATTTTTTTATTTGAGTATAATGAAGTGCGTTGCCCATCCTGTGTTCGACCCCTGCGAAGTGACAATAAAACTTGGAACCACCATATGTTTCTCTAACTTGATCAAATAATTCGGCATAATCTTCACTTGTCCTCATCCTCCCATGACCGCGTGCATGGATATGAGCCATGTTTAGGACTGGCACAGTCCCTTCGACATGATTACAGACCTCAAGAACCTCTTCTACAGACCCCCACAATTCTTGTCTCCCTGAAGTTTCAATTCCGACCAAGGATGGTTCGGCTTCGTGCACCCAGGGGAATGCCGAATATTCTTCTTCTTCTTTTTCGTCCCCCCATATACTACGTACTCTATCTACAACCCCAGAAAAAATATTAACTAATTCTTCATTTGCTTTCGCACCGGGTTCATATTCCCCATATGGGCCAACGTGGTAGGTTATATGCCTTGCATTGACAATTTTTCCTGCCTGCATGCTAGCCTCCATTTTTGACAAAGTTCTGTTTCTTTCTCTCTTACTCCCTAGTAATTCAGCATAGTAAGGGCCATGCATATTCATTTCGAAATCAGATTTCCAAGACAATATGCCGGCTTGCCAGTATTGGTCGAAGTGATGAGGTTGGACTGTCCTAACTGTTTGGACCTCCATTGCATCCAGCCCGAGTACTGTAATGTCATCCATTCCCTCTACAATAGTCCTTCCTTTACATGAAAGAGGGACCCCTGCGGGGCCTAATTTTAGTGACATGAGTGACTCACCTGAGACTCATCCGAAATGCCTCTCCTTCAAAAGGGGTCTTCTGATTTTATCTAATAATGTCAGATAATTGGATTTTTAAAAATCTTCTAAGAAGGATGCAGAAATTTTTAACCCCTGGTTATCGAAATTCTGAGTAGGAAGTTTATATAAAAAATTAGCAAGCCAGTTATAATGAGTTACTTTGCCTTCAATATATAATTTAACTGAACCGGTAGAGTGGACGATATTGACCTCACGGCTGGTTTCATCATAGCTACATACCAAAGGTATGAGGCCACTTATTCTTATCTGGTTTAATAATTCATCTTTGTTTACTTTTTCTAATTTTGAAATAAATTTTAGGGCATCGGACGTCAGAAATAAAATATGTATCTGTCGAATCTTACTTATTACTGCCCCCCACATTTCTGAAAGGCGTGTAATATCTTTTGGCAAGTCCACAACCATTACTGTCTTTGAGCCTTCCAATTCACCGAATATCATAGAAGCAGCCCATGCGTTTTTGGGGGATTCCCCTTCCAGTACCGTTGTGGATGAATTAACTAACCAATGAGTATTTTGAAGATTGTGTCGCCAATCTATATTACCATAATTAAAATTATTAAAATCCTCATCTGGATTTGAAGTTATTGTCGTTAATTTCGCACCCATTGAACTAGCACTATCTGCAACCAAGGAACCAGTGTCTTTGCCATTAGGGTGACGGAGGTTGACAATAGATATGATTCCATTCACAACTTTATCGAATGAGTTCGTAGTCAAGGACTTATCTCAATCTAATTTCCAACGCAGAAGTGCTATTGCACCTCCAAAACTAGCAAGCTGTTGCCCTTGATCGTGATCATCAGATGACTGGATTATCTTACCTTGGGAATCATGGATAGCCTCTATAATAGAATCCCAATCATTATATTTTTCAGAATTTTCACCCCTCAATATTGATGCTTGTATAACTAATTTATCGATAGCCCCTAGATTTGCGGCTTCCAATATCTGATCAATACCGAAACAAACATTGCCATTCATAGAAATTCTCTTCAAACCTTCTTCTATTGCTCTAATTTGAATTATTAATGCATTTTTACCTATTAAAACATCAGCAGAGCCCTCGGTTAAAATTTCATTAGCAGCAGGACGCCCTCCAATTGAAGTTGGTGTGTTGATGCATTCATTTTTTGCACCCAGAGATTTCAAATTTTTCTCAAATTTTTCTCTTGCCATTCCAGGCCCGCATATTATCAGAGGAGTTTGAGATTTAAAGACTAAAATGCACTCTTTTGCTACTTGATTGAAAAATCCATCCCTTACACTAGTAGTATCTGAATATCGTTTTCCTCCTCCTCTCATTGAAAATTGGGAAATGTCCCTAATTCCATGTTGCGTTACCTCAAACATTAATATCTCATCATTTTCTACAACTATTAAACCCGAATTAATTCTTTTACCGACTGAAAAGGAATCATGCAGTAAATTTAAATCTACTTTTGATAATCCTCCTTCTCTAGTAATTTCAATTTCACTACCGGAAATAACAATGTGAGTATGGTGACTTCCAACATCCAATTTTGCTTCAGAAATAATTCCATGAATTCGTAAATTCTCAGTAAATGATTGAAATGAGTTAGATTGGACGCCTAGAACAATCCACATGAGTTTTCTTTCAGCGCTCTTGGCTCTACCTTCTTCTTGAGTCCCAGTAGTGGAGTCCCGGCGATGTGAAAGCATCCCTACATTGGAACCTGCCCCACAAATTTGGTGCAACGTCCAAAGATCATCGTCATCGTCTACCCTAACTCTGAAGCCATCATCTAGAGTTTTTATTTTTTGCACCTTAACACACTCATCCGAAAACGCCAATCAAGTTGCCGTCTTCATCCATGTCCATGTCAAAAGCAGCCGGCCTTGAAGGTAAACCTGGCATAGTCATCATAGACCCACAAATAGCAACAATAAATCCCGCCCCTGCATTGATTCTGAGTTCCCTAATGGGTAAAATAAAACCGGTTGGGGAACCTAATATCTTTTTATCATGGCTAAATGAGTACTGATTCTTAGCCATGCAAACTGGTAATTTATTTTTATTCCATTTTTTAATAGTTTCCAATGTACGTAGCGCTTCAGGACTGAAGTCAACTGTTTGTGCGCCGTATAAATTAGTGGCGATTTTCAAAATCTTCTGTTCCACATTCAAATCGGAATCAACGATTGGCGTATACGGAAATTCTAATTCGGAATGATTCTTACAGGCTTTCACTACTGTATCTGCAAGGTCTACTGCACCCTTTCCTCCTTTAGCATGCCCTTCGAAAATAACTATTGCGTTTGCCCCTGCTTTAGCTGCTTCGTCTCTTAATGCATCTATTTCATCAGGAGTATCTGTTGAGAATTTATTAATAGACACTACAACAGGTATTTCAGTTGATGTTAAATTTCTAATATGCCTTCTTAAATTTGTAGATGATCCTTTTCGAACTGCATCCACGTTTTCTAAATTTATTTCTTCTTTTGAGGGGCGCGCCCCCCCTCCTGTAGAGAATCCTCCTCCGTGTAGTTTCATACTCCTAATAGTCACATTAAGAACGATACAACTAGGTATTATTCCGGATGCTACGGATTTTATGTGAAGTGCTTTTTCAGCACCCATTTCAGCACCAAAACCAGCTTCAGTAACTACATAATCTGAACATGATAGAGCTATTTTGTCGGCAATTATCGATGAATTACCATGTGCAATATTTGCAAACGGTCCACAATGAACAAAGGCTGGATTTCCCTCTATTGTTTGGACAAGATTCGGCAGAAAAGCATCCCTAAGCAAAAGGGCCATTGCCCCTGCTGCGCCAATATCATCTGCCGTAACAGGGCCGCCTTCTTTTGTTTCTGCAACAATTATTCTCCCTAATCGTAATCTTAAATCTTTGTAATCTGATGCTAAAGATAATATTGCCATAACTTCACTGGCAGCAGTTATATCAAAACGGTCAGTACGATCTAAACCATTGGAAGCACCTCCTAATCCAATGGTAACCTCCCTAAGGCTCCTATCATTCATATCAATAACCCGCGGCCAGAAGATCCTATTGGTATTGATTTTAATTTTATTCCCTCTGTGTAAATAGTTATCCAAAATTGCTGAACATAGATTATGAGCTGAAGTTATGGCATGTAAGTCACCAGTGAAATGTAAATTAATTTGTTCCATTGGTAATACTTGAGAATATCCTCCTCCTGCTGCACCACCTTTTATTCCAAAAACTGGACCAAGAGAAGGTTCTCGGATGACACAACATGCATTATGCCCTTGATGATTTAGCCCTTGGTTTAAACCAATAGTCGTGACGGTTTTACCTTCACCAAATGGGGTAGGATTTACACTTGTTACAAGAATCAGTGATCCTTGATTGTTTTTATGTTCTTTTTTTAGAGTGTTCCAATTTATTTTTGCTATATGAGGGCCGTGTAAAATCAAGTCACTGCGAGAAAGATTTAATTGTTCTGCTATTTTTTCAATAGCCTTCGGAGAAGCCGCTCTAGCAATGTCTAAGTCACTATCCATCGAACTGCGGGAGAGCCCATCTTGTTTGAAACCTTCATTGCTAATAATCGATAGGGGCGCATGTGAAGGCACCTGACTACTGGGGAGTTGCTGGCAATCCCATTGAGCATTCTTTAACGCCAAGGATTTTTGAAATAGTAGGAAATTATTTAGACATTGAGGGACCCAAAGCAATATTTATCGAGGCATGGGATATAGAGAGTTTTAAGAGGTCTATTATGGGTTTAAATGGCGATATTTGGTTATCCATAACTACACCAATAAAACATGAAATTAATAAGATTATAATTAATAAAAAAACAGATGAAAATATATCTTCAACTAATCAGATAATGAGAAAAGAGGGAGAGATATATGGAATTAATACAGATGGTGAAGGTTTTATTGATGCGGTTAAATATATTGGAATAAATATAAAAAATACTATTTTAAGCATTAAAGGAGGGGGGTCTACTGCAATATCAATAGCTCATTCCTGGAGTAAATATGGAGGTAAAATAATAAAAACTGAAGGCCGTCGTAAATTAGCAAATGGCCCGTGGGATAAATCGATAATTACTGATGGCGTAGAGGATTTGATATTAGATTTGGATTTAGAACCTGGTGCTTTAGTGCATAATAATTCTAAAAAATACTTATCAATCACCTACAATGAGAGTTCGGGAATAGATGATTTTGGAGTAATTATGGTTGTATCGCAACATTTGAAAGCATGGGAAGGAATATTCGCTGTTGGAGAAGCGCACAGATTACCAAGTATAAGATACGTATTGGAACATTTGTTTAATGATTAAAGTGGGATATTATCATGTTTTTTTGGAGGAGTCCATTCTTTTTTTGACAATAATGGCCTCAATGCCCTAATTAGATATTCCCTTGTTTGAAGAGGTTCGATAACATCATCCAGTAATCCATTTTTTGCTAGAACAAAAGGGTCTTCAAACTTCTCAGAATAATCTTTCAAAATATCTCCTTGAGTAAATATATTTTTTTCATGGGTCGGCATTTCTTTTTTATTTGCGATATTTATAATATCTTTTCCACTGCTCACTATAATTTTACTCGATGGCCAAGCAATATTATAATCCGAACCGAGATGTTTGGAACACATGGCCAAATAAGCTTCACCATATGCTTTTCCAATCACTACGGATAATTTAGGAACTGTTGCTTCGGAATAAGCAAAGAATAACTTTGCCCCTTGCCTGATTAATCCACTCCATTCTTGAGTAACTTCTGGTAAAAATCCAGGAACATCTACGAATGTTAATAGAGGAATATTGAAGCAGTCGCAAGTCCTAATAAATCTGGCTGCTTTTACTGCCGCATCTATATCTAGAAAGCCATTCATTACAGAGGCTTGGTTAGCCACTATCCCAACGGAATGTCCGTCTAAACGTCCTAGTCCGATTACTATGTTAGAAGCATGATTAGGAAAAAGTTCCAAAAAGCTTTCATTATCGGTAATTTCAAAAATTATTTCCCTAACATCATAAGTTTTCTCTGGATCATTTGGCACAATTTCAGATATCGACTCACATTTACGATTCCAAATATCTCCATTTTTCTTTATTTCAGGTACAGAGTCCATATTGTCAGGAAAAAATGAGATTATTTCTGAAACCATGTCAAGGGCGATATGTTCATCTTCAGCAAACAAACAAGCAATGCCGCCTCCGTTTTTATGAAAATTAGTGCTACCAGTTTCTTGACTATGATGGGCAGGATTATCTGGTGATGATTCTGATAATAACAATCGACCATAAGATGCTTCAAATATAGTAAAATCCGACAAACCTATTGCAAGAGCGCTCGCCCCTACAACATTACCTAAAACTACTGAAATTATAGGAACTCTGCCAGAACATGCAGCAATTATATTGAGTACATCTCCTGAAGGTCCTAATGACGATACTCCTTCCTCCACTCTTTGGCCAACTCCATCCCATATTGCTATAATAGGAAGTAAAGATTTTTCAGCGAATTCTAATATCTTTACAATTTTTTTCCCGTGCATTTCACCAATTGATCCAGAAAATACCGATTTATCCTGAGAAAAACAAACTATTCTTCGGCCATTTAACATCCCATGCCCAGCAACGACCCCATCTCCAAATGGTTTGTGTAAATGTAAATTATAATCGTAAGAGCGATGATTAATTAATGCATCAATTTCCACAAATGTATCAGAATCAAGTAATGAGATAATCCGCTCTCTGGCAGTTTGACTTCCTTCGGAATGTAACTTTTCAGTAATTTTTCTATCTCCTGAATTGTACGCATCATGGCGAATTGCATCTAAATTTTCACCAGGGGAAGAACCGGCCATATAGTCCGGTCGCATTACTGGTTCATCATTAAAGCGGATAAAATAGTTTAATTGAGAGTGAATTCTGGATTTTCACCAACTAAATCTAAAGTCCATCTTTTAGCAATGTCTGCCCTAGTATTACTAATAGATAGAAGATAATGTAACTTAACTAAACCTGAACCAGGAGGGCAAAGGGAACCATGTCCAATAATGCCAATATCTTGCTGTTCTCGACCTTTGGAATAAACATTCATATTTATCGGCCCGTGTATAGTTTGGGCGACAATTACCACTATTCCATCATCGGCACAAAAATCACTTATAATGGCCTTTAAACGCGTGTTCTCTATGCTATCATCCTCTGGATTAGAAATTGGGAGATGCCCTAACCCAGTGCCATGGAACAATAATGCATCGAATTTTAGATTTATGGCTGATTCTACTAAATCTGGTTGGATATGTGGCCCTGCAATAAATTCTGCAATCCTAATATTACTATCAAATAATTGTGGTTTTGTTACCTCGATCCTAGCTTCTAGAGGTTCTTTGTCCCTCATTACTATAGATATTTCCTTTTTATCAATTAAAATATTCGCAAGTGGGTTTTGATTGATTGGTTTAAATGAATCTCTTCGTGAAGAATGATATTTTCTACTTGAGCATCCAGGTAAAACAGCACAATTACCATCAGAAGAGTTGGCATGTAAAATGATTACCGAAGAATCACGATATCCCGAAGGATTGGGTCCATTGGCAGCCCACATTACTGAGGCTATGATATT
The DNA here is from genome assembly GCA_905182515.1 of uncultured Candidatus Poseidoniales archaeon. Taxonomy (GTDB): domain Archaea; phylum Thermoplasmatota; class Poseidoniia; order Poseidoniales; family Thalassarchaeaceae; genus MGIIb-O3. The sequence continues at coordinate 138,831 of CAJJBW010000005.1, read as the reverse complement.
TTCGGGCGCATCAGACGATCCTCTATCGGGAGAACGTTGAGAGCCAGTTAAGACTATTCTTCCCGGAGGCCGAGTTCCTTCTCCTGCCCACCCATATGCCATTGCTGCTGCTGAATAATGTAAAGTATCCGTCCCATGAGTTATGACAACTCCTGATGCACCTTCAGAAAACGCTTTTTCTGTAGCTTGAAGCATCATATTCCAATGCCTTGGCCGCATATCATCAGACCACATATTACCTATTTTTAGGACCTTGATACGAGCTATATTTTCTAATTCAGGCATCGCATTCAATAATTCGCTAGGTTCGAAACTTGCCGATACCGCACCAGTTTTGTAATCTACTTTACTTGCGATAGTTCCGCCTGTATGAATTAAGTAAACGAGCGGTAAACTACTCTCTTGTTTCGGATTTGATTTCGGATTTGACTGAACTACAGAGGGATTTGAAATAATTTCAAAAGTAGAGATATAGTTCTCAGGAAATGATATATTATAGCCATTATTTAACTTGATTGTTACTAGATCTACAGCTGAAGGATGAAGTAAAATTCCTTCATGGATGCCTTCTCCGGCCCATGTTTTGACAAATAATCTAACGGAAGTACCTAGTTCCGGCCACTCGTCCATTAGTCTTCGGTAAGGCACCTACCCCATGAATAAAACCCAAAGAGATTGTTGAGATGGACGAATAGTTACAACTAATAAAAATCAATAAATGGTGCCGGGAGCGGGACTTGAACCCGCGACCTTCGGATGTCTCAGACATTCTCAGGGGCTGTGTTACGCTCATCGTTAGTTTCGCTGGAGAAAAAATCTCCTACAAAAATACCCTATGAGTCCGACGCGCTACCAACTACGCCACCCCGGCAATATGTCTTCGAATCAAAAACACCATTTGAGCGTTCGCCCCAAAGGGGAATTAAAACATTCCATAATTCATCATAGGGTTGATGTGGAAGTTAGTCCCCCATTGAACTGAAAGCATGGTAGATATAGACTCAGCACTTCGGGCCAGCGCTTACTCTGGTAAGAAAAATAGGAAGAGTGGAGAGAATAATAAAGATGAGAAAAAAAAGGGCTTGGAACCCTTCGATCCAAGAGTTCATGCTACAAAGGAATTGGCTGATGCTTATTCAATGTGGTTAGTAATAATATATGGATTTTTAATTTCCATATTAATGAGATATGTATTTATGCCAACTCAGGATTCCCTTGAAAGTATAATGTGGCTTTTACCGGTAATGATGACTTTGACTGTCCCTTCATTACATAAAATATTGATTCCCAAAAAATATAGCGAATTATATACACGAGGGAACTGGTTTAGAGGTGGTTTTCTCTTCATATTTTCTTGGTTGGCCCTTTCTTTCATATTACTAAACCCCCCTTTAGCTGACATTGCATCTCCAACTGTTGCGTCAGGAATAGATATTCAAGATAATGATGATGAGGCAATAATAGGATATTCTTGGGATAATGATATTTATGAAATAAATCTTAAAGAAGATGCTACAGAAATTGTATTAGGAATGGCAATAAGAGATAATGTAGATGTAGAAAACGCAAGGATACTTGTTAAATTAAATCATAACTCATTACCAGAATCAATAATTCTTGCTAATGGTACAGTAATCAATCAAAATGAAGCCATTAATAAATTTAATTCAGTTGGACAATGGCTCAGAGGTGAAGATAAGAATATCGAGAAGGAATTTACAGGGGAACCAGATGTTGCCCCTAATTCAGAGGACATAGGCCTAGCATGGAATTTAGCGGAAGAATTGGGTAAAGATAATATAAATCTAGGAGAATATACAATAACAATTGAAATTAAAGAAGATGGAGATCATGTAAAACCATTTGGCGAAAACACATGGGAAAAAACTTATAAATTAAAAATAACACAGACGGAAAGCTCTGATTAAGTAGACAATATTGAACATATTTTTGCTGTCATGGCATCTAGTTGGAGAGCCTCTCCCCCTCCTTCAACCATACGGAAATCAGTTTCTGCCATTATCTCAGTAATAGACAACTTCTGAATTTCATCCAGGAATCTGACCATGCTTAATTCTCTATGGAGTTGGTTCACAAAATCAGTCCCTGCAAGACCAAAACTATTCAAAATATCTTTTAGCCTCCTTCTTGCTGGTTGAAACCCATCTTCCTTACATGCCAGAAAGTAACGATGGAGATCTTCAGGAGGAGCAGTGGCAGTAGTCTCATAAACCAAATCCCTAGTAATATTTGAATCCAAAGATGCAGCGACTTGTAACGAAGTTATGGCTTTTCTAAGATCTCCAAGACTGACCTGCGCGATCGCTTCCGCTGCTTCATCTTCGATTTTAATATTTTCATTAATAGCGACAATTGAAATACGTTCCAATATTTGTTCTTTTTCAAGAGGTCTAAATCTAAATACAGCACATCTTGACTGAATTGGTTCAATCACTTTGGAAGAATAATTGCATGATAAAATAAACCTACAAGTTCCAGAATTTTGTTCCATTATTCTACGCAATGCGCCTTGTGCGTCCGGAGTTAATGCATCAGCTTCATCCAAAAATATAACTTTGAACGTGGTTCCCGGGCTCGGAGCAGTTCTTGCAAATTGTTTTACCTTTGTTCGTATGGATTCTAACTTCCTTTCATCACTTGCATTCATTTCTAGAATATTTCTTCGAAATTCAGTACCAAAAACATCGCGAGTAAGGGCTAATGCAGCAGTAGTTTTACCAGTTCCGGGAGGGCCGGCGAAAAGTAGATGGGGGAATGATTTATTGTTTGCATATGCCTGTAATCTGGCAACCACTGCTTCTTGACCTTTGATATCCGATACAGTCTTTGGGCGATATCTTTCAACCCATAATTCGCTCATATAAATTACTCCGATAAATTTTCTAACTTATTAATATCTCTCATTTTCATTTGGGAAATCAGAACTCCTAACATCTATTATATATTTTTTTACTGCAGAATCTATTATTTCTCCTAAATCTGCATATCTTCGTAAAAATCTTGGGCTGAAATCTTTAGTCATTCCAAGCATATCATGTAAAACTAAAACTTGACCGTCACACTCTGCTCCAGCGCCAATACCTATAGTTGGAATAGTCAATTCCTCTGTAACTTTCTTAGCTAGTTCTGCAGGGATTTTTTCAAAAACTATTGAAAAGCAGCCCGCTTCTTCTAATGCTTTTGCATCATTCAAAAGCTTAGTGGCCTCTAATTCTTCTTTTGCCCTTACTGTATAGGTCCCAAATTTATAAATTGACTGAGGAGTTAATCCTAAATGTCCCATAACTGGGATTCCGGCAGTCATTATTCTTTTTATGGAATCTATTATTTCAATGCCTCCTTCTAATTTTACTGCATGCCCCCCTGTTTCTTTCATGATTCTAATGGCAGAATCTAGAGCATTTTTTGAATCTCCTTGATACGAACCAAACGGCATATCAACTACAACTAATGCCCTATCTACGGCTTTTTCTACACACTGAGCATGATATATCATGTGATCTAATGTTATTGGTATTGTGGTATCATTTCCTGCCATCACGTTTGAAGCAGAGTCGCCGACTAGTATGACATCGATGCCAGCGCTGTCGACTAAACGCGCTAAAGAATAATCATAAGAGGTTAGCATTGTTATTTTTTCCCCTCCCTGTTTCATTTCTTGCAAGGTATGAGTTGTCACTTTCTTGGCACGGCTGGCGATTGTCATATGCTTGCTCCAAATAGGTGCGAGAGGATTGGTGACTTCAACTAAGCGCTCACAAAGTAATTTCTAGAAAGTAGTTTCTTCCACATAAGTCAAGAATTCATCTATATCTATTACGCCATCGAAATTTGAATCGATACTGTGGAAATATGACCTAAGTGCGTCAACATCATCTCCTTTGTACCCAAGTGCAGTCATTGCAGCAATAAATTCATGTAAATTTAGATGGTTAGTTCCTTCGATATCTGCAGCATGGAATGCAGCATAACGACGGCGGTGCTCCACTTGGTCAGGATTAATTAACATTAATCTGAATGTATTCCAAGGAGTTATTTCTGGTTTCTGATGTCTTTTCCCGTATGAATAATACATAATTGATCCCAAGATTATTGTAGCTACAGCACCATATATTGCTTTTGTTCCCATTAAATATAATAAGACGGCACTAGTAATTATTCCAATTACTTGAAAAAATGGGAAAAGAGGTGATTTCCATTCAGGATCATACCAAGAATGTGAGCTTCTTGAGAGGCGTAATATTATTACTGAACAATTAATGATAATAAAAATCATTATCTGGAACCCAGAAGCTAATTCTGCTACGTCGTGAACTGGTAAAAAAGTAATTGCTAACCCCATGGCCAATCCAGTAGAAATTATAGCCCAATGAGGAGTTTCAAATTTACCGTGAACATCTTCAAGAAAATCAGGTAAAAGACTATCTCTTGCCATGGCAAAAAGAAAACGAGAAGATGCCATAATACCGGCTAATGCCATTGATGTCATGGTCAATACAGCAAGTAAAGAAGCGAGAATACCAAAGTTATACCCTCCAACTTCGTTAGCGAAAATATAGACAGGATCTTCTCGGGCGTGAAGTGTGCCTTCCTCCATATAAAATGAAGGATCAACACTTGCAGCCATTATTAAAGTTACAAAAACGTAAAGTGCTGAGCAGAGTAGAAGAGATAATAATATTCCTTTAGGAATATTATTAGATGGGTTCTTTATTTCTCCCCCTACTGCTGCAATTTTCGTAACTCCAGCATATGAAACAAATACAAAGGCTGCAGTAGATGCTACGGATTCCCAACCAGAGCCAAATGCGTCTCTGGAAAATACTGCATTCCAGTTCAATTCAACCGTAAAAATAGCTAAAATACACGTTAAGAATAGGAATAAGGTTGATATAAGTACAATCGGTGTTTGAACTTTTTTGATTCTTTTGACTCCTAAGATATTAATCACGACTATCAGGACTAAAAGAATCAATGAGGCATATTCTAGATTTATATCTAATTTCATAATATCTTCAATAACCCATAGATATGCCTTGAATCCAATTAATGCAAATGACGATTTAAGCATGAAAGTCCCCCAAAGACCTAATCCAGAAATAGTGCCAATTAATGGGCCGAAAGTTCTCTCAATAAATACATATGAACCACCAGATACAGGCATAGCCGTAGCAAGTTCTGATTTTGAAATAGCCGCTGGAAGAATTACTAATGCTGCCAATAAATATGCCAACCATATCCCTCCTGCTGGACTTGAGCCACCCCCCATCTGAAGCATAGCTAATGCAGGGAGGACAAATAATCCTGAACCCAACATTGCTGAAATAGAAATTATTACTACTGAAAATAACCCTAATTTACGTTCTAAAACACCTGATGCTTGCTCTATTGGTTGTAAGACTATCCCGAATAGTTCGCTTGGGGAAAAACGCCTCATGATTACCCGAAAGATAAGACATAGTTGAACTTTTGGAATTCGAACTCATAATCAATGTGAGATTGCTTGGCGAGTGGTTTCATTAGAGAGTATGCAAAGCATCACAGTGCTTGTAAACCACTATCTGCCCTCCTAGGCTGTTTGCAGTATTGTAATGAAAATTTGATTATTAAATTTTTGCTATAACTTTCAACTCAACTGCAATTGGAGTAGGCAGCGCAGAGACAGAACATGTTGTCCTAGCAGGCATGATATTTTCGAAATATTCAGCATATACTTCATTATATCCGTCAAAATCTCTATCCATATCCACTAGCATAGAATAAACGTCAACAACTTGATCTAGACTTGATCCATATTCTTCTAAGATAATGCTTATATTTTCAATAACAGACCTTGTCTGTGCACGTATATCATACTCCAAAGAGTTACCCTGTTTATCCTTTATAGGGCCACCTATTATCTTGTTGTTTTCTGGAGACCGAGGGCCGATTCCACTAACAAAAATTAAGTCACCAACTCTGTAAAGATGAGGGTATGCCCCTACTGCAGATGGGCCATTTTTTGCAATAAATGGGCCATTTTCTGATAATTCCCTGCCAGCAACTTTCTTACCAATTACGACTTCAACGGGTCTTGCTGTTATTCCCCCAGTTGTCATACCCAAAGGTGCTTCTAATGCTTTATCAAGTAAATCTCTATTAGTCTTATTTTCATCATTAGTCATAGTGCGCCCTGCCCCAAGACATTACGATCTCCTCGATAATATTCTACGTCATCTTCATCGAATTCCTTATCTCCAATGGATTCATCTGAAGGAGTTAGTTGGATTACTGCTCCTCCGGAACCATGTAAAGCTTCGTAAGCCAGTATTTCGCCATTGTAATTATTATGTTGCCCCATTGTTGCCGCCATCCACCAAACTGGCTTATAAGCTGCAACTTTTTGTATTCTTATTTGCCCGTGAATATCCCTAGATAGTTGACTAAGATCTTCTAATCTTCCATTATCAAAAAATTCCAAAATTTTCCTATTCCATTCATCATCCTTGGGGCTATGAATTCTATCTTCCGATGGCTCAATATGTTCAGTAAACATACGATTAGATAAACTAGCAACAACTACGATTACTGCTTTTTTCCCTTGTTTGGCTAGTGCATCTCGGGCGGCCTTACCCAAAACTATTGTTTCAGACCTATTAGAATACATATTACTTGAAACTATACAAGCAGGAATTTTATTATCAGGATTTAGAAGCGACAATGCGACTATTGATCCGGTGTCGATTGGAAATCCTTCGTAGGCAACTGTCCTAGAATGTAGACCACGATTTTCTGCTGCTTCTTTGTAGGCGTTAGAAAATTCCGAGTCTATTTTGAACTTGTAAGGCATACTCCCAAGGAAATGAAAATCATCATCAACATGAGTCCATTCTGGTTCTGGGTGGGCCTGAATCTGATGACCAACTATGCTTGGCCATGTGGTAGAATATAGTAAAATAATATCTGCCCCACTTTCTTCAATTCTAGTTTTTAGAGTATCGTAAGCAGATCTTAGATTGCGGTATCCTTGATTTAGATCAGGTGCAAGAAGAGGGTGCGGATGAGGCGGGCAATAAATTCCAAATAATATGTTTGATTCTGTTGACATTTTAACTACCTCAGAGAACTATTTCCCTTGTTGCTGAATTAGGATCCCATGCAACGATTGCATTGCCGGTTCCAATTACTGATTGATAACCATATATTTCAGCAGGATATTTTGGGAATCCCATGGCGGCCATCATCCAGGTTAGCCCGCCTGCTTCAGTTTCTGCGATAGTTTGTTCAGCATATTCAGGCATGATATCTATTACTTCTCGCATCTTACCATCCCTCATCATGCCAACTATTTTCATATCCCATACGTATTGACTATGATTGTATATATGCTCTCTACTCATATCTTCGGGCAATGGAGATTCAGTTACAAAATGTCTGTGAGATAAACTATTGCTACTCACTAAAACTACTTTTTTCCCACTTTCTTCTATTGCCTTAAGGCATGCTTCACCAAGGGCAGAAGACTGCTCATTCATCACTTCTCCTGAATAATAATGAGAATTTCTATTGCTGCTTATGGTAATTATTGGTTTATTCCATTCCGGATTTAGCATATGGCAACTAGTAATAGTCCCATAATCTATCCTAAAATCTGGATTACGCATCATTTTAGTTATTATTCCTGCATCTGCAGCAGATTTTTCCATTGCTTCTGCTAATTCAACGTCCACCCTTAAATCATATTTGTATCTAAAAATATTTGGAAAAATAGGGTCTACAGATAATGAATTAAATGACGGAAGGCCTAAAAAATGGGTTCCGATATAAGTTGCCCAATGAGGAGTAAATATTACCATTACATCATAATCAATGTTTTTTAATTTTCTTGCTAATCGGTTGTAACCCCAACGCAAGGTCTCCCAGCCTCCCTCTGAAAATGGTTCATTTTGCTCAGGATTTTCAGCATAAACTAAGTGAGGAGGATGTGGCGCTAGACATCCGAGTACGATACGGCCTTTCTCCATGCCTTCATGTTAGAACTTCCATATATGAATTAATCGGCGCCTGATATTCACAGCATTCATTGAGTAGGTACTCTTCCTTGATGATATGAAATGGGATGATGCTCCTTTGGGAATCATCATCTTACCAGTAATAATTGGATTTCTCATAGCATGTATTTCTGGCTATTATGACCCTGAATCACTAAGAATTCCATTATTAGTTTTAATTGTAATGTCATTTTTATTATATCCTTTACCCTTGGAAATTGATAATAAATGGGAATTAGTAGGTGGATCAATAATCGCAATAATAATAGGAATATTACCTCAACTAATATTCTTTGTTTGGTTTATAATTGTGTTAATAATTTGGTTTTCTCAGACTTTATACATATGGAAATATAATATTCCCTCCTTTAGAATAGGGATTTGGATTGGGCTTGGAGGGTGTTGTGGGACCTATATCGGATCTTTCTTTTCATATTTCTTTTTGATTAATTGACCCTAATACATAACCTATGATACAAAAAGAAGGGAGTGAGGACAATATCGCTGTCCACAATAACTCATCATCAACATAATTGGAAGTTATTCTAACTTCCCCTAATTCTAGGTCTACTAGACAATCTTCACAATCTTGAGAGTTTGAAAGTCGGATTAATAACAGGTACGCATCGAATAAACTAGTAGTATTAACTTCAAAGTTAACAATTTGACCAGGGTAAAGGGTCATCAACTCTCCATTGGTTGCAAACTTATCCCATTCAAATAAGCCTTTATCTGTGTATTTTTCTACATAACTTCTCTTAATTAATAATATTTCTATTTGAGTATCTCCAACATTCAGAATTTCTACTGCTACCGGCTTAGATAAACTATGAACTTCAATAGTTTCAAGATTTACATCACCTTTCCCTACTCTAAAGTTTGGATTTTCTTCATTAGTACCTATCCCATCGATTATTCCAAAAGTTATTGTAGTCAAGCATAATATCATTGCAATGGAAATAGCATATAATTGACGTTTTTTTGGGATTAAAGAGGATATGCCGTTAAGATTTACCGATCTGAGCAATGGTTGAAATTTGTGTACAAAGTAAGAAGTAAAGATTGCGATTATGATTCCTGATGGAATATCAATCACCCAGTGTATGCCCAAGTATTGTATTGAAAATAGATAAATTAATATATTTATGGTTACAAAAATATCAAATTCCCTGTGCCTCCATTCTCTGATTTTAATTCCTAAATCATAACAATGTAATCTATTAATAATTAGTAGACTGATTGGCAAACCGATGTGTAAACTAGGTATTGCGTTATCCATTGGATCATTGGATGTAAAAAAAGAAAGAGTGAATGAATCATGATATAACAATGCATCCATTCCTTCCAGATAACTCGAAGTTACTTCAATGTTAAAAAAAAGATATAGTGGGACACTTAGCAAATAGATGACAAAATAGTTCAAGGCTGATTTATCTGCCATTGCTTGATCTCGACTTAGAATATAATAGAGAGGAGAAAACCAGATCATAAATAAGTACATGAATAAATAATGTATTGACAAGAGTTCAGTTAGAGTATCATTTAAGAAAAATTCTTGGACATTATGAGTCCAATCACCTTCTATTGAATAAATCCAATGAGTGTACCCTCCTACTCTTGCTTTGATTGGTTCATTATGATGATCTATAAATGCCTTATATACAAACATGATGAGGTATAGTCCAATATGCCACCAATACTTTTTCTCTCTTATTTCAGAAGATAGGTCCCTTAATTTTACTCTTTTATCTGGTTCACCCCTAGTTAAAAATAAATGTATGGGAAGAGTCAATAGAATTAGGGCACCCATAGAAAATTCATAGGGCCCAAAAAGCCAATCCATATTGCTATTGCGAAGTGACATTGGTCATGAATAGTGCGGAAGAAATTTCGACAATATGTAACTTAATTATAATTATAAATTAATTCCAATACCCCAATACCCCAATAATCAAGTTCATCACACTTCATGAAGGGCCATGAAGAGTCATGAGGCGTGGCTTTATGAATGTCAAAAAATAGATTTTGAACCCAAAATAAAGACATATTCAGAGGGAACTAGGTCTTCAGAAGATGCCGCAACACAACTTGGTTGCCACATCTCTCGCATTGCTAAATCTATTGTTTTTTGTGGTAAAGATTGTGCCGTAGTTGTTGTAACTTCTGGCATAAATAGAGTTGATAGGAAGAAGAAATTGAAAAAAATTTTAGGCTACAAACCTAGCCATGCATCTCCCGAATATATAATAAATAATACTGGTTATGCCATTGGAGGAGTCCCTCCTTTTGGACACTTAAAGAAGACTTTTGTCCTTATGGATGAAGATTTATTAAATCATAATTTAGTGTGGGGAGCCGCTGGATCATCTGAAACTGTTTTCCCAATTTCTCCAGCAAAATTAAAAGAATTAAGCGGCGCCAAAATTGTAGATATAAAACAAAAATGATTAATATGGTAATTAATTCACTAGTAGAATCAGCATCGAGACTTAGTGATGATGTAGAAAAAATTGCTGATGAATTGATAAAGGAAGAAATTATTGAAAACATATACAATCCATTATCATATGCTTGGGAACCTCACAAAGCGTTCATAGAATTAGGTGGCGGCTTGGGGGCGAAAACGCTCCTATTAGGGATGAATCCTGGACCGCATGGAATGGGTCAAATGGGGATCCCATTTGCTGCTACTAGCATTGTGAGAGATCTATTAGGAATCAAAAATTTAGAAGTGAGGCAGCCCAAAAAATTACATCCAAAAAGAGAAATTAGAGGACTGGAATGGGACAAGGAAGAAATTTCTGGAACAAGATTATGGAATATTTTAGCTCAGTTGTATGGAACTAGAGAGGAAATTTTCTCAAATGTCTTTGTCGTAAATCATTGCCCTCTAATGTTTTTCAGTGGGCCTACAGCTAGAAATATAACTCCAGATAAAATACCAGGAAAGACAATAAAAAAACTAATTGAAAGATGCGACCAACATCTAAGAGAAGTTGTGCAGATTATGGAAATTGAAGAAGTAATTGGTGTTGGAAAGTATGCTGAAAGAAGAGCTAAAATAGCATTAAGTAATTACGATATCAATATTAAAAGTTGCTGGCATCCATCTCCCGCTTCACCTCTTGCCAATAGAAATGGGGGCGCTGATTGGAGAGAAAATATAATTTCATTATTGCCGCCATCAACAAAAATCTGATAGTTTAGTGTATTTGTACATATTAGATATGCCTGAGTACACCAATATTTATGGATAGAGGAGTCCACGGAGTTACCATGTCGGCAATGACTACACCAGAATACTTGATGTTTAATGCAAATAATCATGCCACCGAAAACGCGATCTCAACCAAGAATGAACATGGCGAATGGAGTCACTTAAATTGGAGTGATTTTCATGATCAAACAGCATCAGTAGCTAAATCATTAATCGCCATGGGATTTGAAGAAGGAGACAAGTTAAGTATTTATTCTTACAATAGGATCGAATGGTATGCATCTTACCATGCTGCAAATATGTGTAATGGAGCAGCAGTTGGAGTTTACCATACTTGTTCTCCTGAAGAAGTTGAGTGGGTTGTAGGTAATTCTGACTCAAAGGTTGTCTTTGTTGGAGATAATCCAATGGATGGAGGGAATACTGAAAAAATGTGCGCACATAGATTACATGCAATAATGGATTCGTTGGATAAAGTAGAAACAGTAGTCGTAATGGATGGAGTAGATATGCCAGAACATGCAAAATGTATATCTTGGTCAGAGTTTATAGAAAAGGGAGTAGGCATTGATTACTCAGAGATAGAAAAAAGAGTTAATAATATAAAACCAGAAGATACATTTTCTTTAATCTATACATCAGGCACGACTGGTAACCCGAAAGGAGTAGAGCTGAGCCATGATAATATAGATTTTGAACTTGCAGAAGTTTGGAAATTGCAAGAGTTCGAAAGAGGTTGGGGTTATGTTTCTTGGTTACCTTGCGCGCACGTTTTCGGCCAATTAGTAGATTGTCATGCACATATCCGGTGGGGATTACACATGACTGTTGTAGATGCACCATTGAACGTCATAGATTATGCTAAAGAAGTACAACCTCACTTATTCATTGGAGTCCCTAGAATCTACGAGAAGGTATATAGTAACCTAGTTGCCAAGTTAGGAGGTAAGATTAAACTAGTTGGGATACCAATACTTGGTGGGATCCTCAAGAAGAAAGCAAAGGCTGCAATTGGGATGTCTAATTGTGAATATGCCATAACTGGGGCTGCACCAATTAATCCAGATATTCTTAAACTATTTCACAGCCTAGATATTCCATTGTACGAAGGATATGGAATGACTGAAACAACAGCAGGAGCAAGCCTTGGTTACAAGAAAAATCATAAATTTGGAACTGTAGGTAAGCCATTCTCAGGGACTGAATTGAAGATTTCTGACTCTGGAGAAATATTATTCAGAGGTAGGCATGTTATGAAAGGATATTACAAGAATCCGGAAGCTACCGCAGATACAATTGATTCAGAAGGGTGGTTACATTCAGGAGACAAAGGAATGATAGATGCAGATGGTTACGTAAAAATCACTGGAAGAATCAAGGAATTATACGTAAGTTCTGGTGGTAAAAATATCGCACCATTAGTTATTGAAGAAACAATGAAGTCAATTCCAATGGTATCTCAGTGTATGCTGATTGGAGATGGAAGGAAATACTGTAGCGCAATATTTACTTTGGATGTTGGTGCAATATTGAGAGACAAGCATGGCATGAATCCAGCAAACATACCAAAAGATCCCTCCGTACAAATAACAACTCTAGAAAGCCTAGGAAAGACCCTTTCTGACTATACAGATAGTGAAGAAACATTTAATGAAATGCAAACAGAAGTAACTAGATTAAATGGACAATTTAGCAATCCAGAACAGATAAAGAAATTTACAATTTTACCTAGAGACTTGAATGTAGATTTTGGTGAATTGACTCCTACTCTAAAGATTAGAAGGATACAGATTAGAGAAAATTGGGCTGCTGAAATAGAAGCAATGTATCAAGACGCTTGAGGAAGAATAGTGAATCCTGAGCAATGGGTTGGCTTAGCGCTAGTATTCTGCCTCGGAGCAATGAGTCCAGGGCCGTCGTTAGCAGTAGTCTTACGAAATACATTATCCGGAGGGAGACAACAAGGAATTATGACTGGATTGGGGCATGGAATAGGGTTTGGAGTTTACGCCTTCCTTGCCGCTGCAGGGATTGCGACTGCATTGTCACTACATGAATCAACTGAAATAATTCTCAAAAGTGGAGGAATAATCATACTTGTATGGCTCGGTATTGTATTTGTCAGGCATGCCATACAGGGGCCAACAGAAACAAAACAAGAAATTAATCAGGGATCACAAAATCGTCAAGGATTTAGACAAGGGTTTTTAATTGCATTGCTGAATCCTAAAATTATGGCCTGGATGCTGGCACTATACACCCCATTTATCCAAACAGATACAGAAATTACAACACTTTTAGGAATGGGTTTACTTGGCATGGTAATTGATGGCACTTGGTATGTAACTGTTGCAACAGTACTAACAACCGGCAATAGAATAGAAAAATTGAAATCATTATCTCATATTATCGACGGAACAATGGGCATTCTTATGTTCATTTTTGCAGGGCTATTAGTAACTGGCGTGTTGTAAAAATAAAAATCCTTTTTTAAATTCTTCTTATTTGGGCAATACTATCCGGCTAATTTTTGTGGACTGATGCTTTCGGAGTAATATGGGCGAGGGTGCTGATAGAAGTATTCCGCTACGTATTATTACTGCTGCGGCTATATTTGATGGCCATGATGCTGCAATTGGAATCTTTAGACGCATATTCCAATCCATGGGTTGCGAAGTCATACACCTAGGACACAATAGAGGTGCTGACGAAGTAGCTAGGGCGGCCATTCAAGAAGACGCACATTGCATTGCAATTACATCATACCAAGGAGGAGCAGTAGAGATGTTTACCCATACCAAGCAAATTTTAGATGAGGCTGGTTTCGGACATGTTTGCTTAGTTGGAGGAGGTGGAGGTACCATCCTCCCAAGCGAAATACAATATTTATTGGATTCCAATATTGCAAAAATATACTCTCCTGAAGACGGAAGAAAAATGGGACTTACTGGCATGGTGTCAGATGCTATAGAAAGGGCTTCGAAAAATGACCTACTTGACCCACGAAGATTTGAAATTCTTAATGGCCCAATTGTTGCAACTGATCATGGTTCAGTATCAAAATTACTTACATTGGCTGAGAACTCAGAAAAAGAAACGTTTAATAAAATATTGAATAAAGTGAAATCTTCCAATGACTCTACTTGTCCAGTAGTTGGTTTAACCGGCACTGGTGGTGCTGGAAAATCAAGCCTTACTGATGAATTGATGTTAAGAATCCAGAGAGACAATCCGGGAAAAAAAATCGCCCTACTTGCTACAGATCCTACTCGAAAGAGGACAGGGGGTGCATTATTAGGAGATAGAATCAGAATGAACTCATTATCAGATGAGAACTTATTCATGCGTTCTTTTGCTAGCAGAGACAGCGGAAGAGAAATTGCAAATTGTATTGGCCGTTCCATTGAAGTTTGTAAAGCAGTTGGGTTTGACCTAATAGTTGTAGAAACTAGCGGCATAGGGCAAGGAAATGATGCAATTACCGAAGTTGCTGACATTTCATTATACGTTACAACAAGAGAGTATGGTGCCCCAAGTCAATTGGAAAAGCTTGAAATGCTTGATTCAGCAGATATTGTAGTTTTGAATAAGTTTGATCGCCCTGGTGCAGAAGATGCATTGGCAGAAATTAGAAAACAATTCAAAAGAAATAGGGAGATGTGGGAAACAGAGAATTCTGATTTACCTGTGGTCCCAACTATTGCCAGTCAGTTTGCAGATGCAGGGGTGGACCAACTTTGGCAAAAACTATGTTCTTTACTAAATGATAGATATTCTCAATCTTTTTCTTATTCAGAGCCCAGATTAGGAAAAGACGGCCTTCCTCACAGGTCTTCACCGATACCCCCTGAAAGGCAAGGATATCTGGCTGAAGTTTCGGGTTCGATTAGAAAATATCATTCGACAACCGAAGAAGTGTCTGCGAAGATTCGCCTGGTTCAGCAATTAGAATCAGCATCTGACATAATGAAATCAAAAAATAATTTGACTTCTGCTGATGAACTAAGAGAGGAGTCTCGAGCAATTAGATTAGAAATTCCAAAGAGTGCTTGGGAAAGCCTAGATATATTTAGAAATAAGGCAGAAGAATATCGTGCTGGAGCAACTAACTATACTGTAAGAGACAAAAATATTGCCGTTAAAACAACAAGGAGTACTCTGTCAGGACTAGATATGCCAAGAGTGGCGCTACCTGATTATAGTGACTGGGGAGATACTTTAAAATGGATTAGAAAGGAGAATTTGCCTGGTTCATTCCCTTATACCGGGGGGGTTTTTCCGTTCAAAAGAGAAGATGAATTGCCCGTCAGGATGTTCGCGGGCGAAGGCAGTGCAGAGAGGACAAACAAGAGATATCATTTTCTTTCTAAGGACCAAGATTTCAATAGACTGTCAGTGGCATTTGATTCCCCAAGTTTGTATGGAAATGATCCGCAAGAAAGACTGGATATATTTGGAAAGGTTTGTGAAAGTGGAGTATCAATTAGTACAGTAGATGAGATGGAAAAGTTATTCGAAGGTTTTGACTTATGTGCTTCTAATACTTCTGTATCAAAAACCATAAATGGGAATTACTGGTGGCATCTTGCAGCATTCTTCAATGTAGCAATTAGGCAACAAGTGAAAAAATTTGTAGAAGAGAACGGGCGCCCTCCCAATGAAATAGAACACGCTCAAATTAAAACTAGAACCCTGAGTAAAGTTAGAGGAACAGTGCAAGCAGATCAATTGAAGGAATCTATGGGCCAAAATACATTGGTATTCAACCTTGATACTGCATTACGCATGATGGGGGACGTAGCAGAATTCTATGTAGACAATGATATTCGAAATCATTACTTTGTTTCAATCTCGGGGTATCATATTGCTGAAGCTGGAGCTAATCCTATATCTCAAGCGGCCCTAACTTTATCCAATGGTTTGACGTATGTTGAATTGTTTAGATCAAGAGGATTGGATGCCAATAAATTCTTGAGAAATTTCAGTTGGTTTTTTTCAAATGGGATGGATCCGGAATATGCAGTAATAGGCAGAGTTTGTAGGAGAATTTGGGCAATTGCAATGCGAGATATGTATGAAGTTGATGAAAGAGGACAGAAATTAAAATACCATATTCAAAGTAGCGGTAGATCTTTACATGCCCAAGAATATACTTGGAATGATTATAGAACTACATTACAGGCACTTTATGCGCTTGCCGATAATGCAAATTCATTGCATACAAATTCTCGAGATGAGGCGTTTGGAACTCCTACTGAAGATACCGTAAGAGATGCTGTGGCAATTCAACTAATTCTTTCAAAGGAGTATGGGTGGTTACAAAATGAGAATCCCCTCCAAGGATCGTATGTTGCTGGTTGGCTAACTGATTCTGTAGAAGAAGAGATTCTCAAAATTTTTGAAGAAATGCATCGCAGAGGAGGAGTACTAGGAGCCCTAGAAGTTAATTATCAGCGTAATCGAATACAAGATGAGTCGATGATATATGAACATAGGAAACATTCAGGAGAGTTGCCAATTATTGGAGTGAATACTTTTGAAGACAGATTAGATGATTCACTATCGGTAGAGGGATTTAACATAGAAGTTACGCGATCCGATAAAACTGAAAGAATGATGGTAATAGAAAGAAATAGAGAATTTAAGGAAGTTCATGACAAAGAGGCAAAGGAAGGACTTGAGAAACTTAAGCAAGTTGCAAGAGAAGGGGGCAATCTGTTTGAAGTCATGATGGAAATAGTGGATTTTTGCTCAGTTGGGCAGGTAACCCAAGCATTATTTGAGACTGGTGGCAAATTTCGAAGAAACATGTAGATATTATCATTATACAGGGTAGTATCAAATACTAAACGCTAGCGCCCTTAAAATAATATGGCACAAGGAACAGTAAAGTGGTTTAACAGAACAAAGGGATTCGGATTCATCGAAAGAGAAGAGGGAGACGACTTATTCGTACATAAGTCACAAGTAGAAGGAGAAATCACCGATGGTGATTCTGTAGAATTCGAAGTTGGCGAAGGACCTAAGGGACCTAATGCCATTAACGTTAAAAAGAACTGAATAAATAAACTAAATACTAGTTTAATATACATTTCTCCAATAATGGTTAATATAACCTGTATCTCTAAAAGAGAGAACTCCACGCAATTGACATGGTAGACTTTAGATTATCTGAAGAACAGAAAATGTTACAAGATCTTGCAAGAGATTTTGCCAATGAAGAAATAATTCCTAACGCCTCCAAATGGGATATGAATAGCATATATCCAAAGGAAACTATACAAAAAGCAAATGAATACGGCCTGTTGACTGTAAAGATTCCAGAGGAATTCGGTGGAGGAGGAATGGGCTCTATCGAAGATGTAATAATTGCTGAAGAAATTGGAAGAGGAGATCCAGGATTTGCCACCGCGGCAGGAAGTAGCATATTGGCATCATACCCAATAATTACTGGAGGGACAAAGTATCAGAAAGAAAAATATCTTACAAAAACTGCAAATGGCGTATTAGCCGCCTATTGTGTCACGGAACCAGATGCAGGGAGTGACGTTAAAGCAATAAAAACTGAAGCAATAAAGGAAGGAGATGAATATATAATCAATGGCAGTAAAATGTGGATCACCGGAGCAGGGCATGCTGAGTGGTTCTTTGTCCTTGCATACACCAATAAAAAAGCAGGATACAATGGAATGAGTGGCTTTATTGTTGATGCAGACACACCAGGGATAGAACTAGGGAAGAAGGAGAATAACATGGGCCAAAGATGCTCAGATACTCGTTCCGTAACATTTAATCACGTAAGAGTACCTGAGGAAAACCTCATTGGGGGAAATGAGAATGAAGGTTGGATGAATGCCATGAAGGCATTTGATCATTCAAGACCTGCAATATCGTCACATGCAGTTGGTAATGCAAGAGGAGCAATGGAAGAGGCTTTGGCTTATTCAAAAGAAAGGAAGACAATGGGTAAAGCAATTATTAAACATCAGGCAATATCAACCCTTATTGCAGACATGGCTACAAAAATTGAAGCTGCGAGGTTATTGTGTTGGAAGGCAGCCGTAACATTAGATGAAGGACATAGAAATACATTAGAGGCGGCTCATGCAAAAAGATTTGCTGGAGATATTTGCATGGAAGTTACAACAGACGCAGTACAAGTTTTTGGAGGGTATGGGTATTCTGAAGAATATCCAGTTGCGAGGAGGATGCGAGGAGCCAAAGTTTACCAGATATTTGAAGGATCTAGTCAGATACAAAGATTAATAATTGCAAGAGAATTAATGTAATTAGGATATCTCTAAAACCCGATAAATAATATTTTGATTTTAGAAAGTAAAATTCCAAATATTAACTCCCGCCTTGCCTTTGTTGCTCATAATATTGGGCATAGTATTCTTCAGCATATTTCCTAGCCACACTTTCTTCATATCCTTGTCCGACCATTTGTTGGACATAAGCCTCAATAGGATCCATTTGTTCAACCCCTCCGAATACTTCAATTGAATCACTTTGTTCATCTTTTCCAGAGGATCTGTTTCTTAGGACGACAGTAGTGGCAACCACGAGAAGCAAAATTATTGCTGCTACTCCTCCGATAATCAAAGTACCTCCACTCTCACTTTCTTCACAAGAATCAGGATCTACTTGACAAACATCAGTAGTCCTAGGTAAAGTAAAAATTGCAATTTGGTCATTAATGACATAACTACCTTCGGAAATTCTAATGAATACATCGCCCGTATTTCCGTCATTTTCATCATATAGGTGAGAAATATTAAGAGATAAAGAATAATCATCTCCATCGCATAATCCTGTTATTTTATCATAAAAACCATATTCTTTCTGAGTGGCTTTAGATGCATCTCCTTTATCAAAAATGGCATCATCATTCAGTGAAATTTCCACCATAACATCACAATCCTCTTCTGCCCCCCCTGTAACAATTCCGGAAATGACAAGAATATCTAGTGCATCGAGAGCATCGAATCTCTGGCCATCAGTAGTGAAGAGATTGTCTGAATCAACTACAGGGGGGTCGTCCCCAAATAATTCACCAACAACGACGAAGAACATTCTGAACTTCTCACTTTGTAAGCCCTTGAAATCAGTAACAACCAACTCCAATCTTATCTGATTGGATTGTATGGAATTTGCAGTCACGTTCTTGAAATTGTAACTCCACTCTGGGCCGGCCCCTACAGGAAGTACAAAGGAGTGTTTAGTGTCAGAAACTTGACCTACCATATCCACTTGTACATCATCTACAATTGTCCACGTGTATATTTTTATTCCTGTACCGATATCACTACTATTCTCAGCAGTAAATGATATCGTAGTATCTCCAGATTCGGTTAAACGGATGGTATAAACTGGATAAAATGTATATACAGGCTCTCCTGATGAATCGATGCCTATTGGCACTCTCTTAGTTTCTAAGAATTCTAAGTTTTCAGAAACAATTTCATCCCTTACTATTGATGCATTGGCAATAGGCCTAGAGTCGTCTGCATCTACATCGTTTGTATACAAATTAATTTGAGTTAGGCGTGTATGCCCGAAGTCATCATGTAAATATAATTTTAATATCCATTGGGCATTGATTTTACATCCAGAATCAGAATTGGCATCAGATACACAGAACGTTGAATTAACTGGATTACCTTTATCTTCTTGATGAATTGCACTAAATTTTCCAGCATCTAAAAGGTTACCCTCCCAATCGGTAACAGAGTCATTATCACCAGACTCTAATGTCCAATCCGCAAATATTCCTTCGACATCAGTTGTAAAACTAAATTCTAATTCAGAGTTACTCCTAATAGCAGTATTAACATAATTGCCAGATAAAGCATCTATCGAAGGTGCGATTCCGTTAATTGTTAGATCGAATCCTTCACCAACTATGCCAAAATCAGAAGGATATGGTGTGAAATGGAAATCTAACATTCCCGATAGAAGAGGAATGGAAGAACCTCCATAGCTTTCTGAAACACTAGGGTTTTCCACATCCATAGTAGTAACTATTAATCCACCCTGATAATAATTACAAACCGACATTAAAGCCTGAGTTGGATTATCTTGATCTTTGATTAGAGTGTGGAAAGTACCTGAAGGACTGTTAATACGACCGCCACAAACTTGTGGCATTTGAGTTGAAGTGACTTGTGAGATGTCCAAACCGGCTAATGCGACATATGCACCTCCATGTACTGCAGCAAAGGCTGAAGGATCAACATCTTTCATTATTGGATGAAATGGATCTATTACGGATATATTTTCAAATCCTATCCTATTATCCATTGTAAAATTATACTGATCTCTCATTGCTATATCAATGCCAAACGGCAATCTCTCTGGCATGAAATCATTTCGATACGGCCCAAGATGCATTTGTACAGTGCCACCCATTTGCATATAATTTTCTAATGTTTCTGTCAAACTTAATCCATCGATCTCCCTGGTTTGGCCCATTAATTGATAATAATCCCCATAAACGACATTGTAATCAGTTTGCCATGGAAGCAATACTTTATCATAATGTTCTACCCAATCAGGAGTAGCATAAGTTTCCCAGTCATTAACCCTTAATTGGGTGTATGTCTTACCCATTGATTGTAAATCTTGTTTTACTCTTTGTAGTCGATTCTGATCAGTAGGATTAGACAATATCAATACATCGATTTCATCCATAAATAATATATTAAAATATCTATCATTTCCGGATTTTTCGCCATCAGAACCTAATGTAGCAGAGAAACTTATGTTGTAAGTATGGCCATCTAGCCAACCTGAATAAGGGCTAGACCAATTTGCAGTTGCTCTTGAATGTGGGTCCAAAGTAAATGGGCCATTATCTGCTGTTTCCTCTAATACTGTATTTCCGGTTGTTATATCTACAATTTTCATAGTCAGAATATAGTCTCCTGCAATTACTCCATTCAATAAGGGTAGAGAGAAACTATGTGACTTGGAGGTTTCTCCATCTGGATTAGTAGGGTATACACATTTGTAAGTGATATCCGACACACAATCCAATACATCAGGCTGCATCAATGTTATGTCAGCACTCGCTATACTCAAAATAATTGAAGAAAAGTTGTTTGCAATATTTACTTCATCATTATTATACCACGGCGTATCGGGCACGGAATTATTAAAAATTGTATTAACATCAATTTTATAGATTCCACTAGTAAAATCATGGTTTGTTATCATAACAGATTGTTTTTCTGTAGCATCCATTCCATTAACAGGCACAGAATAAGTGCCATCATCTTCGAATGTGAATTCTTCTACACGAATATTATCTACAGCAAACCCTGCCAGACCGGCATTTCCATTTACTCCATCATCATTAGATTGAAATCTCCATGTCAATGATACATCAGAACCTACCAATGTAGTACATTCAGTAGTCCATGTAAACGAATCGTCATTAGTTTGGTTAAGTACAGTAATATGTGTTAAATCCAAGGTTACTGATTTCATCAAACTTTCTGAATCATACCATGAAACAGAGTCATATTGGTCCGAATAGTCACCAAAGTATTCTACTTCATCATACCCATTACCGTCGAAATCCTCACAAAAATGGTAAAGATTTCCTCCTGAACCTTGAGCTAATTGTAATCCATTTTCATTTAAATCAGTCCAACTTCCATAAACTATTCCCTCATATAGTTCGCCATCTTTGGACCATTCTATTTCCATAAAGGCTACATCTCTCTCAGCTAATACGTCTCCTTGATTATTCTTTAGCGAATCCCCTTCTGCAAAGTAATCAAATGTGAGGTATGTAAAATCTGCCCCTGAACCTCCAACTGGAATAGGATCAAGAGTGAAAGATTCATTCCAATCATCGCCATAACCAGTATCTGGATGCCCCAACCAATATGCTCCACTGTTAAATATTCCAACATTTTGAGGCAACATGGAATTACCGCCAGAAGAATCGTCTAGTTTACTTCCATTTTCATGGCCAATCAAATCATTATCATCGCTCCAAATAGGATCAAAGCCAGAAAAATCTTCAATCGCAATTAAATCAGGCTCGGCGTTTTGGATTTTTGCTTCAACTTCGAAATCGACAATGGTGTTACCCCAATTTTGTACCTTTACCTCAACGTCACGAAGTCCGGAAGCATACCTTTGACCATTTTCTAAACTTGGCCACGCTTTTTCTGCAAGGCCTGGATCGAAAAGATTTTTCACAGTCAATTGGAATTTAATCCCATCGTTAGTTGAATCTTGATCTGAATTTCCAGAAGGATTTGTAATTTGTACATTATTCAAAGATGTGGAAATATAATATGTAGTATTGTTAACGAAATCAGCTGATAATTGCACCACTCTATTTTCTCCTGCAGCGAGATTAGTGAAAGATAATTCTTGGCTAGCATCAGTGATATTTCCAAATTGAACGTTGCGTTTCCTGATTGTAATATTGTCAAAGGCAAATCCATCTAAGCCAGAGCCATCTGCAGAACCTGCTGGCCCTACAGTGCCTTCTAAGCCACTTCTAAATCTAAATCTAATATCTATAATTTCGCCTGCAAAGGGAGTCAGGTCTATTGATTCAGTCTCAGATGGATCTTCTGAAGTTCCTCCTCCTTCGGTATAATTTATCCACCCGGAAGCATAATTTGAACCACCAAAATTTTGATTATAATTGTTATATTCAGGATCTTGGTCGAAGGCAAAGAGCCTTATTAATCGCTCATTATCCCAGCCCCCCATCCTAGACACTTCTTGCCAACCGGTTCCTTCACTCCAAACTTCTATCCCACATGCATCCTCATATAACCACCTTTCAACCACAGCATATGGTTCTGAAAGGAAAAGTTCGAAGAAGCCTGCACTGCACATCATAGATATATCCATGAAAGCAGCATCAGCGCCAGTCAAGTCGATGTTCTCAAGTATTATAGCTTCATCCATATGATTAACGTAGCCTGATTTAGCCTCCGAAGATGAATTTGTACCATCATCATAATCCAATCCGGACCAATAATAATTTGTTGGATTGTTATCTGCTTCATACCAAGAAACATTTTCTGTTTCTGCAGTAGAGTTTGTTTCGAGATGCCATGAAGATTCTCCTTGAGAATATTCGCCAGTGTATGAATAACTCGAGAATTGAGCGTTGGCAATATTAACATCAGGATTTGAAGTTTCAAAACTATTAGAATATACGACTGTATCTGTCCCCCCTAAAACTTCTTTAACTTCTAAGTTAACATCTACACTTCCGGCTACTATAGCATTTAAACCGGTATTTCTTACAGTGACGTTTACCCAACGGTTACCTTCACCTAGCATAGCTCTGCCTGTTGCTGGATCTACGGAAGAAGGTTCTACAGTCACGCCAGTTAAACCTAAATCAAAGTTATCTAAAGTTAGCACAGAAAGATAATCGCTAGCGCCGGGCCAACCCTGAGTGTCTAGCCACATAGCATTATTAGCAAATCTGTAAGCATAATCTTTCTGACCTATGATAATCTCAAGAGCACTGTCATCTCCTCCTTGTAATTGACCAGGCATTGCAACACTAGGCCTTCGACCCACATCGAAAGAGAGAGAGGGTAAATACCCTCCAGATCCATCTCCGAGTATAATTTCCACAGTATTAGTGGCCCTCAGATTCTCCAAAGAAAGATAAGTCTGATTTTGAGACGAGGAGTCCTGAATAATTTCTAATGTTAATTCTGTAGGGATAAAGAAGTCCATTTCTCCGTCCCTATTTACGTCTGCAATAGTTAATGATGCACCTAAATAATCTCCTAATTCATTTACATAATTCTGAGTGTTCCAACTTGTTCCAGATTTAGTGGCATAATTTACCCTGCCCTCTATTCCATCTATTGCTGCAATTAAGTCTATTTCATTATCATCATCATCTGGAGTGGTGTCTGAAATATCTATGCCGTAAAGCGGATAATTATGCTCAACATCTAGTTTGAACTCATGCATTCCTTGAGCAGTTGGATCCATAGGATTGGGATAAAATACATTTCCTGCAGTGGGCAGGCAATTAAATTCGAGCACAGTGATGTTGTCAAAATGCCCTACTGAGTAACCTACCCCTACATTGAATGGAGGAGTTCTTAATAGCCATAAATCTAGATCTTCACAATCGGTATTAGGTATTCCAATACCGCCAGTTTGTACTGTTTCACCCCAATGGCCCAACATAACATCAGTATAAATTCCATTAGTCAAGGGGACTGGTATAGTTTGTTGATTAATTGGAAGTGTGTAATCTGGCCCCATGTAAATTTGTATGTATTGATTTGCTCCAGTGCTATCTTGAGATACGAAAACAGTATCTGCATTTCCATCATTATTGATGTCAGCAACATCTAAATCTAACAAAAAGGGATTAGTGACAGTAATAGACGCCATATCTTCCCAAAGATTGACTCTATCATCACATACTCCCTTTAGAACCGTAAGATTTGCAGGCCTAACAAATGATTCGCCTACGAATCTTATATTTTGCTGGTAATAAATTATGTCATTTACATCATCGCCATCTACATCTGCGATTTCGGCCCTAGTTCCATCGGCTGTATCTCTGAACCCAGCACGGCGTGTGTCGTTATTAGATATGTAAATATCTTGCCTATCAGCAAAGGAGCCTGTAGGAGTACTTTCTGCTGTGCCGAAACCGTCATTGTACAACACGCTGAGAAAATGCCCCATAGTACTGGCTGAAATGATATCATTATCTCCATCGCAATCTAAATCTCCAACTGCAATTGCAGAAGGATCTCTTTGAACAGCATATTGAGTTGTATGAGAGGCATATACTGTCGGGACAAGTGAGATTAAGGTCGAAGTTAGCATGAGTAAGACTAGAGTCATTGCTTTTCCGGTCTTGATGTTACGGCCGGATTCTTTATTCTCTCCATTCATCATACTACTGCGGACTTTCGTCTTGTTATTATGCCTTATTGCAACATGAGCAAGAAAATAATCAAGATTAATTATTGTTATTATAATTTATTAAGAATAAATTATAGACATAATCTAACGAGATTCCAACCAACTAGGGTTTGGAGAGTATTCAACTTCAGCACCTCCATAAATTCTTTCTAATCTACCCATTATCCAAAGACGGTCCAGGAATATCTCTAAATCTACATCTTCACGATTCATTTTTTCACCGACTGCTCTTTCTATAGAGCTTATTGGTAATGATGAGTGCCCGTGTTCTCTGACAACTAAAGTCATTAACAGTTGTAGCCAAGATTCAGCCTGAGGATCTCCAGAAAGGTTGTTTGAAAGTGGTTCAGGAGGTTCGACTTCATTTAAAAATTCAATAATAGCATTCATGTTAGGGTCAGTTTTTTTTGAAAACCCTAACTCTTCAATTTTTGCATCTAAATCTAAATTTCCAACTGCTCTGACGACAGATGGGATGCTAGATGGATCGGGAGTTGGCCCTGGTAAAACAGGTTCTTCCGATACATCACCCTCTTCATCCATATTTACCCCTGATGCCCATACAACATAAAGTTCTCTTAATTATTATTTAGCAAGATTTCGGAGTACTGTTTGTAATATTCCTCCATTTCTAAAGTATTCTACATCAACAGAAGTATCTAATCGTACTTTTGCATTAAACTTAATAATCTGGCCGTCTTCTTTCTTAGCTGAGACTTGTATAAAAGATAAAGGCTTTAAATCTCCTGATATTGGTATATCAAAAAATTCAGTCCCATTTAAACCGAGACTATTTGCATCTTCACCTTCTGAGAAGGTGAGAGGTAAAACTCCCATGCCGACGAGGTTTGATCTGTGTATTCTTTCAAATGAAGTAGCTATGACTGCTTTAATGCCCAATAACAATGTCCCCTTGGCGGCCCAATCTCTGCTACTGCCAGTACCATATTGTGATCCTGCGAGAACCACCAAAGGAGTATTATCACTTTGGTATTTCTCACTTGCTTCAAAGATTGTTGTTACTTCTTTAGACGGTAAATGCGTAGTAAAACCTCCTTCTGTACCTGGGGCCATTTCATTTCTAATCCTAACATTTGCAAAGGTTCCTCTCATCATTACCTCATGGTTACCACGCCTACTTCCAAATGAATTGAAATCCCTAGGTTTTACGCCATTATTGACTAAATATTTTCCTGCAGGGCCGAAATGAGGAAACGCACCTGCCGGACTGATATGATCCGTAGTAATTGAATCACCTAATTTCAATAACACTCTAGCATTTTTAATTGGATATATTAAATCGGGTTCTTCTTCAATTCCTTTAAAGAAAGTAGGTAATCGGACATATGTTGATGAATCATCCCAATCATATAACGCAGAATCCTGGCTCGGTATATCCTCCCATCTTGGCTCTTCTAAAACATCGAGATATCTTTCTCTAAACATTTCTGGGTTTATGACCTTCGAAATTACGTCTTGAATTTCTTCATCTGTGGGCCAAATATCAGATAGCATTATCGGATCTCCAGATTTTGTAAAGCCTAATGGATCGGTGTTGAAATCAATATTCAAAGTTCCAGCTATTGCATATGCTACAACCAACGGAGGGCTTGCAAGGTAATTGGCTTTCACTTTCTGATGTATTCTTCCCTCAAAATTTCTATTACCAGATAATACGCTACCGACTATTAAATTTGATTCATCTATTGCCGCTTCTATTTCAGAGTCTAAGGGACCAGAATTGCCAATACAAGTAGTACAACCATATCCGACTACATTAAATCCAAGAAAAGATAAATGTTCAGATAACCCTGCCGCATCATAATATTCAGTCACGACCCTACTACCTGGTGCTAAGCTTGGTTTTACCCATGGCTTAATTTTAAGCCCCTTTGATCTTGCGTTTCTAGCAAGCAACCCTGCAGCCATCATAACACTTGGATTACTAGTATTTGTACAACTTGTTATGGCTGCAATAACTATATCTCCGTGCTTTAGGAAATTAGAAGTTCCAGATATCTTAGATTTATTTAGACTTAAAGATTTTTCAATACCATGCCCATGTGGGCCTAAAGGAGCATTTAGAGAAGTTTGGAAATGTGTTTTCATTTTTGATAAATCTACTCTATCCTGGGGTCTTTTCGGACCAGCCATTGCGGGATCGACATCGGAAAGATTGAGAGATAATTTAGAAGTAAATTTTGGAGCAAGCGTAGATTCATTAGCAAATAAACCCTGTTTTTCGAGATATAATTTAACATTTTCAACATGTTCTGTTTTTCTACCTGAAAGTAACATATAGTCTAATGTTTTTTCATCAACAGGGAAGAATCCGCAAGTGGCCCCATATTCAGGGGCCATGTTTGCTATGGTCGCCCTATCTGGTAAACTAAGAGATGAAATTCCCGAGCCAAAAAATTCTACAAATTTCCCAACACAATCATGTTTACGCAACATCTCAACAATTCTTAGAGCCATGTCAGTAGCAGTTACTCCTGAGTTTAATTCTCCCTTTAGTTCGAATCCGACGACTTGCGGTAATAACATATAGATTGGCTGACCAAGCATAACTGCTTCGGCCTCAATTCCTCCGACACCCCATCCCAAAACTCCAAGACCATTTATCATAGTAGTATGAGAGTCAGTGCCAACTAATGAATCCGGGAACCAAACATTATCCTCTTCTCTAGCAACAGTAGCTATCCATTCTAAATTTACTTGATGGACAATGCCTCGTCCAGGAGGGACTGCACGGAAATTATCAAGGCTATTTTGCCCCCATTTTAGAAATTTATATCGTTCCATATTTCTCTCGTATTCAATGTCTAGATTACGTTCTTTAGCATCTGGAAATAAACCTGAATAATCAACTTGGACAGAATGGTCTATTACCAGATCAACGGGAACTTGTGGGTTTACTTTTTCCGGATCACCTCCTAATTCCACCATTGCATCCCTTAATGCAGCAATATCTACAACTGCTGGAACTCCAGTAAAATCTTGCAGTAATACTCTACTTGGGCTAAAGGGGATTTCTTGCGGTGACATTTCCGGACTCCAAGAAGCAATTCGGATGACGTCTTCTTCAGAAATTAAAAAACCGTCACAATTTCTTAATGCAGATTCTAATAAAATCCTAATTGTAAAGGGGAGTTCCTCAAGATTACATAGGCCTTTATCTTCTAAGGCTTGTAAACTCATGTAGGAAGACTCTTCACCATCATATTTTAGAAATTTTGATAATGAATCAAAAGGAGATTTCCCGCCCATAAACAAGGCGAGATGGGAGGGGGCCTTTAATTCTACTAACAACCAAAAATAATTAATTAATCAAACCTTGACATATGCTTTTTTGAGCATAACAGGATTTACTGGTTTATCATCAGATCCTGTTTGAATCTCGCTTATAGCAGTTACATGCTCGCACCCGCTTACTATTTCTCCGAATACTGTATGAACTCCATCTAAGTGATGAGGTTCACTATCCCCTGGAATCAAAAAGAATTGGCTTCCACCTGTGTTTGGGGCACTAGTTTTAGCCATGGATATCGTACATGGATGATGCAATAAACCCATATTTTCTTTTGATGTTTCATCCGGTATAGTCCAATCACTCAAATCGCAATCATCTGGAGAAGCAGAAACTTGGCCATTACAATAACCGAACCATTTACCTGCATAACCTCCCATTCCACTCATGTGATCTATATCTCCTCCTTGTATCATAAAATCATCAATTATTCTATGTAATTGAGTATTATCATACCTGAAGTCATTTGTTAATTTAAGAAAATTTTCCACATGTATTGGCGCATCTATTGGTTTCAATAATATTTCGATAGAAACATCTACACGTTCATCATTTTGATTGACATAAGATATTTCAAGAATAACTGTCCCATTTATTAGGTCATTAGGAGTATTTTCTCCATTAATGGCATTCCAAAGGCCAATTCCGTCGGGATCTATGGCATCCGTCACGACTTTGAAGGAAGCAAGGAATACAAAAATTGCAACTACTATTGCCATTAGCCCGATTGGAGTAGGATTACCTTCGTTAAACATTTGAAAACCGCTATTAACCGAAATTGCGTTTTCGTCCATCATTGATGCTAATTTATTCATTCGTCTTCGTGTTTCTTTATCTTTAGGATCGAAATCTAGAGCAGTTTTATAGTTCTTATACGCTTTTTGCCATCTTTTCTTCTGAGAATTAGCATCGATTTCTCCCCAAAGTGTACCAGCATCGGCAGCATATCGAGATGTTTGAGCTCTCTGAGAATCATTTTTGCACTCACTCCATGCAACATCTCTAAGGGCATCCAGTGCTTTTTCTGGATTACCATTTTCAATAAAGGAATTGGCTTCATCCCAGGCTTTTTGCAATCTCTCCGGTACGGACATCATATGTGGCGGAGAACTAATCATTCAAAATGGCAACGGAAATAAAAGTAGATTCAATCGATAAAAAGAACTCTTGATGGTAATGGCTAAAGACTCGTTATGTTCGCAGAGTAAGTAGTGAGCATCGACTTGTTCAGTATCAATTTGTGGAGTCATGAAATAATATGAAATCCGAAGTAAATAATTTTATAATTAATATTGCCACCGCTAATGGTACAGGCTCGCAATCATCAAACCTCATTCTCCTACACAGTATGTTCGAAATGGGCATTCCAGTAAGTGGCAAGAACCTATTTCCCAGTAATATATCAGGTTTACCAACTTGGTTTATAATTAGAGCTAGTGAATCGGGTTATCAGGCCCCAGGAGATAAGACTAACATTCAAATTCTTATGAACAAGGATACCTGGGAAAAGGATATTGCAAAAATAGAACCTGGTGCAATTATAATTTACAATGAAAATGTTAAGCTTCCAGTTGAAAGAGAAGATTGCAAAATTTTTAGTATGCCAATGACTAAGATGGCAAGAGGGATTGCTCCTAAATTTGCTAAATTAATGGCAAATATGTATTATGTGGGTGGAATTGCCCACATATTAGGAATAAAATCTGAAGACATTGAAAAGTCAGTATCTTCGCAATTTAAAGGTAAGGATAGGGCTATTGAAATGAATATGCGAGCAATAAGAGAAGGCATATCTTATGCAGCAGAACATTGGGGAAATGAAACAACATTTTCTGCCGAAAGAAGAGACAAAGACCCGGATACTTACTTGATAGAAGGTAATGAAGCGTCTGCCCTTGGTTCCATATATGGAGGAGTAAATATGCTTGCATGGTACCCTATAACTCCTTCATCTTCAGTTGCAGAAGGCATAATAAAGTGGCTACCTGAACTTCGTACTGCTAAAGATGGAGGAACAACGTGTGCCGTAATACAGGCAGAAGATGAATTAGCAGCAGTCGGCATGGTATTAGGGGCCGGATGGGCAGGAGGAAGGGGGATGACGTGTACCAGTGGACCCGGAATCTCCTTAATGTCAGAATTTATTGGATTATCATATTTCGCAGAAGTTCCAGGCGTTATATGGGATGTTAATCGAGTTGGCCCTTCAACTGGACTCCCTACTAGGACTCAGCAAGGAGATTTATCAATGCTCTATGAAGCAAGTCATGGAGACACGCAACACATAGTCCTAATACCTGGCAATGTAGACGAATGTTTTGAATTTGGTTGGAGAGCATTTGATTATGCAGAAAGATACCAGACCATGGTGTTTGGATTTAGTGACTTGGATTTAGGTATGAATAGATGGCCTACTACGGGATTCGTATATCCTGATTCTCCAATGGATAGAGGTAAAGTTATCCATACACAAAAGCAACTAGATGCCATAGAGAATTATGGCAGATATCGAGACGTAGATGGAGATGGGATTGCTTATCGGACATTACCTGGCAGTGGCATAGATCCAATATTATACAGAGGGACAGGTCATGATGAAGATGGCATCTATTCCGAAGAACCAGATGTGTATCACAAAAATATGGCAAGATTACGTAAAAAAATTGAAGGTTCGAGAGATGTATTGCCTGCACCGATACTTCGTGAAGAAGAAATTAAAGAAGTAGGAATAGTATTCTATGGGTCTATGGAATATACCATCACAGAAATTGATGATATTTTAGAACAAAGTGGATTGTCCGTAAGTACATGTAGAGTAAGGGCTTTACCCTATCACTCTGATTTAGAAGGATTTATCGATAGGCATGAAACGAATATAGTATTAGAAATGAATAGAGATGGGCAATTATACGGTATATTAAGAAGAGAGCTTCCCGTAAAATTATTAAGCAAACTACACAGTTTAGCATACAGTGATGGGATGCCTCCTAGGGCTAGGCTATATGCAGATAAAATTTTACAATTATTGGAGGGACTATAATGACGATTTTGAAATTAAATGTGTTAAATTTAGATAAATCGGAATATAAAGGAGGGAAGTCTTCGCTTTGCCCCGGATGTGGTCACGACCAAGTATCGAATGTGATAATTCAGGCTGCTTGGGAAAATGGATTGCCCCCCGAAGGAATTGCTAAAATGAGCGGAATAGGTTGTTCCTCGAAAACTCCAGCATACTTCTTAGGGAAAAGTCATGGATTCAATACAGTACATGGAAGAATGCCGTCTGTCACAACTGGAGCCAATATGATCAATAAAGATTTATCATTTATTGCAGTATCCGGTGACGGAGATACAGCAAGCATAGGAATCGGACAATTTATTCATGCAATCCGTAGGAATATAGACATGGTGTATATTATTGAAAATAATGGAGTCTATGGACTTACAAAGGGACAATATAGTGCAACTGTAGAGAAAGGGTCAAAAAAGAAAAAGGGAGCTATAAATGAACAAAACCCTATTGATTTATGTGCAATGGCCTTAAATCTTGGATGTAGTTTTGTAGCACGGTCATTTTCAGGAAGCAAAAAGCAACTTACTGCATTATTACGTGCGGCAATGAGTCATAAAGGAATGGCAATAATCGATGTCATATCCCCTTGCGTTACATTCGCTAATAATGATGAATCATATAGGTCGTATAATTACGTTAAAGAAAATGATGAAGTATTGCACTTAGTAGATTATATTTCTCATTTTTCTCCACTTGAAGAAATAGATATCCCGGAGGGGCAATATAGAGAAATAGAGTTATTTGATGGTTCAAAAATAGTACTTGAGACAATTGGGTCTTCTCATGATACTTCAAACATAGTATCTGCATTAAGGGCAGTTCACGAGGCGGAAAGCCAAAATAAACACGTAACGGGTTTACTTTACTATAACGGGGAGATGCCAACTACTACTGATGCTTTAGGGCTTACAGGTACGCCACTATCTCAACTTAGTGAAGAAGAAGGAAGGCCTACTTTTGAGAGTTTAAACTTAATAAATAATAGATTACGCGGACTTTGAGTTTTAACTGAAATTCGGTTTTATTGAAATATAAGTTCTATCCCGGTAAGTGCATAGTCCCTTAGTGTAGTGGTCCATCATGTGGGGTTCTGGATCCCATGACCCTGGTTCGAATCCGGGAGGGACTACCAATTGTCGGAATATTAGGAATGTCAATCTAACATATTATTGGTAATATACACTATTAATATTTAATTTTCTGATTTTTTCTACCAGTTATTGCAGCAGTTAGTAATGATATTAGATAAATCATTAAAGACGGTGCTGGAAGGAAAAAGTTACTTTTTGATTGTACCTTAATAGTTGATTTATCGATTAATTCCTCTACCCACTGTGATGAACTTATCACCCTCTTTTGATAGTGAATACTCCAAATACCGCCATCAACCAAAGTAAGATTATTTGCATTGAATAGGACATTAGATTCATTAGTTGCATTGACTCCAAAAGTTTCTGAATGCCACAATAACTCACCTGTTAAATCAGAATAGTGAAGAGTTGCATTTGCAGTACTTGAATGTCCAAGATTAGAAACACGGGCTGTGAGATGACTTTCCTTAATTTCTATATCTTCGACTACTAAACGGGCGCGCCAGTACCAAACATTCTGTATCAAATATTTCATCACATCTAATTCCTCGCCCAATCTATCAGAAAGAGCTTCCACTGATCCGAGTAAAAATTGTTCATCATCTGTTTCAAAAGTAAATGTCGGATATCCCATTACTCCGTAACCGTAATCCCTACTAGTTCCGCAATTTGGATAAAGTCCTTGGTTTGCATTCTGGACAGGGATATCTGAAATATTATTATTAACATCATCTCTGATGAAATGGAATAATTCTCTATCTGACGGCTGTGCGGGCCATCTTCCCCAAGGGTATAACATAATCCATACACCAGTATGCATGGTAACATACAGGTCGGCATCGGGGACTACGGTGTTCATGTAAACTGAATTAGCGAGAGTTTCTGATTCACTAAAAGCGCTACTTCCGGGTTGTGTAGGATTGTTTGGAGGACAATTATTCCAAAAATGGTCATAATTTCTATTCAAATCTACCTGATTGGCATTCCATCTTGTATCAAGATCATTTCCATCAGCATTTAGCATTATGAGGATATGTAATTCGGTTGTTTTTAGAACATCAATTACTTCTTGATTACCGTCGGCCCAACCCTCAATATAATATTCTGCAGTGAGGAATGCTAGTTCTGTTCCAAGGTGTTCATTACCGTGATGACCTCCATCAATGTAAACTACATCTTTATCCATCCCATTTGGTTTCGTTTCGAGACTCCAATCAGAAATTTGTAAAACCCAGAGATCCCTACCCATCTCAGTTTGCCCTGCGCTAATTAAGTCGACAATTGTTGGATAATCATCAGCCCACTCGTTAACATCTAATGTTAAGGTGGCATATGTATGATACCAGTGTTCCTGAACAATGTCAGGTTGCCCTACTTGTGCATTGAGGATAGGAGCGGCCGAAGTAATAAATAACGTTACTAATGCAATAGCAACCAAGGAACGGCCCATAGCATCCTGTAGGGGTTACCACCTAGAATCATTTGCATTAAGCACATCATCAAAGAGAATGATATAATATTTGAGATGCGCAACTAACCATCAGTATAATCATGCTCTGAATCTTATCTGAAGTGCTCATAACGTACTCTTCCCATTGGTTTGGCCAATTCGTATATCACAACCTCACCTCCGAAAGCATTGATAGTAGGTTTCTTGCAAGTGTATTTTTTTCTCTCCGCATTTCTTCAAGTGCATCGGATGAGAGTTGTCTAAGAAGTTCCACGACCTTGGTTCGAATCCATGAGGGACTACCATAAGAGTCAAAAATGTACTTAAAAAACATAATTAATTACGTTTATCTTCAAATTCATAACCTAAGTTTAATATCTCCCAAGAACAAATCTCAGTAATTTTTTTGATAGATTCATCATCAAATAATAATGAATAGTGTGCCTTTGAGTTACGAGTACCTGACTTTGTACGGGGTAATTCGACATTAGATATCCCAATCTCTTTAAGGCATTCATTCAATTCAGCATCTAAATTTTCATATTTTATGAATCGATCTATTGCAGACTTGCCATCTATGGTGTAAATATGAGAATCACTTAATAGATCGGCTTTAGACTCTTGAATAAATTCACCAAATGTTTTACCTTCTGGCCATCTATCTTTCCCTGGACCGTTCAAAAGCCAATAATATTCCGAAACAGCGCGATCCCATGGATTCCTTACAACACAGAACTTGAGATAACTATTAAAATCTGAATCACCTATTCTTTCACGGATTAATTTTGCTGGTGAGTGATTATAATGTTCTTGGGGTTTAAATCCTAATAAATTCCTTAAATTATCAAATAACCTGTTTTTAGTTATTTTATAATTTTGTGGCCCTCTGTGTCCTAAATTTGATCTGATTTCTTCATCAATTTTTTGAATTGGCGTAATTATATCTCTTAACCCACATTCCTTAGATAGAGTAACTTCTATACTGGTGCCAGCGGTCTTTCTAGTCTTGATAAAGATGAATTGATGCTCATGAGATACAATCATCTTTTCCGGGTTTAATATAATCAATTTAAATGTACTGATGTTTTTATCACAATCATCATTACAACAACAGAAGATAATAATAAAAATATCAAAGTGAATGATACAATAATTGCGATGCCCAACTAACCATAAGTATTATCAGGAACCATCCCAGGGCTAACTTTCCTAGTTTAGAAGGTTCTTTTAATGGCTTAAATGGATCTATGCCAGCCTCTAGGGCCTCCGCCATTATTGCTAATTCTTCTTCTATTGTTTCTGGTGGCCTCAAGATAAATTCCCCAAGAGAATAGAAATATTATTCTTTCCAAAAAAAGATTTACACCCCTCTCTCATAGACGTTCAAGAGTAGGCATCCTATTCAATCATTTTTGTAGAGGGTTTGAAGTTACGGTGCACTTCGAGACAGCATGGGAGAGACGCCGAAGGGTTTTGTAATGCCCCTAACGAGTGTAAGTGAACCTAGACTTTCGGCATCTGCTGTAATCAGTAGAAACATGAATAATTTTGATGAAATATTATTGGGGCATAGAGTTTCAGAAATGCCGTCATTTCCAGATTTTTGGTCATTTCCTGGCGGCGGGATAAGTAGAGTTGACATAAAATTTGGAGAGGATAATCCAAGTTTTTTAGATGATAAGGGACAAGACAGGATAGCAGCAATTTCTTTACTTCGCGAGCTTGTTGAAGAAGTTGGATTTACGCCTGATGAATATGGAAAAATGATTAAAATAGATGATTTTATTAGGAAAAGTATTTGTTATGACAAAAAAAATTGGGCCAAGAAATTGATGAATGGTGAAATAATTGTAAAGGGAATAGATGCTAATGTAATATCAGAAAGGGTGACGCCACCATTTTCACCTCTTCGATTTAAGAATAAATTCTTTCATGTTAGTTTGAGTAACAACTCTACTGAGCCAACTTTCCCCCCTGGTAGGTCAGAATTTGATGAATTTAAATGGTGGAAACCAAGATTATTATTAGATTCATGGAAGAGGAACGAAATCAGATTACCTCCGCCGATAGTAACTCTAGTGAAGGACTTAGTTAATGAAATGGAAAATACTGGTAATCTAAAAAGTGCTTGTGAATCAATGTCTCTAAAAAGACCTTCTGGATATCATAGAATAGAGTTTTCACCTCACGTAGAATGCATTCCGATTAAGACAGAGACTTTACCGCCTGCAACTCATACTAACTGCTATATCCTTGGAGAAGAAGGAGGAGAGAGAATTATTATTGATCCGGCTGCAAGAACCAAAGACTCACTTATCGAACTATCAAATAAAATAAGGGAAGTTTGTGATTCTGGATCAGAAATAATTGCGACGATTTTTACACATCGGCACCCAGATCACATTGGTGACTTGGATGAAATATCCAAAATTTATCAAGCTCCGATATGGGCCAGTAAAGAAACGCATGAAGTTATTCCAGATTATGCCGAAAAATATTATTTGAAAGAAGGAGATAATTTTGAACTTAGTGGGCCTTCCGGGCAGACTTTATGGGAGATTATTGAAACATCTGGCCATTGCCCTGGGCATATTTGTATCAAAGGAGAATCTGGCATAATTAGCGGAGATAATTGCGTTGGAGTTGGCACTATCTTAGTCCCTTCCGGAGAAGGAGATATGGGAGAATACATGAAGGGTTTACAGCAATTGAAAGATATGAGCCCTAAGATGCTTTTTCCCGGTCATGGGCCATTAATAGCGAATCCAGATAAGTTACTAGACAAGTATATCATGCATAGGAAAAATAGACATAAAAATATTTTAAAAGCAGTAAATAATGGCATAAATAACTTACAAGATATAACTAAATTTGTTTACTTAGGTATTCCAAATATAAATTTTACTCTGGCTAATGACCAAGTTTTGGCACATCTTAAACAGTTAATTAAAGAAGAAGAAATAGAAAAAATAGATAGTCAGTATTATGGGCACTAACACTTCGGAAAAGTATGAAGGAGCAGTGGCGAGTGGTGCCTCAACTCCAAGGTTCTGAATGCTCTGAAACATATGTTAATGTTGAAGATAATGTTTCACTAAGAGTTTTGAAATGGACTCCAATAAATCCCTCGGCGGAATCTGAGAACACTTTAATCATGATTCCAGGTTGGGGGTCCGTATTCGAAGGATGGCGTCCATTATTAACAGAATGGACGACAAAGAGAGTAATTCTCTACATAGAAACTAGAGAAAAGAAAAGTGCAATAATTAATAGAAAAATTACAAAAAAGGATTTTAAAATGGATGTGCATTCAAACGACATTGCTACTATAATTGACTTCTTAAAAATTAAACATGAAAAGATTGATTGGTTTTCTTCATCATTAGGCGCAACGATTTTACTAAATTCTTATCAAAAACAAATTATTGGAGGAAGGTCTTCGATACTGATTGGCCCCAATATTAATTTTATACCACCAATATGGGCTAATGTATTTCTGAAGTTTCCTGTTCCTAAATTTACATATCCCATATTATTAAAAATAGTATTATTTGCTATTGAAAAGAGAGTTAAAGAAGAAGGTCAAAAAATAAGATACAGGAGAATGTTGAAGGCTCAAGATCCTTGGAGAATGTTATTATCTGCAAGAGCCAATGTCAAATATAATATGAATTTAGATTTTATAAAAACGACAATCCCTTGCGCAATATTTAGTGCGGAATCAGATAAATTACACGCACTAGAGGGAGTTATGAAAATTAGTGAATCGATACCTAATTGTGTATTAATTGAGGTTTTAAGTAATCAATATACACATGAACCTGGGGTATTAAAAGAAATAGAAAATTTTCACAACTCTATTACATAGATTGGAAGAATCTAAGCGATTGACTGATGTATGACTCCTAAGTAGCAGGCAGTATTAGTATGCGCGACAAGTTCTCTTCTTTCGATGTCGCACGGATTGTAGAGGAACTTCAGGATATGATAGGTGCAAGGATGAGGAAGGCATACCAACCACATTATGAGCAAATTGTC
Organism: uncultured Candidatus Poseidoniales archaeon; assembly: GCA_905182515.1. Classification (GTDB taxonomy): domain Archaea; phylum Thermoplasmatota; class Poseidoniia; order Poseidoniales; family Thalassarchaeaceae; genus MGIIb-O3. The sequence continues at coordinate 100,654 of CAJJBW010000005.1, read as the reverse complement.
CTGAAATTGAATAGAAAGGGATTACCATCAACTGATTTAGTAATTGTCAGAGGGAAGAGAATGTATACTTCACAAAGGGATCGCCCAATGCCGTCAAAACCATCACAATTTGCCATGGTAATTAGAAAACATCTGAATAACGCTAGATTGATAGGAGTTAAGCAATATGGCTTTGACAGAGTAATAGAACTAGTTTTTGAGCGTGGAATAGGAGAAATTAAAATTGTCATAGAATTATTTCGTGATGGAAACGTATTATTAATCGATACTGATGGAATTATAATTCAGCCACTAACTCACGCGAATTATTCCACTAGGATAATAAAAAAAGGATTAGAATATGCTCCCCCTCCTGCTTCTTTAGATCCACGCAACCTAAGTAGAGCAAATATTAATCAATTATTAGACGAAAGTGAGCATGATTTGATTAGAACACTAGCTGTTAGGGCTAATTTTGGTGCTTTGTATGGTAGTATAGCTTGCTCAAATGCCAATCTAGAAGAATCAATAATTTCTAATTTGATGACTATTGAACAACGTGACTCATTGGAAAAATCCATAAATCATATGGTTAAGGAGCTTTCTGAAAATAAGTTTGTAAGAATATGGGTAGATGATATTAATTCATTAAAAAAATGGAATGAAATAAGCGAAAATAGTGAAAGAGATAGTTTGTCATCTACAATTATTGAGGTTGCACCAATAAATGTACCCTATTTAGATAAAGATATGGCTATTGAAATAGAATCTCTTTCTTTGTGTTTTGATATATTATATGGAACTCATGATGCGGCCGCATTTATCCGAAGAGAAGAGGAAAAATTAGTAAATTCAGGAAAAGGAGAAGGGGAAAGGCAAGCAAAATTAGATCGTAGGTCTGCACAACAAAAGTTAGCCATTGATAGATTTCTTCAACGCGCTGCTATAAATCAAGAATTAGGAAAATCCATTCAGGAGAATTGGGATCACGTCAATGATATTCTAGAACAATTTAATTCTGCAATTAAAAATGAAAATTGGCAATCTATTGAGGCTAAATTAAAGGATGCGTCGTGGGTTGGTAAATTAAATCCTGCTAAACAAACAATAGTGGCTTATCTTCCTGATGAAGATGGAGATCCAGGGGCGAGTATAACTCTTCAAGTTGATAAAAATGTACATCAAAATGCTCAAAGATATTTTGAGGATGCTAGGTCGCAAAAAAATAAAGCTGTCGGGGCGAGAAGGGCATTGGAAACCACAGAGCTATCAAAAACAATGGAATCTAAAAAGGCAGCAAAAAACGCAGCTGCAGGTAGGCTAAAGGAGTCAAAAAGAAGTAAGAAATTTTGGTTTGAAAAGTATCGTTGGAGTATGTTAAAAAATGGTAATTTAATTGTTGGAGGCAATGATGCAAAGGGGAACGATAACATTGTCAAAAAACATCTAAACTCTAATGATTTATATTTTCATGCTGATTTGCATGGTGCAGCTTCTTGCTCATTGAAATTAAGCGAGGGATTTGAAGTTAATTCTATTTCCTCGGATAATATACCGGAAGGCATTATTTCTCTAAAAATAGTACAAAATTTATCTGGAGAAATTGAAGATGCCCGTGATTTACCAAAGGAAACACATCAGGAAGCTGCTCAAATGGCTGTTTGTTGGTCTAGAGCATGGGGGAGCGGAAATGCTGCGGCAACAGTATTCCACGCCAGACCTAGTCAGGTATCTAAGACTACAGAAAGTGGAGAATCATTAGGTAGAGGGTCTTTTGTAGTTAGAGGTAAAAGAAGTTGGTACAAAGATATTTCTCTAGAATTGGGAATTGGTATTGGAGTAATAAATGGAGTCCCATTACCAATATTAGGAACCCCCGATACTATATCAAGTATTTTTCCACGTTGGGCAAAAATAATTCCAAGCAAGGAAAAAAAGGAAAATATTGCAAATAAAATTGCTAAATCTACAGGACTATCTCAAGATGATGTATTATCTTGCTTACCACCGGGAGGTTGTTCAATGGTTAATCACGGTTTAATTCCTTAACTAATTTATGTCATTAATTGTGATGGCATAGAGATATGAATCTATGAAATGATCATATAACCACTCTCTATCTATTGATTTGCCTTCTAATCTCATCTCTAGTCGGTTTGCAACACCTATGCTTGCTAAATTATCGACTCCTACTTCAAGAACAAAACGATGGAATTTAAGATCGGAAAAACAATGTTCCATTAGACGTTTGCAACATCTAGTAACAACTCCATTACCAGTATGTTTTTCTGCTATCCAATATCCAACACCACATGAACGATTATTATAATCAATCCAATTTAACGACGTAGTTCCAATGATGCGGCCGTCATATATCACCCCATAATGAATTGCTCGCCCTTGTTCATAATCCCTCAGAGTACTTTTGATAAAATTCTCTTCATCAACAAGAGATTGAATATCGTCAATCCAAGGTAACCATTTTCTAAGATAGTTACGATTGGAGTCAATCAATAGAAAAAGCTCTTCTGAGTCTGAGATATTTATTTGTTGTAATTTGAGAGTTTCTTCGACCATCAAAATAGAGTAAGGGAGTTGAAATTTAAAAGATTTATTTAATCTGTTAACTTCATCCGGCATATTTACTGAGATAGTGTTGCTACACTTGTATCTTTCTAAAATGGGGGATAACGCTTCAAACATGAACATAACCGGAAGGGCATGAGTGAGGACGTGGAGAGTAAAAATTGGACATATGGAGATTATCTGCAATTGCCTGCGTTACTAAAACTTCAAGGAGAAGAAAGAGGTATTTCTAATGATGAAATGCATTTTATTATAGTTCATCAAACTTTTGAACTATGGTTCAAACAGATCATTGCAGAACTAACAGAAGTGCGAGATATTCTCAACAAGGATAACGTGTCTGAGCTCGATATTCCATTATCTGTTGACCACTTGGGAAGGACTACAGAAATCTTTAGGTTAATGGCGAATCAATGGAGTGTCCTAGAAACCTTAACTCCACAAGGATTTTTAGCTTTTAGAGATGGATTAGGGACTGCTTCAGGATTTGAATCATATCAGATGAGAGAGTTTGAGATACTTCTTGGGTTAAAAAATGAAGACCGGCTAGGAGGGATGGACCCTATAGAAGGATTTCGTAAAGCGGCTAAAAATGACCCGGGCGCTGCGATAATATTAACTCGCCTAGAAGAGTTAATGGGACAAAAAACATTAGTAGAATCATTAATGAGTTGGATTGAAAGAACTCCAATAATGGGGTCTATTTTTGCTAGTGAAAATGATGAAGATAATGTTGAGGATTACGTTAATGCACACCTAGAATCTCATAAGAGGCATGGAGAGAGTTTGTATGGCAGCAGTAATTCAAATTCGAAAATGACTGAGAGAATAAATATGGGCCACCAAGGTGCCATAGATTTTCTAAAGCCAAATGGTGAAATAAGTAGATCTAGGGCTGGATTATTATTTATTGAATCATATCGAGAACTGCCCCTATTAACTTGGCCAAGAAAGTTAATTGATGCAATTGTTGAATTAGAGGAGTCGATTGTAAAGTGGAGGCATTCTCACGCTAGAATGGTAGAGAGGATTATGGGGAGGAGAATAGGAACTGGTGGATCGAGTGGAGTAGATTATTTGGACGCAACAAGTAAATATAGAATTTTTAAAGACCTCTGGGGTGTAAGGACCATATTGATAAAACCACAAAATAGACCAAAATTAAAAAATGGAGAATTTTATGGTTTTAATTCCAAGTCACTGATTTGAATATATAATATCAATCACACCATTGAATAATAGTGTTCTTTTCGGACTATTTATGGAGGCAGTCAACATATGCGCATATGCAAGAACTCCAGTAGGAAAATTTCGAGGATTACTATCCGATTATAGTGCAACTGACTTAGGTGCTATGACTATTAGAGAATTATTAAAGAGAGTAGATATTAATCCCAAAGAGGATTTAATAGATCAATTGTATATGGGGCAAGTCCTACAAGGTGGGGCTGGCCAAGCCCCTGCTAGGCAGGTAGCATTGGGAGCTGGGATGTCATTTGGAACACCTTGTACAACTATAAACAAGGTTTGTGGATCTAGTTTAAAGGCTGTAATGATTGGTGCTTCGGATATTCGTGCTAAGATGGCAAATTTGGTCATAGCAGGGGGAATGGAGTCTATGTCTAATGCTCCTTATTTTATCAACAATCCTTCAAAAGAAAGTGCAATTAATTTTTCAGATTTGGAATCTATCCTGAGCCATGATGGCTTAAAAGATGCTTATTCAGGAGAAATGATGGGCAATACAGGAGAAACTGTAGCAATAGATTTCGGCATAACAAGAGAACAATCAGATTCATTTGCAGTTAGATCGCACGTCCTAGCAAATAAAGGATGGATTGAAGGATGGTTGAAGAAAGAAACATTTGAAGTAAATGGTGTATTCAAAGATGAGGGGATACGCCCAGGTACAAGTATAGGTAAATTAAGAAATTTAAGGACAATTTTTAGTGATGTGGGGCAAGTTACTGCAGGTAATGCGAGTCAATTATCTGATGGTGCATCGGCGATATTAATTGCCTCAGATGATGCTGTAAAGAAATTTAATTTGCCTATTTTGGCTAAAATTATCGACTATACAACTTCTGGAGTAGAACCAAGTAAAGTCATGTCGGCTCCTATTTTAGCAGTGGAAATACTACTAAAAAGAAATTCTTTGAATATCACAGACATAGACTTATTAGAACATAATGAAGCTTTTGCATCTGCATCTTGTGCTGTCAAAACTACACTTAAGGTTTCAGAAGATAAATTCAACCCCCACGGAGGGGCTGTTGCGATCGGCCATCCATTAGGAGCAACAGGAACTAGGTGCTTAATGACATTAGTAAATGCTTTAGAAAGAACTTCTGGTAGGCGTGGAATAGTAACAATTTGCCTTGGAGGAGGCAACGCTGTTGCGATGCTTATAGAAAGAAATTAATTTGAAAATAGGATTACACGGGTAATGCTACAGTCATAGCCCTTATTTGGGAGTTGTTAGTGGGATGAGACATGGTTAAGCCACTGAAACCTCACACCCGCTTTGAAAAGGCACGAATAATAGGTGCTAGAGCACTTCAAATAAGCATGGGAGCGCCACTTTACGTAACTGAAGAAGAGTTAAGAGAGAGTTTTAATGATGAATTAGTACAGTTATATGGTGTTGATGATGCCAAGGAAAGAGTAGTCCTAGATCCAATGAAAATTGCAACACTAGAATACGATCAGGAAAGAATTCCAATTGATGTCGACCCGCATCTTGATTGAGTTTGGTTTTACTTGACCTATAGTTCGGAGTGAATCTAATTGAAAGGTCTAATTAAAGTTAAGAGAATAACTATATTCCTTATTTTGATAACAATTTTAGTGATAACTATCGGAGGGACTATACGAATATATGATGCAGGTGAATCATGTCCTGATTGGCCAACTTGCTTTGGAACATGGGGGTTTGATATTTCAGAAAGTGAGCAGACAGAATGGTATGAACAAAACCCAGGTGAAATAGATTCCAGAGGTTCTTGGCACAGATATTCTACTTTCCAAATATTTACGGAGTGGATACATCGCTTCCTCGCTGGCATAATCCTAGGGCCATTAGTAATCGTTAATTGGTTATTAGCAAAACGTAATTTTAACGATTTTAAAGACGTACGTTTTGCAACTTCTGTTTCTTTGATACTTATTATTTGGCAAGGATTGGTAGGCATGCTTACAGTAAAGATGGATAATGAAAATTGGAGTGTGGTACTTCATTTAGGATCTGCATTAGCATTTATGCTAAGCCTAATTTGGACCTGGATGATAATTTCTAGAAGAAAGGGTGCAAATTGGTTTTCATTTGACGTAAGGCGGTCAGAGAAGTGGAAAAATAAGATACTATTCATGTCACTTATTACCTTGTTAACTTTATTTTCAGGGACATTGGTGTCAACCACTCCTGGGGCAAATACTGGTTGCGGAGTTAGTGGATTTCATCAATCGTGGCCACTTTGTCACAATAAATTTAGCAACCCAATAACGAATATAATTGCTCAATCTCAATTGATACATCGATGGTTTGTAGCACTGGTTGGCATTATATTGATTCGCTCAACATATTCATTATTTCAAGAAAGTAATGGCATATCTAATGATGGTTTATTGAAGAGAACAATTTTCGCATCTACTGCGATTTATGTGATAAATATATTATTAGGAGGGTTATATATTCTTTCTTGGACGGAGAAGAATTTATTCATTGAAATTCTATCATTGATACATCTAATACTGGCTTCAAGTTCATTTTTATTGATTGCATCTGCATATTTGGGAATTTTAATAGTACAAAAAAATAATAAAAATGAAATATTGATACCTGAAGACTAAATGTGTATTGCCACAGGTCACATTGGAAGTAGAGCATGAGGACAATAAATTCTTACTTCGCCCTTACAAAACCAAAAGTCGTAGTCCTACTTCAAATCACAGCATTATGTTCTGTCTTATCTCACGATTTATTAGAAGGTAGTAATTTTTCATTGGTACAAATTAAGGAGTCCCTGACTACGATGATAATAGTCTTTATTGGAGGTTATTTGACCGCCGGTGGTGCAAATTCTATCAATATGTGGTATGATAGAGATATAGATCCAATTATGGGAAGAACTGCGAATAGGCCAATTCCTGTGGGAGATATCAGTGCGGCAAATGCATTGTTATTTGGCGTATTTATATCAATATTAGGAGTAATTTGGTTTACCATTATGGCGAACCAAATTGCCGCTTTCTGGGCTACATTTAGTATACTTTTTTATGTTTTTATTTACACAATATGGCTGAAGAGAAGTTCCGTACAGAACATCGTAGTTGGAGGAATTGCAGGATCAACTCCTCCTGTAATAGGGTGGGCGGCTGCAACTGATGGTTTAGTAATACGAAATGAGTCGTTGTATTCATTTTTAGATTCAATTTTTTCTTTAGGTAGTTTCATGCCTTGGTTTTTATTCATACTAATTTTTCTTTGGACTCCCCCGCATTTTTGGGCATTGGCACTGTATAGATCTGAAGAATATGAGAAGGTAGGAGTTCCAATGATGCCTGGAGTAAAAGGCCCCCGACGGACACTGATTGAAATGAAGATTTATTCAGTATTTATTGTTTTATTATCATTTTTATCTCCAATTGCATTGGGTAATTTAGAATACAATGATCACCTCTTTCTAATATTTAGTAGTACGACTGGGATACTTTCGATATGGTATGCAAGTACCGTGTTTAGAATAAATATTAACGAAGTAAAAGATCAAACTGGAAGAATACCTACTGCTGCTAGATCTTTTTGGGTTTCTATGATATATCTTGCACTTATATTCATAGTAGTAGTATTGGCCAGCATAGGCCTCATTGGAGGAATCATTGGAGTAATTATATCTTTAATAGTAATTATAAGGAATCAATTGAAAGCAAAAAAACAAATAAATCCATTTGTCACATAATTGCCCGATGGTTTCAAACACCTAATGGCTGGTTGGCCAACAATAGTAATGGAGGCGGGAGAGATGAAAGAATCAGAACTAATTTATGATTGGAACACAATTGACTATGAGATAATTAGAGTTCAATCTCAGCATCCACATGATATTTGGTTTGATGATGAAACATTACGAGATGGGTTACAAAGTCCAAGTGCGAGAAATCCGACTATTGAACAAAAAATTGAATTGATAGATTACATGGAAAAACTTGGAATCCAAAAGGTAGACTTAGGATTACCAGGAGCGGGACCATTTCATGTAAAACATATCGATTCTATGCTTTCGCACATGACAGAAAACTCATATGACCTAAGGCCGGGATGCGCAGTCAGGACAGTTGTTAGTGACATCGAACCGCTTGTAGAGTTACAAGCTAAATTTGAGCGGCAGATACAAGCAAGTGCTTTCCTTGGTACCAGCCCAATTAGACAATATACAGAAGGTTGGGACATGGAAAGAATCATTTCTACCGCTGAAAAGGCAGTAACTTTTGCCGTAGATAATGATATCCCAGTAATGTTTGTAACTGAAGATACAACTAGAAGTAAACCTTCAGAAATAAAACAAATATACACTCGTGCAATAGAGCTTGGTGCAGATAGAATTTGTATTTGCGATACATGTGGACATGTGACTCCCAATGGAGTTAAAAAACTTCTAACATTTATTCAAGAGGAGGTGATACCTGATGCGGGAGTTAAACGCAGAGACATAGAAGTAAATTGGCATGGTCATCAAGATAGAGGACTAGGTGTGGCCAATAATTTAGCTGCGGTAGAAGTTGGTGCGGATGTCATACATGGAACGGCATTGGGAGTTGGTGAAAGAGCAGGCAATGCACCACTAGATCAGACATTAGTTAATCTTAGCCTGATGGGTGTAATCAATAATGATTTGAAATCATTGAATCAATATATAAAAAAGGCCCACGAATACATTGAGGTCGACTTACCTAAGAATTACCCAGTTTTTGGAAAAGATGCATTTGAAACAGGTACGGGAGTCCACGCTAGTGCAGTGGTAAAGGCCATGAAGAAAGGAGATAATTGGCTTGCAGATAGAATTTACTCGGGAGTTCCGGCTCAAGATTATGGCCTTGAGCAAAAAATAAGAATTGGACATATGAGTGGGCGTTCAAATATTACTTGGTGGTTGGAGAAAAATAACTATGAAATTACTAATGATTTGGTCGCATATCTATTTAGTATTGCAAAGAAACAAAGAAGGTTAATGGAAGATAAAGAAATTCACTTTGCAATATCTGAATTTGGAATTAGTTAAATTATAGAGATGCACTCAAAGGTAATGGCTAAAGCCTAAATTGAGTTGACAAAGTACAATGCGTACCATTCTTGTAGTTATGTTATTACTGCTATCATCCACTAATATGGCTATTGCTGAGTATTCTTTTGATGAAAAAGTAAAAGAAGATAGCAGAGTAGGAATTTTATCAAATTATTCAAAATCTGTTCAAAGCGCATTTGCAAGAGTCGGTGATATGACTCAATACAGCGAGTATGAAATTAGCAATACTAATGAATGGTTGATTATTACAAATCAACCCATGGAGAAACATCAAAAAATATTTCCTGATTTAATAGAAAGTGAACCTGTGACAACATTAAGAGGGACATATATTTGGAGTTTAAAGTATTCACATGGGCACATTGAAGATTTTGAAGAATTGTTAGAGTATGGAAAAATTGAATCATTCTCTCCAATGATAATAAAAAATCATAATCCCAGATATATACCTAACGACCCTTATTTTTCTGATCAATGGCATCTACAAAACACAGGTCAAACTACTGGAGGAGTAGTTGGAGAAGATATCAATGTCACTAGCGTATGGAATAATTATAATGGTTCAGGTATTGTAATCAGCGTCATAGATGACGGTTTGGACCATAGTCACCCTGATATTGATCCTAATTATTCTCCTTCAAATTCATATGATTGGTGTAATGATGATCCAGACCCATCTCCTCAATCTTTTAATGGTCATGGGACCGCTGCAGCAGGAGTTGCTGCAGCAGTTGGCGATAATGGAATAGACGTCACAGGAGCCGCTTATGGTGCAACCTTAGCGGGTTCCACTCTTATTGCGTGCGGCACCTCTGACCAAATGGAAGCCGATGCCCTGAGTTTTCAGATGAATGACATAGATATATACACTAATTCATGGGGCCCTGCTGATGATGGAGAAACATTAGAAGCACCCGGACCAATAACACTCTCTGCTTTGGAAAATGGTGCTTATAATGGGAGATCGGGCCTAGGGAACATCTACACATGGGCTGCGGGAAATGGATTAGAAAGTGACGATAATGCAAATTATGATGGATATGCAAATAGTAGGTATACCATTGCAGTAACTGCGATAACCCATGCGGGAGAGCAGTCGTATTATGCTGAACCCGGTGCTAATATCCTTGTAGCTGCCCATTCAAACGGAGATGGAGAGGGAATTACCACAACAGACATCGAAGGTAGTGGTGGATATGATAGTGGAAATGTAACAAATAATTTTGGGGGAACATCGAGTGCAACCCCTTTGGCGGCTGGCGTCATAGCATTAATCCTAGAAGCAAATGGTAACCTCACATGGAGAGATATTCAGTACATATTAGTCCAAAGCTCTAGAGTAAATGACCCGAATGATTCATCATGGGAAATAAATGGTGCTGGCCTGAATGTATCACATAAATATGGATTTGGAGCCATTGATGCAGGAGCAGCAGTATCTTTAGCAGAGAATTGGACTAATGTAAACATGGAGAGTAATTTTAGCTATGGTCCGTTTTCTCCAAATACAGAAATTACTGATAATGATGAAACTTGGAACGAATTTTCAGTGAACATCACTGCGGACATAAAAATTGAAAGTATTGATATAATTACCGATATAACTCATACATCAAGAGGTGATTTAGATATTGTTTTAGTTTCGCCATCAGGGAAAGAATCATGGTTAGCTGAATCTAGAGGAGATAATGGAAATGGCTATTCTGATTGGCTTTTTAATACAGTGCATCATTGGGGTGAAGATGCTGTAGGGGAATGGAAATTAAAAATGAGAGATACTGTCAACTCAGATGTTGGAACTCTCAACACATGGGAGATAGTGATACATGGGGTTGGTAATTTTACAGATACTGATGGAGATGGAGTTAGTGACTTTTCCGATACAGATGATGATGGAGACGGATGGCCTGATATCGATGAGGATGCGTGTGGAACTGAATCATTAAATTTGAGTTCAGTACCAACCGACACAGATAATGATACAATATGCAATAACATCGATACAGATGATGATGGAGACGGATGGTCTGATATAGATGAGGATGCGTGTGGAACTGAATCATTAAATTTGAGTTCAGTACCTCAAGATCTAGATGAAGACGGAACATGTAACTATATTGATTTAGATGATGATGGAGATGGTTTATCAGATAATAATGAGACCGAAGTATACAATACCGATCCATATGACCCAGATATGGACGGAGATGGCCTAACTGATTATGAGGAAATCATAATTTATGGCACAAAGGCAGACGAAGTTGATTCCGATTCTGATGGCCTAGATGACTATGAAGAAGTGATTATCTACAACACTAATCCACTTTCCCAAGATACGGATGATGATGGTTTATTAGATATTGAAGAAATAAATATAGGTACTAATCCGAATATATTTGATGCAGACTCCGATAATGACTCATTTTATCATTTTGAAGATTGTAATGATTTAAACTCAAATATTAATCCCAATATAATAGAATTATTGAACAACCTGGATGATAATTGCAATGACCAAATTGATGAAGGATATAATCTAAGTGATTTTGATAATGATGGCTTATTTGATTGGGAAGAATATCATATTTATGGAACTAATTATACCAATCATGATACTGATGGAGATGGCTTAAATGATTCAAAAGAGGTTTATATAACCTTCACTGACCCGTTAATACTAGATTTAGATAATGATTTAGATGGATGGTATTGGTTCGAGGATTGTGACGATAACATGTCTAATAAATATCCAGGAATGCTAGAATTATTAGATGGCATAGACAACGATTGCGATAATTTAGTTGACGAGTATTTTTGGAATTCAGATTCAGATACTGATGGACTTACCGATTATGAAGAATATCATAATTACTCCACAGATCCATTAGATGGGGACTCAGATAATGATGGGCTACCTGACGGAGTGGAAATTAATTCATTTAATTCGAACCCTAATGAAGCAGACATAGATTATGACTCCGATGGTTGGTATGAATTCCAAGACTGTGACGATTATGATTTCGAAAGAGCCCCAGATAAACCTGAAGAATTAGATGATAAAGATAATGATTGTGATGGAGAAATAGATGAAGACTATTTGATAATAGATACAGATTTGGATGGTGTTTCGGATTATGAGGAATATCATAATTACTCCACCAATCCTCAAGATAATGATTCAGATGGAGATGGCATGCCGGACGGATATGAATTATTTATTTCTTTTTCAGATCCATCAAAATATGATTATGACAAAGATGCAGATGGGTTCTATGATTTTGAAGATTGTAATGATCTAATATTCTTAATAAACTCGAGAATGAATGAAGTTTGGAATGGGATTGATGATAATTGTAATGGCGAAATTGATGAAGGGGTAGTAAGATTAGATTCGATAACGGCAAATCCAACATTAGGGCAGCAATTTTTATGGGATTCAGGGAATAAATCATTAATAATAACATTAGAAGGAGTTCCCCTCAATATAGAAAGGTCAATAACATGGAAATTTGAGAATTTTTCATTAAATGACAATACTTCCTCTGATAATTTGAGATTATTTCTCCCTCCTTTGGATTGTAACGATATCTACAGAACAGAGTTGGCCACGCATTTATGTACTGAGGGAAATAGACACCAAAATATTACAATAATAATATCCGACCTAGACGTTACAACTGAGTTGAAATTTGATATCAATACCAGTGTTTGGATTAGGAATTCAAAACAAGATAATAACGTAGCTTCAATTTTAAATAGCCCAATAGGAATAATGGCCGCTATTTCATTCATCCTGATAATTTCTAGTATTGGAGCAATAATTGGTTTAAGGATAGAGAAAAATAAAAATTTAAAAGATGCATATGATGCATTTGAGGTTACGGGAATATCAAAAAATATAAATAGAAATAATGCCTTACCATCCGCACCTGAAATACCAGAATTAATGAATTACAAGAAAGAATAAAGATTTACTAAGCCGCTTCTTCTTCTTCTTCAGATGGTTTATGATTAAATCCCCATTCTGCATCTGGAGAACCTCCAGACCATTTTCCCTCAACTGGAATATCTTCTACATCATCATCTTCACGCCATGGAGGTTCTCCATCAGAGCCACTAATAATCAAACAACCTTCATCATCTAATCTTTCCATAAGTGTTTTAACTCCCCTTTTCATAGGCAAGAGGTGCCCAATTGGAGTTCCAGAAGTTACAAATGGGTAGGTAGCAGTACAAATTAGAAGACCCCTGCTTGGAGAAACAATGTCATGACTTATACCTGGTTGATGGGGGTCCGTTACTGTAGCAACAATTTCACCTTCTTTTACATAACTTCCAGCGGGTGCTAAGACATCTAATAATCCTCCTTGATCAGACCTTAGCCATTCTGAACCTGATGCGAGTATCCTAAATCTTGGACGGCTTGGGTATCCTGGTATCATCCTAAGATTCCTGAGTACATTGAGTATCCCATACATAGCCACTTGTACAGCTTCCGGATCTGCTTCATCGGCCCCACCGCCCTCATAGGTAATACAAGCTATATCCGAGTCATTAGCAACTCTCCTAAGGGAGCCTCGAGGACCCTTAGTATCAAGAATAGTTTCTATACCAAAAGATCTGGCTGTCAGGTTACTAGATGAATGTGCTAAATTAACCCTTATCTGAGGCATATTGGTCCTCCCTTTAGCAGCAGAATGCAGATCTACAATATAATCCGTTCCTGAAATAATATTTGACCAAATTCTACTTGCCACCCTGGAAGTAGTATTACTATCAGGAACACCGGGAAAGTGCCGGTTTAAATCTCGGCCATCTGGTAGGTCGCGCATCTGACGATAATATCCTGGTAGATTAACTACTGAAACTATTCTAATAGTTCCAGATAATGATGAAGGATCTATAGCATGACCATCGCCTATGAAATTTGGACCGCACAAGTAAGTCAATGCTAATGGGCCAACTAATTCATCTCCGTGCACTGCACCAAGAAGTGTGACAGTTGGACCAGGCCTAATCCCATGAACGACTGTCACATTTATTGGCCATGATTCTCCAATTTCTATATCTAGTAGATTAAATTCAACATTTCTTATTGTCCCTGGTTTGATTCTCTTTTTCAAGAAAATATGGTTACTGGCACCACCTTCTCTAGTCCAGTTATTTGCGGATTTAGAGGTTTCTTCCAAGCCTTTCTCAATTTCTAATCTTCTTCTTTTAGGTATTTGATTTGAAATTTTAAGCGGGCCGAAGCGACGCTTCTTTAATCTAGGAACTATTTTTTTAATTGTGACATCAGATTTTTGTAAATCTGGAATAGTCTCTTCATCTGCGCCAGTCAACACCTTCCGCAAAGGTACTGAATTAATAGGATATACTTTCATTAAGGGGAATAATTCATTTCAAATGCCCTCTCTTGATAGTACATGAGTGAAATAAATGGATTGTCAGTTCAAGAAATCTATGCACCAAATAGTATATGCTTTGGATGTGGTCCTTCTAATAAAAAAGGACTTAGGATTAAATCTTTTAGAGGTGAAAATGGATTGAAGATGGTCTTTGAAACTTCTGAACAACATCAAGCATTTCCTGGAATGATTAATGGAGGGATAATAGGATCTTTGATGGATTGTCATGGAAATTGGACTGCAGCAATTGCACTTATGGACCAATTAGGAATCAGTGAACCCCCTTGCACAGTAACTGCATCTTACAAAATTAACCTAAAGAGGCCTACACCATCAAATGCTAAATTACACATATATGGAGAAGTTGTAGAATTGAAAGATAATTTGGCTAAAGTAAATCTCATATTAAAGGCGGATGAGAAGATTTGCGCAACGGGAGAGGGGACATTTGTTGCAGTAAAAGAGGGGCATCCCGCATATCACAGGTGGAACTAAGCCGATATGCGCGGTATGCTTTAGAACAGCCGAATAAGAGAAGTATCATGGCGCAACCTACGAACCGCCTAGAAGATTTAGGACTTAGCGCCTCAATAGTCTCGATGTTAAGAGATAAATGGAATATAAAGAAATTATTTCCACCTCAACTAGAAGCCTTGCCCCATTCCCTTAAAGGAAACAATGTGATGCTGACGATACCAACGGCAAGTGGAAAATCTTTGATTGCACATTTGACCATAGTTCATAGATTAACAAATGATTTAATCGGATCAAGGGCCCTGTATATTGTCCCATTGAAGGCCCTAGCACAAGAGAAAATGGTAGAATTAAGTGAAATTGCTTCAGTAGTCGGGTTAAAAGTTGGTTTAGCAATTGGAGATAGAGATGGTGAAATTAATTCTCTAGAAAATTCTGATATAATTGTTTGTACCAGTGAGAAGTTAGACTCTTTAATTCGTTCTAAGTCAGAAATTATGAATAATATTGGAATAATAGTAACAGATGAATTCCACTTGTTAAATGATTTTGGAAGAGGCCCCACTTTGGAAATAGTTCTTTCCAGGATTAGGCATCATAAACCTGAAGTACAAATAATTGCTCTATCTGCTACCGTAGGTAACTCAGAAGAATTAGCAAAATGGTTGAATGCTAAATTGATAAAATCTCATTGGAGGCCTGTATCTTTAGAGTATGGAATTCTAAATGAGTTGGAAGTTAGTATTCATAAAATAGACAGTAATAAGAAAGAAAAAATTCCCAAAAATAGAGTTATTGAAGGGATACCAAAACAAAAAATGGGCGCCATCCTTGATGAGACTGTAAAATTAAACGGCCAGTTACTGATATTTGTGTCGTCGAGGGCTTCGGCACAAAAGGAGGCACGGGATCTAGCAAATTATGTTATAAAGATGTCAAAAAAAGAAAACAGTATGTATGCCGAGGAACACTTGGCATTATGGGAAGAATTATCTGAATCACTAACAAATAATGATGAAAAGTCAGCATTAGGGAAGAAGTTGAAGTTTTCACTCAAAGGGGGCATAGGTTTCCACCACGCGGGCTTAAGTAATAAACATAGGAAAAAAATTGAGAAAGCATTCAAAAGTGGGGACATAAATTGCATAGTAGCGACACCAACTTTAGCACAAGGAGTAAATTTACCAGCAAGAAGAGTAGTGATTCGTGACCATAAGCGTTGGAATACTCTCGCAGGGACAAATATACCAATTTCTGTCATGGAAATAAGGCAAATGATGGGTAGGGCAGGAAGACCGAAATACGATAATAGAGGAGAGGCCTGGATAATATCGAAAAGTAAACAAGAAGTAGATACCTTAGTTAACAGATACATCACTAGTGACTCTGAGGACATAGTGTCAAAACTAGCTAATCCTAATGCATTAAAAGCAGAGGAAGATCCTGCTTTGCTTACTCATGTTTTATCGATGATTGCTACTGGAGGGATTGAAGACCGGGACTCCTTGAGTAAGTTTTTTTCAATGACATTTTTATCCACACATATGGATTCAGAGGAATTGGCTGAGAGAATTGATGATTCTATTTCTTGGTTAGCAGATAATGGTATGATTAGCAGAGAAGGAGATTCTGATGCCGTTAAAGAGAGGATGTTAAAATACAATCCAGTAAAAAAGGAAGAAAAATGGATAGATGATGTTCCTGCGTGGGTTAATTCGGCATCTAATGCCTTGGGAATAGATATTTCTAAACATAATAATAATAATAATAATGATGATAAAAATAAAAAACTCAGAACAGGGCCTGCTATTTTTGGCTTTACAAAGGCCAGTAATATTGAGGAACAAAAGAATATTTTACCAGAATCGTCAACTATGACCTATAAGGCTACAAACTTAGGAATAAGGATATCTAGGCTATACCTTAATCCCATATCTGGCAGAATTATTAGAGATGGTTTAGAAAGAGCAATGGCTGTATTACTAGGTGAAGATAAGATCCATCAAATTTCCCCTTTAGGATTAATATATTTGGTTTGCTGTACACCTGATTTCTTGCCAATATGGCCAAGAGCATCAGATTTTGAGATTATTCAATCAGCAGTACATAATCATTCTAATGAAATTTTAGTTCAGCCAAATAATTTAGATGAGGGGCAATTGATGAAGGGTACTTTAGTGCTAGAATCGTGGATTGATGAGTTTAAATTTGAAGATATTGAAGAAAAATGGAATGTTCAACCGGGGGATTTGCGAAGTAGAGTTGAATTAGCAGAGTGGTTACTCTATGCGACGAGAAGAATACTTGCAGAAGATCAAGAATTACGAAATGAAAATAAAGATGCACATAAGACATTATTTAACGCCATTGATGAAGTATATAGAAGAATTAAGTATGGTTGTAAAAGTGATTTATTAGGCCTAGTTTCGATAAAGGGAGTAGGCCGTACTAGAGCTAGAGAGGTGATAAATAAATTAGGAATTTCCAATGTTAATGACGTAATAATGATGACTGACAAAGATAGATATAAACTTGCAGATTTATGGGGCTGGAGTGAGAATCTAGTGAATAATATAATTAACTCAGCAGAGAGATTAGTAAAAAACAATGATTAATGAAACATAACCTGAGGGCACCATGGACATAGTTCACCCAGTACCTTGGTTTCCTGCATGGGGAATAGTTTTTTCCGAACCTATCATCAATTCAGATAAAGTTATATCCTTATTCAATGAACATAGGATAAATCAAAGATGGGTATTGATGGCCTATGAAATAGCTGCAAGTGAAGTACATTTATGGACAACTTGGCATTCTTTAAGAAGGAGAGAAGAGAGTAAAAGTATGACATCTAGGACTGTTGATGTTGAATTTTTAAGATTAATATCTGGAACTCATCAGATTAAATCAGGTTTTAAAAGGGCCGGATTAAGAATTGGAGATCAAAGAGCATGGGCATTATATCTACCTAAAAATAGTGAGGCAGGAACATTTGGAAATATGAATATGGACCGAGATTCTTATAATAAAAAGGATGACGAGGCTAGAATGTTAATAGAACAAATAGGCAGTACAATATTACCAGTAAGGCCGGTACCAATAAAAGAAGGACTGGAAAGAATTGGATTAAAAAATTTAAAAACAGAACTTAGTATATCGGACATAGAAGATTTATTTCTCTCTCGGATGTCTCTTTCAGATTTATGAACGACAAATTTTATGGGTCAAACTGATATGTAGCCCCCTCAAGCGAAGAGTGATAACATGTCAAAGTTCTATGGATTTAGATTTTGTATAAATTGTGAAATTACTTGTACACCGGGAAATTTTGTCGATTATGAGAAAAATAGATATTGTACAGCATGTTGGACACAAAACCAAAATCCGGAACATCCTGAAATTGAAGAAATAAGAAAAAAAATAGTAGATGATGCAGAGAAATGGAAATGTATCAAGTGGAGTAGAGAAGAGGGGCCACTCCCCAATGGGCCACTATCGCACAAAAATTGAGGATGCCAATATGACTGAAAGTTTTGTAAATGAAGAATTAGATGCTTCCAATTGGGATAATTTGAAAAAATATTTTGATGACTTGGTACACAGGGATCTTAATTGTTCAAGTTGTCTTGAAAATTTGATAATAGATGAGTCACAACTTAGTGAAATAATATCTGAAAAACGAGCTAAAACGTATATCAATATGACATGCCATACCGATAATGCAGAATATCAAAAAGCGTGGAAGGACTTTGTGGAAAATGTAGAGCCTAAACTTTTGGAATATGATGATTTAATAAATAAGAGAATAATTAATCATGGATCTGTTGAGGAGTTACCAGCGCGTTATAATGTACTATTGAAAGCTATAAAATCAGACATTGGAATATTTAGAGAGGAAAATATACCACTCCAGACAAGACTATCAATATTAGAAACTAAATATAACGAAATAAGAGGAAAACAGAGTGTTAATTTCGACGGAGAAGAAAAAACATTCCCAATGATGGCAATTTATCAAGAAAATACAGACAGAGATATTAGAGAATCAGCTTGGAAAACTTGCACTAAGAGAATTTTAGAAGATTCTGAAGATATTTCAACAATATTTGATGAAATGATAAAATTAAGACATCAAATAGCAGTCAATAGTGGTTTTAAGGGGTATCAAGAATATATATTTTCAGCAATGCATCGATTTGATTATACAATTGATGATTGTTTAGAATTTCATGATTCCATAGAATTATCTTGTATGCCACTAAAAAATATAATGAATGAAGAGAGGATTGAAAATCTAAAATTAAACAATTTTCGACCATGGGATGCATCAGTCGACATTTACGGAAATAAGCCTCTAAATCCTTTTGGAAATATTAGTGAATTAATTGATGGGTGTTCCAGAATATTTCATTCAATGTCTAAAGAGTTAGGAGATTATTTTGATTTATTAGAAAAGAATAAATGTTTGGATTTAGAGAGTAGAAAGGGAAAGGCCCCAGGCGGATATCAATATTATCTTCAAAAAAGCAGGATGCCATTTATTTTTATGAATGCAGCGGGTACACAAAGAAATTTGGAAACTATGATTCATGAAGCAGGTCATGCTTTTCATTCATTTTATTCAGGTCATCTGGATTTGGTTCATGAAAGAGATTCTCCGATAGAGTTTGCAGAAGTAGCCTCAATGTCAATGGAGCTTTTAACACATCCCGAATGGGAGAAATTCTATGATGAAATAGATTCAAAAAGAGCAAAGAAGAAACACCTACAAGGTATAATTGAATTTATGCCATGGATGGCAACAATAGACTCTTTTCAACACTGGATATACCATAACCCCCAACATACAAGAGATGAAAGAAGTACAAAATGGTTAGAAATAATAGAGAGATATGGATCTAAATTCGACTATGATGGCATTAATGACGGAGAATGCGAAGAGGTTGATTTGGAAAAAATACTAGAAACTTCATGGCAATTACAAGGTCATCTTTTTGGCGCACCATTTTATTATGTAGAATATGGAATAGCTCAATTAGGAGCATTACAAATGTGGAAATATCATAAAACAGATCCAGAAAGGGCTCTTGAATTGTACAAGAATGGTTTGTCTTTAGGATATACAAGAGGATTATTAGAGCTTTTTAATGCTAGTGGGCTAAAAATGTCTTTTTCACATAATCATGTTTCTGAATTAATTAATGATGTCAATAATGCAATTGAGATGTTATAATAATATATTTTTGGGCTCTCAGGGCCCAAATAAATTAATCTTGTAGGCCTTCGGCTGTTACTGTAAATACTGCTTCTCCTTCAGGAAGATTTGGACTATCTACTAATCTAGCTATTCTTCGGCCTCCTTTTGACTTCCTGAGATATAGGCGAAAAGTACTTGCATGACCTACAATATGGCCTCCAATAGCTTTTGTAGGATCTCCCCACATAGCATCTGGTTTAGACATTACTTGATTAGTAACCAAAATTATTGAGTTTTGAACATCTGAAAGTTGCTTTAATTCTTTCATATGTCTATTTAATTTTTGTTGCCTAGTGGCGAGCATTCCTCTCCCAATATATTCGGAACGAAAATGACTTGTTAAAGAATCTACAATTACTAATTTTACGTCAATATTTTTTGACATTCTTTTGATTTCATCAACAAGTAGTATTTGATGTGCGGAATTATACGCTCTAGCGACATGTATTCTTTCCAGTGCATCAGCTGGATCCATCCCTATAGCTTCAGCCATTTGAGAAATTCTTTCTGGCCTAAATGTATCTTCAGTATCAATATAAAATACCTCTCCTCCTAATCCTCCTTGTTCAATAGTTCTAATTGCATTGACAGCTAATTGGTGTCCTATTTGTGTTTTTCCACTTCCAAATTCACCATATACCTCAATTATAGCTTGTGTTTCAAATCCTCCTCCTAATAATTCGTCTAAAGCGGACGTTCCAGAGGAAAGCTTTTGCACTTTTCGGCGTTTCTCCAATAATGCGTTTCCGCTAATGAATCCTCCGATATTAGCCATTCTCTTAGCGCCCGCTATTATTTTAGCCGAAACTGCTTCACCTAATTCAGCTTGTTCGGCTAGTTCAGATGGGCTCATGACTGCTATAGCCAATAATTCCTCATATCCTGCTTCTCTAAGTTTTTCTGCTGTTGCTGGCCCTACTCCTGGTAAATCTTCAACAGTTAGTTCAGGCTCATCTATATCTATTACTATCTCTTCTTCTTTCACATTTTCACTTGCCGTTTTTTTACTCATCATCTCACCTTTTACAACACCCAATCCGATGATGGAAGTATATTAACAAATTAACAACCCTTCCACAATAAATGAAAGTGCTTAAATGTATTTATTCTACGCAGTACAACGTTATTTCACTTTCACTTTTAATTCATAATTGGTATCGGATGGTGGATTTGAACCACCGGTCTCCGGGTTATGAGCCCGACGAGATAACCTGACTACTCCAACCCGATGGCCCTTACGGCATGGACAGGTTATTTGAACGCAATGGAACTGATTATAATGACTCAGCGGAGGATAACAGTCTTGTGCAAATCTATCATCGCTCACTTGAATTGCAATGGGACGGAACATGCTGATTAAAAATGCTGAGATGCTAGTCGATGGAAATATTGCATTTGGAGACATGAGAATAGAGAATGGTACGATTCATACTGTTGCAATTGGCGGGGGTTTAACAAAAATTAATGATGAACGCATTATCGATGCCGAAGGACTGCATTTACTACCTGGTGTGATAGATCCTCAAGTACATTTTAGGGAACCAGGTCAATCTGAAAAAGAAGATATTGGTAGTGGAAGTAGGGCGGCTGCTGCAGGAGGTGTCACAAGTTTTCTTGATATGCCCAACAATAATCCATCCGCTACAACTTTAGAATCCATAAATAACAAAATTAATTCTGCAAATAAAAGTTCAGTCACAAACTATGGGTTTTTTATTGGGGCGACACCAACTAATTTGAACGAGTTGCAAAAGGCAGTTGGTACTAGGGAAAAACCACATAATGTAGATGGAATTTGTGGTACTAAAATATTCATGGGAAGCAGTACTGGAGATTTATTAGTAAATGAGCAAGATGCACTTGAAAAAATATTTGCTGGTACTGGTGGAGTAATTGCAGTACATGCTGAAGATGAAGATAGGCTAAAAAGTAGAAAACCTGATTTTGAAAATAGAATTGATGTCGCCGCTCATGCAGAGTGGAGAGATGATAAGACTGCGCTTATTGCAACAAAAAGAGCTGTTGAGTTATCAAGAAATCATTCCCATAAACTGCACATCTTACACCTCACCAGTAAAGTTGAGGCTGATTGGTTAGCAGATAACAAGGGTAAATTAATTACTACCGAAGTATGCCCTCAGCATCTTACTTTTGATGATAATGATGTGATTGAGAGAGGCACTAGATTAATTATGAATCCCCCGATTAGATATGCTGAAGACCGCGAAACACTTTGGCGAAGATTGAAAGATGGGACAATTGATTGTATTGCCACAGATCATGCCCCCCATACTCTAGAAAATAAATTACTAGGATTTCCTAAGGCACATTCTGGCATGCCTGGCGTAGAAACTTCATTGCCGATGATGTTAACACATGCATCTGATGGTAAATGTTCAATTTCCGACGTTGTCAGATGGATGTGCGAAGGTCCTGCTAAAGTATATGGAATTCAGAACAAAGGGTACTTAGAGGAAGGTAAGGATGCAGATGTAATTCTTGTAGATATGGAGAATAGTCGAGTGATGCAAGATAAGGACGTATGGAGTAGAGTTGGCTGGACGGCATATGCAGGCATGGAAATGACAGGATGGCCGACTTACACAATAGTGAATGGTAAAGTAGTCCACACCAGAGACAGGGGTGGCGAATTACGAGGAAATGCGATTTCTGATCCTATGTCCCTTGGAAAGGCACTAAAATTTGGAATAAATTAGATTTTTTGGGTTTTAATATTATCTTTTTATTCTGATGTTTTATCCACTGACTCTTCTTCCTCATAATAGTAGTATTGAATATAATCATGCCCAGGTATTTCTAACTCAACAATCAATGATAAATCATCTGTTTTGTGAACAGTCGCACCAGCAGTTGAGAAAGCATAAATGTAATCCCCCATAAAGATTGATCTACGGATATCTGTAGATCCGCTCCACCAACTAGATACACCTTCTTCATTATAAAAATCAGAATGATTTACAACACCATGTAAGCTAAGGCTACCTTGTTCTGAATCTATATTTATCAATTGCATGCTAGAGACATATTCATACCCATAATGAGTATATATCTCCCCTTCAATAATTATTTCATCATACACATAACGGTAGGTAGAAAGAGGTACTGCAAGTAAACTCTCAGGTTCCCAAAATGTAAATGCTTTATGTTCGTATGTTGCCTCAGACCATGACCATGACCAACCGCAAGAAAAGATATCTTGATCCTCACAATTTTCGTCAACATAAGCAGGAGATAAAGGCATAGAATCAGCAAGAATAGGTGTTGTAGGGTCAGTAACATCAAATAGGGAAACTTGAGTTATGCTCCAATCAAGTCCCAAACCATCCGGCCCTGGCCCGATACCTATTGTTAATAGCAAATTATCACTAATTGGATGTATGTATGTAGATACTCCGGGCACCTCTAATTCTCCAAGAATTGTGGGGTTAGTGGGGTCTGAAAGATCAATCACCCACAAAGGGTCAATATTTTCGAATGTCACTAAGTATGCCCTTTCTCCTACGAATCTAGCGCTCCAGATTCTCTCACCAGGTGCTATGTCGCCTATGTAACCTATTTGATTTAATCCTCCATCCCCATCATCTTGTAAAATTGTTACATGATTAACTGGGCCGGTAGGATCATTACTTGGATCATCATCAAAGACATCCATAATCCACCATTGACCCCAAGAATCAGATGTTGAAGCGATTCTTATCGAGTTTTGATATTCAGATATTGAGAATTGATCTTGTACAGTTCCATTTACTCTTCCAGAAGATAGGTATGTAGTGGTACCTGCTTCGCTGATGTCAAAAACATGAATATTAGTGGCATCTTCCCAACCAGAGTTTCTCCAGAACCACCACCAGTCATTAGAAGGTTCGGATATAATTAGAGTATTTTGAGATGCATATACATGCGTTGAAGAAGAGGTTATATGATCAACTTCAATATTAATATTTGCTTCGAATAAGTCAATTGTCATTATAGAGACAAAACCACGACCTGCGCTGTCTTCACTGGCTGAAAATTCATTACATTTTTCAGTAGTAATTGGTAACTGAGAAATATTGTTTTGGTTTAATTCATACATATGAGGGGCGAAGTCATCAAGAGTTAATTCATTTATTATATTTTCATTATAGGAAATAGTATCCAATACACTTTTATTCCATATTTCCATACGAACATCATCATTCTTTTCCCCCCAATAGTCTGAAGGCGTCGAAACATAATTTTGTATCCCTTCCAAGTAAGTCCAAAGATGTGTGATTGAGCGAACTGTGCCATCAACAAGTCTTGCTGTTTGATAATTACCTTCTATGTAGAGTTCTTTTTCTATTAGTGGAGAAGAGGTATTATTTACATTAACTACAGTATATTTTACTAAATTCTGTACTCGAGTATAGGTGTAATCATATTCTTCTTGACTTGGGTACGAAACAGTTACTTCTTCGGACATCATTTCTTTTAGAGGACTATCTTCCGGTAGATTCCAATAATAAATACTAGATGCAATGACAAGTCGATCTCCTTCTAACATCATTTGAATGGGATTTCCTTCAATACTAATATTAGATGAAAGAGACAATTCTCCAAATTCGGGAACATCCATTATCAACAAAAGATTACCATTAAGCATGTATATATTAAATCCATCAGTTTTAAGGAAATCTGCTTCATCAACTCCAGATTCTTGATTATTTGTTTCAGAGTATTCTCCTTCTCTACTTCCTCCATCTGAAGTTGAAGTATCGGATTCGGCTAACGATACCATATCATCTCCCTCTGAATCAAAGAAAACATCGCTACGCAATATACCAGTAGACCAATGCCAATAACTATTTTGATCTAGATTAACTAACATTTCATCATAAACTGCAGTCTTCAAGTCTTCTAATAGTTCAGTACACTGGCCATAATTCTGAAGGTCCGGGGTTGAACGTATTCTTTCAGGTAATTCTATCTTAGGATAGTCTCCCCCTAATGCATTGATGGTTTGATCTATATCTTTGATAGTTTGATCTATATCTTCTGCAGCATCCTCTATTGCCGCAAGGCACCCTGATGATAATATCATTAATAAAATTAGAATTGATACAGATACATCTCTTGCCATACCTTCTTGGATTCTACTTTTACATATTAATCAAGTGGTTTGATGATTTGACAAATAACACAACAATATTAGGTTGATGCTTGTATTCTTGATACTTCTATTGAGTTTGACAATGATTCAATACCATCATCAGAAATTATCCACCTAGAACGTTGAGAAATCGAGATTTTTTTAACCAAATTAGAAGTTCGTAATTCATTCATATGGTAACTGAGTAATTGTCGAGAAATCTCTAATTTCTTCCTTAGATCGGAGCCAGATATACCCATGACACCAGAATTAGCCAGTACTTCCAGTATTGCCAGACGGGTGCCTGCTATTGGATTTCTAATTTTTCTTAATTCATCCCTTGTTAGTGAAGATACAGCATATCTTCTTAGATTACCATCTCTCCATGATATGATAGATCCATTAATTTCTAAAATATTTAAATGATATGCAGAGACACCATTTGCTAGGGCTAAGGCATCTCTTAATGCTGAAAAATGAATTCCTGAATTGGCCTCAAGATATCCTAATATCCTACCCCTGGTAAGCAGGTCATCCCGATTTGATTTTTTTCCTGCAACCATTGGTACAATTAATGCCATAAATACGAGTACGCGTATTACTTCAAAGAAGACTGAGCTTGCCATAAGTATCGTAAATAATCCAGTACCCCCAAGCAATAAATTTTTTGAGTATTTGCTAATTTTTTTTGATTTATCGTTCACAACAATTCTTTCACCGATATCAGTTTCATCGGCATCTTCTGTATCAAAATTCATCTCTTGAGTGAGTGGAAAATCTTCAGTGAGTGGAAAATCTTCAGTTTGATTTATCACCATCCAACTCCCAATAACCATGCAAGCAATTGATAAAATAAAAATAAATCTTACTGTATAGACGCCTCTCACGTGTTTGGGAGAAAGTTATATCCTATTATTGGCGTGGTAAGTAAATTTGACAATTTTAAAAAAAAGATTCATAGCATTAAAATGTTATAATTTATTAAATTCTACGTCTAATATTCTCAATTAACTCATCTGATTTAGCTAAGTTAGAAAGGCACGATTGAATGTCTCCTTCTTCGAAGCATTTGCTTGCTTTGGCTACTGATTGCTCTATATTTAGCCTCATTTCATCACTTGGGCCGATACCAAAAGAATCCAAAGCCTTCCTTAGAATCTCCCAATCATCTTGAATGAATACAAGTAATTCTTTTGATTCCTTACCCTCTAGTTCGAAATTATTTAATGATTTAATTAAATCATCTAAATCATCGGAGGCTTCAATCCAACTTCCTGAACTTGATTTTTTAACTATTTTGTCTAACTTTATTACCCATTCATTTCTTAAATTTCCAGAAGGAAATCTTGCCTCAATTTTTATCTTTTGCCTCAAGGCTTTCTGTACCTTCTGCATAGATTCAGAAGCCGTACTAATTTCCCTAAGTATGCTATCTGCTAATCCTTTGGCGAGTGTTGAATTCCCGGATTTTAAAGCATATTTAGCTTCTTTTAGTCTTTCTTTGGAATTAATTTTGATTTCTGAATTAAGAGATAAAAGCGCCTCTTCTACTTTTCCAATTATCAACGTTGCGTTTTCTTCATTTGAGCCGATGCTCTTAATATGATATTGTATTGATTCGGTAATTTGTTTTGCTTCTTTCGGATCTTCTCTAGATAGGGCATCTTTGGCTGAATTAAGCATACTGATGACTCCTTTA
This sequence comes from uncultured Candidatus Poseidoniales archaeon, assembly GCA_905182515.1. GTDB lineage: Archaea > Thermoplasmatota > Poseidoniia > Poseidoniales > Thalassarchaeaceae > MGIIb-O3. Next base: position 73,818 of record CAJJBW010000005.1, on the reverse strand, counting down.
ACTTGGTGGCCATCATAATGGCTTATCATCTCCTCAGATTGAAGAATTAGATTTGATGCTTCTTGCCAATGTTTGGCTATCTCAATAGCATTATCTTTAGATTTGCGATATAGTAATTCCGCCTCAAGTAATGATCCGAAATCAAATTCTTTTTCCCCCTTATTAAATAAATCTCTTGGCCCTTTCGGAATTGTAGTTATGGATTCCATTTTTTCTAATTCTGAAAGTGAATTAGCCCTTATTTCTTCAATATCTTTCGATAGAGCCATGATACGTTTGGCATCCATAAGAGCATCTTCAATGGATTTTAGACCTTGTTCAGGATTATCAAATCCTTCTTCTCTAGCAACTTTTAAAATTGATGATGATTGTTGCATATTATGGCCTTCTGAACGTAATTCAAGTAATTTTAATTCTGCAATGTCCAATTCTTTTGCAAAATTCTTTCTTAGTATGTGCTCAGAATCTTTTTTAAATAAATCGGGAATCATTGTAATAGATATACTAGTGATTACTAACAACCACGGAATTATATTATCAATTGATGAAAGTATAGCCAGTGCTATTGCTAATCCCCCAATGCTAGTAATTCCCCTCAATCTTCTAGTTGCTAAGTTTGATCCTAAAATAGAATTAGAAATTAACCAGAGAGATAAAATTAAGATCAATAATATACCCAATGAAAAATAATTAGAATCATTAGTGTAATTGGCACCAGTGAATGCTAGAATTGATGGCCATAATATATTAGATAATGAAGCAACTTTTGCTCGTGAATTTGGACCGAAATCTATTAACTCCGGAAGTAAATAGGCACAAATAAACATAATTAAAACCGGCCCGAATCTAAAAACTAAATCTTTATCACTTTCCATATTAGTGAACAGCCACCACCCTCCTGTGATAATTAGAATAAATGTCCCCAATAGTGCCGAACGTTCCACTCTTATTCTATGCTCGGCGACTATCCTATCTGGATAGTCAGGAAACATTACCATGACTAGTCCTAGCGCTATTCAGTCAATATCTATGCGGTTCATTGTTCAATAATTATTTATTTTTTAATAATTGTAATTTTACTTTGATAAATAAGAAAAATGGAAAGTATAGAAATTATAATCACTATCAACTTAATACCAATATTTGATTTATTTTCTTTGGAATCAATAACTTGTTGTAAGATAAAATTTCCATTTTCACCTGCTGAGTTACTATCCCATTCAATAGTTATATTTACAGGAGAATTTGGAGGCATCTCAAATTCAAATTCAAGGAAAGCAATGGTGGAAGTCTCTGCATCTGCGCCAGGAAAATTTACAAATCGGCTGCATTTACTCTCAATGCATGCTCTAGCAAAAGTATCATCATTGAAGTTATTTCGCATTTCTAAAACAAACAATGCATTACCAGTTTGAAGTGAATCCAAAGCAATAGAATGAGAAATGACCTCCAAATCTACTCCCCTATTAGGGAAAATAGTCAAAGGATAATTCTCTATTCTTTGATTTCCTTTGGAATCATGTGCAATAATTGAAACCTCATGAATGCCTACTGCAAGTTTAGGGAGATTTAATTTTTCGACCTCATATGACCATGATGAAGTTTCTAGAATAGTTACTCCATCAATAGAAATATGCCACTTAGTGTTAGAAATAGAATCGAGATCGTCATATGAGTTAGAAAAAACTAATATTATCTGATCACCTTCCCTTGCTGGATTATCCAACCTAACTAGAGAATTATTGGCCATAATGTCCATAAGAATTACTGGTGGGTTGCCATCATTGATTTCTAGGTTCCATTCTTTTGTTACTAAATTTCCTGCCTCATCGAGTATAACTAAAATCAGCTCAATTGATCTTATTTCTTTTGAGAGATGGCGATCAGTAATATTCAGATGGAGCCCATTGATATTATCTCCTTGGTATACAGAGAATGAAAAAATTCCTTGATTAACTTCATGTTGGCGCCAGCCATCAGACATGTTACTGAATAATTCTATTGACACAGGTAAATTACTCTCATCGGTTGCAGTTATATTGAGGTTTATTTGACTACCTGAAACCACTGAGTGTGATGTTTGTAAAGTATCTAATTGGATACAACTATCAAGGCAGGTAGAAAGAGTGCCCGACCATTCTGGAGAGATACCGTCAATTAATACATCCTCAAACCACGATGAGTTGGCTCCGTGAGAATCAGTACACTTCAGTGCTATTCTAGCCACTTCACCGTGTGAAAATCCATACTCTAATGGCATAAATTCAAACCAAGAATTATTTATTGAGGATAGAGAAATACTATTTTTTATTATACTCCATTCCATCAGCGGGCTTTCGAGAATTCCATCATTGCATACTGCAGAATATGTATAAGGATTCGTTAGAGAGATAGTTGAAGATGTTGTTGGAGATTTTGAAGCCGAAATTATCGGAGGGATATTTTCAGCTATTGTTATTCTAATATTGGAAGAAACAGGGGCCTCTGATCTATTTACAGTAAAAATAGTTGGAGTACCAGATACGATCGAAGACATAGCGCTGTACCTAAACTCCCAATCACCTGGTAAGGATATATTTAATGGAATTTCCTCTATCAATGCACCTAATCTGGGTAAATCTAAAATCCTAATTACTCTATTATCAGTAAAGCCATAAATATCTGCGGATTCAGACCATCCCCATGAACCATTCATCACATTTACATCCCCCGGCATAGGAGGGAAAACAATAATTTGGTTTCCCATTTGAGAATTAAATGGCAGATAGTCAAATGCACAACAACTCCCTAATTCAGCGTTATTCCAGGATCTAGAAGAGTTAATGATTTGAACAAAATTAAAAATTTCTGAATCACTTAAAAAATTATCACCATTACCCATACTTTGGTCTATTTGCTTTCTTAATCCATGTGATTGATTAGGTAAAAGATCCGAGCCATAAGATTCTGCGATAGTTATATTAGATTGCCAAGTTGCATTAAGTTGTGAATTGGGAGATATTTGGCCAGTGATATTCAGGTATGAATGGCCCTGAATTGTATCATTTTGTGAATCGTGAGAAGTATATGTATCATATTTGTTATCCAGGGCATTATTTTTAGTATCACCTTGTAATATTATTGCTGCTGGAAAAAACATCATTAATATTACTAAAATAGTATAAATACGTGAATTTAACATAATAAAACCTAAGAAAATGAGTTATAAATAATTGATGAGCCATGAAAATCTATCATCAAAGGTAATACTTTATTTTTTGGAGCTAATTCAGATATCAGGGCTTTCCTAATATCTTGATTGCCATGTATTAGGAAAAAACCACCCCCTCCTGCTCCAAGTAATTTGGCACCAGTTGCACCCAATTTTATAATATGAGAATAAAGTGAATCTAATGCTTCATTACTTACACTTGATGAAATCCCTCTTTTCAACTCCCAAGCTTCTGAAAGAAGGGCACCCAGAGAAGATAAATCTCCATTTTCCAGCATTCTCCTTGATTCATTAGCTTGGGAACGAATATGGTGAAGTCTCGACATCTTATCTTCTTGATTACTTGGTAGTTCTGCAAGTATTTTGCTTGCACTTCTAGATATTCCAGTAAAGACTAATGTGAATTCATTTTGCATTCTATTAATAATTTCATCGGATATTTCTAACGGGCTAACTGAAATTCCTTCGGAAGTGAAATTTATAGCATTTATTCCTCCAAATGCCGCTGCATATTGATCCTGCCTACCTATAGGTTGCTTCAATATATCTAATTCTATGGTGCATGCTTCTTCTGCTAATTGCTTTGCAGAAGCATCATGTCCTGAAAAAGCGTGAAGCGCATTCAACAGTCCAACTGTAACAGATGAGGAAGATCCAAGGCCGGTCCCCTTGGAGGGTATGTCAGCAATAGTAGTAATTTCTACACCAGATGTTACCCCGCAAATACGCATTGCCTCGCGTACTAATTCATGTTCTAAATTTTCAAAATTATCTACTAATTCAACCTTAGAATATGCTACACGAACTTTTTCATCAAAGCGTTTGTTAACTGTAACGTGAATAAAACTGTTTAGCGCTACTGAGACTACCATGCCCCCATCCTTTTCTTTATGTGCATATAAATCAATATCAGTGCCGCCTCCGCAAAATGATGCCCGAAGAGGGGTACGACTGATAATCATCAATAGATATCGGAGAGACTATCCTGCATCAAGACATCGGTTTTTTGATAGAGTTGAGAAAGAATTGTCAGTAAGACATATGGAGTGCACCCCCTACACCAGTAAAGAGAGAGTGTTATGGGCGACCTTATTACGATGAATGACCTCACAAATGAGGAAATTATAAAACTATTAGATGATGCAAAAAAGATGTTACCAGTAGCGAAAGGAGATATTTATCTGCCGCTATTACAAGGTAAAGTATTGGCAAATATGTTCTTTGAAAATTCCACTAGAACTAGAATGTCATTCGAAACTGCAATGAAAAGACTAGGAGGAGAGGTATTGAATTTTACTTCAGCAGGATCATCTGTAGCAAAAGGTGAAACTTTGTTTGATACAATGCAAATGATTGACGGATATGCAGATGTAGCAGTAATAAGGCACCCACGACAAGGGGCAGCTCAATATAGTGCAGATGCAGTCAATATCCCTATCCTAAATGCGGGCGACGGAGCAGGAAATCACCCAACTCAGACATTATTAGATCTTTTTACTATTAGAGAAGCGCATAATAAATTTAAAGGATTAAATGTAGTTTTAGTGGGCGATTTAAGATATGGAAGAACTGCGCATAGCCTCTCTAATGCACTAGCACGATTTGGAGTAAATTTGACATTAGTTGCTCCAGATTCTCTTAAAATGCCTGAAGAGATAGTAAGTGACCTAAAATCACTAGGATGCACCGTAAGTGAAACAGACCGATTGTATGAACAAATAAAGAACTCGGATGTAATATACATGACAAGAATACAAAAAGAAAGATTTCATGATCAGGACGAATATGCCAAAGTATCTGAGATATATACACTATCGGAATCTGACTTGGTTGGTTCAAAAGAGAATATGATCATAATGCATCCTCTCCCCAGGGTCAATGAAATAAATCCAAATGTAGATTCCACCAAACATGCTAGATATTTTCATCAAGCATTTAATGGTATACCAACTAGAATGGCTTTACTTTGCAAAAGTTTGGGAATAGACATTCCAAAGGAGGTTGTGTAAAATGAATGATGCTGAAATGAGGAGAGTGACTGCAATATGTAACGGCACAGTTATTGACCACATTCCTGGAGGGCAGGCCTTGCAAATTCTAAGAATGTTAAGATTAGAATATGGGATATCAAATCCGATATCACTAGTTATGAATGTACCCAGTGATAAATTAGGTCGAAAGGATGTTCTGAAAATAGAAGATAGAGAATTAATCCAAGAAGAGCTAGATCGACTTGCAATTATAGCATCTGAAGCATCTGTTGCAATCATAAGAAATTATGGAGTAGCAGAAAAAAGACAAGTCGGTTTAAGTGAGGAATTAGTTAACATAATAAAATGCTCATTTTCTAACTGTATAACACAAAATAAAAGAGAACCATTGCCCCACAAACTCCTCGTTGTCAATAGATCACCAGTAGAGATAAGATGTTCTTATTGCGGTAAAATTCAAGAAATGTCAGAAATATCTAATCAAATAATATAATTATACTTCTGATAACCAAGATTTCATTGTACATGCCTGACATACTGTACGACTTGTTACTTCTTTACATATTGAGCATTTTTTGATTGTAGAGGCCGTTTCCTTAGTGCTATCTCGATAAAGGCGTCTTATCTCTTCTAACGAATGTAGTAAGCCGTGCCTGGATCCTGGAGTTATTTGTTCGAGATCGGCAACGATATCTCTACTAAGTTGCCTCATAGCGCCTGGAGCATGTGGGCAATCACCATGGAAAAAAGGTAAATTAGACACAACTGCGTGTGCATGTATTTCTTGTTCAGGTATCCATCTTAAGGGAACTATTCGAGGAGTTAGCCCCTCAACTGGCGATTCAGTATGTGGTGCTAAACGAACTGATCTTTCTATATCTCCTTTCTGGAGATTCATTAGAATTGACTGGGCCATATCATCAAGATTATGCCCTAGAGCCATAATATCAGCTTTTGTTTTACGTGCTAACGAATTTAATCCTTGTCTCCTAAATACACCACAGAAGGAACAAGGCTTCATCCCCCTGGCTTCGTCATGTAGTTCTCCCATCCCAGGCATCTTAGATACAACAGTATCCATTTCATCATACCCCAATTCAGAGTAGCTTACTGATACAAATCTTATTCCAAGAGTTTTTGCCAATTCCCTAGCACATTCCATAGATGGTTTGCGGTAACCATCAATTCCTTCGTCAACACAACCTGCAATTATCTCAACATCTCTCCTTTGCCCTATTATATCGACAATAGTTGAGAGTAATACTGCTGAATCTTTTCCCCCTGATATAGCCACAAGTAATCGAAAAGGAGAATCGTCTTCATGGCGGGCATTTTTTGGAAGAATAAGTTGTTTCCTTAATTCCTTGGAAGTTCTTTTCCTTATTGAATCACTTAAACATTTTCCACATAAATGCTGGCCACTATATGCTTGATGAAGTATCGATTTGGAGGGGCATTTACTGCATCTTTCAATCAAGATGCCCGCACACATACCAATGGCTCGCATGTTTTTCTATTGAAACCATTCATAGAGAGATAACAATCATTCAGCGATGGATTGATGAGTAGAAATATATTCTCAGGCATGTGAATGAAGTAGGGCCCTTACCTCTGAGAGACAGGCCAGTGAGTAAGTTATCGACTCCTTGGATAGATAGATTATGCCTTACCTTGATGCTAATTATTTCATATATAATATTCCCATTTATCTCAGAATTAATTGAGATTTATGTCGGAGCGTATTCTAATTTTATTACTGTATTTTTATTAATAATAGCGGTACCTTTAATTGGGAATTTAATATCAATTAATATTACTAATTATTTTATAATTAAATAAATTTAATAGTTATCTAAGGTTGTTAATATTACTTTCAATAAAACCAATTATTCTTTGCCACGGTATAACATACCTCATACCTGCAATAACAAGCATAAACAAACTAGCAGAGATCACTTTACCATAGGTCATTTGTAATTCCAATGATTCTTTAACTTGCCCTGACCATTGGGTACCTTGCATAAAACCAACAAAAGAAACTAATAAATCATCAAATTCAAGAGCGAGGGCGGTTGTTAATGTAACTAAGAAAATGATGACAAAAAGATGTATCAAATGAGAGTTGACAACATTATTGAATTGTTTAATATATTCTTTATCATTTTTTGACCCTTCAGGGAGCGACATTGCATATTCCAAGTGAGTAATTGCCCCCAATCCTGATTCTAAGAATATAAGTAATAAAATTGAAATTTCAAGAAGGTCAAAGGCCAAAGGAGATATTATCCCACCAAGCATAGTAGCATCTCCAATTTGAGATGGGAGAGATTGCAGTCCTAAATCAAATGCCCCTGATATATCCTCAAATGTAAGTAAAGCATGAATTCCAATTATTAGTAAAAAATAGCCCATTGCCCATGTAATTAATTTTCTAGATAATCCCCATATTCCTATCATTCCAGCAAGAACTGGTGCAAAAACTATCCCTAAGAATATTAATTCAAATATGAAACCTAATGGATTTAGCAATGAATCAAAATGACTTAACGGCGACTCAAGGCCATTGAAGGCCATTGAATAAATCCATGAGAATAAGAAAGGCAGGAATATCCACATTGAGAAAACAACTCCCAACACTCTCTTTATTCCTGTTTGTAGTTTCTCACCCTTAGAAATTACATATATCCAAGTAATAGTTGCAATAATGCAAATAATGAGCGGGCCCGAAAATGATGATAATCCAGACTGCCCTATTCCTAATAAGAAATTAGGAATTATTAAATTATTGCTGTTACTTAGCCAAACTAGACCCCTCGTGTGTTCGTATGCCGGGCACCAATAACTAGAGCCTTCGGCAGCTAAGATAAATTCATCAGTACAATAACCATATGTCTCATTCATCCTTAACATTATAGTAAGAAGAGAGACTGTTGAAAGTATTTGAAATGTTAATATTTGCCATTTTTTCCTAAGTGCAGGGAGATGTAAAGTCTCATTAGACTTATGTTTTTCAACCATATCCATAAAATTACATCCTTTTAATTAAGATCCTTTGACTTGCATTAAGGCTTGAGCCAACTCTACATCAGGCATCCAGTCAATTACTTTAGCACCATATCCGGAGATAGCGGTCAATCTATTCTGTCTCTCTAATTTTAATACCTCATAAGAAAGGCGTGGGATTCGGCTGACCAGCCTCTCGAGATCGATGCTACTTGGAGATAAAACTACTACTTCATGGCCCCTACCTACAAGGCTTCGAATTGCTGGCAGTGTAGTCCCATCTCCCTCAAGGCTACTAATTATGAAAACTGGAGAACCCCTACTTATTCGAGAAGTTATGGCATTAGTAACGGCCTGTAATGGCATGGATCCTGATGAATTAACTGAAGCTAGATTGCTTAGGACTTTGAAATTCTGCTTATCTCCTGTTTCTGGGCCAAGATAATTCATTTTATCCCCATATGTCACTAATGCTACAGAATCTCTTCTTTTCAAAAAATGACTAGAAACTGATGCTGCAGCGACAGAACCCATTTCTAAAGAATTTTTTAAGACGGTGCCTATTCTTGATACGTCACGTGTATCGAGAATTATGAATACATCAGTTACGGCATCTCTAGTTTTTTCATTTACCATTAATTCCCCAGTTCTTGCAAATGCTTTCCAGTTTATTGACCTAAATGAATCTCCAGAGACGTACTCCCTTAACGAGTAAAACTCCATACCCGGCCCAGGGGTTTTCAAAGTAGTTGCGCCTGTATACATATTTGGAACATCTGATTTCAATAATGCTTCTTCTATATCCCTAACTTGAGGGAATACCGTTATATCGGATCTAGAATCTATTTGAGATTCATTAACAAAAAGATTGAAAGAATTTCTATAGCGAACTGAAACTGGACCTAAAGTATAGTAACCACGTAAAGGGCATCTGACATAATAACTTATTTTTGTGCTTTGGCCCGGGCCTAAGTTCATCCTCATTTGATTAATTCCATGATGTAATTTCATCTCATGAGGGACATTATCAAAAATTTCAATTTGTTGGGTTCTACGATATGATTTATTGGAAATCGTCAAATCGACCATAATTTTATCGCCTTTGTAAACGTTATAGGCTGATAGTTCACGAGTTATTTCTAAGTCAGAGTGGCCATCTATCCAACTATTTATAGATAAAAATGCTATAAAAGTTAATCCGATTATGATGAATTGAAAATTAGAAATCATCATACCTATTAATATCAAACTAATGCCACTAGCAAGTAATATAGTTCCTTTACGCGTCCACATTTTATCTCACCTATGCGTCAACATTTCCCCATTCTTTGATTCGTTTAACAACTCCAACTAGTTCATCAGGCCTGTATTTTCTGTCCTCAAAAATAAATCTAATTAACACCGGATCTTGGACCATATTTTGTAATTCAGCAGCTGGAAGTGCATCAAATTCCTCTCTTGAAAGTGTATTTAAATTTCGAACCCTAGTTAACAAAACCTGCCTTATCTTGTCTGACTTTTGATAATACTCATACCTACTTGCATCTCCAAAACCATAATATATTATTCTGAATATATGCTTCCAATCTTCTGGGTCTTCTTTTCTAATAATTATTGCTTCTAGGGATATAAATAAAATCATAAATAATATTACCATTGCCATCCAGTCATTTGTGAAATATATTAGTAAGTAGTAGATTAAATTGTAAGTATCACCAAATATAGTTTGTTGTTGATGCCGACTCTCATCAAAAATAACCAAGGAATTTGAGCTGACATTAGTCCCAGAATTTCCAATTAATAATGATTCAGCTATAATATCAAGGGCCCATTTTCGATTATCATTTGCCGGGATTTTACCTGAATAAAATTCATTGAATTCAGGGTCATAAAGTGAATTGATTAACATTGAACCATCTGAAACAAAATGTACTCTTCCAGAGTTAGCAGATCTGCAAAGAATGTTGTCACAATATCGTACATAAACTGGAAACGGCCCTTGTTCGTCCCCTTGAAGGCCAAGCGCCTCATAACCTCCAATAGTATAATTTCCATCATCATTATTATCTAACCATGAATCTAAAGTTGTCTTTGCCACTACATAGCGGTGCTCAGAGGGATTATATGCTGATGTTTTTTCAAAGGCCGAAAGACCGTTCGTTAACAAATTATACTGCTCGGAAAAATCCCACTCTCCGGTTTCGCTATCGAATCTATGTGCACACAATCCTACATTTCTCAGGTTTATTACTTGGTTTGTAGTATTTGGATTTGAAGGATCAGCGTCCAATAAATCAATAGTTCCATCATTATCTAAGTCACGAATACATGGATTGACAGAACTTTGTGACCCTGGGGTTGATGTAAAATTATATGTTGACGTAGTATTTACCCATACAAAATTATATCCTAATTCTCTATCATAAGCTTCTCCATCATACAAACTGTGTCCAGTGTATTCCAACCCGAATTTACTTGCTAAGTTACTTGAATATCCGAAATCATCCATCAGCAATACAGTCCCACCTTGTTCAACAAAGTTTGCAATTGCCACTATCTCTGAAGATGTATAGCCATCACCCTCAGAAAATTGAATAATATCTTCATCACCTGTAAATCTTGGTAGAGATATAGTGTCTCTCTCCACTCCAGATATTATAAATATAGATTCTTCAGGATATTCGACTTCACTTAGCAGTAATGGGCTAGAAACTAAAGCGGTTGTAGGTATTCCTAAATTATTTAGTTCATCTCTAAAAGATCCTAGATCATTCCAATCATCACCGTATGCTGATTGTTGTGTTTCACCTGGGACGACATAAGAAAATGCAATAGATAAGACCAATGTGAATAACAAACCCCAAAAAGAAAAAACCAGTGCATTGCGACGATATTTCTGCGAAGTCAATCTTCGAGAAATACGTTTCCAATCAACCATATACAAGACCACCGATACTTAATATCAATCATCGAGCATTAAGTTCATCTTAAGACCGTTGTGAAGTCATGAACCAAGGCGCATCATCGATGCACATCCGAAGTCAGCGCTTCAATTGAACTTTAGTTCCAATTTTATCTACTTCTTCAACAGGTATTGAAAGTAATCCCTCTATTATTGGCCACGGCATAAGACTCGGATCTAAATCTGGCTCTAATGCCACCAATATTGCAACAACATTTCCAGTTGTAATGTCGACACTAAAATCTGCAAGAGTGCCCAAGAACTCTCCAGCTACATCTACAACTTCTCGACGTAAAATTTCTAGGCTGAAGGTTGTAGGCATTCATAGACCTCAGACAGATTCCATCCCTGATGAGTTATTTGATGACCTTTTGACAGATTCTAATCCACTAGTTAGGGTTGATTCCATGCGACCATAATATTCCATCATTTCAGGAGTAATAGTTGGCCTAACTCTATCAACTGCCTGTTCAAAGAATTTCTTTGAAACGGTTTTCTTATCTGCGCGCATAGCAATTAATGCTGCTTCCCTACATATTGCTTCAACATCCGCCCCGGTATAATTTTCTAATTTGGATGAAATATCATCTAGATTGAATTTACCTAACGGCATCTCTGCAGTATGTATTCTGAGAATTTCTTTAATGGATTTCTTATCGGGAGGGGGTATGTGCAAAACACGTTCAAATCGGCCCGAACGAAGTAATGCTGGATCAATCATTTCTGGCCTATTAGTTGCTGCAACAACAATTACTCCTTCCATTGACTCCACTCCATCCATACTACTAAGTAACTGATTTACGACCCTGTTCATTGAATCGGATCCATCGCCAGAATTATTTCTCCTTATACCAGCAATACTTTCAAATTCATCTAAAAAGATAATTGAAGGGCTAGCTTGTTTTGCCTTCTTAAATACTTCTCTTACTGCTTTTTCAGATTCTCCGACCCACTTAGATATTAATTCTGGACCTTTAATTGTGATGAAATTGGCCTTTGCTTCATTTGCTATTGCTTTCGCAATCAAAGTTTTTCCCGTACCTGGTGCACCAAACAGTATTATCCCCCTAGGAGGCTTAATTCCAAAATGTTCGAATGATTCTGGCCTGTTAAGAGGCCATTCTATACTTTCTTTGAGTCTTTCTTTGACTTCCTCTAGTCCTCCAACCTGATCCCAACTTACTTGAGGCACTTCGATATATACTTCCCTAAGTGCACTTGGTTCTATGTCTTTTATTGCTAAATGGAAGTCCTCCATTTTTACCTCCATTTTTTCTATCACTTCAGGAGGTATTTCATCCTCATCTAGATTCATTTCAGGTAAATACCTTCGGAGAGCCTTCATTGCAGATTCACGAACTAAAGCAGAAATATCTGCCCCTACGAATCCATAAGTATTTTCTAAAATCCATTCTAAGTTAAAATCATCACTAATCGGCATATCTCTGGTGTGAATACCAATTATTTCTGCCCTTCCATTTTTATCTGGGACTCCAATCTCTAATTCTCTATCAAATCTACCTGGGCGGCGTAAAGCAGGATCTATAGCGTCTCTTCGATTAGTAGCTCCTATGACTACGACGTTGTCCCTTCCTTGCATACCATCAAGAAGTGTCAGCAATTGAGCTACAACTCTACGCTCAACTTCACCACTTACATCTTCCCTTTTTGGGGCAATACTATCTAACTCATCTATGAAGATTATAGCAGGAGAGTTGGCTGCTGCTTCATCGAAAATTTCTCTTAGTTGTTTTTCACTTTCACCATAGTATTTAGAAATTATTTCTGGGCCATTTATTGATTGGAAATGGGCATTTGTTTCAGATGCTACTGCTTTTGCTATCAGAGTCTTGCCTGTACCAGGTGGCCCATGAAGTAGAACGCCACGCGGAGGGTCTATGCCTAATCTTCGGAACAATATAGGGTGTTTCAGAGGTAGTTCAACCATCTCCCTGATATTTTGTAATTGTTGCCCTATCCCTCCTATATCTTCATATGAAATTGAATGTACAATTTCTTGTTCTTCTTGGCCCACTGGTTCTTCTTTGATTATAATCTCCGTATCCGGGAGGACCTGCACAATTCCTTTTGGACTAGTTTGTACTATCGCAAATGGTAGAGCTTCAGCAAATAACGTCATTCCAGGTATGAATATTCTATCTCCTGCCACGACTGGCCTTTTGTTAAGTCCTCTACGGGCAAAGCCTTCTATGCCAGGGCCGAATCTAACTTTTTGTTGTTTGGCCATTACTGGACTCAATACCAATCTAGTGCAAGGTTGTGTCTCTACCTTGGAAATAGTGACTCTGTCGCCAAGGCTTACTCCGGCATTTTTCCTTATTATTCCGTCTATCCTAATGACTCCTAAATTAGCATCTTCGGGCCTACATCTCCAAACAATAGCAGCTGTATCTTGATCTCCTGAGATTTTTACAATATCTCCGGGCTTAAGATTTAAATCATTATCGAAGGGAACTCTGGCGCGCCCATGCCCTACATCACTCGGAATTGCTTTTGCGACCCTCAAAGTGAGAGAATCTGTTGTATCTGTTGTATCTGCTGCCACTCGAATCGCCCCTAACAATGGGTTCTGAAACTTTGGGGTAATTAAACCTACTAACTAAAAACTGTCTTTTAATTTTATTACTATTGAAAATATTAATACTCAGCAGGATTATGAAAGCCGGGTCCATCGCAGGTACATGACTCATGTTTTAGAGACAGGTTTTGAAATTATAGAAAGTGACAATCCAGATGACAATGTTAAAGTCAAAGGCTACAATATTATTAATGGTGAATTAAAATTATCTAGTGATGGCAAATTGTTTGAGAGTCATAATCCTGCAAGGCTAAAAGATTGTCTAGGAGAATTCCCTCTTTCCACCAAAGAAGATGTCCATGATGCGATTAAAGCCGCAAGAAATGCTTTTTCGACTTGGTCGACAACACCTGCCCCAACTAGAGGTCAAATAATTGGCAATATGGGCAGGTTATTGATGCAATATAAGGATGATATCGTACGAGTAGAAACAAGAGAGATAGGGAAGACATTGAAAGAAAGTGCAGGATCTGTACAAGAGGCAATTGACACGTGTCTGTTCTTTCAATCAGAAGGGCGTCGATTATATGGGCAAACAGTTAATTCAGAGCTACCAGATAAAGAATTATTTACTTACAGGAGGCCATTGGGTGTTTGTGGAATAATTAATGCATGTAATTTTCCCGCAGCAGTTCCTTTTTGGAAGATGATACCTGCTATAATGTGTGGAAATACCTGTGTTTGGAAATCTCCGCAGGATGCGCCACTTCTTTCATTTATGCTAACTAGAATTATGCATGAATCAGGATTGCCAAATGGAGTTATTAATTTGGTACATGGAAAAGGCAGTGGAGCTGGTCAATACCTTGTTGATGCAGTTGATGAAGGACTTTTGAATAAAATCAGCTTCACCGGCAGTACCTCAGTAGGGAAAATGATTGGAGAAGTTTGCGGAAGGAATCTAGTATCTGCCAGTTTAGAATTAGGTGGTAAAAATCCACTAGTAATAATGCCTAGTGCAAATATTGAAAATGCCGTAGAAGGGGCCTATTGGGCTGGTTTTGGAACAGCTGGGCAACGATGTACTAGTCTTGGAAATTTAATAATCCATGAAGAAATATATGATGAATTTGTTGAAAAATTAATGGATAAAGTTAGGTCTACTACTATCGGAGATTCCATGAGAAATGATGGAGTATTATATGGCCCTATGCTTTCTGAAAGATATGCAACTGATTTCTTGAAGACATTAGAAATGTGTGATTCCAGTGGGGCAATAAAATTATGGGGCAAAGGCAGAATAACGTCTGAAAATAAACCAGATAATTTTCTAGGAATACCCGAAGAAGGCGTATATATGTGGCCTCATGTTTATGATAATGTAACAGAAGACATGGCATGCTTCCATGAAGAAATATTTGGACCAGCCATAACTTTAGTGAAGGCAACGGATTTTGAACATGCATTGTACTTGGCAAATGCATCCCCCTATGGACTTTCAAGTGCCATATATACAAATGATAGGTTAGAAGCATATAGATTCAAGACAGGAATTAAAGCTGGGATGACTGGAATAAACAATTCAACAACAGGTGCTGAAGCACATCTCCCCTTTGGAGGAGTAAAAGGGAGTGGCAACGGAACTAGAGAATCGGGCATATGGGTAATTGAATCCTATTCTTATTGGCATGCAGTTAATGACGAACTATCGGGTAAATTACAACTCGCTCAAATGGACGTAGAAGAAATTGATATAGAAGCGGCAGATGTAGATTATTCGTCTTTGGCTTAAAGGAGAGGAGTCCCGCATTCCGGACATGGCGTGGTTGGCATCCAGGCACCAAGCATGTATCCACAATTAGTGCAAATTGAAATTTCAATATCGCTAAATTCGTCCATGAAGAAGGGTTAAAACTAATTATGTTATAAATTTTTTTAAATTAATTATATCATTTGTATAATTTTACAAAAAGCAATCACTTATTGCCTCTTCACTATTCGCATATCTCGTTAGGAAGTTTGTGTAGTGGCAGATTCGGTAAAACTTCCAATTGAAAGAGGATTTGGAATTACAGATCGGATTGATAAATGGTGGATGCAACCATTTTGGATGGCATTCGCATTGATCGTAGCTGTTTCTTATACCGCATTACGAGTGATTTTGTGGGATGGAGATATTCAATATGATAATCATCGAGTTACTTCCCCAATTTTTTCCCCAGATGTAATACATTTATTTCACCTGCAAACTCCTAGTTGGATGAATTCGGCATTATTAGTACTATGGATACCCTTTGGGTTTAGAGGAACTTGTTATTACATGCGCCGGGTATACCATAGAGTATTCTTTCAAAATCCAACTGCTTGTGTAGTATCAAAGCCGGAAATAAACTATCGCATTGGGTACAAAGGAGAAACAGGATTATTCGTCCTTAATAATATCCATCGATATATGCTGTACCTAGCAATAATAATACTCTCAATGAAAGTTTTTGACGTCTATCAAACAATGCATTTTGACGGAGCAGATAGAGGTTTTGGATTTTCTGTCGGCACATTAGATAGTGGTTTTGGATTTTCTGTCGGCACATTAGTCTTAGCAACAGAGTCTGGACTCTTGTTCATGTATGTTGGCTCATGCCATGCTTTTAGGCATTTATTCGGAGGAAGTATGAATCAATGGAGAGGTGGTTTGTCTGGAATAATGGGTGCAATACATATCAAAATAACTAATATTAATGTTAATCATGCTTTTTGGTTTTGGACTAGTCTTGCAATGGTTTTTCTAGGTGATTTATTTGTATGGGCAGTTTCAGAAGGGGTTATAATAGATCCTTATTGGATTATTTTCTGAGGTTATTATGATGGCAGAAAAATACACTATTCACGAACATGATGTTGTCATAATTGGAGCAGGAGGGGCTGGATTAAGGGCGGCCATAGAAGCCAGTAAGAATGGAGCAAGCGTAGCAATGATTTGTAAATCCATGCTTGGTAAAGCACATACTGTAATGGCAGAAGGAGGGGCTGCTGCAGCCTTAGGAAATAAAGACCCTAGAGATAACTGGAAAGTCCATTTTAGAGATACTATGAAAGGAGGGAAATACCTCAATGATTGGCGAATGGCAAAAATACATGCTCAACAAGCCCCAGATAGAATCAGAGAATTGGAAACATGGGGCGCCATTTTTGATAGAACAGAAAAAGGACTCACCAATCAAAGAAATTTTGGAGGACATACTTACCCACGGCTAGCCCACATAGGAGATGCCACGGGACTAGAATTAATACGCACGTTACAAGAAAAAGGTGTACACATGGGAATGGATGTATTCATGGAATATACAGTTAGGAAAATATTCAAGACGGATGGTGAAGCATCCGGATGTTTTGCTTACAACAGGAATGATGGAACTTTACACGTGTTCAAAGCTAAAACAATCGTAATGGCAACCGGAGGAGCCACAAGATGTTGGTCAGTTTGTTCTGGTTCATGGGAATATACTGGAGAAGGTTATGCATTAGCATATTGGGCTGGAGCAGAGATGGGAGATATGGAATTTATTCAATTCCACCCTACAGGGATGATATGGCCACCATCAGTAAAGGGCATTCTAGTAACAGAAGGCGTCAGAGGAGAAGGAGGGATGCTTACTAATTCGGAAGGTAGCAGATTTATGTTTGATTATGTTCCTGAGATGTACAAAGATGAGTTTGCAGATACCGAAAAAGAAGCCTTAGAATGGGTTTCTGAAATTGTTGATGGAAAATTAGCAACAGTACGGAGGCCTCCAGAATTATTGACCAGAGATGTTGTTGCTAAAGCAATAAATGCTGAAAGAGATGCTGGAAGGTCAAGTACCCACGGAGGTGCATATTTAGATATATCTTGGAGAGATCCTGAGCAAGTAAAGAAAAAATTACCTGGGATGTATCATCAATTCAAAGAGTTGGCAGCCGTAGATATTACAACTGAAAAAATGGAAGTTGGACCTACTGCTCATTATGTAATGGGCGGGATTAAAGTTCACCCAGAAACTCAAGAAACTACCATACCTAGGATGTATGCAGCAGGTGAGGCAGCCACCGGGTTGCATGGGGCGAATCGATTAGGAGGAAATTCACTTTCAGACTTAATTGTATTTGGAAAAATCGCCGGAGAAAATGCCTCTACAAAGGCCAAGGACTTGAAGGAATTTCTAATAATTAATCAATCTGAAATTGATGAAGTAATTTATGAAACCTTGGCTCCACTAAATCGAAAAGATGGTGAAAATCCAGCAAAAGTTGTAGAAGACTTGCGAGAGATGATGCAGAATAAAGTAGGAATAATTAGAACGGAAAAACTCCTAAAGGAAGCATTATTAGATCTGGATGAATTAGAAATTCGTTCAAAGAATACAACATCAGGAAGTAGTAAAATCTACAACCCTGGATGGCATCAGGCATTAGAAATTAGTGCAATGATAGATGTTAGTAGAATGTGTGCTTTGGCCGCACTCCACAGAGAGGAGTCGCGAGGAGGTCACACTAGAGATGACTTTCCAGTACCCGATTACACATACTGGGGGAAAGTAAATAGTGTAATAACTAAAAAGGATACGATGGCAATAGAACACAGAAGATACCCCCCTATAAAAGAAGAATTAAAGCAGTTATTAGATACTGATGATTTACATGAGGAGGAGTGAAAATGGGCGAAAATGTGACATTCAAAATTTTTCGGGGAGAGCCCGATCAGCATGGAGACATAAATGGTGAAATGGTAGATTACACTGTTGAAATGGACGAAGGAATGGTGGTATTAGATGTCATTCATAGAATTCAAGCAGAACACGCACCTGATTTGTCATGTAGATGGAATTGTAAGGCAGGCAAATGTGGTTCTTGTTCTGCAGAAGTAAATGGCAAACCACGTTTGATGTGTATGACTAGGATGGAAGATGTATTGCAAGAAACTAATGAAGGAGACGCTGTTTTAGTTAAGCCGATGCAAGCTTTCCCACTTACAAAGGACTTGGTAACAGATAATTCTTGGGCATATGAAATGAATAAAAAGATGGTGCCGATTAATGGCCCGGAAGAATTAGATTGGGAATTTAATCAGAAAGAAGCAAACAGGGTTCAAGAATTTAGATCATGCATAGAATGTATGTTGTGTGTAAATTCTTGTCATGTATTAAGAGAGCATCAAAAATTCGATGAATTTGCTGGACCTAGATTTTTTGTTAGGTTAGCAGGATTAGAAATGCATCCATTGGATGTGGAGAATAGGATTCCAGAAATAAAAGAAGATTTTGGAATAGGGTATTGTAACATCACTAGATGTTGTACAGAAGTATGCCCGGCTGGAATAAATATTACAGACAATGCAATAATACCTCTAAAGGAAAGAATAGTGACAGAATATTACGATCCTTTAGCCATATTGGCTAAGAAATTAGGAATTAGAAAATAAGAGTAATAAACTTAGTAATTACATTCTATCTATGCGGATTTTCTTGACATTTGCCTTATTAATTTTATCAGGTAACCAATCTGGTGCGCTAGCTGGTTTCGATACCATATTTTTTTCACCCTTGAATACGTGCACACGGTTTGTTCCTCTTTCCCTTAGACTTATGTCAGTCTCGCCTCTTGATGCTGCTTTCAAAGCAGCCCCCCGGGGTTGTTTACTATGGAACACTTGTGTAGTATCCTTTCCACCTTTCATTAAAACAAAATATTTCTTTTCATTCATTTGCATATCTCCAAATCTTTCGCTGCTATATTAGATAATTAACTTTTGGGCGGATAAAAGGCTTACTGTGCCCCTAATTAGTATTGCCGGCGATGGAGGAGGTCAAAATTCTGCACATGCCAGAGTTTTGGTATTGAGTATTCCTTTGATTGGGCGAATAGAACCTACAACTAATCCGGCTATGATTCCAATGCCATCTTCCTCTATTTTGATAATTATATCATAATCGCCAAAAAGATGATTAATGTCTGAAATAAATTCTAATTGAGATAGTTCGTCAAATACATTAGATTCTGACCCTGGTTCAACATTAATTAGAACATAACCTGACGACACGTAAACTCTTCGAAAGGGCAAAAGCGCATCAAGTCTTCGCTATAAATTAGCAATAATAGAGGCGATGAGTAGATATCCGATGACCTCATCTCGTGAAAATATGGCAGAAGTAGTAATAGTACGAGAATGCAAACATGGTCAAGTTAGAGTAGTATTTGGCAACATTACAACTATTAAAGGTGACATAATGGTAATACCTGCAAATAATAGACTAGCAGGAAGAGAGGGGTTAGATGAAAGGATGCAATTAGCCGCTGGCCCGGAACTTAGGGAGTTCTGTACAAATATTGCTAAAGAAAGGAGAAAGACAAATTTACAACCATGTGGAGTTGGAGAGGCTGTTTCATCACCAGGATTTAATTTGCCGGCAGAAAATTTAGTTCATGTTGTAGGACCAGATTGTAGGAGGCCTACTCAGGACAATTTTAGAAGAGAGTTGTTAGATAATTCATATAAAGCATTATTTGAACAAGTATCAAAATTAGAGCCCAGAGAGACTCTTGTCTTACCTCCTCTTGGCATGGATGTTTTTGCTTATCCTCATCGTGAAGGAGCTAGGAAAACTATGGAAATAATACTACAATGGATGGATGCTGAAGAAGATCCAGGCGTAAGAATGGTATTGATAGTTACTCATGAAGATAACTTTCTTAATAATATGAAAACAATTTACAGAGAAGGAGAAGACCAAATGCCTGGAATAGAAAGAACTAGGGATTTCCGTAAAGGTAAATTCGAGTAAATTATTGCGAGTGAAGATTTACTGCTTCTATTAATGATAAATTACCAATAGCAACCGATGCGGCTAATTTTGAAGGTATAGTTGTTTTACCTTCGCTTAGGAGTCTGCTTATTCTTTGTATTTCTCTGACTTCACCCCTAGTTGGCGATACTTTTAGCCTATTTGAAATAGAAACTCCTGACTTTGAACCTATACTTTTAGCAGAGGATACGTGATCATGCCTTGAACCCGAAGAAGTATTATTCTCATCAACCAGCTCAACATCAAATCCATAATTAAGGCACGAATTAACGATTCTATTACTTATTGTCCTAGGGCCATTTCCAACTCTAACTAAAGATTTATTAGGATACTTTGGTGAAATATGCCCTATGATTTGACTTATTTTATTTGCTACTTCATCCACATATTCAAGTTGCATGCATCCAATAAACCTATTATCAGCAAACCATGCTAAACCTGGCCTAGGGCCGGTATCTACTCCAAAATTCAAAACTTTAACATCAGGTCCCGCGAACAGTCTATTCAGCGTTTTATTGATAGTATTACTTACATTATTGGCATTGCAGGCTATTCCTCTTTTGTCATTTGAACATTGTACTTCCTCAAAGGAACCAAACCAACAAAAAACATTCTTAGGAACATTTTGATTGTGCCCTAATTGTATGTGAGGAATCTTTAAATCTTTAAATTTTTTAATTAATCTATAAGCTAATTGGAAATCTTGAGTCCTTATGGCAACCCTTTTCACATTCCATGGAGTATGATACAAGTGTTTTAACTAAACTAAGATATCCTCTCAAAAAACTATATTTGACCATAATCTAAACCATAAGGAATCGAAAATTAGTATTCTTTCTAATCGATGTAGTAAAGTACCCTCACAATAGGCTGTACTCGTGGGAGTAAATTACGAAAGAGAATTACGATCGGTTTTAGCAGGAGAGTTGAAGGGAGTCAGGGCCGTTACAAGATCATGTACGGAGCTTGAAAGAGCCCAAACAATGCAAGTTATGAAACGACCTTTTTTAGTTGTAAGGGCACCAGGAAGTGGCTCAGAAGGAACTGGTGATTTGTTAGTATTGAGAGGAGATATGTGTTTTCCAATAGAAGTTAAATCATCAAAAGAAAATAAATTATACCTTTCAGGAAGAACAGTACATCAATATAATGCACTAAAGGAAGTTGGAGAAAGATGTAATTTGATGCCTTTGTATGCATATAGGCTAAAAAGAGTAAGAGGAGATAGTTGGAGAATAATGAGAGTTGAGGGAGGAAACTTAACAGGAAAGTTAAGGAAGTTATCCAGAAAGATACCTACTTTGCCATTAACTAGAAATGGGACTCCATATTTAGGATGGGATAAAGGTATGCCACTTAATAGATTCATAGCATTAGTTTGTGGTTCAGATAATTTGAACAATATTGAAAAACCATTGAGTGAATATTCAACAGATATTTCAACATTAATTGAGTCCTGATAGGTTTTTCTCTATTTGAGTAAAATTTCTATCTAAGTCTGATATTTGTGTTTTTATTCCTTCCAATTGTGCTTGATGCAATATTTTCTTAACACTTTCTAACTTTTTTTCCAAAGAAATAGTAGAAGCTTTCAAATTATTTCCTACATCGGTAAGTATCTCGACCATAATTCGCCGAAGTAGTCATTGGTAATCTTATTTGTGATATAATGAGCAACGGATTGAAGAAGGTACGTACTAACCCCTATCTATGAAAGAGCAAGAAAGGAAGAGGAATGGCCTGCTGGTTCCTTTAATATTCTTATTAATTTTATATCAAATTAGTAATTCTCCATTAGTTGTATTAGTAATTGCAACTTGGTATTTTGGTTTAATTTTTCTCGAAGAAAATGGTATTTTAGATAAATTGGACGCATCAAGAGTGTTGGGGATCATACTAATGCTAAGAACCAAGCAAGGACAAAAAATCTTAGATTTAATCTCGAGTAAAAGGAAATTTTGGAGAATATATGGCGAAATATCAATTTGGGTTTGTTTTATCGTAATGTTGGGGGTGATATTATTATTGCTTCTGAGTTTTGGAACGAGTGTCACAAACCCCTCGAATGACCCAATCCCTCCTCAAGATTTGTTATTGATACCAGGGATCACGAGTTTTGTACCATTTTGGTGGCCTGTTTTAGCACTAATAATAGCGATAGTTATTCATGAGTATAGCCATGGAATACAGGCTAGAGCACATGGCATGAGAATTCGGAGTTTTGGGCTCTTATTAGTTGGACCGTTGCCAATGGGGGCATTTGCAGAACCGGAACAAGAAGAAATGCATAGAGCGCCCAGAAGAGATAGGATGCGGTTATTTGCAGCGGGCCCATCCATTAATCTAGTTGCAACATATGTTGTGATTATCCTACTATCTTCAACAGCCGCAGGGTTTGTTGCGGAAAATCCGGGCGTCCATGCAGAAGTAATAATATCAGATACTGCGGCGGAAGAAGGAGGGCTCTTACCTTATGAAATAATTACTCATATGAATGGAGAGGCTGTGCCGGATTACGATTCCTTTAGTGAAAAAATGTCTAACTTTACACCCGGCGAAGAAGTAATATTCACAGTATTGTCTGGCCCTTGGAGTTCAGAAAACCTAAATGAAAGTGTTGAAGAAAAAGAGAGATTTGTTGCTATCACGCTTATAGACCGTTATGAATGGGAAATGGGCCTATGCAAAAAAAATATAAGTTGTGAAGAACTTAAAGAAGAATATCTCATTTCACAAAACATTGGCCCTGATTCTAATATTTCTTTTTTGGGAGTTAGAGGATTAAAAAGTTCAATAGAAGAAGTTGAGATTTATGCAAAAATAATAACTGGATTTAAAGAAAATGGAGTTCTTCCTGCCATTGTTATAACCTTATTAATGCCAATAATTATGCTAGGGGTACCATTAGCAAGAGAAGGTCAAGTGATGGATTTAAGAGAACAAGCAATGCTTGCTGCTGGAGATGGTTTGATTGCTTCAATGATTGGTACCGAGGGCATGATAATGTTGTTTACTTTTTTGTTTTGGCTCGCTTGGATAAATTTCCTTTTGGGTTTTGCAAACTTAATCCCGATGATACCTTTTGATGGTGGGCATTTACTTAGAGATGGAGTTCATTCACTTCTGATAGGCATGGATTCCATATTGAAAAGAGATATTCATCCAATAAAATTAGAATCTTGGGCCGATAAAATTAGTAATAATAGTAGTTTTTTATTCTTGTTTATTCTCATAATACCAATAATAATGTCATATATATGATTACTCTTCTTCATCATTATTTGATTTTTGATTATTAGTAAATGACTCAAGAATAGTTGGAGACAAAAGGACAACAAATATAGTTAATGATAAATTAAACCATGTTTCTCCTGTAACAAAAGAATGTGTCCCTGAAGTTAATAATTTAATTGAACCTATCCAAGGAATTTCAGATGAGGCGATTCCCATAATCCAATCATCTTTGACGGCAGTTACAGGATTGCCGAATTCATCCTTTAACCCATTTCTTCCATCTTGTCCAGTTGCAACTATTTGATCAATCTTACACCCATTTGTATTAGGATTATCCCCCGTGGTGATATAACCAGAATGATTAGGCGTCCAATCTTTTATTTCAAGGTTATAAGTGCCCCCATGATAATTACAAGGATAATTCAATACCCAATTGATACTACTAACGTTTACTAAACTTGTTCCAGGTACATCCCACGTTTTCTGATCTTCAATTGTATGATTCAATACCACTTTTAATATTGCTCGATGAATTACTGGCGTATCGGCCCCTCCATTTTTATTATATATTATCACATCACCGTACATGCCATGACTTTTGTAACCAAAATTTTGATTCTCTTTATGGGTGGCTTCCACATATGTAATGATGTTTTTTCTTGTTGGGTTCATGACTATAACCAAATCACCAGGGTCAATTGCCCCTAGAGAACCGTCTTCTGTATTGTGCATCATGGACCCTGATTCTACGACAACCATTGGAGGGAATTGCCCAGTTGCAACCCATAACCCTCCAAGAATCAAAATAACTAATCCTACAGCCAAACAGGCTTCCCTTAACCAATCCCTAACCATTCCATATTCAAGTTTATCATTGTCATTCGAAGAGTTTGAAGTAGGCACTTCATTCCTCCTCTTCTGAATCATCTACCTTAATTGAGATTCCCCTCTTTGAGGGTAATGATTTCATACTATATCTCTTTCCTTTTACTTTGATTCCTAATTCTTCATAAAGACCTTTTAATCTTGCCACATATCTACCACCCAATAAATCAGCAGCAGTTTCTGCTTCTTTTCGTCTTTTGAGTACTTCTGATCTTGATTCTAAATTTAATATATCTTCCAATGTTTCCTTTTGATTTAAAAAGAATAAGAATTCAGGGGCACTAAAAAATAGTATAATAAGAGAAACTAGTAACCCTAACCAATGATATGGGACTAAATGATTTCTTTCAGGATCTGCGGTCCCTCCAAGGAAAAAAAGGAAGGAAAAAGTCCAAATTAAAGTTGCTAAAGATAATAGAGTTACGACACCTACTATTTGGAAATGGTTTTCTCTTTGGGAATCCCACAATTTTTTAAATGGGCCAACTTCATTTCTGCTAGCGCGTGCCATTTTAATTACTAGTCCGTATGCATTGATAAACATAGTTCCTTTCACCATAAGTTTGTAAGGTAAAATTTGTAATAATTATATATTCTGGAACAGAGGGTTTTCTTTATGTCCCTTAGACGGGGTGACATGAAGGGGGCATCTGAGCATTTACATCCTAGAGTAAATGATCTGATAAGTGACCTAGGCTGGGATTTAACTCCTATCCAGAAAGCGTCTATTCCCGATTTATCATCTGGTAAAGACAGGTTGATGGTTGCACCAACAGGAAGTGGAAAAACTGAATCTGCAGTTTTACCATTAATATCAAGATGTTTGAAAGAAAAATGGAGTGGCCTCTCAATTTTATACATTACACCACTTAGAGCATTGAATAGAGACATTGATAGGAGATTATCAAAAATGTTAGTACCATTGGAGTTAACTGTTGGATTGCGTCATGGAGATACAACTCAAAAAGAAAGATTGAGGCAGTCAAAAAAACCTCCCAATTTACTCGTTACAACTCCAGAAACTATGCAAATAATGCTTCTGGGGAGTCGCCTAAGAGAGCATTTATCAGGCGTTAAAGCTATTATTCTAGATGAGGTGCATGACATGGCTGGTTCTGAAAGAGGATCACAATTACTAGTTGGATTACAAAGAATCCAAGATTATTCAAAAAATAAGATACAAATTGTTGGATTATCGGCTACAGTGGGTAATCCCAATGAAGTGGCAAAATGGTTCTCTGAAGAAGGAGAGGCGATAATGGGGCCAGCACCTAGAGAAACTAAAGTAATAGTTCACAAAGAGCCGGTAACTTCTGAAGATGAATTATTATCTGTTGAATGGAAGATATCCTCAGATTCAATAGCTGCATTTAGAAGACTTACCAAAACTTTGATTGAAGATTCTCCTGCATTGGTTTTTGTTAATTCAAGAAATACGGCTGAAACAGTATCGCAAAGGTTAATGAGATTATCTCCAGAATTAAATATAGGAATTCATCATGGGAGTTTGGCTGCTGAAACTAGAAGAGAAGTAGAGGAGTCGTTGAGAAATGGTGAATTACATGGATTAATTTGTACTAGTAGTCTAGAATTAGGCATAGATATAGGCTCAATAAAAAAGGTCCATCAACTTCAAAGTCCGAGATCTGTTGATAGTTTATTACAACGTGTTGGAAGAGCCGAGCATTATCTCGGAGGAACTGGTGCAGGAGAGATACTTGCATGGGAAGTTGATGGAATATCAGAGTGTGCAGTAATTGCTAGAAAAGCAATGGCAGGTGAAATAGGAGAAGTTTCTTGGCGTACAAATCCAAAGATTGTTGCCGCTAATCAATTTCTACAAATGTCAATAGAAAAAGGTTTTGTCACTCCCGAAAATGCTACAGGTATATTGGAAAAGGTCTCAATATTCAATGATTGGAATAATGAAAATACATTATCCGTGCTAAGAGTCCTTGACGATAGGTGGTTGATTAGGTTGATAGAAGAGCCTAAAGATTCCGACCCAACAATTTGGAGTAAAAAACTATGGAAAGAATTAGCAGCAAAAATTGGAGATGATTTTCCTGCTGAAAGACCCTCATGGGAAGAAGAACATTCTGAAAAAGATAAAAATATATGGCTACAAAGACTCCTTAGAGTACTTCCCGAATATCTTAAAAATGGTTGGTTTTCTCCTGCAGGGAGACTTGGTAAAACAAGAATGGATCATATCTCAATGATTCCTGATGAAACTTCTTACAGAGTAAGGGATGCAGTGACGAGAAAAACCTTAGGTTCGGTAGATGAGGCTTTCGTACTTTCTTTAAACGACAATAGTGAAGAATCATTAGGGCAAACCAGGAGATTTGTCATGGCAGGAAGAACGTGGGAAATAATTGATGCTGACCCTGAGCAAGAAGAATTGTTAGTTGGACCTGTTAAAGAAAGTGGTTCTGCGCCAGTGTGGTCTGGCGAATTACCTCCAGTGCCCAGAGTTATTGCCGAAGAAGTTGGAAGATTGAGAAGAAGTACGGCAATATCAATAGGGGCCCTAACTAAAAGTAAGGATTATAGAAAATTGAGTGAATATCCACTAAGTGATTCAGCCAGAGATATCCTTGTGTCAACTGTTGCAGACCATCTTGACTCTACTGGTGAAATTCCCGATGATCGAACAATGACAATAGAAGAACATCAAGGGACCATAGTATTGAATACTTGTAAGGGATCAAAAATAAATGAAACTTTGGCTCATTTTATCCAAGCAATGGGATCTATGAGAGAAGGTAAAATGGGAAGGACCATAATAGATCCATATAGAATATCTTTTCAAATACCAGGCACCACTCCAAAAGATATCATAGAGTGGTTAGAAGGTACGCCTGCTGTTGCACTTGCTTCAATACTTAGAATGACGATACCAAATAGTCGTACAGTTCGATGGAGAGTAGTACAAGTAGCCAAAAAAATGGGAGTATTGAAGAAAGGTGTTGACCCCAGAAAAGTTAATTTGAATGGTTTAATGAAAAGATACAAAGGAACGCCAGTAATAGAAGAAGCTTTAGACAAATTATTTCATGAAAGAATGGATATAGAAGGATCCATTGACACTCTAAAATCAATACAAGATAATTTGATTAAAATAATTCACACGCCTCCTGGCCCATTAGGGATATCCCCTAAAGCAGAAAAAGATTTGTTACTACCTTCTTGGTCTGATAAAGAATTGAGAGAAAGGCTTGAGTTGCGATTATTAAATGAAAGAGTAAGTTTGATTTGTATTAATTGTAACGATAGAACTAGAAAGAGAGTGGAAAAAATGAATGATAGATTATTGCCGTGTTCTTTATGTGGAGGTACTATGTTAGCCTGCTCGCCAGAAAGAATGGAAAATAGATTGAAAGAAATGGTTGAAAGTAAAGACTTCAGAGTGAGAGGTAAAATAATGAAAAATGCTGAATTAATAAAAATACATGGTTTAGAAGGGATAATATGCCTAATGGGGAGAGGAATTGGAGAAGAAACAGCCACAAGGATACTAAGAGGGCATATCCCCGGAGATCGGATTTCTCTGTTACGTTCAATTCATACTGCAGAATTAAAATATGCAAGCACTAGAAGGTACTGGTCTTAACGAAATCAATATCTCCCTTGCCCCAGTCAGAGATAATATGCTAATAGGCCTGACAGGTAGAAATGCATCTGGTAAATCGACATTGGTGAAGTGGTTTGCTAATAAAGGAATGAAGAGCGTTTCTTGTTCGGATTCAATAAGAGCGTGGCTTAGAGAGCAAGAAAAGGAGATTAATAGAGATTCATTAATCGAGGGAGGAAGGGACTTGCGAAGAGAAGGAGGAGGAGGAATATTAGCTGAAATGTTACTAGATATATTAGATGGAGAAAATGCAGTAGTGGATTCAATAAGGACAACTATGGAAGTAGAAAAATTAAGATCAAGAGGAGACTTTGTACTCTTAGAAGTCAAAGCAAGTGAAGATAAAAGATGGGAAAGATTGCAAAGTCGGGCTAGACCGGGTGATCCACTGAATAGAGAATTATTCAAAAAACAAGAAAACAAAGAAATTAATTCCAAAGATGAAGCTGGACAGGCGCTGGATGCTACTGCATTATTAGCAGATATGCAAATCATAAATGACGGTTCCATACAACAATTAAATGAAAAATTAGACCAAATATGGGAAAAATTATTGAAAATCAATAATTTTTGATTTTCTTTGACGCCACCTAACGAATTGGAAACTGGGAAATGACCAAAAAATTATCGATCCGGCCCATGCCAATAATGTGCCTTGGAAAATTCCAAACATAGGAAAGGACCATATCGCTATTATCGAATATAGAGCAACAGATGCCCCGCCTAACATCATTGGCCCTGCAGCTCCCATTGGCACAGACGGACCTTGCGAAATCCAAAGTGCAACCATACTAGTAAGAAATATGGCCGGGAAAACGGTTGCAAGACCTGCTATCAAAGGATATCCAAGGCCGGATATCCAAACTGCAATACCTATTGCAAATGCAGCCATCATACCCCTTGAAAGTAAAACATATATGTTTACTTTGTTTTTACTTGAAGGAGTTGGCCCTATATGCCAACACATTGTAATTCCAAGAATTGCGACTAATAGTAAACCAATTAACCCTATTATTAAAGGAGGTATGCCCGCAATACTAGCTAAATTAATTAAATTTAATATTATTAAGCCACAGAATAACCATATAAATAATGATATAAAAATAATTATAATTAATGTGGTATATTTATTCTCAGTATGATTAAAATATGTGGGTAAAATTTTCCAATTTGCCAGAAAAATTCCATTTATTAGCATCCCCAACGGGACGACAGCCATGCTCATTCGAAAATCAACAATGTCAGTTGCTAATGCTACACCTATTGAAGCCGGCACTATCGTCGTTGGTATCGTACCCAAGATACCTCCAATGGCCCCTCCTAATTTTTCCACTAGTAAAGTAACAGATATGGCCACAACTCCAGCAAACAGGCCGGCAATAAGAGCATCTTGGAACATTTCACACCTTCTTGGAATTTTTAGATTAAACATATTAACATATAATAAATAATAAATTATGTATCGGCCGAAACAAAATTATCCCACACCTTCATATAATCAATAAATGGTTGACTTAATTTAACGTCCCTAAGTTGAGTTTCGGTGAATGGAGGTTCCTTTGGTTCATATTTCTCATTTAATATTTTTTTTGGCCAATCTGGATGCGCGATACCCACTCTTGCTACACCAATAAAATCTGCACCTTGGCTGATTAATGAATTTACATCTTTGGAATTCCAAACTGCGCCCGTAGATATAATCGGAGGAAGTTGAGAGATCGAAGTAGTGAACCATTCTGTAATAAAACGAGGATCTTCTGGCTCACAAATCGAACGAGAAAAAGAATCTCCACAGGACAAATGGAGGAAATCTATTTCTTCGTCCCTTAATATCTCAGCTAATTTGATACTATCATGAAGATTGATGCCTATTTTTTCAATTTCGGGTGAAATTCGGACGCCAATGATAAAATTATCTGGTACCTTTAGTTTTATTGAGCGTAAAATTTCTATTAAAAATTTAGCACGATAAATAATATCTCCACCCCATGAATCGTTACGTCGATTAGTTTTGGAACCTAGGAATTGAGATATCAGATATCCATGGGCACCATGTAATTCAATACCATCAAAACCAGAATTAGCACACCTTAATGCCGCATCAGAAAAATCATTAATTAATCTGACAATATCTTGTTCAGATGCAGATCTTGAGAAGCCATAGAGTGATTCAGAACACTTATTTTTACTAGCTGAAATTGGTTGAACGCCTGTTAGTCTTTGAGGTGACCTCATTCCTCCATGGAATATTTGGGCAATACTAATTGCACCTTTAGATCTTAGATTGTCTGTTAATAACTTTAATCCAGCAATATGTGAGTCGTTGAAAATTCCAAATTCACCATCCCAACCTTGACCATCTTTAGAAACATGGGTTGCGGCAGTTGTGACAATTCCAAAACCTCCTTCTGCCCTTCTACACAGCCATGATATTTCTTCGGAAGATATTGTGCCATCATCATTACTTTGTTTATTAGTCATTGCAGCAAGAACTGTCCTATTCCTAACTACATGTCCTGTACGTAAAAATGTGAATGGTTTTTGTATCTGTGCCATTTTATCGACCAAAATTTTATGCCATTCTTACAATAATTCCTGCTTCATTCATCATATTTGATGCTATATCAAAATCTACTTGCCAGCGTTCTGGTATTTGGACATCTGAAGGGTAAATAACTTCGCGAATACCTGCTTGAATCAGAGATCTTGTACACCTAGAACAAGGCGGCCAAGTAACGTATGCCATTGTACCCTTGAGAGAGACTCCTATCCGAGCAGCGTGCATGATTGCATTTTCTTCTGCATGACATATCATTGGATATTTCTGATTTCGATCTTCGAGTCTTTCCAATGTATCTTCAATTCCTCTTGGAAAACCATTGAAACCAGTTGATCTAATTTCCCTATCCTCTCCAACGATTACACATCCCACTTTGGTTGAAGGATCTTTGCTCCATGTGGAGATATGTTTTGCAAGTTCAATAAAACGTAGGTCCCACTTTTCAGCCATATACATCGGCGTACGAGAGTTGCTAATCATATTGTCTACTTTGAAGGAGGATGGATTATTAATAAATCGTATAGATTTAGTTTATCTCTTTTAATAATATAGTTCATAATCTCACCAATTAAATATATACTACCTATTATCAAAACTTGTGAATTAAGTTTTTTTGCCCTTAATTCTAATTGCTTAAATGCCCTAATAGGATTATTCTGGGCCTCTATCTCATGATATCCGAGTTTTTTTAATTTAGCAATTATGACCTCAGAGGGGGTTGCAAGATTTCTCCCCCCTGATGGTTCAGTTATTATCGAATATAGGCAATTTGAAGATTTATTAAATGCCGATAAAATTTCATTAAGGTTAGATTTTCCAGTCATTCCTAATAACATTAAATACTCGCCATTAACTATTTCTAAATCATTTTTAATGCTCTCAAAATTATGTGCTGCACTTACTATTGATTTTATTCCAGGTATCCATTCAATAGCATTTGGAGACCTTCCTGGCCAACTAATTTCATATTCTTTTATCGTCCAACCTAAGTGGAGTGCTATCGTCATAGCATATTCCTTGGAAATGTCCCATCCATTATTTGAATTTGGTTTGAACCACTTTAAATCTTTGCCAGCAATATTTTCAAATACCTTTCTAACTTCTATATCTGAGTGATATAATGAAAATAAAAGCTTGTCTGGCCTATAAATTGCAGCCTTTTCCTTTGCTATTTCTACTAAAGAGTTACCCAAAATTTCAGAATGATCATAGGATATTGTAGTAATTGCACATACACTTGCATTTACCAATCTAGTTGCATCCAGTCTACCTCCTAAGCCAGTTTCAATTATTGCAATATCTATTTTTGCTTCAGAAAATGCGAGCATGGAAATTAAAAATGTAGTTTCAAAAAATGTAGGTTCGATATTAGGTTTAATCAATGATGCCTCCAAAACTGAAAATAGATATTTATCAAATATTTTTGGATTCAAGGGCCTACCATCGACCCTTATTCTTTCTTCTACAGTAATTAAATGAGGAGAAGAGAAAAAACCAACTAATAAGTCATTCTTAGAGGCTAGGGCAGACAAATTAGCACAGAGTGAGCCTTTTCCATTAGTACCTGCAACATGTATTGAGGTGAAACAATTCTGAGGATTTCCTAATCTTTTTAGCATCTCGTCACAGTTTTCTAATCCTAACTTCATACCCGCACTAATTCTATTTGTAAGCCATACTCTTGGACATGGAGCATCTTGGCCTTGTTGGTCCATGGATGGGTCAAAGTGAAATGTGTATTGAATGTCGTGGAATGTATGGAAGGGGAGAGTGCTTCGCAAATATTCCAAGCAATGCGTGAACAATGGGTTTCAATGACTGGCATGGCTAGTATGTTTATCGGAACAATTCTAATTAGTTTATTTATTCAGCCGATATATAATTTTGAGGAAGTTCGTGCTTTTGGCGAAGAAGGAACAACAGAATTAAAATTCATTTTCTTTGAGTTATTTATGATATTTTTATTTACGGTTATTATTATTTGGTTGGCAAGAAAGGGTCTTAATTACTTGATAAAGGGATTTATAATGTTAGCACTGGGAATCAGTTTGTTCTATACAATTTGGCCAATTGCTTTAATTTTAAGATGGATAGTTATGATTTCAACTGAATTTGACATATCGCCAACTCTATTGAATATGTTTGCAATATTATCAACAATTGGGTTGATGACACTATTACATAAGTTTCCAGAGTGGTATGTAGTTAACGGAGTTGGAGTCTTAGTTGGGGCCGGAGTCATAACGTTGCTTGGAGTAGCATTTACCCCCATACTAATAATAATATTTATGATAATAGCGGCATTTTATGACCATTGGGCAGTGAATAAAAGTAAACATATGCTTGAATTGGCCGATACAATGATTGATTTGAAATTACCTGTTTTATTAGTTGCTCCAAAAGAAAGAGGATATTCATTTAGAAAAGAAAATGAAAAAATAATGCAAGATGATAATATTACATTAAAAGACAATAGCCACAACAAAACAGAAAAAAAATCAAGAGACGCCTTATTTATGGGACTCGGAGATGTAATTTTCCCAGGGATATTAGTAATATCAAGTGTTACTTTCTTACCAGAGATTGGCCCAGTAGTATTTGACATGTGGGGAGAACCCACTATTCCAATTCATCTTGGGCCAATGTTAGTTGGCCTAGGAACTCTTTTTGGGGGATTATGTGGATATCTGGCACTCATGACACAAGTTGCTAGAGGTAAACCTCAGGCTGGACTTCCATTACTCAATGGAGGCAGTATTCTTGGATACATAATATTCGGAACTATTGCAATTGGTTTTGATCAATTATGGCACAACATAACGTTCTTCTGATAAGAATCTCCGATTAATTGAAGTCTGATTGATGATTCCTAGACAATGGTACTATGTTAGACATAAGCATGTTCAGAAATAATTCTGATGATATACGTACTGATCATGACAAGCGCAAAATTCCGCATGATAATATCAATGAAGTCATACAGTTAGACAATGAATGGAGAAAGGTACGATATGATGCAGACATATTAAGAAAAGAAAAAAATACTGCAGCAAGAGAGATTGGGGAAGCAAAGAAATCAGGAAATTCTGAAGCGATTAACGAAGTGATTAGAAAAGTTTCAAACATAGGCTCTGAAATTGAAAAATTAGTCTTATTAGCTGATGAATGCTTAAGTAAGAGAGACATAGTTAGAATGAAAGTACCTAATTTACTACACCCCAGTGTACCTGTTGGAGAGGATGATCAGAAAAATACCCTACATAGCATCCATGGTAAGAAAATAGAGTTTAATTTCCAAGCAAAAAATCACAATGAAATGCTGGAAGAAAATGGATGGGTAGATTTAGCAAGGGCGGCAAAAATATCTGGAAGCAGATTCTATTTTCTTAAAGGGGATTTAGCCAGATTAGAAATGGCATTACAAGTTTATTGCTCTAATTTCTTAATAAATAGGGAATATGTTCTCGTTCAACCACCTTTAATGATGAATAAAAAGGCATATGAAGGGGTTACTGATCTTAGTGATTTTGAGACAGTAATGTACGGAATAGAACCTGATAAATACTACCTAATCGCAACTAGCGAGCACCCATTGACAGCAATGAGGATGGATGAAATAATTGAGCCTTCAGAGTTACCAATAAAATTAGTAGGAATCTCACAATGCTTTAGGAGAGAAGTTGGCGCCCATGGCCTTTCGGATAGAGGAATTTGGAGAGTTCATCAATTTACTAAAATTGAACAAGTGATAATTTGCCATCCAGATGAATCTTGGAAACATCATGAAGATTTGTTGAAAAATGCGATAGATTTGTGGGACAGTCTAGAATTACATTATCGAGTCGTTAATATTTGTACTGGAGACATGGGTACTGTGGCATCCAAAAAATATGACCTAGAAGCGTGGCTTCCAGGCGCAGGAGAGTACAAAGAAGTGGTATCATGTTCGAACTGTACAGATTATCAAGCAAATAGATTAAGGATGCGTTATAGAACATCCGATGGTAATTCAGCTGTCCATACATTAAACTCTACTGCCGTAGCAACTAGCAGGGCTTTGGTTGCAATAATAGAACAATATCAAAATAAAGAAGGGAAAGTGAGAATTCCTGATGTGCTAAGATCTTTGATGAACAATCAGCAATTTCTAGAACCAATTCAGTAAATCATTCAGTTATTTCAACCAATATGGCACCCATATCAACTCTTTGCCCTACTTTATTACTGATTAGGGAAACTTCTCCATCTTTTGGAGATTGTATCTTATGTTCCATTTTCATCGCTTCCATGACCATGAGGGTTTGTCCTTGACGAACTTTTTGGCCTTCTTTGACAAGTATTTCAATTATAGTTCCAGGCATAGGGGCAACTAAACTGCCTTCATTATGTTTTGACTTAGCACTGCCAATTTCATGTGATTTTACAACATGAATCCTGCCATTTAAGTGGATCCACCATGAATCTTTAACTTTTACAACATGTGCTAATTGAGATTTACCCATAATATTAATCCAAAGTCTATCAGACTTAGAATCCCGACTTATGGATATATTGGGTATGGAAATTATTTCTTCATCACTTTTTAAGAAAGTCATTTCGAGATTGCCTCCGACATCTACCATGTCAGTAGTATATCTTTTTTCATCATCACCTATACTCCATTCCATATTATTACCTCATGGAAAATTCCGAGAAAGTGTCCTGAATGGATCACTACCATGGCCATTATAATCGTCTGATAAAACATAATTTTTTTGGTCGTAATTTATCTTATCAAGACCTAATTTTTGGGCACTTGATGCTATTGCTATCAAATGAGAAGGATCGATGGCTGCTTCGGAGAATAATTCATCGGGTGCATTATCAAGAAAATCAGTAGTTACCATGCCATTAGAAAAGGCATTATCATTAATTACGTCTTTCAGAAAGCCAATATTAGTGATAACGCCTAATGCGATAAAATCTGAAAGAGCGGTGTCCAATCTCCTAATTGCAGCCTCTCTTGATGATGAATGAACGATTAACTTAGCAAGCATAGGGTCGAAATCTACAGTTATTTTATCTCCTTCACGGAAACCAGAATCTATCCTCACACCGGGACTTGAGGGGGTATCCCATTTTGAAAGAATTCCAGTAGCAGGTAAGAATCCATTTGAAGGATTTTCAGCATATATACGTGCCTCTATTGAATGTCCATTTATATTGATTTCTTCTTGTATAATCCCTAATTCCATTCCTGCCGCAATTTCAAATTGCTTCTGAACAATATCAATGCCAGTAACTAATTCAGTAATTGGGTGTTCCACTTGTAAACGAGTATTCATCTCAAGAAAGAAAAATTCCCCCTTAGTCGAAAGAAGAAATTCGACAGTCCCTGCACCAATATAATTTACAGACTTGGCTGCAATAATAGCAGATTTACCCATTGATTGACGCAATTCATCAGACAATATTAGACAAGGTGTTTCTTCTATTACTTTTTGGTGCCGCCTCTGGAGGGAGCAATCTCTCTCATTTAGATGTATAGAGTTTCCATGTTTATCGCATAAAACTTGTATTTCTATATGTCTAGACTTGCTTAGAAGGCGTTCGACATATACTGTTCCATCGCCAAATGCTGCTGCGGCT
Organism: uncultured Candidatus Poseidoniales archaeon; assembly: GCA_905182515.1. Taxonomy (GTDB): domain Archaea; phylum Thermoplasmatota; class Poseidoniia; order Poseidoniales; family Thalassarchaeaceae; genus MGIIb-O3. The sequence continues at coordinate 37,329 of CAJJBW010000005.1, read as the reverse complement.
TCCCTTGATGCAGCCTCGTATTGATTTTTAAGTAATTTTGGCTCATAGACAGCGCGCATTCCTTTTCCTCCCCCTCCTGCACTTGCCTTGAGAAGTAAGGGATATCCGACTCTAGCGGCTGCAGCGGCTAATGGCTCCATGTAATTCTGACTATTTGTAATAACTAATTCTTCTCCTGGAATAATTGGGACTCCGAAATCAATCATTTTTTTTCTTGCAGATATTTTATCTCCCATTACTTCTATTGATTCAGGAGAAGGGCCAATCCATACTAAGCCAGCATCAGATACTTTTCTTGCAAAATTTGCTCTTTCTGAAAGAAATCCATAGCCGGGATGTACCGCCTCAGCACCCGAAGATTTTGCGGCAGAAATTATTGCTTCGATATTCAAATATGTTTCTGATAAAGTTTTTCCAGGTAAATGAATAGATTCATCCGCAATTTCGGCATGTAATGAATTTATGTCAGAATCTGAATATACGGCTATACCTCTTAGTCCTGCTTCCTTAGCAGCATGAATTATTCTGACCGCTATTTCTCCCCTATTTGCAACCAATATTGATGAAAAGGGAGTGGGCGAATTTTGCATCCAATTAGGGATCATATTATTCCTCCAAATTTTCTTTATTCCATTCTGGATTTCTACGTTCTAAGAAAGAAGAAAGTCCCTCTTGCCCTTCTTCAGAGCTCCGCATTTCACTAGTCTTATCAAGGGTCCATTGGCGAAGTTCCTCGTCACTACCTTGCCACCTATCAAAGACTAAAGTAAGTTTTTTTGCCTCATATGCCGCCATTGGCCCAGTAGACATAACCTCTGAAATTACTTCATTTAATGAAAATTCGAATAAATCTGGAGATTTTACAATATCGTTAATGTAACCTATTCTTTGCGCTTCATTTGCATCTATCTTACTGGCGAGTATAGATAAACGACGAAAATGTGAACTACCTATTTTACGATAAACATATGGTCCAATTACTGCAGGTAAAATACCTAATTTTGCTTCGGATAAGGCAATTTTTGAATTGGATGATGCAATTACATGATCAAGGCATGCAACCAGCCCTGCACCACCTCCCAGTGCCACCCCTTGAATACAGCCAATTGTAAAACAAGGATGAGCCCAAAGAGAGTTGAATAAATTATCCAGTCTTATAGAGTCGGCCCTATTTTCTTCAACCGATTTAGATCCTGCATCCCTCATCATGTTAATATCAGCACCCGCACAGAAATGTTTACCTTTAGAGGACAGTATTAATACTCTGAGGTATTCATTTCCGCCTGTATCAAATATAGACTTTTTTGTAGCTACTGAGTGATCTTTAGTCCATTTTAGTACCTGTATGATTTCGGTAATTAATTGCTCATTCAGCGCATTGTATACCTCTTCACGTTGAATATTTAAATATGCTAATGATCCAACTATTTTTAAATCACATAGTTCCGTATTTGGCATTTTTTCCCATACTTTCAAAAATATCACATCCTAAATACGCCATAATTTTGATCTGGCATTGGAGCATTCAAACTAGCTGAAATACAAAGTCCGAGTATATCACGGGTATCGCGTGGATCAATGATTCCATCATCCCATATCCTCGCCGTAGAATAATATGGTGAGCCTTCAGTTTCATACTTCTCGAGTATTGGATTTCTGAAATCATTCAAAGCGTTCCCAGACATTGGGGACTCGCCTTCTCTTGATCTTTGATCTTGCTTTACGGTCGTTAGTACATCTGCAGCTTGTGGGCCACCCATAACTGATATTCGTGAATTTGGCCACATAAAGAGGAAACGAGGGTCATAAGCACGCCCGCACATGCCATAATTTCCAGCACCATGTGATCCACCAATCACCACAGTAAACTTAGGAACAGGAACACAAGAAACAGCGGTTACTAATTTAGCTCCATCTTTAGCTATTCCGCCGGATTCTGCATCCTTTCCAACCATAAATCCCGTTATATTTTGTAAGAAGATTAGTGGTATCCCTCGTTGACCGCATAACTCAACGAAATGGGCGCCCTTTAGAGATGACTCAGAAAAAAGTATTCCGTTATTTGCAATAATACCTACGGGGTACCCATGTATCTTAGCAAATCCACACACAAGTGTTTGACCATAACGATTTTTAAATTCATGAAAACGCGAACCATCTACAATCCGTGATATTATTTCCCTAACATCATAAGTAGTCCTATTATCTGTTGGAATAATTCCCAATATTTCATCTGAATCATATGAAGGCTCTTCATTTTGAGAAGTATTTAGCCTATGCTTTGGTTTGATATTTAGATTTTCAACTATATTTCTTACCATTCTTAATGCCTCTGGTTCATCTTCAGCAAAATGATCCGCCACACCTGAATCTCGAGTATGAACATCGGCGCCACCTAATTCTTCAGCAGAAACTTCTTCACCTGTAGCTGATTTAACCAGTGGAGGGCCTGCAAGGAATATTGTTCCATTTTCTTTCACTATTATGGATTCATCGGACATTGCAGGAATATATGCCCCTCCAGCAGTGCATGAACCTAGAACTGCAGCAACTTGAGAGATGCCTTTGCTTGATAATAAAGCCTGATTCCTAAAAATTCGACCAAAATGAAGCTTGTCCGGAAAAACTTCGTCTTGCATAGGAAGGAATGCTCCTCCGGAATCAACCAAGTAAATACAGGTCAAATTATTTTCTTCTGCAATTTCTTGCGCTCTAATATGTTTCTTAACAGTCATTGGGTAATATGAACCTCCCTTAACAGTAGCATCATTGGCCACAAACATACATTCATTTCCATTAACAACTCCTATTCCCGTGATTATACCTGCAGAATATGCTTTGCCATCATAGAGGTCATGAGCAGCGAGTGGTGATAATTCCAAAAATGGAGTCCCGGGGTCGCAAATGTCAGATATTCTCTCTCTTGCTAATTTCTTATTCCTATTCCTATGACGGGCAACATATTTTTCCCCTCCACCAAGTTTAATTTGAGATATTTTCTCATTTAGATCATTGATAAGCGAAAGATTTTTTTCTTTACGCCGTGTGAAATCTTCATCTGAGATGTCGACTCTAGTTGGTAGTCTCTCCATTTTCTTCAACCCCTCACATAACGTGTAATTATTCAATTGTACTATTTTTTAAATTTATATAATGAAATTAGACTCCTAATGATAATCGGAAAACATCTCTAAGACCAGGGGCCATTCCAACCACTAACATAGCTAATCCGATTAATAATCTAAGGTGTTGTTGTCGATACTCGAAGTTGGAAATGGTGAAGAAATACCATATTAAACCCCCTAGGCCTAACTTTACTACCGTGAAGCCTGCTGCAGTATCAAATTTATCAATTATCCAAGCAGATAATACATGTTTCTCCGAGTAATTAAAATAATCAATACCAATCCATGTTGCTAATCCATCAAGAAATTGGCCGGCAACTGCTAAAAATACTACAGGGTAAGCCCCAATTGCTCTTTTCCTTAGTTTCTCGATTAAGTCTTTTTCTTCAGATTGTGAATTAATATATTCTTCTTCAGTCATGGAAACTGGCAATACCCCAGCAATTAATCCATTTTCATACAATTCTTTTGCAGAATTTTCTCCAATAATATACATCAAGTATGCCGATATTGAAGGCAGACCTATGACCACTAATAATGGCCACAGAGTTAATTCATCACTTGGTACGCTCATTGCGTATGAAGAGAGTGCTCCGAAAAATACTAATGAGCCTCCAATTCCAACAACGTATACGACTCTCTGGATTGGAGTAAATACTCTCATTGATTTTTGTAAAATTTGTGGCAGAAAAACAGCAAGTAACCCGATTATCTTCAGAGGAGCTAAGTTGATATCATTATCAATGACTGTATGGCTATTGGAAATTGACCAGGAATATATGAGGAAATGTGAAAGTATCAAAATACTAGAGAACGTAGTTAATTTTGATTCCAAATTATCGTTGTCTTTAGAATTATTAGCAATTAAATATGCCAGAGTACCCGATATAATCACCCAAGTAGCGGTCTGAAAATGGATTCCTGGACTAACAAAATATACGGCCAAATCAGAATCAAACATTTGTGCATCTTCCACAACTTCTCCAAATGAGGCCCATAGAACATAAGGGAATAATGCGATTATAGAATAATCACTAGAATCTATGTCAAAATATCTTAAGAACGCGGCTAAAGCAACAACAAACATTGCTAATATAAATGCATAAGTCATTGTATTAACTGTATTATAGCCTGCATCGGAAAATTCCTCATCAAATATAGGATTAAGATAATACTCATAAATAAAATCAGTTAGAGGATTTGAAAAATCTAAAAAGTTTAGGAATAGTCCAATTAAAAATATTATTGACGTCGCTAAAATAATATTTATTGACAATTTTTCATAATCATATAACTCCTCTAGATGATTAGGCATGGTCCGGGCGAAGAGATTCTCCGCTTAGATATGGCGGTTTTTTTATTCTTCTTCGTACACTATTTCTTCATCTTCAGCGAGTTGCAGCATATTTGATATTTCTTCTTCGTTTTGAGGATCAACTTGCGAGTTAGTAAATTTACGCTCGGCCTTACGGCGCGCATCGGCTAAACCTGGAACTAACACATCGAAGCCAGATTGCGGTTCCTGAGATTTATCCTGAAATGATTCTAAACTTCTTGATTGAATTCTTTGCCTTCTTCTATCTTGTTCCAGGCCATATAATACAGTACCATGTTCTGAACCTCTGAGTATGCCTTCTATTGCAGGAACAGAAATTGCGAGGCCTTCATTATCACCAATTATTAAGACTGTTGAGCCATAAATCGCTATTTCACAACCAGAAAGTTCCTCAATTAAACTCCTTATTCTCCCATTTGTTCCAATTAAACGACTTCTCATTCTTCTTATTTGATTTGGTTGTCTCCCGACCCATTCTCTGATATCAAACATCCTTAGAAATATATCATCTTCAATAAGTTGTAGGGCCCTTTTCGGAGCTAATCCCCTTCCAATTGACATAATTACATCAGGCATCTTCATACGTACTATTGGATCTACATCTTCAGAATTCCAAATAATGTTAACTTCTCCTGATACTGAGTCTATATTTAACTTACCATCGCATGCATTTTCAATCATCTTGCGGGTTACCCCACGCTTTCCAATAAGTACTGCGATGCGATCTTTGGGTATACGCGCTAGATGCTCCATTGTCACCGTCAGAAAGTCATCAGATTTAATCTCCGCCCGGAAGTGGTGGTAAAATTGGAACTGGATCGTCTAAAACCCTAACTAAACAATCCGCAATATTTACCTCAAAACCTTGGCGGTTAATCCATTCTACGAGTCTTGTTACATCTCTTACTAAGAATTCTTGAGCGTTTGGATGCTGATCAGTTACTGCTTGCCCGACGTCTATTACCCAAATATCATTATTTTTTATCAAAATGTTATACTCACTGAAATCAGCATGAACTAAATTGCAGGTTTGCCAGTTTATTGCAACAATGTCAAGAAGTTGGGAAAATACTTCATAAGGATCATCCAAAGTAACATCTCTTAATCTTGGGCTAGCTTTTTCTTCGCCTATAAATTCCATGATTAACACATTCTTAAAATGGGAAATGGGCATTGGAACTTGCAGACCATTTTTCCTCATTCTCTTTAGATTTCTATATTCTTTGCGGACCCATATATTTACTAATTCTCTATGACGGCGAGATAGCCCTCCGAACCGTGGATCTCCATCGATATATTTGGCTAAGCTTTTGAATACAGCATTTGTAGTGTGGAATATTTTTACAGCTACTGGGCCCTGATTACTAGTGGCATAGAATACATGGGCTTCTTTGCCTCGTGCTATCGGATACTCGATTGTCTCAATATCTCCCTTCTGCATCATCTTATGGATGGCTAACAATGTAGAACTATCAAAAACTTGATCAAAAACTCTACGATCTACCCATTCATAACGTCCTTTACCCATAACTCCCTGTAGGCCATGTTCAACTTCATTAAACATTTTTTTAAACCTTGGTTCAGATATCCATTCATGCTTCTTTTCACCCTTCATAAGGGCATCAAAGTCTGGTTCCAAATCCCATTCTTTTTTTTTAGTCATCTATTTTCACCCAAAGAATGAGTCGATGTCATCGTCTGCATCTTTGGTAACTGGAGCAGGAGTACTCTTTACTTCTTCTATTTCTACGTCATCGGATACTTCTTCATTTGCTAAAATTTCTTCTGGAATAATTTCTTTAGATTTGGCATCTTTATTGTTATTATTTATCTGTGAGTCATCTGACATTCCGAACACATCGACTATTTCTGGTAAAACACCTTTTCTTGAGAGGTACAATGATTGAGTCTTAGTATATCTCATACATACATTTGCTTTTACATCCTGAAATTCCCAAGGTTGTAACGTAATCAAATCTCCTTCCCTTACCCATTGCCTCCTACGCATCTTACCTGGTATTCTTGCTAGACGGGTTTGCCCATCTTCACATACTGAACGGACACGTCGGCCGCCAAGAATTTGATCCGCTATTGCAAACATCTCATTTACTTTTCTATTAGGTAATGGCACCCTAATACGATCTCCAGTACCTGATTCTAGACGTGCAAGAAGTTCAGCATCAACTTTCTCTTCCCTACGTGCCACGTGTCTCGGTTGAGAGTCACCTATGTGAAGTTGAGCATATTTATCTTACTAAAAGAAAAGATTGTGCTGCTTCATTAACAATCCCTAGTAAAGATTCAGATAGTGGTCCTATACCACATAATAAAGTCAGTAGAGCGCAAAGTACAATCGTGAGTCTGAGATAGATTGCGCGGTCCAAAGGATCATCGGTAATTGGATCTTCAAAGAACATAATCAAACCTATCCTAAGGTAGTAAAATAAAGATATTGCACTGTTTATTACAATTGCGATCGCTAACCAAAAAATCATATTTACACTAGTGATCCATGTAAAGACAGCTACTGAAGTGATGCTCCCAGTACCAGCAGAGAGGTTAATTATTCCATTTATCATTAACAATTTAGATAAGAACCCTGAAAGAGGAGGGACGCCAGCCAATGATAGCATAAAAATGAACATTGATAAAGCGATAATTGGATCCCTACGAACTAATCCATTTAATCCAGATATAGTATGGCTACTTCCTTCATTTTCAATTAGAGTAAGCACCATAAAGGCTCCAAATTTGAATAAAACTAATATTGTTAGATGAAAGATTATTGCAGTTAAAATTAACGTATTTGATTCAAAATCCCCTAACCCGGTACCAATTGCTGATAGTGCAGCCATCATGTAGCCAGCATGTGCTACGCTAGAGTATGCTAACATCCTCTTTGGGTTATCGCTAGTAAGGGCAGCAAGATTGCCCCATGTCATAGTAATAACAGATATTATTGCCAGTGCAAACATCCAATATGCTTCTTCTCCAGACTCTGGCATTGTGATGATGAGAAGAATCCTCATCATTGCTACAAAGCCCATAGCCTTGGATGCCGTAGCCAAAAGTCCAGCGACTGGAGAGGATGCCCCAGAATAAGCATCAGGGGTTGCTAAATGAAATGGCGCGGCTCCAACCTTGAAACCAAATGCAACTAACATTAATCCCATGCCGATACCTGCAAAGGGATCCAAAGAATCCATATTTTGCCATGCATTTGTTAATGATGCAATCTCAAGATTACCATTCCATAGATACAAAAGTGACATCCCATAAATTCCGATTGCTGAAGCCACAGAACCAACAATAAAATATTTAGTTCCTGCTTCGCCACCTATTTGACTTTCTTTGTGAAAACCAACTAAAACATATGAAGATAATGAGGCTAATTCAAGACACACGAAAAGCATAAACAAATGGGTTGATTTAGCGACCAAACACATCCCTAAACCTACCATTAATAATAAAATGTAGAAATCAACTTGCCTACGGTTGTTCATCAATATTGTAATTTTAGAATTTTTGGAGGCAGTTGTGTCCTTATCATTTGGTATTTTAGCATCAGATTTTGAAGGTAATCTGTAAAATGCAGATATGGAAGTAAGCAATAAAGCAAAGGTAAATATCATTGAAAATAAACTAGTAAATTGATTAATCTCAATAATAGGGGGCGCAGTAGCAGTTTTATTCTCCAATAACATAACTAATGACATTAACGAAGCTGAAGCGAATGTAATGATTGCTATAATACTTGGAATAACTGGATTACTAACTAGGCTAAACCTAGTTCCCCCGATTAATACAGGAATATGAGTTCTTGTAAGGGGTAATCTTATTTTTGCATCGCCAAGATTTGGAATAACTATCATCATCAACATACCAATTGTCATGATCACTTCAGGAATGAGAATATCGAGTGGTATATCATTTAGGGAATTCATTTTAAAACCTCCATTAGCCAATCAATATTAGAATTCCATGTATCCTTATTTTGCATTGCTTCAACTAATGTTTCTGTCACAAAACCGGTGCTCCAAGATGACATCATATCCCAAAATATAAATGGGAATATTCCGAATAAAATGGTCAACAATCCAAGAATAAACATACCTGTATTTTCATGCCATGTGATATCACGAGGTTGCTCACCATTAAGAGTATCAGGAAGTATTCCATGATGAGGATCATCAGACTCAAATATAGTTCGTTGCATTGATGTTAGATAGTAGGTCGCGGTTATCACTAACGTTAATGCAGGTAGCATAACTAACCAGCCAAATTCCATCCAGAATGCTATTAAAATTGCTACTTCAGCAACAAATCCTGCCATCAAAGGAAGGCCGAGACTAGCCATCCAACCTAACATCATATGACCCGATAAATAGGGAGAATGATGGGCTATCCCCCTCATTGAACCTATTTCAAGGGTATGATAATGATGTTTGAATGCCCCTGCAACTGCGAATAATAGGGGACTAATTATTCCATGTGCGAACATCATAAATAATGCTCCTGCGATACCTAAGGGTTGCATAGTAGCAATTCCAAGGAATATTAATCCCATGTGCGACACAGAAGAATAAGCAACCATTCTTTTTAGATTGGTTTGGCCCATGCAAACCCAAGCACCATAAACTAGGCTGGCCATACCTAAGAAAATCAATAAAGGTATGAAAACTATTGTAGATTCAGGAAATAGAGTTACGGCTATTCGAAGGAATCCATATGCCCCCATTTTCAACATCACACCTGCCAATAACATTGAACCAGCAGTAGGTGCCTGCACGTGAGCATCAGGCAGCCAAGTATGAACAGGGACGCTGGGCATCTTAGTAGCGAACCCTACAAGAAGAAGAATCCATACAAAATGCCTTAGGCCTTCACTTGGAATTAAATTTTCTTGAGCAACCATTTCAACAAGATCGAAATGATGCCCCGTCATAGAACCAAGTCCTGAAATTGGATTAGTGTGGAAATACATAATTAAAATTCCAATTAACATAAAAACACTAGCAGTGAATGTATAAATAAAGAATTTCATAGCCGCATATTTTCTATCATTTCCACCCCACACTAGAATGAGTAAGAACATAGGAATTAATGTTAATTCCCAAAATACGTAGAATACAAATAAATCCAATGAAACAAAAACACCCAATAGGGCTCCTTCCATAATTAATAATAGAGGATGGAAGAGATGTCCTCTTTTTGCATCCCATTCCACCAACATAGAAATAGGGATTAGTAAAGTCGTGAGCCAAATCATTGGGAATGATAATGCATCTGTACCAACTTTCCATTGAACGCCTATTGAAGAAATAAGTGAGAAAGGATCGTTCTTTAGTACATAATTACCTTGCATAATGTTTGTCCAATCTATATCTCCAATAAATCCGAAAAATAGCATAGTAGCTATTACAAATATCCCCAAGGCAATCCCCATACTAATATTACGAGTAACTTTTACCAAATTAGAGGATATTTCTTTTGGCAATATTTGAGGCATCAGGAGTAAAATTAGTCCAGTGAATATTGGAGTAATAGTAATTATTGTTAAAACGTCTAAACTCAAGATCCCATCCCCCAAATTAAAATAAATATAGAAAGCGTTCCGACCGCAGCCATAAGAATATAGTCTCGTGCACTACCTGTTGTAACTCTCCGAATTTGTAATGAACCGAGGACTGCTTTTGATTCAATTTGTTTTATCATTCCATCGATGATTGTGCGATCAAACCAAGCAGATAAATTAGCAAAAGGGATAATAGATTTTGAGATAATATATTCATACATGTCATCGAAGTAAAGCCTATTTTGGAGGGCCTTGGACATTTGTGAGTTAGATAATTCAGATACATCTTGAGATCCAAATTTACTAGATAGCGATACCAACCAACCGATCAAAGGGTTTGCCTTTTCGCCCTCTTTCAAATTACCTCCATGAATTCTGGCCGCCATAATAGGGCCAATTATGAAAGATAAGAAGATAGTAATCCATCCAATTAATCTTGTATTCATATCATTTGGAAGGAAAGCATGTTCTAGCGTATCCAAAACTGAAGAAATTATACCACCGTGCATTTTCAGATGATCCGTTTCAGAAGCTAAGAAATCAATAATTCCAAATAATGACAATATAAAGCCGCCTATTGCTGTAATGATTGTAAGAATTAACAAGGGCTCTCTAATCCAGGGGGTTGATTCATGAACATGGTCAATAACATCACTTTTTGGTTCGCCTGCAAATGTCATTAGCCACATTCTCGACATATAGAAACCTGTCATACCTGCTGTGGCTAAAATTAGAATAGCCGGTAAAAACATCAAGGGCTCCTCTTCTAGCGCCGCTTTCCAAGTTTCAGCAATTATTCCTTCTTTGGACCAAAATCCTCCAATTAATGGTACACCAATAATTGACATTGATCCAAACATCATTGCCGTGGCAGTAATGGGCATCTTTGAGGCTAATCCGCCCATATTCCGCATATCTTGTGGATCAAAATTATTATTATTTTGTCCTTTATGAATATGATCGTGTGCATGATGAACTTCATGAATTACAGAACCACTTGCCATGAATAACATTCCCTTAGCCATAGCATGGTTGAAAAGATGGAACATGGAAGCACCAAAAGCAATAGTTGCTGCATGGTGATGACCTGTGTTATAGAACCATAGAGCTACCCCCAGACCAGTAAAAATATATGCCAGTTGACTCATTGTTGAATATGCTAGAACTTTCTTAATATCATTTTGAACAAACGCGATTGAGGCGGCCATAAATGCAGTTATCCCGCCTATATATGCAATAATTATACCTAATTCTTCCAAGCCAGCCAGTCCATTATGATGTACATCAACAAACGGGACCATGCGTGCCACAAGGTAAAGGCCAGCATTAACCATTGTAGCCGCATGAATTAGCGCAGAAACAGGAGTCGGGCCCTCCATAGCATCAGGTAACCAGACATGCAGAGGGAATTGTGCAGATTTTCCAACTGCGCCTACAAATAATAATAACAAAGCCCAGAACAATTGATTGGACTCAACTAACGCCCCTGCAACTCCTGTGGAAGGATCATCAAAGATAACTTCGAAGCTTAATGAACCGTAAATATCATACAAAATTAATAATCCTACCATCAAAAAAACATCTCCTACTCTAGTCGTCAAGAATGCTTTCTTTGCAGCATAGGCAGCACTTACTTTCCAATAATAAAAACCAATTAAAAGATATGAACAAAGCCCCATAATTTCCCAGAATATGAATAGCCAGAGAAAACTATCAGCCAATACCATTCCAAACATTCCCATACTAAAAAGAACGAATTCGGCATAAAAACGATGATTCCGATCTTCATTAATTGGATCGGTATTCATGTACCCCATACTAAACCAACATATTAGAAAACAAAGGAAAGTTGCTACAAACAAAATCATTAAACTTATCGAATCTATCCAAATTCCTACTCCAATAATTCTTGTTTCGGGATGAATAGTATAATCGGATTGAAGGAAGTCAAAAGTAATCCATTGAAACCATTCAACCACTGTATGATGAGAAAATTGTTGATTTTCTGATAAGTAATCGAATAGTATCCATATCGCAACATAAAGGGACACTCCAAGGGCGCCTAAGGCTAAAACTCCGCCTTCTTTGTATTTTTCTTTCCACATAATATTTTTATTATATATTTGACCAATTAGAAGAATTGTTGGAAAAACTAGTAGAGGAACTAGTATAATTAAAAAGGCTGCATCGAAAGAATCCATACCTAATGCGTATTTCATTATTGGAACAATAAGTAATAATGGAATTAGTGGATAAATTAATGGATATTCATGTTTATTTTGCCCCATCATTACACCTCAGTTCCTCAGTATGTTAGCATCTTCAAGAGAGATTGTTTCTTGAGTGCTATACATTGAAAGTAAAATTGCAAGACCTATTGCTACTTCTGCCGCTGCTATCGCTATAGCAATGGCAGTGAATACCCAGCCATTTACATCAGAATAGTACATTGCTCCAGCAACGAAATTTAAATTTGCAGAGTTTAGCATTAGCTCAATACACATTAGAACAACTATTGCATTTTTATGATAAAAAGTACCTAATAGGCCGATGCCAAATAATATTACCCCAAGACCAACTATCCAACTAGGATCTATCATCATTCTTCCTCCTTAGAAGTAAAATTATGATCAGGGGTAAATATTTTTTTATTTTGAATATTTTCGATATCATCAGAAATTTCTCCTCGAATATCCCATACTAAGTTTATCAAACGTTCGTCTCTAACTAAATATGAGGCTCCAATCATCGCCATTGCGAGAAGTGCCCCTAAGATAATAGTAACAAATGCCCATTCATTGAAAATTGAGTCTGCAAAATCAATAGTAGTAGGAGGAATTCCTGAAGGGCCCCACATTGGATGGGAATTTACTTCTTGTAGTAAGAGAAGAACAAATATAAAAACGCCAACTGAAGTAACAGCAGAAAGTGCCCTCATTAATAGTCAGCCTCCTGAATTTTACGTCTAGTAAGCATGACGCCAAATTGAACGACCAGCATAACAGAGCCAAGATAAACTAAAATTTGGATTGCAGCTAACATTTCTGCCCCTGCAAGGACAAAAACCCCTGCAACAGCAATAAAAGTCAGCATAAGTGAGAGTAAAGAATGTGCTACTCTTTTTGAGAAGACGCACCCCAGTGCTCCACTTATAGCCAATAATGACATAATAACAAAAACTATTGCTTGAAAATCAATTAGCAAAATTATGCCTCCAATTTAGCGGCCTTCTTAGCACGCTTTTTTTTCTCTTTCTCAGCCCTCTTAGCGAGTTCCATATCTACTCTCTCTTGATGGACGGCTGGCAATAAACGAGTGCGGCTAGCATCCATCCATAATTGCTCACGATTATATCCGGTCATGCCATCATACTCATTTGTCATAAAGAACGATTCAAAGGGGCAAGCTTCGGCACACAAGCCGCAAAACATACAACGACCTAAATCTATTCTGCCTGATACAATATCTTGCTCTGCAGGTTTTAACACGGAAGTATCTATTTCTTCTATACCTGATCCATCTTGCCAACGAACTGTGGCGGTATCGCCAGTAATATCAATAATTTCTGCGAAGTCGTACTGTTGAGGAGGGGCTTTGTGAGCATTTACCAAATCAAATTCATCTTCTATCTGTTTAAAAGTTTCTTTTTCTCGAGCGGCTAATCCTCCGGCTTCTAACTCACTACCATAACCATGCCATTCATCCCCTTCATTAGTAGTGTCTAGGACGTTGACTCTTGTTTCACTAGTCATATGTAAGCAGTCGTTTGGACATGCTTTGATGCATGCTTTGCAAGCAGTACAAGTTTCCCATACAATACCTATACGTCCGTTATAATTTCCAGGAACGAAGAGCCACGGCTCCATATCTTCAAGTCTCTCATATGGAAACATAATAGTTACAGGGCGTTCCAAGAATGGTAATGCAGGAGAAGATTCTCTATCTGCAGAATATATATGGCCTTTTGAAGGGTGATTGTTTCCAATTCTTTGTGATGTAAATTCATCCATCATATTTGCTCTTTGATTATGGTAATTATTTTTCAAGAATTTGGCTTTACCGATGTAAGGAATTGTACGTAATGCTGTCTTCATTGTTATCCACATAGGCCTGATAACAAGATTACGAAAATTTGGAGTTGCGTGTGGATGGCCTGTATTATATTCTGGATTTGTCACTAATTCACCTCCTATTTTCTTTGACTACCTGGGTATGCTTTGGATAATGTTTGAGTACTATATGGTCTGCGTGATTTGGCTAAAGCTTCTTCATCTTCATCTATTGCATATATTACGAAGAAGAAGATGGCAATTAATGATAATAATGGCGCCGTCCAAATAGGCCATCCGGATTCAGACCATACTTCAAGCCGTAAGAAAGTAGCTATTACAAGATTTACAAGAGAAAGTGGAAGAAGGTATAACCATCCAAATTCTAATATTTGATCTGTACGAATTCTATGTAAAGAGGCTCTAATCCAAACAAAAAATGCAAACAAAATCCATGCTTTTAATAAAACCCAAACTAATCCAGGAATAATGGTAAAAATTAATCCAAACGAAGAGCCTATAAAAGGTAAAGAGGATAAAGAATCTTGGAATGGAAACTCCCAACCTCCTAAGAAGAACATAGCGAACAAGATGCAAGCAGCATAAGCCCTCATCATTTCAACAGCAAACATAAGCCCCCATCGTATCCCCCCATATTCAGTCCACCATCCCTCAACTAATTCTGCTTCTGCCTCAGGCATATCAAATGGGATACGTTCAACTTCTGCAATCATAGTTACAAGAAATAATACCGCACCTAATGGCAGAATAAAGATATTCCAGGTGTTAGATGTTTCTATTTGGAAATCAATGATCTCCAATATATTGAATGATCCGCTTACTACAGCGATGCTCAAAACAGTAATTAATAGCGGTATTTCATAAGCCGTTAATTGTGCAGCAGAGCGCATTCCGCCAATAAGTGTGTATTTGTTGTTAGATGCCCATCCTGCAAAGAAAACTCCTAATGGTGCAACGCCAAATATTGCCATCATAAAAATTAATGACAAGTCAGGATTTGCTGCCCATATGTGAGGTCCAAAGGGCACAAATGCGAAAACCATTATTGTAGTTGAGATTATTATCACTGGTGCAACTTCAAAAACTAATTTGTCTGCCTTATCTGGGACCATGTGTTCTTTTGTAGCAAATTTCATGAAGTCAGCAAGGGCTTGAAAGAATCCAGGAAATAAAAACCATATCCCGTGATAGCCACGATTATTAACCCTAGAAATAGTTTTTTCCGGGTGGTCATTTCCAAAAGATGCATTCAATTTCTTATTGACGAATCCAATAGGTTTGCCTAGTCCCATTGGTAACTTATTCCACCAATCTCCAGCGGTTGCATTGCCCTCACCTATCCATAGACTACGTAGTGAAGTAGTAGCGCCAATTCTATCCATTAACCTGGCTATGAATTTCCGTTCAATATAGGGGACCACCATAAGAGTAAGCATCATCACTGCAAAAACTACTGTACACATTATTGTAGCAATGAAAAAGGATTCCAATGCCGGTTGAATAGTAGCAAATTCAGATTGCATTGAAGATGGCAGCAAATCATGAGTAGCATCCATGGACCAGCCAATGATGGATTCAGTCCAACCACGAATGTTTAACCAATCACTACTAGCCAAAAAATCACCTATCTGTTTCCCCAATACAGGGATCAAAAGAACCCATAATTGCAGGTATGTCTGCAACTTTGTAACCTATCATGCATTTGGATGCAAATGGAATTGTGATAAATATAGGGGATCTGATTGAGACTCGATAAGGCATTTTACCTCTTCCTTCTCCACCTCCTGCTAAATAGAACATTGATTCACCCCTACTATCTTCAAAGTGATGTGATCCATATGTACCTTCAGGAGCACGAGAAGGGGCTTTTGCTAATATTTTAGGATCTCCTGATTCGTGGTGAGTTTCTGCACCTCCGGGCATCTTATCTAATGCTTGCAATACTAAATCTGCACTTTGCCTCATTTCTTCAACCCTGATTCGATACCGATCATAGCAATCTGCTCCTTTGATGGAAGAACGTTCAACTGCTGGTGCCCAGTCAAGTTCTGAATATACTGAATATGGATGTGAGGTTCTAATATCATGATTTACCCCTCCAGCTCTAAGATTTGGCCCTGATACTCCATGATTTATCATTTCCTCTGGTTTTGCATATCCGACTCCTTGGCTCCGGATTAAAAATATAGTACTTTCATCAAAAAGGGATTCATACTCTTGGATACGATCTAAAAATAATCTCAGTTTATGACGTGCGCGCATTGCAAAACCATGAGGTAGGTCACGCTTTACACCTCCAACTCGAGGGAAGTTGTAATGCATCCTTGAACCACCCAGTTCTTGTAATAAATCCATCATCATTTCTCTTTCTCTAAGGCACCATACCATTACTGTTAGATTTCCAATATCTGGTCCATATGCACCGAGCCACATCAGGTGGCTTGCAATTCTTTGTAATTCAACTGCTACAAGACGGATATATTCTGCCCTCTCTGGGACTTGCACGCCAAGGAGATCTTCGGCAGCATAGATGTAAGCATGAGACCATGTATTGGCACTCGCGTAACATAATCTATCGCAATATGTTGTTATTTGGGTAAAATCACGTGATTCACAAATTTTTTCAACACCTCTATGGATATATCCTAAATCTGGTTCAGTATCAACTACCGTTTCTCCATCAACTTTTACCTTCAATGTCCATAGACCATGCGTCATAGGATGTTGCGGGCCCATTGAAATCCACATTTCTGCCATTTTTTCACCTCACTTAACTCTCTCAGAATCTGCAGGTTTTCTTTTGAAACCTTGGACATCGTCATACATTTCCTCAAAATTGTGATATCTTAATTTGTGTTGCTTTTGAAGAGGGTGATAACCTTTTGGAGTTTCATGAGGCTGCAGCACACGGCGCATACCCTCATGTCCTTCAAAATCGATACCTACCAAATCCCATGTTTCTTTTTCATTCCAATCGGCCCCGACCCAAATATCTTGTACACTTGCAACTTTAGGATTTCTAGTCTCTGAAATTGGTATGCTTATCTGAATCTCTAAAGGGACATCTGAACCTTCTAACTCAGAAGAATTTGTTATTATTGGCTCCACCACGCCATCGACGATTGGAGGATTTTTAACACCTGTCCTTAGGAAATGATACACTACTTCCCACTGTTTATCAGATGAATCAGGCCAATGAATTCCAGTTATCATAGAACAATAATCAATACCATAATCTGTGAATAAAGACTCTGCTACTTTACGCCAGTTGTCAGGAGAAATTGTAAGATTGACCACAGGCCTAACTTGTGTACCATTTGCCCTTTTGTCAACAAAGGAGGAAACTCCAACCATTTTACCAATTTCATTCACCATATCTTCGGCTGCAGATATCTGAGATTCTTCGGATACTCCATTCATAAGAATTACCTCATTCATCTCCAATTATTATTGGCGCCACACTGTCTGTCCTAGAATGACTCGGCACTGCACCTATTCGGATAATTTTTTCACGTAACTTTCCAAAACCGTCTATCAAAGCTTCGGGACGAGGTGGGCAGCCAGGAATATAAATATCAACTGGGATCACTGTATCTACGCCTTCTAATACATTATAAGATTGGAAATAAGGGCCACCCGAAATTGCACATTCTCCCATAGCAATACACCATTTAGGTTCCGGCATTTGCTCCCAAAGGCGAACAATTGGATCAGCAAATTTTTTACTTATAGGGCCATTGACTAACAAAACATCACATTGCCTAGGGCTAGATCTGAAGAATACACCAAATCTTTCTGCATCAAAACGGCTAGCCCCAGCTGCCGCCATTTCAAGTGCACAGCATTTTATACCCAAGTGTAACGGAAATAATGACTTTCTTTGTCCCCAATTGAATAAACGGCCTGCTAAAACTCCAATTACATCCCTAATTCCACTGGCACCTAATGCTGCGTCAGTAGTGTCACCAACAGTATCAACCAACATTCGGCTGTTAAACATAGTATAATTCTGACCATCTTCTGACACTAAAACACCTCAAATGTAAATTCTGCCTCTTTTTCTAAAAACATGCCAAACGCCCAAACTCATCAAAGTAATGAATACCACAAGGGTTGTTAATGCACTATATACTTCTGAATCTGATAGAACACCCTCTTGGACCGTGATTACTCCGCCAAATGCTAAAAACATAAATGCTATATCAAAAACTAAAAATATAATCGCATACCAATAATATTGGAAATGAAAATTTATATGTGCATCACCAACAGGTTCTGAACCACACTCATAGGTGCTGTGGCGGCGAACATAGAGAGTTTGGTCTGTCTCATATCCGGGCAATAACCATGATCGAAGTTGTGTTTTGTCATTAGGATCTGGAGTTGGCCTCAATAACCTTGATGCAATGAAACTACCTACAGGAAATCCTATTCCAACCAGTGCCATAACAGCGACTGCGATGTAATCTTCAGGTACGGACATAGTGACACCACGCCGCCCAGTAGAGGGCAACAAACAAGCCCACCTGAAAACTAAACATAAGTGTATCCGGCGGACAATCTGAAGTAATGTCAATCTTGTTGTTCATCGAGTAGCGCTTCTGAAATAATTTTATTCTCTTTTCTTGCTCTTAAGAACAATGTAAGAACTAGGATTGAGCCAATTATTATTGATCCATAAACTAATATCTCACCTAGAATACCATTTGCTAAATTTAATTTTGATACTTCAGTACGGACAGTCAGTTCAATCGGTTGTCCTGCAACTGGTGTATCTTCTGGTTGTATTATTAATGTAAATTTGTAAGTATCATCATCTTTCAGACCAACAGGAGATGTTACTCTTATCTCAACTTCTTTAGTTTGCCCTGGATTTAATAAAAAATCATCAGGAACTACATCCACAGACCATTCCCTGAGAGGTGCAGGAGTAATTATTTCTACTTTTTCAATGGTGTTTCCATTGTTAGTTACGTAAATAGTAAATGTTGCACGTTGAGGATATTTGACAGATAATTCCTCAGGAGAAGAATCCATAGTATATTGCAAGTCATGAATAATAATTACATCAATATTGAAAGTTATTGAGGACATTTGGGCTGTATTTTTCTTTGAGGAAACACTAACTGTAATTGTGCCTGAATTTCCACTTTCAATTCCTTCGATAACTTCTAATTCGATTTCAACTAAAACTCTAGATTCTGCAGGGATTAAAATTTCATTATTTGAGGTTACGCCATCTATTTTTATTGATCTAAATACCGAAGAATCCATTCCACTGATTGAGATGATTGCTTCATCTACTCCTCCATTACCAGTGTTATCAATCCAAAATGAAGTGCTATGAGAGCCACCCGGAGGAAGTGAGAGTTCAGATGAAGATGGGTTTTCCCCTGGGCTTTCAAAAGATATAGCCATACTATAGTTATAGTTTGACACCGTTACTTTAACAATTTCTGTAGACTGGAAAGATGATCCAATTATTCCCACTCTAATTTCAAAAACTTCCTCACTATTATCAAAGGGGTCTTCGACTTGAATATCAACGAAGATATCTCCAATTTCTTCAGGATCTAAAGTGATACTTGAAATAGAATTTCCTTGTGAATTGGAAAATGACGAATTCCATGCAGGTGCTGAGCAGGTGGAGTTGATATTAGGATTACAAACTTCCAAAACCAAAGTATCTCTAATATTTCCTATATTCTCTATCGATAGGGGGAATTGAACAATTTGTGCAAATTTACCTGTTTGCGCATCCGAAGCAAGTGTAGTAGTTACGGAATGAACGGCTGCTACAGTAACGTCAAGAGTTATGACGTCATGCTGATTTCCCCCTGAATTTACATAAAATGATAGGCTATATTGAATATTTGCTAAAGCCCCGCTGGGTATCATAATATCGGCATCCAAACTCTGTTTATTGCAATTATTAGGACCACAGTGCTTTCCATCTATAGTTACACTACTTTGAGACATCGAGACTTGCCAGCCCGAAGGAAGACCTGATGTACCTACAGCATAGGTGTCCTGGCCATTACCAGTGTTGGAAATAGCAACCTGAATTCTCTGAGTTGTTCCTGGTTCTGCATTTGATATCTTGGAAGTACTTAATGAGATAGATGCATCTTTACTTTGACCAACTGTAACATATACTATCTCTTGACAACCTACAGAAGTTCCTGCTCGACCTTGAATATATACAGGAATAGTACCGGGCTCCACAGAGTCATCGGGAGTTATTGTAAAACTAAAAGTATGAGAATCTTGACTCCCACCTGGTTCACTTAGGAGTTTGCTAAGCGGGGCCTCGAAGTCAACCCAATCTTGAACATCATGTTCATCTGAAGTTGCAACGGCGGACACGGTCCATTCTGTATTGCCAATATTTGTTAACGCAATATAATTTGAAGCTGACTCTAAAGGATCTAAACTATGCGCTGTTTTTTGTAATGATGCTTCGCATTCCTTAAGTTGAGGTATTTTGACTGTTAGAGTTATATTATCTTCTGCTCTATCAGCCGCATTGGGGTCTTGAGTAACTGTGGCTTTAATTATGAAACAATGAGAATCGGCTTCAGTGGCACCTTCATCAGGTATGTCGACTGTTATTTCTACTTGTTCAGTATCTCCGGAACCCAAATTACCAGTTGTTTGCTTATCTGAAGTTGCGCTAAGGCCATCAGAGTCACAATCACCATCGGATATAACTTCTATTTGCATAGCGGAAGATTGTTCGCCAGTATTTTCAACAATAAGTTCCCACTTTACTTGATCTCCATCTTCTTCACTATCATAATTTATCAATTGCGGATCATTGCCTTGGACAGATATTTGGACTGAATATTGGCCGCCTCCATCTTCATTAGTAGTTTCTACAGTTATATCATCGGTATCTGTGTCTGTCGGGGATTGTCCAACTGCAGATGCAGAAACCGTAGTTTCACAACTATCTCCAGCGCTTTCACCTAGAGACACTGTCAAGGTCGTAGATTCAGAAGATCCCGCATTTACAGACACTACTTGATCTTCAAGACTCGAAGTATACCCATTACAATCGGCTGCTTGAGAAGTAGATAGTGAAACAGTAGCATCATCATCTCCAGAATTTTGGATTGTTATGGTATATTCAGCCGCATTGTCCGATGTTGCAGATTGACTTGTAGGATTGGCAGATAAAGCAACACTGACGGATGCTGATACAAGTGGAAGTGATATGGTAATTAGCATTAAAGTAATCATAAACGTGACCACAGAATTGTCTCTCATCATATCGCGGAATCAATCTTTACTCAAAGGACTTTGGAATAAATGTATATCCAAATTTAGTTTTCGATGCATTAAAATATAAAAATTAAGAATAATAACACTGATTATTGTGAATCATCATGGTCGGGATCAGGGGTCCATGATTCTTTTTTTGAATCCCATAACCAACCGGGGTATTCATCATATTTTTCCAAGTTATTAGAAGTATCATTAAGGGTTGTTTTTTCTTCAATATTTTCTTCAAAATTAACAAAGTTTGTCACTGGTTCGACCTTTGTCCCAGACACCCGTAAATTGTTAAGAATACTCTTTAAATCGCCATCATTTTTTTGATAAGCAAATAATGCCCCTCCTAATAGAGAGATTATTATTAAAGAAAATAAACCAACTATAAAAAATGGAAATGTTTCTTCTGCATCTGTTCCTTTTACAGATATTGGAATGGCCTTACTGTAATCAGAATTTCCTACTGAATCCCCTAATGACAGAGTAATAAAGCCATCCCCCCCGCTATTTGGAGTAAATTCAATCTGTACAGATTTAATTTCATCTGGCTGTAAATTTATCATTATACCATCCAGAATTCTAATTTCCCAGTCATTTGGCCCTGAAACTACAATTCTATCTGAAATTACTGAATTACCAATATTTTGCAGTTCAAAGTACATAGTATTGGAATTTCCTTCGTATACATCACTTTGTTGGATTAAGGTCCATCTTACTTTACTTACTTCTTCAACTAATAGAGAAATAGTGTCACGTGTTTCAACACCTCCATCTTCCATGATTAAAGTGACTAACGGTTCAGATCCAGATGCAGCAGAAAGTGGTATGACTACAGTACACCACACTCTCGATGATTCGCCGGGATATATCTTTGAAGGATTTGTTGAACAAGATGAATACCAATCAGAGTTAGGTAATTCCATCATGGCATTAGGCTCCCAACTTACAGTTCCGACGTTAGTAATTGTCCACCCTAAATCGAAACCTGGGGCCCCTACAGGATGGAAGTCCACTCCTAAAGGTTCATCGGAAGATTGGCCATTTGGAATTTCTACCTTAAAGAATTCAACGATAGGGATGGCCCCTGATATCACATCTAGAGTATAATTCCAATCAATTGAAAAATCATTATCAGAAATGAAACGTAATTCTAGTTCTCCACTTTTTGCTTTGCCGTTACCAGACAAGGACAAGGGGAATTGTAATTTTTGATCTATTTCAATGGTAAATTCTTCAAGACCTGTTAAAATCCATCCCCCTGGTAGTGACCTTTGTATTGGTTGTATAGTAATTTCTCGGTTCCCCTTGTTAGATATTTCCAATATTAATTCATAGTTACCGTCAGATAATAACTGATCGTCAATTTCTCCTGAATCAAAGGAGATTTGTACTTCGTCTATTATATCAATAATTAGAGGAATTTCGGTAGTCCATGTGTCATCACTAACTCTAGATTCAACTAATATTTCCGCAATAAATTGACTATCGGCATTTATCATAACACCTGGTGACTCAATAGTTACGCCAATTGAGACTGAGTCTCCTTTTACTAAAGTCCCTGTTGAACCGTATTCTGAACCTTCAAATGGGCCAATTTTATCAAATCCTAAATCCCAACCGGCAGGAGAAATTAATGATACATCATAAGTTTGGGCACCATTACCATTATTCTTGATATCAAAGGAGAACTGCGTATTAGAAATAGAGTTTACTATAATTTCAGATGAAGGAAGCAATATCTGAGGTTGCGCCAAAACAGGGACATCAAAATATATTTCTAATTCTGAATCGATATTATTTTCAACGTCATTTCCATTTACTATCATTTTGTATAACCCAGGTTGTGGCGGTGCAGGATGGGCCATTGTAAGCATAATGGGTATATTTTCTGAGGCATCTAGATTAAAATTAACATTTGTAAAGGAGCGGAACCAATCGAATTCAACGCCATCTCTAATTCTGATAGGTTGTGAAACGGAAATTGTTGCATTTGTCTCAAATAAGGCAGTATTGGTAATTATCAATTCCCATTGAGTTGTGGAATCTGAAGCATCACCGAGAGTTACTAATGGATTTTCAGAAGATACACGAATACCTGGCGTACTTACAAGAATTAAGGCAGAAATGAAGTTATTAACCTCAGAGAGTTCTTCAAGACTATCATTTGGATCTATATAGAAAGAAATTTCAACTTCTCCTTCATCATCCGAGATAGGGGTCCAATACCATGTTAATTCTTCAGAACCACCAGGTGACATACTTATTGTTTGCGTTCCAATTGGGTTAGAATTTGCATATGCAGTAACAGGTATTCCTGTGAATGATCCTGCCCCTTGATTTTGTATAGTTATCAAAATTTCAACTTCTTCCCCAACTTGAGGAATTGGTGTTGATATCTCAAAGGAACCTGCAATAAATGTTGGATCAGGAGTTAAATCATTAACATTTACCCCCCTTACTGCAATTGAATATGGCTGATAAGTACGGCTCCCTCCATGTTGAGCATCTCTAACTTTTACTGTCCAAATTCCGGTTGTAGCACTATCGATCAATACAACTTCGACATTATTCCTATTATCTTTGGAACCTCCTGTAGTTGATCGCCCATTATTGAAATCATTACCCAAGTAAGTAATTTGGCCGTTTGGGGAAACTACTTCTAGGTCTAAATCATTTCTAAGTTGTATACTAGAGCTACTAGATCCTGGATAATCTGACCATGCAACTACAACTTTTAGTGGCTCTCCTGCCCTAGTTACATCGAAAGTATATTCATTTACTTGGCCACTTGAAAGTCTTGATCTATCATCAACAAAAATACCAATATCTTCATCAGGAATTAAAGTATTTACTAAATTTATCCGGCCCCATCCTTCATCGACATTTGGTATATCTCTAGTGCCCATATCTTCTGCACCAAGTATCAGCATTGCTTTGATGAGTGCCCCTTGGGGCGCGGGACGCTCTGCAATTTCCATGATATATTCCCTTACTAGAACTGATGCCCCTGCAGTGGCAGGAGTTGCCATTGAAGTTCCACTGTATTCAATATAATAAGAGTCCCCAATATTTGTTGTTGCATCTTCTGCTTCCTGTGCCAAACATGATCTAACATAATCTCCGGGGCCGGTAACATCGGGTTTTATTCTTCCATCATCTGTAGGTCCTCTGCTACTATAATAGTACATCTCATCCGGTGCGCCACTATATCTATTCACATGCCCTCCAACTGTAATGACATTTTTTGCAGTCCCTGGTGAAGAAATGCCATCATCTCTCTCATTCCCTGCAGCAAATAAAACTGTCATACCTTCATACAACCAATACTGATCCCATGTTGAAGTTCTATCATCAGCATCTTCTGATTGTGTAGTATATGCCCCGCCTGTTTGTGAGCCCCAACTATTAGTATGAAATCTTGCTCCTCCTGAGTTATAAGCACTGTTCAACATCCCATATATTCCACTATTGGAAAGTTGCCCACTATCATCAACCTCCATTGCTTGAAAATATAATTCTGATTGAGGGGCTATTCCTTCATATGAACTAGTTCTTGTACCATCTCCCAAAACTGTACAAGCAACATGAGTTCCATGTCCATCATTCGTATCAGCTGTAGAAGAATCTCCGGCCACATTGACGACCTGAGTAATTCTGTCTCCAAAATCGCCATGATCCTGATCAATTCCTGTATCAGCAACGGCCACTCTATGGCCACTGCCATTAAGTCCAGTAACGTAAGTATTTGCAACAGTGTTTATGCCCATATGTACTCTAGCTTGATTATTAAATGTCAAAATTTCATAAACAGGAGAAACATATGAAACTGCAGGATAAATGGCTATTTTAACCAAGTCAGAAATGTTAATTTCTCCAATAAAAATACCATTTTGAGGTGAAAATGAGTTAATCATAAATTCTGATGATATTTCCGAAATACTACCCTCAAGCCCCAAGCCTGGTGAATCCGATCTAATCAAATCAGAATCTTTCCACCCAGATAATTCAATAATAATTTTTTCATTGGAACCATAATTGTAAAGATTTGGATCAACAAGTAATCCTACGGGTACTGTATGACTTGTAGAAATAAATGATAATTTACTTATTTTATTCAACTCATCTTGTGATCCTTGAACTAAGAATCCAGATGGAGGAATTGTAGCACGTATCTCTACATTGGCAGATTCATAAATTTCAATTCTTGCATCCCATAATCCTACATCCCCTTCAATCAATACAATCATTAGATCAGAACGTGTTAATGTTAATTCTGATTTCATTGAAGTAATAGGAATAAGTCCATTGTTTGTATAAACTCCTATTGAAGAATCTGCTCGGGTATCTCTTGTATCTTCAGGGCCAAAGTAAACCGAAGAAATATCCAAATTACTCATTGTATCAGGGTTTGGAGATATTTCTGTCCTTATAAAATCTAGATTTAAAAAACTACTTTCTGAAGAGTTTTCAAATTCATCATAATCAGAAATAGGAAGATATGAAAATAAAAATAAACCTAAGACTAAGATGACCATACGTTGGTTCATAAATTACGCCACCTAAGATTTAATTTGATAGTATTGGTAGTTTGATATTACAAAATAGACAGTTATCATGTTTAACCATTCTCTAAAATATACTAATTGGGGCGCGGTCAGTGAAGAGTTCCATTGTCCAATTACCAACCTCATGCGACCATCTTTCATCCCCTCGGCCATTGTAATAACTATATTCAAGCAGAATTTCTATGCCATACTCCTCCCAAACCGAGGCACCATTAACGATTAGTTCCAAATTATCTCCAGCATAGAAACTATGCGCAGGTAAAGTATCAAGGAAAAAATCTGTCCTTCCCAATTCAGAACCCTCATAATCTATGAATCTTAAAGAAAGTGAAATATCACCAATTTCGCGACTACCTTGGTTATCTAATTGTGCTAATATAACATGCCCGGAACCACCTTGACGATAAACAACATCGACACTTACTCTGTCATATGGGACGACTATTACTAAAGTGAAAATAGACACTAATAGAAGTGAAAATGTGACAGCTGAAGCAAAAATTACTCTTTGAGGAGAGATTTTTTCCCTAGATGCTTCTAATCTATCAAGTATTTCATGAGCAATGTCGGCCTCAAGATCTTCATTGCTATCGCGCCTAAGTTTCTCAAGAAGACTCATAATTATCTCCTCCAAAAGCAGATAGTACCGTTAGAATCCCCGATGAAAGCGGTTCTGGAGCCATTATGTGTCTTGTCGAACCAGATACTCCCGGAATAATTGAAAGGATAGATAAATCTGATGCTAAGCCATTTATTCCAAATGTAGTCCCAGCAGGTACTCCCCCTGTTATTTGAGCATCAATAAGCACTCCTTTCAATCCAATGTTTTTATCTCCAATATTTGCATATAATCTAGCTGAGGCAATTATTCTTCCACCTTGTACATCATCAATGTCAATGATACTATATGGCCCAGCAATTTCTCTGATATGTATTGTAGCGCTCTTTAAGTTCTCCCCTAACGCTTCCATTTCATCAATAATTATTGGAGGACTAGTGGGGCTATTACCAAAGCGAAGATATATTTTTTCAACCCCATTGCCACCTGATCTGATTTGTAAACCAAATGAATCAGTAGGCTTTATTATCATCCTATCTGACATACCTTGGGCGAGTAAAACAACGTCACCTCTAGTATTTATGGCACGCCCAAATGCTTCGATATAGAGAGACATTCCGGCATCTGAAGCTGTAAAATCAAGGATAGGGGTGCCTTGGAATGCTAAATTTTTAGTTATATCAAAATTCAGATCAGGTTCTGTAGTCAAACTCATTGACCCTGGGACGTCGGTCAGGAAAATTGTTGCTGGCCACCAAATTCCATCCATCCACTGCATCTGTTGTAGCATCATTGAACCTACTGCAAAACCCTCTGATGTCCTATATTGTTCTGGTACTGTCATATCAATAGAAATTGCAGTACCTAAACTAGCTTGTAATGCTATTGATTCAGGGATATCTTTTATCATTATTTCAGTACGAGAACCTGCAGCACGATTAATCAATAATACATGCATCCAATCAAGACGGTTGGATAAATCATATAAAGTAGTGGTTGATACCTCCGTTATTTCACCTACAGTGGTTATTACAAAAATAGAATCAAGGCTTAATTTGGTGAATTCTCCAACTCTCAGCCCTTTCAGTGTAACAAATAAGTCTTGACCATTGATCCCACTAATAACTAACATTAATTCATTATGTTGAGGTTTCCATGATTCTAACTCTGCAAATATTGACCATGTTTGACCATCTTCTGTTGTTTCCCTAGATATAGATAATTCGACAGAATTAGGTAGTTTAGGAATCCATAGCCTTAGGTGAAATCCTTCTCCTATGCCCTTTGGATGGGCCTCAAAAGAAACACCGTGGACCCATGGAAGAATTTCTTTTTTCTGGGCTCCATGGAATGATTCTACAACAAGATCAAACAACTCGGGTTCATCTAAATCCGTGGCTAATCCTATTCCAAATGAAAAATTCTCAGCCCCAGTTCCAGAACCTGTTGAAATATCGGATGTAATTCCTGACAAGACTTCATTTACAGAACGACCTAAATCTGAGAATCCTCCAATAAATGCGGCTAAACCCGATAAACCTTGAGAAGTGTCAAAATTAGGAATCAGTAAACCTGGTCCAATAGCAGTTCCAGTTGGTATTTTCAAAGATACCGACGAAGGCAGGGGACTAATTTCAGCCAGTACTGAAAGATTACTATCATCGTTGGTAGGGGCTTGTTCTACACTAATTCTCATCGGGTTTGGGTTTGATATTTTCATAGATGCTGTACCCTCTCCTGCCGCTCCTGTTGCCCCTTCTTCCTGAGGGGAAATCCATTTTATTTCCTTTAATCCAGAAATTCTAGATGATAAACTCACTTGCCCGGTATGAGGGTCATTGTGGAATAAGAAATGATCACCGGGCATTGTAACTGGTGCTGAAGAATTAGATATTTGAACCTCAATTGCAGTTATTGGAGTATCAGAATTCCAAGATAAGATATTTCCAAATGATGAAGAGAAGGTGGCTGGAAGACCAATGAAGTTGGCTGCTTGGTATTGAATTCCATCGTTACCAGAATATTTAACAGAATCAATTCCCGTTGAAGCGGTGTATTGCAGAGAATTTTCATTCAATGTTATTGATATTTCATTGGGTACATCTGAATAAGTAATAGCATGATGAGACGCACCCTCAAGCGAACCAAAATTATGTTCTATAAAGGATAGGGTGAGTGGATTTTGTGAATCCGTAAATAAATTTATTTTTTGCTCATTAGTTTCATTGTTATTGGCCAATGAGGCTGCCATAAATCCACTAAATCTGAGGCTGGCGGCAATAGGAACTAATGGTTCAACTGGCCCGTTGACGCCTTGAATGAGTCGCAAGTCTGAGTCTTTTGAAATTATGATATGATCTCCCAATATTGTTGGGTGAGGCGATGATCCAATATTCAACTGAATAGATTGTAGGGGCATCATAGTTCTATCTTCTCTAAGATTATTAGTCATTAATAAATGAATAGATTGTCCATCGAAACTTCCAGAACTTGAGCTACCACTTAGTAGATCAACAATAATAGAGGGCACATCATTTAGTACATTTCCTGTATCAAGAAATAAATCAACTAGATTAAGTATTACAGAGTCCACTATCTTAGAAATAAAATCTAAATCAGTAGTACTGTCAAAACTTGTATCAGGGTCGGTAGAACCACCTAATTCAAAAGACCCGTATACCAACAATGTAGTTGGTATTGATGATGCATTAATGTGAATTGCCCGATGATCTTCTTTAATTCCTCCTCTAGAAAACCATGAATTATAATTAATAGAATCTATTGATTGCTTTGACCTAAGTATAATTACACTATTAGGAGGGTTTGCAGGATTAATTGGCAAAGTAGGATCATCTACATTCTGGCTTGTATCGCGTGAATAATTCTTAACGCCTATTATTAATCCCAATCTTTCAGGTTGGCCTCCTGGCAAATCTGGAGAGTCTTCGGAACCCAATAATCTGAAAATTCTAGATATTTCATTTGGAGACATTGAACCTTCTGGCATTCCTCTAAACCAACCCAAGGAATCTGTGACATTTCCATAATCACCATCTGATTCTGAAGAAGGGAGATTTGATCGATTTTCATGGAAATGGAGATGTAAGTCAGCCTTTCTATCAGCCCAGTATTCTATTGTCGTTAAGCTCTTATCCCCTCCTAATCCTGTAGAGGTTGGTAAAACGCTGTCAGTCCTAATCACTATCTCTGCTTCTGAAGGAAGATTATATGATTGTCCACTGGGGTGAAAAGATGCATCAATATATGCTAATTCCCATACATCTCTTGTTTCATCCGACTTAGGCGGAGAAAAATGAATATAACCAAGACCGACAGAAAGTCCACAATTTATGTCTTCTGAAGAGTTATTGTATAATTCAGTGGGGGAATATCTTGAGGGGCAAGTAGATTGACCAGCATTATTTAGTCTGATCGAATATGGTGCTGCGATTGATGCAAAGGTTATGCCAGTTTCATCTTGCCCTATGTCGACCAAGCCAAGAGTTAGTGCCGCGAGTAAACCAATACCTGCCTCTGAAATATCAAAATAGAATCTTTCAATCCCTATTTCAAGTGAGAAATCATAAGGTGCTGAAGTAAATTTAGAATCTACAACCCATATATAACTCTCACCATCTCCTAGTGCTAAAACTGAATCACTAGATGAATAGGCGAATGCCTTAATAAGGGAAACTTGTAAGAATTTTAAATCGTTCCAATCAGAATCAGATGTACTATCCTCTAATACTTTTACTGAAAATACAATGCCCGGTTCAATCCAGAGAGTATCTCCGTCAATCCCCCATCCTCCAGCAAATTCCCAAGAAACAGAAAGTCCAACTTGAATGTCATCATCGCCATCATCATCAATATCTATTGCATGAAGAAGTGGATCAGTATTTATATTGAATAAAGAAAGTAAAGATGCAGAGAATGTTACTGTTTCAAAATTCTCTATGATTTCTCCATTAATGTTAGTGTATTTAGTCCAAATAATGTAGTCCGTAACATTGATCAAGGTTTGCCAAATATTACTAACTTCACCTGGGCGACTTGCCCCGCTAATAGCTAAATCATATACATCTGGATGGTTAGGCGATGGAGGAGAGGTTTGAATTAACGTAGCAGTATCTATTCCTGAACCAATATTGGAAAGTGGATCTGAATCTCCTGAATCTCTCACTGAATTGGCTATATTATCAATTTTTGGTTGTGCAATAGAACCTATGATATTTGTATCTATGATATTTTGCCTATCTGTAAGAAGTTCAGTTAATTCATCCAATATTTCAAAATCATTAGATTCAATTCTAGCTTCACCCTCTACAGCGGCAAATGGAGAAAATAGAGGTAATAAAAATAGTAACATTAGAAGTGAAGCAAGCTTAGATGGCGCCATAGTAAAACTAGGAATTACTAGCGAGTGGTGCTTGCCCATATAGATGACCTAGAATAGGTATGATATATGCTATTGCCCTTCATGCGTATAAAAAAACATCAACTTTGTAATGTTATTATAAACGCAGTTAGAGAATGCTGACTTCCTCAATCGATCCACATTTTGGGCATGCAGTACGAGCTAAATCTATATCCTCAGGAAGTTGGACTGAGAATAATAAGTTACACGATGAACAATTTTTCGTTATTAGACGATTGGAAAGTTTTTCTTTTACAATATTTTCAGTATTTATATTTATTTTTTCATCCATTAAATCGTTTAATAAATCATCATCGAATTGATTTGTAGATTTAGTAGATTTTGCCTGTGAGCCAGCGAGTAAAGCCTCTATGTCAATATCTGGGATTAATGGTTGTGTTTCCTGACTAGGTGGTTGATTTGGAAACATACTAGAGTTTTCACCCCACATTTGTTTTTGTTCATCAACAGTAGGGGGATGATTTTCTTCGATGTTTTCTTCATCATTATCATTAGACAATTCTTCGGACCTTACCCTTACTCTTCTTTGTATTATTTTAACCACGACAATAGAGAAAGTTATTAAAACGATTATAATCAAAATTTTGAAGAAGGTTGGATCTAGGTCTTCTTCCTCCTTAGTTGGTTGTAAAATATTAACGATTATTTCTGCCTCACTAGAAAGCCCAGCATCATTTTCAGCTATACATATTACCCTTTGTGCCCCTGTAATTTTAAAATCATAAGTAACCAACATACCTGAAAATTGTACTTGATCATCAGAACCTTGATTAAATATCCAAGTATAAGTAATGCCTGAAGATTCGGAATCGTCTGCAGTTACTTGGAAACTTATAGGGACACCAACATCTTCAGAGATTGAATTTGAATACTCTCTGAATACAGGAGGAGTGATGTCAGAAAGTATTACTTTTACTACATCATTAGAAGATTTACCAGATTTATCTGTAACTATGAATTCAATAAGATGTTCTCCTGATGAGTACTCAGAACTAAAAACAAAAGAAAATGAAGAAGAGGTTTCTAGAATAGAATAGTTACTTTGTTCTATATTGCCATCGACTAGCCATTCAGTTCTATCGATGCCCCAGTTATCAGAGAATGAGGCGCTTATTAAAATTGTTTGATCAAAGCCCTTTTGTATATCTCCATCAACTGAGATAGACGCATTAGGAGGGGAATTATCTACAATTTCTATTGGTAAAATTTTACTAGTAATTATTCCACTAGTAGAAATAATATTGAGTTTTAAAGATATATTATCTGGGTTTGGCCAGGTATAATCAAGATAAGGTCCAAAAAAATCATTGATTCCATCTTCATTTATATCCCATGAATAACCAGATTCCGATACCTGATTAGATCTATTTGGAGTGTCTAATGCAGAGAAAGAAATTACTTCACCGACATTATATGAATCCTGGTTATCAATTGTAGATATTACTGGATTCAAAATTGGATCTAGCGTAATTGTAATAGTTACACCTGCAATTGTAGTTCCTGCACCTCCTCCGCCAGGACCTGCCCTATTATCAACAATAACGTACAGTTTTGCACCCTCATAAATTTCAGGAACTAGCCAGGGTTGATATCTTTCACTTGAAACTAAGAGCATGTCTGCCTCGATGATCCTAGAGGCTGCTGTTCCTCCAGATGTGTAAAGGTTCATTTGTGTTTCAGTCATGATAAAAATATCTGGATTACCTTCCATTGTTCTTGCAAATATTTGGACGTATGTGCCAGCATCTACTATGAAGGGGCCATGTGCTATTGATTGGGTATTAGTTTCCACACGAACTATAGAGTCTGAAAGAGTGAATGCTGCAGGAATAATTAACTGTGTATTAAATGAAATTTCTACTTCTTGGCCACCTTGGCTACCTTGTCCTTCATCTCCAGGGTGAGCAAAATTATCAATTATCAAATACCATCTTGTTTTATCTCTATCATCAGGAACTGTCCAATGCCATTCTCCATCGCCATTGAAGCTCTCGAATGTTGATTCACTTTGCCATACTGACTCACTGCGGTAAGATTGTTCATTCAAATAAACTTGGAGTGAATTTGATGGAAATAAAATAATATCAATCTCTTCACTTGTTGAAATGTCAAAAGAAAGTACTGTGTTTTGTTCTAATTCCCCTAAATCTATTCTAACACAACTTTGGTCCTCTAAATCCCAAGTACCAGGTAAATTATCAATATCTGAATTAATACAATTTGTTATTACGCCTTTTGATTCCGCATGAATATGCGATGAAGATAGGAGTAAGAGTAGAATGGCAAATATGCTCGCCGACTGATTTCGCATTGGTGAACCGTTTCGACATTCCTTTTGAATCGTATCGCAATCACGTTCATGAAGTATCATAATGAAACCATGAATTGTTGTGCTTCCTCATAAGACTTATTTCACCATTATTATCAACCTGAAAAATATCTCCATCTTCACATGCAAAACTTTTATCGTTTAATTTTCTGGCCTCATTCTCGATTGTTTTAGAATCTTTTATCCTAGGGCTAAAATGCACCATTCCTAAGATCTTAGCTTTTGTATCGATTGCAACTCTTGCAGCATCTAAGGCTGTTGAATGCCAATGCTTATCTGCTTTTTCAGATAAATCATTAGTGAATGTAGCCTCATGAATTAATAAATCTAAAGGTCCTTTTAGCGACATTACATTAAATGCTGGAACATTATTAGTAGTATCTCCGGATATCAAAATCCTTCTATTAACTTTATTTTGACTGGATATGAGCCATCCAACAGAGGTTACGCCATGTTTTGTAGGGATTGCTGTTAATTGGATATCATTTAATGGGTGATTTGGTAAATTTATAGGAGCATATCCATCTACGGGAATTAAAATCCACTCAATAGGAAATATATTATTATTATTATTATTATTATTATTATTTGATTTGCTTTCAATGTGGTTTTGCCATTCCCTGAATAAAATAGCAAAATCTGAAGGGTTTATCTCAGAATCTGAGGGAATAGGACTGCCATAATTTTTTTTAGTCCATTCGATCGCAACTTTTGTAGAAGGTGCAATTATAGTCAAAGGTTTGGTTCTACCATCTAATTGCATTGTTTTTAAGAATGGTGGAAGCCCCCAACAATGATCAAAATGTGAATGGGTGAATAATATTACTTTTATTTTAGAAACACGTGCGCGTATTCCTATTGGACTATTTTTTAGATCTAATTCGTGTTTAATGAGTCTATTTTGAAAGCCTTCTCCACAATCAATTACTATGTTACCAGAGGGAGTTGAAAGATAATTTCCTGAGACAGATCTGTTTGTAGTTGGCCTTGAACCGGATGTTCCTAAAATATGTAAATCAAACATCTTTTCAATATCCAGAAAATTTCATAAATCACGAGGGATGGGTGTAGGAGGAAACCAACGAAGAACGATGACGTCCCCAATAGATCTTATCCAATGCCAAGGTATCGAAACATGTACGCGTCCTTCCACCATATCGCTAGGAGGATTAGCAACGAAAATATGACTGCATTTTATAGATTCTTCTCCAATTACTACGATCGTATCATTGACAGTGCCAATCATTCTTCCATCTGGAAGTATCACAGGAAGACCTCGGATTTCAGAGACGTAGTAGTCTACCATTAACACTACCCGTGAGGTTCAAACCATCAATATGACGGATGATAGAATCATTTACCGCGATTTCTATTAGCCTTGAGACTAGGGCGGAGTTTTTCTGCACCCTTACCTTTATTGAATAATCCTCTGCCTCTCTTTCCAGCACTAGTCTTACCGCGAGCGGCTCTTCCTCTGTGGCTGTTGCCAGTTGAAATCCAATTGTATTGCTTATCTGCTTTTATTGCTGGATGATGAGGATCTAACATAATAATCTCAAAGAATTTATTTTTTCCATCTTCGCCTACCCAATATGAATTAAGAACTTCAAGATTTGGATATCTCTTACTAGTTCTCTCTTCAGCCATTCTTTGAGTTGACTTGGCCATTGTTATTTTGGTAATACCAGCTTTAGATGGTTTTCTTTTCATATGGATTTTACCTTTCCTTAATCCACCACGGCGTATTCTAGTTCGTATTACTACGACCCCTTGTTTAGCCCTGTATCCAACTCTACGAGCTGCATCTATTCTAGTAGGTTTTTCAATTCTTTGGAAAACCGGTTCTTTCCTCCAACTAGCCATTCTCTCGACTCTATGGCGACTAGGAATATTTTGTTTAGGTTGCTTCCATATGGCCCTGATATATTGGTTTAGACTCATTTACATACCTCCTAGCGACTCGCCGACTTTACACTCCTTTATGAGCCTACTTGCACAAGACTGAATCGTGCAACTGCATACTAACGTTATTCTTTTGATTGAATCTGCAGCTTTGAATGCATGTAAAAAAAATTAGAAAAATCATCTAAAGATTAAATTTTAAAAAATAAAAAAGGTTGATTTATAGATGATCATGATCGCAGGTTAGAGAACTAAAGTTATATTGAAATACCCTCATAAATGGAATGCTGCTAAGACATTAAGATATAATCGTAGATGTTTGACCAAATTTTGAAAAGAGAGAGATGGCAAAAACAAAGTTACTGAGATGGACTGTAAGAAATATTATTTCCGGCAAGGACCAACGAATATATTTTAGGATTTAAAATCCCAGGAATAGATATTTCTTGGGAGCTGTGAGAAATTAGTGGTCCGAGCTCCCGGACTTGAACCGGGGACCCCCTGATGGCCATTTGGCCAACAACCGAAGTTGTTATTTCCAGTCTACAGTCAGGTGCTCTAGCCAACTGAGCTAAGCTCGGATATCTTAGACGAACGTACATTGCTTTATCTTGCTTTCCAATGTAAAGGGTTAAAATGAAATCTAAAATTATTCAACTGCCATTAAATCTAGGTAATCCGTGGTAAAAAATAACTCATGAAAACAGCCTCAGAGGACGATACTTTCCCTCAACTATTAAGAAGGGAAAGAATCCACTGTTGATTTGTAAGGCAGTAATGCCGGGGATGCATGGGGGAGAAATATGGCAGAGGTACCCATAAGTTCAGTTGGAGCAACAAGTTATGGAAATTCTTCTAGAAGGATACCAACAGCACTTACAGATAGGGAATTGGAAGAGTATGGGCCACCTGATCCAAGAATATTAGTTTGTGGTTGCGGTGGTTCTGGTAATAATACTATGAATCGTATAACTCACATCGGAGTAGAGGGGGCTATAACTGTTGCAATAAATACCGATAAACAACATTTAGATAATACTCGAGCAATGCAAAAATTACTCGTTGGTAGACATATCACCAGAGGTTTAGGTGCAGGAGGAGATCCAGCGATGGGCAGGAGATGCGCGGAAGCTGGAAGAGATGTAATTGCAAAAATAGTTGAAGGAGCAGATTTAGTATTTGTTACAGCTGGCCTAGGAGGAGGTACTGGCACAGGAATTGCCCCAGTTGTTGCCGAAGAGGCAAAGAAAGCCGGCGCATTAGTTGTGGCAGTAGTAACTACTCCGTTTTCTGTGGAGCGTAAAATGAGGATGAAAAGAGCATTAGAAGGATTAAATGCAGTTCGAGATACTGCTGATGCAGTACTTGTTCTAGACAATAATAGACTTCTTCACTATGTGCCGAATCTTCCAATGGATGAGGCATTTAGCATAATGGACCAATTAATCGCTGAAATAGTGAAGGGAGTAGTAGAAACAATAACATTACCTAGTTTAATTAACTTAGACTTTGCAGATGTAAGAACAATAATGAAAGGAGGCGGGGTAACTATGATGCTGTACGGAGAAAGTGATCAGGGTCCAGAAGAAGTTGTTCATGAATCTCTCAATCATCCTCTTTTAGATATTGAAATTGATGGAGCTACGGGTGCCCTAATACATGTAACCGGAGGCCCCTATATGACATTGGAACAAGCAAATCAAGTCGTCGAATTAATGACTGCAAGACTTTCGACCGAGGCTACTGTAATATTTGGAGCAAGGCAAGATCCGGCTTTTGGAGACACAATCAAAGTGATGTCGATAATTACAGGAGTAATTAGTGAACGTCTGAATAATGAAATGCTTAGTGCTGACATGCTTGGTGAAGCGCTAAATATAGCAAAAAAGGTTCAAAGTAAGTCAGAAAGTGACTTTCAGAGATTTGATTGAGTAAAAACAAATGAGGGTAAGTATCAAACGAGAGCACTTGGGAGTCAGCAACATGGAAGCAGGGCGTGTCTCACTCTCAATTGTTCTCGCAACTATTTTAGCGCTATCAACTTTGGTTGCACCAACTTCGGCTGAAGTGATTGTAGATCCCAAACAACCAACACCAGAAAATAATGTAATGGTGGTTCTTGGAACTCAAGACTTGGGAAATTGTTTCACTCACT
>CAJJBW010000004.1 GCA_905182515.1 uncultured Candidatus Poseidoniales archaeon | reverse complement strand
CTAACGGAATCTCATTTGATTTCTTTTCCTCCCCCTACTGAGATGCTTCAGTTCGGGGGGTTCCCTTTCCTCATAGAGGAATGACACTAATGTCAGGAGGTCCAATTCAGCTATTCGCGGATCCAAGAGATTCATGCCTCTCCCCGCGACTTATCGCAGCTTGTCACGACCTTCTTCGGCTCTCGAGCCGAGCCATCCCCCAGTCGGGTTGTAGCATCTTAGATTTCTACAATCCCACCTTATGTGAGTCCTCTGGTGTCCAGGCATATCAATTCTGGCATCTCAGATCGCTCCGTCTCCCCGCAGGGCGAAGCAATCTCAACCACTTACCCTGATACCTGATAGTATCAAAGCGCACTAAAAGCAGATTCGCCGACCTACCTGTGGTATATGAATTAACTGTATGAAGCCTATATTTTGCCTAATCTTGTATTGGCGATATATTCTCACCAAAACAACTTATTTAGGGGCATATTGTATCCCGAATGGAAGAGATAGGGAAATAGTGTATTGCGGGGCATTCTCTATGCCGAACGGAAGTATTATTTTCTGATTTTTTATTTTATCTATTTTTTGAAGACTTTTATTATTATTATTATTTATTTTAGAGTAAATTTTGGGGCTAGATATTTGCTCATTTAGGTCATCATTTTTTTTCAATTCTTTGCCTTCTATGCTGGCGGTAATGATTTTAATTTCCCCTCCACATAATTGACATTTTTGATTATTTTGTGCACTCATCCCGCATACGCTACAAGACAACATAATACTTCTGAAGTATGCTTCTGTCTTGATAGTAACGGAAGTTTGAAATTCTAAATATTATTCTGATTCTGAATTAATTATGGAAATACCTTCTGCAGTAGAATCCTTGTAAACATATGGAGTTAATGCTAAACTAAGTACAGTCATTAATAATATAATTGCTATTGGATATATATCGGAAGACCAAACTATTGCGTATCTAACTACACAGTACACTGTTGCGATTAAAACTGTAAATATCATCATTGGGAATCCAGTGCGGAAAAATGTATTGAATGATATGTCATTACCCGACTCTTCTGCTAGCCCTGCTGCCACGACGTTAGCCGATGCTCCGATTATAGTGCCGTTCCCTCCTAGGCAAGCCCCTAATGCTAACGCCCATGCTAACGGGCCCAATGGTAGCCCTAGTGCTTCATTAGAAGACAGTTCTATTACCACAGGGACCATTGTCGCAGTATAGGGTATGTTGTCTATAAATGCTGAAGCTATAGCCGATACCCAAAGGAGTAAAAGTATAGCAACCATTAATCTATTTTTACTAGAGGCTTTGGATATAGCATCAGATATCATATCTGCTATCATTTCAATAAGGCCCATATATTCAAGTCCATGAATCATAATAAATAATCCAGCAAAGAATATTATTGTAGTCCATTCTACCGAATCTAATTGCTCCTCAACATGATGAGGAGAAGTCACTAGAAGCATAACTACAGCCCCTCCTAATGCTATTGTAGCTACAGATAATAAAGGATGATGTATAGCTGAATGAACAAAAAAAGCTACAATTACGATACCTAATATTATTCCCGTTTTAATTAATAATTTTTTATCTTTGACACCATATCTCAATCTTAAAAGATCGACGTTTCTATGCCTTTCGCCTGAAAGTCCGCCATTGTCTATTTTTCTAAGTAACCACAATGAAGGTATCATACAAATTACTACTGCAGGCGCAACATGAATAATAAAATCTGTAAAACCTATACTTTGACTAGCGAGGTCAGTTCCACTAAGACTTTGTGCAGATAATTGGGCTCCAATAATTATATTTGGTGGGTCTCCAATTTGAGTCGCAGCGCCTCCGATGTTAGAAAACATAACTTCTGCAATAATAAGAGGAATTGGTTCTAAATCTAATACTTTTGAAATCTGTATTGTCACTGGGACTATTAGTAATATAGTTGTAACATTGTCCAGGAATGCAGAAAATACTGCTGTTATTAAGCATAGAATAAATGATAGTCTCCAAATAGAGCCCCCGCTTTGAGCATATGCTTGAACGGCAGCCCATTCAAACACGCCAGTTTTTGACAATATATTGACTATGACCATCATTCCTATCAATAATCCAATAGTTTCCCAATCTATCCAAGTCATAATTGTTGAGAGGTCAGGGCCCTCTCCAACAACATGCAGAGAGATAACCGCTGCTATACCTCCGACCGCTGCTGCTAAAGCCCTGTGTACGATTTCGAAGACAATTAAAGTATATACGCCAATTAATATTATGAGTGCTAAAGGTACTGACCAATCTGGCATTTCTGGTGCTATCCATGCCCCTGAACTTGCTGCTGAAACAGAGGGTATGGTAAAAATCATCGACAATAAGAAGATAGATACTCTAGAGAATTTGAGATTAAAAGCATGTCCGAGTAATGGCACCATGTACTGCCGTAGCACGGACCGTCTAAATATATCGTCATTCAATATTAAATAAAATGAATAAATTAGGTTTATTTTCCAGCCCAATAAACTGCAGTATTTCCTCTGTTAAATACTAAAATAGATTTTGATTCACTTGCTAGAGAATTAAATAATATTTTTCTTTTTTCGGAAGTCTCGGCTACACCTTGATTTGCTTTGACCTTAACCAAGGGACGGTTATTGAGTTGGTTGCTTAATTCCATTACTATTGCATCAGATAATCCCTCATGACCAATCCTTACAGATATTAAAATATCTTTATTTTTCGCTCCTCGAACTATATAATTAGGTATTTTATCCATATTTTACTCACCACTATTCCGATTTAACTTAAATCGATGTGTTTTACCGCAACTGATACAAGTATTTAGAATAAAGCCATTAGAAAATCTAACTCTAGAAGTAGTTCCCGGCATGAGAGATGATTTACAATTACGGCAAATTTTTCTATTAGTTTCAATATTAGTCCTAATTCCATGTTTTTTACCTATTAGTAATATTGACCGTGCTGCTGAATCAAGAGTTATGGAATTATGATCAAGATTATTTTTTAAAATAGAGGATAAAAATTCTACTGATTTAGCAGCATTCTGTTTTCGAATGCGAGATTTTTTTCCTCCTCTTCTGATGGGCATATTAATCATCCTAATTTGAAAGAAATTTTGAAATATCAGTTGCTACCTCTTCTATGGACTTATTGCCATCTATCGGGATGAGAAGATTTTGATCATCATACCATGAAGATAATGGAGATGTTTGTTGATGATAAGTTTTCAAGCGATTCATCACAGTTTCTACATTATCATCCTTACGTTGAATTAATCTACCTTGTATTTCATCTGGAGCGGGCTTAAAAGATATATGATAGATCTCTTTTGTTATTGGATCCATTCTCCTCCCTACAATCCTTTTTATTATTTCCTCATCAGGAACTTCTATAGAAATAACAGAGGAAATATCTACAATTGAAGAGAGAGCAATGGCCTGATTTAAAGTCCTAGGAAAACCATCAAATAATACTCCATTAATTGCATCCTCTTGTTTGAGTCTATTAGATATTAGTTCAATAATTAATTCGTCTGGGACTAAAATTCCAGATTCCATATATGATTGTGCCTTGGCCCCTAAGTCTGAGGCTTCAGATACTGCTATTCTCAACATATCTCCAGTAGAAATCTGAGGTTTACCCGTCATTTCAGATATTTTACTTGCTTGCGTTCCTTTTCCAGCACCAGGAGGACCAAATAATACAATAGAGGTAGTCATTGTCGTCCCATCGTAACCACCGTCATAAGTAAACCGATTCTTATGGTTTATTTTGTTCCCACCACATATGCCCATATGCAACCCATTGATCCATAGACCAACCATCAGGCAAACCACCTAAAGGAAGCGGTGCTGAACCTTCTGGGGCTTTTACTAAGGAAGGTAGGGAAGAAGAAAGTGCGACATCAATTTCTTCTTGAGAAACTTCACCAGATAATACTTCACCAGATAGTGAAGTATCTAACGCGGCACTTCTTCGATCTGAAACTGTACCCGACAATAGAGCTGACCCAACTGGAATTAATTCTTCATCCGTACGAATCAAAGTAGAATTATTTCTAGTATTAATCATTATAAAACTAATAATTCCCAATATTCCAACAAACAATACAGCTATCGACCATGAGGGTAAACCAGCGTCTTCTAAAATCCCAGAAAGACCTCCTGATCCCACTACTCTTGCCATACTAACTTTAAGCATTAAAGAAGAATTAGTTACTGAATATAAATCCAAAGAAGTTGAATTTGCCGATAACGAGAATTCTTTTAGCCCACTTGAAGAAGCCGTATAAGGCGATGCACTTAGTAGAATTGTAACCTCGGAACCAGGTTTTACTCCCTCTATGATAGATTTATCTAAAGAAATTTCCCAATCTTCTAATTCGCTAAGTTCGATGTTTACATCTGCTATTGTATTGCCGTCGTTCTTAAGAATCACTTCAAAATATGAATTATCATTGGTCCCTATATCTTCAATTTGAGTAATGGAGGAAGATAATGTAAGCCAAATTGAAGGCAATACGGAGATAGAAATTTGAACTGTGTAAGTAGAAACCTCACCACCTGGAGTAGTTGCCTGCACTATAATTGGAATTTTCTCTGAAAGGGATCCTGGAGCAATATTTGGAGGTAAGTTAAGACTGATTAAAATAATCGCTTCCCTATTCATATCCATCGCAAAATAATTTCCAGATAAGAATCCTACTTCCCAAGCATCCGGTACACTTCCGATACTTAGCGATATATCTAATACGACATTTCCAGTATTCTTAATATCAATTTCAGACAATCCTCCTATACCAAGGGCCACATCCATATGTGAATATTCAATAATATCTAAATTTGCAATCTCTTGAACTATAAGTTTAGTTCCCTTAGAAATTAGTATCCCTTCATCAGAAGTTGTTTTAATTGAGATAACATTCATATCTCCTTTTTGAGAGGAAAGAGGGACTATAGTATTTATGACAATAGTATTCTGTGCACCCGGTGTTAATGATATTGATAAAGAATCAACAACAACAATTGGAACAGATTCTGTACTTTGATAAACTTGCAATGGCCAATTATTAAGGGAAGAGAACACTTTGATTTCAAATGCTATGTTTACATTCCCTTGATTTGTAATCATTAGATTAGTAGAAACTGTAT
This sequence comes from uncultured Candidatus Poseidoniales archaeon, assembly GCA_905182515.1. Taxonomy (GTDB): domain Archaea; phylum Thermoplasmatota; class Poseidoniia; order Poseidoniales; family Thalassarchaeaceae; genus MGIIb-O3. The sequence continues at coordinate 117,376 of CAJJBW010000004.1, read as the reverse complement.
CTCCATTTATGACTGGCCGAGGAGATTCTAAAGTTACAGGCCCTAAGAAATTTCCATTATCATCACTTAGATCAGTTTGGAATAATTTACTTTCTAAAACAGTAATTATTGCCCATTCAGTAGTATGAATAGAAGAGTCTGAAACGGATATAGTTACGCATGTTATTTCTTCAGCTACTCCTGCTAATGGTTGTTCTTGTAATGATTTAGGAACTTTTACTCGGATTGGGAGTGGAAGAAATTGAAGTCTACTTAGAGGATCTAAGGTAAGTTCGGATGATTCGCTATTTCCTATATGTATTACCCATCTATTTGGGGTTTCGCAACTAACCTCATATTGGGTGGGCCCATTGCCAATATTTCTAATTGATAATGAAAATAATCCAAAATCACCCGGTTTCGCAGATAAGTCAGTTTCTCCTGCTATAACAGTGAACAAACCTTCAACAGTTTCTACCATTGTAGTAATACGAATAGAGTGAGATATGGTAGGTGAATTTTTGTCAAACAATGTTAAGTCAGAAACATGTTCTCCTGGTAATGAATACCTAGCCAATGCATTATTTGTTATATCTGCATCTCTATTTGATAGATTTAATGATATAATGTATCTATCTCCATCTTCACCTGAAGGATTCAATACCCATGGTCCTGATTCATTCAATATTTTCCACCACTCATCTTGTGGTTGATTTAAAATACCTTGTTCATTAATTATTTGTAGTGGTGATACTGTCAAATCAACAGTAATTTGAGAAGTTCCTTCATTTTTTAACTCTAAAAGATACAGGATAGAGGTATCTGCCCTTGGATTTAAATTTCTATTTTTAGCCTCTGTTAATTCTTCCATTCCAACAGGGATATTTCCATTTTCCAGCAACGGCGTTAGTCTTACTCCTATTTGTGAAACATCAAATGAGTAATTAAAAATATTATTATTTACTCCATTTAATTCGTCATTAAACTCAGATATTTCAGAAAATGAGTCGAGAGTTAATTGCAATATATGCTCACCAGTAGTTGCAAATGAATGTGTGAAAGATAAAGATGCAATTTGCCCGCCCCCCAGGGAACTCATTTGTGCAGATTTAATTAAAGTTCCAGTTGATAAATCATGTACTGAGATAGAATAATTTCCAGTAGGAAGTGAGGCTCTATTGGACCATTTAGTATTTATTGATAATAAGTCATTTTGAAGAGGTGTTGGAGATATTGATGATATAGAATTCGGGATTATAGATAAATCGGATCCAAAAGTTTGCTCAGCTAGGCCAGTAATGACTAATGAATATTGTTGACTAGTACCTTTAGCATTACCGATCTCAATTGACCAAAGACCTTCTTCTACGGAATTTAATTTTATTCTCTCAATATTGTTTTTAGAATCTTTTTCTCCTCCTGTTACACTAAATCCTGATAAGAAATTATTACCCATGTATAATACTCCGCTTGGAGACGTAATTCTTAAATCTAAATCATTTACTAATTTACTAATACTCTGATTACCTGTTATGGAGCCTTCTCTATCATTCCAAACTAAAGTCGTATCTAAATCGGAATCCGGAGAAACTTGAAGAGTATACAAAAAACTATGACCAGGAGATAGGGAACGGGAATAATCTATATTTATATTGGAATCTTGGGTTCCAGATTTTGGATAAAGACTTTGACTTAAATTTAGTTGCCCCCAACCTTCTGAAGGGTTAGGTATATCTGGCTCTCCTAAATCGGTGGCGCCATTAATTAAAATTGCACGTAATAAATCTGACCTTGGCTCAGATATATTGACTTCTTCCCTAAGGTATTGCCTAGTCATTGCAGCTGCTCCAGCAACAACTGGAGTAGCCATTGAAGACCCGTTAAGAGTCATATAGAGAGGGGTTTCTTCATCGTCATGTGTAGAATCTGAGCATGTTTCTCCACTTGCAAATTGTGCTTCTTCGGCTCTTGCTGAACAAATCATTACCCCTGGGGCAACTAAGTCTGGCTTAATTCGACCATCAAGAGTATATCCTTGTGAAGAATAGTTGAAGATGTTACCTGACTCTTCACTAGAATAGGCACCGGTAGTAGATGCGCCTACAGTCAATACATTTTTTGCAGTCCCAGGCGAGCTTATTCCAGATGAACCTTCATCGCCGGCTGAAAAAAGGACAAGAAATCTAGGTTGATCTTGAATAAAGGAATCTGCTGAATGTGAATCTGAAGTATATTCACCTAATTGGTTGCTTGAACCCCAACTATTTGTTTGAATTTTCGCATCTTTATCCCATGCATGGGTGAACATTGAGTAAAGAGACTCCCAACGTGCAAAAATTCCTGAGCTATCAACCTCCAATTGATAAAATATAAAGGTAGATTCCGGTACAACTCCTGTTGCTTTAGAATCTCCTGAACCATCCCCTAAGAGAGTAGCTGCAACATGGGTGCCATGGCCACTATTTGCATCATTTCCAGAGTTATCTGGGCCAAAATCATTGTAAACAGGATTTCTTAATCTCCCTCCAAAGTCGCCATGATCTGCATCTAAACCTGTATCCGATATGGCTATAACTTCTCCCTCGCCATCTAGAGTACCTCCAGAAATTGAAAGAGCCTCGTCTACATTGGAAATTAGTCTAGCATTATTATTATTAATTCTTAGTGTCGAGGCCATCTCAATTTTTAATAATCTTCCATCCATTGCAAGTATAGGAATTATTGAAACATCTGAATAGGAAAAATGACAAAGATGAAAATCACATGCTTGTTTATCATTCTCTTCAATTGAAAGAGGATTTAGGTCATTATTTAACGATATTAACTCTGAAGGAGAAAGTCCAGGCGTGGGCATAAGTTGTAAGTTTACTGGGCCGTCATAATTTCCAATTAGCGAAATTAAATTCATAGATATTTTCCATGCTACTGGTAATTCACCCATCCACCTTACCGCTGAGAACTCGCTTATTTTTTCATATGTATTGATATGATTATCTGAAGTTATCCTAATAATTAACGTATCATCAGGGATAACATCTATGATGAAAACTTCAGGTTCATTTTCTAAATAATTAGTTAATAACGACATATCTGAAGTTTTAGATTGTACTATCGCCATTCCGGTCCTCATAAATGAGTGTGGATCAAAGAGATTTTCTGGACCAAGAGGAATAAAATCTATTTTAGGATCAAAGCTGCCAAAGGGAGAGTGGATTAAACCTGAAGATTCTGTAATATCATAATATGATGCAATAGGGGACTTTAATTCAACCCAACCTGCTGAAGATTCTGAATTATATTCATGAATTATGGAAGTATCACCGTTATTTATACTTGCTTGAGAAAGAACTGATAGTGGAGTAAATAGGAATAAAATGACAATCGATACTACAAGCTTCGATGCGTTCACGAGATTAAGCGGAGATAGTCTACCTTTTGACTATTAACACCAGTTGTACATAACATGATGATGATTATAACCCATAATACTTCGAAATTGAGGAGTCGGTCATTTCGACTGATTTTTTCCAGTCCTTAACTGTCCCCATCATTGCCCTTATGCAGTCAATATTCTCCGGTATGACATCACTTTCTTGATGTATTGCTTGAAAATAATATAGCCTATTTCCTTTTAGAGAGACTCCATCCTCCCATACAAATATTTCATGTAAATCCCCCCATTTTCTACCAATATCTCTAGCCATTTCCATTACTTCAGCAGTAGAAGTAATTCTATTTTCAGAACCATTCATGACAATCACCCTAGGTTGATTTTTCCAAAGTTCAATTATTGACTCAGTAGTAAAGTTATGGCCTTCAGGTAAATCAGCGATTATTGAGTGGACATGCATTATAGTGGTTGGGACTGCCACTGCTAAACTATTAATTTTAATTCCTGGCTTTACAGTCATTAGATCTATCCCATGATGACTAGGAACCTTAAGGACCGGTTTTATGGCATTAATTGGTCCACTAGTAGAATCACCCGGATCTGCTGCTCTACGTATCATTGTACATTCTACGTCTAATTGCCCACATGCATCATAAAGAGGGACGAGTGTCCTTGATAATCCAGTGGTATTGCATGATACCACACGAGCAGCATTAGCATTGAATGCAGAATCATGGTTCGCACAGGAAGTATATGACAAACCGGTGAGTTCGTGTTTTTCTCCTCCTTGGAATATGTACTTAATTCCAGCATTACGGTATTTTTGAGCGTTTAGGTTACCCATTTTTCCAGGAGAGCAGTCTACGACAATATCTGCCAAACCAAGAAGAGTGGAGATGCCCCCTTGGCATTCATATCCATGCTCTGAAAATAAAGCTATATTTTCTTCATCATCACTAGTGCAAAAAAGGGGGAAATTTTTGTTGATGGCCAATTTACAGCCGAAACTGGGCCCTGTTTTTGTAACTCCGACTACAATCATGTCTTCTTGGGCATCGACTGCGTCTGCAACTCTTTTTCCGATAGTACCAAAACCATTTATTGCTACATTAATCATCATTAGGCACTCCGCTATACATCCTAGTAAATTGTTGGGATTGATTGAACTCTATCAACATAACCATGGATTATAAATAATTCAATAAAGGATATCCTTTTTGCTATACTATATTTCCGAAGGTATGCGAGCAGTAAAATATTAGAGGAGAGGAAGTAAAATATGCGTAGTGCAACAGATAAAAGTGTTAAATTAAATAGGCAATTAGATAAGTTGCTAATTGAGGCAATGAAAAAAGATTTATTAGTTAAAATTGGATGGGGCAGGGAACAAGATGAAAAGCCAAGAGAAGGGGAAATTGGAGCAATAACTCACCTTCCTAATAAATCAAAAGTTTTACTCCTTGGAAATCTAGGAGAATGTGCAGGAGCAGTAAATAGAGGCGGAATATTTACACTACAAGGTTCAGCAAGTTCAATGGCAGGTGCATTCCAAGAATCAGGTAAGATAATTGTAGAACGGGACGTTGGAAGCAGGGCAGGTTATAGAATGAGAGGCGGGGCCATGATTATTCAAGGCTCAGCAGGAACAGAGGCGGCGGCCAGTATGTCTGGCGGAATCATTATTGTAAGAGGGCATGCTGGAGACCGGTTAGGAGCAGATATGAAAGGAGGGCTCGCAATAATATTGGGTTCAACTGGAACTGAACCTGGATTGAATATGACAGGGGGCAAATTAGTTATTGCAGGGAGTTGCCCTCCTCCTGGTGATGGAGTTTCTATGCGTTCAATTAATAAAAAGGAAATTGAAGAATGTGAAATCCACTTAAACGCATTAGGATTAACGATTTCTGATGATGCTTTGGTCCTTGAATCTTCAAAACCAAATAAAGGAATTGAAAACCTTGGCCTAAATAGTTCAATTGTTGAAAATTTTGAGAATATTTCATTAATCCCAGATAATAATGAAAAAGTCCCTGCATACAAATCGATAGACCCTTACACACTAATTTTACCTAGAAATCTTGAATCGGAAGGAGCATTACTTCCACTCCCTTGGCTTGTAGAATGTCAATCTGCGAGTAAGTGGAAAGGAGATAATGCTAATAAACAACCGGCATTAGTTTTGGAGAAACCAAGGAATATCGATTTTGTAATTTTAAATGAACAGAACATAGTTAATTCTACAAATATAATTAAAGATTGTGCTGGAATTGTAGTTGATTTAAAGAAATTTCCAAGTATGAATGATGCTGAACTAGAAGCAATAATAGTTTCTCTTGCTAGTAGAATGAGTGCTTCTTCACTGATTTTACTAAGAAATGACGTTAATAGAGTAGAAGAATTATTTAGATTGGTAGTTGAATTAGATTTAGATGGAGCAGTTGTTGATGCCGCAATCCCAGGAGGAGGGAGAGTGTCGGCTACTTTGCCCCTAATTGGGTTAGCAGCAAAATCATGGAACTTCAAAAATAGCAAGAGGAGTATAATGATTGAAGTTGATAAAATTCCCGATATTGAAGATATGTTGATTGTAATTGCGTCAGGATGCGATGCAATAGTTGGACCAATTTCCCAACAAGAAATAGAAAATGATTTTGAAGATAAGAATATAAAACTTAGGCAATGGATGGCAGAATTAGGAATTGATGGATTAGAAAAAATTGGTAGAAAAAATCTTAGAGCCAATAACTATGAAACTGCAGCTATTTCAGGACTTAGGCTAATAGGATACAATCGGCCGTTGCCAATGTGGCTCAATAAATAGGTGATTAAATGCCAACAATTACACTTGAACATTCAACTTTAGAGCAAATACAAAATATAAATGGAGTGAATCACGACCTTAAAATCTGGAATAATTGGTTACCCCAAATTGGATGCCCTGTTGAATCTAATGATCAAGACACAATTGAGATTGAGGTATTCCCAGACAGGCCTGATTTATTAAGTCATGAAACTATGGCAAGAGCATCTAGGTCCTTTCTACAATTAAGTAAAGAAAATACTCATTTGGATATTATAGAAGGGAAACTAGAGATTTCCGTGGATAGTGATATCAAAAAAGTTCGACCAATAATAATGTCAGCAATAGTCAAAGGAGTACACACAGGGAGTAATCCAGAAGAAAAAGAAAAATTCATTCAATCTTTGATGGATCATCAAGAGAAATTACATATGACCCTAGGACGGAAACGCAAATTTGCATCCATAGGAGTTCATGATTTAGAAGCCATAGTTGGCCCATTTTCATATAATACAGTTCCCTCCACTTTCAAATTTACCCCTTTGGCGGGAGAACGAGAAATGAGTATATCTGAAATCTTAAATACGCATCCAAAAGGAATGGAGTATTCCCATTTAGTAGAAAAATTAGATTCCTATCCAGTAATATTGGATTCAAGTAACAATGTAATTTCATTTCCGCCGATAATCAATGGCGAACATACAACTGTAACTCAAAGTACTACTGACTTTTTTATTGACGTTACAGGATGGGACAATAGGGCCTGTGAAACATGTTTAATTTTAATCTGCCTTACTTTAAACGAAAGAGGTGGTGAAATAGAAAGTTTAAGCATAAACTATTCTGATGAAGAATCAATCATAACCCCCAGAGGAGACGCAATTACGCACAGAGTTCCAGATAAATTAATTAGTAAAATATTAGGCATTGACTTAACAAATGAAGATATTAATAACTCAATAATGAAGATGGGAGGTAAATTAATAGATTCAAGAACGGTCACTGATGGACCCAATATTAGTGAAAGATGGGCAGATTGTGCCATAGGAGAAAAAGAACATTTAATATTAATGCCAAGATGGAGGAGCGACATTATGCACCCAATAGATATTGTGGAAGACATAGCCATAGGATTTGGGTATGAAAATTTACCAGAAGAAACTTCTGCCGTACATATTGACGCCATCCCATTAAAATCAACACAAACAAATAGACGGATAAGAGAAAGTTTACGTGCACTTGGATTACAAGAAACACAAAGTTTGACCCTTTCAAATGAACGTGATCAATTTCAAAAAATGAGATGGAAGTCAAGAGGCACTATGACAAATATTGCAAACCCAATAAGTATTGACCATACGATACTGCGGCAATATTTACTTCCTTCGCTAATGCAGTTATTGGCTGCAAATAGACATCAAGAATTACCACAGAGAATATATGAATTAGGATTTATAGTGTCTGATTTAAAAAACAAGAATAGTTTTTCATGGGCATGTGCAGAAGTAGGAGGAGGTTTTACCGCTGCAAAGGGGTATGTTCAATCAATTATTAGAGATTTAGGGATTATTTTAAACGATGTAAAATTTGAAAAAATAGAAGATTTGAGTGGCCCTTGGTTATATGGAAGAGCCGCTAAAGTGACCATTAAAGGGATTGAGATTGGAGAGTTTGGAGAATTAGACCCCGCTGTAAGTCTTGAATTTGGTTTAAGATCACCAATACATGCAGGAGAGTTCGATATTGAACAAATAAAAAAGGTCTCACATGATCCATTAATTTAAAATTTTCAGTCTTTTTTGCTATTATCAATTATCTTCATTGCATCTAAAAAAGTTTTACTTTTTAAGTGGCTTTTATCATTTATTTTTTCCTCAGTTTTTGTATCATTTTTTCTCTCATATTCAATTATATTTTCTGTATATTTATTTCCTTTCAGGCGCGAAGTAGATTTCTTTTTCTTGAATGGCCATATAGGTGGCATGCCATTGGAAGGAGGGAAGAGGGGATTAAGATTTCTCATCATTGAGTCAACATATACGATAAAACAATAATTTAGAGACCGTTGCGATAACGTGTCGCGCCATGTAATAGGAATTGATGAGGCCGGTAGGGGCCCAGTAATTGGGCCTTTAGTTGTGTGCGCATTAAAGATTCCAAAATCAGATTACCATATACTTAAAGAAATTGGAGTTGATGATTCTAAAAAGTTAACTAGAACTAATAGGAAAAAAATATATAAATTATTAATGATGGAGGTCAAGAATAGAAATTGGAATGTATTTGTCAATATTTGTTCAGCCTACAGAGTTGACATAGAAAGAAGTCACGCTAATCTTAATACATTAGAAGTAAAGCTATTTGCTGAGGCTATAATAGAATTGAGTAGTTTTGAAGCTGGTGATCAGATACGTGTTGATGCTTGTGACGTAAATGAACGTAGATTTGGAGAGTCAATAATAGACCAACTAGGAAACTCATGGAAAGATAATGAAATAATCTCAAAACATAAAATGGATGAATTAGATGCAATCGTAGGTGCTGCCAGCATAATAGCAAAGGTTACGAGAGATGAGGAAATCATAAAAATTGAAAATAAACTAGACCATAAAATAGGATCAGGGTATCCTTCTGATCCCATAACAATACTTGCAATTAAAAAAATGATATTAGGAAAATGCCCTCATAAAGAGCTAAGATGGAGTTGGAAAACAACAAAAAAGGCATGGCTAGATAAACATGATACACCTCTTCACTCTAGGGGTACGTCGAGAAAAAAACACTCTCAAACTACTCTCGATGGTTGGATGGAATAAGAATGGTGAAATGCAGATTATAATCCGTGACACATTATAGACATGGGCGCGGATGAAGTTTGGGGCAACGATGTCCAAGAAGTTGTGAGAAAATATGCACTTCAGAATACATTAGAGTATGAAGGTAATGGCAAATCAGGTAGTGTTCTTGGGCGCATAATGTCAGAAAGAAAAGACTTACGTGAATTTGCAAAAGATCTGAAAAATTTAATTGAAACTGAAGTAGAAAGAGCCAATCAAATAGCCTCTGCCAAGGGTTTAATCTATATCAGAGATGTTCTGGAAGAATTAGATCCAGATGCATTGGTTAGAAAGAAGCAAATTAGGCGTTCAGGGTTACCTGATTTACCAAATTCCACCTCTGGAGAAGTAGTACTAAGATTTGCACCGAATCCCAATGGCCCATTGACCATTGGACATTCAAGAGGGATAGTAATAAACTCTCAATTTGCAAAAAAATATAATGGGAAGGTCGTATTAAGGTTTGATGATACCGATACCAAAGTAAAGCCACCCTTAATTGATGCTTATGAATGGATAGAGGAGGAGTATGAATGGATAACAGGGAAACGACCAGATGTAGTCATCCGTGCTAGTGAGCGTATGCCAGTATATCTTGAGTATGCTGAAGCAATGATCAGAGAAGGTTTTGGATATGTATGTAAATGCAGTTCTTTACAGTTTAAAAAATTAAGAGATGCAGGAGAAAGTAGCCCGTATAGAAATAGAACACCACGTGAAAATCTTGTTGATTGGGCTAAAATGATTGATGGTACAATGAGAGAGGGAGAAGGAGTCGTGAGAGTCAAAACTTCAATGGACTTGCCCAATCCAGCTTTACGAGATTGGCCGGCTTTGAGAATACAGCATAATGATCATCCAGTTGTGGGAAATAAGTACAAAGTTTGGCCGTTATTAGATTTCCAAAGTGCAATAGAAGATCATGAACAAGGGGTGACACATATAATCAGAGGTAAAGATTTGATGGATAGTACAAGAAAACAAAAATTGCTGTATGAGCATTTTGGATGGAAATACCCTGAAACAATGTATTGGGGAAGAGTAAAGGTGTTTGAATTTGGTGGTTTTTCTACATCCGGTATGAAACTATCGATATTAGAAAATGAATATACTGGTTGGGACGATATTCGATTACCAACAATTAAATCTTTACGAAGAAGAGGTTTTGATTCTGATGCACTTCGAGATTTCTGGTTAGATTTGGGCTTATCCCAAAAAGACATTTCAATATCAATGCAAACATTAGAATCCTTTAATGTTAAAAAAATAGATTCCAGTACATCAAGAAGAACATTTGTAAGAAATCCAGTTCAAATAAATTTGTCATGGAGCAAAGAAATAAATGATATCTTGGCGCCATTAGAATTGGCAAATCATCCAGAAGGAACAGTAAAGGGAAATCGAATATGGCCAATACAAGAGAATTTAGATTCATTATTAATTGAATTTGATGATTTTGATTCTAACTCAAAACTAAGACTAAAGGACTTTGCCGATATATCATTAATCAAAAATGAGGGAATTATAGAATCATTGGAAAGAACAGATAAAAGACGAATCATTCATTGGTTATTAGAATCCATTTCCTGTAAAGCTATCCTCCATATCCCAGATGGAAATGAAGTAGTATCATATGAAGGATTAATAGAAAATTATAATTTAGAAGAAGGAAATATTTACCAATTAGAACGAGTAGGATTTGCTAAAATAGAAAAGATTTTGAAAAATGGCATTGTAGAGATGATATGGCTCCATGGTTAATTTTATATGACAATTTAGCATTTATAATAATCTTTTAAGCGGCGCATTCAAGGGCATGAGGTCAATCAGAGGAAGGATGATAAGGCAGGATAGGGCTAGCGCTTTTTTCTTTACAACACTAATTACAGTGATAATTTTCATGCCAATAAGTATACAAGGCCAACAATCTGAAGTCTGTTGTACTGAGAAGGAATTTGATCTATTTCTAATTGGAGAACCTGATGAAGGAATATTGTCTCCTTTCTATTCAGACTTGGAGTCAGATGCTAAAGAAGTTAAGGTTACATCATCCATAGGAGGAGAAGTAAAAATAGCTACTTGGGATGTAATTTGGCAGACAGAGGGGGAGTATGAAGCTGGAACTTGGTCTTTTTCAATACCATATAAATTAGAAGGTGCGACAGGATTTACTCTAAATGCAACTTTAGAGTTAAAAGTAGGAGGTAATACATATGAAGGTTCACTAAATATGCCCGATATACTAATAACTGGTGAAGGAATTTTAGAAATCCCAATTGATATTGTACAAGGTGAAATATCAGAAGGAGATAACCTTGAAGTGACATTGAGTGTACAAAACTTAGTATTTTCTAGTCCAGGAGAAGATACTGGTATATTCTTCTTATGGGGATCAGAGGAATATGAGGGCAGCATAACTGTTAAATTACCTTTAATTGAAATAATTATTAAGGAAGCAAGTGTCATAGGTAATTTAGCATACCTACCAGTGATGATTAAGTCTGGCTTTGATAATGACATGTGGTCTAAATCAGAAGGTGGGGCCAAGGTTCAGAATATTGAAATTAGTGAAAAACCTATTGCGATATTAAGAGAGAACGGAGTAGAAGTAACATTTGTCTGGGAAATACCAGATAATTCAGATGGCATTATAAAATTTAAATTTGAGTTAAGTCCCCAACCTGGATTAACATTAGAATCAAATAAAACTCATGAAATTGTAGTTGGAGAGGATAGCGGCAATTCTGATTGGTACCCTGAGAACGAACCACTAAGAGATGGTGGTTCCTCAATTGAAGTAGATATAGATTCTACATTTAAGGGAAACGAAGTTAAAAGACTGATTTCGATTGAGTTTGATGGCGCGATGTCTCAATGGATAAGGTGGGGATTGGACAACATAGGCAATAGCACTCTAGATTCAAATAGTTGGTGGAAGAACCTAAATTCTTACTCAGATTCAATTAAATCATCAGAAAAACATAATGGTAAAGTTGATGATTCCGAAATCCTAGCTTTGAAAAGTCATCTAGTAGGGTCAAGATCTGATCTCAAATCATTCTTTGCAAATGGCCTATATTTAGAAATAGAATCAATCATTGGAATTGATCCAGTAGAACTAGGACCGACAGAGATAAATATAAACATGGGAAAAACTAGAGCATTTAATTCTGAAGAAATAATAATTACCTTGGAGACAACTTACACCATTGAAGAGGATCAAAGGCAAATATTAGTTGAAAATTTTATTAGGCCATCTGCTGATAAATATTGGGATGAAATTTCACTTAATATTGTATTAAAAACTAACATTTTAACAGGATTAGGAGACATTTATGCAGATGAAATAGACTATACCCTAAGGAGATGGATAATCATGGAAGCCATTACTATTGAAGAAAATAATTTAGATTCTGATCTTGAATTTAGAATAGAGTTTGTCCCTCCGAGTTCATTTTTCTTTAGCCCACTTGTTTCTGCAATGATATCAGTCCTAGCATTGTCTGTAGCCTTAGTCATTGGGATGGCATTGACAAAAAGAAGAGCCAGAGTCCCCACGATGATTACAGTACTAGTCTTAGGACTTCTAGCATTCTCAATATATTGGATGGGTTTACCACTACAAATAGTATTGGGAATAGTTTCTACTAGTGTATTATTAGTATTCCCTATATCTTTGGTTTCACCCTCATCAACCACTATGGACAAAATAAGTAAGAAAATTGGAGGCCCCCATGTAAAATGCCCTTCTTGTGGAAAATCGAATCAGGTACAATCCACGGTTAGACCATTGAGAATGCCTTGTTCCGATTGTAACAGCATATTACGATTAGAAAGTTAATTTAGTACTCCATTTTTTAATAAGTCATCTAGTAATTCCATTGAGGTAAATATTTCTTTATTTTTATTCCATTTAATGATTTGAAAATATATTTGGCCTGCAATATCGGTATCCCAGCCCGGGCCAAGGATACGATTCCAAATTAGTTCCTCTGCCCGGGCAGTTGAAGGGAGGTTTTGATTCAATACTGGTTTGGCTAAAATCGATAAAGAATTTGATTTCTCTTTAAAATTTAAATTAGGCCAATTTGCGACGATTTCTTTAAAATATTTTTTATCAATCCAGGTTAAATTTTCCATATATGGCAAATTTACTTCCGTTATTGGGACTATACGTATCGAGCCCTCATTTTTTAGAATATCTTTTAATTTAGAAAATACGGGATCATATGTATTGTCAAGAGAATCATCTAACCAATTACCTGACAATATCCACGGCCGTAATTTTCTAAGTCTGGGACTACTAGGGCAAATTTTCTGAGCAAGAGCATGGGCCTGTGAAATTGTCGTTAATGGACCCTTTTTGGAATTTCCAAAAGTTCCTGTCAAACCATCGACTATCAAATCAGAAAGAAATAATGAGTTCGTATTAGAATCCAAAAAAGGACCAGAACTCTCATCTGAATTTGTAATATTTATCGAAGGCCCATACTCATTTGGTTTTTTAGTAAATCTTCTCCTATAGGAAATGTTAGCATCCAATAATGAAGCTTCCAATGGAGCTAATGACAATACGCCAATAATGTCAGGAGGGGCTGTAAGCAATATTGTAGTTTTGGAGTTTTTAATATCATGTGCAAATTGACAAAACAATTCTGAAATTCCGGAGAACAATAAATCTTCCAGTAAGTCCTTCATGTGTAATCTGATACAGATTAGTAATTCAAAACTTTTGATTGAGAATTAATCAACCATTAATCTTAATTGGTCTCTTTTGTATGCAAAGGAATCTGCAATTATACCATTTTTCTTATAATATCTAGATAACCGGCGTATTCTTGATTCACATAATTCTAATTGTCTACGATTGTGTAAATCTTTTTTATTAGAATTTAAATGATCAATTAATCCCAATGCTCGGCGCATTAAGTTCATCATATCTTCTGGATAGGTTATAGTAACATTATTTCTAATTAAAGTTTGAGAAATTCTTTCCCCGGTAACTAATCTAACATCTGGCACAGCATATCTATCTCTGAGTATTGTTCCAATTGCCGCAGTAGAGTTGCCTTCCCCGGAAAGTTGCAGTATTAACTCTTCTACTTCTTTTTTATCGTTGTTTGACCAAGCAGGAGGAGCCTGGGAATTGGGCTTCTGAGAGCCGCTACTTCCTTTACCATTACTGTGCATACGTGCCATTCATAATCACCTTGGACATGCGTGCGACTAACCCTTCCTCTTTAATCGCTACGCAAGGATAGGTTTCGAATATGCTTCAAAGTCGATGTTGTGCTCGGCCCAAGCGTCCGGGGCCATCCGGCCATTCCCAGCCAGGAGCTTCTGCCCTTGCCGAACCAATTAGTTTATCATTTTGAAAGACTAAAACTTCATCGCCTCGTCTTATTTCACCCTCTATATAATCTACATTAGTGGAAAATAAATCCCCCTTCCAAACGTGAGTCTTATTCAAATGAATTTTAGAGAGTGTGTTGTGTTCATCTAAAATTGTTAAGCAAGATTTAGAAAAGGCGAACCTTCCACTTCTTGGGTTCCATTGAGCCAATTGTAAACCATCTTTTTTGATGGTAAAAATCGGAGGTCTTCCTTCTATTTTAGTACCTTCCAACCACTTATCACTTTGATGCTGAAATCTACTTAATGCCTCTAACTTTCCTAAACGGTGTATACTTTCTTTTATCTTAGGGATTTTAAAGTCTTCAATTGCCCTGTTTATTTCAAGGTTAAGTGTGGCTAGAGAATCAGAAGAGCCGGCAGATGAGCCATTTCTAGTATCTATAACTTCTATTCCATCAACATCTACTTTCATTCCAGAATGGTTTATTACCCTAGAATATTGAACACGTTTAACTAATTTATTTATCATATCATTTATTATTTCTAACTCATCATTATCCCAATCTCCAGTCACAGGTATGTCATAATTACTAGCTGGCCAGATATCTTCTAATTCCCTAGGCACTAACCCTAAAGGAGCCGTGACCATGACTTCATGTACGCCTCGAGTATTAATCGATCTAGCAAATCTCTGATGGCTTTGAGATAACCTATATGGTTTTGTTGCTGAACAAGGAAGTAGTAATAGAACATCGGTTTGATGCTTGGGGGGTGTGTGAAATTTGGACACCCTTTTTCGCCAATCTTGTATCAGGGCATCAGAACGGCTAGTAAATGAATTACACCTAAGTACTGCATTATGGCCAAGTATTCTGGCAAGACCTGCCCTACCTCCCTCTAACTTGGCCATCTTTGTATCGTGAAATCGTAAATGTTCAACAGATTTGGGACTTGAAGTACTCTGCCTTTCTGCTAATTCTCTTAATGATCCTTCTCGAATAGCTGATCTTGTAGCAGCAATTGCACTAATCCATTCACTACATTGCGCATTGATGTCTGACTTTTCTTCTATCGAATGATCTACCTCTCTTGGGCCCATTATGGTCAATATTACGCCAAGCGCTGCAGCACTCCTTGACCGAGAAAGATCAAACAAATCTACACCCAGCCAAGAAAGTAAAGCGCAATTATCTGGCCCTCCGATGCCAGGCGTCCAAATTAATGAAGAAGGGAACTTTACCCTTATTATGTCCAAAGCATCGACTAACATGCCTTGACTTTTTACCAATTGAGGTGCATCTACCAGGACTATAATAGATGGTTCTAAATCTTCGTCATTTAGTTGTGCATCATGATGCAAAGATTGCCAAGAAACTAAGATTACTTCGGAACCTGAACTAGTTATGCCAGAATCTGATTCTGCAAGACTAGGAGGTAATATCAATCCTTCGCTAGATACCCATGTATCTATAGAATCAAAAGGAAAACAAAAATTACCTCGTGTAGTAACCGACACAGTACCTGGGATTGATGCTGAATTCCTTTTAGATGCAAAGGGAGCTATAGAAATAGGTAATTGCGGATCCAAGTCACTAAGGACTAATGAAGGAGACCAAGATAATGGATTATTCCTATCTCCAAGTGAAAAAATACGAGAAAAACGTTGACGGGCTTCAACTCCCCGGGCTAACGGTCGACCTTCCATGAGGTCCACGGGTGATGCATTTCGCTTGAAGCATTCTAATGTGAAGTGCGTTCGGGCTAACTGTGCGTAGTAGGTATGTATTGGTATTAACAATTATTTTGTTAAATCCTACCTTACATACAAATGCAATTGCACAAACAGAAAACAATGTAATTTTATTAGAAGAGGGTAAAGATAATAGAGGACCCATATTTATTGAATACAACTGCAAGGAAATTTCTTGTGAAGGTATGGAACTAATTATAAATAATAATCAAGAGGTAAGTAATTTTTCAGATATTCACAGAGTAACTTGGTCGGGGTGGTCAGATGGACAATTATCTTGGAAATTGGTAGCGGATGAAAGCGTTGATATTTCTCAAATAAGTGAAAATTTTATATTTAATTATAACGGAACAGTTGAAGAAGAAGATCTACCAAACAATATACCATTATCTAATCATGATGATTCAATTGAATCCTTGGAGGCAACATCAGTATGTCAATTGGATAAATGCAGTAAAAAAAATAATGGGGTCCAAGGGGCCATATACACTGGTGCCTTAACTTCTGATGATGATAAAGATAGTATCAATATAATCGGGAATAATGGAGACATGATTGCAATAAAGAATTTTGTCCATTCAAATGAAATGAATATCGAGATATGGAATAGTAATGGTGAAATTAAAACATTAATCGAAGATTTATCATCGAATATTGATGAAGAATATTATTTCGAATATCCAGAAGGGGATTTATGGTTAAGAATAGTACCATCCGTGGAAATGGAATATTCGCCGTATCAATTTCAAATTATAAGATATGATTCAAGCAAAGAATCTCCCGATTCAACAGAATTAGCTAATCCTTGGATTCATGGCACTGCTTTACCATTTGGAGAGGAATTTCTAGGCCATATTGTATCTTCTGACTACGAAGGAGATTCCCTTTTAGTAAGGATTGGCTCTAAGATGGATTTAAAGTTAATATGCAAATTTTCTAATGAGGTGAATATAGAAATATTTTTCCATCAAACTGGAGGTAATGAAACACAGTATATTGAAAGTGTAAATCATTGCCCTGATGAAATCCATACAAACGACCTCGCTCAGGCAATAGAGTTTAGAATTACATCAAATTTTTCAGTATCATGGGAAATAGGCTTAGTGGCTGACGTAATTGGAGATGGAGGAAATTTAGGAGATGCCCCTGATTATATTTGGCAGCATGGACTTATAGATGATAATTGGTTAAAAATAAACAATAATGGATATGAATATACTGGAATGCTTGATAATGATGATGAAATTGATATTTTTGCAATAGAGGTCACAGAAGAAAATGGGTCGCACATTTACCTCAATCAATCCCAGGGTGAAGTTAATATTCAGATAATTATTTTGAATCAAGAAAATGGAATGATAATTAATTATACTAATGGATCTGAAATTATCGCACCAAAGGGAATTCATGCATTAAGGATAGAGAAAAAAAATGGAGAATCAGGGGCAATAGAGTATAGTTTTTTAAGCCCTGAATTTAAAATATATGAACAAGATAATACACAATTGGAAGATTTATCAAGTATGTTTACTAACTTTTATATCTTTGTTGGAATTATGTTCTTATCTCCTATGATGCTAGTAATATGGTGGAATAAAGAGAACTTGAGAGGTAATAAAAAGCTAATTTTTATAGAACAACATGAAGTAAAAAGATTAGCTAATTTAAGAGCTAAAATATCTAAAGATATAGATAAAGATGTAATAATATCTTCATTACATCAACTCGGAGACAGCCCATGGGAATCAGTAATTCAAGAATGGGGGGACCCCCAACTGAAACATTTTACTGAACAAGTTGAAGTATGCATATGGAAAATAAATGAAGATGGGACTAATTTACTTCTTGGGCTGAATACAAGTAATAAGATATGGAATATGGCAGCAATTAGGATTTTTGCATCAGAAGGCCCAGCTGTGACAATTAGCGAAATAACGCCTGAACAAATATTCGATGGTGATGAAATTTTCTTAGGGACATTAGAAAAAAGAAATAGCATATTTCTGAAAGTAGCTATAGCAAATGGGCCATTAAATATAGATTTTCAACTATCTGGCCTCGTAGGAGGCAAACCTATGGCTGCATCATCGAGATTAGCAATCAATTGGACCGAAGAAGAATAATTATTTTCCCCTTCTTTTATTTGCTTCTTCTGTGATACTTTCTTCTAAGGTTGAGGATGATATTTTAATATCATCTCGTAATTTAACCAATTTATTTTTCAATGTTTTAGATATTTTATTTGGTATTTCTAATTTTAATAGTACAGTGACGGAGCCTCTGCCTCTACTTGACCTCATATGAGGCAACCCACGGCCTTGGATTGTAATGGTATCACCAGGTTTGGACATTGTTGGAACTTTTATTTTCAAAATTTTATCATCGATATGAGGTATCTCAATAGTAGTTCCCAATAGTAAATCAGCATAGTTTATTGGTAAGGCCATCAAAATATCAGATTCATCTCTTTCAAACCAAGGATGTTCCTCAACTTCAATTTCTATATATAAATTACCATTATCTCCTCCGTTGCCACGGGCTGCTTCTCCTTGGCCAGTAATTTTAATTCGATTACCATTTGCTATACCTGGAGGGACTGAAAATTTTATTTTCTTTGATTGATGCGACCTTCCTTCCCCCTTGCATGAATTACAAGGATTAGAAACTATTACCCCATTTCCTTTACAAGAAGGGCAATCAGAAACGACTTGTTGGGCAAAAGGGCCAACACGTTCCACTCGTTGGACCCTTCCTCTGCCATTACAAGAAGGGCAGGACTTAGTCCCATCTGGATTTTTTGACCCTCGACCATCACATTTAGGACATGAATTTAGAGCTTCTATTTCTAACTCATCATCCCAACCACTCAGTATGGCTTGGAAGGGCACGGTGTGCCTGATTAGTAGGTCGCCACCTCTATTTCGCCTATTAGATCTAGAACCACCAAATATTTGACCAAATATACTCTCAAATCCGCCGCCGAATAAATCATCAATATTGATATTTACTCCTTGAAATCCACCCGGGCCAAAAGGTGATCCCCCTGGTCGATTATGGCCATAAGTATCATATTTATTTCTTTCTTGGGGGTCTGAAAGTATAGCATACGCTTCTTGAATTTCTTTGAATTTATTTTCAGCATCAGGATTATTTGGATTTTTATCTGGGTGGTACTTTCGGGCCAAACTTCTAAATGATTTTTTAATATCTGAGTCGCTAGCTCCTTTTGATATTTCAAGAACTTCATAGTAATCGCGCTTATCTCCCATGGTTAACTCATCCCTCCGACTTATACTGACTTTTTTCAATCGTTCCCTTTCAAGGGAGATAATCGCCACAAGACGTACAGTAGCTTATCCCCTCATTATTAAGTGATTTACAAGAATTACATACTAATATATTTGAGAAAGATTTGGAAGGTGACGCGCTCCATTTTTCATCTTCCAAGGATATTTTTTCATGTTTTTTATGCTGGATTATATTTTTTTGTTTTTTTATATTTTTATTGATTTTATTTATTGCTGCTTTGTCTATCATTTGATTAAAAATACCTGGAATTTTTTTTAGATAATTTAATAATGATTTTTTTTCGGCTATGGTGGCCTTATCATCTTCAAGTAATCCCAATGATTCACCATTATTTGTAATAATATTTTCAATTATCTCTTCATTTCTTTCTTTGTTTATTGCCCCTATATTGCCTTTCATTAAAGTATTTATTTTTAAAGAATTTTTATTATTTGAGTTAATTTTGGCATTCATTTCTAACTTACTCAATACTTTTCCACTATCTTCCCATAAACCTCTATCTTCTAATTTATAAGATTTAGAGAGTTTACGGATGGCTTTTGAACGATGGTATTCATGATCTTCAATTACCCTGTATCTTGAAACCACCAATAATCCTAATAATAATACAAATAAATACGCTATTAATTCTGATTTTAAATCATTAGATAAGACTTCATCAAATGTAGGTAAAATTATCCTTAAAGCAATTAAACACATCAATGGAAAGATTGTTAGTGCAACTGAAATCAAAGTAGACCGCTCCTCCATAATTCTTCCTTGGTAATTTATCGTTTCAAGTGTTCGTTTAAATGATACTTCAAACCATAGCAATCATGACCTAATCGATACTGCGAAGAATATGAGTCTGGCCATACGCGTCTCTACCTGCCTACAACCTTTTGAAGACATAGGAATTGTTTTTCAATCAATAAAGGAAATATTTCCAGATTGGAGATCAGATATTTTAATAACTAAAGAATCTTTTCCCACTTCAAGAAAAAGAATAACAGCCGAAGGAACGTCTGAAAATTTGGAAAACTTCATTGAAATTTTAAGAAAGCAAAGAATCTTGGATACAGCATTTGATGTAATGACTCAAAAAATCAACATTAATGAAACTAATTTTTCCATATCAAGGCAAGCAGCGGTAAAAGGAAAAATAGCATTTGTGATAGATGATTCTCCATTAGGAGGGACCATGGAAATAACAATTGAAAAAGATAATCTTGAAATTTGGTTAGAAGATCAAACATGGCACCATGGACGAGAAGACATACCTCGCCAAATGAATGATGAGTTATCCATGAAGAAAAATGGTGAACCAGTAGAATGGTTTGATAAATTTGGTAATCCTACAATGGAGAAGGATTCGGAAGAAGAATAAACTGTCTAAAATTTTTAAAATTTACGTTATATTGATTGGTAATGACCTCTGGCAATGTACATGGAGGGTGAATACGTAGTAAGTCTCCAACCTGAAAAGACTAAAGTAAATCCAATCGGCGTTTTGAGAGTTATATGGCACGAGATGAGTGGAGGAATTGGACCTTGGGGGGCCTTCAGACCTATTTTCTCAATATTAATATCTTTAATTCCTTTCTTATACCTTGGTCAACATTTTAACAGGGAACATAATAAGGCATTTAGTTGGAGTTTGATTCAACTTCCTTTAATATTATCCATAATATTGTGGCCGCTATTATATATTTGGTCAATAATTGATTCTTGGTGGACCTCTAATAAAATTATAGCATCGAAATAAAAAGATTGTCAAAAATTCTCAGGTAATTCTATTGGGCTAAATAGGTGACCTGGTTTAGAAGATTTTGATAACTGAATTATTGTTATCGATTCCCAATCTTTCAACAGAGATATAGCATTAAGGAAGGGCATTTCTGTTGAATTTATTATTGTCCTAATAATGGTATCAAATATATCCATTCTATCTATATCTACGTTTTTTAATACCGTTTCTAATGGAAAAGAAGATTGAATATTACTATCTACAACATTTTCAATAGTGGGATTTTCCATTTCCGAATAAGGAATTTTCTCGTTTACTTTTTCAGCCTCTAAATTTAAAGAGTCTGACAAAATACGAATATATTTTGAAATAACTAAAGATACTTCTACTAATGGAAGATTATATTGATTAATAAAATTAACCATATTTTCTTGAAGGAATAGTAATTTGTCCTCAATTGGAGATTCAATTGGAGGGATAGAATCTGAGTTATCTTCCATAGTCAACCGTAGAGGGGGGGGCATTAATAGTACTCTATGTAGTTCGGTCATCATATCTGATAGGGGAGCCGCTATTACCCCTAATTCCATCTAATAAATCATCATTTATTTCAAAATAATCATTTAACCAATCTCCATCAGTATCCCAATTACTTGGATCAGTTCCTTCTGCTATCATATCGCCATCAATATCGATGACCCACCAACCAAACACAAATTCCCCTAAGCCTACATTTGGCAAATGATATTGATCTCCTGCAAATCTATTGTATTGGTCCGTCCATGCGCCATTTGTATATATTAAGTCGTCAGAAGTATTAGTTATTTCATAATTATCATCATTATCATCTATAATAAGAGAATATAACATATCATCATCATTAATCTTATTCATACGTAAATAATTTGAAGAGATAGCATTATTTCCAGAACAAGTTCCCAATAATGATTGCCGTAGTTGCCACCATTCTTCGACTATTTCACCTGAGCAATCGTATAAACCTGCAGCCCTGACAAGAGATGGTGACGATAATGTAGCGTTGACTGTAGCGTAATACTCCTGAAAATTTGTATAGGGGACATAAGTGCATGTCCCTGAAGAACAATTCCAATCTCCATCATTATCAGCATCAAAACCTGCATCAATTGGGCTAGTGGCATCATGAGTAAACCAAGTCCAATTTAAATTAGGTCTAGAAATATACCCCTTAGATACATCTACTGGTTTCCAATTTGTTGAAGATACCTGATACCATTGGACCTCAATTTTCAATAATGAAGACCAATTATCATTAGTTTCATTCCATCCTCTATAAAATTCATAAAAGTCTGGCATCATATCTCCATCAGTATCATTGTCAAGAGGATTTGTACCATATTTGAATATTTCACGCCCATCAGATAGACTAGTATCCCTAACATAATTAGTAATAATTCCTCCTTCAAATACGGGATTCATGATTATCGAATCATGATCAGTATCATCATCTAAAGGGTGAGTCTGATTATGATATTCCATCAAATTGCTGAAGTATAAATTAAATGTGCCTTGATTAATTTGATCGGTTATTGGACCCATGGAAAATTCCCTATTAATCCAAGTTCCTTGATTTGCTGGCACATCTTCTATATTTCTATCATACCAACCATCAGCATCTGGATCATAATTAACATCCAAAGGGTTCAGCGGGTTTAGAGACCACCTGTATGAATTAATAGGTAAAAACTCTCCATATATTGAATAACAATATTCCCAACCATCTGGCATTCCATCCCTATCGGAATCGGCATCATTTGGGTCACTGATTCCTGCTAAGCTAATATTGAAATTATCGGGATTTATTTCATTAATAAGACCAATTTTTTCAAAAGACGAAATACTTTTTGAAGAAAAGATGGAATAAAGAACACCTTTAGCGGAATCTTGAGATAATCCATTTTCTTCAATTTGGGCTATTATTGCATCCTTACCATATGAAACTAAGCCAGTGCCATTTGGAATTGTGTCAATTGCCAACCGCTTACCATATATCCTGGCATCGTACTCAGCTAAATTATCATATGATTCAGAGTCTGAAATTATACCATCGCCATTACAATCGAATGAATCCAAATCAGAATCGATATTAACATCATAATCAGAAAGAGGATTCATGGTCCATGAATTTTGTTCGAGATCCCATTCCGTGAACCAATATTCATAACCATCACTCATACCATCCCTATCAGTATCTGCTGAATTCGGATCAGTGATTCCAAATATAGATTCAAGAAGAGGTTTTGGAGTCATTCCCAATTCCCAATCAATGAATTGTTGCATTGCTAAACTCGCCCGACCTTCCTTAGCAAATATAATTCTGTAAATTCTATTAATAGATTCTTGATGATTAATATTATCGGCCTCATTCCAGAATTTTGGAGCATCGGAAGGCGATAGCCCCCCATTAATAGGATTATTATAAGTCATATTAAGTTCTAAAATATCGGTGATGCCATCTGAATCAGAGTCATACTTGCCATCACCAGGGACTAATGGGTTTAGAGTCCATACCTCATCGGTAGAATTCCATTTTGTAAAAATTAGTTCTATGCCATCTAGGATGCCATCTGAATCAGTATCAGGATTGTTAGGATCAGCAGTTAATCCTGAAACATTAGTTTGTTCATCAGATAGAAAATCGCCAAAGGACAGAGGAGATTCCGCACCTATCCATGGCATTGATGTTAATTCGCCAGCAACACTCATTAAGAAAAATTGAGGAGAGGAAATAGAGTCACTGATTTCGTTTATTTCACTAGATATTACATTGTATTCCTCCCAATTATTCATGCCATCTCCATCTGGATCGCCTAAATTGTCACCTTCATTTACTAAATTTAATGACCAAGATTGCTCAAATAAACTCCATCTGGCATGGTAAAATTCCCATCCATCTGGCATTCCATCTTTATCTGAATCGGGATCCAGAGGATTGGAAGATCCAATATCATTTGTAACAATTCCTTCCACTAAAGCTGAATAAAATAAGCTAGAGTGATCACCAAATGAATCTGATGCAAATCCTTGCCACGATTCATGATAAAGTTTGGTAGAAAAATTATCTGGATAAATCAATCCTGATGAAGTAGAATTTCCATATAAAATATCTGTATTAAGATAATACTCCATCCAATTAACTAATTGTTCTTCCAATGAAAGTATGCCATCAGAATTAACATCAAATCCATCTCCATCGGGGTTATTCAAATAATCAGATCCATTTAGTGGATTGATACCAACATTCCTTGGTGACCAATTACAAGAATATCGCGCCTCCCATCCATCCGGAAGAGTATCGCCATCAGAATCTATAGAATTGGGGTCCGTATGTGTCCAATTTTTTGCAGCTTCTGAGGTTTCGCCATGGGTTGGCAAACCTTCCCTTAGGGTCAAATCCAATAAATTACTCCATCTATATTCACAAATGTTGTCTAAACCATCTCCATCTGCATCTTCATATGCGTCATTTGAATTAAGAGGGTCTAAAGTCCATCTATTCCCCCCTGTATATTCATCGCCAATCCATCTTCTATTTTCTATTTCCCAACCATCTGGCATACCATCGCCATCTGTATCTGAGTTTGTAGGATCTGTTGGTCCATCGGTCCCCCCACCTGTTCCTGAGCCCAACCATCCTTCCAAATGCACAGCTCGTGCGTTTTCTCCGGAGATGCCGTCACAGATATATTCGCCATTCAGATAATGGCAATTAAAATTAGTAGAATCAGGGAACCACCCCCAATATTCTTCACCATCAGATAAACCATCTCCATCTGAATCAACATTCCTGGGATCTGTACTATTATCTCCAAAATTTGCCACAGAACTAAATCTAAATTCATCTAGATTCGTCCAAAGTCTATCAAATAAATTACCATCTTCTGAGATATATTGCACTCCGTCATTATCCATATCTCTTTCACCATCGTAAGGATCTGTGGGGTCTAAACCATTAACAAATTCCCATCCATCTGACATGCCATCAAGGTCTGAGTCATTTGATAATGGATTTAATGGTATTATGTTCATATATTCTCCTGGAGATATTCCTCCAAATATCCATTCTTCACCTTGATACTCCAGCATAGCAAATGAAGTTACCAGACCTGGAATTATTGTTTGATTTAGGTACATGCCCAATATTCCTTGTTGTGCATTTCCTTCCAAGCACCATGTGCCAAATTTTGACCCAAGCAATACCTTCCCCTGATAAGAGAAAATAGATCTTATATCATTGGCACCATCAAGAATATTGTCTATATTTAGCATCCTATCATTATTGAAAGCTTCAGTTGGTTGAGATATTATTAAGTCCAGTTCTATCAAATATATTCCTCCAGCCATTCCAAGCCATAATCCAGTAAAATCTCCGTTTGAATATTCTTTTTCTAATAAATTTACTTTTGATGTCGTAGAAGAGTCATATAAATTTTCATTTATAAAATACTCTGCATTTGAACGATTAAATATCCACCAGGGAGCTCCTATTGAAGAAGAACCATCGGTTGTATTCCATGCTATCAATCCGGCATCAGTACCAATAAAGAGTAAAGGAATTCTACCATCCATCTCCACATGTGCCATTGCCGTTATAGAGGCATTAGAGGAATCTAGTAGATTCGATAATTTGGATAAATGCTCAATATTTTCAGTGTATATTTCATTTTCAAAACCGTCATATAACCTAACTCTCCATGCATCATAATTACCAGAAATTAAAATATCTAAGTTGCTACTTTGAGTTTCTAGTTTTGTTAATTTTGTTATGGTACCCACTTCAAAAGTATACATAGAGTTTAAATTCGGCATCCCGTTATCTAATTTTATTGCATGAAGGCCGATGTTAGTTCCTAAAAATAAATAACTTTCACTACCGATTTCATACTTTTCCATCGTATTCATTTGAATTCCTTGACCTAGATTGAACAAAGTAGATGACCCTCTAAAGGGATCTAAAATTGAAATTCCATATTTTGAACCAATTATAAGTTGATTTCTTTGGAAATCAGAAATAATACTATTGATTGCTGTATCAACTAATGAATTTTTAGATTTGTGATTGAATGAAATCATTTCTCCATCTTCATTTAATAATTTCATCCCCATGACTCCGGGGGCTACTCCGTCGCCACTATCATAATCTACTAGGTATTCTTCATAACTACTAAATTCTTCACCCCAATGAGCCGTATTAGTAGTAATATCAGGAGTTATGAATCCGTCCGAGTTAGCATCCCAACCATCATAATCCGGGTCGGCAATGGAATCACTATAATTTCTTGGATCTAGTCCATTGTATGCCTCCCACCCATCAGGGATGCCATCTCCAAGAGTTGTTAATTCTGAAGCTGTAGAGTCTGCCCATGAATAATAATCAGAATCTGAAAATCTAGGATCAGTCCCTAACCATCCATCGTCTAAAGTTGGCCTCTCATAAATATCTTGACAAGATGAGATGCTAAGCCCTTGAATTTGTCCAGCACACCATAATCCATCTCTTTCTGTAATCCAATCATCTGGAGTGCCAAATAAATATTCTTCTGTATTTGTAAATTTCTCTCCGATGTCTATAACTCCATCTTTATTGAAATCAAAACCATCTCCGCAACCCCAACTGAAGTCTTTATCACAACGATCGAAATCATCCGAAAAATCCCTATTATCGAGTGGATCGAAATAAAGACAATCCCAAGTATTAGTTAGAGGATTCATTGAACCTACTCCTCCGCTAGTGCACATGTAGATTTCATAACCATCAGGTAATCCATCACCATCAGTATCAGCGACCCTAGGGTCGAGATACTCACGAAGTCCGGATTTTGTATCATCTGGAGACTTCCCTGTCAATGTGTTTCTTTTTTCTGAATCAAGGCATGTGTCTAATGTAAATGGCCAACAATATTCCATTAATGCTGTTGCTCCATCGTTATCATGATCAGTGACATTGTCAGTTGCATTGTAAGAATCTAAACCCTTGATAATCATATTGAAATTATTTAGTTCGAGATATATGTCTTCTCCAAATATAAATTCGTGCATGTCAGGTATCATATCGCCATCTTGATCCGTAATTGGGGGTTCACCCCCTTCAGCATCATTTGGATTAATTGATGATACAGACGATTGAGGCCTAGTTTGAGAAACGAATGCTAAGCTACTCAAAATCAAAAATGATAATAATAGAGCACTGATTTGTTTTCTACGCATAGGTACCACTAGATTATGAATTTAGCAAACTGGACTAATTTATCATACTGATGGAGCAAAGTTCAGACGTTTGAAACTTAATAATGCCATCGGCAGAAATAAAGCTATCTTAAAATCAATACTATTAGCTAATTTTAAAGCATTTATTCATAGGCCACCGCGCAGGCCCCGAACATAGTAATATGAGTTTAGAAATTACACATTTGGGTTCCGGAAGTAAAGGGAATGCAACATTACTAAGAACAGAAGAGAGTAATGTTCTAATTGATTGTGGCTTTTCATTGAAACAAACTGAAAAAAGATTATCTAGAATCGGAATGAAAGGTGATGAAATTGATTCTATCATTGTAACTCATAATCATGGCGATCATTCTAATTCGGCTAAAAGGGCTTCAATTAAATGGGATTCAGTTCTATATAGTAATATTGAGACATCAATAAAAATGGGCTGGGAACCTATGGAAATATGCCGTACATTTAATAACCTAGACAGAGTAGAATGTGGAGTTGATTTAAGTTTTATAGCAGTACCTATCCCTCATGATAATGCAGATAATGTAGCAATAATAACCAACAGTGGAAAAAATGAAAAGGCCGCATTTATAACAGATTTAGGACAATCGACACTAGAATTGAAGAAACATTTAGCAGGTTGTAAACATATATCTATTGAGGCTAATTACGACCAAAAGAAATTAATGAATAGTTCTTATCCTGAATCATTGAAGAGAAGAATTGCAGGGAGGGGAGGGCACCTTTCAAATTATCAAACGGGAGAGCTGTTATCCGAAGTTGTTCATTCAAAGTTAAAAAGTCTAGTTTTGTGCCATCTTTCAGAGAAAAACAATGCCCCTCATATAGCAGAAAGTGAAGTCCTGTATCACATTGAAGAAAAATTTTGTGGAAATATAGCAATATCGAAACAAATTGGGCCTGAATTTACACATTTTTTAGGAGCGGAAGAAATTAAAAAAATAAGGAATTAAACTTAATGCCCCATAATAGCTCGATGAACTGAATTTTGTACATCTTTCATCCTGTCAACTGCACCTAATTCCCTAAATACAGAGAGTGAACTCTGTAAATAATTCATCCTTTGGGAGCGATCTGATTCTACTGCACCAAGTCTAGCCAATAATTCTCCCTGCATCATCCTAAAATCATTGGCCTCAGCTACTGCCAAACCACCAAGATAATGATTGGCTGCTTCATCATTCCTTCCAGCATCCATCAGCACTTGTCCCAATAATATTGAAACTTCAACAACACTTTTAGGGTTATTTTGTTTTGATAGTTCTTCTAATGCACCAGAATAATGATGTAAAGCAAGATCATTATCAGAAATTTTAGCATAATATCTGCCAAGAACAGCACGTGATCTTGCATGTAAAAATTCTTGGCCGATATCTTTTGTTTCGTCGTAAGCAATTAAAGCATGCTCCCTTGATTTATCTAATTCCCCCATTTCCAAGAAGGAAGAGGATAATCGTATTCTAGCATCGCATAGATCAGAGTTTTGTTCAGATTTCAATAATTCCTCGACATTTGCATAAACTTCCATTGCATGCCTAGTATCTTTTCTTCTTCGGAAAATATAGCCCATATTATTGTAAGATTTGGCGGCACCGACCGCATCTCTAATCGAGATTTGGATTTCTAATGCTTTCCTATGTAATTCAAGTGCGTCATCCATTGCACCTCTCTTTACGGCAATATCTGCCCTAGCTGAGAGTAATCTAGATAATTCCGTCATCATCTTATTTTTGCCTATACTTTTCATTGCTGCATCGTATTCTATCTCAGCCTCATCCCATCTGCCTTGGACGGACAATATATCGCCCCTCAATTCCCTTATTAGCCCCCAACTATTTTTATCAAAGTCATCAGACTCTAAAGATTTTAATATTGAATATAATTCTGTATGGCCTGCAGTTACTAAGTCATGCCCTTCGGATAACAATATTTTAGACAAGTCATCATTGTTCCCTGAAAGATGGAGATGATGAATATATTCTATTGTATCGGCGGCTCCACTACGTTTATTCCTATACCAATTGACGGCATTGGAATGTAATTCAAAACGTAATGTTTCATCCATCGATCTTACGAGGAATTCCCGCACGAGATCATGTACATCATATGTTTCAGAATCAGATTGTCTTGCCAATCCTTTTTCGACGAGGTTATCTAACATATCCGTCTCACTCTCAATTGAATTAATAGCTTCCAACATCACAGGCTCTCTGAAAACTGCTATTGCGCCTAGTAATCTTTTTTCTGGACCTGATAGCCGGCTAAATATTTCTTGATCTACAAAAGCCTCTAAAGTAGAATGGAATTTTTCACCAACACTTCCACGGTTTATTAATTCCAATATTAGAGGATGTCCACGAGATAATGAAAAAATATGAGAAAATTGTTGACCTTCAAGGTCCGGGATTGCAGTTAATATCTGTTTACTTGAGTTTGCATCTAATCCTTCCAATGGAATTACCAGCGTCACTATTTTACCACTTGAATCAGACTCAGGAACAACCATCCTAAAAGAACGGGAAAACATTACTAATCCAACTTCAGTTAAGTTTGTTATGTTTAGTGTTAGGCCCCTCAATAAAGAGATTAGAGTTTCGTCTCCTACTTTGTGTAAGTCATCTATTACAATTAATGCAGGAGAATCTTCAAGGCCTTGACAAATCATATTGACGGCAATTGAAGATTGAGGTACTGGAGTTGAATTAATATAATCTGAAAGATCGTTGTTACCAATTGCAGAGAGCCATTCGGCAATTGCTTCTAAGAATGCCCTGGAGCCTTCCCAATCTTGACACCTGTGGTAAAGTAAATTTCTCCTATGAGTAAAACTTTCAAGTAATTTTGCAGCTAATGCTGTTTTACCGATACCTGCAATACCTGGAACTAATATGGAATTAGATCGGTTTTCTAACAATGCAACCATGTTCTCCAATTCATTTTCACGACCAAAAAATCGTCTAGCTCTTGGCATATCATTTAGATATGAAACAAGTTGTTTTTCGATATGTTTTGAAAGATCTCTTTCAATTAATTCAGGAGAAAGAGATGATAAATCTACAACGCCGTTATCATCCATATATCTTAGAATATCCACATGCCTTAATGGTAAATCCGACATATCAATTGCATCAGACAAGGAAATATGTTCGGACCTGCCATCTGGTAACAAAAGTTTGACTTTTTGTTTCGAAACTTTAGCCCAGACTTCATCAGCCACCATCGCCCCTTCTGTAGTTAGAAAGTAGGCTTTTCTCTTTCTTGAAACTCCAGTTACATGAGCCTGACGCTCTATTAACTGCCCACTTTCTTTCATTCCCGAAATTGCTCTTGGAACATTTGAACGAGCGATGGCCACCGCATTGGCTATACCCATCTGAGATAAAGCGAAAGGGACCTCGACCTTTTCCGAATGATCTACAAAATCCCTAAGATGAAGAAAAATTCTTTCTTGAACGCCGGGTCGCGTCATAGGAACTTTAACCATAATATACATCCACTTAACAAGTCATTGAAGAACGTTAGTGATAAATAACAATACAATTAGTTATTTTGAAACATACTCAGTATCTTCAATCCACTCTTTATCGATTGGGTTCCAAAGCCAACCAGGGTGATCATCATGTTTTTGTAAAATTGATTCGTCATTAGTACTTCCAAAATCTGAATCCCCTTCTAAAGATTCTTTTTCTTGTTCATCTACTTCTAACTCTACAAAGAAATATGCAAGAGTAACGATCCCTATAATAATTATAATTACAACGATAATTAAACCCGTAGGATATCCCTGCTCTTCGAATGGCCCTACGAAGATGTCAGCAACTTGAATTGGGTCTTGGCCGCCCATTGAAAATTTAGGAGATGCCACATTATCAGG
Organism: uncultured Candidatus Poseidoniales archaeon; assembly: GCA_905182515.1. Classification (GTDB taxonomy): domain Archaea; phylum Thermoplasmatota; class Poseidoniia; order Poseidoniales; family Thalassarchaeaceae; genus MGIIb-O3. Next base: position 86,073 of record CAJJBW010000004.1, on the reverse strand, counting down.
TAATCTTGATGCGGGTATTCCCAGTATCCATGTTGAATTTTCAGATACTATAGTACTGTTAATTTGGTTACCACCAACAATAACAGTAATTGTTTTACCAGGTAAGCCAGTTCCTGAATATAACATTACTCCTTCTTCCTCTATTGTGTCATAATCTAAATCATTAATCTTAAACTCAATTGGTTCCACTGTAAAGGATATAGGATCAGAATTAATTTTCGAGCCGAAAGAGTCAGTTGCAACAAATATTACATCCAATAATGACCATGTAGAAATATCATTATCGTAAAAATTCATATCTGTAGGATTGTAAGTAGCTATTCCATTGCTACTAACTTTTATTACTATTCCATAATTATCATCATAACTATTTTGACCATTGTAAACTGATATATATTGTATATCATAATCTTGGTCCTCGAAAAATTCCAAAAGATTGAGTTCAATAGTTGTACATCTACTAGAAGATTTAGAATTTATATCACAATATAATATATTATTTTCAACCCATCCTTCGGAAGTGAAAGTTGGTTGATTGTTGTCAGCATCGAGAGGATTGTCTGCGATTATCTCTAACTCAGTCCAACTGCTGAAATCATATCCATCATAAGATCTAAATCTTAAAAGATAAGTAGAATCATGTTTTAATTGCCGTGAATCCCAAGAATAATTCCATTCACCATTGTCGCTAAATTCAGATATGGAAAGAGAATGAATTATTATATACTCATTTTGAACATCTTTGATTTCTATATCTACTCTAGATACACTTCCATCGAAGTCCCTCACAACGCCACTTACTTGAGTATTTTGAGAAACAGATAGCCTTAGTCCATCGGTTGGTTCATTAATATTTATAATTGGAGCAAGGTTAGAGTTATCTACTGTTAATGAAAGTACGATGGGTGAACAGACATCTATAATCCCCTTGCAGAAGTCTGAGTCAGATGCCCATATTGTAAAAGTGTATGCGGCGGATTCTCGTGGTTGCCCACTGAAATCCCAATCCCAACTCCATGAACCATTATGATTAACCTCGATAGGAGTTGTAACTTGAAAACTTGGACCTTCAATTAGCATATATATTGATTTTAAGTCTTTATTGCAATCTAATGGGCATCCGTACGGGTCTGAAGAATCACCCTCAAAATGAATAAAGTTATCAGAATGAGTAGATAGTGATGTTGGTGTTGATACGGATATAATTGGAGCTTCTGTATTAAGTTTAAATTCCTTAGAAACTACTTCACTGTAATCTGTCCCATCAAATGAACGGAATGCAAAAATGTAGTCTCCTTCTTCTCTATTGGACATATCAATTTCATAATACCATTCACTAAACGGATGATTGAAGCGGGTCACCGTACCTTCATTGGCATCACTATCATCTACTGCAAAACCAGCATCTTCCCATTCACTAGTAAAGGGGTCTTTGACCTCTATATGATGAACATATCCTTGTTGACTCCATTGTGCGAATTCATTTGAAGCATAGCTATTTGCTAATTGCCCATCATGTGCATTACCAGTAATATTAACAATTTTCCTATATGAATGACCATTTGATTGAGTTATTTGTACAGATGGCGCCAAGTTGACAAGGTTTATTGAATCTTGATATGTAGATTCTTCAAGTGTGAATTCTCCTGTAGCATAACCGAATCCAAAGCGATATATGGTGTAAAAGAACCTCGATAACTCTCTCGTTCCTTCTGAATAATTACAGTCAACGTCATTACTATCAACAGTTAGATCTCCATCATTATCAATTCCATCTGAACAAGAATCTTCATATTCATCATCAGCAAATCCATCAGGATTATCTCCTCCACCTAGCCCCCTAAAATCCAAATGGAAATTCGAAGGGAGAGAAAACCAAGGAGTATATCCATCTGATACGGTAAGAATAGAATATAGGTCATTACCTAAGGCATCCTCAATTAACACTAAGGCATCAGAAACTTTTTCTCCATTTATTAAAGCCTGGAATCTGACTAATTCTGCCCTACTAACTTGTACGGCATAATGAGTTGGTTGAGTTTCAATGTATATGTTATTAGTATCTAAATTTGTCAAATTTGAAAATGTAAATACTGTAGAGTTATTGTCCATATTTAATGCCAAAGGAAAATTACGTGGAATAACCTCATCACATGCTGGGCAGCTTTTTACAGGAGGAACCATGATTTTAGTTTGGAAATTATTGGCATGCCATGCTTCTTGATCTGGCCATGAAAGTCTGACCGGATATTCCCCAGTAGCAGCGGCAGGAATGGTTTCTGATTGCACAGTAACAGAACTCTTGGTAATATTGTAGGTCATGCCTACATTAGACCAAATATTTTGAGAAAAGAATGCTAAGGACCCATATTGCTCACTACCTGCAAAACCATCATTATAATTCTTTATCAGGGCCCCTGTAAGTGCACCGTCAAAAATATTTCTTTGTACATCTAATAATGCCCCTATCGCCATAATGGCATTTGCAGATCCTGCTTGAATATCATTATCATGTATTGTTGCACCTGATCTAAATATCATTATTGCTGGGCAGAAGAAACTTCCTCCCCACCATTTGTTACTAGAACAAGTGCCAGTTCCATCTGTTGAAATATCATTATTTACAAGATATAAATTTGATATTGATGTATCAGAATTAGAATATGCCCCTGCAATAATTGGCTCCCTATTAGTATCTGAAATTGTATTATTCTCTGCTTCCACTTCAAAGGAACCAAATAACCATAATCCATTATAACCAGTAATCGGACCTATAATATTTTCATGAATTTTAGCCACGCTAGATGAAACTGCTATTCCCGAACCTGCTGATGCCCCTTGCACTGCATTATATCTAATATCAACTAAAGCACTATTGGAAGTAAAAATACCAGTTCCTTCAGCGGTTGTTACTTGATTATTTAGTATATCTAAGCCAAATGATACAGAGTTCACTGTTCTTTTACCCTGTACAGATATGCCGACACAATTTACATCAATTGTTGAATTAGTAAATTTGCCAGCCGTATCTCTAAAAGTAACCCCAAAATCACCAGTTCCTATATCCGCATTATTGATATTGATGAAAGATTCTTGGGCCCATAAAGCAGATCTGCCGCCATCATTACTTTGACATCCCTTATTTGTTCCTTGTTTAAAAAATGGACTATTTAATGTGAATGGTGCAATTGATGTTCCCGAATTATAAATTTGGAGAGCAGAGCCGCCAACGTTACTTTCTTCGTCATTACCAACTGTGAATGAGCCATCTATTAAAATTGGTTGAGCTAGATTTGTAGTAACAATACTAGATGTATTTATATCAGAGAAATCTAGATTTCTAAGAGTGGGGCTTGCGCCGTCTATCACTAGTGCACCATATCTCCATTCATTTACTGAATTAATAAAATGAGGTATTCCATAAGCCCCCTCAATCACCACATGCCTCATGCCAGTTAAGGAAAGATCTATAGAACTACGAATCAAGATTCCTTCATAACATGATGGATCGGTTACAGAAATTTCTTGATTATTAGTAGTTAATCCTGCACAACTCCCAGTCGCGTTGGATACCAATGGGTCACTCCATTGGAATTTAATTTTTTGACTTGGGTTCGCATTAGAGCTGGCTCCACAAAAATATTCTCCTGCACATATACTCCCTCTTACATCAATATGAGTCCCGTTAGGTATGTTAATAATAGTACCAGGATTTATTATTAATTGGGCACCTGTTGCAATAGTTACATCTCCAGTTAATTGATGAACTCCTGACCATATTTCAGTTCCAGTTATAGTCCCAGATTCAGTTTCATTGTTTGCTGAAACAATAGATGCTGGCCCTATTAATGAAACTAAAATACTTGAAAACATTAAGAATACTAAAAATGTACTACGCGCTTTATCCTTGTCCCTCATATATCATGGGGCAGCATAAGTTAATTTAACAATAGGGTCTAAAAGCGTATTGAAAATATTAATTAGGATTAAATTCAATTGCGATTAATTCACCCCACGCAATCACATTTAATTTACCATATCCTTTTTGTAAATCGTGCCCTGAACCTTCAATATCAGTTCCTGTCGACAATGCAAGTGATGATTTAACTCGTAACAATTCGTCATAACTAATCACACCATCTCCTCCGGCGATTAAATCCCCATATTGTTGTAAAAGTAAAGCTAGGGCTCCAGTGACTAATACTGTTGAGTCACTTGTCCCAGAAGAATATGCGTATAGAGGATTATTTGGAGATGTTGAATATGTTGACAATAACCTTACTCCTGGTGCTGAAATTTCAGGTTTTTGATTAGGAAACACTCTTTCGGATTCACTATATGGGTCGATATTAGATGCAATAGCACTATCTGGCCAAATTGAACCTTTCTTATTAGTTGCTGCAACTGAAATTACGCCTTCTACATTAGCCGGGATTGAAACATCATTAATTGAACTGTCTAATCCGGTATTTCCTGCTGCAGCAATTACAAAAATACCATCCTCAATAGCCTCTTTTACTGCTATAGCAGTTTCTGAACGGTCGTCTATTCTTTCACCCGGATTTGCACCGAGACTCAAACTTATTATGTCAGCATTTTGAGATATTCGGCACCACCTTATTGCTTGGGATACCATTCCTTCTTGACCAGATGTTCCCGATGGGCCAAGTGATATTGCAACTGAAAGAGAAATTTCTGGAGCAGCACCAACTAAACTTCCATTTGCAGCAAGTATTCCTGACATCAATGTTCCATGGAGGTTACTACCTATATCACGTACGTTGCTGTGATCTTCAGCATAAAAATCCCTAAAGCCTGCCAATTCCAAATGTTCTAGATCTGGATGAGATATGTCGATACCGGTATCAACCATGCATACTCTAATTCCTGTTCCGAAATATCCTAAATTATGCATTTCTCTAATACCTGTCTCTTCAAATGCCCATTCAGAATCAGGCAGTGCTTGTGATAGTAAGGGGCTTATGACTGGCCAACTAATAATTAGGAATGTCACAAATACCGTAAACATTAACGCCCCCCAAGGCCAAATTAATCTTTTAATCGGCAGTATTATTCTTCTTAACTTACGTGCTTCTTCATCACTTACTCCATATACATTACCAGCATAACCTTGGGCATCTTGATCAATCGCAGTTAGAATGTTGGGTTCATCGGGTTCGGGCAAAAGTTCCAGATTACCAAGAGGTTGCAAATTCATACCTTCATGCTGCCTTACTTAGGAATACAATAATAATATTTGTATTTCACTTAGAATGGAGCCCCGGGTCTCCTAGTAGAGCGACTAATTATATACAATAATGTAACTATCAATAATAATCCCATAATATATCCTAAAATTGGCCGGTCAGTATCTTCACCTGCGGCTAAAGTTTGAGCCTCCATAGTACATTCAGTACTATCTTCGGATAATGCATTGCAAGATTCTAAATCTATGTCATCAACCCTGAGAATATCTGTAAAGTAAAACTGAACAAAGTATTTCCCAACTTTAATGTTTGTGAAATCCATGTCAATGTAGAAAGTTGATGATCCTTCTGCAGGGATATTGTACATAGAAGAACCGTTTATTCCCATGTAATTATTACATAATATATCTGAACAAAGAACTGCATTTAATTCAACAGATGAAGCAGGTATTAATCCCGTATTCTTTACCTCAATTAAATAAGTAGCAATTTCACCAGATATTGGGCCTGAATCGCCACTTAACAATTGAATTTTAGAATCTGTAGATAGTGACAATATTGACTTAGATTTCTGAATAATAGTTGAATACGGGCCATAAGTATTGTTGTTCTCATCCGTGACAATTAATGTCAGAGTATATTGATCTTCACTGATGTTACCAGGTGGAATAATAGATACTGATGTTAGTCCATTAGCAAATGGGGCAACTGGTTGCGATCGGATACCAGAAACTGTCCAATCATCTAAAGAATCTATACTATAGTCAAAGAAGAAAATATCATCTCCATTGCCTTCATTCAAGAAACCTATGTCTATACTAAATAATTCATCAGGAACAATCCCATATATGTCCTTAGAGAATCCATCTGAGGAAAATGCATGTGATTGAGGCACATTAACTATTATTACATGCTCATTTACATATCCATCCAAGGTTGTAAAGATAATTCTAATCTGATGGCCATTATTTAAGTGGTGAGCTGTGTTGACCTTTGCAGGAGTTATTCTGACCTCAAAGTCATTAATTGAAAGAGTATTTTCCAATCCCATTTCTACTGATGTCGAAGAGTTCCAATTTCCGGAATCGTCTTTGAATTCAACTGTCCAATTTACGCCATCTGCCCCTGGAACGATACCGTTAACAGTATAGTTATCATATGACTGGTGGCCAATATAATTAAGATTAAGATTAAAGTCTACTGCGTCATAAGTACACTCAGGAGTGCATGGCATATCAGATAATACTAAGTCGGCATTACCTAATGCAGCATTCGTAATTAATATGTCTTGATTCTTAATTACAGTGATTTCCAAAGTTGTTACTGGAGTATCCTGAGATGATCTGATCGTTGCACCTTTTCCTCCAGAATAATCCATGACCATGCCCTCTTGACTATAATTGAAAGAACTTGATGCGTCAACTTGACCTATTGGTAAAATTAATTCTAAAGTACCATTTTCATTTAATTGCTCGTCCCAACTTATTTGCAAAGATCTTAAATTAATGATCACATTATGAGAAACCAAATCTAATAATGATTTATCATTACCATCATAATCTAGCCATTGGGTATCTAAAATAAGTTTTCCGCCTATTGACATTTCAGAATTTGTAACTAAACCATTTATCCCTACATCCATATAGTCGATTGAAACCAAATAAGGTACATTATTAGTAGATTCAGCTGTAATCCATGCAATCCAATCACCCGGTTCGACCATAACGCTCCATTCCCCATCCCAAATCATTTGATCATTTAGTATTTTATTTGGAGTTACTCTGTCCCTTATTATCCCAGACGCTGGGAGTAAAACGATTGTGATTTCATCTGCTATCTCTTGGAATTGATTTTCATCAATATATGAAATAAAACCAGAAATTTCAACTACTCCTGCAGTTATTTGAATATTTTTCACATGAGAATCATTTGACAAAGATACTGTTGATTCGGCATCACTAAATCCATCAATATGGGTTGAAATTGACCAAATACTCTCGTGAGGTAGATAAATAGACCAAGCACCTAATTCGTCAGTAACTACAAGTTCAGATTGTAAATCAGAAGTTAGGTTTACTGAGGCATTTAAAACGCCTTCTCCAAAGTTTGGTAAATTATTATTATTTAAATCCCAAAATACTGTTCCTTTGAGTTGAACAAATTTACTTACATTCAACAAAATTCCAGAGTTTTCACCAGCTGACAATCCTTCTTCCAATAAAGGAGTAGTCTCAATAATCCACATAACTCCATTATTATCAGTATAATTTAATTCTACATCCCACATTCCTGGTTCAATTTTTAAATCAATCATTCCAAGTTCATCAGAATATGGTGAATTAGTAGTACCTAATGTTTCACTTATTAATTTTAATTGAACATTTGATAAAGGAATTTCCCCATTAGTAAGAATTATTGTAGTTTTTGCTACTTCATTAGTAATTAAATCAATACTCTGTCCTGCTGAGATATTTGTAACAGAAATTAATCTTCTGATACTTTCGAATACATCTGTATTAGTTTCTAATGAATCGATTGTTACCAGCCATTCCCCTTCTGGGATATACGTTGAAATAGAACCATTAGAGTTTGACATGAATGATAATAACCATCCTGAATCAATATCTTTGAATCTGACTAATTGGTTGGATAGTATCCCCCCACTTTGATTAGTCAACGTTAAATTCGTAAGCCATTCTGGTTCAAATGCTATAGAAGTTGAAAATTCATTTACAATTAGTCCAATATCAAATGAGTCATCAGAGGTGTATAAAGTATCAAATAGGTCTCCATCAGATGGATTTGCCCTATCAATTACTATCGAATATGTCCCTGGTGCCATATATACTTCCGCTCTACCATACGACACCCACTCATCACCATCTATAGCTACCTCATATGTTGGAATCAAGGGATTTAAAGATTTAATAGCGAATGGATATTGTACCATAGTACCATTTGAAATGTTTCCATCCCTACTGTGATCGAGGAATAAGTCGATAATCACTGGACTAATATCTGAATAAAGTAATAAATCTATATCTTTTACAGACTCATTAATAATTAGGACCTCTTCCAAAATGTTACTTGGATTATTTAGTGAGGTTTGTTTGGAGAAAATCCAATCTCCTTCTTTTAGGAACATTTGGAAATTACCAGTTTCATCAACAGTAGCCCTCCAAGATGGTTTGGAATCATCCAATGGAGATGGCGTGGCAATTATCTGTACGGTGCTCCAATCATCAAGAGAATTGGTATAATAGTTCCCTATTATGTCAAGACTTAATTTGCCGTTTACAATTAATGATTTTTCTGCTGTTAAATTAAATGTTTGATTGTCATCTAGTACATCATTTACTGTAAATCTATAGTTTGATGAATATGGTAAATCAAGTGAATATTGTAATGATGCATCCACTATTGAGTTAACTGGCAAAGTTACTTCAAATTCTCCATCTAAATTAGTATATACAATTGTAGTTAGTTCTTCGCCCCAATAGAATGAGACCGGATGGTTAGGTAATGGAGTAATTATTGAATTATCAGTAATTAAATCTGTGGAAGATATGTGAGCCAAACCACTTACTAATTTACTAACTTCAAATTCAATTTCCATTTCTAAATCCTCAGAACCAATAACGATACTTTTCCAGATTTGCTTATTCTCATCTAAACTATGACTTAAAATCCATGTCCCCTGGGTTAATTCGACATTGTATTCTTTAGAATCTGCATCATATAATGCGTTTACTATATTGTTTATTTGATTTTCATAATAGAAAGAAATATTCAGATCTTCCATCATAATTCCTTCATCAATTAAAGTAAATCGTATATCAGATGTTTCTGGCAGAGGAGAAGGGAAAATTGCATCGAAAGGTGTATCGACATTGAAGTCGTAAGCCATAGAAACTTCAGGAATGCCATCACCATCAGAATCTATCTCTGCGAGATATGAGCCGGGCGTTATTGGTCCGAATGAAATTTTACCTGTATCGTCGGGATAAATGAAACAAGGAGCGAATTTTATTATTGAACAATCTTCAACTGGCATTTCTTGATCAATTGAATTGATGCCCTTGATCAAAGATACTGAGGAATTTACTACATTCTCATTAGAATCTATCAAATGACCAGAAATAGTTCCTCCAAATACAATAACAGGCATAGACATGGATGGTGAATCTCGCAATGGTATTGTAAATTGGTTAGTTAAATTGACTTGTGTCCCATCCCCAAATATTACAGAAACATCGTAAGTACCTGGAATTGCATTAACGACGCGGAATGTCCCTGGCTGGACCATAGCGCCACTAAATATACCAGTTCCCGAGAATGTCCCTGTACCATTTACAATCCCATATGAATCTAGTGCTTCAGTAGTGTCTACGGTGAAGGTCCCTGAACCGATCAAAGTTGACCGGATAAGGGTTTTTGTAAATGTTGATTTTCCAACAGATGTGAATTTTCCTGATGCGTTATAAGTTCCATTTAGTAAGTAATTTTCTTCATTGTTGATACAAATATCAACACCTTCGGGCAACGTATCATCTTGGCACACGATTATTTCAATATCATCTTTTATCACACCATTGGACAAAAGTCCTTTTCCAGTAAATAACCCATCACCAATTATGCTATGGTTATTATAGATGTCTTGAGTATGTTGGCCAGTAAAATCGTACACTGATAATATATTATTAGGTGAGACAACATTACCAGCACCTGTGAATAATACCTCCCCTAATCCTTGGAATTGGAGGTCATCTCCAGTAACTGTGCCATTAGAAGTTGAAATTAAATAAGGATCTAAAGCTATTAATTCAGAAGAAGGAGATAATACTATTTGGGCATTCTCTATTGGTTGACCATTGAAATCGCCACTACCTGCCCAAGACAACACTCCTGAGGATGAAGATGATGACACATCAATAGAAACTTGTATTTTTTCTTCGCCGTTACTATGACCTTCGGATCCTGAAACATTAACTATAGTTTCTGAAAGCCATGTAGCACCAGCGACATTTCCAAGTATCCCAGTTATGGGATTTGTCATTCTTTGGGTATTCTCTTCGATAACTAGTTCAAACATTGTTTGGCCTACGTCTGACGTCATGATTGATGCTCTAGCAGAATCTAAGTCCGTATCTCCAATATAAGCTGAGATTCGAATCTTACCAGCAGGGACTGTCAAAGAGAACTTACCATTCTCATCTGCATCAGAATATCCTATAGGGATCCAATATGTTCTGCCATCTCTGTCGACAACATTACCATCAGAATCCGCAGTTTCATCTCCGCTAAAAGCATCTCTTTCAACTAAAATTCGGGCATTTGGAACTATTCCATCTCCATCAAGAGAAACCGTTCCTTCTAAAGTTGCTCCACTGTAATATTTCAGAATCTTTACAAATCTATTAGAATCATATATACTACCACAACCTCTATCAGGATTATATGATAATTGAGATCCTTCTTTGATATCTTTAGTAATCTTGCTTACTCCAGTTAAAGAATTATCACTCTTACCAGTCCACTGTACCTCAATATCGTCATTTAGATTCGCACTTCCACTGATTGGCATTAATGATGCATCAACTAATGAAATGGATGTATCACCTATAGATAAATTAGAAGTAATGTTGCTTTCGATTAAATCTCCACACTTAGTGAGATCTGCAATATTATCTATTCCATCATCATCATAATCACTATCGTACCAATTTGATATTACCATATGATTCATCATTGCCCCTGGTAAAGCCCAAGCATTTTGTAGATATGTCCCTGGAGCACCTATTAGACCTGAGCTCTGAGGATTAAACCATACTGAAGGAGATTCGGCATCTCCTTGGAGTCCTAATGTAGATGTACCATATCCAACATAAGTTCTTGCCACCATTGTATCAAAGAAACTAGCTTTATGTTGATAATCTATATCAGTGTACCTAATTACTTGAGTGGAGTCCGATATTGCACCACTTTGTTGAAGTTCCAAATCAGATAAATATGCATCATTGAATTCCTGAGAAGATCTTGGCACTATTGGCCCATCTCCTCTTTGTGTTAGGTAAAGCGTTGAAATATAGTTATTCATATCTAAACCAGAAAGTCCAGTAGGAGCATGGAATATTCCTGTTGTTTGCCCTCTATGATATGAATAATCTTCATAATATGACCCTCCTAGAGGATATAATTTATTATCAACAGCAAAATATCTGATTTCATTGTTCCTTTCAACTGTACTTCCAAGTGGGCCGTCATAATCTTGGACTTCGTAAGTTATTGATGTAGATATATCATGATATATGTCAACTAATGCATCAATATCAAATGCGGATACTAAAAACGCCCTAGAGATTGCTAATTTAGAATTGGTCTTATGAATCGAAGTAGATGCTGAATCGAAGTCCTCGATAAGATCAGTAGTATACCTATAATTGCCGATATCATAGTAAGAGGGAGAGAGGCCTTCATCCCAACTTGATAATGAAGAAGATACAGATGCTGACCCCCTAGTTTGATTAAATAATGATAAAGCTGCAGATTTATTATCACCTAACGAAGTTCTATCGCCGTTTTCAGAAACTACAACCCATTCGAGATCTTGGCTTGGTATTCCCTCAGAGTTTAGTTGGTAGCCACTTAGTAATTCTACTCCATTTTGAATTGCTCTGACTTGCATAGCATGCCCTATTACAAAGGAAGATTTAGTATTAGACATAATACTAGAGTATTCTTTAATTTGTGCTTCATTCATGTTATATGATAATGTAGATAATAACAAATCACTTACTATACCATTGTTAGCCTTCATATCACCTTGAGTAAGAGTTGTTATGAAAAGGGCAATTGTGTCATCCTGGCCTTGAGATAATAACATCCCTCCACTATGAGGTATCCCTGACTGGAAGTTGTCTGCAACAGTAGGGTGTTGCCCTTGTGTTAAAGCACTAAAACCATAATCCCACCAGGAAACAAAGGCTGGCCTTTCACTGAATCCAACATCAGAATCTTGACTTTCAAGCCATGAGAATGCATCATTCCATCCATAACTGTTGAAACTAGGTCCGAATGTACCGATGTATTCAAATTCAGTAGGAGAGCCATAGTTATAATCAGAACTATCAAGTATAGAGAATTCTCCAAGTAATTTTGTTCTTAGAATATCAGGAGTTAAATCATAGATGGCCTGATCAACATCTGAAGCATATTCAGACCCCCTAGGTATTCCAGAATCAATTCCGTAAGTAACATGTTGAGAAAATACCAGCATGAATACAATAGCCAGTATTGGCACGCCAACTTGGCTCTTTGATGCAGGCCAAAGTGACCTAAATCTAGCTCTTGGCGTTCCTATACCAGAATTTCTCCATTCCTTTGAAAAGTTTGAGAAATTGGCAGATTTCCAAAGCATAGCGATTCCAATGCCTCCTAAAATAGCCATTATTGGAGTTGCATTGATGATAAATCTACCTGCAGACCAGGCCATGTATGTAGAAATTATGCCCCATGAACCCAAAAGAGTGAATGCCCCTTTGTTGCTTCTTGCGCCCCTCCAAAGGAAAACAAAAGCATAAGATAATGCTATTAATGCAACAATTGGACCATAAGAGGCGAATAAAACGCCTCTACTTGGTGCCTGGGCCTCACCTATTGTACCGAATATTTTATTCTTATCAAAGTAAAAACCACCAGTAAAGAGGATATCCCATCCTGCATATATGTCAGCTTCTTGTAGTAAGAATAACATCAGCAATATTAATGAAACAAGTGTAGTTCCGACACCCAAAACTAATAGCCATGGCTTATCTCTAAATGAACAAGTTACCCAGCCAAGTATCAATGAGAATCCAATAATAAAGAATAATGGTTCTAAACCATTAGGATTCAATACTAAATTTAAACCTGGCCACGCGTAAAATGGAAGAGCAATTATTAGGGTTGTGAATAACATTTGTAAATTAGCAGAAGTTAACTGAATACTGTCTCTAGACCTAAACAGGTTAAGCAATAATTGTAAAGAAAATACTAGGAATATTATTGCTGGCCCATAAACGAAACCTTTCCAACCAAGTGCCATAATTGCAAATGCTATACCTGAAAGTGTGGCATTAGCCATAACCTTCGGATTTCTAACCCAGGATTCTCTAATTCCAGCGATAATGTATAGTGGATTTGCTGAAGTTTTCTTAAAAATTCTTTCTTGCTCCATATATGATAGAGAAGTAATCCAAAAATAGAATGCCGTAGAAAGTAGTAATATTGCAAATGAATCGTGATCTACCATACCAAATGTAGAACGACTAATATGCCCAGGCATAAATGCAATCAACCACGCTGACAATATTGCAGCCTTCTTACCATATATCCTATTTGCTATACCTGAAACTGGGAATATTATTAATGCACCATAAATAGCAGGCAATGAAGATAAACTCCACCAAACAACTTCACCAGTATTATCAGATTCCAAAACCCAAGATAATGCCATTCCACCCAATGCTAGTGACCATGTAAAAAGAGGTGGCCGGGGATTGATTGCACCCATTGGATATGCTCTATCTGCATCAAAAATCAGATGGCTATTATTGACTACTATGTAATCAATAACACGCTTCATGTACCAAGGATCTGACCCACCTGACATATCCCATAATCCAGTTCCTGATGCATTCATTGCAGGAACGACGTTCCAAACGACCCTGACAGTTAGAGCAACTAAGAATGAGAGTGGTATTAAAATATTGTAAAAATTTGCATTCCACCATATCCTAAATTTACCATGAGTGCGCATTGGAGCGATATCTCCAAAGTAACCTTTTGAGGCCAAAGAAATTGCTGCAACATTTAACCAGAAAGTAATGAAAAACCATGAAAAGGCCCCTAAAAAGCCTTCACCTTCAAATACATCCGGATAAAAAGTATTGCCAATTTCCTGAATATGCCCTAGAGTATAAATAAACCAATTTATGGCCACTATAGCCCCTAATACGAACCATCTTTCAGACCTGCAAAATGCATAAAATATAACGATTAGACTCGTAGATATGGCCCAAACTATTCCAAGTGAGTTGTTATTTTCAAATTGTAATAATGGAATAATATATACTAATGATATTAAGCTTGAGAATAATACAACTGATTTATTTTTAGTGAAAACAGGTATTACAGAGAAGAAAGGGTTGTTGCCTTTATGATCTAATGTCCCTCTGAGATACATAGCAAGAGTGAATCCAACAGATATAGATGCTATCCAAAATGATATGAATGCTATTCCGATTGAAGTTCTCTGAGAGTTAATATCCAAACCTGCATCCATAGATAAATTTGATGCAAAGGAAACTGCTAGATGGAAACCAATGACCATTGATAAAAGTAAATTAGATTCTTCAAAGTGTTTAGATTGTGATGCCATGACTGATAATATCCCAACTAAAACAAATGTTACGATAAAAATATTATTAAAATTGCTAGGAGAAATTATATTTAACAAAAATGCAACCAATACGATCCCTAATGAAATTGACATAGTGCGATATTTAGGCATTTGCTCCATAGGAAGGAATGGGCTTATTCGACCTATGGCAGATGCTATTGCAGCAGCCATAGGTAGAATCAAGATTTCTGCATATCCATCATTTCCTATTTCTCCATTAACGGCGAAACTAACTCCAAAATAAAGTACTAACAAAGTAGTCATTATTACAGGAATAGGAGTAAAATCCTTGGTAGAAAATTTACTCTCTTTCGCCTCTTCTTTTGTATTCATTTTTCATCACCATTCGTTGCAGCCTTAAGGCTCAACATCGCGGCGAATTGACGGGTTGCTTTAACGGTTCGTGGAGTAGCCACCCTGATAACTTCATATAATGTGCTAAAAAATTACTTCCGAAATGCCTTAAATGCTATATCAGAGCGGAATTGTGACCCTTTTAGGTTAATATTGTTAATAATCTGATATGACGCTTCGACGGCTTCTCTCAAAGTAGGTGCGATACCGGTGGCGGCCAGAACTCTACCGCCTGATGAAAGGTAATTTCCATCAACATCTTTAGTCGTACCAGCATAATGAATAAATGCGTGAGTTTCTCCTTCTTCTATAGCAACATCATTACCAGAAATTAAATCTCCAACCGTAGGATTAATGGGGTAATTATGAGATGCTAAAACCACAGTAGCAGAACACAAATTATGAAACATTACTTCTAAATCAGATAAATTTCCAGTAGCAACAGAGAATAATAATTCCCCTAAGTCAGAAGCAATTAGAGGGATGGTAACTTGAGTTTCTGGATCACCAAGTCTTACATTGAATTCAACAACTTTGGGGGCACCATTTGGGTCGATCATTAACCCGACATATAGGCAACCCCTATAGGGCGAATCTTGATTTCTAAGGTAGTGATGCATGGGCTCTATTATTTCTTCTTGTGCTCTTTGTAATATAGAAGGGGTAACAATTGGTGCTGGCGCATAAGCACCCATCCCCCCAGTATTAGGGCCTTTGTCGCCGTCAGATAAACGTTTATGGTCTTGGCTTGGAGGAAGGCATACAAAATTTGATTCATCCATCATAACTAAAATGGATGCTTCTTCACCTTCTAAAAATTCTTCAACCAATACATATCCATCCATCTTTATGGCTTCATTAATTGAAGACAACGCTATATTTTTATCAGTAGTAACAGTTACACCTTTTCCACCTGCAAGGACGTCTCTCTTTATCACCCATGGTGGAGTAAAGTGATGTAAAATTTCATGATTATCAGAAACTTCAGTAATTGTGACATAATCTGCGGTTGGAATATGTAAAGATTGCATTAATTCTTTTGCATATCGTTTTGAGCCCTCAAGATTGGCCCAAATCGAAACTGGTCCAAAACACGGGATGTTTAATTTTTTAAGATCATCTGCAATACCATTAACAAGTGGCATTTCAGGCCCGATTACAACTAAATCTACACTTAAATCAGATGCTAGTTTAGTGATATTTAATGATTCCAAAATATTAATATTGTGATTAGTACCTATTTCTGAAGTACCCACATTACCGGGCGCAATGTGTATATTATTTACATAATTACTATCATTTAATCCTAATGCCAAAGCATGTTCTCTCCCTCCATTGCCAATAATTAATACATCAAGGAGTGCCATTACCCTATGCGGAGATACTTAACAATAAGAATATACTTAATTATTAGTATGGAACATCTTTGAGACCTAATCTGTAACCTAGAACGTTAGTTAGCCGGTGTAAAATGGGAGTCAGTACTAATAAGGCACAAATTGGTAATATAAATTTCTCTTGAGTTAAGACTTGCCCTGGGAATAAAATAAAACTGAATACAAATATAGATATGGCAAAGGGAATAGTATCTAATATAGGTGCTTTAGAACTTATTTTACCCTCTCTTTTTAATCCCTTTCTTCTCTTGAAGAAGGAACCAACTGAGTCGCCAAATAGACATGCAAATCCAAGAATGAATCCTAGGACAAATGCTGCCCCCAAATCACTGAATAGCCAAAACCAATCTTCATTGTTTGCTAAATCTAAAGGGTCAATAAATGTTTTATTAGTGCTCATAGAATTATCATCCCATATCAGATGAGATAAGGTCATTAGTATTGCACTAAAAAATGAGCCTCCAATTAAGCCATTCCAAGATTTTCCATCTCCCAGTATTCTATTTCCGTCTGACCATATTCGCCCACCATCAATAGTAAATTTTGTAATTCCAGTTAATTCTGGAATCCATTTACCGAATAACATTGCCCCCGTATTTGCTAAGTAAGCAGGACCATATAATATCAAAATTGTCAGAATATCAATAATGAATTCGCCTCCACTCATATCCCTATGCTGATATGTATTATACAAAGAGTTGTCCTTATGGCATTCAATTAAACGAATGGTTCATTGAGTATCTCTATCCACGAGAGGATGATGAATAGGAAGCAAATGAGTATTTTTATGTTCGGAATACTTTGTTCTAGTGTCATAATTTCTGGAAATGTATTAGGTCAAGATGGAGAAATAATTCTAATAGACTCAGATGTAACATGGGTTGAAGATGATTTTTTAGAAGGTAATTTAAAAATAATTAATGGGGGAAAATTGACTATAAGCAATTCAGAGTTAACTATTTCATCTGGTTCTAGCATAGAAGTTGATGAAGGCGGAAAATTAATTATTGACAATTCGACATTATTATCTGAAAATATGCCAACCGGATTAATTGGTTATGGATATTGCGACTCATATAACAGGTCAGCCTTAATAATACATGGAGAAAATTATGATAATGACTTTGAAGTCATAATTGAAGCTTCATATGGTACTAGCTTTAATGGAGCTAGCGCATATATTGGCGAAGAAATAATATTATTGAATGGTACGGAATTTTCTTATTCATTTAATAATCAAGATGGGATAGTCGAAATAGGATTGCAAGGATATGGATGTACTACTCCAGTATCAATAAGTAAAGTGAAAATTAGACATGGTGAATTGATAATAGAATACAATGCAATTCAAATGGATTATCGTAATATGAAGGCAACGGGAGAAAGAAATTATGAAATTCATGTTTCAGGTATGTTTTATTCTTATAATTCAAATATAATGGGTGCCAAAATAAAGTCAACTGGTGAAATTAATCTTATTGACACCCATTTGGATCGATCTGGACCAATTTTAATAGAGCATGATAATTCAGTAATTAAAATCTCAGGGGAATCAAAATTTACTAGTAGTTTAGATGATCATGACATAAGAGCATTTCCAGAAAGTATGATACTATGGGGGGATGAAGTATCCGGTTCCGGTGGATTGACAGATAAATGGGAAAGGAGAATTAAGGGGCAATACTTAGAATTCGATGCTGTGTATGTCGAATATCAAATCTTAGGACTTTACGGCATAAACAAGTATACTAATTTTAGTAATGAAGAAGGAATCTCATATATAGACGGAGGTAGAGAGAGAATTGTCGAAATAGAATGGTCAGATGACAATATTTGGGCAAATGATGCTACTTGGAGTGAAGATGCTATAATAAATGTGATTAAATATAGGACTGCATGGAATCCTGAGAATTCTGAAATAGGAAACTATGGCACATATGGAATAAAATTAGGAAATGATATGGTTACAAAAATTGATCAGAATACACCAAGTATTCAATGGGTTAGTCTAGAGTCAAAAGATAATATTAATTCATCTTTGGGCTCAATAAAAATGGTTGCTAAAATAATAAATAATGGCGATGCTGCAGCTCATTTAGCAATATCTTGTTACATAAATAGTACTGGAGAAATGGCTCAAACTGACAGTTTTCCTAATTCGATAATAGCCCCAAGGGAAACTGGAGAAATAATATTTAATTGGCAAAGTATTAATCCCGGTGCGGAGCAATTAGATTGTAAAATATTGACTCCTACTCAATTAGTCAAAGAAGATTCTTTTGGAGGAGGAAATCTTATTAGTTCCACTATAAATTGGGAAAAGGCATCTGAAGATGGTCAAGGACTCTCATACATTATGCCCATTATGATTGCATTGATAATTGGCATAATATCCATAGGATATTTCTTAGTAAATAGGAAGTAATCAATTATTGTCAAAATGAAGTTTTAATTAAATTAATCCTTGAGCTGTCATTGCTTCTGCAACCTTTAGAAAGCCAGCGATATTTGCGCCAGCAACATAATTTCCAGGCATTCCATATTTTTCAGCAGTTTCGTATGCATTCTTGTGAATATTAATCATTATCTTATGTAATTTTTCATCAACTTCTTCACTGGACCAAGCCAATCTAAGACTATTCTGCGACATCTCCAAACCTGAGGTTGCAACTCCTCCTGCATTAGATGCTTTTCCAGGAGCGAATAAAATTCCATGTTCATGGAATATTGCAACCGCTTCAGGAGTGCATGGCATATTAGCACCTTCTGCCACGGCTATTACACCGTTATCAGCAAGAAGTTTTGCTTCTTGTTCATTGACTTCATTTTGAGTAGCGCACGGGAGGGCAACATCGACTTTTACACCCCAGAGGCCATTGAATGCTGGCTCAGGTTCTGATTTAGTGTATGTTGATCCTTCGAATTGGCCAACATATTCACTAATTCTACCGCGGCGATTATTTTTTAAATCCATTATCCATTCTAATTTTTCTTTATTTATCCCTAAAGGATCATGAATCCATCCAGAAGAATCCGACATAGTTACAACTTTACCGCCTAAATGTAAAACCTTTTCAGCAGCGAATTGGGCTACATTACCGCTTCCACTGACGCTGCATACCGCGCCTTCGAAGGATTTGTCTTTTGTCGCTAGCATCTCCTTAGCGAAATATACTAATCCATATCCCGTGGCTTCGGGGCGAATTAGTGAGCCCCCATAAGATGGCCCTTTTCCTGTCAATATTCCAGTGAATTCATTGGCTAATTTTTTATACATGCCAAACAAGTAGCCTATTTCTCTTCCTCCAACTCCTATATCTCCTGCAGGGACATCTAAATTAGCGCCTATATGTCTCCATAACTCCATCATGAATGCTTGGCAGAAACGCATTACTTCGCCATCTGTTTTACCTTTAGGGTTGAAATCTGATCCTCCTTTTCCTCCACCCATTGGCAATCCAGTTAGACTATTTTTGAATACTTGTTCAAACGCTAAGAACTTGAGTATTGATTGATTGACAGAAGGATGGAAACGTAAACCTCCTTTGTATGGTCCAATTGCACCATTCATTTGTATCCTAAATCCTCTATTAACTTGTAATTTACCCTTGTCGTCATACCAAGGGACTCTGAATTGTATTATTCGTTCTGCCTCAATCATAGCCCTAACTGCTGGAAGGTATCCAGGATGTTCCTGAATAACTGGAGATAGACTGGTCAACACTTCTTCAACAGCTTGATGGAATTCTGGTTGGTTTGGGTCCCTTAACAATACTTCATCATAAATTATCTTCATTGTCTCGTCCATTGGATTCACCAGATTTATCAGGCTGCTTTTCCCACAACCGGATAGCACGTCGAATCAACAATTGCTTTTGAATAATGTGCTGAAAAAATCAGAGAGGATACTTGATTAGTAGAGTAGAGTTAAACAAGAAGATGTCGTTTAATTAACTCGGATACAATTTTTTTATGACTTGAGAGAGTCATGACATATACTGCAGCTTGACTAACTTGTCGATTTCGTAATGCTTCAGCAATTGGAGTGTGTTCCCTTAGCCACCTTGTCTTACCATCATCGCCAACTATTTTGATATCTACTTGAGACATTCTAGGCTCAGATAAGAGCAGTTTAGCACTTGGCATATCTATTAAAACATAACCAGGGAGTAATCCAGCGCGGTTGGCTATATCGTCTTCAAATATATGTCTTTTAGAGGAATTTTGAGACATTTCAATTAACCTAGTAACTTGATCTTGGGTCAAATCTTGACGCCGTAAGCTTACGCACACTTTCATTAATTTACGGTACTTAAATCTCCTAACTATATCTCTTGAGTAATCATTTGCCGCATTCAATGCCCCCCAAACTTCTGAATCGACATATCTTTGCATATCAAGGGATTCTGGTAACGTATCAAGACTTCTCTCGACCGCACTGGAAAGCATTACTTCTGTAACCCTTGTAACTCTGTGGAAGTAAACAGCACTATACATTAATCCCCTAGCCATTAACATACCTTCCAATGCAGTAATACCACCTTCTTTTATTGCAATATCTCCACCTTTTCTAGTCATACTTGATATTAGTCTCCTATGATCTATTACCCCATGTTTAACTCCAGTAAAATGTGAATCTCGTAATAAATAGTCAATTTGGTCACAATCAACAGGCCCGTGGACCAAATGAGCCAGAGTATTATCAATATCAACAAAATCTTCTTTACCCTCGGTCCAAGAAAGTAATGAACGTTCTGTACCGCCAGCGTTGGGCCCCCTGATTAAATCCGCAACCTCTTTAGGATCTAAATCATTAGATTCTAGAATATCAGGTATTCTTACCCTTAAATTCTTAGATTTCTCTTCTTCTCTTAATATATCATACTCACCAAGTATAATTCCCTCAGTTATAGACATATGATCAAGCCCTCCTTGTTCATGTAATATATGTTCTAATGTATGAGAAAATGGACCATGGCCAACATCATGCAGCATAGCTGAAACTTGTACAGTCAATTTCTCTTGATCATCTAAATTTAACGAATCTGCCATCATTCCCGCTACATGAGAAACGCCTAGAGAATGTTCAAATCTAGTGTGGTGGGCACCTGGGAAAACTAAATGAGCGAGCCCTAACTGTTTTATATGGCTTAATTTATTTATTTCCGGAGTCTGAAGTAAATCTTCTTGCACTCCAGAAATACTGAATTGCCCATGTATTGTGTCATTGATGATTTTCACTCTTTGGCCTCTATTTATGAGAAACGACCGTGCCCTTGAAAATAAACTATTCCCGATAATAAATATTTTCATATCTTTCTTAATTGTAATACAATTGTCTTTCAATTGCATTATCTTTATATCCCTCACCTCCTCTGCCATACTCATGAAGAGCACCAGAGTGGGAGGGAACAGCCCGATGGTGTCACTCAGACTTCCAGAAGATTACCTTCTAGAACTAGATCTTAGAGTGGGATTAGATGGGACGAGAAATAGATCTGATGTAATAAGGGAAGCAGTAAGGAAATATCTTACTTCACCACTTTCCACTATGAATGAGGTAGTGGAAGTTGATTTGGGACCAGATCTTGCCATTAGAATGCGAGATTTTTGTAAATTACACTCAGACACAGCCGAATATGTTCTAAAGCAAGGAGCAAGAGAATATATTCGCAGAGAAACTCTAGAAGGAGTTACAGTAGATAATGTACTTTCTGCACGAATAGAAGAGATTCGGGCACATTATGATAACGATTCGAATGCTCAATAGGTGAGAGAAATGAGCGACGATGGGGTGCACAAAAAAAATGCGGGAGAGCGTAAGGGACGCTCTCTCGCCAACCATCAAAACAAAAATAATACCAAAATAGGATTTAGAGGGATTGTACATAGAGCCAGATTATCAAATGCCATGGGCTATGATGCGAAGGATGCTCCAAGAATTCCTCGTGGAATTAGTATTGATAGTAAATACGGCATTAGTTTCTCAAATAAATTTAGATAATAATGAATATCGAACACACACCGTCTCGTGCTACACACACGAGACACCTTTAATTTAATTAGATTTGAAAATAGACTCTAATCACATAAACAAAAGCCAATCTTCTTGGTCGTTCTATTCTCACGTTGTAAAACATGAGCGTGGAGGAACGGGGAGACAAGACAAAGTTCTTTGCTCATAATGACCTTAGAACTTCACAAAGTGAAATGCTAGAAGATGGCATAAATTCCCTTAAAGAAAATGGATTTTTACTAGCTGCAGCACCAACAGGTATAGGAAAAACTGCGGCGTCACTAGCTGCGGCTCTAAAAATTGTATTCGAAAGACCCGATAAAATGAAAATATTATTTTTAACTGGACGGCAATCACAACACAAAATAGTAGTAGATACCATAAAAGCAATAAATAATAGATTAGGTTCTGATGCCTCAAAAGTCAAGTTAGTAGACATAATAGGCAGAGAAGGGATGTGTGTCAATATTCAACCCAATACGGGAGAATGTTCATGTGAGATAAACATAGAAGAAAGTTCAAGAAAATCAAGAAGAATGGGTTTGGTTAATAGAATTTTAGAAGAGCCTATGCATGTAGAAGAAATTATTAAAATAGCCCATAAAAGCGATAAATGTGCTTGGGCTGCAGCAAGATTAGCTGCAAAGGGAGCTGACATAATAGTTTGCGATTATAATCATGTATTCATTGAAAATGTAATGGAATTGTCACTACCTGCTATGGGAGTAGACTTAGAAAATACTATATTAATTGTAGATGAAGCGCACAATTTACCAGATAGAATAAGAAATGGTTTAGAAAGAATAGTTAATAATAAGACATTTGATGAAGCATCTTTTGAAGTTGAAGAATTTTTAGGAGATAAAGAATCCAAATTAAAGCAAATAAATATCGATAACCCATATGGATCTAATGAAATAAAACAAATTAATGACACACTAATTCAACTGAAAAAACTGCGAAAAGATATGAAAAAATGGTTTAAAAATAAAGAAGATGAATTAGAAGATAAAAAGGACATGAAGATTGAAACGAGGGAATTTCTAGATGAGATTAATTCAATTCTAATGGAAACATTAGAGATAAATGAAAATGAAAATTTTGCTATCATGAGGAGAATGATAAATCAATTATTTCAGGTTAAAGTAGATAGTGATGATTCTATAGAATCTGGTTCAGACAATAATACTGCTTGTTCAAGATTGGGAGAGATGTTAGAAACTTGTATTGAATACAAAGATAGCCCGGCATTAGCACTAGTTATAGATAAAATCGGAGAAAGAGATGAAATTATCGTTCGTAGTTTCTTACTTGACCCTGGGGCTGTTAGTGGACCTTTATTTGAAAAATCTAGTGGTTCAATAATTATGTCAGGGACATTATTCCCTCCTGCGATGTATTCAGATATACTTCAAATTCCCACGAATAGAAAATGTATTTGTAAAGAATATAAATCAGATTTCTTATCAAATAGGAGACCTATCTTAATTGCTAGAGATGTGACGACAAAATTTACAAATAGGGGCCTAAAGAATACAAAGAACATAAGAGAACATATTATTTCAGCAATTGATAAATCTAGAGGGCATGTTGCATTATTTTTCCCAAGTTACATGATGCTAGAGAATATTATGGACAATGATGATGGACTTAGGGTACCTTGGGGCATTGGAATAATTAAAGAAAGAAGAATGATGTCAAAAGGAGATGTTGGCAAAAGAGTTCAAGAATTACATAATAAAAGAGAAAAGGGGCAAAGGTGCCTATTAGTAGGAGTCTTAGGGGGGAAGTTTTCTGAAGGTGTAGATTACCCTGAAAATATATTGGAAGTAGTAATATGTGTTGGGTTGCCCCTCGCACCCCCTAGTGCTAGACAAGATGCATTGAAAGCATATTATGAGAAACGCTTTGGCAATATTTTGGCTTGGAGGTACGCAAGTTCTCAACCAGCAGTCAATAGTTTAATGCAGGCAATTGGTAGGCCAATAAGAAAAGGAGAAGATAGGGCTTTGGTATTGTTATTGGAAAATAGGTTATTAAATAGAAATTATAAAATTTGCATGCCTGACTCCATTCAAGTAAGGCAAACTAGTAATTCCCAAAGAACTGGGAAGTTTACAAAATCTTTTTTTGAACATTTTCCTGAACCAGCGAAATAGTACATATAAACAATGAGTTAATGCGTATTGGACGTATGGCAAGATTGATAATATGGAATGGCTGAGATTAGAATTGTCTATTTTAGGTTCAAACGATAAAGAAAATGAAGAATTTAATGGATTAAGTTTGGGGTTAGATGTTACCGCAGAAAAGATGCATGACGTTTTCCTAAAAAATATTCCCCATTTTGATGGAGTTAAAGTTGCTCATAATGAAATGATATCAGCAGCATCACGTACCATAGAAATTGAAAAAGAATCTTCTAGAGAAATGCGGAATCTCAGTATATTTACTAATAACTTAAATGTAAATAATCCAAATTATTTGATCCCATTGGAAACAATGAACCCGGAAAACATCATAGTTGAAATAAATCAAGAAAAGGATATGCTTAGAATTATAATGAATGATTTATTTGGTGGAAACATTGAAACATTTTTGTTAGATAAGGACAAGAAAATTAAAAATGGAAAATGGACAAATGGCTTTCTAGAGTTATTTTATTGAATCCAAGTTCTTATACTACTATTGTAACACTATTATCCCTGACTGGTATTTCTTCTAAGTCTTCAATTTCCTTAGTTACTGAGGAAAGGGCTATTCTTGCGTTCTTCCTATCAGATTCCCCCATAACATGGCTAGAATATCTGGCTTCCTCGAAAATGCGGTCTAACGCAACTAATGATTGTTCACTTATTCCGGGCAATGCAAGCCTTATTGCTAATTCAAATTCTCGAACTGTTTCAAATCCTCGACGTAAGAAACCCCTTCCCATAAGAACTGCACAGAGGTTTTGATAGCATTCAAATATAGAAACTCTAACTTCATCTCCTGCTGCGAGAAGTTCTGAAGCATAATTGAAAATACCTGCTATTTCAGACATTTCTGAATTTTTCTTTCTATTATAAATAATAAAGGTGGTTACTAATAATGATATTATAAATATAAACCCTATTCCTAAAATCACAGGCAATAGTAACGATTTTGAAGGAGGTTTATCATATATTATTTCGATATCACCTTGTAATGCTAAATTGGACAAGCTTATTGGATCTATGAAATTAGAATCAGAAGATAGTTGAACATGTAAATCACCCCATATTGATTTGTCTGATAAAGGCGGAAGAGGCGCTAGTGATTTAAATTCGTAGTTAAACCTGCCATTGTCATCAGTTAATTTAGTAGATGAAAAATGAGTAGTAGAGCCATTAAGTAATAGGGCAGACATGGATACTCCAGCTAACCTATCACCAGTGTCATTTGCAGATAAATTTACAGAACCTTGTAGAATCCTTTGACCATTAGATAATTCAAGGTTAGAAAATTCAAAATCTATTGGAATTAGTACCATTATTTCTATATCTATTGTGGCCCCATTCAAAAAACGATTCTCATCAGGTTGAATTACCAAACTCAAAGAATTTATCCCCGGATACATGAATTCACGTGCTGTTGAAATTATTTGGAAATTTAAAGTTCCAGAGTTTACCCAAGGGTCTGATTTGAATGGTAAATTACTATCCCCCCAATATAAGTTTAAAGATAGATTTTCAAATATACTGAATTGACCACCAATTTCTCTAGCAAATCCTTGTATTTTGATAGTTTGAGTGCTTGAACTACGGACTATAGAGTGAGAAATGGGCAAGATTTCTATTTGGATATCAGATTTGACATATGTAGTAATATTATAATTAGTTGGCAGGTAGAAAGTCTCGCCATTAAAAGAGAATTTGAAGTCATGAATTCCTCTGGATATTTGGTAACCTAACAAATAACTATAATTGAATGTTCCATCATTATTTGTAATAATTGTTGTAGTTTCAACATCATCGAGATAAACAATTATTGTTCTTTCTTGTAATCCAATTTGGTAAGAAGTGTCGGATTCATATAATCTGCCTGTAAAGTTCCAATTATCACCTCTTGTGGAAAATATTGAATCCAAAGATAGGGAAATTACAGTATGATATGCTATCGTAAGATTTGTTTCAATGCTACCTTGGCGATGGTACCCTTGCTCTGGACTTAAAATTAATAGTGAATGATTACCAACATCCAATGATTCCGGAATAACAAAATTATATTGCCATTTTCCTTCTTCATTAGAGGTCGTTATTCCAATTAATATATCATCCACAAATAATTCTAATGTATGATTTGAGAGCCATCCTTCTTGTAAATTATCATTTATTAAACCATCAATCATCAAAGTATCTCCAACTGCAACTGGAGTCAAATCACCTACTGTTGGAAAAACCGGCCCGTGCACAATGAAGATAGTCGAAGAATTAGATGGTAGAATAAACTCTTCACCCTGAAAAATTACAGATACAATTCTTGGCCCTAATTGCATATTAGGCGGAATCGGGACAAATATACTGAAAAATCCAGTTTCATTGACAGTGAGATCAGTCAGGAATTGACTATCAATATATGATGTTAGGCCCCTATTTGATATTGGCCTTCCAACACCATCTGTTAATTTCCCTTCTATTAAAACTAAATCATTCCTATCAACATCAGTAAGAGGGGTAGTTATTATTACCTGCGACAATTGAGAAACATTATACCCCCCAGAAGCCATTGATGGCAAGTAGTATTCCGGATTTAATGAGTCTCCTTGCCCCATAGGATCTACCCATGTAAAACCCCCTAGGAAACTAACAGAAGCGGTGTGCGCACCGTAATTCATATCTGAAGGAAGAGTATATATTATAGTCCAAAAGTTTGTTGTCGCATTTGACTGGGTAGTAAATAGTGGCCCTACATCTAATCCATCTATCGATAAGTGTACCAATGCACCAGTAGAAATACCTTCATCAATTAGATTTTGACCATGTTCATCTGACAAAAATCCAGAGAAAGTAATTTCTTCACCTGCTACAAATGACCCTTCTATGGAAACTATTTGCAAGTTAGTAGGTGCCAAAACTATGACTCTAGTCCAAGCTTCATCTCCAAGAAGACCAGTAGTACTATCAATGCCATCGAATGATACCGTTATTTTTATTGGACCAGGGCTTGTAAATTGACCTATGTCTAGTAAACTAGTTGCAAAGCCATTCAAATCTGTAGCCCCAGAAAGAACAAATGTGTCATCGATAGTTATGTTGAATGGTACAGAAGGGACTGGAATTCCGGCATTATCTATAATGGATATATTAATTCCAATTGAATCCCCCCTTACAGTACGGCTATCAGAATCTAAATCAGAAGGATTTAGTATTGAAAGAAGAGAATATCCTCTACTATCAAATCCAGTTCCGTTAGAACTTCCTCCATAATAATTCACATCAGGCGTATAAGTGACTTGTATCTGATGTTGCCCTCGTGAGAATGTTAAATCTAACCTGATTTCAGCACTCCAATTCCCATCCATAGTAAAGGACAATGAGGAAACGGTAAATGTATCAAATTCATCATTAATAGAAAATATCATTACAGGATTTAATAAATTACCTTGGCGATTAACTATAGAACTTCCATTATTAGAAAATAATGAACCAGATATATTAAAAAATTCTCCTGGGAAGGGATTCGCTTCAATAGGATATATTTGAATAAATGTTGGAGATCTAATAGATACTGTATTAATCATTTTAAATGTAGAATGTAAAGTACTAGAACCATTAAAGAAAAATGTTACATTAACTAAACCCAAGGGGTGGTCATTGGGAATTAAGAATATAAAATTTACCTCCCCTTCATTAGAAGTAATTTCCTCAGTTAACCATGTTTCATGAAATTTGACAACTACAGTAGAATCTTCTAAAAGACGGTTATTATCGCTGAATTCCACAAGTTTAGCTCCAACGGTTACTGCCGATCCCCTATCAATAACAGTATTTATTAAAGGAGACGTCTCAATAAAATTAGTTATTCCCCGTACTAAAATATTTGAGTCACCAGAACCTGTTAAGTAGAAAGGACTTGAGGCATTTACCACACTAATAATTACAGTTTTTAGTCCACTAGTAACTCCATCTCCAGAAACATCTGTTGGAACAGTAACTGTAAAACTACCATTATTATTTGTCATGAAATCTGAAATTAAAATCTCAGATTGATCATCTAGGAAGAATATTTCTATTTGGACCGGCCCCTGGACGGTTCTATTATTATCGGCAGAATCCATAACTCTACCTGAAACAGTAAAAAATTGAAGAGCTGTTACTTCGGAAGGGATACTATCGATTTCAATTAAGCTTCCAACTTGGACTGTTAAATTAATGAAATCTTCCCCCTCTAGCCATCTTCCAGCATTTTCATCAGTAAGGTTATCAGTTATATCATCAGGAACATAAATCCTAACATCATAATATCCCGGATTTGTGTTTGCAGGTATGGTTGGATTAAAAGCCACAATACCAATAGAATTCGATATTGAAATCTCTAATAATTGCTGAGATGGACCTCCCCAATCAAAATATAATTCAACTATTGAATTCTCAAGCCTTGATGAATCAGCTATATCCGTAATTGTTGCATTAACTATTAAATTCTCTCCTGCAACGACAATTGCAACAGAAGAATTTACTTCAACTGCAAATTTTGTCTGAATACCTGCATTTAACAATACAGGAGAAGTATCTTGGTAAAATTGCCCCCCTGGTGGAGGATTTTCTGTAAAATCTAATTCTAAATATAACTCATAGACGCCGGAAGCAATATTTCCAGGCATAGAAAATGATAGATTATATTCACCAGTTTGCTCATCAATCCAACCAGTAGATAATTGATAAATCGTAGGAGGAGATGGAAATCCATCAGGAGTAGGGGGTAAATCTGAAGGAACATGTAAAGACAATGTTATCGAAGAATTATTGCCAACTATAGGAGTTATCAAAACTATATCATTAGCAAAACCATTTACCCAATTTAACACTAATGATCCTCCTTGAGACCATTCCGAACCTATGCTTGTAGTTACGTTAGATCTCCCTTTTATTCGGACTTCATCATCATAGTTAACTGGATTTAACCAAGTTGACCCATTGTAAGTCAGTAACCAAGTAAAATCCCCGGGTACAAGATCAATTGATGGAGTCCATGTTACTAATAACTTAGGATTTGTTGGATCGCTTATATTCCATACCTCATCGCCATTAAATTCTAGTTTGTAATCTCCTTGAAAATTTGCTAATGATGTTCCGGTATGATCTGTCAAGACAACATCAACTTCTGCATTAATTCCTCTCATTTTAGATGAAAGGGAGTAATTGAAAAATATATCGCTCCTAATTCCGAATGAATCAATAAATGTTTCCTGATCATTGGCAGATAAAATATCTGCGTTGAATCTTATCCTCACCTCGATAGGTCCTGCAGGTATCGGGACTTCTGAGGAATTAAATAACCATGCGATTTCAAAATCACCGGGGTTTGTGCGCCACGTAGATTCATTTAATGCCCACGATTTTACACTGATGAAGGGGCCATTCAGGTCTGATCTTCGTAGTTCCAATGATAATGTTCCATTTAATGCATTTGGATTTAATCCTCGACTCAGTACCGTTCCATTCAAGAAAATATTTGAATTGATATCGAGTATGGAATTATTTAAATCCGTGCCTTCAAGAATGACTGACATATTTGGAGAAGGTGTTATATTAAGTAATAAAAATTTAGAATTTGGTCTTGCATGATAAACTGGTATAGACAAATTATTCATATCATCTTCATGCCAACCAGAAAAATTTAATGTAGCATTTATTATCCCTAATGGCTCATTATCTTGTAATGAGACAATAAATTCGAAATATCCCCCAGGGCCGACATCAGTTGACAAAATCATGACACCATCTAATGATGTTGTATAACTAAGTTGTAATTGTAAATTATCAATCATAGTTGGATCGATATTAGGATTATTTTTCCAAGACATCTGGCCAGATAGTGTAGTATTAACTCCAACTCCAATCATAGGTTGATCAATTGGCAATGGATCTAAAAGTGACAAATTAACATCATCAGTTATATTAATTGTCCAAGAAAATGAAATACCCTGATTACCAACATAATTCTTTTTAGTAGTCTGTATAACTAACGATGCAAAACCTGGACTTAATATCTCATCAGGTAAACCTGTAAGATTAAATTCTCCGTTTGAATCAGTGAACGTTGTAGCTACTAGATACTCAGGAATTGCCGCTGAACCAGGAATTTCATTTACATCTGAGGGAGAAATCAGATACAAATACAATGCAATCTCTGGAGCAACACTTGAGTTGTCCGAAAATTGAAGTGTTCCTTGGACACTAATATTCTCTCCCACATTCAAATCTCTTTCCAGGAAATCTGGAGACCAAGATACGTCCGGAATTTCGACCATAGAAATAGGGGGGCATGCTTCAAATGGTATCCAACCCAAATCTAAGTTACCTTGATTTTGATTGGTCTCTAAATGAACTTCAACCCACCAAGTAAAGTCCTTGCCGTAGACTTCGTATGACTTGCCTGTCCATTCACCTCCAGCGAATCCTGTGACTTTCCTAGTAGGCATACCGGCGTGCCTTAACATAACAGCAAAAACAGAAGTAAATTCATCACAGCTTCCTTCGAATGCCGACGTTAAAATCCAGTTAGAAATATCACTATCAATACCTGCTCCATTAACTCTTGAAGAACCATCATGATTTCGTAAGAAGTTGGTAGTATCATTTCCATTAATTAAATAATCTTGGATTGCTGTAATTTTATCCCATGCTGAAATAGCGCCAGAGTTATTTATAATTCGTTGCGTGATATTATTTACTTCTGAACTATATTCAGACAAATATATTGCAGGTAAATCTGTTGCATAACTACTACCAGTAAATATAGTAGAATTATCACGTATATCTGTTTCAAATATAACTTCAGGGGCTGAAACATATAAGTTATCAACATTTGAATTATCGATAATTATATCTCGAGTATAATTTGAGAAATTTAAACCAGCGGATGATTCAACCCAGTTATCGAATTCATAGACATTATAAGGTGCTATGAGTTCAATTCCAGGGGCCATAGTTCCGCTTGTAAATGCTAATTCCCAATCAGTAGCAGAGGATGAATTCCAAAATGTTGAGTCCGATACTCCTTGGCTTATATTTGATGAAGGAGTGATGAAAGTATTGCCAATTAGGCTTGAATTAACCCCCCATGAGACTCCGGTGTATGTATCATATGTGTGCCATCTCCAATAATGCTTCATGCTTGTATCCAACCCTGATGAAAGATTAAAAGCAGAAAAGAATAATGAATTAAATAAAATATCATCAGATGAGTTAAACGGGTCTGTATCTGCACCTAAGCAATCATTTATCCAAAATGACTCAGGGCATTCTTGGCCATCTGGCACCCCTCCTCCATCTGTATCTGGATCTAACCAATCGGTTCCTATCTCTTGTTCTATAGTATCAGGTATTCCATCACCATCTGTATCAGTAGGATTTATATCATCATTGGGATTATTTTGAGGATTTGTGCCATCCATATATTCTTGGCCATCTGCGACACCTCCGTTATCAGAATCTGTTTGATTCCAAAGAGTAATGTAAGTATCTAATGTCATATTACCCGAGGATATGCCAAATGACATACTGCAACCTGTATTATTTTCAAAGTAATTATTTAACCCGTCAGAATCAGTGTCCAATACATTATGACAAGGCTCCATCGGATCGGTAGCATTTTGAATCTCGGAAAGGTCATTAACACCATCTCCATCTGAATCTGTAGCATTTATTAATGAAATATAGCCCCAAGTTCCGAATAATTCTTCCCAATCTGCTAAGCCATCACTATCTAAATCCAAATAATCATCATCACAATATGGCTCATTGATTGCCCCTATACTAGCATTCCAACACCAAGAACCATTGGTAACGAGAATATTAATCGTATCTGAGGGCATATCAAAATCGACACCCCTTAGAGTGTTTCCCAAAATACTTTCAAACCTAAATCCAGATAAATTTCCTATTGAATCATTGTAATATGCCATCGGGAAATCAGTTTGCCTCCAATCCATAGGGTTAGGATTAATTCCTACCGTTGAATTTAGAGTTAATTCTTTTGTTACTACATCCCAGTTCATTACTGTAAATTCTAAATTAATAGTCGATACACATGGATCGGTAGCTCTCATGAAGTCAATTTCATCGCCATCATTCTCTCCCCCTCCGTCTGAATCAAATACATCCCAATATGTACAAGTCAAATTTTCTTCCCAATTTTGTAACCCATCCTCATCGAAATCACCATCGTCCTCTATTCTCGTAGGATCTGTTTCTCCAAAATCAACTAAGCCATTTCCATTAAGGTCCTCTTCCCCATCTTCCAAATGATCGTCATCTGTATTGTTATCTAATGGATCTGAGGATTGCCCTGGGTCTCCATATTGCCCATTGACCTCTATTCCATCTGAAATTCCATCTCCATCAGTATCTGATGCAGTTGGATCTGTAAGAGTTACTAATGCCTCATAGGAATCATTTAATCCATCTCCATCAGTATCATTGTTTTGAGGATCGGTCTGAGTTATCCCATCGACTTCTGCAGTTAGAATTTGACATCCACCGGGGCCTAAGCCTAACATTGGATTACAAGGAGAAGTAGTGAATGTCATATTAATCGGACCTGGCATAAAATACTGAGTAGGAGGAAAGGTTGATCCATTCCTTGTATTCCATGCTGGATTAATATACTCATACAAATTAATTAACCCATCACCATCTGGATCTCCAAAAGTTCCATCCATATTTGAGTTCGAAGTGGGATCCAAATTATGTGCTACTTCCCAGCCATCCGGCATACCATCTCCATCGGTATCCCATCCATTTCTATCTTCATCAATTAAGCCGTCACCATCATCATCATCTGAAGAACAATCAGCATCTCCATCTTTATCATCGTCAAAAGAATCTACTAATCCATCTTTATCATTGTCAAAGGTATCTGTACAGATATTACCCATGGGGTCTTCATCTGCACCATCCCCTCCAGAACCTTGTAGAAGCTGCATAGCACTCTCCTCATCCCAATTACTAACTGGAACGGTTCCATTCCACCAAACGCCATTATCCAAAACGTTTGGAGTTCCTGAGAAATCCCAATTTGATGGTATAGAATATAGATATTCATTAAGATTATTTAATGAATCTAGATCAGGGTCACCTGTTGATCCATTATTTCCAGATGAAGATAATGGGTCTAAGCCATATTGCCATTCCCAACCATCAGGAAGCCCATCATTATCTGAATCGAAATCTTGAGGTTGAGTATTTATGAAGAATTCAAGTCCGTAACTTAAACCATCACCATCTTGATCCGTAGTAGCCATAGCTTCCCAAATCCCATACTCCATAGCAAGCATACTAGAAAATATCATTAATATAGCAAAAAATACTGCTGATCTCTTCTTTCTAGTATTTATGTTAGCATCGGAATCTGAAATTAACACATTCATTATACTAACCTCGAATCTAGGGCGATATATGAGGGTCTTAAGAAGAATGGAGCGTAGTTCAGACATTTGATAAATAAATAATCAAACAAGTTCTACATCTTCATCAGCGTATCTATCAACTGGTGTATCTTCTAGTGTCAAAACAGGGCTTGGAATTTCTGAAACTTCTTCCATTATTTCAACATTATTTTCTGAGTTAGATACCATTTCTAAATATGTCATTTGGGCTGCCCATTTTCTTTTATTCATACGACTTTGAACACCAGCAAATAATATTAGAATAGTGACCAATCCAAGAATCAGTGTTGATAACCTAGGGTGAGTTAGCTCATTGATTATTATCTCAGATATTGAGGATATTTCTATAACAGCATTTAATGTAAATTCAGCAGTGAATTCGTCAGAAAAGCTTTGTTGAATATCAAGAGGGGATGCTGAAATTATAATTGGAATTTTGTCTCCGTTATTAGCATCATCAGGAACTGTAACATCAACAGTAAAGGTTTCTTCTTCAAAGGCCCCAAGTTCTATAAGTGGAGATCCGGATTTACCTTCAATAGAGATAGTCCAACCAGAATCATCTATCTCTGAATTCAATAAGACAGTCATAGGAGTATTTGCCTTATTCCGAATCTTCATTTGTAATGAATAAGACTCTCCCGGGATAAACCGAGAAACTGGAGAGATTTGTACTATCTCTAAATCTGGATCATCGGCTTCGACTTCAAATGTTATCGGTAAATCGAAATAACGAGGATTTTCTTCTTCTGTATCCTCAATTATTCTTAGATATAGGGTATGATTTCCGACTTCAACTTTGTTTGTTAGAATTGCAGTCACGAATACTTCTGTATAATCATTTGGCCCTAAGGTTACCCGAGGGACAGAATTACCATCTTTATCTTTAATTGTGAATTGCCATTGACCATAGATTGGGTTGATATCTAGATTTTTATCCAAAGATGCAGGGTTTTGAATTCTCCAAAGAGTAGAAGATTGGCCATTTTCCATCGTATTGGTTATCCTCGCACGTAGATCAACCAAGGGGTTTTCACTATTTGGATCGCATAAAGAAACTTCGATGTGCCCTAAGGGTGTGCCATCGCAATCTTGCGATACTTCCGCTCGGATTCCAAATGTTCTTTGAATTGTGAAAACAATTGTTGACCTTGATGAAGCATTTCCTTCACTTATTACTTCTAATTCTACCTGACCAATATCTAAATCTTCTCTATCATCAGAGGGTTTGACACTGAATCTGAGAGTATGAGTAGAATGCCTCTCTAATAAAGAAATATGGAAGGTCCCGTCACCTTCATCTTCAAGAATCCTGTCTCCAGTATCATTATCAAATATTTGAAAAATAGCTTTTGAACGTTGCAGAATATCTATTCTAAATGAGTCTGCATCAAAACCAGTATTGAAAATTTCCAACAAGAATGGGGTAAATTCTCCGTATTCAACATATCTGGGTATTTCAGAATCAATTGCATCACCCCGGGTTGAGTTTGCTATTGCAGTATCATGTTCTTCGGACCATAACGAAATTTCAGGAGGTTGGTAAACATCAATTTTTTCTAAGTCTAAATCTAGAGTATCTATGTGAACCACCGTTAAAACTCCTTCAACCGTTGCCTTTGCAATGGCCCTAATTTTAATCACACCAGGAGTCTGACTAAGGTCATCAGGGGCGGTAATTGACAATATTGGGTTTAACACATCACCACCTTTCCTAAGATCGTACCCCCCAGGGGAATCAAATTCTATTAACCAAGAACTGCCTAAGTTCGTTTCGACTTCTAATTCTACTTGCATAGATTTTGTGGAGTCGCCTCTGTGAACTAATTGTAAAGGTATTGGAGTTGTCTCTCCCGGTGCTATAAATTCTATATAATTACCAAAACGGTGATTGACTGCAACGCCCCACTGGAGCATTGTGATAGTTTCATGCTCTATGACGATAGTATTCCCCTGGATATCAGAAACTTCTAGTTCAACAGAGTATTCTCCGGAAGGTAGGCCGCTAGGATAAGTCCAAAGATATTTACCAAATATTCCTGCACTTGTGTCTTCTATATCCTCATTATTGCCACTTTGTATCTCTTCATCTATACGATATACTCCATCAGGGTCTCTCATCAAAAGTTGAACATCTGCTATATCATATCTTCCAAATGCACTTTTTACATCAAATGTAAATTGCATAGTACGTTCTGAAAATATATCATTTGGATACCACTCTAATTCCGGCCCTTCAACCAGTTCGGAACCTTCTCGTTGTAAAACAACCAAACTGTCTGCTATTGCATTAGCATCGACTTCTAAGCTTGAAAACCTATTTCCATCTCCATCGATTCTATTCCATGCAACTTCTGCCTCACAAGACGAAAATAAGCCACCGCCGTCGCAACCATCCATGGAGGCTTCAACAATAATTTCTAACCTCTCATCCTTTGAAACAGTAAATTCTTCCCTATTTCCTACATTTACTTGAAACGACTCGTGACCAAATTCATCGCAATTACTTCCTATTCCGGAATTACAAACTGGAAGGCTCTCATCAGTTATTGACCCTATTACAGATCCCGAGGCTTTCATAGTAATAGTCCAATCAATAGTTGCCCCGCTCGGCCCTGCAGAACGAATAAACAAATTCAGAGGAATATAATAATCACCATTACTACTGCCTTGTAGACTTCTTGTAGTAAATTCTAATGATGAACGGAGTTTCGCAGTAGAAAATTCAATACCGTTATCTAAAGTATTGCCTGTTTCTTGGTCTCCGTCTTCAGGTATTTGCGTTGTTATTAGCGAATCACCATCAGATGAACCATTATTATCATTTTTAGCAAAATATAGAATATATAAATTAGTATCTTGAGAAGTTTCATATTTTGAAACTTCAGGTTGATGCTCTTCCAAATTAGGAGTTGCAGATAAATAAATTGGTGCTAAAAGTAACAATGTTAAAAACAGAGCAATACGAATATTTTTTGTCACTCGAAGCGACGGATAATTATTTCCCACAGTTGCCGGGCATTATCAAATTGTTAAAACGTTCGGGATGTTAGTACACTATATGCATCGATAATTAAAGTAAATTATCAGTTCGATTGAAAACATGAAGCCGCGGCGCTAGGCTTGCTGGGATACCCGAGTGGTCAAAGGGGCCGGACTTAAGCTCCGGTGGCAAAGCCTTCGTGGGTTCAAATCCCACTCCCAGCACCATAATACCAATTACTACTTTATTCTAGTCATGGAATAGCCAATTTTACCTGACTCTAAAATATCTAATTTAGATATAAAAATTGATGCTGCAGTGACATTCTCAGGAATCAAAATATCCTTCATTAATCTCTCAGCAAGAGTTTCTAATAAGAAAAATCGATTATTAGAGATAACTGAATCCAATGTTTTAACTAAATATTCATAATTTAAAACTTGATTTATATCATCATTGGTTAAATTCTTTGAGATTTTTAATTTGACATAAAAATCGAAACTCAACCTTTGAGGGTTACCTATTTCAAAATCATAAATTCCAATATCTATGGTTCTAACTACTTCTTCCATAAATATAGTATCATATGATTCATCTCCATTAGAGTCAGGGAAAGAGGTATTTTTTTTCATGCCTAAACCTCAGTTTCAAATAATACATCTCGTTTACGGGAAAGAAATCTTTCACCCGCATCTACAAATATAATTTGTCCTGTCACTGCCCTTGCATTAATCAGAAATGAAACAGCTTCAGCAATGTCCTGAGAATTGGGGCCAAAGCCAAGTGGGGATTCGCTTTGTGCTTTTTTAAAACCTGTTTCAGACTGTTCGTCGCTAGGCATAGTATGCCCTGGTGCCACGGCATTAACCCTTATTTTTGGAGCTAAGCCTCGAGCTAACGCATCAGTCAACCCCAGTAATGCATATCTTGAAGCAGTATATGATAAATAATCTGGACTAGGGTTAGCAACTTTTTGATCTAAAATATTTACAACACATGCTCTTGAACCATTCTTAGTCACATTAAGTAATTCCTTTATCAATAAAACAGGGGCTTTTGCATTTACATTCATATGCTCATCCCACATATTAGATTCTAAGGTTAAAATATCATCATAGGCAAACATTGAAGCATTATTTACTAACCCAGTTACAGGGCCAAGGCTTAAAACTACTTTAGAAATCAATGACGATACGGAATCGGGATCTAAAAGATTTGCATGAAATATATCCGATCTCCCCCCATTAACTTTTATTGAATTAGATAATTTAGTTGCTTCTTTCTCAGATTTATTATAATGTATTGCTATAGAATAGCCTTCAGAAGCAAGCAATGTTGAAATGGTTTTTCCTATTCTTTTTGCGCCTCCCGTAACTAACACCGTACCGCGACTCATGGCCATCGAGATGCATGGGCTTTTTACTACTTTTAGGAAAGTCAATTATTATTACATTATGATAATGGTTATTGTTCAACGTCCGTTCGTCTATACTAATGGCACCGCACCTTCCCATTTCGGAGACAGAGGTGAGTGGTATTGAGGTGACTCTCAATAATGCACACCTTACTGCTTCGGAAAGAAGGAAATTGAAAAGGAAAAGGCTTCCTAAATGGTTCAAAACTTCCCTACCAACAGGGAAAGCACAAGAAAGATTTAATGAATCTAAAGAAAGTGTTCGTAAGCATGGATTACATACTGTTTGTGAAGAAGCCAAATGCCCTAATATTCATGATTGTTGGAGTAGAGGTACTGCAACATTTATGGTAGCAGGAGAAGTTTGTACAAGGGGGTGTAAATTTTGTGCAGTCGGCACGGTCAAAAAGCCAGAAGAATTAAATGAGAATGAGCCACAAGAGTTAGCAGAAGCGATAAAGAGAATGGGTTTAGATTATGCAGTCATAACAGTAGTAAATAGAGATGATTTGGATGATGGTGGCGCCGAACATTATAGGAAGTGCATAATTGCAGTGAAAGATGAAGTTCCAAAAGTTGGATTGGAATTATTATGTTCAGATTTAGATGGAAATTTAAATGCATTAAAGATGTTATTAGAAGATTTACCTCTAAAAGTTTTTGCTCATAATGTTGAATGCGTGCCACGTCTAGACTCAGTTGTGAGAGATAAGAGAGCATCATTTACTCAATCATTGAACATAATATCAGAGGCAAAAAAACTACGTCCCGATATAAAAATAAAATCTAGCTTAATGGTTGGTGTTGGTGAAACTGATGATGAAATTGTAGAAGCGATGATTCAAATGAAAAGTGCAGGAGTAGATATGATTACCCTTGGCCAATACTTACAACCTAGTTACAAGCATCTTCCTGTTTCTCGATTTCCGGAACCTGAGAAGTTTGCAATGTATGATGAAATTGCTAGAAATATTGGTTTCTCCGCAGTTGCAAGCGGCCCATTGGTAAGGTCATCTTATCGAGCTGGATTATTATGGGAAGAATCCGAAGGAGGGCCCCTTGTGGCCACATTGGATGCCAGAGGTTCCGCAGTAAGCAATATTTCATATCACAGAGAAGAAATAAATTAATGTTCCAAATAATATAATATAACTATGGGGTCGGGATAGGTACATGTCTACTGAGGAGAGAGAAGATATTCCACTTCACATCCCTGATGCCCCTTTTAGGCCAGGAGATATACCAGTTTTTGAAGAATGGACTTGGACGCCCCAAGATTTGACGAAACCTGATATAGAATGCGACGCAGATGAGACATATGATCACTCCAGAGGTTTAATCAGAGTACTTGATGATGAAGGAATGGCATCAGGAGAATGGGACCCGAAATTAACATACTCTGAACTTCTACAAGGGCTAAAACATATGGTTAGATTACGTATTTTCGATGATAGAATGATGAAAATGCAGAGAACTGGAAAATTATCCTTTTACATGCAATCACTTGGAGAAGAATGTATTGCAATTGCTCAAACAATGGCACTAAATGAACAAGATTGGATATTCCCTACTTATCGACAACCCGGGGCCCAATTTGTGAGAGGACGCAGTATGGTCAGTATGATTTGCCATTGTATTGGTAACGTAGAAGATAATGTAAAAGGAAGGCAGATGCCTGTTCATTATACCTATAAGGAAGGTAGATATATTTCTGTATCTAGCCCCGTGGGAACTCAATTTAGTCAGGCTGTTGGGGTCGCAATGGCATCCAAGTATAAGAAATTAGATGAAGTTACGATAACATGGATTGGTGAAGGAGCGTCGGCAGAAGGAGATTACCACTATGGACTTAATTTTGCTAGTGTTTTCAAAGCTCCAGTTATACTTAATGTTGTGAATAACCACTGGGCAATTTCAACTCATTATAATGTAGCTAGCGGTAGTGCAAATTTTGCAAGCAGAGGTTTGGCATATGGAATTCCTTGTTTCAGAGTAGATGGAAATGATTTCTTAGCACTATATTCTGTAACTAAATGGGCCAGAGAAAGAGCTAATAGTGGCTTAGGTGCTACCCATATTGAAATTTTAACATATAGGGCAGGTGCTCATAGCAGTAGTGACGACCCATCTAGATATCGTCCTTCAAATGAGCATGAGTTTTGGCCCGGCGGAGATCCAATAGAAAGATTAAAACAACATTTAATAAAAAATTATGAATGGTCTGAAGATCGTCATTTGGAGTTAGAAAAAGATATAGATGAAGAGGTAATTGTAGCCTATAAAGAGGCAATTAAGTATGGAGATTTGGCAAATGGCCCATATCCTTCTTCCGATACAATTTTTACTGAAGTATACGAGAAAGTACCATGGCATCTTCAAGAGCAATGGGATGAAATGAAAAAATGGAGTGTGGATTAATTGGTTGAGATGAACATGGTGCAGTCAGTCAATAGTGCCTTGAGTAATATGCTCGAGAAGGATGAAAATATAATATTATTTGGAGAAGATATAGGATATTTCGGAGGAGTTTTTAGGACAAGCGACGGGCTCCAAAAAAAGTTCGGTAAACATCGTGTTTTTGATTCTCCGCTATCAGAGGGTGGAATAGCAGCGACTGCATTTGGCATGGGAATAAATGGATTAAGGCCAGTAGTAGAAATACAATTTGCAGATTATATATTTCCAGCATATGATCAAATAGTGAATGAAATAGCAAAAGTTAGGCATCGATCAGGAGGAGAATTTTGGTGCCCAGTAACATTTCGTACACCTGCAGGAGGGGGTATCCGAGGAGGCCATCATCACTCTCAATCGCCAGAATCACAATTTACCCATACACCTGGGTTAAAAGTGGTATACTGTTCAACTCCTTATAATTCAAAGGGATTATTAATTAGTGCCATAGAATCTAATGACCCAGTAATATTTTTTGAACCAAAGAGGTGCTATAGAGGACCATTTTATGGAGACCCACACAATGTCCCAACTTGGAAAAATCATCCAGAATCAGAAGTTCCTGAATCGCATTATAAAATTCCATTAGGACAAGCAAGAGTAGCCATGGAAGGTAATGATTGTACTGTAATTGCATGGGGAACTATGGTACATGTTGCAGAACAAGCAATAAAAGATTCAGGATTAAGTTGTGATTTGATTGACTTGCAAACCCTTATTCCCTGGGATAAAGAAACAATTATTAACTCAGTTAAAAAAACTGGAAGATGTGTTATTGTTCACGAAGCTCCAAAAACTAGTGGCTTTGGATCTGAATTGGCTGCATCAATACAAGAAAGGTGTTTCTATAGCCTAGAAAGTCCAATTATCAGAGTA
Source organism: uncultured Candidatus Poseidoniales archaeon (assembly GCA_905182515.1). GTDB lineage: Archaea > Thermoplasmatota > Poseidoniia > Poseidoniales > Thalassarchaeaceae > MGIIb-O3. The sequence goes on along the minus strand of CAJJBW010000004.1, from coordinate 44,301 downwards.
GCAGGTTGGGATACCCCATTCCCGCATACTACTGAATGGGATTACATGCCAAGTCCACCACGGATAGCTGCAGCAATTAAGAAAACACAGGAGGAATGATATGACAAAATATGAATTTAAACTTCCAGATATTGGAGAAGGAGTAGTAGAAGGGGAAATAGTTGCTTGGCATATTAAAATTGGAGATTTAGTCAAAGAAGATGATGAAATAGTCGATGTTATGACTGATAAGGCGACCGTTACAATACCATCGCCTGTGAATGGTAATGTATTATCATTAAGTGGCGATATTGGCGACATGGTTGCAGTAGGAACGACATTAATTAGCTTTGATGTAAATGATTCCGGAGAGAGTGAGGGAGATTCAGAAACAATTACTACTCCTGAAAAAGTAGTTGCATCTGAATCAATTGATACACCTGAACAAGTAGTCATATCTACTCCGGTTGTTATACCTAAATCTGTTGTTCCATCTATACCCATCGACAGAGAAGTTAGGTCCAGTAATAATATTGCTAAAGGAAGTGTTTTGGCAAGTCCTGCAGTGAGAAGAAGGGCAAGAGAGGCTGGAATAAATTTAGTAAATATAATTGGCTCTGGACCAGCTGGGAGGGTTCAACATGCAGATTTGGATCTCAATATAGCAACTAAAGGCACTGTATCTGGAAATTTACCAAGTATAATTAAAATCAAAAGGGAAAATATTACAGAAGTCAAAGTCGTAGGACTTAGAAGAAAGATTGCAGAACAAATGGTACTAAGCAAACGCACAATACCTCATTTCTCATATTTTGAAGAAATAGATGTGACGCAACTAGAAGAGTTGAGACTGATATTAAATAGCAGTAAAGATGATTCACAACCTAAATTGACATATTTACCATTTATAATGATGGCATTATCCAAAATTCTGCCCGAACACCCAGAATGTAATGCTAGATTTGATGATCAAGTAAACATTGTCAAAAGATTTGGCGGAGTACATCTCGGCATAGCGACACAAACTGAGAGAGGATTGTATGTCCCAGTAGTGAAGCATGTAGAAACTAGGGATATTTGGGGGTCTGCTTCAGAAATGCAAAGAGTCTCGGGGGCTGCGCGTAATGGCAACGCTAGTTTAGATGAATTAAGTGGCTCAACATTTACAATTACTAGTTTAGGAAGAGATGGAGGGCTTGGTGCAACTCCAATAATTAATCATCCTGAAGTAGCCATTTTAGGCGTACATAAGGCTAGAGACATGCCTGTAGTACGAGATGGGCAAATTACAATAAGGAGAATAATGAATGTTTCAAGCTCATTTGATCATAGAGTAGTAGATGGAGCGGATGGAGCGGCGTTAATTCAGCATCTTAAAAGAATGCTTGAAAGCCCCGCTTTAATTTTTATGTGAGGGTCAATATGTCTGAAATACGTAAATGTCAAGTCCTAATAATTGGAGCAGGCCCAGGGGGTTATGTTGCAGGAATAAGAGCAGGACAATTAGGACTAGATACAATAATTGTTGAAAAATATAAAGCCGGTGGTGTTTGCTTAAATGTTGGTTGCATACCAAGTAAAGCCATAATACATGCTGCAGAAAGATTCGAATCACTGAAAAAGCATAGTTCAGAAGTGGGGCACATGGGATTAAGTGTTGATGGAAATGCTAATTTGGACATGGCTGGATTAACATCTTGGAAAGATAATATAGTCAATAAATTGACGAAGGGGGTCGAGTCTTTACTAAAAGGTGCAGGAGTAGAGTTAGTAATTGGTTTTGCAAAATTTACAGATTCAAAAAACTGTATAGTAGAAACGAAAAATGGATTAATCAATATTGAAGCTGAAAATGTGATTATTGCTACTGGCTCAAGTCACATAGATCTTCCATTCATGCCCTGTGATGAGGAATTTATTCTTTCATCAACTGGTGCACTAAGTTTGAATAAGCTTCCAAAAAGTGTAGCAATCGTAGGAGGTGGATACATAGGACTAGAATTAGGTTGTGCAATGACTAAGTTGGGATCTGAGGTAACAGTCATAGAAGGGCTAGACACTATACTTTCCATTATGGACAAAGAAATTCGCAGACCTTTAGAATTATGGCTAAAAAAGAATAAAGTAATAATTCACACTAATGCATTGGCAAGGGGTGCAGAAATTAAAGGAAAGGGTGCATCTAGAAAAGTCCATATAAATTTTGATAAGAATGGAGAAAATACATCTTTAAAGGTTGATAAGGTACTTGTCACAGTTGGAAGAAGACCTAATTCCAAGGGCTGGGGACTTGAAAACATGGGAGTAAGAATGGATGCTTCAGGAAATTTTATTCGCATAGATAGGCAATGTAGAACATCGGCACCTGGAGTATATGCAATAGGTGATGTGGCAGGTGAACCAATGTTGGCCCACAAAGCAAGTGCCCAAGGAGAAATGGTCGCTGAGATTATTGCTGGTAAAAATAGAGAGTTTGATAAAATTGCAATACCCGCAATAGTATTCACTGAGCCTGAGATAGTATCAGTTGGATTAAATCCCGATGAAGCCAAGGAAAGAGGAGAGAAAATAATAGTAGGAAAATTCCCCCTTGCAGCTAATGGGAGGGCTTTAACATTAGAAGCTGAGAAAACCGGAGGATTCATCAGAGTTATCGCTAGAGAAAGTGATCATGTAATTCTTGGAATTCAGGCCGTAGGAAGTCACGTTGCAGAGTTAAGTGGAGAGTTTGTCTTAGCATTAGAGATGGGGGCCTTATTAGAAGATATAGCCGACACAGTTCATGCCCACCCCACTATGACAGAATCTTTTCATGAGAGTGTTTTGAAAACATTAGGTCACGCCATTCATTCAGCATAAGAAGGGGATATAATTGAAAGAAATTCAAGTCCTCAGGGCTGGAATTATAGAACATAATGTTGTTTCTAAAGCAATGAAAATAATGCAAAAAAAAAGAATAAATGATGAAATTGGCGATACACTGATACTAGTTGAACATACAGAAATAGTCACCATAGGAGCTAGAGCGAAAAGAAATAAGGTAGAAGTGAGTAGCGATTACGAAACTTCAGATGTAGATAGAGGAGGAGGAATTACTTGGCACGGCCCGGGTCAATTAGTTATTTACCCAATCATAAAGTGGGAAATTGAAGAACAAAGTATTAGAGGAATAATTGGTAAATTTGAACAATTAGTCATTAGTGCACTTTCAGATTGTGGTATAACTGGATATAGAGATACAAAAATGATGGGCGTGTGGGTAGATGATAAGAAAATATGTTCAATTGGGTTAGCATTTCTACATTGGGTCAGTAGACATGGACTAGCAGTAAATTATTCGACACCAGGAAATAGAATAGAGAATTTGTTTTGTTGTGGATTGGATAAAGGTACCACTACATCGTTAGAAAAACTAGGTTATTTATTAGATAAAAAGGGACAAAGTATCAATCGGAACGTATTAGAAGAAGCAATTATTTCAAATCTTGAAAAAATCTTGAATCGGACGCCAAGTAATATACAAGAATGGCATCCAGAGAATGAACAATAAATATCATTATTTTGCAAAGGTATTGAAAGAATGCCTTTTAAAAAATAAGCAATAGTTCAAGGCGTTTACTTGTTACGCCATTTCATGTCCAATGCGGTTGTTGCAATTACCGGTGCTTCCGGGGCCCAATATGCCGTCCGCCTGATAAAGGCCCTTGTTGATGTAAAATGGGAAATAGATCTAATAGTTTCCAATGCAGGTGCCATAAACCTTCAACTTGAGTGTGGAATTACTCCAGAAGAATTAGCCAATAAATACGGAGTTACATTATACAATAATAATAATTTGGCGGCGAGGCCGGCATCAGGATCTGCAAAATATGATGCATACATAATATGTCCAACTAGTGGGACTACCATCGGCAAGATTGCTGCAGGAATTTCAGATAATTTAACTACGAGAAGCGCCCTAGTAGCCATGAAGGAACGTAGGAAACTAATTTTAGTGCCTAGAGAGACGCCGTTTGCAACTATTCACTTAGAAGCTATGGCAAAATTATCATCATGGGGAGTAATTATTCTTCCTGCTAGCCCTGGTTTTTATCACAATCCCACTACAATAAATGAATTAATTGATTTCGTGGTAGCAAGAATACTAGATCAATTAGATATTGCCCACGACATAGGTAGAAGATGGGATGGTACTGAGGTAGAAAAATAATTAATTTTTTAATATATGCCATTGCCGCTATAATTGTTAATGTATCTATAATCATATTTTGGTGAGAATATTATGAATCAATGGAATGGAATGACTATTAAAGAATTAAAATTTGAATTAAATCAAAGAAATTTAATTTTGACAGGTAACAAGCCTGACCTAATTAAACGATTAGAGAATAGTGATGTGGTTGATGGCGAATTGATACAAAATAGAGATTTGTACAATAGTATAAAAAATTTAATAGTAAAACAATATATTTCAATAAAAAATATACCATTTTCAATAATTACAATTGTATTGATATTATTAATTGGGATGTCAGGAAGTGCAATATTATATTCTGACGAAATAATTGAACTGATTGGAGGAGAAGAGGATTATATTTTAATTGACTTCGATTATAATCAATCTAAAGAATATGCACAAACTTTAGTTAATCTTGGCCATCCTGAATGGGAAGGTAGACTATCAGGAACAATCGAAGAAAAAAATGCAGCAGAATCTATAAAATATAACTTCTCTGAAATGGATTTACCATCAACAATGGAAGAATTTCAAGTTCCAATGTTTGAAATGGGGAATCAATTTGAATTGTCCATATGTAAGCCGGGCGATATAGGACAGATTCTTGCTGGCCCTAGCCCTTGCTCATTTACTGACATAAATAAGGAAATAACAGAATTCACCCATAGAGAAGACTATGTCATTCAAGGTTATAGTGGCTCAATCGACATCAGATATTCAAGTGATACAAAGTTAGTTGATTTGGGCACAGGTACTGAAAGTGATAATTGGAGTGCTGCATCAGAGGGCGTCGGTTTAGTTTTGATTAGAGATTCAGTAAATAATGAATCTGCAACAGAAAGTAACACCATATTGTTTTCTAGGGCTCAAGAAAATCAACTCAGAGGATTAATCCTAATAAATGATAAAACTAATTGTGAAGAACTAGTTCCTGATGATTGTGTCCCATATTTCAAATCCTTGGACGTAGAGGCTTTTAGTAACCTTCCAGAAAGCATTGGGCTGATCATGGTATCTAAGAGTACTGGAGCATTTCTCTCTAGTGAAATTATTAATGGAGACTCAAGATTGCAAATGATAATTGATGTACAAAATCAGGGAAAGGGCACAATATACGTACCTTGTGGAATCATAGAAGGGGAAACAGACAAACTAATAATTTTTGGAGCCCATCACGATACAGTTTACAATGGACAGGGGGCTATCGATAATACTGCAGGAGTTGCTACCGTACAAGAAATAGCCAGACAATTTAGCAATATTGTAGATGAAATTGGAAATCCTGAATATACGATTTGGTTTTGCACATGGGGAGGAGAAGAAGAAGGATTATGGGGATCTACTGAATGGGTAAAAAAACATCAAAGTGAACTACAGGAAAATCTTAGATTATACATTAATTTTGATATGAATCATGTAGATATTGAGAGAAATAATGGAATTACCTTATATGGCAACAATAAAGAAGATATTAGCCATGTGAAGAATATTGTAAAGATTTTTGGAAAGGAATATGAAGAATTATACAATAAATATGAAATAAATGTCGTTAAGTATGAGTCTGTAGATATGCCTTATAATTCTGACCATGCACCATTTGTATATGAAATTGATGAAGATGCATATGGGCAATCTTTAACATGCTACGGATCTGGTTCATCAGAATACCACACATATCTAGACACTATGGAACGGTTTAATGAAGAAAGTTTGTCAATATCAGGAATTATCTATGGAAGTTTAGTAAGACATATGTCATACAACTAAAATTACATTTCTTCTGGAGAATTAATACCTAATAAGTCTAAACCTAAATTTAGAGTTTTTGCTGTTAAATCACATAATGCGAGCCTACTAGCTCTAATGTCGGCATTAGGAGCCTTCAATACCGGACAATTCTCATAGAAAGATGCAAAAGATGCTGCCAGAGAATGTAAATAATTACATAGCCTGTGTGGAGAGTAAGTTTCTATTGCTTCGTCCAATACATTGGCAAAAATTAGTAACCTTCTAGCTAATAGTCTTTCTTCCTTCTCAGTTATCATAAATTTAACATCTGTAATTTCAATGCGCGATATAGGAGATTTAGCAAATATACTACATATCCTAGCATGTGCATATTGAAGATATGGAGAAGTGTTACCTTCGAAGGAAAGCATTTTATCCCAATCGAAAATGTAATCTTTGGTTCTTTCAGTTGATAAATCGGCATATTTTACTGCACCTATGCCTATCATTTTTGCTACTTTAATTCGTTCTTTGTAGCTTAGATTAGGATTTTTTAGTTTAATAGTATCTTCAGCCCTAGATATTGATTCTAATAAAAGATCGACTAATTTGATGACATTTCCCTCTCTGCTTTTGAGAATTTTTCCATCTTGGTTTAAGACAGATCCAAAATTAACGTGCACTGCAGTATGTTTATTATCAATTAATTTAGCCATTTTGGCAATATCGAATACCATTTCAAAATGTTGTTTTTGAGGAGTGCCTACAACATAAAGAAAATCCGTACATTGGAGTCTTTCTGATCTATCAATTATACATGCTAAGTCTGTGGCTGAATAATTATACCCACCATCGCCCTTACGGATAATCATAGGCATAATTTTTCCCTCTCTATTCATCCATTTTTTATCTGGATATACTACATCCGCACCTTCACTTTCTACAAGTAATTTAGATTTATTTAGACGATCAATTACAACAGGTAGTAAATTATGATAAAATGATTCTCCTTTGATATCTGAGTCTATCAATAAAACATTTAGCATAGAGTATACTTCATTGAAGTATCGCATAGATTCAGATACCAAGATTTCCCATAATCGTATCGTTTCTTCATCACCACTTTGTAAAAGGACCACGCGGTTACGAGATCTTTTTGCAAAATCTTCTGATAGATTAAATTTTGACCTAGCTTCTTTATAAAAACCGTCTAAATCACCAACATTTAGTTCATTGGCTGCTTCATGTTCGCCGACGTCTAGAAGATGCTCTATTAACATGCCAAATGGGGTTCCCCAATCCCCAATATGATTTTCCCTAAATACAGTATGACCCTTAAATAACAACATTCTGACTATTGAATCTCCAATTACCGTAGAACGGAGATGTCCGACATGCATTTCTTTTGCAACATTAGGCGCGGAATAATCCACTACGAATCTGCGAGAATCATCAATAGAGATGCCTAATCTTTTATTTGTGGTTATTTTAATAAGTTTTTCACTTAACCATGCGTCACTAGCACGGACATTTACAAATCCATTCATACTTGATACTTCGGCAATTTGATTTAATTCATCAGAAATCAAATCGGATAATTCTAAAGATATTTGGATTGGTGATTTTTTAAGAATTTTGGATAAAGAATGACAAGGTAATGCTACGTCGGCATGCCCTTCTTTAGTAGCCGCTGAAAGTAGATTTTGTAAAATTTCTTCTTCTAAATCAAGGTATTGAAATGCACTTTTAAAAAATGGGTATATTTCTTCAATCAGAATTTGCAAAATAATTCCTCACGACCAAGGGTACCTCAGGATGGCTGCAATCCCTCCAAATGCTGCATTTAAAGTTGCACCTTCTTCGGTATCCAAAGAAATCAGACTTACTTTTGAAGAAGTACGCTCTGCCAGCAAAGTTAATTCATCTATCAAATCCATAGTATTCTCGGGAATGTCTACAACATCTTCTGAATCACATGTCGGGCAATTTGGAATATCGGAACGACTATTCTGTGTTGCATTCCATACCTTCTTACACTTCTTACAGGACCATTCTACTCTACGATTAGTTAAGGCTTCAGATAAAAGTAAAGTTTCTACTGCGCCTTGTTCTAATGCAGCTCGAATCATAACTTCACCATAAGTTGCTTTGGGATTTGTTTGCATTACCTCTCTTAAGAAATTATCAACTACTTTTCTTTCAACATCTAGTTCAATTTGATCCATCAAACCTCCCGCCCTTTGAATAAGTTCTCTTAATCCACTTTCATTAGAATATCCTACATCAAAAAATGGTTCCCTGATTAATTTTTTAATTTCATGGTGGAAGTAGTCATTCCTAACTACAAAGTCCTTGGTTGCACCCGGGCCCCCTATTATTATCCCTTTAAGATCTTCAATCATAGGTAACCAATAGGAACATGCTCTTTCTGCGGATTTCTTAAAAAATTTATGTGCTGCTTCTTCAATCAATCTTTCGAACCTTTGTGCTGATTGCCCTCCCCGGCCATGCTTAGAAGGTACTAATGAAGTAACATGTTCCTGGCAATGGAGTCTTTTTCCAGATGCTAATCCATATGCAGCTTCTGATCTATCAATAACAAATAATCCATATGCGGTTCTATCAATCAGCATATCTTCTAATTGGCTTATTTCAAAAGATGAGTCACATCTATACCTAAATGATGGGAATGCCTCTGGAGGGTTATCTATAACGGTTGAAATCAAACGAGTTTTATTGTTTCCAGTAATTACGTGACCGACAAATATTGCAATTCCTCTTTCGCCTGGAGTTTTATACCTATTCAAAGTAGATAATGCTGATTCTATGGCATCAGTAACATGCTTTTTCGTAGATTTTGATTTAATATTAGCAGCTTGGCCAGCTTCTTGAGAAAGATGTTGCCTTACATCATGAATCATCCTATCAGGAGGGATTATGACAGTAACTAATTCAGTACCCATTCCTTTCATAATAGAGACTTCTTGAAGGGATTTCTTAAGTTTTAATCGTCGCTGTTGCATCTCTAAATCTTCTGCCATACTCGTCCCCCTGTGAAAGGCCGTAGTGGGCGGCATTTCAACCCTTCAGCACATTGAGAGCATAGAACTTGAAAGGGGACATCTTCTTCCCTCGGATAATGCCGACTATCGTGGCCGCCTTAGGAGGGAGTCTATTACGTCCCGAAATAGAAGGGCGGCAGACCTGGCTTTCGGACCTTACTGATATGGTTAAAGAAATTGTAAGTAATGGGACGCATCTAGGGCTAGTTATAGGCGGCGGTAGTCCCGCTAGAGAATGTATAAATCTAGCTAAGCCACTGATTGATGATGTCATTTCATTAGATAAAATTGGAATAGCAGCAACACGCCTAAATGCTACAATAATTAGAGAGGTTTTACTTGGAGCGGGCATTTCGACTTGTTATGAAATTCCACACACTATAGAAGATGCAGTTACACTAATGGATAAATTTTCTGTAGTTTTAATGGGCGGTACGAAACCAGGACAGACTACAGATACTGTCGCAGTAAAATTAGCAGTGGCCACTAATTCCTCTAAATGCATAATCGCTACAAATGTTACTAAGGTGTATGAAGAAGATCCTAAAAATAATATCAATGCTCGTTCTTACGATACACTAACTCTTGATCAATTACAAGAAATTGTCGGGCCGCCAGAGCATTCTAAAGCAGGAATATCTCAAGTTGTTGATCCAATTGGAGTAGCGTGTGCTGCCGTTAATAAAATGACATTGAATATATTAGATGGCAGGAATATGGAAAATATAAAAAATGCTATTGAGGAGAGAGAATTCCAAGGCACAGTGGTAAGCGGGTGAATATTTGAGTAGGAAAGATACTATTTTGAGAGCGGCGCAGAGAACTGCTAAAGAAGCAAGAAGTGCAGCATCTAGGAAAACTAGAATGAAAGAAGAATCCGGCATACCTCCTCACAGGCATTGTTCAATTTGTTGGAAACCAATTCCACTAGCTAGAATGCCTCCTGCTTGTAACAATCAAGAATGTTCTGATTCTTGGGCTAAGAAAGATAAGGCAAGGAAAAGATTAACGATAATGATGTATCTTTTTCCAGCGTTTGCAATATTATTCTTAGTAATAAATATACTACAAACATAAATGAGGGGATATAATATGATGGTGAGAATATTATCAATATTGCCTGGTTTTGTTGGGCTTTTATGTATTGTTATTTTATTGGGCAGCATAGTTGGAATTTCCCAGGAAGTTGTTAAAAACGACATTCCAATTATCCCATGTAGTGAGGATGAGGAAGTAGGATGTAGAATAGCCATGACTAGTGCTGATATTGAAGTTCCTAATGCGTTCAAGTTATTAGAAATTGATGTTTCAATTAATTGGGATGAACCTGATAGAAGTTGGTTTGGAGTAATAAATGAATATCCAGACGTGTGTGAACCAGATAGTAATGGATTAACTAATTGCACTGAAAATGACTTTGAAGAGTATATAATAGCAGGAGGATCTTCCTCTAGAGGAAGTTTAGATTTTAATATGGAACCTCAAAAATATAGATTTATTACTGGAGGGAAAGATAGTTCAACAATAAGCAATCAAGATGTTTCAATAGAGATAGAAATACATCTTAATCCTATACTGGAAATAATCATAGGAGGAATTGGCTTATTCCTTTTTATTGGGGCCACAGAAATGGCATTTCCATTAAGAGAATGGTTTGAAAAATTTAGGAATGCATGACATAGTTTTGTACAGTATCGTTGAATAACTAATTGTTAGTGGGGCAGGCATGGCCGCACATAGTTGCCCGAACTGTGGGAGTAAAAAAGAAATAGATGGCCTAGATAAATCGGTGGGCGGATATCAAATATTTTGCACTACTTGTGGCCATAATTGGAAAATATTATAAAAATTTTCCTTCATCATAACGGCGGAGAACTTCTTGAGTTGTCCCTAATGGCTTTATTGAGTCTTCTTCTCTATGCCAGTGATCAGGTAAAACTAATGGATCTATGACATAATCTGCGGCTATTTGATCGATCATTACCTTCCGGAGTTCTTCAACTCCCTCTCCATTTTCAGCGCTTATATAGTATTCAAAATCATCAGGAATAACATCAAATAAGTCAATTTTTGTATGTACAACTAACAAAGGTTTACCTGGGATGGTATGTTTAATTTCTTTTAATAGGTTTAATTGTTCTTCTAGAGGGGTAGTGGCATCTGGAGTTGCGTCAATCAAAAAAAGTAATAAATTACCTATATTTTCCAAAGCTGCTATTGCTTGCATCTCAATATTATTTCTCTCATACATTGGCCTATCAAGTAAACCGGGAGTATCCACCATCTGGTATGATCTCCGACGATGGGAAAAATGACCAAGGTGTAATTGTTTTGTCGTAAAGGGATAAGAGGCAACCTCAGGCTCCCCTGAAGATAGTGCATTAATCATGGCAGACTTACCTACATTGGGAGAGCCTGCGACTACTATACAAGGCTCTAGTGAATCAATAGCAGGTAATTTACGAAGAACATTGCGAGCATCCCCAAGCCAAATAATAGGAGATGAAATTTGGTCGACAATAGAAGAAAATCGCCCGTATGCATGCCTTCGCGCTTGATGAAAACCATCAATATCTCTAAGTCTTAAAATTTTTCTTTGTGCCTCTCCAGATATTTTATTCACTTGATCAGAAGCCCATTGAAGTGATGCCAAGTTTTGTTTGAAATCATCAGCACCGACTGCTGCATCTACTAGTGCTTGATCGAAATCAGAAAGCGCGTTGAGGCTAGGCCACTTGGCTACATAATCAAGGAGAGTGGTAGATATCACGTCAGATGATGATTGAATCATCCTAGCCATTTGCTTTCTTACTCTATGATATTTATCTGGATCTTCCACCATATCTGCTTGTTTACTGGCCCTTGAAAATGCTTTATCTAAAATTTCTTGAGGGTATAAAACCGTTGGTATAGAGCGCCACTCAACCGATGCCATATGAACTCCTCCGAGCCAAGGGCCACGAGCATAACACTTGAAATCATTAGTCGAATAAGATAGGAAACATACAAATGTATCCGACTTCTTTTTTTATAACTTCATGGACGAGGGCATATGAAAGGCAACCGTACAACCAAAAAAGTTGAAGATTTACCTGAATGGGCCATTAAAATATATGAAAATCATGGCCCTCATGATATGGAGGAGACTAAGGATATATTTCATGGGCCGTTAATAGAACGGAGGTATGGACTAAGAAAGGATGACTTGGTAGAAATTTTAATTGACAATAGAGTCTTGAAAGAAGGCGAAGAAAATCGAATAGGAGGGATGTTAATTGGTACATCAAGAAATTCAGTAGATATTTTGGATGTCAATGGAGATTTTAGGTCGATTGCAAGAGTTGCAATCGTAGAAATAAGGCTCGTCATACACTTGCGTAAGACATATTTAGAAGATGAGGAATTATTAACTTTCGAAAAGGAAGATATAAGAAGGCGGGCCAATGTACAAGAACAAGCTGAAAAGCAAGCCGAGGGCAGTATAGATAGCCACATATGGGATTGATTAAATGGAATTAAGTGATAAAAAATGTGTACCTTGTCAAGGAGGGGTACCGCCTTTGAGAGAAAAGGAATGTGACAAATTATTAGATAGCTTAGAATCTGAATGGGAAGTTATCTCATTACATCATTTGGAAAGGAAATGGAAGTTTAACAATTTCATTGACGCGTTAAATTTTACAAATAAACTTGGAAATGTCTGTGAAATAGAAAATCATCACGCGGACTTTGAAATTGGATGGGGAAGAGTAAAAGTAGTCATATATACTCATAAAATTAATGGATTAACCGAATCTGATTTTATTTTAGCAGCTAAATTTGACAATATTAATTAGGGTGATATCAATGTCTAAAGTTCAAAAAAATATGATATCAAGGAGATCAATTTATAGATTTTCAAAAGATGAAATTGATTTAGAGATATTGGAGGCTGCATTTGAGGCGGCCAGGCATGCGCCAAACCATAAACAAACATACCCTTGGAAATTCTATGTATTGGGGGAAGAGACGAGGCAGAAAATAATTCCTACTGTAGAATTATTAGCTAAAGAGAAAGCAGTTATCAAGAATGAGGGAGAAAATGAAATTGGTGTTAAGAAGGCAATTTCGAAGATTCTGGAATCACCTTTATTAATTGCGGTAACTACTTCATTAAGTCCTAAGAATATTTTTAGAGAAGAGGAAGATTATGCAGCAACAGTTTGTTCATTGCACAACCTTGTTTTATCTTTATGGGAACAAGGCATAGGATCACAATGGAGCACAGGTAAGATAACCAGACATGACATAACTTACGAAGCATTAAATATTTCAAAACGGAAAGAGAGGATAATAGGTTTTATCAAAGCTGGATACCCTTTAGTTATACCCGAACGTAAGAAAAAAGCGTTGTCAGAAATAAGATTTTATTTGCCATAAATACAATAAACTTGGAGAGTAAATATATGAAGAAAATAATATATCCTAAAATTTGTACACCCGAATCAATAATGATTATAGATGTCGATTCGAGTCAAGTTAAGAAAGAACAAGTCAAAATTAGAGTCCATAGAGCAGGAATAAACTTTGCTGATTTAATGATGAGACAGGGCCTGTATGGGGCAAGTCCAAAATTTCCATTTACGCCGGGATATGAAGTTTCAGGAGAAATAATAGAATTAGGAGATGATGTAAAAGACTTAAGATTAAATCAAAGAGTAATTGGGATGACTGGTTTTGGAGGCTATTCAGAAGAAGTAGTAATAGATTCCAATAGAGTATTCCCAATACCCGAAAGCGTAACGTTTGACCAAGCTGCGGCTATACCAGTAACATATGGAACAGCCTACCATATGTTGATTTATTTAGGTGGTTTAAAAAAAGGAGATACGGTATTAATTCATCATGCTGCAGGCGGAGTAGGAACAGCGGCTGCACAGATTTGTCATTCATACGGTGCAAAGTTAATTATCGGGACTGCATCTAAATCTAAAAAAGGATTTGTAGAATCCATGGGAATGTACTTTGTCGATAAAGATGAAGAAGATTTTGTTAAAGTTTGTAAAAAATTGACAGAGGGCAAAGGGGTGCATCAAGCAATAGATCCTGTTGGAGGTAAACATCTAATGCGATCATATAAGTCATTAAGAAATGGAGGTAAGTTACATTGCTTCGGAGCTTCATCTGCAGTACCGTCAAAAAAGCGTTCATTTTTTGCTGCCATTAGAATGTGGATAAATACTCCAAAATTCAATCCCCTCCTGATGATGAATTCTAATAAATCCATATTTGGAATTCATATGGGAAGAATGGAGGATGAGAAACTTTTTACAAGTCATCTTGCAACAATTAGCGAACTTATTAATACTAAAGAAATTGATCCAATAATTGATTCTGTTTGGAGATTTGATAAGGTTTCTGAAGCACAAATTCATATGCATGAAAGAAAAAATCGTGGAAAAATATTGTTAGATTTTTCACCCAATTAAAGTCTAACAGGCCTTGTTGCTCCACATGCTTGACACTTGAGTAGAGTTGTTCTGGCTTCTTTGATGAAAGTTGTATCCGGTGCACGGCATTGACTGCATATCACAAAAGATTTGACGTAGGAAACAATTTTTTCTTTAATTCTCTTAGGCGGGACTCTCCCCTTGAACATTATTCTTGCTTTTTCCCTAGTACCTGAGGTTCCCAATTCATTCAATAGGTATTGATAAACATGGTTAGAATCACGATCCATGGCATCCACGATGTCAGAGAAATTTCTCAGAATTGTTTGACTTCCTTCTATTAGTACATCTGGCTCCGGCATAGTCCACCTTGATCTTTCACTGATGTCTTTAGGAATCATATCACGCGCCCTATCAAGAAGGGATTCATAGTCCGACATTATACGCATCGAGCGCCCTGTCCTTTTTCACCCCACCGGAGAGACGTAGTTTACTAACCGTGAAAAGCAGACCCTGTTTGCCACTAACTATGAGTGAGCCAATTGAAGTGAGAGTTGCAGTAGTTGAGTCTAATGCAAAATTACCAACAAGAGGGAGCATAAATGCTGCCGGATGGGACCTTTATGCAATAGAAGAAACAGTAGTTCCATTTCGTAAAAGTGTCAAAGTTAGAACTGGTATTCATGTGGCCATCCCTAATGGTTTCGAAGGGCAAGTACGGGCACGCTCTTCATTAGGAAAAAAGGGACTTATACTCCCTCATAGCATTGGAACTATAGATTCTGATTATAGGGGAGAACTATTTGTTTTAATGACTTGGATAGGCAAGGATGAATCATATAAGATTATAGAAGGAGAAAGAATTGCACAATTATTAATCTCTCCAATTCCAGAAGTATATTTTACTGAGGTAAATATTGAAAATTTAGGCAAGACTGAGAGAGGAAATGGTGGATTTGGTAGTACTGGGAAGTTCTAAAATTAATATCTTTTAAATATTATATGATAATGTTATCGGTGGATTCATAGCATTCGAGCGTTGGGCAAGTATGATGCAAATGAGTATTGATGAATTGAGAGACCAGGTAGAAAGTTACCGTTCAGATGGATTAAGCACCCAACAGATTGCAGATGAAATGTCACTTTCTCAAACAACTGTGATGTGGCTTTCCTCAAAGGAAACTGTAGAAGAACAACCAAAAGACATTCGAGTAGGCTGGAGATCTATTGCCGTTAAAGGTGCAAGAATTGAAGCTATATCCTCCATATTTTGCGACATAATCGAAGAGGAATGCGGTGAAGAAATAGAAGTTGTACTAGGAATTAGCCTTAATGGTATAGTATTTGCACAGTCAGTGGCTAGTATGATGGATTTAGAAATCTCAATAAGTAGAAGTATACATGATGATGGAAATGGACACATTTCAGATGTTTATGCAGATGTGAGAGGTAAAAAAGTAGTAATTGTTGATGATGTAGTATCATCAGGGACGACTATGAAAAAGACAATTAAGAATCTTAAAGACCTAGGTGCAGATGTTCAACTTTGTATAGTACTAGCAAATAAATCGACGGCAGATGAATTAGAAGGCGTTACCCTTAGAGGTTTAATCAGAGTAGTATCTGTTTGAGGCTATTTTATGCATTGGGCAGATCATGCAGCTTTATCACTTAGTGAAAATGGTAAACTCCAAGTTTGTGCATCTGGAATTACGCCATCTGGTGAATTTCATATAGGCCACATAAGAGAGATACTAACCGCGGAAATGATCCATAGAGCATGCCTTGACCTAGGCCTAGAATCAAAATATATATTTATTGTAGACTCAATGGATCCATTGCGAAGAGTATATGATTTCCTATCTCCAAGTTATGAAAAATATATTGGTACGCCATTGGCATTCATCCCAGCCCCAGGTCCTGATGGTGAACCTGATAATAGTGGAGGAAGTTATGCAGAATATTTTCTAAATCCTTTTCTAAATTCTCTGAAAAAAATAGGAGTAACTCCTGAGATAATAATGAATCACGAGACGTATGAAGATGGTAAATTTTCAGAAAAAATTGATTCTGCAATTTTAAATAAAGATAAAATTAGAAACATAATAGAGGAAATATCAGGAAGGGAACTTCCTGACAATTGGTTCCCCTATAGTCCGATTGGATCAGATGGTAGTATGGATGGGGTAGAAGTAACTAGCTATGAAAAGCCCTATGTATATTGGAAAGACCGATTAGGAATAGAGGGTAAATCAAATATCATGAAAGCTGAAGGGAAACTACCTTGGAGGATAGACTGGGCGGCAAGATGGGGAATTCACCAAATAACTTCAGAACCTGCTGGTAAAGATCATGGGTCATCAGGAGGGAGTTACGATACCGGCATCCCAATTTGTAGATTATTAGGGAGTGATCCTCCAAAAAAGATGGTCTATGAATGGATTCAATTGAAGGGCATGGGACCAATGTCGAGTTCAAAAGGAGTTACTATTGGACCAGTTGAAGCATTAAATTTAGTACCTCCTGAAATATTAAGATATGTTATTGCGAGGAGCAAAGTTAATCGCCACATTGATTTTGATACTGGAAGCACATTATTTGAAACTGCGGACGAATATGAAAGATTATTATCTGATATGTCTGCAAATGAAGAGAGAGGATTGAATAGAAGGCAGAGGATAGCTAAAGAAACTAATTTAGGTGCCTTGAAATTCAGCCAAATCTATAGAGGAGATGATCCTTTTAAGTCATTGGGAGGAGTATCTTTTAGGCATTTATCCTTACTCGCTCAGATAAAAAATAGAGATGAAGATGTATGGACATCATTGAGAAAGAGTAACCACATAAGAATAGGGCCTAATAAAATATTGATTGAAAGATTGTCGCGAATGCGTAATTGGATAGATGGCCCTCACTTTCCAGAAAAATCTAAAATAATAATTCACAGAGTGGCATGTGATGAGGCAATAGAATTTATAGATGAACAAAAAAAATCATTCTTAACGGAATTAAAATCTAAATTAAATGATTGTGAATGGTCTGAAAATGGCATAAATAACCTCATTAGAATGATATCAAAAAATTCCAATATTACCACAAAGGATTGTTATGTCGCGCTTTATTGGTTGATTTTAGGAAAAAATAATGGCCCACGAATTGCATCAATAATGTCCGAGTTAGATAAAGATAAGGTGATATTATTAATAGAATCATTACCTTAATTATAGATTTCAATTTATAATTATCTCATCAGCACCGGAAGGTAAAATTAGCACTAGACCACCGATACTAGAAAATAAAAAAAGGAAAAATGAAGTCAGGAAATTCTTAAAACCCTGAGATTTTTTTATATCTAAGTAGTCGCAATTATCATAATTTATAGAACCATTTTTTTGAGTATATAATCTGTAAAGTTCATCACAATTTTCTTTATATTCTATTTCTGATTCATCCCAGTCGGACCATGAAGACATCATAAACGGGAATGTCAGTAGAGTGCAAGTAAATATTACAAATCCTATTTTAGTTCTTTCATACATTTAGATGCATCCCGAGTACTTTTACAAAGAAGAGATGTCTAAAGCCCTAGGTTCAGGGATACCATTTCTGGCTTCCTTGATTGCCTCTACTTCCATCCTAGCGCCTGCCATAGTTGTGACAAAGGGTATATTGAGGTCAACCGCTAATCTTCTCATCATATTTCCATCTAAAACTGCCCCCCCAGTGGAGCTAGGAGTATTAATTATCAATTGAATTTTGCCTTGCCTCATTAAATCTAATGCATCTGGAGAATTACTCTCAGAAATCCTATAACACGTCATTACTTCTAATCCACCTGCATCTCTTAAAATATGTGCAGTTCCGCTAGTAGCAAATAGTGTAAATCCCATGTCCCGTAATGCCATTGCTTGATCTATAACATCTAATTTATCAGTATCTTTGACTGTTATATAGACACCTCCTTCTGTAGGGACCGGAGATTCTGTTGCTAATCGTGCTTTTAGATAAGCAGCGGAAGCCCTAATGTGTGACCCCATTACTTCTCCAGTTGATTTCATTTCTGGACCTGGTGCAGGATCAAGACCGCGCAGTTTTATGAAGGGGAAAACTGGAGCTTTTACACAAACTACTTCGGTTTGTGCTTTAGGAATAGGTAAGTTCTTAATTTTGTCCCCTAATGCTATTCGGGCAGCAATTCTTGCCAATGGTATTCCAGTTGATTTTGCTACAAATGGGAAAGTCCTAGAACCTCTGGGATTTACTTCTAAAACATATAGGGTTTTGTCACATATCGCAAATTGAATATTATAGCAACCTATTATTCCTAATTTAATCCCTATTTTTTTAGTCCATTCTTCTACTTGTAAAATTATTTCTGGAGACACATTCTGAGGAGGGATAAAACAGGTTGAATCGCCAGAATGTATCCCTGCCTCTTCCAAGTGTTCCATTATTGCCCCAATCAGAACCTCGTCGCCATCGCATACTGCATCTACATCTAATTCGGTAGCATTACCTAAGTATTCGTCAATTAGTAATGGCCTATCTCTAGCAATATATGCTTCTTTCATGTAAGTAGAAAGTTGTACATCAGAAGATAATATTTCCATCCCCCGGCCTCCTAAAACATATGAAGGCCTAATTAAAACTGGATAGCCAATTGTTTTGACGCATTTTAACACCTCTTTAGGAGTTAGTGCAGTCAAGCCATTTGGCATACGTAAATCATGTCTTGATGCAAATTTTTCGAAAAGATCTCGGTCACTAGCTTCATCTATTGCTGAAGGAGGAGTTCCTTGTATAGATGTAGAAAGACCCAAAGTACTGAGATGTTTGAGATTTTCATACAAAGGCAATGCTAAATTTATTGCAGTTTGCCCTCCAAATTGTAGCAATATTCCATCTGCAGATTCCCTTAGTAATATTTCAGAAACTGATTCTAATGATAATGGATCAAAGTAAAGTCTATCACTAGTATCAAAATCAGTAGATACGGTCTCAGGATTATTGTTTATTATTATTGCTTCATGACCAAGATCTTGAATTGCACCTGCTGCATGAACACACGCATAATCAAATTCTATACCTTGACCTATTCTTATTGGTCCAGACCCAACTACAACAATTCTCTTCTTCCCATTATTTTTATCAATCGGTGTTCGATCTATCCCTTGTATTGTATTTCCACCTTCGTATGTTGAATAATAATATGGAGTGACTGCTGCAAATTCTGCTGCACATGAGTCAACCATTCTAAATTTAGGATGTAAGTTTAAATCATGTCTCCTTGAAGTTACAGCGAATTCTCCTTCTCCAATAGGGATTTCATTTACTCCTCCTTCAGGAAATCCCGAGAGTGCATCTGCAATATATAAATCTGAGAATCCCATGCCCTTCCAATTCCTTAGATTAGATTCTGATATTTTAGAAGCTTTAAGACCCATTTCTCCTGCAGCCCGTATTTCAATTTCAGTAGAGGCCATATTTTCAAACCTATGTAAAAACCAACGAGTTATTCCCCCTGTTAAATCACGGACATCTTCGACATTGTAACCTCTACGAAAAGCCTCAAATATAGCACTTATTCTTCTATCAGTAGGTATTCTAAGCCAATCTTCCAATATAGCCGTAGGTAATGGCTGCGTAGAGTCAATGTCATCAGAATTTGCATCTGATGAATCAGCAACAGTAAGTGGCCTAGGATGAGGTTGCCCATATTCCAAACTAGCCCATGCCTTTAGACAAGCTTCTTCGAAGTTACGGCCAATTGCCATAACTTCACCTGTGGATTTCATTGAAGTTCCTATAGTTCTATCTGCAGTTCTGAATTTATCAAATGGCCACCTTGGGATTTTAACCACACAATAATCTAAAGTTGGTTCAAATGCAGCAGTTGTGCCCTCGCCTGTAATTGGATTTGGGAGTTCATCAAGAGTATATCCAACAGCAATCAAAGCCGCCATCCTTGCAATAGGATATCCAGTTGCTTTAGATGCCAATGCAGAAGATCTAGATACACGAGGGTTTACTTCTATCACTCGGAATTCACCAGATGATTGTTCTAATGCGAATTGTACATTACATCCTCCTTTGATGTTTAACCTGCGTATTAATTTTAAAGCCGCGTTTCTAAGCATTTGATGATCCTGGTCTGAAAGGGTTTGTTGAGGGGCCACTACAATAGATTCACCAGTGTGAACCCCCATGGGATCAAGATTCTCCATGGTGCAAACTATAATTGCATTATCAGAATCATCCCTCATGACTTCATATTCATGTTCTTGCCAGCCCAAAATACTTTCTTCAACTAGTACTTGACCAATTGCTGAATGGAGTATTCCTTGGCTTGCAATCTCGACTAATTGCCCGGTGTTGAAGGCAGTCCCTCCTCCTAATCCTCCCAAAGTGAATGCGGGCCTTATCAACAAAGGGAAACCACCTAATTTATCTGATGCTTGTATTACTTCATCTATTGTAGAACATGCTATACCTTTACAAACAGGTAAACCAATTTCTTCGCAAGTTTTCTTGAAAAGATCACGATCCTCTGCTTCATCAATAGACACTAAATCGCAGCCAATTAATTCAACTCCGAGTTCATCTAACGAACCATCGTGGGCTAATGCTGATGCGAGATTTAATGCTGTTTGTCCACCCATACCTGCAAGTAATGCATCAGGTTTTTCAATTTCTAATATCCTCTTAACTACTTCTGGCAATAAAGGCTCAATATAGATTTTATCTGCCATCTCAGGATCATTTTGAATAGTAGCTGGATTGGAGTTAATTATTACTATCTCATACCCATCATCCCTTAGAGCTCGGCATGCCTGAGATCCGGAAAAATCGAACTCTGCGGCCTGACCTATTCGTATAGGGCCGCTTCCTAATATCGCAATTTTCTTGATATCATTCCTTCTCGGCATTACATTTCACTTCCATCAAGTACGAGATTAGGTTTTTTATTATCATGTACTATATTGACCATCTTCGAAAATCTATCAAAAAGTGAAGATGCGTCATGGGGGCCTGGGCATGCCTCAGGATGAAATTGGACAGTAAAGGCAGGTTTTCCTATGAGATCCAAGCCTTCAACTGTTTTATCATTAGCATTAATATGGCGGACTTTAAAATCTGCACCTAGAGTATTACCAGAAGTTTCAGAATGTATTCCTGAAGGGTGGGCACCAATCATTCCTTTTTCTGGGTCTTCTACTGCAAATCCATGATTTTGGCTAGTTATAAGAACTTTTCCAGTTTCTAAATCAATAACTGGTTGATTAACGCCGCGGTGACCATAACGTAATTTATATGTCTTCAAACCAGCAGCTAGCCCCATTAATTGGTGACCAAGGCATATTCCCATTACTGGAATTTCTGCATTTACTGCTGATGACAATGTATTTCTTGCGATTGTTGTATGACCTTCATGTGCAGGATCTCCTGGACCATTTGATGCAAATATTGCATCGGGATTCCAATCATTGATTATTTTGTTAAAACTAGTTGATGCCGGGCACCACACTACTTCGAACCATTTGCATAATTCACGAAGAATATTATATTTAATTCCACAATCGATAACAGCAAGCCTTGGCAAGAGATTTCCTTCTATATTTTTAACACATGGATTTAGAATTATAGATTCCTTACAAGTTACAGAAGCCACTAAATCTTCGGTATCTGGGTGAGGCATATCATTGAGAGTTTGTTGGATTTCTCCTTCTTTATCTATTGGACCAAATGCGCACAAAAGGGTGCCGAATTCCCTTACTTTTTTGGTTAACGATCTTGTATCTATTCCCTCTATCCCTGGAACCCCGTGCACCAAAAGTAAATCATGCAAGCTGCCTACACTATCTCTATGATCAGGTTTTTTCATTGCTTGTCTGCAAATAATCCCTCTTGGATGTACCTGTGAAGATTCAGATATTCCGGGAATTATGCCGTAATTTCCCAATAATGGCCATGTAAATGTGAGAATTTGCCCAGCAAAGGACGGGTCGGTCAAACTTTCTTGGTAACCCGACATTGCGGTGTTAAAGACCAATTCACCTTTTGAAATATTTTCAAAACCAAATAAGGATCCTTCATACCTAGATCCATCGGCTAACAAAAGTAACCCTTTAGCACCAGAAGGGGGTTCAAAATCATTAGAATCTAACAATAAATCAGCAGCATCTATGAATGTTGCTGGGGATTTTACGCCAAGTCCAGAAGCGCCGGGAGAGAATCCTCGCCTAGTTTCCGACTTAGACATCAGTATCGCTGCCAAACTACGACTATTAATCATTGAGAATGATATGAATAAAAAACCATCATTAAGAATGATTATTCTTCTTCAAATGTTATAATTTGTTTACCCCTCTTAGTCGGTACAACTTCAATTTCGCCGCCTTTGAATTTATCATCTAATGAATCATTTCCAATGAATTTATCAAGAAATATCGCCAATGCGGCTACTTCAGAATGTGGTTGATTACCTATTGAGACATTGTAATCAGCCAAACCATATACCTCTCCAGGCACTTTAGTGCCTCCGACAACAATTAGAATTGCCTTATCTCTAGGGATTTGAATAATGGCGTCATTTAATTTTTCACCATACATAGTTAAATGGATTATTGAGGTTGTGGCCCTTTTTGATATATTACGAAGCAAACGTAATGGTTTTGGTTCATATCGGCAGGTAAAATTTCCACCAAATCTATTTGATACTGAATTCCATGTACCCAATGGAGATGAGTCTTCTTCACCAGATAGGATTACTTCATCGGCACCAAATGCACGGGCAGTAAGCCCTAGATGAGAAGTTATTCTCTTATCTCTCTCTCTCCTATGCCCCAATCTCAGTACAGAGACTGTAGTAGCCGATGGATGCATAATTACTATGCGTAAGGATTCTCTTCATCAGCATGCCCCTCGTCATCACTATAATTCTTATGAGGTAATACATCTATACCCATATTCATCATACTAGTACTAACCCATTGAAGCAATAAAGCATCAAAGAAGAATTTGGACGCTAAGAAAACCATAGTTGCAAGTCCGAAAAGTCTTCCTGATGCAAAAATTGCAGATTCAGCCCCTAATTCATCAAAATGTAATATAAGTGGTTCGATAATATAAAAAATTCCAAGCACAATTAATAATCCCCCTAAATTTGAGATTGTGGCATTACCTTTTTCCCTTCCCATAATCATAACTAAAGTTGCCAAAAAAATTATTGCAGCCACCACTATACTTAACGTTTGGAATTCAAACTGCCCTATCATAGAAAGAGGTATGTTAGAGTCATTTACTTGGTCTCCACCTTTGTTGATAGCGATCCACCAAAATAAAACACTAGTCATCAATAGGGCCCCCGATAATAAGCCTCTTTGATTAATCATATCTTTTACATGATGAGAGTCTTTTGGCTTTAACCTCTTAATAATTGAATCCATTATGAATAAAGTTTGATTATCATGAGAGTCGTTATTAGATATGCCAATTTGTCCTTGTAAGGGTTCATCACCGATGTCCTCTCCCATAGCCATAGAGGGTTACTCCCTCCGTCACATCATAAAGGATACGCAGAATGGAGAGATTAGATGGCCGACTGGCGACCCATGATAAAAAGCCGAGACAATGGATTTCCACGGATAATGGGAATCATTAATGTTACACCCGATTCATTTTTCCCCGATTCAAGAATAATAGACTTAGAAGTTATCGTAGATAGGGCTATTTCAATGTCTGATAATGGTGCTGATTGGATAGACATAGGAGGAGAATCTACACGACCTGGTGCAAAGAATATTACTATCAAAGAAGAATTAAAGAGAGTCACAAAAGCCGTAGAAGCAGTTAGAGAAGCATTACCCGATATTGGAATTTCAATAGATACAAGAAAATCTGAAGTGGCAAAGGAAGCCTTAATTAATGGTGCTGATTTAATAAATGATGTTTCTGGATTATCGGATCCTAAAATGAAAGAAATAGTAGCAGATAATAAATGCCCTATTTGTATAATGCACATGAAAGGATTGCCTGGAAGTATGCAAGAAGATCCAACTTATGAAAATGTAGTTAACGAAGTTTCTAATTACTTAAGAGAAACGAGTAATGAGTTACTAGAAATAGGAGTAGAGCCCAACGCGATAATCAATGATCCCGGTATAGGATTTGGTAAATTAATTAATCATAATCTGGAGTTATTGTCATCAGGAAGAGAAATATTACCTGATAACAATATGTCAATTATGTGGGGCGTAAGTAGGAAAAAAATGTTTTCTGATCTTTTAGGAAGAGATGAAACTGAAGATAGGCTCGCAGGCACACTAGGTGTAGCTGCAATTGCACCTTCAAAAGGAGTAGATATCATTAGAGTGCATGATGTTACAGAACATAGTGACCTCTATTCTACAATGAACGCACTGGAGTGAAATTATGGCAGATGATAACTCTAGTGATGTTTTCGAAGTTGATGATAATCTCAAAATCATAGGGACTGCTCATATCAGTAAAAAATCCATAAATACAGTAAAGGAACAAATAAAAGATTGGCAACCAGATATTGTAGCAATAGAATTGTGTGATTCTAGGCTGAAGTCGCTAAAAGAACCCGGTACATTGGAATCGGAAACTTTGCTTAAAATAATCAATGATGGAAAGGCTCCAATGGTTTTGTTGCAATCTGCATTGTCGGCAGAACAAAGGAGAATGGGACTTACAACAGGAGAAAAACCTGGTGCAGAACTATTGGCAGCTGTAAATACTGCAGAAGAACACAATATACCAATAGAATTGATAGATAGAGATGTGATAATTACCCTCAGAAGAGCATGGTCAAAGATGAAATTAACAGAAAAATGGAAGGTAATGTATGCCATGCTATGGTCCGAGGATGACGATGAAATAGAAATTGATGATTTATTAGAAGATTCAGATATGCTCAGTAATATGCTAGAAGAAGCTCGAAAAATAGCACCAGGTGCTGGAATTGCTTTAATTGATGAAAGAGATGTTTTTCTATCTGAAAAGATTCGTCAAATGAGAGGCAACGGTAAAATTTTGGCAGTAGTCGGGGCAGGCCATGTTAAAGGAATTATTAGAAATCTAGAAAAAGATGAGTCTGGATCAATAAAAATAATCGAAAATTTGAACCAGGTACCAAAGAAATCAAGATGGCCGAAGGTCATAATGCTAATTGTTCCTTTAATTCTATTCTCAGCGATAGGTTGGTTGGCATATAATGGAGAATTTGTTGCAGTGAGGGATGCTGCAAAGACCTGGATAATAATGAATATGATTTTTGCAGCAATTGGAATAATGCTAGCAAGAGGTCACCCTTTGTCAGTAATAGTAGGCGCTATTGCATCCCCAATAACTTCATTAAATCCGACAATAGCAGCAGGCTGGTTTGCTGGATATACGCAATTCAAAATATCTCCACCAACAGGAAAGGATGCTAAAGATTTTTTAGCCATGGATCAAATGTCAATTTTTTGGAAGAATAAAGTCGGTAAAGTTTTGCTAGTTACAGTTTTCGGAAATCTTGGTTCAACAGTTGGGGCTTGGCTAGGAGCAGCAACGATAGTTAGTGTAATTATTGGAATGTAAAAAGTATTTATAAATAGGTGTAATAATGGAAGAAAAAAATGGCATTATTTTAGCCTTTTTAATTGGAATACTGGCATATTTTACAAATATTTTCCTTTCATCGGATTGGATAGGTGGAATAAATATTGGAGCTAGTACATTGGCTTTAATTTTTGGATCTATAGCTGCTTTTAATTTTTCAAATATAGAAAAAGGAGGAAAGTGGATGATCAATAAAATAATGCCGATAGTAATAATTTTATTAGGTTTTGGACTAGATTTAACTTTATTTTTAGACCCTAAAATAGGGTTAATTGGGTTATCTGCAGCAATTACTACTGCCATTACAAGTTTTACAATATGTTATTTCATTGGCAAATATATGAATATAGACCTAAAGACATGCATAGCGCTCGGGACAGGAGGTGCAATATGCGGGAATAGTGCTGTAATAGCAGTATCACCAGGGCTAAAATTAAAGGAAGAAAAAGTTGGAATAATTTTAGCAGTAATAAATATCCTAGGACTAATAACTTTCTTAATAATACCTATTCTAGCCTCCTTTATAGGATTATCAGATGAACAAGGAGGAATTTGGGCAGGTGCAGTCATCCATGCCGTCCCGCAGGCAATTGCCGCAGGAGAATCAATTGGAGGAGAAGCAATGGCAATATCAACTGCAATAAAATTATCAAGAGTTTCACTATTAGTAATTGTAGTCCCTTTATGTCTAATAATTGGAAATAAAATTAATGAAGGAGAAGGAGAAAAAACAGAGATAGGAAAAATTCCTTACTTTATACCTGGATTCGTTATTTCTGCCATATTATCCTCATGGTTACTCCCAAAAGTGATAACTAATTTTTTAGTAATTATTGGTAAATATATGTTACTTCCACTCTTGTCATCAGTTGGTTTTTTCATAACCAAGGAAAGTATGAAAGATGCAGGAGGACCAGTATTGGCATTGGGCATAATATCTACAATAATGATGTTGCTAACTAGTTATTGCGCCATAGTTATAATGTCATAATTTTATTAAATAGTAAGTGATAATATGGAAATAACAACTTTAATAGCAATTATACTCATTTTTCTAATCGCATTTATGTTTTCTCCATTGGGATTAGGCGGTGGTGTTTTTTATGTCCCAATATTCCTATATTTACTTAATTGGGAAATCCAATTGGCCATATTAGGTTCGATATTACTAGTCCTAACAGTGTCAATAGGGAGTAGGATGGCCCATTCAAAAGGAGGCTATGCAGTCAGAGAAGTTGCCAACATCGGGATACCGCCTGCGTTGATAGGCGTCATATTAGGGGCTATAATGAGTGCAAAAATTATTGATTATGTTGGCGACATGGCGATAAAACTAGCAGCAACAATTTTGTTAATTTGGGTCATAATCAGGACGTTTGGTCAACTTATTATTGATGAACAAGCTCAAGAAGAACCCATTAGTAGTGAACAAATAAAAAGTAATTTTTCAGCAAAATATAGAATTCTTTGTTTTGTAGGAGGAGTAACTTCGGGATCTTTAGGGATAGGAGGAGGGATGTTGTTTGTGACATTTCATAGAACATTATTTAATTGGAAACCTCATTATGCCGCTGGAACTTCTTATATTATTGAAACATGGATAGTCCCAGTTGGAATAATATCTCATCTAATAATTGATAAAACTGGGCCTGAGTTAATTGATACTGTTGGAATTTGGTTAATTTTTATAGGATTAGGAGTATTTTTAGCATCATGGTTAGGTGCAAAAACTGCAATAAAAATAGTACCGCAGAATATTTTGACATATCCATTCTTAATGGCTATAGTCGTAAGTTTGATTAGATATTTTATTGACATATTCAATATTTAATTAGGTATTGATTCAATTAATACTGCAATCCCCTGGCCCCCTCCTATGCATGCTGTTGCAATACCATATCTTCCACCGCATCTTTTTAGTTCATGAGAAAGTGTTAGGATCAAACGTGTTCCTGTTGCTGCCAAAGGGTGGCCAAGGCCAACTGCACCCCCATTTACATTAACTTTTGAATATTCTAATCCTAATTCCTTTACACAAGCAACCAATTGGCCTGAAAATGCCTCATTTATCTCCCATCTATCAATATCATCAACAGTTAATCCTGCGCGCTCTAAAGCTAATCTACTACTAGGAACTGGGCCATTCGCCATTATAGCAGGTTCCAAACCTACGACACCCCATGATACTATTTTTGCAATTGGGGAGTCGCCATCTTTAGCAGCTCTACTTGCAGATTTTAATACAACTGCAGCAGCACCATCTACAACGCCTGAAGCATTTCCTGCAGTTACCAGGGATTTTGGACCAAAATGGGCCCTTAGCCCTGCTAGAGATTCGGCAGAGGTGCCTCGAACAAAATGATCTTCGTCTGAAGCACCAACCATTCCGGTGGAAGTCTCAACATCTACAATTTCATTATTGAAAATTCCTGAATCTATGCTTTTCTCCGTTCGTTGATGACTAATCACTGCGAATGAATCCGCTTCTTCGCGGGTAACTCCAATTCGTGAACAAAGTTCATCACTGGTTTGAGCCATAAAATAGCCTGGAATATTATCTTTTAAATTAGTAAAAAGGTAATCTTCCATATCCTTTGGTAAAACATCTCCTTCATTAGGAGGGCGCCCTAATTTGTATTCACCCCTCATTCCTCTGAGTACATGAGGTGCTTGACTAAGATTTTCCATACCTCCAGATATTACAACTTCTGCCTCTCCCAGCATTATCAACTGGGCCCCATAAATTACCGATTGAGCTCCACTACCACATAACCTATTCAGAGTAAGCATAGGTACTTCTTGAGGAATTCCTGATTTTAAACCCGAATGTCTGGCGCCAAATATCGCTTGGTCAGATGTTTGAAGTGCATGGCCCATTACAACATGATCTATTGAAGATGGATCAGTATTGGTTTTTTTCATAGCCCCTTTTATTGCAATGGAGCCTAAATCTTCAGCAGATATCTCAGCTAAAAGGCCACCCTGTTTGCCGTCTCCTCTTCTGCCCCCTAACCACTCACAGAATGGAGTTCTGGCCCCTCCGATAATTACTACGTCACTTTTTTCCATAACACCCCATCGAGGGTGCATTCAAGAGGGTAACGATTTTATAATTTCAAGAATCATCGGAATTTTCGTTAATAGAACCCAGATAATCTGGTAAATCTACGCCTGCCATCTTAGCCACATCATGTATCGGAGGTAAGCTTTGAACTAAACTACTGACAAAGTTACTTGTTGCAGAGGATCCATCTCCTGCGCTATTTCCTCCATCCCATACAGTGATTTTGTCAATTTTGAGATTGCGGATTGCTTCAACTTGAGCAGCGACCATAGATTCAATCTTTTCGACCATAAGTAACGTGGCAGCGGCTTTAGGGTCGCCAGCAGCACTTTTTACAAGGTTGGCATAACCAGTCGCCTTTGCCTCCAATACTTTCTGAATACCTTCAGCCTCGGCTTTGTATTTTGCCAATACTCCATCGGCTTCACCCTGTGCAACTAAACGTATACGTTGGGCTTCTGCATTTGCAGATATCTCAATTTGTTGCTTTTGAATTTCTTCACGAACGATTTCTTGTGCTCGTAATGTCTCTTGCGTTTCCTCATATTTTGCACGTTGGATGTGTGATTCAGCTTCTGCTTTTGCAACTTCTGCAGATTGTTTTGCACTAGCCCTTGCAATTTCTAATTGTGCATTGGATTTTGCAATGGATTCTTTGGCTGTATTTTCTCCGCCAATTGCTAATGCTTCTTGTTCCTCTACGAAAGTACGTCTATCTGCTTCTGCTTGCTTTTGACCTTTAACTGCTTGAGCATTGTTGTCAGCTACTTGAATTTCTTTTTCCCTTCTAGCCAGTGAAGCCCCAATTGCACCATCTCTCTCAGCATTTGAAACATCAACTAATGCATTATTTACTGCAGTAGCAGCTGCTTTCTTTCCTATACTCTCAATATACATTGAATCGTCCGTGATATCAACTAAATTTACGTTAATTAAATATAGGCCAATCTTTAGAAGTTCAGTATCGACATTTTTCTGAATTTCGATCAAAAACGCTTCACGGTCTTGATTGATTTGTTCGATTGTCAATGAAGCCACGGTCAAACGTAATTGACCTAAAATTATGTCTGCAGCCATTGATTCGATATCAACAATACTGAGCCCTAGTAGGCGATTGGCAGCATTGGACATAACGGCTGGTTCTGTACTTATTGCTACAGTAAATGTACTAGGAATACTTATTCTAATATTTTGTTTAGATAAAGCGTTTTCCAAAGGAATTGAAATTGTAATTGGAGTCAAGGGAAGGAACGCATAGTCTTGAATCAATGGCCAAACTAATGTTGCACCTCCATGGATTGTTTTCGATGCCCGTCCTTTTTCAGTCCTACCATAAACAACCATTATTTTATCAGGTGGACATCTCTTATATCGTTGGGCGAAAAACATAATTGTTCCAGCAAAAACTAACATTATTGCAAATAACATTATTGTAATTATAGCTCCAGCTCCACCATCTGAGTTAGTCTCCTGCATTACTTCATAGGCCGTCATATCATCTACTCCGACACTGATGAAAGAGATAGGGGTCATGAATGCTTCGCCGGCAATCTTATTCTGATTTTAATAAAATAGTTAAATAATTATACTCTTTCAACTAATAATACCCCTGCAACAACTTCTTTAACTTGGATCAATACACCTGTATCAATTGCCATTTTATCTAAAGAACGAGCAGGATAAGTAAGCATTGTCCCATTGACATCAACTTGAACTTGCCCTACTTGATCTTCACCGATTCCCAAATATACAGCCCCCTTAGAACCTACAGACTGAGAAATATCTATAGTACCATCTGCTTGTAAATTTACGAATAATTCAAACATTTTCCCTGTCCCATACATGGAAGCAAAGCCTGCCATTCCCCCGACGACAACTGCGATTGAATTTCCCCCATCTGATTTTAAGACAAAAAGGCCCCCTAAACCAAAAAACATCATGAACGCCATTATTCCTTGGAATGTAAGTGCCTTAAATGATGCGTCGGCACCTAAGGCATCGATATCCGTACCAAGTAAGCCATCAAATATGTCTGCCGTTATACCACCTACTATCAACAATGCAAACCAGAATAAGAATAACGCACCTCCAATGACTGCAGAACCTGCAAATATTATTTCTAAACCGCTCGGAGAAGAGAGTCCGAGGAAATCAAATATTAATTCATCTAATAGCGCCATTAGTCTATCCTGAACTCCATCTCATTTTACATATTCGGCAGATATGTATAAAAATGGCAATAAATTTATTTTATCCATTCTGCTATAAAGCGATCTAAATTGAAAACGGGGCCGACCATAAGCCCGGCGAATCCAAAGGATAGTATCATTGAATTACTCGAACTCAAGAATTTGGAAAATATAGTGTAAGAAAATAATAGCAATAACATCAATAATATTGGAATTATAACTCGGCGGAGAAATAATTGATATCCGCCTAATAAATCATATGCTGGATTATTTACTACTTTATCAACAATGGATTCTTTTGGATTAATATCCAATGTAAAGCACCCCTAATTTAAACAGTTGCTAACCATGTAATGGCCGCTATTATAGTAAGAATCGCCGGTAAAACGACACTTGCTCCTTTAATGACGGCAGAGTCTCCATCAACAAATTCTAAATTACCATCTGGTTTTCTTATAACTTCACTTTTCTCAAATTTACTATATACATCAGCAAAATCCTGAGAATGCTTTGCCATAAACAAGAGGACATAAAGTCCAACCATAAGAGAGCCACCGCCCGAAATATTGAAGAAGTGTTCCAGTATAGTAAGCATTGCTGCATCTGAAAATACATCTGCAATGATCAATTGTGCGAAGCCGAATAAAAACCAAATCATTGAATCTGTCCTTGCCATGGTGCATACACGACAAGGCTGACTAATGAATATGCGCCCGACATGAGTGTTAATTTACAATAAACTATTAGGTTTAACTCCCCATATAATCCAGGTACCTTTGGCAGTAGCAATTATTTTTCCATCAGAATTAGACAATATACCCTCACAATGAGCAAGAGATTTTCCCTTTCGCAGTACTTTTCCTTTTGCAATCAAATTATCATCCTCATATGCTGGATCGATATAAGAAATATCAAGTTGGGCGGTCGCACACCATTGATTTATATTTATTGAAGATACTAGTGCTCCACCCAATGAGGTATCAAGCATAGTTGCATGGAGGCCCCCATGAGCGACTCCCCCTGCATTCAAGTGTTTGGCCGATACTTTAACAGAAACTGAGCATTTACCATTATTAAAATTAAGTAATTTAATCCCCATTGATTTAGCTAAGCCTGATAGTTTTGGTTCACTTTTTTCTTCAATTTTCATAATAAAAACCTCTTACTAAACAGAATTTAATTCACCAGTTTGAACTTTCCACAATCGGGAATAAAGGCCATTATTTTGCAATAAGTAATCATGAGAACCTGATTCGGAAACTTTACCATTTTCGATTACTGCAATTATATCAGCATTTCGGATTGTAGATAATCGGTGAGCTATGATTAAAGTTGTTTTATTTTTGGATATTTTTTCTATAGATCTTTGTAGTGCTGCTTCTGTTTCATTATCTACATTACTAGTAGCTTCGTCCAATATTAAAATTGGAGCATCTTTCAGAACGGCCCTTGCAATAGCAAGTCTTTGCCTTTGTCCCCCAGATAGTTTGTGGCCATCCTCTCCAATATTGGTATCCCACTTATTTGGTAATTCTTCTATGAAACTTAGAGCCTCGCCGATTCTTGCAGCTTCAAGAACCTCTTCTTTCGTGGCATTGGGATTGCCGTACTTGACATTATCAAGTATAGATCCAGGGAATAGCGTGGTATTTTGACTTACTAATCCTATTGAGCTACGTAAGGAGTTCAACGTTATGTCCCTAACGTTGTGGCCATCGATAGATATATTGCCCCCTTTTGAATCATGGAATCGGAGTAATAATCGAATAAGAGTTGTTTTACCGGAACCAGTTGCACCAACTAAGCCAATAGTTGAACCAGAAGGTACAGATAGATTGAAGTTATTGAGTACCTGTTCTCTTTCCGAATATGTAAAATTGATATTATCAAAGTTAATTTCCCCTGATACAGAATCTAACGTATAATTTCCTTCAACTATCCCTATTTCTGTATCCAATAAGTCAAGTACTCTAGTTGTAGATGCCATGGCTCTTTGATATAAATCAAAAGTTTGCCCGAGTCTTGTCAAAGGCCACAATAAACGTTGTGTGATAAATACAATAATTGAATATGCGCCAATACTCAATTCTCCTTCAAGAGCCATCCAGCCACCAACCAACATATTAGCAGTGAATGCAAACAGAATTGCCATCCTTATCAAAGGAACAAAAGATGCAGAAAGGCGTATGGCCTCCCTATTAGCATCTCTGTAAGATGCAGAAGCTTTAGCCACTCGTTCAATTTCCCTCTCTTCTGCTGTAAAGGACTTGATAGTAGTTATTCCATGTAAATTGTTATTCAATGTAGCGTTTAAATCTCCAACTTCTTTACGTACATTGGAATAATGCTTCCCGATTTTTCTTTGAAATATAAATGATCCGTATACTATGATAGGCACTGGAATAATTGCCCATATTGCAACTTCAGGGGCTAAAAAGAGCATTATCCCTCCCACTACAATTACAGTAGTAGCAACTTGAAAAATATCGTTTGCACCTTGATCAAGAAATCTTTCTAATTGATTAACATCATCATTCATAACTGACATCAAACCACCTGTAGTTTGTTCAGAAAACCATTGCATCTCTAAATCTTGAATATGAGAATAGGCATCCATTCTCAAATCGTGTTGCGCTGTTTGGGCTAAATTCCTCCATAATATATCATAAAGATACTGAAATATAGATTCCAATATCCAAATAATTGCTGTAGCAGCAGTCAATAGTAAGAATTGATCTTTTGGATCTGGATACCAAGTAGCCAAGTAGGATTGATCTTTTAGTGCGACAACGTCTATTGCCATGCCAATAAGCAGCGGGGGTGCCAAGTCCCATATTTTATTCAAAATAGAACAAAGCGATGCCAATATAACTGTAGTCCTATGTCGTTTGAGATGAGATAAAAGACGAATGAGGGGGTGTCTTGGCTCGGACATGGCTCTCGCTTATTGTGATGTGTTTTAAGATAATCATCCCAAAAACGGTAACTGGGTTGAAAGTAAGTTACTCGCCAGATTATGAGAGAATACAAATTCAATTATAGAATCAAAGTAATTAGATTTCCCAGTTAACAAAATTATATTCAGGCATTGAGTAATTTTCCGATGAAGGCCAATTCAATAATTGGGCAAGAAAGATTGTTACTGATTCATTGGCGAATGATGTAGAAATATCAATATCCAATAAGCCATCACAACCGTATGCTGCACAACCAATTGGTGCGAATGCATAGTGACCTGAATTGTTTAAGATTGCATAATTTATTAGACTATTCCCCAGGGAATTCGCGGTTTTGTTTACTTCAATAATTGTAGTTGTTTCATCCATATTTCCACTTAATATAAACACTGGCTTATCCACTTGAGATATGCCGTCATCAAGAATTGAACCATTCCAGGGGGATAATAATACAACACCCCATATTCTCTCATCTTGGAAATTAATATATTCGCCACCATAATTTAATAACCATTCATCTTTAATTTTACATATTATTTCATCACCATTGGTACATCTTTCCTCTAGATCTGTAAGTAAAATTTCTGCCCCAGCAAGCATCATTGAATTATAACCGCCAGTAGATTGCCCAATTACTGCATATCCTTCAGCGGGATTTATACAATCTTCAAATGGACTGGTTTCTTGACTTTTACCTGATAACCAATTATAACTATCTTTTACATCTGATGGCATAGCAAGGATTGCCTCATGGAAATAATCAATATCTATATCCCATATACTCATATGCGGGTGATCGGGTGCAATTGAAATGAAACCATGACTTGCTAAATTCGACATAAGAAATGATGACCCCCACCTAATACTAGGGAATCCATGACTGTAAACGGTAACTGGCCTAGTTTCAGTACAATCAGGAGTGGCATCATCAAAAGCTGAACCTCCAAATGTTTTGTCGTACACAACTTTCTCTCCTTCTAAGTCCATAGTAGGATACCAGATTTGTACAGTGAGTTCATGACCCCTAGGTGAAGTGAAAGTCACATCCTTGGTCCCTACATTAAATGGCCCTGTTTGATTAAGAAGCGACATGGGAGTTAAATCGAACTGATCAACAGAGTCGTTGAATCCATCTCCATCATCATCATCATCTGCATTGTTGCCCAATCCATCATTATCACTATCTTCCCATTCATAAACGTCATTTGGAAATTGATCAACATTATCTCCGACCCCATCTCCATCATTGTCACTAACTTCTAATGGATTATTTGGAAAGGCATCCTCATTATCGCCTACTCCATCTTTATCAGAATCTGTTGATTCTTGAGAATTAAATGGATATAGGTCATCATCATCATTAACTTTATCACCATCATCATCTAAATCACATAAATCTCCTTTACCATCATAGTCGTAATCTTCTTGTAGAGGGTTATATGTATCAATGCAATTATCTGAGCCATCATTAAAACCATCATTATCAGAATCAGTACCTCCAATGCAACCAGTCAAAAAGGAAGTAATAATAATTAATGAAGTGATTATGGTTTGATGCGTTGCGATGTTAAAATTCATCTTCAACACATACCATTATTCCTAACTAGAACATAATAGTTCATAAAGTTGTGTTATTACTAATTAAGAAATATAATTATTCACAAGCTAGAATACCTGATCAGTCCAAGAAAAGGCCCATAGATCATATATTGCTATACCTAGATTTCCAGATGAATTAGTCCTTACCGTATACAAATCACCATTTGAAACCAAATTTTCCCCGCGATAATCCATCCAATTAAATTCCCACCAAGAACCATCCGTTAAAGTTACATTACTATTCTTTAAGTCGAAACGCATTGAGGAAATAGAAGTAGCATTGTCACCATTAATCGCAAGGGCGTGTATTTCTAATTCTTCTGGATTAATTTCTATAGATAGTGTGTCAGATATTAGACCAGACCAATAAGTTATATTTTCATTAGTTAAAGTTGGCATAGGATTGGGTACGAAAGGTGCGGGTGCCCTTAAGATTCCATTGATCAAAGATATGGAAACATTTTCAGTAGATACCTTAAGGATAAAATTATTATTTCCAGAATATGTCTCAATGCCAACTATAGCTGGAGGGATTCCTCTAGTCTCAATATATATTGAATGAGTATCATTAACAGCACTTGCAACCTGTTGATTTGATGTATGATCAATGGAAAGTGACCAATCTAAATCTGATATTTCATTAGTATTGAAAGTAAATGGAGGCCAAAATCCATCAGGTTTTTCTGAAGCAGCTTTAGCCAATTTGATGAAGGGATTGGAGAATTCAGGAATTTCATCCCTGCCTTCGTACCATAAATTACCCACTCTGAAATTATTTGTTTTATTACCTTCGATATATTCATTATCAATTACAACTGTTTCACCCAATACTAACCTAGAGGCCACAGAGCTAAGACCTGCATCTTGGTCTTTTGCAACGTTCCAATATATTTCCCCTCTCTGATTTTCTTGTTCGGTAATCAAAAATGCTTCCACACGCATTTGGGCGTGTGATTCCGAATATGAAATAATATCAAACGCATTATCTTGTCCTAAAAAATCTGAGAATGACTCTGCAGAGAACTCGTAACAGTCTTTATCATTACAAATGCCATCCATAGGGACAGTTATACAGCCTGATATAATTGCCGTTAATGAAATAAATGACAGCATATATGCGACTTTCATATCTTGACGAGGAGGCATTTATTGAAGAGTCTATGCAAGAATTTGGATTTATAAAGGTGGTAAATCCTACGTTGCGGCTATATGTGAATACTCTTAGGCCTGATTAAAAGGAGTGCTTTGGGGTGACATTCAATATCTTGGTTGTTTACAAAAAAAACTTTGAAGACATACATGATAAAGCACTAGAAATTATCAGAGAGGAATTAGATAACTTGACATCTAAGGGAAAAATAAGAGCGGATTACACTGTTAGGGAAACCGTAAGAAGATCCGACTTTATTGGGAGAGATTTAGCCATAATATTAGGAGGAGACGGTACTTTGACTTCCATAGTTCATTCAGTTGATGATGAGACCCCGGTAATGGGAGTTAATAGTCACCCTAGAGAAATTCATAGCGACGGCTCGTATGGTTTTTACATGGGAAGTGATCCAAATTTCTTTGCTGCGGATATCTTAGATGCAATTGAAGGCAGGGCCATAATGAATGTTCTACCTAGATTACAAGCCGAAATTGAAACGCCAAGTGGGAAAATTATATTTTCAGATCCTGCATTAAACGATTTGTTAGTAGCCAATACACATCAATATCAACCTTCGAAGTATCGGATACAGAGAGATGCAGAACAAGGAAATAATAACATTGATGTAGTTCAACGATCGTCAGGATGTTTATTTTCTACTTTTTTAGGACAAGGTGCTTGGTTCAGACATGTTGCAGATATCGAGGGTGTAACGTTCTCAATTAACGAAGTAGGCGAAAAATATCTTTTTGTTTCTAGGGACCTGCCAAGAGCTGAACGTGCGGAAGATGGATCATATTGGTCTTGGACGGATAAGTCGACAATTCTCACAAGTGATATGCATAGAGGCTATGTTGTAAGTGACGGATGGGAGGAAACTCATTTTGCAAGAGGTTCAATGATAAAAGTTAATTTAGAAGGTCCAAAATTAAAATTAATGACGTTTAGAAGTACTATCCACGACAGAGTCGCTCATTGGATACAACCCTAAGTTAATCAAAGAATTTGTTCGAGGAATAATTTAGTTCTTTCATGCTCCGGATTAGAGAAGAACTCGTCAGGACTTTTTTCCTCAATGAGATGTCCTTCATCGAATAAGATACATCGATCGGCGACCTCTTTGGCGAACCCCATTTCGTGAGTAACGACGATCATCGTAATATCTCGCTTCGCAAGATCAATCATAACATCGAGAACTTCCTTGATCATTTCAGGATCAAGTGCCGAAGTCGGCTCATCGAAGAGCATTATTTTCGGATCCATTGCTAAGGCACGAGCGATAGCTACACGTTGTTGTTGCCCTCCAGATAGACCACTTGGATACTTGTAAGCTTGCTCAGGAATCCCGACTCTCTCCAGTAACTCTAATGCCTTGGCCTCAGCGTCCCTCTTAGACGCACCCTTGACCTTCATCGGTGCTAATGTGATGTTTTCCATGATAGTTAGGTGAGGGAAAAGATTGAACTGTTGAAACACGAATCCAATCTCAGCACGAACGTACTTCAGATCGGATACGGTCGTATCATCGTCAACAGTGATGCCGTCGATAACAATTGTACCTCCACTATGCGGTTGCAGGCGGTTGAGTGTCCTAATGAAAGTCGACTTACCCGAACCCGATGGACCTAAAATAACGATAATTTCACCTCTCTTAACTTTAATATCTATTCCTTTTAGGGCCCAAAAGTCACCAAAATTAACCTTTACTCCCTTTGTATCAATAATCGTCTCTTCGTACTTGGTTCCTGATTTATCATCCATGTCGTGTTCACTCATGTTGCTTCACCTCCTCCTTCTCTGACCAGACCAAGGCCCTTCTCAATCTTCATTGAGACCCTGGATAGGTAGAATGCAAATACCCAGAAAACTAGGGCGGTGACATATAGCGGCTCTAGGAAATTACCTAAGAAACGCAAATCTGTTGCAGGTAAGTCTTTAGCCAGCTTAAAGAAGTCGAGTATGTTGATGATGAATAGAAGAGTAGTATCCTTCCATAGACCAATGAAAACACTGACGATTGAAGGTAGTGTTGTTCTGACTGCATTGGGTAGTTCGACATGTAACTTAGTCTGGAAGGGAGATAATCCTAGAGCAAGTGCCGCCTCTTTCTGCCCAGAGTCGACAGCCTGAAGACCACCTCTAAGAACCTCAGCGATGTAACAACCGCCAAACATTCCGAACATCAAGAGCATTCTGATGATGTCCTCCGCCTCGTAGAATGGATCCATCATATCGGGCATCAAGAAGACTGCAAACCATAGCCAGCAGATTAGAGGGCCGGACCTAACTAATTCGATTAGTGCGATTGAGGGCAGACTGAAGAATGGCTGCTCACTCTGTCTGCCGAATGCTAGAGCCACGCCTATTCCGAAACCGAGAACACATCCGGCAGTTGCTACGAGGAGGTTGACGAAGAGCCCACCCCATTGAGATGCCTCGATGCCATCTCCAGCCAATTTATCGAGAGTGCTAGGTACGAATTCTCCAGCAATTATTGCCTCTCGCATTCCTTGCGGAGCTTCTCCGCCGAAGAGTGCTGCTATGTCCTTCACAAATTCTGGCGGATTCATAATAACAATCGCGAAGAAGAATGTCACCACAGCCCCGATTGTGATATACATCCTTAAACGAACGGCCTTGTACTCCTCTGAAATCGAGCAATAGTAGTAAGAAGACCCATATGCCAGATAACTCACCAACATAGCCTTCAATAGATTCGTCAGCGGAACTACTCTGTGGTAGTTTATTTCACTAGGAGTCCATGCTACGAGCATTAACATGACACATAATGCAGTAAATGGAATTAAGAATTTAGCTGGTTTTTCACTCGTAGTCCCATAGGCACCAGCAATTATGGCGAATGATGGGTAAAGTATCCACCACAAACGCCAGTTCTGATTTATACCATAGCATGTTGAGATGCAGGATTCTGAACCGGGAGCTTGTGTCATCTGTTCAGTCATCTGTTGTCCGACGACTAGTAACACCCTATTGGCCCAAACTACATCCCAATCAGCGATAACTAGGACGAAGTGGCTAAGGCCACGCACGACTATGACAATCACCCATGCAGCAAAGATTCCAAGCAATGCAGTAGTAAGGGACTTTTGAGGTGTCCACTTAATCAGAGCGGTCAAAGTTACCCACCATGCAAACGTGATGACAATGGCAGATATCGTGCCAAATATCATGGCATTCAGATAACTTGCACCTTCGGATTCTCCTTTCGCAAACTGCTCTAAGAAGCCGTTAGGCAGAAAACCTTCCCACACGCCCCCACATATCCCGAAAATTAGTGCTAGAGAAATCGCCAGCCAAGATAGTTGCGAATTATTTTCTGCGTTCACCCAGCTGCCTCCTGGTTTACCTGCGACAGATTCCTCAAACTCTAGGAACGAATTCATATTAAGGCCTCTCAAATTCATATTTTCACACTCGTTACCCTAGAGTTGTACCAATTCATAACAACAGAAATTGCGATACTTCCTACCTGATAGGTGAAAAGTAATAGGATGAATAGAGGAATTAGTTTGCCGACGTTGTTCATCATCACAAGTATAACATAAAATATATCACTATAAGCGACAATGACGGCTAGGCTGGAGTTTTTCCAGACGTTCATGAATTGGTTGTTTAATAATGGCACCATACTCCTCAGAGCCTGTGGTAAAATGACCAGCCTGAGTCTCTGATAGGGATTCAGAGATAGAGAAATGGCAGCCTCAATCTGCCCCCTAGGAAGAGCCTGGATACTTCCTCGAACAATTTCGGCCACTGTCGATGCAGTGAACAGTGTCAGTCCGAGCATCATGGCGAGGAAGAAAGGCGTAATCTCGAAGCCAGTGCCTGCTGCTATATCCCAAGATCCAGGGGCGTCATCAACTCCGTCTCCGTTCCAATCTTTGAGATATATTGGCCATGACAGGCCCTTCGAGAGCGCGATCCCCGACGCTATGGCGAAGCCTGCAATCCAGATTGAAAATCTCTTCCTAAGTCCGGATTCCGAATCATCTATCTGTAGCGAGTTGATGCCATCGTCGTCTATCTTACTTGTGACTGACAGGGCATAAACAAGTAAGATAATGGCGAGAGACGCCCCAGTTCCCCCTCCATGTGTTGAAACGAATGGCACTAGGTAATCGATGAAGACCACTGCTGCTACTATCAACAAGAGGTCTGCGAGCAGTGTCTCAATCCTCCAACCTAATGTGCTAAAGGGTCTTCTAAAATATTCAACCCAATTACCGGGAGAGATTACGTTTCGTGGTTCAATCCGATCAATAAAACGCAGCGCCACCCGGAGTAAGGCGAGACCGGTCAAGCCCATGACCAATCTTTGGTATGATGCTACAGTCACGAACCAGATTCCTTGATTACTGTAGAATATGGCACCCCCCAAGAGAAACTTCTGTTCTATGAATAGAGGAGCCTGAAGGCCGAACTGGGTTGATATCAAGAAAAGGAGAACGGCAAGAGGGAGGTTTCTGAATACTTCGACATATGCTGTTGCCATGGTTGATGCCAGCTTGTTGTTAGAGAGTCTAGTGACGCCGACAATGGTACCTAGTATGAGGCACAGAACTATACTGAGCAGGGTTACTCTCACTGAATTAATGATTGCCGCCTTTAGGAATAGCCATCTGGGATCCCTATTCGCCACTACCTCGATCGGCCAAGGATTTATCTTGAAGGTATTCACCTTGTCCATGAAGTCGAACTGGACTCCCCAACGATTCTGCATGACTGGATTAGGATCATGTTGCAAGTAGAGTACTCTCAGTAGCAAGTACATTATGAATGGTAAAAATACAATATATGCCAGAGCGGCAGTCCTCTTAGACTGAATTGCTGGCTTCATATCCTCCCTAGAAATTCGCCAGCTCCAGTAGAGAGTAGTGATGAGAATAATTACAGAAAGAAACCATGAGACGTCTTGGGAAATTGCAGGAATTAACGGTAGGTTGAGAGTTAGAGCGATGAACACTATGATTGAGACTACAGGGACTGCTAGACCCAAATTCCCCCAAACGAGGGTGCTAGAGTCGATAGATCTAATCCAACTCCAACTCAGAATTTTACTCAAATTGTCCTGTAGAAGAATTATTCCAGCAATTATAGCACCTCCGAAGAAGAAGAAGGGAATCTGACTTCCGGGGTTCAGATCAAGGACATTAGTCAATAGGAAGTACGAGACAACAAAACTCAGGATGGCAAAGATTGATGTTGAACACTCAGAAAAGGAGAATCTGAGTCGTTCAGTTAAATTCTTGAGATCTCGTCTTTGTAACCCTCTGAAGAAGGCCGGTAAATCATTCTGAACAAGTAAGAAGCAAATCAGAATTAAACCTCCGACAACTAGTGCTAATTTTTCCATAGGATAGTACGAGGTGTTCATCTGAGTACCGGCAATTGTGATATCTCGAGCCATCGTAGAAAGGTAATCAATTGACATTTCAAGGAACTTGTTACAGTACAACCAGAAAAAGTAGATGGGGATAAAACGGAGGATGTAATACCTTCCAACATCACGTGAGGATTGCACTGAGGGCAACCAAATTAGTAACTTGGTAGCATCCATGGTCTCCATAGGAGAGCATCGGGTAAAAGGTTATTCACACGTATTAAAAAAATTCTTCCATATTTATGGAAATTGAAAAATATATAAAAAAAAATATAATGCCGCATGGAATTAAACAAAAATGCGGTTTAAAGAATGAGGCCTCTGGAGGAGAATACCCCTCCAGAGGCTTTCGTAATTCTGACCAGCCTACAAACTAATGTAATTAGCGCATTGCTGGTGCGTACATGATTCCACCCTCAGAAACAAGAGCGTTTAGAGTTCCAGCACGAGGCATTAGGCAATCAGTCATGGCGTCGGATCCACTAACACCATCATAGGTACCATCGCAGAATGCGTCGTCATAAGCCTCACCATAGTTACCAGCAGCACCTAGAACAGCCTGCATCCATGTACCCGCAAGCGGGTTAGTTGCAGTGCCTAGACCTAGATTCTCTGTTAATAGGCGGCATACACCAGGGTCAGCACCGTCAAGACATGCAGAAGTAGCCATAGTAGCTGCGTTTGCAGCCGTTACGCCATTTTCTTCAGCAGTAATCATTCCATACCATACCCACGCAACTACATCCTTGAAGTCAGAGTCCATATCGCGAGTTGCCGCCCCTAGAGGCTCCTTTGACATTATCTCAGATGCAATCCAGATGGATACGTCGTTCATTGATCCATCTCCATCTAGTTGCCACTTCTTAGCTACCATTGCGGACATATCGCCAGTGAAAGCGTCACATGAACCATCGATGAACTTAGCAGTTGCTTCTGCAGCGTCAGCTACAGGAACAGAAGTGAACGAGATATCCCTAGAAGAGAACCAATCTACCATGTTACCCTCGGTTGTAGTGCCAATTCC
Organism: uncultured Candidatus Poseidoniales archaeon; assembly: GCA_905182515.1. GTDB lineage: Archaea > Thermoplasmatota > Poseidoniia > Poseidoniales > Thalassarchaeaceae > MGIIb-O3. The sequence goes on along the minus strand of CAJJBW010000004.1, from coordinate 857 downwards.
GACGCAGATTTTTGCGCCGTTAAGTGCACTAGCTGAGTTGCCAGAATCTGCAGAATCGAAAGCATCTCCACGGACTAAAATACCTTGTCCATCGAAGAAGTTCATACCTGCGAAATCAGCGTTTAGATCAGCATCACGGCTTGTAGTCCAAGTCGTAGTACGGATTAGAACGTCAATAGTGCCAGAGGCTAGCTTGTCGAATCGATCTGATCCAGAAGCCGGGATATACTCGACATCAGTATCAGGGTTCAACCCCAGAGCAGCTGCAACACCACGGCAGTAGGAAATGTCCAAACCAGAGCGAACTCCAGTTCCAGCATCCAAATATCCCATTCCATATTGAGATTCCTTCACGCCACACTTCATTGAGCCACGGGCTATAATGGTGTCAAGAGTACTCACAGGAGTAGCTTCAGCAATACCTGCTGCTCTACCTTCCTCTCTTGCCGCATCCACGTCTTCTTGGGTGACATCGGATCCAGCGCAACCCGCAAGGGCCGCAGTCGTCATTAACAGCATCATCATTGTCGCGAGAATTCTTCGCATGTTCACGCTACGATATATAGTATGTATATATGTTCTCCTTAAAAAGTCGAAAAGGAGTCTTTAAAGAATGATTACTATAATAAAACATCAAAGGAAATATAGAGGTAGTGAAATAGAGGTTAATGAAGAATAGGTTGGAAGACGGGGCGAATAAACGCCCCGCCTCCCGGTTTTCCGAGTTTCGTAGGAGGTGATCCATCTGCAGGTTCCCCTACAGATACCTTGTTACGACTTAACCCTCCTTGTCGAAGGCAGGCTCGAATACGCCATAAAGCGCAGCCTCACCCACCCCCAACTAAGATGGTTTGACG
>CAJJBW010000003.1 GCA_905182515.1 uncultured Candidatus Poseidoniales archaeon | reverse complement strand
TGATGGTTCGATAGATTTGCCTGGTAGTGAATGGGATTTACCCTCACGTAGATCAGCATTTGTCATATCTATAGATAATTTAGGAGAAATTAGATGGTCAAAAGCCATGCATAATACAGCAAATAGTTCTGCTGTAGTATGGGATTTGGATAAGATAACGATAGCAGATTCAATCGGACCAAATAATATCCATATCAATAATATTACTGAAGAAATTACATTTTCTGGAAATTTTTATTCGACATTGCAATCAGAAAGCGCTAGGAATATCACATTAGGTAACTTAACTATGGAAATAGAAGAGTCATTTTATAATTATAAAAGACCATTTGTAGTTAGGATGAATTCAGCAGGAGAGTTTATGTGGATTCAAACACCAGAGTTAACTGGATCTAACTCACCACTTTTACAGAGTATGACTGTTCAAGAAAGTGGTTTAGTTAATTTATTTTGGAAACAATATGGCACTATCATTTTAGGAAACGATACCTTTGGAGAAATTGGACAATATAGTTTTATCATAGGCAATATTGATTCATCTGGCAACTGGTTCAGCAGCAATATCATTTCAGAAGATTCAGGATCTAAATTTTCATCAACGGCCTTTAATGCAAAAATGAATATATTGGAGGACGGAGATTTAATAATTTCAATATGGAGTTTGTCAGATATATCTCAATTAACAATTTCTGACGAATATCATTGGTTTAATGATACATGCCTAGATAGTTTACTTCTATTAAGACTTGATAGCATAGATGGAGAGTTAAAGAATAGTAAAGAAATATGTTTAGTTGAAAATGGTGCATATTATTCACTGTATCATAGTAAGGTAGAGATAGACTCTCAAGATAGAATATGGTTATTTATTGGCAATAACATGTATAACCTTGGAAATCACCATAGAATAATGAGGCTTGATAGTAATTTTAATACTGACTTTGAGGAGTATATGGTAAATGGCGCTAATCTTGCAAGTGCGTTTACTACATTATGGTCTGATGTAACATTTGATAGTTATGATAACCCATTGATTTCATTCTACTGCTCAACATCCAATTTGTATTGGGACGGCATCTATGTCCCTTACACTAGTCAATTAAAAACTATATTCATGGTAGATAAAATATCACACACAATAAATGGTGCCAGCCCGGTCTATGGCGAGTCTATAATGTATGGAATTTCAGGACTTAGTGCAATGGGAGGCATTGATCAAATTGATAGCTATCAAATATTTCCCAGTTTACCAGAGGGATTAAATTTTGATGAATCTACTGGAATAATATCGGGAATTGCCGTCACAAATTCATCTTTAGCAAATTATACCATATGGGTAAATGATACGCTAATGGGCAATCAACAGTTCATTGTTTCATTTGATGTAAGAAATGGCAAGCCAACAGTCACATACGACCAAACTGAATTTATTTTTGAGAGAAGTTTGGAAATAGTTCCCATCGTACCAACTGAAATAAATGGTTCTATTGTTTCATGGGATGTAGTTCCTGCCTTACCTGATGGTTTAAATTTAGGAGAGTTAAATGGGACTATTTGGGGTACCCCTATTGTAAATCTTACTTCGAGAATATTCAATTTACAAGTAAGCAGTGATGGAGCTACAAGAGACATATATTTTAATTTCACAATTAATGAACCATTAGCGACAATAGCATATGGGAATGGAACATACATAGTAGGGAGAGATTCGATTGTTAGCATATATCCAATGCTTGGAGGAGGAGAAGTTGCCACATTTGCAATTACACCTACTACTATGCCAATGGGCCTTGCATTCAACTCCGAAACTGGAAGTATTACAGGTACACCCCTATTGGTTGTTGGGGAAGTAAACTACACTGTTTGGGCCAATAATACAGGAGGATCGGTAAATACCAGTTTTACATTAACTGTAACAGGCAGCGGAATTAGTTTATCATTTCCAACCTCATCCATACAGTTAGTAAATGGAACTGAAATGCAACCAATTGCAGGCCAGACAGCAGGATCCGCCCCTAATTCTTGGGAGATATCTCCCGAATTACCAATCGGGTTAGAATTTGGAAATTCAAATGGTACTATTTGGGGTACCCCAGGTGAATTTATGAATGCCACAATTTACACAATATGGGCAAATACAACTGGTGGAGAAACATCAAACGCTCAATTAATAATATCTGTATTAGTTGATACTGATGGAGATGGAATTGCTGATATTACAGATTTAGATGATGATAATGATGGTTGGAGCGATATTAGTGAAAATGATTGTGGGAATGATCCCTTAGATGATGATGATTATCCAAGTGATTCCGATGGTGACGGTATTTGTGATAATTTGGATACTAATAATGATGCAATAATAGTCATCTTATATCCGATAAGTGAATTAAATGTGACAGTTAATCAAAGTATTTCTCCCTTAATTCCAATTACTTCAGGAGGAGACATTACTAGTTGGGAAATATTCCCAAGTTTACCTTCAGCAATTGAATTAGATAATTTCACAGGAATTATTTCTGGCATTGCTACAACCATCTTTAACGAGTCTTTGCATACCATATGGGCAAATAATTCCATATATTCTGGTTATTTTAACATTACAATAATTTCATCATTACTAGATACAGATAATGATGGCATTCCTGATGAAACTGATTTAGATGATGATAATGATGGTTGGAGCGATATTAGTGAAAATGATTGTGGAAATGATCCCTTAGATGATGATGATTATCCAAGTGATTCCGATGGTGACGGTATTTGTGATGGTGCGGATCCAAATGATGACTCCGAAATATTCTTTAGTTATCCATTCAATGAATTAGATATTACCATAAATAGTTCAATCTCATTAAATCCGTATACTACAGGCGGAAGTGTTTTGACTTGGGAAATATATCCCCAATTACCTCTGAATATGGAATTTAATTCAGATAATGGATTAATTTTTGGTACACCCGTATCAGAATTTTCACCTACTAATTTCACAATATGGGCCAATAACTCTCAATATTCAGCAACATTTTTATTAGAAATCTCGGCATCACTTTTAGATAGTGATAATGATGGATTTCCAGATGAAACTGATCTAGATGATGATGATGATGGTTGGAGCGATATTGATGAATTGAATTGTTCAAGTAATCCGTTACTATCCACGAGTATACCTTTAGATGCCGACTCAGATAATATATGTGATAATTTAGATGATGTTGATGATGGAGAAATATATTTGACATATTCCAGTATTTCTCAGAACTTATTTGTAAATGAGCCAATGGATGTCTTAATAGCTACAGTTTATGGTGCAGACGTACGAGAATGGGAGATTAGTCCTGAACTACCTTCGGGCCTTAATTTAGATAATGGTTCAGCATATAGGTCACTTTCCATGGTAGGGACCGGATCAATTTCTGGATCCCCAATGTTTGAATTTCCATTAACAACATTCACTGTGTGGGCCAATAACTCTCAATATAGTGATTCTATCTTAATTACATTGAAGTCTTCGATTCCCGACGTAGATGATAGTTATTTTGATTTATTATACCTTGAAGATGACGTTGATCTAATTATAGAATTTGATGAAATATATCTTGAGCCACAGATATTTGGAGGAAATGTTACAAATTGGAGTATAATGCCTCAAATGCCTGATGGCCTAATATTTAATTTTACTAATGGAGTCGTCTCTGGAGCGCCATTAATTACATTCAATGATACTATATTTTCAATCTCTGCAAGTAATTCAATCCACATAGATATATTTAATCTAACAATATCTGTAGAATATCTAGATAGTGATTTAGATGGAATTCCCGATATATTAGATGAAGACGATGACAACGATGGATGGAATGATACTATTGAAATTGAGTGTGGCACTGAGCCATTGGAATTGTATCTGTCTCCTAGCGACCTAGATGGAGATGGAATATGCAATATCTTAGATTTAATTGATGATTCTCCGATTCTTTTCTTTTATCCTAATGACAAAATAGTTGCAATAGTAGGAGAAGAAATTCAGCCAATTATTCCAAGAATTGCACCTTCAGGAGGAGATATTCTAGAATATAGTGTAATACCGAATTTACCTGATGGTTTAATTTTAGATATCTTTACAGGAATTATCTCTGGTACGCCATTGGTACAATATAATCACTTAATCTTAGAGTACTCCCATACAATAATGGGAATTAATGGTCAATATAACTTTTCATATACTGTGGATTTCGATATTATTCCAGAAATAATTGAGGATTTAGACTCAGATGGAGATGGATGGAACGATCAGGATGAGTTCGATTGTAATACGTCTATTATTGATCCTGAATCATATCCAAATGATATTGATGATGATGGTAAGTGTGACTTTGTAGATGATGATGATGATGGAGACGGAAGGGCTGATGACATAGATGCATTTGCTAATGATTCATTTGCATGGGACGACACAGATGGAGATGGAATCCCTGATGATATTACTTGTCAGTATGCTACAAATTCCAGTTACTGTTTATCATTAAATCTAATCTCTGACTTAGATGATGATGGTGATGGATGGAATGATACTGCAGAAGTAAATTGTGGTACTAGTCCAAAAAATAGTACGGATTTCCCTCTAGATGAGGATGAAAATAATATTTGTGATCATTTAGAATTATCAGATATTGGGTCAACTAAAATCTTCTGGGTAATATGTTTCCCATTGGTTCTATTAATATTATTATTATTCTGGGCATTGAATCCTTTTGGAGTTAATGATGACGAAATAAGAGGCCCTGAGCCACCATATACTAGTTCCTCTCATAAATTTTCATCTGGATCCGGAGAATATGAAGATCCTTTTGTCTTAAAATCCCTGAAAGGAATTAGGTCAGGAGGAAGCGCAGAAAGTCTTGAATTGATTAAAATAACAAATATTACCCCTAGGCTAAAAATAGACTTCATCAATCTTTCAACTGAAGGAGAAGAAGGTAATTTTAGAATTAAAGATACTAGAGCTAATGCTAGAGGAGAGATAGAATTCAGATTACAATTCACTGATTATAATCCAAATAAAATCGCTACTACATTTAATGCATTTATGAGAGTAGGGAGGGCTTCAGTATACTTTAGATGGGAAGTTAGAGTATCTCCTTTAGAAGAGATCATTGAACCAGTTGAGAAAAAGGAAGAAAAAGTTGTAGTTGAAGAATTTGATGATGAATTTGATGATGAATTTGATGATGAATTTGATGATGAAATTACAAATACCGTTATTGTAGAACAACCTAAATACACTAAAGAAGAAAAGAAAAGAAAAGACTTGGCTAGGATAGCATCAAAGGCTAGCAGTATAGATTTTGTAACTATTGGCCATGCTGCTAGTTCAGAAATTATCTCTGAGTATTCACCAGATAATTCGCTTATCGCCCTATCAGATGCATCTGAATTTCCCGATACTGGTAAGGCATATATCAATGATAAATCCGGTAATACCATCATAAATTGGACAGGCAAAAAGGAAAATATTTTAACAGGGGTAACGGGAATAAAAGGAAGCCTACAAGAGGGTGCCATCCTAATCAATAAGGACGATTTACAAGAAATCAAGGGCATAGGACCATTTATTGAAGAAAAATTAAATGCTTTAGGGATATTTACCTTTAGGCAGATATCAAATATGGATGAAGAAATAGAGAATCAAGTGAATGTCGCTATTGAATTCTTCCTAGGGCGTATCAAAAGGGATGAATGGGCGAAACAAGCATATGACTTCATTAAATAATTTAATTTAATAAATCAAAGTTAATAAATAATATATTAGATAGTAATTAAATAGGGATTGAGGCGGCGTTATCAGCATGGCAGGTGAATTAAATAACGTTTTTTCTCCAATAACAGAAATGCTGCAGCAAATTAGTGATTTAGGCGCTATTTATCAAATAGGATTTTGCATAGGAGCAATAATATTTACATTATTGGTAGTCAAATTAGTACTTTCTAGGGTTGCCTGGAAAATAGTTAAAAAAACTGAAAATGATTGGGATAATGCAGCTTTAATTCCAATAATTAATAGAATTTATATTTTTGTTTTAGCTGCAGGATTAGAGCTTTCAATTGATTGGATTGATGGAGTAGGAGATAGTTTATTTTACTTAAGTATTGAAGGGTATTTTTCAGCAACTTACATACTTCTTACTACATCATTAATTAGTATCGGAATAAAATTCATAATTCCTGCAGTATTTGACAAATATACAGTAAATAAATCAGTTACTGTCACCGGAGGAAACCCAATAATGGTATTTATTGGAAGAGGCATGGTATGGTTCATAGGATTAAATCTAGCATTAGATACTGTCGGAATAGAATTGTTTGGAATATTGGCATCCTTGGCAGTATTCTCATTAATAATAGGATTAGCAGTTCAGCAAACACTTGGAAACATAATAAATTCTTTTATGCTCGCAATAGATCAACCATTTGAAGTTGGAGACAGAATAGAAGTTGAGGGAATTCAAGGGAGTGTAGTATCGGTTGGAATACTATCAACTAAAATACTAACATTTACCGAACAATTAGTCATAATACCAAATAACAGATTAATAGATTCAACAATAACAAACTTTGCGAGAGGTGGGGGCGACGGAGTTGCCAGCAGAGTATCCCTTCATATGGACATAGGAGTTGATTATGATGAAAATTCAGCACATGTGAAGCAAGTCATAACAGAGGTAGCAAAAAAATGTAAATTTGTTAATTCAGATCCACCTCCACGGGTTTTACTTAGAGAATTAGGAGATTACTCAAAAATTTTCAGACTATATACATGGATAGAAGATTATGATGATGAATTCTTTGCGAAAGATTGGCTTTTGAGGGAAATAGATATTAGATTTAACATAGAGGGAATAAGCATACCTTATCCAGTGGCGATAGAATTAGAACATAAACCTACACTATTTGGAGAAGATGAAGCAACAATAAAAAGAAGAAAAAGAAGAAAATCCAGTAGGCAACAAGTAGCTACTATGACTATGGCCAGAGATGAATCTGCACTTATGTCGGAAAGAGGAGAAATGAAGGCAGAATTAGAGTATTTAAACACGCAGATTACTCAAGGAGATTTGAAGCGTACAGAAAAAGAAAATATTGAGAATGACATCAGAAGTTTAGAAGTAATATTGGCACAATTCTCTGATTAGGTTCGTAACTAATTTAGTCTTCCTCATTGTACGCAGAGCATGGGCGTTGATACTGCAACAGTTGCAAAAGAAGCCGGCTTAGAAATATCTGATAGGACAATCCCCGGTATATCCAGAGAAATGATAGAAATACCCCCCGTTGAAGAAGGAGGTAAGATTGAAATTAAATGGAAATATAGGTTTCCTGACGGTAAAGTTTTGAATAATGCTGAGAGGATAGAAATGTTAAATTCTCTCGCAGTACCTCCTGCTTGGACAGACGTATGGTTTGATAGTAAAGGAAATGGGCATATACAAGCCACTGGGCTAGATTCAAAAGGCAGATTACAATATAGATATCACCCAGAATGGATAAAAAAGCGAGCAGATGATAAATTTGCAGAAGTAGATGAATTTGCAGAGAAATTGTCAAAATTAAGATTAAGAGTATCTATAGACATACAAAAAGAAGGTATGCCACTAGACAAAACTGTTGCATTAGTAATTAAATTAATGGATAGATATCATATTCGTGTAGGCTCTGATGAATACGCAAAGGAAAATGAATCTTATGGATTAACAACATTACAAAATGGGCATTTTAAATATATTAAAGGTACAAATGATGCATTTTTTAAATTTACAGGCAAGTCGGGCAAAGAATGGAAGATTTTAGTAAAGGACAATAAACTTGTTGAATTAATTAAAGCATCAAGAAAAGTTGGACCCGATAGAAATAAAGAAGAGTTATTCAGATATGAAGATGAAAATGGAAATGACTTTGACGTAAAAGCAGAACATATCAATAAATATATTCAAGAATCCACCGATTCAGAATTTACAGCTAAGCATTTTAGAACCTGGGCTGCTTCTTGGAAAATGGCTGCTAGATTAGCATTAATATCAGAAGCAACTGAAGATGAAATAATGCAAATTCCAAAGTTATATCAAAAGGCTAAAGAAGAAGATATGTTAGAATTAGATCCAACTATAATTTGGAAGGAAGATTCTTTAGGTAAACCTGTTAGATTAAAAAAACCTGAAGGTTTAGTAAAATTAGCTGATAAAGGTGCATTACCAGGAAAAGAAAACAAAGAAAGAATGGCTACAATGATAGCTATCATAGATACAGTTGCTGCAGACTTAGGAAATACTAGGGCAGTATGTAGATCATCATATATTAGACCAATGTTTTTGGAAGATTGGGAAAAAGGAATATTTATGGAAAGATGGAAAAAGGCATCAGAAGGAAATATCAAAGGAGAATTGAGTAGAGAAGAATCGACTACTTTTCACTATATGAGAATCTATGAATGAGGGATTATCTTGAATAATGGGCATGAATCCATAGTAATATTAGATTTACTAGGTTTCTATTGCCCTATACCCGTGCATGAATTAAGAACGGCAATTAAAACAGCCAAGGAAGGAGAAGTGATTAAACTGTTGTGCGATGATCCTGAAACGCTACATGACATACCAGCTTTGTGCGAAAGGATGGGGATTATCCTAAAACAAATTAATGAGGATGCAGGAGAATATACTTTTACTATAATTAACACCGAGATAGAATAATACGAAGATTTGATGCAATTTTATTTAATAAGAAGAAGAATTAGCAGGGTATGGAGAGGATTACATAGTATCTGAAAAAGAAATTCCTGCGGATGCAAAATTGCCAACATCATATGGTCATTTTAGAATCAGAGTATTCCATGAAGAAACTACAGGATTTGATCATGTCGCACTAACGCTTGGAGAAATGTCTGGTCCTGATCCCGTCTTAGTCAGAGTGCATTCAGAGTGCCTTACTGGAGATGCCTTTGGAAGTTTAAGGTGTGATTGTGGACCTCAATTAAGTTCCGCTTTAGGTCAAATCCAGGAGAATGGGTGGGGGTGTTTAGTTTACTTGAGGCAAGAAGGCAGAGGCATAGGATTACATGCCAAAATACAAGCATATAATCTTCAAGATAAGGGAGTAGATACACATGATGCAAACTTAATGTTGGGCCATCCCGTAGATGCTAGAAATTATAATGTTGCTTCCGAGATATTAAATTCCATTGGAATCGATAAAGTATGCCTATTGACTAATAATCCTGAGAAAATTAAACAATTAGAAAAGTATGGAATTGAGGTTCGAAAAACTGTGCCATTGGTTGTAGGAATAGGTGAAGATAACCGCGACTATATGACAACTAAAGTAGGTAGAATGGGCCATTCAATAAATAAGGATTTCTTAATTTAATCTTAGTGGGGCCGTGACCGGGAATTGAACCCGGGCCGGCGGGACCACAACCCACCGTGCTAACCTCTACACTATCACAGCCGTACGTAGAGGTAGCGTGATGTTCTCCATATATCAAACGTATGTATAGGCATGCTACGGGCTCAATTAACCAACGTATTGAAGCAGTATAGCCTCTCGTTGAGTAATATGGCAAGGACGAGGCATAGGTGCTTGATTTCATTGATAATATTGAGTTTGCTTTTACCTGTACAAATATCATATGCAGATGAAGTCATATCTGCAGAAAACAATGAAATACTTAAATCAGGAGATTTTATGAATTCAGAAGAATGGAGAATTAGTAGCTCTTCAGGATTCTCAAATAATATTGCAGAATATAGCGTAGGCATGATAGCAGACAATGAATTATCAATTACACATAATAGGCCAGATAATTTTGCTTTTTATACTGCTTGGGCAGAAACTAGTTCCACAAGTTCAAACAATACATTAGAAGCTCCAGATGGATCGTATACTTGGTCAACTGGCCCAGAAATATCTATGGATGGGTATGATTTTTCAAATTACAATAATTTTATTATTGAAAGTGTTTCTCTAGTATTGCACATTAGCATCCCAAATGAATTAAATCAGGATGAGGTGAATGTTTTATTAAAAAATCACAATTCAGACCGATTAATTAGAACATTTACTAATGTTGACACCTCAGGAGGACTGAATAGGATGAATAATCCTGTAGTAATATTATTAGATAACGAACTAATCTGGGACTGGAATAAGTTAGAAATCTCTGAATTAACTATTGATTATGTATCTGACAACATAGGTGAAGATGATTCGGAAGTAAGAGTAGATGCCGTTGGATTAAGAGTAAAATATCATCAACCTTGGTACTCCTTTGAAAATGTAAAAGCAGAGACTACAATCATAGAAGAAGAGTTGCCTATTCTAGAGTTTGGCCCCTATCATGGAAATTTTCAAGGATTGATTCAATCAAGCTGTGGCTTAATAAATGGCCTTCAGTCAGAAATAGGGTACTGGACTATTGAGGGCATTGTAATTCCTCCAGGGCAAAGTATAGGCAGATTGCATTCTTATGGAGAAGGTAACTTTACAATATCATATAAACAAAATGATGATGAATATAAAGGAATATTATCAGGAGAGTTGTTTCCTTCTGAATTGGATGAATTAGACTTGAAAATAACAATAACTGACGGATGTATTGAAAAAATAAGAATAGATATAAATGATCCTAAATTAATCATTAACGGCTATGTGTCTGGCAAAATAGAAGGTTTATCTAATACCTCTCAAGTATTATTTGCAATAGGAGACGAGTTAGTCCATACAATGCCGATTAGTCTCGGAAGTTTTTCTATTTCTGCTAACATAGGTCATGCTTTGCCAGCAGAGGGAGAATTTGACGTTGGCATAGCATCAAGATTTCAATGGGCATCAAATGGAACTCAGGAAACTAGTATAGTACATATAACTTCTATCTCAATAGAAGGAGGGTATAATATTGAATGGGATTATGACCCCAATTGTTTAAATCTTGATAATATAGAAATTGATGAAGACGAAGGTGGCTTGATAATTCCAGTTTCTACTCGATGTGAGGATGATTATACTCCAACTGACGAATTATTTATATCAGGAATAAGTATGAATGAAGAACTGGTTTCAGTTTCATCCTCTTCTGGAGATTTAAGAATACAACCCAAAGAAAACGCTTATGGGGATGCTAAGATTAACGTCAATGTAATAGATGCAAGAGGAAACTTTTGGAATGATAGTTTTATAATAAAAATTAATTCAATACCTGATTCACCCGTTTTAGAAGGCTTACCACTTAGTACTTATGTAAATTTAGGAGATACAGAAATATTAGAAATGAATATAATAGATGTAGATAGCCCAGATTTAACTATTTCCACGAGTAGAAGTTGGGCAATAGTTAACGAACAAAGAGATCTAGTTCTTTCCCCTGTGCAGAGTGGGATTCATGATGTGGAAATTACAATAACTGACGGGCTATTTGAGATAAAGCAAAGTATAGAAGTAATAGTCGAAGCAAAACCTGATCTAATAATTGAAAGTATTGAAATAACAGAAAGTGGAAAGATTATTGACATAATCATTGAGGGAGATATAATAGAGATCATAACATATGTTAGAAATACAGGGATGGGAGATACTGGGATAGTAACTCTTCAGTGTACAATTGGAGGAATTCTAGTTGGCCATTCAACTATAGAAAACATTTCACCCGGAGGGATGGGTGTTGCAACATGCGATGCTCAGATTAATCAGATAGAAAATGAACTATCCATAAAAGTAGAAGTTGATAGTACATTAGAGATACAAGAAACTGATGAAAACAATAATATTTTGATAATAAGTATCAAAGTAATTGAAAGAGGAGAATCTGATGGCATAGATATTAATAAGCGTGCTGTGGCCTCAATTATTGCATCAATAGGGTTGATAATTGTCTCTATACTGGCACTTCAACTAGGGCCATCCAAAGTAAAACGAGAGTTTGAGCAAAAAAAATAGACCAATAAAACTAGTAATCGATTAATGTTTGGCCGATAATCACCCTTAACTAGGGAATAGTTATATCATGATTGAGTGTGAAAAGGAAACGTTACCCTCTATCGTCTTATGATTTTAGAGTTAGCAGTGTGTGTGTAAAATATGATGAAATTAAAGATTCGTCTAGAAACAGAAGAATGGGTATATGAAGAACATGAAATGGCTTGAAAACCATATCTACTTCGTTGCCCACGTCTGTGGATAGGTGCCTGGAGCCATTAACACTGATTGGGCAGTAGCTACTTGACCATTTGACATTTCCATTAAATTTTCAGAATCTACATGTAATGTTGCAATTGCAACTGCTTCTTCTTTAAGGCTTAAAATTATCACGGAATCTCCTTTTTTTATTCCTTTGGATGCCTTGACTATTCCGGGCTTGGCAAGAGGAGCACCATGAGAAACGGCTGAAACAGCACCATCTTTTACATAAATTCTAGGTAGATTATTCAATATTGATTCGATTGGTGCCATGATTTGCTTTAGTCCTCTGTCATCTCCTTGATTTTGCCATAAAAACACAGCATCTGTTAATTGGTGCATAGTACAGGCCATATTTTCTTCAAAAATTCCAGTTTCATCCCTATGTAATTCTATCAAATCACAATTAGTACCAAGAATCAAACCAAAGTCCTTTGTCAATGTTCTAACGTATGTCCCTGCATTACACGACAATTGAATTATTGCAATTTTACCAGATTCATCTAAATCCAATAATTTGTTAGAAAATATAAAACGCGAACGCACTTGAATCTTGACTGCAGATTCTTTTGGAGGTACATTATAAATCTCTCCTGTTAATTTCTTTAAAAGATCATTGAGTTCATCTTCCAGTACTGGCTTTCCAAAACGAATTACGGCTACATAACTTTTATTTGAGTTTAAAACTATATTAGTAATCTTGGTGGCTTTACCGCATAATAAGGTAAGAAGTCCGGTTGCGAATGGATCGAGTGTCCCTCCATGCCCTAGTCTGTTGAGGCCCAGGAGATTTCTTGCCCATGCAGTTAATTGATGGCTAGTTGGCCCTGATGGTTTGTTAACTAATATAATGCCAGAGTCAAGTAATTCCGTAATACTCCTATTACTTGGGTGGCAGCCATATTTATCATTGGTTACTGCTTTTTCATCAAATATCCAGTATTCTTCATTTATCATCTTAATTACGTCCCTAAATATTGATTAACTAACTGGAAAACTTCTTCTTCGTTTTTATCATCTGCCTCTACTATTAAATCATATGGAGACATGTCATCTAAATTGATACCGTATAATGCGATATATCTTTCCATGTCATCTTTCTGACGAGTTTTAGATTTAGTTAAACAAGAAGCATAATCTCCCCCTTCCCTATTTTGTATTCTTCGCGCTCTTTCTTCACCAGATACAGAAATCCATACTTTTATGCATTTAGTATTTAATTCGTCAGCCCACCAGCCACAAAGCCTACTCTCCATAATTTCAGGAGTGTTTGTAGACGCCATGATTTCTTTCAACTTAGAATCCAATAATCTGTCTGTATCTAAATCATTTTTACAAATTGCACTAAACTCTTCAATAGTAATCCCCCTATCTTTAGCTGCTGCACGAAATATATCACCGCCATTAATATAATTCCATTTTCTAAATTCAGCTAATTTTGTCACCAAAGTAGAGGTTCCACTTCCAGGTGGACCACTTATAGTAACTTTTAACAAGGACTTACCTCCATTCGTGACGGCACATTTCACACCTTAACTTACCACTAGTAGTCCTGTATATCATATCTGAATCACATGAACGACATGTTGTCCCTGATTTTGGAGGGGCTACATAAGAATTGCCTGTTTTACGAGTTTCCGCAGTACTGTTGTTAGACTTCTTAGGGCCTGATCTTTTCCTCTGAGTCCTATGAGAATGAGAATTACCGGAACCTGAATTACGACTATCTTCCAATAAGTGTAGTAATGGTTCAGGAATGGTTTCTCCAGACATTACTAAAGGATGTTTTTTATACCTCAATAGCTTAATATGGCGATCTACAATTCTCCCTAAAGGAGCACTCATAGAAATGTATGTTGCAATCCATGCAGGAAAAATCCAAAATACTCGGTTATCAAAGCCCCAATTTGCAGACCAAGGTGTGCTAACATATTCAACTCTAAAACTCTCAACTGAATTTGCCATCCAACTAAATATCCCTATTATGAAAATCATTGTGAACATCATTGGCTTCATCATGGCAGCCTGCATGGCCATCTGTTCAGGCATCATCTCCATTTGAAGTTTGGACATTTTATCTGCTGTTGCTGTATCTCTAGCTATTCTAGCTTCTCTAGATTTTTGACCAATTTGCCTAGATCTATGTGAATAATGAGCCTGTCTAAGAGGGTCCATAAAAAATGATCTAATGATGGTATTTACCACCATTATTGATGAACCTAGAATGAAAACAGTTGGTACGAAATATTTTTCATGAAAAGGTAAAATTGGCTCTATGACTATCCCAGAGCCTGATGCAAGAGCGTCCCTAAAGCCAGGAAAGAACATCAATAAAACCATCATGCCAATCAAAAATAACATTGGCAATAACATAGCTGACATAGCTTCCGCTTGACCATCTCCGCTTGGCTCAGGACTCACCATAAGTAAGTGGCTGAAAGCAACAAGAATGAATACTTCGGTTGAAATGTTCAAAATAACATTTTATTGAGAGTTAAATGAAAACCCACAAAGTAAACATTGGACGGCCCCTATTGAATTTTCAGAACCACAAGTAGGGCAAGTTTGTCTTGAATTATCAATAACGGTCACTTTTTGTTGAGTAGGCAGATGCTCGACAGGTGCTTGTTCGACAGGCACTTGTTCGACAGGCACTTGTTCAGTAATATTTACCTGATCTTGATTTTCAAAATCTTCTGAATCGGGAAATAATGTAACATCATTATCAGCAGTGAGAAGTTCATCAGATAGAGATTCTTCCACCCATTCAGGTAAATTTGGTTCTTCATCTACTTCATCGCCAAATGTTGCACCATGGAAGTCTTGCGCATCTGAAACTTTGTATTCAGATTCTGGATCACCTTGTATCACATATACTACCTCTACTCTTTCTCCTTTTTCTATTCGACCTATTGCCCACGTAACATGAGTTCCTTCTCTAGCTGATTCTTTCGTTGTTGAGCCTTCCCTTTCACCCGAAACTGAAGACTTGATACTATATTCTTCAATTGCAAATGTCCCGGGGACGACATCATGCAAAGCTAAATCTTCTAAGGCACTATCTGAATTATTATCAAACATTAAGAGAATCTCATACTTTCCTGCTCCCCCTCCAGGAAACACTTCTTTCCCAGTACTAATATTCCTCCTACGGTGTACTACTTTAATTTGAGGAGGTTTTTTTACTAATCTTTCTGCAACTGGGCCGAAACGCTCAGAACTAAAATATGCCTTAACTGGTGCTGAAAGTAATTTGTTCTTTGGAGATGGATCTTCAGCATGCAAAGGATATCGGATTATCATGGTTTTTCCTGGGCGTAAACCCAGAGGAGCAGAAGTTCCAATTGTTGCCCTTAATCCATGCCCTTCTGAATCTGGAGAAATTAATCTTTCTTCAATTTGAATCCCTCCAATTATTTCTACTTGATATTGCTCAGGTTTCAACTCAGCACCTTCTATTTCTATAGATATTTGGCTATGAGAAGGAGGTTTGAAAATCCCTGGTATGTCATCTAAAATTCTAACGACGTTCATTACTGCGGAACCTGTATTTTCAATTGTTATGGCGGCTTCAACATTGGATGTCAAATATGATTTAATTCTAGATTTGTCATACCTCTTTTTTAGTATGGCATCCAATATAGTTAATTTTTGTTCTTTTAACGTCACTTTACCTTTTGATTCAACAGATACTCTCGGAAGAATAGAGTATCTTACTTCTTGGGTGAAGCTAGGTTGTTCATCTGATTCAACCCTCTTTATCATAGAATCCCATCGACCCTCTGGGGGTACATCTTGGCGTATGTCAGATACATCAAGAATCGGTTCTTCCCTACCTGCCAAACGGACTGTTGCGCCTGAGAGAGCGACGACAAAAGATGATTTATTCTCAAAAACACATTTGCAATCCCAAACTCCTGGCCTATCTTGTTCTTGGGCATTTACATATGAAAATTGCCTTCCTGAACTTACGACCTTTTCAAACTCTGATCTTGAAACTGTTGCATCTGCAGCATAGGTTGCGGTACAAACTCCTGCAGATATTTTTTCTATTGAAGATATACTAGCTGATACGGACAATGAAAGTGGTCGTTTTTCCCCCGGATTTAGTCTCCCAATATTCCAAACTAAAGATTCGTTTTCTATTACATATTCTGCATCTTCTGCGTGAATAAATGATTCAGGCATAGTTCTTCTAACTTGAACATCGTTTAGTGGACCTGGCGAGATATTTTCTAATTCTATCATAATTAATATTTCTTGAGGATTATCTAAATAAACTAACGATAAACTTGGTTCTTCATTTCTCTCAGGGTCAGTATCGATTGATTCTGTTAAAACAATCATCCTGGGCCCTTGCGCATTATAAGAAATTACTTTTTCTTCTGTAGCATCCAATTCCCTAATTGGTATTATGGCATCGCCAAAGTCAGTGGATTCAGTAGATTTTAATTGGATTTCAATATCCCATGCACGATGTTTTTTACTGGCATTTCTAAGTATTAATTCCCCCCTTATGGTCTGATTCCTAACTGTCCCGTTAGGATTAAGAGATATTTCCTCTTCTTCCTTTAATATTACGTGTAATTTATCTCCTGGGATAGAATCTACTTCAATAGAAGGACGTAGGAGGGAGAAAGATTTTCCTTCAGGCATAGATGCGTATTGTTGTTCTTCTGAACCATACATAATGGCAAATGATTCGGTAGTTAAATCTAAATCTGAGTTAATATTTACGTCAGAATTTTTATTGATGACTATTTCTCCTTCTGACTTAGTGGGGCCAGAAATTAATGATAATGAATCAGCCAAAGATTTCAAAGAAATATCATTATTTATATTTTCCATACTATTTTGTTCTTGCTCAGAAGAATCATCAAGACTTGTGGGGGGAGTGATAATTTCTTTATTACTTCCCTCCGTAATTGAGCCATATTTGTTTTTGGGCGTCGATATATTTTTGTCAGGATTAACTTTTTTATCAATAATAGACAAATGATCATCGGTAGAAAAATCTTTCTGAGAGGCAAAACCTGGAGGAGGAGGAGGGGCAAAACCTGGAGGTAGTGGTGGCGGAAAACCTGGAGGAGGAGGAGGGGGAAAACCTGGAGGTGGTGGTGGTGGAAGGGATGTAGAGGATGCCAAAGGCGGTAATATTTCGCTCATCTTATTTGATTTAGGATTATCTCCATCATCGAGATTTATGTTGATTTCATCATCTAATGAGTCATTTTGTTCATTTATTGCTAGGCCTGACAGTCCCGGAGGCAACGGCGGAGGAGGCAATGGTAATCTACTTGGAGGAGTAGCGGTATTTTCTTCGTCCATGCTTAAACGCCCCTAACAGTAATCAACCCCAATAGTTAGAGGGTATAACGATTACCTGTTCGTAATCTAGTTAATACCAACCACAGAATAGTTGAAACTAGAGGAGTGTTGGGGGCACTATGAGCGCGCAAGATAGTACAAGTCCACCAGTAGTTTTTGTTGTAGGTACCGCAGGAGCAGGCAAGAGTACTTTAGTTACTGCTTTCCAAAGATGGGCCAGATTTTTAGAAGTAGATGTAATGGCCATAAACTTAGATCCTGGAGCTGAAAGGGTTCATTATGATCCAGAATTTGACGTTAGAGATTTGGTTTCACTTTCAGATGTAATGAACGAATACGATTTAGGTCCAAATGGTGCACAAATATTAGCAGCAGATTTAGTCGCATCACAAGCCGAAGATGTATTTCAAGAAATTGAGGGTTTATCAGGAGATATGTTAATTGTCGATACACCAGGGCAAGTTGAATTATTTGCATTTAGAGAGGCTTCAAGTCACCTAGTAGAAGTCATAGGTCAAGGGAGGGCTTGTTTGATATTCCTTTTCGATCCAATGTTATCGAGAACTCCTTCTGGCTTCGTCTCTCAGATGCTATTATCCTCAATAGTACATTTTAGGTTAGGCTTACCAACAGCCAATTTCCTTTCAAAAACTGATTTATTAGAACCAGAAGAATTAGAAAAAATATTAGATTGGGGAGGTAACTTAGACATATTAGAAGTAGCACTTTATGAAGAATCAGAACAACAATCTAATGATGCAAAGTCAGGAAGTCAAAGAGCAGAATTTGCAATAGGGCAACTGAGAATGATGCAAAATGCTGCTATTCAACCAGGTTTAATACCACTTTCTAGTGAGATTGAAGATGGTTTGGCCGATGTATTAACCTTCGCACAGAGTATATTTGGAGGCATGGCTGACACCAGAGATGGATTTGCAGGAGATATAGAAGATGAACGATCATGAAGAAAAAAGAGACTTATTAGCAATTGATGATTTCAAAAAAGAATTACCTGATTTAATTAATTGGGCCATTAAAATGAAAAATGGAGAAGGAATAGTTGATGAATTTAAACCTCTTGAAGGTATGTCAATAGGCTCAATATATGAAAAACCATCAACCAGAACTAGAGTGTCTTTTGAAGTAGGAGTTAGTAAGTTAGGAGGTCAGCCAATTACATTGTTATCCAACGATATACAATTAGGAAAAAGTGAATCTATAGCAGATACCGCAGCCGTATTGTCCCGTTTCCTAGATGGCATTACTTACAGATGTTTTAAGCATGAAGATGCATTGGATTTAGCAAAATATTCCACTATACCTGTCATAAATGCACTTTCTGATCTCCATCATCCATGTCAAGCAGCTGCTGATTTGATGACAATTACTGAGCATAAAAAAAATGTAAACGGCCATATTTCATGGGTAGGCGATGGGAACAACGTATTTCATGACTTATTGTTGGCTAGTGTTTCAATGGGACATGATGTTAGTTATGCCACTCCAATAGGATATGAACCGAATGCTACAATTATTGATAGGGCTAATAGGATATCTGAGGAAACAGGTGCTAAAATTATTTCCACTAATGATCCAGTAGAGGCTGTTACTGATGCAGGAGTCATATACACCGACATATTTGTATCAATGGGTGAAGAACAAATGAAAGATAAATATCACGCTTTTGATGGCTTCCAAATAAATGAAGAATTGGTCGCTAATGCGGATCCAGACTACTTATTCATGCATTGCTTACCTGCTCACAGAGGAGAAGAGGTAACTAATCAGGTCATTGATTCTAAAAATAGTGTAGTTTTTGATCAAGCTGAAAATAGAATGTGGGGGCAGATGTCACTATTGACATACATGTGTAATGAAAATGCATGGCATACATTTAATGAATTATTCTAAATTAATGAACAGATAAAGAAAGCGCCTACACATAAATATAACGACTTCTTTAATAATTGCTGAGCTTGAAAATCTTGGCCATTTGCTAATTTAGTTTTAACCCTAAGAAGTAGAAATATTCCAGGAGTAGTAAGAACCAAATAATAATCTTCAAATATGTTTAAAGCAAAGGGAAGAATAATTGAGATAAGAGATAAAAGAGATATCAAATATGCAAATATTCTAGTTCTTTCGGCACCTATTTTCATTGCCAGAGTATTCCTGCCTTCATCTCCTTCCATATCTTGGACATCCTTGATTATTTCTCTAGACAGGTTAAATAAAAATCCAATTATAGCTACTGATATTACTCTGACATTAGTCGGATGGTAAACTCCAGCAGCACCTAATAAAACAACCATTGCAACAGCAGCACTAATTGCTAAGTTTCCAGGTAATCCACGGTTTTTGAGGTTAAGACTATACTTAGATGATGATTCGTAATTAATTAAAAGGAAAACCGCTACAATCCATATAATAACTGAGGGAGACCAATCAATTAGACCATTTTCTGTTTTGTTAGCAATCAATGCAGCAAAAATTAGCGATACAAGAGACAATAACATCATAGAAATTATTGCTAATTTAGCATCTTTAACTGATATTCCTCCCGAAGGTAGAGGACGATCTGGTTTATTTAATTTATCAATTTCAAAGTCAAGATAGTCGTTTAGTGCATTCCAAGATCCCATAAAGAAGAAAACTGAAAGAGCCAATAGAGAAGTGATGTACAAAAGATAACCATTAGGCATAAATCCAAGTGCCATTACTGATCCCAAGAAAACACCAACTATGCCACTAATATTATTTCCTAATCGGAAAAGTATAGCCCAATTTCTAAGATTACTATTTTTTCCCACGTTTAATGGGAGAAGATTGAGAACTTTACTTTATGGGGCAATAACAGGATTAGGGATACTACTTAACCCCCAAACGCAAACTGTATAGACGCTGCCTCTGAATTGCCCTCTGGTGTGACCAATTTTTTCAAATCTTATATCCTTTGCAAGAATATTACCAACTTGATTCATAGTCGCACCCCACCTAAAGCGACTGTTTAAATGATCAAATATTTCAACAGTATTTGCAGTACCTTGTTCCCCTAGTAAGCACCTAACTTCTTCCCGAAGACGTCGTGTCCCTGACATTAAAATACCTCTACATAATTTATTTTGGATTCGCGTAGTCTTTTTCTTAACCCTACCCAACTAGTTGTACCTACTTCAATTGGCAATATTTCTTTACGGAGAGGCATCCATGCATCGGCATCACTCACAATGGATCCAGTATAATTAACAAAAATTCCATCAGATGGGTCATTATTATTTATGGGATTCCTAGTTTGAATAAGAGCCCCCAGAGGGACGATTCTACAAGGTTCTAATTTCTTCCTGTAAATAACATTATTACTAAAGCATTTTATTTCATTCATACCTCTATGAGGAAAGCTTAGCATATCAATGAAAGTACGAGAGGGTTCTGTGAAAGTGAAAGTGAAAATATCATATTTTGTACATCGTTTTGATAAAGATAAGTCATTTGGATTAACTTGTCGCTCGTGTGGTGTAGTTCGGCCCATCATGTCGCCCTCTCGAGGCGACGACCCGGGTTCAAATCCCGGCACGAGCACCATTTTCCATATTTTAATTAAAGTACTTTAACAATATTTTATATAAATATACTCTTATTATGGAAATTTCCATTTGGCGATAGATTTTTATCAATAGCAAATTTTACCTTTTTTTTTCCAGATTCAGTATGGCAATAAGTTATCCCCCCCGGACTAACTGCCCAATTCCAATGGTTTAAGAAAATTAATGCATCTTCTTTCTTTTGTGATAAATACCTCGGAATCATGTGATACATAAATAATTCTTTACGAGATTTCATAAAGTATTTACCTAAAACATCTGGCAATATTTTACTTAGCCACGTATGGTTTATTGTTTTAATTTCTCTAGAAATTATGTACCTAGGGTTATCTAATGGACCTAAAACTTCTCGCATCGCTTCTGCAAATATTTTTGATTCTTCTTCATTAGAATTTTCTAGATACGTGCGCATCCACCCGCCCCCTCTATCTCCTCCGGTGACCTTAGTATCATATCTTAAAATTCCTATTTCACGCAAAGCACGTGCTACTGCATCTGCTATAGCCAAAGCTAAGGATTCATCATTCCATTGAGCGTTGCCTATGGTTAATGATGTTGGGAATCCATCTGAAAATCCATCTTTCATTTTTAATTCTATAGCCTCTTTGGGCGATGCATTAAATGGTTCGCCTATTTTCCATAAATCTCGTGTCCTTTTTCTATTTCTTGACCGTGCTAACATCTCATCATTAAATAGAGACATAGTTTCAGAAATACCTTCTGGCCTTACCTCAGTGAATGCTGCATGGACATGCCCTACTCCTTTCTCTATTGCGCCATCATCACATACTCCGAATAGCCTTGCATGTTTCCTCTTGAAGCGGTCGTAGTCATCAAATCCTTTACTAAATTCTTCTGCTAAGCAAATAATATCCCAATTATTTGAAACTTTTTGAGGATCGTGCTTATCCAACCTAAATGAACGCCCTCTTAATTGGTTAATACTCATACTCGTAGTTACAGTAGTCAAATCGATTAGAACATTAATTCTACTCGCATCCCAACCTTCTCCGAGTAATCCTCTAGTTCCAATTAAACATTTGGTTACTCCTTCTTGAAATAATTCAGTAATCATCTCAGTGTAATATCTTGGTTGCCATTGAGACCCTTTTCCTATTATTTCATGATAGCCTTGTTTTTCATTATCATAGAACTTGATATTCAAATTTTTTTCTAAAACCCATTGATTAAATCTAGGCATAATTTTTTGGAATAAATCATCATCTACTAAAACAGTAGATCCAGTCATAAGAACTGGATCTAAGTCATCTGTACTTCCTCCAAGAAGTGCCCTAAAGGCTGCTATAGCACCCCCAGCATCATCATCTAATACCCCCTCAACTAGTGCTGTAGCAGACGATTTCTCAAAATCTGTAATTATTACTGCCCTTATGCCCTCTCCCAAGGTTTCCATCTCGGTAGTCAAAATATCTCTTAGTGCCTCATATTTAGCATTAGTATAGGCCATTATTCTACCTACCGGAGAAGCACATGCGCGATGCCCGGTTTCAGTTATTTGTTGCCCTAGCATCCTCAGTTTTTGTTTTATTAATTCTGCCAATTTATGATCTTCAGAGTTCCTTGACCTCAACAAGCCGTGCCTGACATACCTATCTAATAATGGCACTAAAACGTCAGTCTTTTTATAATTAATATCAGTTAACCGTTGTTCAATATTTGGTATGTTATTCGGAAGTGGGATACATTGATGTAAAAGATGGATTCTTGCCATATTGGCCAAATTTTCGTCTCTTTTGATGAAAGATTTCCAATTTTTTGCTTGCCCCCCAGGTAATTGGAGATTAGATAATATCATAATTAACCAATTATTTAACCCGGGTAATCTATCTGTATCGCCAGGGAATCCCTCGATGGTATCGGTTATTAATTTGTCAAATTCATTATCTACATTCGCAATATAAGTTAATTCTTCAGTATTTGGCCTAACAAAATATGCAAGATCCTGATAGGGGGCTAAATTAGAATCACGAACAAGAGCAGGGACAGGGACTTCATAATCGACACCTCCAAAGAACTTAGTATACCTATCATAATGCCCAATATTTACTTTTTCGGAGAGTGGTGGTGTTGCCGTCAAGCCTAAGACTATTGGATTTCCAAGATATTCACGAATATCAGAAAGTACCCTTCCCCAATGGCCCAATAAATGATGGCATTCATCCAATATAATCATGCCAATTCCAGATTTAGAAAGATATTCTAGATTTTGTTTTGCAGATTCATGAAGCACCCCTAAAGAATTACCATGAGATGTTAGATTATCTCTGACTTGTTTGCGGTAGTAACTTAGTCTTTTTTCATAATATTTGTTATTGTTTCGTTCAAGATCTTCAATCCATAGCTTTGCGGTTTCTTCATTATCTGCTTCATCATCAAAAATAAGTTTCTGTATCCATAATTCTTTAGAATCTTGGTTTAAATTTACATCATTTCTCTTTGGAAGAGTTATTGATTGATAAGTTAATGATGTTAGAAGCCCATTTGTAGCGGCATTAGTACCAATGTTGCTTTCCCTACCATCTAATTCAAAAAGTTCATTTGCCCTTGCAATCCACTGGGCCTGGATAGCAGAATTTGGACTCAAAACGAGAGTTGGTAATCTGACTAAATTAGACCACACATAAAGTCCTAAAACGGTTTTTCCAGAACCTGGGGGCGCAACTATTAGAAGATTTTTTTCATTTTTAAATAGTTGTTCTTTAATAATAATTGAAGAATCTAGTTGCGATGGGCGAAGAGTTCCGGTAAAACTGATTTTACCAAAATCGGCATTACTCCCGGAAATCATATTATATCCTATGTATCATAGTTCTAAATGATTTATTAATAAACACCAACAAAATGCTTTTTTATGTTATAAATAATTTAAATTGATGATAAATAAAGACAATTATTAATATGCAATAATAGGTTAAGAGAGATATGGATCAAGTTAGTGCTGAAGACAATCTATCGCCCCTCCAAGAACAATTAATTATACCCTTATTCGTATTAGACTCTCTGTTGATGCCAGGCGATAGTATGATGATGAGAGTTTTTGAACCAAGGTATAAGCAGATGTTAGATGATATTGTAATGGAAACATTACCTTATGGGCATGTGGTTGAAAATTCTTCGGCTCCTCAGATTAAAGGATGGGCAATCCCTTTTGATGTAGGTACATTAGTAGAAGTAGATGACCTACAAGAGAATGGGTCAAATTTACTATATAGTGCTACAGGAAGAAATAGATTTAGAATAATATCTATAATTAAACCTGAATTAGAAAATTCAGATTTTGAAAGTATTTTTCCTTCAGTATATGATTTAGAAAAGAAATATTCGGAAAATGCCCCTAATGGTAAATTATATCTACGGGCAATAATAGAAATTATGCCTGAACTTAAAGGTGTTGTCAACGATAATAAATGGAATAATTTAATATCATTATGGGAAACATACATCATGCAAATAGCTGAAATTACAGGAGTAAATGAAAATAATTCTAGGCTTGCAACAGAATTAAGAGAAACATTCAAACAGCAAAATGAAGAAAATGCGTGGAGACTTGCTTCAATGGTTATTGATACTATAGAAGATCAAGTTACTTGTTTGAAATCTGAGAATATAAAGGAAGTGGTTGACATAATAGAATCCAGTATTCAACAAAAAATGAATATGATAAAGTTTTTTCGGGAATCGAATGAATGACTTTTGACCATAGAATTGTATACCTTGTATTTTATTTTTGATTAAGAACAATCTTAAGTCCCAGTACATTCGATAATTAAGGTCCTAATGCGTGTAGAGCAAGATGTTAAGCTGACTTTTAATGATGTTTTGATAAGACCTAAGCGCAGTACGCTTGTTTCTAGATCTGATGTTAACCTCGAAAGAGAATTTAGTTTTCGGCATTCTACAGAAATATGGAATGGTGTTCCAATAGTTTCTGCCAATATGGATACCACTGGACTTTTTTCTCTTGCTAAAGTCCTTCAAAAACATAAAATGTTAACTTGTACACAAAAATTCTACTCAACAAAGGAATTTTGTACGGCATGGGAAGAAGGAGTTAACCCTGAATTTATAGCAGTAACGTGTGGCTCAACAGAAAGCAGTTTTGAATTAGTTAAGAGAAAAATAGGGACAAATGTAAATTTACAAATGATATGTATCGATGTTGCTAATGGGTATAGAGAAGTTTTCCTCGAATATGTTAAAAAAGTAAGAGAAGAGTTTCCTTCAAAAATAATTATAGCAGGAAATGTTGCTACACGAGAAATGACGGAAGCATTAATTTTAGCAGGGGCAGATATAGTAAAAATAGGAATTGGTCCAGGATCGGTGTGCACGACAAGGAAGGTTGCTGGAGTGGGTTATCCCCAGTTATCAGCTATTTCAGAATGTGCTGATGCAGCTCATGGATTATTAGGCCACGTCATGGCAGATGGCGGTTGCTCCTCTCCCGGAGATGTTGCAAAGGCTTTTGCAGCAGGAGCAGATTTTGTGATGCTAGGCGGCATGTTCGCAGGGCATGATGAATCAGGAGGTGAACTAGTAGAAGGAAAAGAAGGTAATATTTACAAGTCATTCTATGGGATGTCTTCATCGAAGGCAATGGAAACTCATTATGGAGAGGTTGCCAAGCATAGGGCACCAGAAGGTAAAGAAGTAAGAGTTCCATATAGAGGGGCTCTGGAAGAAACCATACAGGCCATATTAGGAGGATTGAGGTCTGCATGTTCTTACGTAGGAGCACGAAGAATCAAAGATTTACCCAAATGTACTACTTTCATAAGAGTCACTCAAACTACTAATGAAGTTTATCAGAAATTTAATGTTGAAGAATGACAATTAGATATCAAGTACAACTTGTGCAATCCAACCTGGCCCCTCGAAAGTAGGGATATCCGCGTCAACTCCTTGTATAATCTCTCCCTCTTCTACTTCCCTTAGTATCAGTTCATGCATTGTTACCGCTTTTATTTCTATTTCTCTAGTTATAAAATTAGAGTCGACCCAGGATACTTGGGCTTCGATTGATTCGTTAGAAATTTTAAATGTGGCATCTACCAACCATTGGTCTTCAGTCATACCTTGGTACAATACTTCTTCTAACCACCTTACCATTCCTCTTTCAACATCTGATTTGACCAAAGGTATTGACCAATGACCTGTATGGCGTACTAATGATTCAAAATTAGGATTTTCATCATCAGATAGTTGAATTGTTTGGAGACCAAGTGTCATTTCTTTAATCACTTCTGAAGCACTCGAAGAAAATGCCCTAATTCCAATGTCTGCAGTAGTAGGAAGAATCCACCATGACATAACTAAAAAAGCCCCAGATAGAATTTTAAATATTTTATGAGATTAACTAAAGTTATCACAGAGTTCACCTTGAGAAGGGAAACTAGTAGGGTCTTTTGGATTAGTATTCCATTTACTCTCACACTTATTTATGTAACCGTCGCCATCTGAATCGATAGTAGAATCAGAGGCATCGTGAGGGTCGAAATTGAAGAAAAATTCCCATCCAGACCACATTCCATCTCCATCTTGATCTTGGTGATAGACCTCTGAACCATCGGTCCAGCCGTCAGGGCAACTAGACCCATCATCACATAAATCAGAATCACTAAGAATTGGATTAGTCCCATTTTGGTACTCTTCATAATTAGTGAAGTTCTCTAAATCATTGTAGAAAGCAATACCAGCGCCAGTCGGATCTATATGACATTCAGAATCTTGAGGGTTGGACCATCCTGGGCAATATCTATTCAAAAGATAGGTTCGGTTCAATCCATCATTATCAAAGTCTTCTTGGCCATCATTAATTCCATCTAAATCTGAATCTGGCATCCTAGGATCCATGGGGCCCCTGGATCCCAGTGCACTTAATGAATTATTATCAACTAAACCTAAACTTAATGCTTGCTCGGTCTTACTAACTTCCCAGCCATCAGGCAATAAATCATTATCAGTATCATGATCAACAGGATTTGTATTCCACCTATTAGGGGCTTCTAATGAATTTTGAAGTGTGTCATTATCAATATCATATATTGAATCTGTAAGCATACTAGACGGATTTAATGCCCAACGGCCTTGCTCAGGTATTGAAAATCCAGATAAGTTCATTTCATGAAGGAAATATTTTGGATCCATTATTCCATCTCCATCTCTATCCCCAGATGTAGAAAAACCAGTATTAAAATTAGTCCAAACCCATCCTCCTGGTCCAAGTCCGCATTCTATCATTGAATCACAATTTGGAGGAAGCCAAGAAGAAGTAGATATCCAAAGACTATGACTGTTGGTGTTTTGTTGGACTGAAAATATTTGCATTTCCCAACCATCAGGTTGACCATCACCATCTGTATCATTATTTAGTGGGCTTGTTGGACTTTGCCAAGGCCTAGGGATATAGAGTACTTCACCACCGTCATTTAATCCATCGCCATCAGTATCAGCATTATTTGCATGTGTAACGTATGTATCAGAGCCGTCGATTACTTCTTCACCATCTTCTAGACCATCATTATCGGTATCAAAAGCCGAAGCATTTGTGAAGTAATGAATGGTTGAACCATTTATCTCAATGTAATGGCCAGTAATAGCTTCTCTATAATCTTCTAGACCATCGTTATCTGTATCTCTATCTGTAGCGTTTGTAAACGTAACGTAGTATTCCATTGAATCATTAAGTCCATCATTGTCACTATCATAAGTCCCTGGGTCACTGCGCACTATTACGTCCCTTACTCCATTATCTACAATTCTTATAATCCAACCCATTACCTCAATTCCATCAAGTAAGCCATCACCATCTGTGTCTGAATTTAGAGGATCAGTAGAACGACCATCTAAAACCCCATCAAAGTCCCTATCACGAGCATTATATTCATCTAAATTTGTAAAACGTTCATTATTTTCAAGAACCACAATTAGATCTTGTAATCTACTGGTTACCTCATCGCCAACGTCTACATTGATGTGATATACCCATCCTTCTGATTGAGTTTTAATTGGAATGTTTACATAGTTTCCTTCCTGGACAGTCCTTACCCAAAGGACTGTTTGATTTTCCTGTACGAAGTCACCTAATTCTACATTTATTGAATGTACAGTAGTAACTCCCAACATATCAGAATAACGCACTCCTCCATCTCTATCAAGGTCATATCCATCATAGTCAGGATCATCGTCGGCGTTGCTACCATCATTAGGGTGTATGCCACTAAGTGATTCCCACCCATCCGGCATACCATCATTGTCTGTATCAGAATCTAAAGGATTAGTGAAATTAGAATCCCCCCAAACATATGAAACTTCAAACTCTTCTACATTATTTAGTCCATCTTTATCATTATCGCCGTATGCATCTGTAGCATTAGCGGGGTTAAGCAACTCCCTGTAACAATATTCGAATCCATCTGGCATACCATCGCCATCAGTGTCCCAATCTCCTGGGCCGTTCAATCTACCATCTCCATCCATATCTTGTTCAAACCAAGTAAGATCACCTGCTGCTTGCATTAAGTCAGTATAAGGCGCATCTATATTTAATGTCCCAAAAACAGGAACACCGCAATGAACTCCAAGGCTTATTTCTCCGAAAGCTATTTCATATCTATCATCAATTAGATCATTATCACTATCTTCAGCAAGAGGATTCGTATCATACCTTTCTTCGATATAATTTCTTAGACTATCAGGTTGAGGTTGTTCTAAGTCAAGCACAGCATCGCAAGAGTGGCCAAATTGGTTTCCCATTTCATCCCATTTACTTTTGCCGATATCTTGCTCTATTTCCGCTCTTACGGATGCTGTAAGTAAATCGCAATTCCAATTCCCATCCAGAGGATCCAGTAGCGTTATTGGCCCCTGGGCTGTAATTATTTCATATGTATACTTGGATTCCCATTTATCATTTAGGCCATCGCCATCGCTATCTTTCAAATTAGGATTAGTGCCTAAATCCGCTTCTTCTAGATTGGTTAATCCATCTCTATCTGGATCCCCCAATGGTCCATTATCAGGATTTGGGAAAGTTTCATTTTGTTCACCAGTTTCTTGTTCTGTATCTACAGAATTAATCGGAATATCTTGGCAATCGCCTTGCCCCCCAGATGAGTCGCCGAATGAAAGACATGGCTGACCGGTGTCAAGTGGGTCTAGTCCATTTTCAATTTCCCAACCATCATCTAACCCATCTCCATCAGTATCTGCCTGCTGCCAATTAGTACCATAGAGAGTTTGTTCCATTCTATCAGGGATACCATCTCCATCCCAATCACAACCTACTGTGGCAACACCCTCTGGGCATTCCTTTGGATTCTCATCTTCAGTTAATAATATATCATCTATCGCAGATTCGAAACCGCCGGCATCTGTGTTTGAAATAGCTGCTCCAACTATTGTATAAACTCCAGCTAAACATAAGGTTGCGACAATTGCAGCAACAGCATATTGATTATGATTTAGAGCCATTGAAAACACCCGCCGTTACGTAAGTACAACCCTTTGGATTTGAGTTTGGCTATAATGTTTGACAGCACACGATTATGAATTGGGGGGTGTGACGACAAGAGAAGAAAATATTTTTACAATATACATGTTATTTTCATTAGTAAAAATTAACTGCCCATTTCGTCCATATGCTCGCTCCCAACAAGCCAATAAAATCCCACAACTAATAGAAGGGTGGAATAGAGATTTCATGTGTAAAATTATACCTCCGTTATCATCATATCTTTGCACCTTATTTATCACCCCCAAACCATTTTTTTGTAAATGTCGATAGCCAACATTCTTCCAATCATCAGTTTTATCTATCATCACATGATAAGATTCTGAGATAAACATCGCTCGCGCAGAATCGGCTGCTGCTGACCACCAAATTGAATTTAAATCATCAATAGAATTCCAGTTATAATTTTTCAACCTAGGGAAATTAATATCATTGACATAGGGTATTGAAGATTTAATAAATCGCTCAAACAAATCCCTAGATACAACCATTTTCCTATCATTAGAGATTGACCAACTACCTTCTGGATCAATTTTTAGCATTTCCCACCATTCAGAGGAGTCGCTGAGCGAGGATTTACCATCTATAAACACGCCATTACTGATAGGTTGAGGAGGTGGGAAATTATCAGAAGTTGGAGTCAAAGTAAGTAAAATACTTAATTCAGAATCATTCCAATAGGATTTATATCTTGAACACATCATGGTTTCCCATGCAGATAATAAATAGCCTATTGCAATATATAAATTTGGATAGTTATTAATCAGTAACTTAATATCTCCATTTTCCTCTTTCTCAAAAAGTGAAAAAATCCCCATTCCTCTTTCGTGCCATTCTGTTTGGAGTTCTTTCCACATGTCGATATCATTATTTTTAGGAGGATCAAGATCATTCCTAATCAAGTAATTTTCCATAGATTCAGATGAAGATTGCATGAGCCTATTACTTAAAACTAATTGTAATCTTTCTTCTAAGCCTAAAAACCATGTTTCAAACCATATTGAGCCTACAATCCAAACAGGATTATTTGAGTCTTTCGAATCTAATATCAAGCCATTGGAGTAATGAGACCATCTTGAAGCAATAGATATATTTTTGATTTTAGACTTATTCCATTTCATATTTCTGAAATATGATAGTAACCAAGACATTATAATCACTTTAAGAAGTCTGAAATTCTATCAAATACAATATTCAAAATTTCAATTGGAGGCAAACATACCATTCTGAAATGCCCACTGCCGAATTCGGGTGAAAATCCCGAACCATGGACAACAAGTACATGTTTTTTATGCAAAAGGTCCAAAACAAACTTTTTATCATCTTTGGAAAACTTTGATTTTGTTATTTTTACAAACAAATAAAATGCAGCCCCGGGTGATTCACATTCAATGCCATCAATTTGAGAAATCCTTTTTAAACAATAATCAAGCCTTTCTTTGATCACTAGTCTGTGCTTGCCTAACCATTTTTTATCTGCTGTCAAGCCTGCCAAAAAGCCATATTGTGCGGGCGTTGATGCACACAAACGACTGCGTAGAAGTCTTTCCATTCCGTCACGTACTAATTTCAAAGATTTATTAGGATCATGTATAGCCATGTACCCCACCCTCCATCCGGGAGCAAAATATACTTTAGAAACTCCATTTAAAACAATCACAGGAGTTTTTTGAGACCTTGAAGCTACTGAAACTAAATTTCCTGTGAAGTCCAATCCATCATAAATTTCATCTGCTACAATAGTACACTTTGGCCAGTCATCTGCAATTTTAATCAAAGCATCTATTTCTTCTTTTGTAGCAACATTACCTGTTGGATTATTGGGGTTTATTATGACCAATAAGCGGACATTTGAATTCATTTTAGAATTTATATCTTCTAAATCTATTTTCCAACTATCTGATGAATTCAGCCTATACTCCATCGTAGTCGCCCCATACATTTGTGGATATGCCATGTAAGGAGGGTAATGTGGCCCGGGTGCGAGAACGATATCTCCTTCTTGAAGAAATGCCGCGAAAATTATCTGTAAAGCTTCAGTCACCCCATGAGTAACATAGACATCATCAGAGGAACAAATCCAGCCTTTTTGAGTTTCATTTTCTCCTATAGCCTGCCTTAAATCAGATATACCATATGAAGGACTATATCCATTATCTTGATTATCTAATGCTTTTTTAAAAGCATCAATCATGTGATTTGGGGTTGGGAGGCCTTCGTATGCCAATGGATCTCCAATATTTAATTTAATAATCTCATGACCTTGAGATTCTAATTCAATCGCTGGTATCACAACATCCCTTATTGCATATTCAATTTGAGATGCACGCGATGAAACATCGACCTGTTCTACCATATTAATGCGAAGTCCACTTTGAACATCAACTCGACTGAAAAAAAACTTAATTAGAGGGGTGTAAATTTAATTTATAGCCTTATTCCAATCCTAAGATTCGACGAGCATGAGAAAGAGATTCGGAAATACCTTCTGGATTCGACCCCCCTCCTTGGGCAAATGAAGGTTTTCCCCCCCCTCCTCCATTGATATGGGTTGAGATAATATTTAATATTTCAACTGCATTATGACGTTTGGAGGCTAATGAATTCTCAGTGCATGCAACTATTAATTTCCCACCTCCTTTGCGAGTACCAATAACGGCTAATGTAGGTAATTTGGAGTCACGAGTTAATTCGCCCAGCATTGCCATCATTTGTTTGGAATCTCCTGTTATTTCCATAACCACATACCTTACGCCATCCACTTCTGAAGACTCATTGCCAGTACCTGTTGTTCGTAATCGGATTATTTCACCTTCTAATTCCTCAATTTTCTTTTGTTGAGATTTCCATTCCTCAAAGAATCGTGATACTGTCTTTTGTAAATTTTCAGGATTAACACCTAGCATTCCAGAAGTATCGCTTAAAATTTTATCTCGTAAACGTGCATGCTCGCGTGCAGAGTCTCCGGCCACGACTTGCAGACGCTCTACCCCGTCTTGGACTTGACTGGCACGAATTATCCGTAAGTCGCCTATTTCACCAATTTCATCATGATGTGTGCCACCGCATGCTTGAACGTCAAAGTCACCGATTTTAATAATTCTAATTTGATCTTGTTTAGGGGGGCCTCCTTGATATATATTAAAGCCGAAGTTTTCATCAGCATTTGCCCTAGACAGAAGTAACTTTTTGACTTTGAGATTTGTTGTTATTATTTCATTAACTCTATCTTCAATTTTATCAAGTATTTTTCTATTAATCCTTGAATGATGAGTAACGTCTATCCTTGCATAAAGAGCTCCTTTATTGGAGCCTGCTTGCCAAATATGTGGCCCAAGTAATTCCCTAGTTGCCCCTCCAACCAAATGTATTGCAGTGTGGTGATCCATTAATTGCTTCCTTCTGATCCAATCAACAGAACCCGATACTGGGCCAATCTCTAAACTTTGATCCGTCATATGCAATACTACTCCTTCTATAATTTTAGTATCAAGCACTTTAATTTCTATACCATTTTGTTTTAAAAATCCTTGATCACCAAGTTGCCCACCTCCTTCAGGATAAAAGAGAGTTCTGTCCAATATTATTGCATGCGAGGGGGCTGAAATAACTTCATTGGAAAATTTGAATAATGATAATTGTTTTTTTGACAATTGTAAACAATCAATTATTTTTGCTTCCAAGTTAATTGACTTTGTATCTTCATAATAATCCAGAGAAGTTTGAGGGTATGAAGAAACATCTAATTCTGAAATTTTATTTTTTATTTTTGAGGCGTCTTTGGTAGCCGTTGCGTTTCTGGCGGCCATATCTGCCGAAAACCCAACACGAACAGATAATTTATTCCACCCTAGTGAATTAGCAATTGAAATTGCCATTTCAGGATTAAGTCCCCTTTCTTCCGATAATCGAAATAAAATTTCATCAGGTAGTTCTAACTCTAATTTTGAAACTCCATGGAGCGCAGTTTTAACCGCTGCTTCACCTTTTCTTAACATTTCATAATATCTTTTTTCTTCTATATCTAGGATATCAAATATACCTTGGTAAGATTGAACAAAATTATTAATGTCCAGATAATTTTCAATATGCATAGAGCCGAGTTCCGATAGGCTTGTCGAAACTCCAATACTATCTCTCATCCGGCAAACTCTACGGGCCAGCATCCTAAGTAAATATCCTGCTTTAGAATTACTTGGAACCAATCCGTCCCCTAACATGTTACATATTGCGTGCAAGTGGTCAGGAATTGCATATATCGACGAAAGAGGTTCGGTAATTTTTTTCAGATCTTCTATAGATATTGAGAACCCTGAATCACTTAAACGGGATATTAGTATATCATATAATGAATTAACATCTGTACCCACATCTATATTTAGAATACCCGATAAACGTGAAATTTCTCCAAGAAGTAAATCAATATTTACATCAATATCAGAAGATTGGATAAATTTATCATACCCAGAAGTTTTCTTTAACCAAGATACGGATTCGGGATAAATTGCCTCGTATATATTTGGAGTCCCTGCAGCAGCCCAACAAAATCTTTCTAAACCATAACCTGTATCAATAATTTGGAGATCCATTTCACGATACATAATACCTTTTATATCTACATCTCCCTTTTCATGTTCTTCTAAATTCATGAAGACTAATGTGGCTAGTTCTAGGCCACCGACAATGACTTCTAAGGCTGGACCTGCATTACCTCCTCCTGACCATGGATTTTCTACATAGGTTATATCATTAGGCGGAATACCAAATGTATTAATTAACATATCATCACAATAACGGACACATTGATCGATCCAATATATTGTATTTCCATCCTTCGGTCTGTTGAATGAATGATGTGCCATCATCTCAAAGGTAGAAAGGTGCCTTCCAGAACGCCCAACCGCTGCGACATCAGTCAGCCTTATACATGGCTGACTTATAGTAAGTGGATTAGCAGGAGGAGGGACTTGTCCGCTAGTCACATGAGGTTGAAAGTTAGCAATACTAGCAATTGTAAGATGTATGTCATCACGCCATCTTGCTATAACAGGATATGGAGAAATAATGGTATGCCCCCTATTTTCAAAAAAGGAAAGAAATGTCTTCCTCATTGCATCTTTCAACTCTTTTCCCCTCATTGGGTATCCTTGAATGAGTGGGTTGCCGATGAATGTGTATGAATCTGCAGTAGAATCTCCGCAGGTTTTTCTTTCGTCATCCCTAGTCCAAAATTTAAGTTCAGTTACAATACATTCTTTACGAAAATGCCCTGACTCGTTCCAAAAAGGAATTTCTACGTCTCCGAACACCATAATATCTCATCTTTCCTATGGCCTTCCGATTTATCAATTAGTATTGAAGTCGATGCTTAATAATTGCCCGTCGAGTTGAAAGGTGCGCCATATTACGTCAATGCATGGAGGGAGAATGGAGAGAGCACCTAGAATCAAATGGCCCTGGAAGAATGCGTATCAAGAAACATGGGAGGATGTTGACAGATGCAATAATGATTGCTGATGAGAAGCACATCAAAGAACATACTGATGATAGATCTCCTAATCAAGTAATCAATACTGCTTCTTTACCTGGCATTGTTGGAAACGCATGGGCAATGGCTGATTGGCATTTTGGATATGGATTTCCAATTGGAGGTGTGGTTGCAACCGATACAGAAGCAGGAGAATTAGGTGGCTCAATATCTCCCGGAGGAGTTGGTTTTGACATTAATTGCGGCGTAAGACTTTGTTCTTTAGACATAGGAGTTAATGACATTAATATCAAAGAATTATCTAAAAAATTGGCACAAACAATACCTTCTGGTGCGTCTAGAAAGGGAGGCGTTAAATTAAATTTGACTGAATTAGAAGTAATTCTCTCTGAAGGTGCTGGGGCAGCAGTAGATTTAGGATGGGGAGAATCAAGAGATCTTTTTAACATTGAATCGAATGGTTTACTCGATTGCCAGGAAAGGAAGTTGAGTGAACGGGCTATGAAGAGGGGAATGAGTGCTTTAGGAACACTAGGCTCAGGAAATCATTTTCTTGAATTGCAAATTGTAGATAAAATAGTTGATCACGAAGCAGCTAAATCTTATGGTTTGAGAAAAGGCCAGATTACTGCTATGATACATACTGGTTCAAGAGGATTGGGGCATCAAGTATGTTCTGAACATGTTAATGCTATAGAATCCAAATATCAAAAAAATGATGGATTTTGGCATGCTCCTGAGTGGGATATTCAGATAACGGATAGACAATTAGCCGCAGCACCGATATATAGTAAAGAAGGTCAAGAATACGTAGATTCAATGAATGCTGCAGGAAATTACGCTTTCGCCAATCGTTCAGCTCTAACTCAGCGACTTAGAAACTCATTAAGAGACATATTAGGAAGAGATAGTAATTTAAAATTAATATATGATGTTAGTCACAATATCGCAAAAATAGAAAATCACGAAGTTCACGGAAAACAATGTAAATGCTGCGTTCATAGAAAAGGAGCAACAAGAGCACTGGGTGGTGATCATGTTGAATTGTCAAATCAATTTTCCGGAATTGGACAACCAGTCCTCGTACCAGGAGACATGGGTACAGCTTCTTGGGTCCTTGCCGGCCCAAAGATTGGTTCGAATGATGCTTTTGCATCTTCATGTCACGGAGCAGGAAGAAAATTATCTAGAACGGCGGCTAGAAACAGTATTGATTCTGTAGAATTAAAGAAGAACCTTGAAGCAAAAGGAATTTACGTAAATGTAAAGACGCCTAATGTACTTTCTGAAGAAGCTCCGGATGCATACAAAGATGTAGATGAAGTAATTGATTTAACTCAAAAGGCTAGGTTGGCTAGACCTGTGGCTCGTTTGAAACCATTTGCAGTAATAAAAGGGTGATTTATTATCAATAATAATAAGATACCAAAATACTGGGAAGAAGGGAAGAAATACTTGAGAGAAATAGACGGAAAAATGGATAAATTAATTTGCCTATACGAAGAACCTGCGCTAAAATCAAGAGAAGATATTTTTATGACATTGATACGTTCAATTGTTGGGCAACAAATATCAGTTAAAGCAGCAGACACAGTTTGGAATAGATTAACAAATGAAATTGGAGATATTATACCTGAAAATATTTCTCTGAAAAATGCTGAAAATCTACAGAAATGTGGACTATCACATAGAAAAGTAGAGTACATAAAAGGAATTTCTAAAATATGGGTGGATGAATACTATAAGATAAGTTGGGAAGACCTTTCTGACAGTTTAGTAATTGATAAACTCACAGAAATTAGAGGAGTTGGTGTGTGGACTGCAGAAATGATTTTAATTTTTACATTGTTAAGGCCTGATATTTTTCCGATGGGAGATATTGGAGCAATAAGGGCATTAGAAAAAATATATTCAGATGGTGAAAAAATGAATAATTCCCAAATAAAGAAAATTACTGACAAATGGTCACCATGGAGAACTATAGCAACATGGTACCTATGGAGAAGTATTGATCCTGAGCCTGTTCA
This sequence comes from uncultured Candidatus Poseidoniales archaeon, assembly GCA_905182515.1. Classification (GTDB taxonomy): domain Archaea; phylum Thermoplasmatota; class Poseidoniia; order Poseidoniales; family Thalassarchaeaceae; genus MGIIb-O3. The sequence goes on along the minus strand of CAJJBW010000003.1, from coordinate 49,188 downwards.
ATATTAATTACATGCAATATCCTCGTCGAGGATGTTCCCCCAACGAAGGTGCAGCACCATTTTGAACTCCATCTGCTTCTTCCATTATTATAGTAAGAAGTGTATTAACCAAAGACTTGAGATCATCTAACTCATTCCTTAAATCATCAACAGTCATAACTTCGTCATTGTTTGTGTGCATCCCAATCCCATCTAGAAAGATTTCTCTCTCCAATTGCTCTTGTCGTTCTATAGCCTATAAATGATGGAGGTATAATTACGACTAAAGAGTAGATAATAAGAGTCTGATATAAACACGGGATACATTATTCATCATAATATTCATCATCATCATCATCATAGTAATCTTCACCTCTGCCTCTCATCATAAAGACAATTAAACCAATAACTGATACAATGATGGTGCCGAACATAAGAAGCCAAACCGTAGATCCACTTGATTGAACTTGATTTGGTGATTCAACAGATATTCCTGTTATCTCTTCATTCAGTCCATTGGCATTTTCAAAATCTCCATTTACAACAATAACAAGTAAAGGCTGCCCCTCTTGCCAAGTTTCATATTTGAAAGTAGCTATAATACTGGAGCTTGTTGAGGGGAGGAGGAGTTCGGTGTCGCCACTAATTGCAGTAGTAACCGACGGCCTCCATGCTCCATCATCCAATCGTTCCCATAGCCCTATTGAAAATGCGCCATCTATTTTACCAGGATTTTCCCAATAAGTTACAATAGTCAGAATATCTCCTGTTAGAGGAAATTTTGTAGGGGTTGTAATTTCCCTAGTGTATTGGCCAAGGAATTCCATGACTCTGAGGGTTGCGACCCGAGGCGATAATTCGCTTCCTAAACCTATAATTTCATTTCCCGCTTTGTCAGTAGAGTTTATCCATAATGCTATTTGATCACCAACTTTGAAAGTAATGTCAATTAAAGGACTGAAATCCATTCTTCCTTGATAAACAGTAACTCCATCAGAAGATGATGAAAGAGGTATTTCGCCTGAATCCGTAGTTCCAGATATTTTTTGCCCGCCTCTTCTAAATTCCCATTCAACTGACAAAGGACCATCTTTCATGCCTATTTCATCAAGAATTGAAATTGTTACTAATGTATCATCCATATAATCAGTTCCGATTATTGTGAACGAAGAGTCAGGATAAAGATCTTGATTGAAAAGTGCTGAAGGGGAATCGCTATCAACAGTCACAGATGCTTCAGAATTAGTAACTGACATACCAACCCCAGGAAGATTAATTAAATCTGTACTAACACTCATCGTAGAGTCCAATGGAGCCCTAGATGGTAAGATAAGTGAACCATAAAAAGAACCATTAGGCGAAACAGATGATACTGATACGCGTTCTTCCGTCCCATAAATAATAGAAATTCTTGCTTGCGTATCATCACTTATTGACAATAGCTTCTCTCCGGAACCTGCATAGAAAAGTTCTCCAGAAACTGAGAATTCATCTCCTTGTTTTAGAAATAAAATATTACTTGAAGAGGGAGAAACAGGAGAAGTTAGGTCTGTAACTTGAGAAGGTATTGCAGTTATTTTATTATCTAATTTCCAAGAAAGGGCACTTAAAACTTGAGACTCAGCCACTGTTATGAGATTATCATCTACTGTAACCCTAGGTTTGCAATTGGGTGTATCATCATCCCAAGGGAAATCCCATGAAAGTTTGAAACTTAACTCTAATTTTGTTACCGAATCAGTAATTTTTTCTGTTTGGAAACCAATTGGGGTCGTCATACTTCCCTCTGGAGTCCACATAACTCCGGACCATGGCTCATAAGTAAACAACCCTAAATTGCTGCCATATCCGCATAGCATTACAGTTATATTATCCAAAGTAATGAGGCCGTTGATATCATCTATTTGAACAGAGAATACATGTAAAACATCTGGTAAAAGATAATAATCAATATTATCAGAAGTTTTTCGATTTAAATCGAATGCAGAATTTTTGCCTTGGCCTACTCCTATGCTATCTCCAGCAAATTGAGTTGGTTCATCTACGGCTATAATCACACTTGCCCACGAGTTATCTGCACCTGAAGAACCACCTGACGCTCCTTCTTGGTAGCTCAATCCTGCCCAATCTGTCCCTTCGATATAGAGATGTATTGGCTCATTATCAAGTGCAGACACATCAATACCACTAAACTGAACTTGTTGCTGACCAGTCAGACCAGGGGTTAATGATTGAGTTTGAGATAAATATTCGCCCTCTGTAGCAATGCCATCGCCATTTAGGTCATCGACACCTGTTCTCCAATATTTGAGAGTTATAGAATCGCCACGTGCTTCGGCTTCGCTGACAGTTATGTATGCTCTAAATGGAGATGTTGGGTCACAGACCATGCCATCAGCAAACTGTAATCCAATAGGGGTATTAACTTGTATTGGCCCCGCCAAAGGAGGATTTGTGTCTACTAAGATATCAATTGGAGTGGGTTGACCTGTAACATCTTGAGCTCCGGTTGCACCACTATTTGGGCCAATCGAAATTATGATTGGTGATACTGATAATAGTGAATAATCAGAGGGAGTAGTAACAGTACCAAAGAATTCCCCGTTTTCCCCTGATTCCAAAGGTATCAAATTACCAGATATATTTAATCCGACAGAGAAATCTGAAGCCATTGGCCTATTACTAGAAGAATCTTGAAATCTAACATTTCCAGAGATATTCAAGATACTTCCTTCCAATATTGGGAAAGGATATAGTAAATTATCATATATATTAGAAATAAGTCTATTTTCATTATCAAAAATATTGAAAGTATCAATTTGAATATCATTTTCAACTGCTTGTGACCCTGATTTGCCACTATACGCTTGCGCGGGCCAAATAGTATCTCCATTGTTGTCGTTCGCCCTAGAAGTCCATAGGATATCTTCAACATCATCCCAATTCCATGAAACGTCAAATATCCAATGAGAAGTGATGTCCACATAACCATCAGATGCAGTTATTTCTTCAATGTAGCTAGAATAGGCATCAAATGTAACTTTATTTGAACCAGAAGTCTGAGAGAAAAGTACTGGCTCTGAACCAGCCCCCCATAAACCATCAGCACCATTTTCAACCTTGAACATTATTACATTCCCATCAGACGCTATTCCTTCTAGAGTTATTTCGGATAATTCTGAGTTATCATAAAGATGATGATGCGAAGTAACTATTTCAACTGATTCACCATTAGGATATAGAGTATTGGGGACATCAAAATCCCTATTTTTTATGAGGAAATCATAAATAATACTCCCATCTATAGAAATTGATCCAATGTCTGCAGATAGAGTTACAGGGATATCAACTTTATCAAAATTTGGATTTTCTGAGATAACTTGTTCGTGATATGAGGATATCATGCCTTCTAGGCCTGAGACGTTTTCAAAGATTGTATATCCAACGCCAAGGCCGGATAATTTTACAACTTGAGGAGAGTTAGAATCTACTTCAACTGGAACTTCTTTCCAAAATCTACCAGAATCTGAATCAGTATGAGAAGGATTCATGAGAACTATGCCTGATATTTGTGCAGAATTAAGAACATTGTAAGAAATATCATTACTAGATTGAACAGATTGTGAAGAGCCTGCTATAGAAAGACTTACTGGGCCGTCAAAACCATCATTATCTGATGATATTGATATCACCCCAGAGTTAACATTTGCATCTGCAGGTATTCTGAAATACACGGTTTGAGAATTAATACCATCCAAATAAAGTGTCTTACTAGTGGCAAATTCATCTGAAGTAGGGCTAGTAAATGTAGACTGCCATCCATAATGCCCATAGGAATCCCCCTGTAAGAAAGACCATTCAGATGAACCATCATTCAAAACATCAACCACCGGATTAGAAGCAGGTGCAGCAAAAATTGAAGAAATTACCAGCCTATCGATCCATGCATTAGTGGGAAGGCTGACAGACAATCCAAATCCAGGTTGAGGAGTATTGAAAGTAACTCCGCCCCCTTTTGAGGCTTGCCCGAGAGTTGAGCCAAATTTATTCAATACCGTAACAGTTACACCGTTAGATAAATTGCCTCCTATATTTATCGCCTTGATAGGGCGAGAGGATGGAATAAAATCAGAAATTAAACTTCCCGATATTGTTGTTGCATTCAACAGTCCATTTATTTCTTCAACTCCAGAACTAAATTCCCACCCATTTCCCCCTGTATCTGCATTAAGGAACCTTTTACCACCTATACTTATTTTCTTTATTGAAGGGGTTGCTTCCATATCTGAAGTGGACAAATGAACTTGTAATTTTATTTGAGTGTGAGTAATAGAATCTATACCCGATAACGAAATTGGAAAGGTTACATCCGAGAATCCAGGGATAACTAAGCCAGTTGTATAATCTATCAAAGAGGCGGTAACTGAGGTATTTTCTGGTATTATGGCATCTATATCCACCATACCTACATTAAATTGATTAAATTCTGAGATTGAAAATGATGGACTTATCCAATCTCCAGGTTCGCCATAATTAGCGATTTTTACCCCTGCATTATCGATAAACCAACCTCCATATTCTTGATAGGAATCAGAACCCAATGAAAATTTGAATTTGACAGTGTCACCTTGGTAACTAAGTAAACTTGCTTGCATACTTTTCATTCCGCCCGAAGGTGACGATTGGGAAGAGAATGTGTCATATCCATATAAGTTATTGTAATTATAACTAACTTGACTATCATACCAATTTCCTGGATCAAAATGTTGCCAAGATCCTCCGTTAACTTTTATGAATACAGCGCCGCCATCCCAATTAGGCTCCATCGCCACCCAATGATCGAACATTAAAAATGCGTTTCCATTAGCTGGTATTTCATATTCTGGTGAAATTAATTTAGCTTCAGTAATTCCTCCATCATAATTTCCTGAAAAAGCAACACCATAAGAGTACGGGAATGAAGTAGTACTAGGAGGGCCGGAATTAGCCCCAATTTTATTCAAGGTCCATTTACAAGTATCTGAACTACATGAACTGGCTTGAGATCTAGCCCAACCCGGGGCATCTGAAACCGAAGGGGCACTAGCTGTAGAATCTTCAAAATTCATCCTTATTTCTTGATTTCCACGTAATAATACATGATGATACCAATCATCTACGGCAGTACCTATGGAAGTATGTGACATTGAGGTAGATGTTTCTAAATCATCAAAGAACAGATTTGAGCCATTATAATCTACAATCCTAATCTCATCTACTGTCAGACCTTCTTTTGAATCTTGAGCGCCGCCATAATTAGTGTAATAATTAGTATTTACAACAATTCTCAAGTATGCTGTTCCTTGGTTATAGAAAGAATTGGGGATATCTAGTGAAACTGTTCTCAATCGACCGCTTTGATCCGTATATGTCACGCCATTATCTGCAGTATATCCGGTGCCAGGTATAGCACCACTCCTTGCCGCACAATCTGAAGAAGTAGATGGGTTAGTAGATGATATATCATACCATGTGCTTTGATCTAAGGAGATTTCGACACATGCGTTATCATTTGAGACACCTTCTAAATCCCATTCCATATCTATTTCAATTTTGGAGGTGCTATTTGTCCCGGACAAATCAATATCTCTAGTGAGAGATCCATAAGCATTAGCAGAATATGAACATAAATTACCACTTGGATCATAACAACCATGGTGCCAAGCACCATAATTTATGCCATCATTATTAAAATTGATATTATCAATAAACCACCCTGGACGCTCATTTTCTGCATCAGGATGGGTCCAAATATGGAATCTGAATTGTATATCCGAAGAAGTTTCATTTACCAAAGATTCTATGTCGAAGGTACTAGAGACCCATCCACTATAGGAATCAGAAGCAAACACAGGAATGGCCACTTCAGAAGGAGCTCCATTAGGGACCGGTGAGTCAGTAGACATTGTACTTGGATACCCTAAATCTGGGGCGACATATTTCCAATCATTCCAAGTCTCCGAATCTTTTATTCGGTATTCTACCCATGCGCCATCTCCACCCCCAGAAGCAGTGCTATCTACGTGGTACCAATGATCAAAAGATAAGTAATAGTTTTCTATATCATCATAAAAGGGGATGCTTACTTGAGGAATTACGAATGAAGTATCAGTTCCGGCCGGCAAGGGAGAACCCGGCATAGTAGCAATCGCAACAACTCCGCTTGATGCTGATGCAGGTATTACGCCATAACTCATGTTTTGTTGATTACCATAAATAGTTCCATTCAAACCAGTGAAAGTTGTAGCTTCCCACGATTTAACAATATTACAAAGGTAACTTGTATTCTGAATTTCATCAGTACCAAGGTTACGATTGCCGTTATAATCAAGTCCACTTTTAACCTCAAACCCACCAAATTCACAATTAGAATTACCACCAGATAATGAATCAATATCTAGTTCGTATTCAAAATAAGCACCAAGAGTTGGAGAAATTGAAGCCCCTGAACCTGATGAATCACTAATTATTATTGTAGGAATACTAGTATAATTATACCCCTCATTAGTAATTTCTAATGTATTAATTACTCCTGTAGATTCCAGGACTGCATCGAGATTGGCCCCACTTCCTGAACCTGATATTGAAAAGAGTACATTATCATCTAAAGTATATCCGGAGCCAGCATCATCGACAATGATACTTTCAATTCCACCGCTACCATCAACTGAAGTGATTGAGGCATTGGCATCATAACCTTCACATTGGCAGCCGATCGTAATATCATCCGCAGTAGAATAACCCGATCCAGCATTGTTAATTGATATGGAGGTTATGCCTGAACTAATTTCATAAGTTCCAGAAAAATTTTCACCACCCCCTCCTGAAGCAGATAGATTGCCTGCATAGTAATCATCCCCTTCTGAAATAATAGTTAAATCCTGAATTGTATCTTGTTTAGAAAAAGTATCGCAATAATATATAGTTTCAATTATCTCCATAGAATCTAATATAACATCAAAATCATTATCAAAACCGTGAGATAATACTTGTGCGTTTTGACTACTACATTCAGAAACACTGTTTTGCGAACTTAGAGTATAAATATGCCTCCAACCTGGAGTATATTTGTATTTAGAGTTCATACTAACCGAAATGTCGCCGACATCAAAACTGCTTATATTTGATCTAGTCCCATCATCAATTATGGTCAAATGGCCATCTTCATTCAAAAATGTCCCATATGCAATTCCATCAGAAAAATCTTCACCTTCCCATGATATTCCGTTTTCTGTAGATGTGGCCATGTAAGAATCCGTAACATGAAGCCACCCATCCATTATAGTAGAATTACCAGGAATTTCAAATGCTGTAACTGTTGTGGAGCTCCCATTGGAATTTAAATTATTAGAAGAGCCCCAATTAGATACGCCTGCATTTGCCAAAGGGGCGCCTATCATCAAGAATACGAGAGTAACGGCGAGTGTTCTCTTGGAGTTATCCATGCCACTCTGTATATTAGGTAGATTATCAAGTTAATTACTTAAAAAGTCATTATGAGTATTTTATAAGTTAAAAAGTAAATTATACTTAATAATTAGAAAATCTTACTAATAAGTATTGGAGCCACTGGGGAGATTTGAACTCCCGACCTTCCCATTACCAATGGGATGCTATACCCCTAAGCCACAGTGGCGACAAGAGTCGCAACATAACGAAGTTTTAATCACTATGGATTGTACATTGCAAGAAATAATGCAACAAACTCAAAACTGACTCTTCATTCGGAGGGCTGCCTGCCGAGATCGCATAGCCTGGTATTGCGCATGACTGGAAATCATGTGGGATTTTCCCTCGGGAGTTCAAATCTCTCTCTCGGCGCCACTAATTAGATATTAAAAAAAACTAATTTGATAGACAAATATACACGTAACTTATGCAGTATTGACGTTTGGGTAACTCATGGAGGACGAGATATCGCAAATTGATAGCCATATTTCAACTCCAAAGGAAATAAGGCTTAGTCAGATAAAGTTAGAATACAAGTTATCTGAAATCAATAGTAATTTCCATCTTTTGGACGACATTAGAAGGGGTTTGATATTTCAGGCCACTCTAATAAGGCATAAATGGGGAATTAAAGAATTAACAATCATAATGTTAGGAGTATTGGCATTTACAATGGGCTCATGGGACATTGGAATAGGAGAACTATCGCAAGGTGGAGATTACAATAGATTCGGTATTTTTGGAGAAAATAGTGGATTTTTACAAGTATCTGATTGGACATTAATGTTATCTTTATTATCAGTTATTTGCTGGTTGGGCATAATCATTTCTTTATGGTCAGAATATCCAATTATGAGAGAAAATATAATATATATCTTAATTGGTACTTTTGCAGTTCAGTATGGATACATGGCTTCGCATGCAAGTAACCCCTCTTTTCCTTTTAATTCAAAATTATCTGACTTAGGAGGAGTATTGATTGGGAACATAATCCTTTTCTTTTTAGCCATAATAGTAGTACATAGGGCAGTGAAAGAAACTCGAGATATACACGTACAAGAAAGGCATGCACATCCTGATCCGAGAGTAGTAGAAAAATCATGGGAAGACCATAGCCTAAAGGCATGGGATTTGGAAATGGGGATTCTAATTTTTGCAATTAACGTTATGTCCTGGTCAGGATCTCATGCCGTTGCAAGTAGAATGAACATGCAATCAGAAAGTTTGAATTATTTACTAATATTGTTATATGTTTTGTCAGGAGTAATATCAGTATTGATGCTATTAGTAATAATATGGTTTCCTCACTTTATGTTAGGGTCTGCAGAAGATAGGATTCAATCCGTAAGAGCTAGAGAGGTTGCAGGAGAGAATATAGATATCCAGCCCAAAGTTGAACAAGGGTTGTGCCCGATATGTAATATTGAAACTACAGCGAAAAAATTCGCATCGGGAAAAATAGAAGTTCCCTGCTCAGAAATTGATTGCAAAGGTAAAGGAATGATTGGTAATGAATGCGATGAATGTGGAGAGAAGTTACCTACTAGGTTAAAATGTAGAAGTTGTAATTCCAATACGCCGATTGATAGTCACTTTGGAGATCATGATACTTGGTGAAATATCATTATTAGTCCACACATGGATGTGTAAATATATATGGAAATTGATGACAACAAGAAAGAAAATGATTCAGCATTCTACATGGTAAGTATTGTACTTACTCTTTTAGTTTCATTGTTAATGGTTTCAATTTCAATTATTTATCTTTGGCCAAGCATAGACGGCATTATTTCAGAGGGCCCTTCAGGGGCATTGGTGATTTGGGAAAATGAATATAAAGATATTACAGGAATAAGTAATTTAGAAAATCTTAATGGAGATGGAGTTTCATTGTGTATTGTTGACTCAGGAATAGATATGAGCCACCCTGGTTTAGATGGCGTTTTATTAGAGAAATGGAGTGATTTCGTCAATCAGGAACAGTTTCCCTATGACGATGAGGGGCATGGCACTGCAATGGCTGGAATAATAGTAGCAAAGAATGGCTTACAAGGTAATGCTCAAGGCGTGACTTTATTAGTCGCTAAAGCCATTGATAAAGAGGGGATTGGTAGTGACCAAACTATATCCCAATCTGTTGAATGGTGTGTAGACAATGGGGCCGATATAATATCATTGAGCCTAGGCGGAGAGCAAGGCTTTGGTGCTGGAATATTTACCACAGATGCATTAGAACAATCAGTTGAAGATGCGTTAGATTTGGGAGTTTTTGTAGTCGCTGCTGCCGGAAATGATGGAGAGGATGATGATGGAGACGTAGAATCCCCAGGATCCGTAGAAGATGTAATATGCGTAGGAGGAATAAATAGAGCTGGCGAGATATGGAAAGGGAGTTCAGTAGGGGATAATGATGGAAGATTATGGCCTAACCCTATATTTGCAAGGAATAATCCAGATATGAAACCAGAAGTTGTAGCCCCTAGTCAAGAAGTTCCTATCTTAATGGCGAGTGGCATAGGAAACAATAATTGGTGGGGGTGGTCTAGCGGAACATCGGCTGCAACAGCATGGGTTTCCGGATCTTTGGCTTTACTACTGGAAGAATACCCGGCTCTTCAAAGGGAAAATTCAGAAGGGAGAGAGTCTATAGAGGAAGTGAAAAACTTACTGTCACAAAATTCTCAAATGAAAGAAAGTCAGAATGAGCATGATGATTACTATGGCTATGGTATAATGAGAATTGATTTATTGATAGATGCTAAAAATGATAATAATCAAATTAGCGTTGAAATCAATTCAGAGGGTTCAAGTTTATTACCTTTTATTCAGGACATTCAGATTGAACGGCGCAATACAACTAGAGTTCCTCCAGTTAACTCTACAAAGCCTAATGAATTATCTTGACTGAAGGACCTTACAGAACTAATCCATCTATTGAATCTCGAGACCTTTTCTTGCGCCTTACTCATATCTTTTCCACTTTCCAATTCCCCAACATCTCCAGTAGGTACTTCCGGTTCCAGAATAATTATTATACCTCCAGGAGAAAGTAACTCAAATGAGGAATTAAGGGCATCGATACGTTCATCTTCAGGTAAATCTATGACCATTAAATCGACAGGTAATGGAATTGATAAAAAGGGAGTAGCATCTGAAGAAGCAGCATTCGAAGCAAACCATGAAGAACTTTCTGCAACTATTTCAGGCCATGGTTTAACGATTACCTTAGCCCAAGAATCAGCATCATATCTACTTATTAGTCGATTTATGATTATGCTAAATTTGCCACCTTCTTCTATTATTGTAAAGGACTTTGGCTTAGTTACTATATTTTCTTCCAATTGGTCCGAATGCCACATGTCAAATAACCAAGCAGAAAGGTGCCCGATTCCTCCACCTACTAATATGACATTATTTGCAGGGACACGGGAGCATATGTCCCTAATCCTGGACCTAATGGTTCTGGATAATGGCCTAAGCCCCATATGTATCATTTGGTCACCTATATTTGAAGCCACCTCAGGCTCATCTTTTCCCCTAATTTCATCTTCTGAAAGTAATCTTTCAAACATCTCTTTTTCAGACATTTGTGGCAGGCCTGATCCCGCGCCCCCTTCTCTCATAATATCCGCTAGGAAGTCAACTATTCAATTTTCACTATTGGATGGTTTGAAGAGAAGTTAGTTGTGCGCGATTAATATGAGTTCCCAGTATGATGAGGATGACGTATTAGATGCGGCAAATTGTCCTATATGTTTAGAACTAACTGAACACGAAATATTAAAGCGGACAAAAAAAGGAAAAGGAGAAGATATCCTTACAAAATGTATAGATTGTAATGATATTCACCTAATAGAATTAAGACCTCCTTTGCCGGTTTTTGTCAATACCACATTTTCCGAAGGTAAAATCAGTAAACCTGGCCTTTTAGAAGTAGATAGTGATGAAATTATTTCAATAGGAGAGATATTTGAGTTCGAAGGAGCTGATTGGGAGATAACTAGAATAGACAATAATATATCAAGACCCATGAAAAAATTAATTGCTTCAGAAATTTATGCAATGTGGGCAATAAGAACTGATAAAAAAATAATAAAAATTACTATGACTGAGGATGACATTAGTACAGCTTCTACAATAGAATGTGCTCCTGAGAAGATGTTTTCATGCGGTACAATTATGGAAATTGAGGGCCGTAGATGGAAAATAAGGGCCATACATACAGGCAAAGGAAGAACCTTGAGAGGAAGGAGGGAAGCATCTGAAATAAAAAGAATCTACTTGCATTCTCCCAATAACATTATCTTCGATTAGTCCAAGGCAGTAAGAATGCTTTTGCTACATGAATAGCTATCTCAGGATTTTCCCTTAATCGGCGCATACTATATTCATACCAGCGTGAACCATAGGGAATATACACACGAGTAAGGTGACCTGCTTGGGCTAATTTACGTCTTTCATCTCCTCTAACTCCCAATAAGAACTGGAATTCATATCCATGTCCTTTTCCTTTGATTTTCAATCCAGCGTTACCTCTGGGATCATCTAAATTTGGGCCCATTCCTCTACTTCTTAGGGACTTTAGGCTATGATTTATTATTGGATCATCATGAGATGCTATGGCAGTGTAAGCTCCATTATCTAATAATTGATCTACAGCAAGAATTGTGGCATCCACTATATCCAAGTAATTCGTATGAGCGATTTCTTCCGGTTCTAGATATATGCCTTTGCATATCCTTAAATCTGAATTTTTATGAGTTATTGAACAAACTTTTTCTATATCATCAGAGGTACGGAACAATCTAGCTTGAAGTACTGTACCTACATTATTTATTCCTTTTTGATGCATTTCATAAACTAGATCTATAGTTGATTGGGTGACCCTATTATCTTCCATGTCCAAACGTACAAAAATATCATTTTCAGATGCTTTCTTTAGTAGTTTCATCAAATTGGAACAAGCCCCTTCTCTATCAATTAACAAACCTAATGCCGTTGGTTTAATAGAAATATTTGCATCAAGCTTATTTTCAACAATTGCATCCAAAAGTAAATTATATTCTTTGAGGAAGTAAGAGGCTTCTGCCATATTTCTTATTTCTTCTCCAAGGACATCAACAGTAAAACACGTATTTTCTGATTGTAATTTCTTCATAACAAGAACAGCATCATTGAGATTTTCACCTGCCACGTACCTCTTGGAAATCCATCGAACAAAGAAACGAGGTACAAAGGGGAGGAGAGTTACAATAGAACGTCCCATTAACTTCATTGTTTAGATGCAGAGTTGGTAGAACTTTTATGCTTATGGAGCAACAGTATTTGTTTTCCCCTATAGACCGGAATATTTTGGCTTTCCAAAAATATAATAATAGCATTTCTTTGCCAGCTTTTGAATGATTTACGATCAAGATGGGCAAAGATATCGCCACCAGGGTAAGCAATTTGAGTAGCTTTAAGAGAGTTTGTCAAGGAATTTTTCCATGCCCCTGCAGCCTCTGTATTTTCAGAATATTCATCAAAAATTAGTGAATAATTTGCTAAAATATGCCCTAACCATAATTCTGTCTGTGAGATTATTGATTTGTGCCGTGGCGCATAATGCCCCCCTCCAAGGCATAACATGACATCTCCTTTCCCTTTCCATTCTCCATCCGGTTCACTACCATCTAATCCTAGGCATTTGGAAATGACAATTGCCCAAGTTTTTGCTACATCCTTTCTAATCCATTCTGCCATAGTGGAGCCGATTTCTAAATAAAGTGTAGGTCTTGAAAGAAATGGCCCGTGATGAGTGGATTCCAAGGTGATATCAAACTCTGAATCTAAATCCATCTCAGTAGCCACATTCATTAAAATTTGAAACAGTTTGAAAAACCTAGGAGACGGGGGTATAACTTCTCCATTAATTCCCCCTGAAATACCCTTTTCTCCTAACGGTGTTTGCCCAGGAAGACCTATAGCATGAACAGTTAAAGCAGGTATCTTAGATTTAGAAACGTGTTTTGAGAGAACTAATACTTCTTTTAGAATAACATTTGTTTCTTCTTCATGGATAATATCAATATTATCTGCAAATATGTGATGAGTATGTTCCATTAATAGCATGTGGACTTTTTGGATTTTATGCTCAAATAGAATGCCATGTTTCATTGGTATTGGATCTGCCCACCCTCCATTGAGCAATAATTCATTATGTAAATTTATAGAAGCTGGATCTTTTGAAGAACATAACAATAACGAGACCATGATGCTCGTAGGGGCTACAGATTTCAAACTTGGCGGAAACACATTGAAAGACTGAGGGTGAATCGGTTAATATGGATAGTATTCAGTTAGACTTCACTCCATTGATGGTCAATAGAAATAATGGCAAATTTGTCGTCATAGGCAATTCTGGAGAATTGATTAAACTAAACTCTGAATTTAAAAAAATTGAAAATGCTTCTAGGCCATTTCCTACCCCTCTAATTTCGGGAGTAATTTTTGAAGATATATGGGTCGGTATTTGGCTAGACAGAGATTTAGGAGATGCAAGAATAGCAGCATTGCCCCTAAGTGTTACTTGGGAAGATGGTATTGGAAGAGATGTCCTAAGAACCTCTCCTTCTTTTGAAGATTCAGAAATTATACCTAATTCCGCGATTTGGCAAAAAATACTTACATCTGAACCAATGGCCTTGGGCAAAATTGATGATAATATAGTATTTGCAATGATGAGTAAGGGAATATACATGGTTGATCAAAATGGAGAGGAAATATGGAGAGAACATTACCCAACATGGCCTGAAATTGGCATTCCTGAAGGTAAAAACCCAATCATAAAAATAATTAAATGTGATTCAGGAATAGTAATTTGGTCAACTGCAGGAGGATTGATACAATTAGATTCTGAAAGAAACGTGAAGGAAAGAAGAGTTGTTAAACTTAAAGACAAAATAACGGACATCAGATATGATATTTGCGGAGGTTGGTTCATAATGCTGCACGGTAAATATATTGCATTGATGCAAGGACTGAGTGACACGCCAGTAATAATTAAGACACCTGGGCCAGTTATCGATGCCCACTTCTCTGAAGGAGAGTGGAAATGGACTGGATGGAGACATGATGGTAAAATTAAAATTTCAAATGACGGAATACAAATTAAAGACTACAAAAGTAAACCTAGAAATAACATAGGAATTCACATATTTGATGATAAAATTATCACCAATGATGGACAGTGGGAAAATTATTCTTCCTGATCTAAGCCACGGTACGCTTTTGGAGGATTTGAAAATCCACATTTGCCACATACCTTTCGGTCACTATGGACACCAAGAAATACACCTGGGCCGCAATTAGGACAAAACTCTCCTTTACGGATTAAAGAATCTCCATCTATAGAATACTTAGAATGCTTTGATTGAGGATTAGGACTTCCATCCGGCATTATTCATTCCCTCCTTTAGATTCTTCTTCAGAGACTTTATGGCGTGATTTAATATATTCTGGCTCAATACTCGCATCCTCCATTGAGGAGTAAATTAGAGCTAATCCTGATGTTCGAGGCATACCGAACCTAGTATTTACGTTTTTTATGTAAATTAATTCTCTCTTTGAACCTGGTTCTAATTTCAATACCATGTTTATCATTTCGGTCAAAGATGGAGTTGGTTCGCTATCGTGATTCAATGTGAATTTTATTTCCACCCTATTAAGTAGTGAGTTATCTTTTCTATCAATTATTTCCAAATTATCATCTCCTAACGAATATTAACTTTTAATGCATAATTACCTGGTGCAGAAACATTAAGTCTTTTGGCTATTTCAGAACGTGATGGATGTAAAATAACTACGAAACCTTGCCAATCAGTAGTTACTGGTGCGTTGGGGCAGTGATTGCATTGCCCGACTCCATCGTCCAGTATCCTATTACACTCGCCGCATGCAAATGGTACTTTAGCCATATTAATCACTCTCTGTTAGCCAGTCGAAACAACCAAGACCATCCATTTTACAATTTAGGCCAATTTTACTTGAGCGTGGATCATTTTGGTTAATTGCTTTGGATACTATTCTTGATCTGACAAAAGAGCCCTCGGTAAGGGATTTACCAGTTTGCGCCCCTTCAATACGGCGAATTCCTAAATTAACTTGAATAGGCTCATCAAGTATCTGAGATTTGTGTAATAGTGCCTCTATTGGCCCAATCCTAACGAAAGCCCCATATTCAGACACTTCAGAAACGGCGCCATCTACAACTTCGTTATTTTCCATTGTGAAAACTAGAGCCTTGAATCTTACGCTTTGATATATTGCTCCATCACCATGGATAATTTTACCTCTCCCTACAGTCTCATGATTAAAAGTGACTAAAGTATACTGTTCATTCTCATCAAAACGACCTTCGAAGGCCTCATGAGCAAGCTCATCGATATGTTCTTCTAGTTTACGGCCTCGACGGATGTATTCAGCCGGAATACGAATAGTGTCTTCTCTTGTTACAAGTCTATACATTTTCTATACCTCCAACTTATGCACCCCTATAGATTCAAAACCGAGGAAGACGGAGGAAAATCCTCTCGTCCCTCATCAGCTATGCCTCTAGAGGAGAGGTCAGTTGAGACGAGCGACCGGCACATCTCGTATAAGCGCAACGGATGATAACATATTCTCGGTTTCTTGATAACGTACAAAGACCATAGTCTTGCATGTACTATTAGTGCGAATGTTCAAGAAGATTCGGAAGCGCATGATGTTTTCTAATGGTAGTGGGCACTATACAGAACCATTCCGAAAATGCTCGGAAAACACTGATGATAACATTCATCATGTTATTAGTTGGGGTTTCTCCTTTGCTAACTTCAAATAATTTAATTATGACCGAGGATGATAATGAATCCATAAGGAATACCTCTCATAATTCAGTTGATGTTTGGTCAGATGGAGGACAGGCTTGGCCGCAATTTGGAAGAACAGGTGATAGGATTGGCGACATTCCTCCCCATAGCCCAGAAGGAGGAGCAGGTTTTGAAGATCCCAACAATTCATCAGAACTAATGTCAATAATAGATCCAAAAATAAATTGGGAATATGGTAGTTATGAAATTGGTAACGATGCATTAGCTACTCCAATTGCTAATTTTGAAAATTCAATTACTAAAGATGTTGAAGCCTCAGAACGCTGTGGAGAAGATTCTCTATTTTTAATAATTATTCAAACCGAAGTTGTATCAGGTTCCGACCATAGTTTTCTTCGCATCATAGAAGGAGAAGATTCTGACCTAGCTTGGCAAGTAGATTTAGGTATGACTGAAAGAATAAAAACATCTCCCGTGATAATTGACCTCGATGAAGATGGCAAACAAGAAATAATAATTGCATATGATGCAGGGGGTTCAGTTTTTGTCGAGGCTTGGTCACCTAGGCTATCTTGCTCGGTAACAGGATGGTCCTCAGGAAGTCATTCATCAGAATTACTTTGGACTTGGAGTGACGAAACATTACTAATTGGGAGTCAAGAAGGCCCTTACACAAGCGATTTACTTGGAGGGCACAATCCAACAACTCAGCTTCTATTAGCAGATATAGACCTAGACGGTGATGCTGAACTAATACTTACTCTAATTAATCAGATAACAGATGAACCAGTAGTCTTAGCACTTCCTTTACCTTCAAGTAGTGTACCCAATCCAATTTGGCAGGTTAGCCTAGACAAAGGCAGTCACCCTTCTGATCCAGCCTTTGCAAAAACTGATGATTCAACAGCTTACATATTATTAACCACAATAGAAGCGAATAGTGGAGGAATGTGGATCTGGAAAATAGAGTCTGAGACAGGAGATTCTAGCTGGGATGGCGGCCTAAGTCTGAATAATATCGATGGTGACAATAATGTTCCTCACATTAGATTACCTGGTCCAATAATAGTAAATTTGGACTCTGATAGTGTTCCTGAAATGATAATTACCATTCCCACTGATGCTGATGGCTCTGCAAGTGCAGATGGTGCAGAATATAGAGGAATAGAAATCAGCGATGGGGAAGAAATTTGGAGTTTCAATTCTGTAAACGGCTTTGCAGATGCGCCTCCTACGGCAATAGACTCTGATTCAGACGGCATATATGATAGAATTTGTTGGGTCACATGGTGGCAAACAACCACAGCAAGGCACGGAGAAGCAGGATGTCATGACGTCAGTGGAACAATTCCTGACCAAATTTGGAATAGAGACTTAGAGCAGAGTAGTGGCACTCCAAATGATGAAATTGCAGTTAGTGCACCAACTTGGATGGATATTGATGGAGAGGATGGACAAGAATTGTTAGTTGCGTATGGTAGATCGCTATGGGCATTTGATGGAGAAGAAGGGACGTCGACAGCAATAAATTCAGAGTGGTCAAACGAAGTAGAATTAAGCCATAGAACATGGTCTTCTCCCTCTCTAGCAGATATCGATGGAGATGCGACTTTAGACATAGTCATTGGCAGCATGGTAGTATCTACTGGGATAGTAGACATTAGGCCGTTAACAGACAACAGAAGTATAGAGTTTAACCCAAATGAACCCGATCCTGGAGAAAAAGTAACAATAACTGCATTCTTTGAAAATTCTGGAACTTCTACAACGGAAGAAGGAGTAGATGCGGTCCTTTATGCAGATGGTGATGAAATTGGGAGATATAGGTCAGGAAATATGCAGCCAATAGATCCAAGTGGGCCAGGTACATTCTCAAGTTTTGATGTAGAATGGGAGGGAGATTTAGGTAGCCATATTTTTGAATTAAAATTAGACCCATATAGGAATATAACTCAATCTCGATATGATAACGATAATCAAGTAAAAACATTGTTCATAATACCACCATATAATGCTTCTTTTGAAATACCAACTGATCCAATTAGGGTCAATCCAGGAGAAAGTAGTATAGCCATTCCCACGATACGTTCCACAGGAAGGTTACCAGGGACATGGAGCATGAATATTGATTCTAGTAATTTACCAGTTGGATGGTCTTGGAATGAGGTTTCAGGAAGTGAATTAGAGGGCGTTGAAATAAAAGTTGGAGAAACATGGCGCCCCGAAATATCAATAAATGCCCCAAATGATGCATTGGGTTCTGATTCTGGTTTTTTGGTCCTTAATTTAGTATTGGATGCAAATAACAATATTAGCGTAGATGCGACTTTACCAATCGAGGCCAATCGGACAAGAGGGCTCTCACTAAGAGGCCCTGACGGTACAGCTTTTACAGAAGGGTATGGGCTAATTGGCAGTTATGCAGCAGCATGGTTAATGATAGAAAATGTTGGAAATGCAGCAGAAAATCAAATTACAATATCTTGGGACAATACTGATTGGGGATCGGATTTAAAATTATTCAATTCTCAAGATGTGGAAGAAACAGCATTGCTACTTGGACCCGGTGAAACAAAAGAAATGGCAGCAAAATTAATGATTCCAAGTGATGCCGAATATGAAGAAACCGTAAGTACACCTCTGACAATGTGTGTAGGGAATGGCGAAGAAGAAATATGTCAAACAATAATATTAAGTTTTGAAGTATCAAGAGTGCTATTTGAAAACAATCATCAAAGGTCTGTGCCATCCGAAGGTTTGCAATGGACGATAATTGCAGATATCCCTAGTGACGAGGAATACCTAAATTGGTCATTAGCAGATTCAGGAATGGCAATAAATGGATGGAGCTGGAATACAACTGGAGAAGTTTCAATAATTGGAGGAATGATAAGTATTGAAGGGACTCCCGGATCGAGAAGCACAGGAGTATTATACCTAGATTTACCAGATAACTCTCCTCCGATGTATCATTTATTTAGTAGTTCGTCCGGCCCTCTAGGGTCAAATCTTAAGTTCTCTCTTGAAGTATTGCAAATCTACAGAGCCTCATTAACGATAACTTCTCCAACTGAAATTCCAAGTTTCGCAGACATTGGGGAAGAAAAAGTAGCAATTCTTCGTCTTGAGAATCCAGGAAATGGAAGAGATTCGTTTGATTTATCTCACAACATTATTTTAGATCAGAATATTACAAGCGATCCAGGCATAATAATCACATTTTCCAATAATCCTATATCTCTTGAAGCAGGGAGTTTGAAGGCAATACCGATCACAATAGTAATTCCTCCTTCAACTCCGGCCAGAGTAGATATCAATATAGAAATAATTATGACATCAAGAGGAGATACAATAATTACTGATTCGAAAATACTTGTAATTCAAGCCAGGCAAAATCATGTTTGGTCCATAGATGCTAAAATTGATGGAAATGAAGTTAGTGGGAATGAATATACGATAAATCCAGGAGATACATTACAAGTAGAAGTAAATGCTCAAAATTTAGGCAACATGATTGATGATATAGAGCTAATCGCAATAACAGAATTAAGCCTAGAACCTAACGATTTGGTTGCTGGATGGCTTGCCACTGGAGAAGCAAGAACTGGAGTTGGAGTTAATGGGACAGTCAATATGCAGGTTAATGCAACTATCTCCGAAGGAGCACTAGTGGGCTCAATAATGATTGTAAAAATCATTGCAGTATCTGGTGAAGATGAAGTAGGTGTATTTTCTTTTGAAATAGGAGTAAAACATTCCCCGGGATGGACCGTTGTGGCTAATGACGCTGACCTAGAGATAGGGAATAATGGTTCAGGCGTTGAGTTGACAATAGTTCAATTAGGGAATATGGCATCTAGACCATATGTCTCTGTATGGATTGTTGGAGAAAACGGCTGGACAGTATTGGCCCCTAATGAATTGCCGATGATAACACCAGGAGGAATTAGTGAAATGATCTTGAACGTTACCCCTCCTGATAATGCACAATATGGAAAATCTGTTGAGTTGCACGTAAAGGTAAGAGAAGGAGATTCAAGTGTTTCTTCAGAGATAACATTGCCTCTTCGTGTATCTGCAATTTATAATTTTACAATGGTAAAGCATGACTCATGGATATTATCACCTACCGGAGGTTATGCACTGGTATCTTTAGAGAATCATGGGAATTCACCGACTACAATATCACTTCAAATACTTAGTTTACCTCAAGGTTGGAACATGAGTGGCCCTACTAAAATCGTATTATCCAATAATGAAAAAAGTGGCTTACCATTGGAAATCATTCCTTCAGAAGATTGGGATGGATCAATCAAAACAATTAGAATACTAGCGGAAGATGGCAGAGGTAATCAACAAGAAATATTTATAGATACTAAATTTAGTGATTATTCTTGGGGTAGTTCTCCGTTCATAAATTCTTATCTAGGAGATAATGCAGTAATCAACATAAGAGGAGTGGATCAAAATCAAGACACGATTATCGGCGAACAAGGAAGTGAGCTTCAATGGACAGAACAGGGATGGTTATTACCCACTGGTGCATTGAATTCTATAACTTATGGCAACATTACAATTAATGAGGGAGATAAATTACCATATATCCTAGAAACTTATCAAATAAATAAAAGATCAGTGACGTGCCAGATATCTGGAATTGTTGGAGATGTTCATTCTTCATGTTCAATTGGGCCAGGGAATACTAGTTTTGAATATACTATGTTGCTTACGGACGATAAGGGGGTAATTATAGATTCAAAATTTGGAATATTAAATAATTTTCAACAAATAACTAATATTAACCTTAGTTCAATACATTGGGAACCCAGCCCCGGAATTAGGACTTTGGAGATAAGAATAATAGATTCCAAGGGGCATGAAATAGGAAATTATCAAAAGGATTTTGAAATTAGGAAAAATAATTGGAATCTTGGTTTGACATCCATAGAGTTGATAGGAACAGGAAATAATCAAATAATTGCTATAACAGCTGAAAGATTCGGCCATAGTCAGTTAATAGATGCTGATTGCACAATAACACTTACAGCAGGAGAATACGAATCAGTTCAAAAAATTGATATGAGTACCAGAGAAGCATTGACGCCTAAACCAAAATTTGAACGGCCGATGGGAATAGAAGATGGGACAGAAATAATTGTCAGGATAAATTGTGCATTCCCATGGGAAATTGATGCAAATCAGGCAGATAATGAAATCAGAAAGGTGCTCACAGGCGGTGCTATTGATAATGAAAGATCCATATTTACTCCCTTAAGTTTGGTTACAGCATTTGCAATAATAATTTTATATATCGTATTTTCATGGATATTGAAAAACCGCAGAGATATGAAAGAATTAGAAGAGATGACTGAAAGGGCAATAAAAGATAAATTATACATATCTGGGAAACCTAATGAAGATAAAATTAAAAAAGAAATTCCAGTAATTAAAGAGGAAATCTTAGCACGCGAGGAAAAATACATAGGAATAGAGGAAGATAACCCCGAAGGAGAAATTTTGGACGATAAAGAAGAGAATGAGGACGAGGAAATATTAGATGATTTCGAACGTAGGTTGAAGCGTATTCGACGAGACGAGTAAACAGAGATGGCGTTTCAATGAATAAATATTTACCCACTAGTGCATTCTATACTTTTGATCCATTGAAAATAGATGTTGAAGAACTAATCCCTTCAATAGAAATGAGCATAGAAGGAGAACATGACGATTTAATGAAATTAATAGATAGGAAAAAATCTTTTCCCAATCTTAAGAAAGGTGAGAAATCTAATTTAGATAGAGCGACCATGCTTTTCATATCTTCTTTAGATTGGCAAGAAGATGGAGGAGGAGCGATTCCATTAGATAGAAATAATGCAAAAGAGAGGATAGGCAGATTCCCGACGTCTGATGGGAATGCCATAAAATATCTATTAAAATATACATCACAGGAAGATTTTGAAAGTAGATTACATGAATTGCTTTACAAACTTATGAATGGATTATCAAAAGAGGATTTAGGAATTGAAGGATATCAGAAAGGAATAGCAGGATTGGAACTTATGGGCTGGTTGAGTTTAGAAGAAGTTAGTGAACTAAAAACCAATATCCAGAAAGGAAGATGGATAGTTTCTGCTCAAGAAACTTACGACGGAGGAGTTCAAGAAATATTTAAAAATTTAGTTAAGATATTAAAATCTGCAGAAAGAAGGGGATGTGGAATTTTGATGAGGAAACATTCATAATTCTTAAAACTGTGACCCAGTAAGGCGCTCAAACATATCAGAATACAACTTAGAAGTAGCATTAATGATTTCTTGAGGAAGTTCGGGGATAGGAGGTTCTTCACTCCCATTTTTCCTAGCAGCATAAAGTACATCATGATGGCCAGTGTCAAGATAATGCTGACGTACTGATTCTTTAGAAAGTTGTATTATCTCCCCTCTATCATAAGCTTCGGCATCCCACCATCTATCTTCATCTAAAGTCCCAAATGAATCAACTAATACAGGAACTCGGTTTTTCCCAAGTGCAAATTCTTTTTTCCCATCAACATGAATTAATCCCCTTGAAAGGGCTTCTTTATTTATTATTTCATCAATTTTGAGGACTATTTCCAAGATACTATCCAATTCTTGTTCAGTTAAATTGGAAATCAAGAGGGCTTCTTCCCTATCCAAAAGACGATCAAATGGTTCAAATTTAGTAGATACTTCAAGATATGGTTGTGGTAATTTTATTCCTTCAGATAATTTTGTGCCTTTTTCAAATCCAAACTCTTCTGCGTCTGCCTCTCCTCGCTCGTATCGTCTCCACCCAGAACCAGCTAGATAATGTCTACAAATTACTTCTAAAGGTACGAATACATTTTCAGCATCCTTGTCAATTGCACCGGGTTCTTGTATTACCTCAAATTTTCGTGCTAGTATCCTATCAGGTGCATTTACTCTGATAACGTGAGTTTCACAAATACCTGCTTCTTCGACCATCTTGAACCAGTGAGCAGAAGTACGATTTAGTGATTCTCCTTTTCTAGGGATGAGACTTGGGATAATTTGGTCAAAAGCACTAATTTGATCTGTATATCTAAATTCAATTACATCTGGAGAATCGGTACTCCAAACTTCTTTTACTTTTCCTTGGTAAATTAACTCACCCATGGCCGTCTGAAAGGAATTAAGGAAATTAACATTACTGATGTTTCAATAGAAATTAAATTAATAAATTATCATACGAGGGTTCTATATTCTAAGTGTCAATCGGGATTTAGTGAGTGAATTGTCTAGGGTATGTCTTGATTCTAAAGAATCAAAAAAAAATACCCTTAGGGGCCTAATAATAGTATTTTCATTGACATTATTAATAATTTGTTCAACACAAGCACAGGGGCAAAGTAGCAAGAAGAGTGGATGGGAATTAATCACTACAGATACCGAATTAGATATTCTAAATGTAATATCCACAGAAGGAAATGAAGTCTGGGGATTTGGTGAATCTGGATTAATGATGCATAGTGACGACAAGGGCCATAATTGGAATATTTTTGATTCAATAACTAATGAAAATTTAACATCATCAGATTACCTAAATGGCAATTTGGCCATAGCAGGATCTAATGGCCTAGTAATGATAAAAAGGGGTGTTTCAGAATGGTTAGACTTGTCTATCCCTGATAATTCAATAGATTTGAAAGATATAGCAATATCATCTGATGATTATTTTTTTGTAATTGGAGATAAAGGTACCTTATGGAATTATGATGGAGATGCATGGGAAAATATCTCCATGAACGGTTCAATGCAGTATAATTCAATATCATTCATAGATGATAATAATGGCCAGAATGGAATAATAGTTGGAAATAATGGTTTAATTTTAACAACAATAGATCAAGGAGTTACTTGGGATATTATTACTCCGCCAGATGCAATAAAAAACTCAAACATTATTTCAATAGAATTATTCAGTAACTCAAAAGCTTATGCAACAACACAAGAAGGTCGGATACTAGTGTCTAGAAATTTAGAAACTAGCATAGGTTTTGAATGGGATCTAGTGACAGAAGAAAAACTTCCAGATAATAATATTCAAATTGTGAATATTGATGTCATTAACCCTTTAAAAATCATAATAACGGGGACTAATAATTATATTGCAACTAGCAAAGATGGTGGTAATACTGTTGAAGAACATAATATTTCATTAATTCCACTAGAGATGAATTGGACAATATACGACATAGAAATGATTGATGGTTTCTGCGGAGTATTATCTGGTAGCCAGGGAATTATATTAGTCACTGGAATTAATGAGGATGGATGTACAGAAGGATTGGATCAAACATTGGGCTTTCAAATTGAAGAATTCAATAAATTTGGTAAATTTGCAGATAAGTACTCTTCATGGATGCTTGATGGTTTGATAGCAACAATGAAAATCGTTGGTTTTGGTATTTTATTTGGGTTCATAATAGGAATAACATTGGCCATGCTGAAAACAGCCCCAACATCATTAAAGGACATGCTCGAGAGCCATTTGGAAAGAGTAATATTTTTTTCATGGTTCATGTTGCCACTTTCAGTTTTATTAACAAGACAATTTGAAAATATATTATTTTCGGTATTAGTGATAATTACCTTACTTCTGATAATTAAATTAATAGAATTTGTAAATAATAATAATTATTCAGAAGAATTATCTGGTCAAGAAGGGTTTTTCGGATTGGTAATTTCTTCAGAAAGAAGGTTATTGTGGACGCGTATTTTAGGATTATCCTATATCGTTGGAATTCCAAATATTAGAGGGATGGAGATAAGAGGAGGTTTTGCTATGATATTTGAATCAGTAATTTCATTTAAAAAATTGGATTTATCTGGCGTGGCATATATATTTGCTCCTATTGGAGATCCAATGGCATTTTCTTATTTTATTTTGGGAATATTTATTACATTCCCAGGATTATTACTATTAACCAGTAATGGGAAGTATTCAAATGTTGAGATTCCTTATCTGAAAGATAAAAAAATCGTAATTAAGCCATGGGAATTGAGACCGTTGAATTCACTTGCGACACTATACACCGATATGTTCCGGAATACTCCTTTGGTTGTACAATTTCTTTTCTTACATTTCGGCATTGAAATGGGAAAAAGAATAGAAAATGCAGCAGATGGAATTTTCGATAACATCCCGTATTTAGCAGATATATTCAGCGATAGAATATATTTGAGTGCAATATGTGCATTGGCCATGAATTCAGGGGCATATCAATGTGAAACCCTGAGAGGAGCAATAGCTGCAATACCTTCTGGACAGATGGAAGCAGGGAGAAGCATAGGATTGACATATCTACAAACCATGAGATTGATTATTTTACCTCAGTCAATAAGAATTTGCATACCTCCTCTTGGTAATGAAATGGTCAATCTTGTTCTTAATTCATCATTAGCCATGGTCATAGGATACACCGAGTTGACCAGGCAAGGTAAGTTGATAAATGCAATAACATTTCAAATTACATGGACATGGGGTATGGTAATGATATCATATTTTGTAGTTACTTGGACTTTAGCATTAATACTTAGAAGGATTGAAGTAAAGACAAAAATCCCGGGTTTAGGAATCGTATGAGGTTATTTTATGAATAAAGAAGTATTAAATGTTAAAGATATGCATAAAATTTATCCAGGGGGAGTCCATGCAGTAAAAGGAGTTTCATTTTATGTCAATGAAGGAGAGTCTGTAGCGATAATTGGGTCTTCTGGAAGCGGTAAGTCGACGGTATTAAGGTGTATAAATAGATTAATAGAGCCCACAGAGGGAATCGTGATGCTAAAAGGAAACAGAATCAATACCCCAGTTGTAGATATAAATGAGATTAGATCAAGAATAGGAATGGTATTTCAATCATTTGAATTATTTGCACATTTAAAGGTGTTACAAAATATAACACTTGGTCTCATCCATGTCAGAGGAATGAGCGAGAGTGAAGCAGAAGACCTTGCTCTTTCTGTATTAGAAAGAGTGGATATGTTAGATAGGAAGGATGCATATCCAGGTAACCTTTCAGGAGGTCAAAAACAAAGAGTTGCAATTGCTAGAGCTTTGGCAATGAAACCAGAAATATTACTTTTTGATGAACCTACTAGTGCTCTTGACCCCGAATTGATAGGTTCAGTATTAGAAAATATACGTTCATTAGCTGATGAAGGAATGACGATGGTAATTGTCACACATGAAATTGGATTTGCAAGAGATGTTGCTGACAGAATTATATATATGGATCAAGGAATTATTGCAGAAGAAGGAGGGAGTGACATAATAGACAACCCTCAAACAGAAAGAATGCAAAAATTTCTCTCAACATGGGATTGATTAACACGGATCTGAAGATACTGCCCACGATTCAGTTGAACCGCCGCCTTCCCCAGGTGCAGTTTCTTCGATATAATTATAGTAAGAAGTATGTGAAACAATTTCTTCATTAGTCCACGTATTATCTTGCGTAACTTCAACTACAAAATAATAACAGCCATAACGTGATTCTTCCCATTGATCTTTTGGAACATACTTGAAACCTCCAAAATTGGGCTCTTCAGTAGAACCTTGCAGAGGGAGTTCTGATCCATAATCCCCTATTACATAATTTCCTGAGCCAAATTCTCCAGAATTGGAATCCCATGATGCTACTGCAAAGGGCTCCAAATGACTACCAGTTACTGATACAGTTGGATAAGCAATTGCCGTATTCCCATTTTCATAGAACAACGTGGCAGATAAATTATAATTTGCTAGTGGCAAACTTGCGGGACGGTCATTTGAATCCAGTCCAGCCCAAGAAACCAAAGAAACACCGATTACACAATTATCGAATGAACCACAATCATCGGAATCTTCACTTATAATTCCGTTCGTATGGCTTTGAACATCGTCGATAGTCCTTGATAGGTATTTAGAATTTAAAATAGTAGACATTGTCTTATCTTCAATTGTTATTTCTAAAATATAATCAGATGAGGGTAACGCATTACCAGAGTAAAAATCTGAGATTGGCAGTAACAATTTACCATAATCCCCATAGCCATCAGATTTGTCTATTTTTAATTGCATTGTTTGAGAGTATGTGCCTATTACGACAACTGCATCAATAGGAGACGAAGATCCTCCGTTTTGACGTATCTTGACTTCTAATTCCGTGCCTTCATCATTTATTTCGACATCTCCTATTGACATATCTCCCACCAATAGCATACCCATGATTGCAGGCATTAGAAGCATGAATAAATATGATGTTGTCACAATTACTGCAGGAATAATATGAATTCCCGAGCCACCGAAGTTAGAAGGAAGTCCTATGCCTAAATATACCCACACAGATACTAAAGAAATGATTGAAATCAAAGGAGTTATGATAGTAATTGGGAAAGCATCAGGTATCAAATATATTCCAAACCACATTATCACCACAAGAGGCAGTAAGCCCCCGAGTGCTAGCGATAGTCCGATTTTTTTTAAAGAAGGCATATTTTTTATATTCAGAGTATGATTGCCATCTGATTTTTGAGTATTTGAAGATACTGGAATTTTAGCATCCATTAATTCATTATTCCCTGAATTGTCTTTTTCTTGTTGTTCCAACGCTTTCTGAAGAAGTCCACCGTCACTCATTTAATACGCCTCGCAATTAATCTCACAAATACATTAGGTTATCAACCCGTTGATAAATCTCTTCAAAGTCTGTTCAAATATAGATAACTTCAGAATAACCGAGAATCCATTGGTTCTAACTCAGAATATTCAATATCTTCGTCCCTTGAAGTATCTTTTCTACCGACTAGAGCTATTGCCGCTAATGCAGTAATCATCATAGTTCCAGTTAGTTCAAATCCTGGCAAATATACCCCTCGGATATAAATAGTCATACTTTGGACTTGATAATTAGGAATCCCTTCAGTTCTTACTGAAAATTCAGAAGTTGCTTTAAATTGTAGATTGTAATACTGATCAGTCCAACCTTGGTTTTTAGGAGTTCTCATTTGTACACGGAATTTTGTTGGAGGCGCTAAGGAATCTATTTCATCAGTCAATAAAGGGATACTGAGTTGGAAACCAGCATCATTTAATTCATCATAATTTTGTACTTCTACATTGAATTTATCTCTAGCGTTACCATCATTATAAACATCGAATTGTAACATATAATCAACTTTTGGCCTTAGTTGTAAAAATGCTAGCTCGGCGCCAACTCTCAATCTACTAAATTGTTTGTAAACTGCAAGGACTTTGCTCTCCACAGGTTCTGAAATTCCCGTTACAGGCCCTCCGCCCCAAGTAATGACTTCAGCAGTAATGGTGACAACTTGTTGACCTTCTGGTGCCCTTAATTCAGCCCTAAGTGCAACTTCAAAACTAGCAGTCCCTCCTCCGGAAACCGACTTCGAACCAGGTCCGGCGACACCAAGAATTCCGCCTTGATAAGTTAATTTCACTGTTTCTGAAACAGCAGTAGGATTTGTAAGAGAACAATACACAATAGTAGTTCTTGTGGAACCAGGGAAAACGTCAATTGCTTGTGGTTGTTGACAATCCAAGGAAATCTCAGGAGAAGTTTGGGCTTGGACCATAGCAACACCAGATAATGTACTGAGGAAATAGACACCAATTAGCATCATAGCAGTTCTAAAGGACGAACTCATCACCCTTTGGCTTTCCCGAACCTTATTTTATACTTCTTATGATATGTACAAAAAACATCTTATTTTGCAAATATTTGTGGTGGACCCGACCGGATTTGAACCGATGGCCACTCGGTTATGAGCCGAGCGCTCTAACCAACTGAGCTACGGGTCCTATGGTCCCGCCCTATACCGAATGTCATGAACTTTATCTTTTTTGAAAATTTTAACAAGTCTTGATTTACCGCATTAATCATACTTTATGATAGTGCGTATTTATCCATAGATACACGCTGGACCCAATAGAAGGTGTGAAAAAATGAGCGAACGATTAAGTGTAAAAATAATAGCGGTTGGTTGTATTGTGATTGGATTATTGCTTCCAACTCTCAACTTAACAATAATATCAGGAATAGCAACAGAAGGAGTAATTTCTGGAGTTGGAGATACTCTGAGTGACGGTAGAGATGAATTAATAGATTGGAGTGACGATGATGATTGGTTAGTTCAAACTAGTGAAAGAACATACTTTGCAAACAGTATAACTAATGTCGAAAACTTGGAAGTCGGAGATATTCCTGAACTGGAAAAGATGGGACCATTTATTTACACTGTCACCACTACTAAAGAAATTTTAGATTTTGATGAAGTTGCGGGCACCATAACTTACTCCGAATATGACTCTTTTGAATGGTGTTCAACTTGTGTATGGACCGATGATTCAGGTACAGAACATGCATCAATGGACGGGGACACAGAAGTAACTCAAGTCAACATATTATACAATACTCAATTAATTGCAGGACTTGCAACTGGAATTGATTATGGAGGAATATTTGCCAAAGCTGGTTTTGCAAATAATATGATTGCTTTTGAACTTCAGAATAAAGCACCTAGTATTTGGGCGTCAAATGAGATTTCAAATAGTGTAGATATTAATGGAGGAACATCAGTTCTAGAAAATGCATATCTCGGTTGGAACACTTCAACCTCGGCAGGAATAATGACTCCTAATTTCACCTCGTCGATTGATATGATCATGGATGGTGCGGTTTCAGATACCGGAATATGCATTGCATTAACATGTGAGATTGGACCAATGGTGGCTGCAGGAATTGGGGCACCGGGTGCCGGAACTACAGCAGTAAGGTCTTTGTTATATGGATATTCAGATGTTTCTGAACCTGAATTGACTCACATAGATTGGTCAGTTTATTCTTTAGCAGCTACGGCATTTAGCAATCATGGAGGAGGCGCAGATTTAACTGAAGTAGATAACCTCAAAGAAAGATTAGAGGCGGTAACTGAATCCACACTTGGCAGTCCAGTTTCAATAAATAATCCTGAAGCATTAGAATATGTGTTATTTGGAATTAATTCAGATACTGAAAATGCTGCTGGGCTTTTGACTACTACAGATTTCTATGGAATACCATTAAACGGAGTTGCGCTATTCCTATTAGGAGCCTCAGGAAATGCTTTTGATGCCATGGTTGAGTATAAAGTTGGACTTAGTCAATTGCTCAACCTTGTAGATTACTCAGGAAGATGGTTAGCATACGATAATCCTCTAATTGGTACTCCAAGTGATTTTCCAATGATATTAGTTGGCGGTGCTGGCACATTAAACGCTAATGAATGGTGGTTAGAATCATTTGGAGGTAATGAACCAATAAATAATGGATATCTGAGCATAGGTTTGAATAGAGACATATTAGAAGGAACAATAGATTTATCTCCTGAAAAGGCAAATCAAATATTATATACAGGAGCATATGCCTTAACAGGAGATTTTGCTACAGCATTTATGTATGGAGAATTAAGTGGATATTCACTTCCTATGTCTGCTTCTGGGCCTGTTATGGGAGGAGAACAAGTTGTTTGGGATAATGCATATGTTTCATCAATATACGACATATCAGAATTAGAAGCAGCGGCATTAAAAAGTTGGGTAATTGATTTTATGTTCCCTGCAGTAGTTCCTGCTTTACTTAATTTCCAATATTCCGCAACAGCTTACACCACCCAGCCAATGAATAATTGGTTATATGGATGGGATGATGCAGTACTGGCTGGACTCGGTAGATTTAGTTGGGTGACATTAGAAACAAATGAAACATATTTTGGATCTATATCTGAAGACAACCCTGAAGGGATATCAACAGGAGACTATACAGTATATCAGATGAGCACAGGTACTGGGGCTAATAATGCTGATAATATGGAACATGGACTCCTTAGAGGATATATTAATTCAGATGGAGATGGATTGTGTGATTTCAAACTTAATGCAGATGGAGAAGCCGAATACGAAGTTGCTTGTGAAGTAAATGAAACGTATGGAATGACCGAATACTTACCCTGGAGAGCCCCTCATAATGAGGCTGCAACTTATGGATTATTATCCGATAGCGTTGGCAACTCAGATACAGTTTGGGCTGGTACGATTGGCGGAATAGCTAATGCTGAGGAGTCCTTTAGTGTAAACCTAGTAGGATATGCCGTTGCTACAAGTGAAGTTGGTGATGAAGTAAAATACAAAGATATTCCAATGATAGAGCATAGCATAACTCTTGAGCCTGCTAATAATCAAATTCAAGGTAAGTTAATTGGAAGTGGCACATATGTTGATGCAATGCCTGGTGCATTACCAGTTTACTTTGGATCTCAAGTAGATATCAAGGTTGAACCAATAACAAATGTGGCGATGTATGGGAAATCAACTTCTTCATTCTACTTTGATTATAGAGGACCAGGAAGCGTGGATCCGGATTTTAGTGCTGATTATGTACAAACAGTTTTCGAAATTCATACATTTAGTGAAATAGGTGACGAGGATGCTAAAACATTCAAAGGTAAGGTCTTAGATCATACTGGACCATTTTTCTGGTGGAATATAGCAACACAACAAGATACGAAAGATACTGAACTAGCGGCACTAAATGCTATTGGTTATTTATCTGCTGTGATGTATATCGGCGGTTTTGCTTTAATTATATTCGGGGCTGTGAATCTAACTAGAATAATCAGTTCTTCTTCAGATAAAACTTCGTCTTCTTTGGATTCGATGATTGTTGAAGAAGAGTGATATAAATTATATTTCTAAATCAACACAACATAAACTTGAACGCGTGTACCTCCACAGAGAACACGTGGGAAATAGACTACGCCATGTAGATCAAATGAAGGCAGTAGCGGTCCTTTGTATGGTAGAAGTGCATACTGCAGCGATAATACCTCCAGAAGGGATTACAGTTGGACACCCTGCAGCATTTATTGCTGCGGCATTTGGAGGAATGGCAGCTCCAATGTTCATAACTTTGTCAGGATGGGGAATATATAAAAGTGGATTAAGGAAGAATAATGCGAAAGATAAAAATTGGACAAAATGGATACTATCTCGTGTTTGTTTATTGTTTATCTGCCAAATAATAGTTAATATAGCACTAAATATGGACAGAGGTGGTCGCTTTTATTGGCAGACACCTGGTGTACTTACTTTGTTAGCAATTGCTTCATTATTGACCCCAATAATCATAATGATGTCGAATAGGATAAGAACATATATGATGTTAATAATGATAGTTTCTCCTTTATTAATTGGAGAATATAGCGGATTAGAGTGGTCATGGAGCCATAGAGTTGATTCGCAGGGAGTTTATGAATGGATAGAAAGACTATTGTGGAATGGTACATATCCAGCCACTCCATGGCTTGGATACATATTTTTAGGATCGTTGATTTTTGATTTCCAAGATAAGCCCGAAACCAGAGATAATGTCATAAAAATTGGACTGGTCATTACAGTATTTTCAATTTTTATTGCAATAATTCAAAAAAAGGCGTGGGCCTTGACTTCTGGAAATGCATTATTGACTTTTTTTCCTGCAAGTTCATTCTTCCTAGTAGTCTCAGGGACTGTAGTAGTTCTAATTATGAAGATACTTGAAGGAGATGAAATATCTGGCGGAAAGGCGAAATTTTCGGAAAGATTATCATCATTGGAAGCAGTTGGAAGAATAACATTAACAATATATGTAGTTCATTTCATAATTCTAGGAATAGCAGCTTTACTGCTGATAGATAAACCAAGATTCGGCCTCTTTACGGCATTTTCAATAACTATAATTCATACATTGCTATGGATACCGTTGGCGAATTGGCATCAAAAAAATATACCGAATATATCTTTTGAAAATTTGTTAAGAAAAATAAATTAGCCTTACGTATAATCTGTTGTCCAACTTATTGGCCCGAACCATATATTTCCCTCATCGTTAGAAGCCTTGATTCTTGCATAATAAGTAGTCCCACAACAATCTAAGCCAGATAACTGATAAGATTCATCACCTACATTTGGTGAGCCCATATTAGCACTATTATCCCAACCGGATGATTGCGAACCAGAATCACTAGTTCCATA
This sequence comes from uncultured Candidatus Poseidoniales archaeon, assembly GCA_905182515.1. Taxonomy (GTDB): domain Archaea; phylum Thermoplasmatota; class Poseidoniia; order Poseidoniales; family Thalassarchaeaceae; genus MGIIb-O3. The sequence goes on along the minus strand of CAJJBW010000003.1, from coordinate 15,775 downwards.
ATAAAGCGTCAAAGTAGTATCAGTACCATTATCATAAGTTTCCCAATTTATTTCAACAGAAGTAGTAGATACATTACTAGTTCCGACATCCCTAAGAATTGCAGAATAAGAATAATATTCCCCCCTTAAAGGGTCTTCGACCCATACAGGTAGATGAGATAAGGCATCAAATGTATCCGGATTTAGTGGGAATCCCCATGCCTTATGATAAGGTGCTAAATTATATCCAGTAGAATTAGAGATATGCATAGTCCATGAATTAAATTCCTCAATATCGCCGACTGGAACTTCATTTGAAGGTAAATCATAGTAAACAGATAATGCTGTAGTAAATGGATTCCACCCCCATTCTTCTTTAATTATCAAATGTGTATCTAATGCAATCCAAACAGACCAATTATTAATATTAGAGCCATCATCAAAATAGTTAGTCATTCTTGAATTGCGTTGCTCGGGATTTGTGGCACTATGCCCAGTAATTCCAACCAGATCTTCCATTAAATAAACGCTGGCAAGATTACAAGTTGTTTCAGTATTCCCAGGTAAGGTAGATGGCATCCATTGATGATTATGTCCTAATTCATGAAACATTCCCCAATCTCCTTGCTCACTCATATGTGAAAGATCCAAGACATCGGGAACGCTCAAGTCATGGGCCATGAAAGGGTAACCTGAGTGCATCCAGCCTGCTGAAATTTGGGCATCAAATACGGCTCTTTCGATTCTAGGCCACGGAGTGAATCCATACAAAGAATGTTCCATACCAAGAGCTTGATCCCACCAATCCATTAATTCATCAGGATTATCTAAATTACGAATTTCTTGACTGGGGACAGATAAAATGAAAAGATTACTGCCAATTTCAGCCCAAGGAGCGGAGTGGTTTCGAATACTCTGTAGCCAATCTGAAACATCAGTCTCTCCATGGATGTATTGTGGTGCCTCAATGGCATTAGAAATCAAAACATTAAAAATTCCTAATTCCGATCCTGCATCGACTGCAATATATATTGATCCTCCAAAAGCATTTCCAACTTCAATAGTTGAATTATCAACATACCAATATCTTACTATATTCGGAAAACGATGTAATTGTTCTTTACCCCATAGATTATCTGAATGAGCACCGATTAGAACCCATACTCCCCTGTCAATCATAGAAGAGTCAACAGAGATAGAAATAACATCTCCAGGGGCAGCATATAATCCAGTGGACATTCTAATCTTAGAACGCGCCCCTGAATAACCAAAATTACTAGGCAATCCACTTTGATTACCATCAATATTGATTATTTTTGAAATTCTAGAAGTGTTCTCAGGTATCTCTCCAGGGAATTCCGTGTGACTTGGATGGACAGGTAGTTCGTTCGCAGGCAAGTTCTGAGTCAATGCATCCTCGACTCGTAGTAAAACATCTGAGATTGGATCCTCTCCTAAATTATAACCAACGTCTTGCCATAAATTTCCATATTGAATGACTGTCCATCCAGATAAATTAACTGTTTCACGTAATTGCTCCCAAAAATTATCGAAATCTAGTGATACAACTGCTGTGCATATAGAAAGAGTATCTTCAACAATTATTGCATCATTTTCAGATATTGAGTTTCCATGGAGGCGATCTTCAAGAATTGCTTCAATAGCAGCATATGGCCTAGAGAGTCTGTGAGGAATCTGTTCCAAATTAACTGTATCATACCCCCACGCATTGGAAACGAATAATCCAGTTGTTTTAGCAATTTTATTGCCAGGGTAATTATGTGCTAAATCTGAGTTGGAATATGACCAATACCAAGCATGTCCACCCATTATTAATCCTCCTCCAGACAATAAAAAATCTGTAATATTTTGGTTATCTGCATCACTATGACCATTCCAAAATTCATCCAATAGGCAGTCCAATTCTGATAAATCATCTGGAGTAACATCAAGAACAACATTGTGCCCATCGGACTCTAATTCATCTTGGAAATCTTCGAATCCAGCACCGAAAGAAAGCCCAACATTTGCATCATTACCACAAGCCCAGTTAACTGCACGGAGTGAGAAAGCTGTTTCTTCCTCACCTCCTCCTGTAACCCATCCCTCGTGCCCGTATCCAATCATTTTTCCTCTACCAACATGACTGGCAGAAATAACTGGGATATCGGAAGTGTATCCTCCTTCGGCGAAACCTAGAGGAAAGGACCATCGTCCTATAGGTAGAATAGGCGAAGGCCAACCACCCCAATCTGCCTCTCCCATTCCATTCAATAAATCATATTGATCTGCGAGTAAATCATGAATTACAATCCATACATTAGATGTGAATGATCCACCACTATTATTTGACCAAAAGGTATATTCAATCCATTGAGTTCTCTCATCAGGAATTCCAGTAATAGTACCGTTATTTAGGATATTAAGTCCGCTTGGTAAATTTGGATGGACTTCCCAAGTATCAATAGTTGGACCATAATTAACAGGAGATATAGATACACTTTCGTTGGATCCTAAAATGAACTCGTCTTGTATCCATGCAATGTTATTTGGGATTTGATTGGATATTCTTATTGCTATTTCCGTAGATTCATGTCCACCAGTATTGTTTGCCCAGATAGAATAAGTGATCCATATTTGCTCATTTACTGCAATACCAGAAATTTGGCCATTAGTAGAATTAAAGTTCAAGCCTAGAGGAAGAGGGGGAAAAATTTCCCAAAAAATGGGACTTCCCCCACTCCAAGAAGGAATGAAAATTTCCATATCATCTCCAATAGTTAAATCGGCACTGAAAGGAGCGTAATTTAGATTTTCGACTGGTATATCTAAAATTTCCACATATATATCAACAAAAATTGCGCCTTTGGCATTAGCTGCCGTAATTGTATATCTTTGATAGTTCTGAATAGTTATGGGTTTCCCTTCAATTGAACCATCGGATTCTATGAATCTAAGGCCTTGGGGTAATGCAGGAAATATAGACCAAGATTGGATTTCTCCACCAAATATAGATGGATAAAGTTTAATAAATTCATTTTTTTTCCAAGTAAAATTTTCGCCATTATAATTAAGATTAAGGGGCATTTCGGGTAAAGAAATAATTCTTACTTTCGTGAGGGTATTTCCTCCTTTATTTGAGATAGTTATAGTATGATTGGAATCTATTACACTTTCAATAATGCCAGTTAATGAACCATTGTTATTTAATTTCATACCTTGTGGCAATATTGGGCTTATGGACCACTTATCTGGAGTTCCTCCCTCTATCACAGGAGGATTCAAACTACAATAAATATCAACTACACATTGAAGTATCCCGGCCTCATAAGATATTGAAAATGGAGGAATTGGAAAAACCTCAATATCCAATGTAGTTACTGAAAAACCTACATTATTCCTTGCAATAATTGTATACCTTGAGAAATCCTGTTGGCTCAAAGGAGCACCTGAAATTACTCCCGAATCAAAATCTAGGGTAAATCCATCGGGTAATGGTGGATTTATTTGCCATATATCTGGTCCATCTCCAATAAAACTAGGAGTTAGTGCTTGCATATCTTCACCTACAGACAAAACAATTGATTTTTTACCGTAATTTAGATTTTCTGGTCTTAGCATTATTCTACAATATTTGCCAGTAAATATTTCCTTAGAATTGCAATCATCTTCAGTGATAATAACTTCAAAGCAATCATCATGCATAGGATTTGAAATACAATCAATATCGTCATTATCTACAATATTTTCTTCATTTGAGAATCCGGTGCAACCTGATGTAAGCATTAGAGTTACAATCAGTAAAGTTGATTTATATCTCGAGCCCATAATTAAACCTAAACAGGCATTTACTAAAAGAATATCTAATTATTTAAGAGACTATAATCCAGGGTATGCTAGACTTGGTTCAAAGCAGTAGTTTACTGTTTGGAAATTTGATTTAAATTCTTTAACATCGTTTTGAATTACCTTAGGATCTTCTTTTCTAATTAGGGCCCTAGAGAAGAATTTTGCAATATCTTTCATATCATCATTGGACATTCCTAAACGAGTTATTTCAGGGGTACCCAACCTTAATCCGCTTGGAGACATTGCTTTTGAATCACCAGGAAGCATATTCATATTTGTTATTATCCCTGATTTTTCTAAAATTAATGCAGCGTCTCTTCCAGCTCCTGAATCGATTCCTCCATGTCGAGTAAGAACTTGGTGACTAGCGGTATAACCTCTATCTTCAGCAAGTACGTCAAATCCTTCTTCGGCGAGAAATTCCGCCAATGACTTGGCATTGGAAATTATATTTTTTGCATATTCAGCCCCAAATTCTTCAAATTCTGACAAAGCCACAGTTTTACCTGCAACATGATGTAGGTGATATGAAGAACAAACTCCAGGAAATATTCCGTTATTTAACCGCTTCTGAAATTTTTCATCATCTGAATTAGACAATACAAAACCGCCTTGAGGACCGGGGAATGTTTTGTGACTGCTGCCAGTCATAACGTCGGCTCCTTCATTTAAAGGATCTTGAAATTGATTACCCGCGATTAACCCTAAAACATGTGCTCCGTCATACATAACTTTTGCACCGACTTCATGTGCTGCATCAGATAATTCACGTAAAGGAGTAGGGAATAAAAAAACAGATTGCCCGAATAGTGCGAGATTTGGTTGGACTTCTCTTATCATACTTACTGCAGCGTCTAAATCGGGCTCCATCCTATCTTCATCCCAGGGGTATGTAGTAAGATTTAGCCCCCTCATGCCTACTGCACCCATTCTTGCATGAGAAATGTGCCCTCCATCAGCAGTGGATACAGCAGTAATTGTTTGACCAGGTTTTGTTAGTGCCTTCAATACACCTAAATTAGAATTTGTTCCCGATGTTGACTGAATATTTGCAAATTTACAATTGAATACTCTCTTAGCAGTTGCAATGCCGATGCTCTCTATAGTGTCGAAATCTTCACAGCCTTGATAATATCTCTTCCCAGGGAGGCCTTCAGCATATCTTCCATGTAAGTCTGAATTACAAGCCCTCCTAACCAAAGGGCTCAAGATATTTTCACTCGCTATCATTGGGATGCTATCGCGATAATGTCTACCAGAATCATCTACAGCTTGTAAGATATTTGATATCGTGTTTTCATTCTCCATGTTCCGCCATTGAAACCCGGTAAATGATATTGACTATTGTCAAACTTCAAAACTAGAAGACTTTTGCTTAATGGCATGGGTTCAAAATCAAAACAGTTCATTATTGCTGATAAAATTCTAAAATGCCCAATATGTGAGAATGATATGTTTAATACTCAAACGGCTACATTGAATAGTACTATTGCAAATTTTTTGGGAATTGGAAAAGATTACAATTCTTTCAAGGGATATGTCTGCGACAAATGTAGTTACATACTGCCTTTTGTGGAAGAATAAGATTTATTATAATTCAGAAAAACTGCATAAAAATACTTTTAAAGTAAGATTTTAGTGGCGCCGACAGCAGGACTCGAACCTGCGACCTGTGGATTAACAGTCCACCGCTCCACCAACTAAGCTATGTCGGCCCGTCCCTGCGCTTGCTAATACATTCATGAATGAATCGGAATCATTCCCATTCAATTGTACCCGGAGGCTTGTGAGTTATGTCGTATACTACTCGATTTACTTGGCCTTTCAATTTGTTAGTAATTTCAGTACTAATTTCCGTCAAAACATCATGAGGAATTGTAGAATATCTGGCACTCATGCCATCTAAGCTTGAAACTGCCCTTACCACAACAGTTTCGCCATGTACTCTAGCATCTCCATGGACTCCGACGCTCTTTACGGGAAGGAGTGCTGCAAAGTACTGCCATGGTAAATCGCACCTGCCAGCAGCAGCAGCAGCCTGAAGGTGTTCTTCCACTATATGGCATGCATCACGGCAAGCCTCAACCCTTATTGGAGTTAGATCACCTAATACTCGTACCGCTAATCCCGGTCCAGGGAAAGGCTGCCTTTCACTTGATTCTATTTTTAATTCTCTTGCAATTTTACGGACTTCATCCTTGTAGAACTCCCTCAATGGTTCAACTATCATTAAGTTGACATCATCAGGTAAACCGCCAACGTTGTGATGAGATTTTATCACGTCTCTATCACCGCCTCCTGATTCAATCCAATCCGGGGCTATAGTTCCCTGGACTAAATATTTAGCACCACAAAGTTTCTGTTCATCTTCAAAAACACGAATAAATTGTTCGCCAATTACTTTTCTTTTCTCTTCGGGGTCAGTAATACCTTCTAACTCAGCAAAAAACCTCTGAGATGCGTATACTACTTTGAGTTCAATTCCCATTTTAGTAAACATTTCTTTCACTTCTTCAGATTCATTTTTACGCATAAAACCTGTATCAACGTAAACACAATGTAACATACTCCCAACTGCCTTATGAGCCAGTACTGCAGCAACTGTGCTATCAATTCCTCCTGAGCATGCAATTATGGCTGTATCATCTATTTTTGTTTGAAGTGCGTGAATTGCTTCTTCTATTAGTATTTCAATTTTCAATAAAATCATTCCCTTAATGCTGCATCATCTAACAATACTTGATTGGCTCTATCGTTACGGTATTTTATAACTTGAGTGGAAACTTCATCATTACTGAGAGCTAATATCTGACCAGCCAAAATAGCTGCATTGTCTCCTCTCCCTACTCCTACTGTGGCCACAGGCATCCCAGGTGGCATTTGGACTATTGACAATAAACTATCAAAGGGAACTGCCCCTCCTACGGGAACTCCGATAACAGGTAAACTTGTCATTGAAGCGATAACTCCTGGTAATGCAGCGGCCAATCCTGCCATTCCTATGAAAATTTTACATCCATTATCAATAGAATTTTCTACAACTGCTTCAAGATGTTTTGGAGTTCTATGGGCAGAAGCAATATGCACTGAATGATTGATGTTTAAAATTGACAAAATCGAAGTACATTTATCGCAAACAGGCATATCAGACTTGGAACCGAGTATTATACATACATCCATGGCACTTCGAAGGGAAAGAGGTACAAATGCTTACCGTTGAATTGATAAGAGTAATTATTCCTCTTCCAGTTGTGAAAGAAATATTTCTGGCCACTGAATTCCGGTTATTGGAGGAGGATTTAGTAAAAGATCTTCTAGAGTTTCTTGCCTCTCATGTGTAGTAAAAAATGGGTCTTGTACAAACCCTGATTTATGAACAAATGTAATTGAAAGAAAGTTATACTTGCTCCTACAAATCCCCGATAAGGTCAGATACCCTCCGGCACACTTTGATGATGCAATCAACCCTATCTTCCATTTATTAGAATTAATGTTCCAATCGTTACTCAGGTTATCGCTATTCCAATTTTTTTTATCTATTGGAATAATAAAACGAGAAGGAGGGATATTCATCATATCCTGAATTAATCCAAAAGTTCTAATCATTGCAGCACAAAAGAAGGCATAAGAAAGCCAGCCAAACATAGGATCTATAAAGATATGTACAGGAAATATAAAAATTCCTAGAAGTAGTAGTTTCCAATCCACAGGTAAGGTAAAAAATCCACCAATATGAGATAGTTGTAATTCACGAGAATTGAATAATGGATAATAAACCAGAAACCATGACAAGAAGAAGAAAATAAATGCCAAAGACTGGTCATCAGGAGTTTTACCTGGGAAAATTAGCGGAATTATTGTCAATATTAAAAAAAAAGGAGACCATGCTAAGGGCAACAATAAACTGTGTGCTAATGGCTTCATCCTTTGACGCATCCATCCAAAATTTCCTAATCTTGGAGTTGCATATCTCCAATTATCATTTGGCATTAATTCACCATTTCTAATATCCGGGGGGAGTTGATTTTCGAGATCCCACCATGAGGGATCGCCTAAGAGCCAATCGTGATCTAACTGGGCGTCCATAGTAGTTCGACTGGCCCATCATTATTCGATTCTTTGGATATTACTGGCCGGATTCATTCCCAGGATGTTTGAGTATTAAATTCCTAGCAGCCCAGACTTCGTCCACACGTTTCACATCCGTAGTGTGTGGAGCTGATGTCACTAAATCAGGATCTTCAGATAGTATCTTATGCAAATCTGATGCAAACTTATCTAGTACTTCTTTTGACTCGGTTTCTGTTGGCTCTATCATCAAACATTCAGGCACTATAGTAGGGAAGTAAAGAGTAGGTGCCATCACCCCATAATCCAATAGTCTCTTGGCCACATCTTTGCCAGTAACGCCGTGCAGTTCTTTCAAAGGAGTGAGAGACAAAGTGAACTCATGCATAACTAAATCAGCAGGAGCTCCGTTAAGAGGCATGACGTGAATTTTTTTAGCTATCTCTGGATCTGGATTCATTATTCTATGACGTAGATAATTTGAATTCAATACTGCATGTTCACTCATTTTCTCAAGTTCTTTTCCATATCTTCTATAAAATGCCCATGATCTAACCACTGCCCCAGCATTACCATTCCATTGCTGAACCTTACCAATACTATTTTCGCCAACATCTTGCCAGAAATACCAATATCCATCATCCACTCCTTTTGGATCTGCTTCAACTTGATTTCTCCTACCAGCTAGCGGTGTTGGTAAAAATTGAGAAAGATGCGATTTTACTCCTATCGGGCCACTTCCCGGGCCGCCACCTCCATGCGGTTGGCTGAATGTTTTGTGTAAGTTATAGTGGACAGCATCAAAACCCATTCTTCCAGGGTCTGTCTTACCAATTATTGCATTGAAATTTGCACCATCATAATACATTTGTCCACCTGCAGAATGAACTATTTCAGCGGCCTCTGCAATTTGATGCTCGAAAACTCCCAATGTAGAAGGGTTTGTTATCATCATTGCTGCCGTATCATCTCCAACGGCTGATTTCAAAGCTTCTAAATCTAAGCGTCCATCATCACCACTTGGGATTTCAATAATATCATAGCCACACATGGACGCTGATGCAGGATTTGTACCATGTGCAGAATCAGGAACAATCACTTTAGAGCGATGCCCTTGGCCTTGCTGCCTATGATATTCTTGGATGCATCTGATTGCAGTAAATTCTCCTTGCGCCCCTGCAACTGGCTGTAATGTAACTTGATCCATGCCTGAACACGTAGCTAACATTTCTTGCATTTCGAAGTAAATAGCTAAAAGTCCTTGAACATGATGTTCAGGCTGGAGTGGGTGAATTTTATCCATCCCCGGTAATTGAACAATTTTTTCATTTACTCTTGGATTGTGTTTCATAGTACAGGATCCGAGAGGATAAAATCCATTATCAATACCAAAGTTACGATTTGAAAGCCAAGTATAATGCCTTACTATTTCTGGTTCACTAGCTCTTGGCCATTTTGGAAGGGATTTTCTGCGAAGTTTCTTTGGTATTGATGAAATTAAAATTTCTCTCTCTATGGATGGTTTTGGTTGAGCCCATCCGGCCCCTTTGGCACCATTGAAAGCAAATAAATCACTCATTTGTTCACCTCTATCCATTCAGATAATCCCAAATAAAGGGATTCTATATCTGACTCAGAAGTTCTGTCATCGACCCCTATAAGTAAACAATGATCCATTGATTTCCACCATATTCCTAGATCCAGTCCTGCAATAACTCCTAATTTATCCAAATAAGTCAATGCTTCAGAAGCTAGATGAGGCAATTTTACTGCAAATTCTCTGAAATTATACTTACCGGGATCGACTAGTTCTATTCCTTTGATAGATGAAATAGCTTTCTTAGTTAATTCGGTATTTGCTGCTACCCTTAATGCCAATCTTTCAAGCCCTTCAGGGCCCAATAATGACATATGTATTGCCCCCATTAACGCAATTAGTGTTTCATTTGAACATATATTAGATGTTGCACGATGTCTTCTGATATGTTGTTCTCGAGTAGATAATGTTAGAGTAAAAGCCTTATTTTCATCAGTATCTTTTGTGAGGCCAACTATCCTTCCGGGCATTTGCCTGATATATTTATCACCACAAGCAAATAATCCATAAATTGGGCCTCCTGCTGTAGGTCCGATACCAAAAGCTTGCCCTTCTCCAACAACAATATCGGCACCCCAACTACCCGGTGGATCAATTATCCCTAAAGAAACGGCGTCTACACCTACTATTAATGCGGTCTCTTCACCTATTAGTTCTTTAATATCAAGCAATGTATCATCTAACATTCCAAGGCAATTTGGTTGTTCAACATATACGGCACAGCATCCTTCTGCATCCTTAATGGATGTCATGTCAACTTCTCCATTTTCTAAATGCTTTAGAGTTTTTATTTCAATCTCAGCGCCTTGAGTATAATTTTTTATAACTGCTAATCTATGAGGGGGAGTGTATTCAGAAACAAATACGACGCCTTTCTGTATTGCCTTCCTATTGTGAACTCTGACTGCACAAGTTATCGCCTCCGCAGCTGCAGTTGATGCATCATACATAGAAACATTAGCAACAGGGAGGCCCACGAGTTCACTTACCATGGTCTGGAATTCCCACATGGCTTGAAGCATGCCTTGACTAACTTCTGGTTGATAGGGAGTATAAGATGTTAGGAATTCCCCCCTTGTAGCCAACATTGCTACCGCAGTTGGTACGAAATTCCTAACAAGCCCTGCTGAAAGAAAACTGGGCCTATCTTCTAATGTTATATTTGCACCCAACAATCTACTAGCATCAGCCCAGATTTCTTCTTCAGATTGAGGTTCTGGCAGAGGCAAAGGTGTATTTCGGCGTATTTCTAATGGAATATTAGCAAATAAATCATCCATTGTGTTTAATCCTAAAACATCTAACATCTCTTTCTCTCGACCCAAATTTGGCATTTGATCCATCGCCCACACTCTCCTAATTGTTTCCAAAGAGAGCAGGGGGGTGTTTGAATAATTCGGATAGGCTGTTTCTTTTTTTAACACATTATTAATTACCTTGAACTTCTGCCGCGAGTCATGAAGATTGCAATTACTTGGCCAGATCCTTTTATTGCCCCTCACATTCAACAAATGCTTGGCCCAGCGGCAGTAGTCATTACAGATGATATTCTGAAAGACAAAAATGCACTAGATGCCATTTTAACTCCTTGTAATGCACTAATACACATAAATTCATGGTTAAAGGAATCATCTGCAGACAGAAATGATGATGCCGCCTTCCGTGCAATGAGAGAAGAGGCACGGCCAATTCTAGATGCAGTAGATCGCCATGGTAGTTTACATATGATAATCCTTGGAACTTTGAGAGTTTATCCTAAATGGAATCCAGAATATAAGATGCATCCATTCTATGATTGGAATTCCAGCTTAGACCCGCAAGATGCTGCAGCAAGCGGACAATTATGGATGGAAGAAACCGCATTGGAGAGAGCACAACCAGAAAGGCCCGTGAGTATACTAAGAGTTTCCAACGTTCAAGGAGTTCCAATAATTGGGCCACCTGGAAATGGTATTTTACACAGATGGGCAGAAGATTGTAAGATTGGATTCGGAATAAGTTTACCTGGTGATGGTTCAGGAGTTAAGGATTTTATTCACATCCAAGATTTATTACAAATAATAGGCGCTGTAATTAATGACCCTCCTCCAACTAGAGAAAGTATGGCCATAGGTTCTGGAGCAGGCATAACAATGACTGATTTATCTGAAATTTATCGTGGTAAGATTAACTGCGATGCTTTAAATGGCGGAGAGGAAAAAGGAGAAGTTTTTGGAGTAGTAGATGGAAGAGACATGGAAGACCGATTTGGCTTCAGACCTCAGATAAGCATTGAAGAAATGGTTGACGAATCCCTTGGCATATTGGGAAACTAACTTTCCATCATCAAACGATTTCGAATCCTATTCCAACCACATATACTTGATTTTAGATGATATTCAGAGTCCATGGAATAATATCCAAAGGGGACTGAAGCCGGTAACTTAATTTCTATATCTACATCTTCATGACTTGCAATTAAGGTATATCCTCCCCTATATTTTTCATCTAATCCTAACCCAGAAGTTCTCTGTATTTCGTTTATCTTAAAATTCAAACTAAATATTTTACGATCATGTTGATCTTCTAAATCTTTAATTTCAGATGAAAACCTTACATTTGAAAAATCGTTAAATATTTCTTTAATTGGAGTGGAAACTAAAGTATTGAGAGGGATTTTTTCTTTCTCAGTAACTCTTAATGACTCTACTGTATCAATTTCAGATATAGATTCAAGTCTATCTACCGGCATTTTTACTTCGGTATCGGTAGAATTATTTTCTTTTAATTCCGTAATATTCTGAATTTTTTCTGTTTTGGCACCTTCACTCTTCACTGCCTTACTAACGGCAACACCAGCTACTGATAATCCTGCAGCAGCACCAATGGATGCAATAAGTTTCGCCTCAGTGGCGTCTGCCTGCGCAATCCAAGATTTTCTAGCAAGAGTTCTAAAAACCGAAGGTAAATTTGAAGATTTACTTTCAAATATTGAATCAGCAATCGATCTTCCTTCTTCGATCGATAATGAACCATCATTGGCACCTTTTAATACTGCATTTCTCACTTGATTTAATTCTAACATCAATTCGTTTATGTCTGAAGGTTTTTTATTATTTTCCATTATTAATTCTAATACCTCCAAACCAGATAAGTCTGCGTCCTCAACCCACTTTTTAGACTCGCTATCGGCTATTATTTGTTTCATAACTTCAGCTTGATTATTTGCTATTTGTAATTTCTTTATTTGGTCGTCTTGTTGGATACTAGTTTCTAAGTATTCAACTGCTTCAGCGGCTTCTCCTTCCGTAGTAGCATAAGATATTGATATTGTGATTCTTCCAACTCCGACCCACCTACGTTTACCAAGCGGCAAAGATGCATCTTCAGATGCTCTTGTCCAACCACCTCGGTAGAGATCTTTGCTACCATCTTGTTCTCTGTCATCCAAACTCCAAGATGGGGATCCACCAGAATTTGCGTTATAGAAATATAAAATTCTGGGCTGAGTTCTGTTTTTTGAATTCTTAAACCATTTTTGCCCATTAATTAAACTTTTTTGTTTGGAATATTCGCCATTATATGAGTCATCACTGTGCCCCTCCAGCGATAAAGAATCGGCATCTAATTCCTGAGTTTGGCCTACATCTTGCCCCCTGAATACAGCAATAATTTCTTGTAAATCCAGAGTTCCATCGGCATTGCGATCAATTGCTGAAAAAATTGCATTTAATATAGTAGAAGGTGCTTTTTGCCCAGTAACACTTTCAAGTGCCTTGGAGAATTCCCCATAATCAAGTACATCATTATCATCAAAATCATACTTTGTAAATAAGGCTTCAGGAGATATCCCTTTACGAGTCAATACATCCTGTAGATTTTTAATCGCTATTGAAATAAATTTATCATCCAACAAGGTCTGTCACCAATTGATGCAAAGAGGCTTTAGACATAGTGGTTTTGCCTACAGTCAAAGGAATGGTGTAGTGGAAATTAACGCCTTAACCATCTTTCTTGCGCTTACTTGTATCATAACTTCCTGTCCGATATTAGCCCCATTGATATACGCCAAAGCTATACCTGTACGATTTAGACTAGGAGATGGCCCTCCACTCGTCACATAACCTATTATTTTAGATTCATCAAGAGAAAAGACCGCGTGCCCAGGGCGAGGAGATGGCCCTCTTTCTTGACAAACTAGCCCTTGCCATTTGTATCCAGAATGTAATGAATTCTGTACGAACTCTTTCCCTATGAAATCATGATCCATGCTCAATCCAAATGGGACATTGGTCTCTGCCGTATTTCTTGATAAGAAATTTTCAGGTAATTCAGCGTCGGGGATTAATTTTAATCCAGGCCATAAAAAATCCTGCCCAGAAAGCAAATATCCTTTTTCTAATCTTAAAGTATCTCGTGCACCCAAACCTACTGGTACAACCTCAAATTCTTTAGCATTCAATAACTTATTCCAAAGTAAAGGTGCTGATTTGTTATTTATAAATATCTCAACTCCTGATTCTCCAGTATATCCGGTTCCTTGGATCCAACCAGTTATGCCCAGGTCATTCTCCTCGATACTTTTACAATTAAATCTTTTAACAACATTATTTATGCCTAAAACTGATTTAATAACCTCATTGGAGATGGGGCCTTGTAATGCAATTATACTAGTTTGATCCGAGATATCGTCAATCGTTATTGAGGAATCAGACGGAAGATGTTTGGAAAACCATTCAAGCATGGTTGAAACCATGGAAGCATTTGGCACGCCAAGAACCTCAGATTCAGAAACTACTGCAAAAATCATATCATCTATAATGTTGCCTTTTTCATCCAAAAAATGAGTATATCCACATCTACCCGGTTCGAACTTCATATAATCTTGAGTAGATATAGAACTTAACCATGAGAGGACAGAGGGCCCAGAAAAACGAAAGAAACCCATATGAGACACATCAAAAATTCCCGCTGAAGACCTAGTGGCCAGATGTTCCTCTTGGATTGAGGTGTACCATATAGGCAACTCAAAACCATGAAAGTCAACCATCTTTGCCCCTCCTTCTAAGTGTGTATTGTAGAGTGACGTTCTTGCGGGATATGATACATCCATGCACCGGGGGAGGAGTAATAGCCAAAAAACAAAACGGCCATAATTTAGAACAAATAAAAAAAAGGTTTATATATTATGGACTTCACTATACAACCAGAGGTTGATAAGATGAAAGAACAAATTGATATTAAATCCGTTACTTCTAAAGTTAAAAAAATTAGTAATAATAGAAGAATGTCAATAGCGCCAGCAAAAAGACCATCAACTGTCAGAAATACTGAATCGATTAGTGGGACTTGCAAAGTATGTGATGCTACCTCATGGGATACAGATAATAATAGAGGTGAAACAATATGCTCAGAATGTGGTTATGTGGCAGAACAAAATATGATAGACCCAGGTGCCGAATGGATAAATCATTCTGGTGCAGACGATAGAAGCAGAGTTGGTGCTCCATCAACATTGACTTTGTCAGATAGAGGACTATCTACCGAAATTAGAAAGTCAGATCTTACCTCAAGTGCTGCAAAAAGACATGGCATGTCCAATAAAGGAATTAGAGAATGGAGGAGAAGGCAGGTCATAGATCAAAGAAGTAAAACAAGAGACAGTCGTGCAAGAAATTTAACCATAGCAATGCAGTTTATTCGAGATAGAGGAGATTTGCCTCCACAAATAGAACAAGAAGCAGCATCACTGTATAGACATTCAATTGACAGAGGTTTGGTCACTGGAAGAAGTATCAGAGGAGTTGCAGCAGCTTGCGTATATATCGCAGCAAGACAAGCCAAAATACCTCGTAAAATTGATGAAATTTCTAAATCATTCAATATGATATCAGAAGTTGAACAAAAGGAATTGAAACGTACAATTAGACTTGTTGCAAGAAATTTAGGAGCACAACACATCACCGGGCCGGCAGAATATTTTGAAAAATTTCATTCTGACCTTGGACTTCCTCCCTCTGTACTTGGAATGGCTAGAGATCTGTGGGAATCTGTTAATGAAGATTTAGAATGGCAAGGAAAGAAACCATCTGGAATAGCTGGCGTAATTATGTATAAGGCATCACAAAATAGTACATCATCAAGAACTCAGAAGGAAGTATGCCAAGTTTCAGGAATTAGCGAAGTTACTTTGAGGGGTTTGCTAAAAATTCTTGATAGAAAGTTGAAAAATATTTATGATGCATGAGCAAAGTAATCATAGCATAATCCTGCTTAGCACTACTTAGGTAATATGGCGAAGAT
>CAJJBW010000002.1 GCA_905182515.1 uncultured Candidatus Poseidoniales archaeon | reverse complement strand
GGAAGTAATAAAGAAACAGATAATATATGTTTATCTCCACCAATTCTATTATTATTTTTATAAAAGATATAAAATTGGAATAATGATGCTGATATCAATATTAATGAAAAAATTAGATTTGTTTCATTATTATTATAGAATAAAATTACAAAAATAATAGGCAATAAAAGAGATGCTACTAAATCTTTTTCTAACTCTTGGCCAAATTTATTCATTGTATAATTATAAGCTTGAAATAAGGAAGCTGATATTATTAATACAGGATAAATAAAATTTGTTTCCCCAATTAGTAATATATTTAATGAAGCCATTAATAAAAGGAGATTTGGCCCCTCGTAGAATCCAAATGTCCCCTTTTTTTCACCCCAAAAACCAATCATTAACAATATTGGAAATAATATTAGTGAAGAACATGTTACAGCATCTAATGAGAAATTATTGAATGACAGTAAATTACTATCTAATTCAGCCCCTATTGTACCTGAAATATACCAAGAGATGAGCATGGCAATGTAAGTAAAACGGACAACCCAACTTCTAGCCTGAGGGCGCGTTTCTAAGTATATGAAAGCACATATTCCAACAAACCATCCAATTAGTGCAGCTTGATCGGATAGTAATGCTAATGAAAGAGCCAATGCTATTGGCATTGCAGGAGTTCGTACCATTGCTGTTGGAACAAACCAACCAATTAGTAGCGCAGCCCAAAGCCAGAAAACCAGATTAAAAGGATCTGGACTTTCGAAAATATTAGCAAATACATAAGAAGTATTATTTGTAGAAGCTAATATTTGAGTAAATAAAATTGCTGCTACAACTACTCCAGAGCCTCTTTCGACCATATCTCTAGAAAGACTTCTATCTGTAGCCGTAATTCCAATTAATATTACAATTGGCACAAGAAGGCTAGCATGTTCAGGATTATTAAGAGAAAGATAAATTGGAAGGGCGACACTTATTCCTGAAGATAATAAATATAATGCAGAGCGATTTAAACGAAGAGCATATAAAATTGAACTACTTAATAATAATAGGAATGATGTTGTAAGAAAAATTTCTAATTGCCCATTAGAATAATCTAACCAAATTGAGATCGCACTAAATGCTAAACTAATGGGTGCTAAGATAACTATGGTTCTTGGTAATGTGCCCAATGAATGCCTTTCAATCATTCTGGTTGAAATTTCCATAACAAATATTAACGAAATTGTTTGAAGTAAAGAAAGCCAAATTGGAATCCATATTATGCCTTCTTGGATTTCTATCAAACTATTTTCTTTTCCTAAAAAATAAACTATAAAACGTGAAAGCCAAATTACTGAGAGGGCGCCCATTAAAACAGCAGTACCTCCAACATATTCTTCAATCGCATTTTCATCTCTTTTTTGCCCTTTATTTATACGGGACCATTCATGAAATATGATTGCCATTATCGCCATAATTGCAGTGCTTATTCCTAATGTCAGGTAAGCATAATCTGTTGTTACATTTACAATTGTTACATAATAAATTGCATATGCTAACAAAAACCCTCCTGCTGCTAAAGAAGCATAAAATCCATACATTGATGCGTCAGAATCTGAATTCAGAACTGTTTTTTTAGGATACCCTTCCATGCTTATTCATAAAAAAGACTTGCATTTAGACTTACCTCCGGATTTATAAAATTTATGTAAATATTACAATCTATTAAATAGGTACATCTTTTAGATTTGATTATGGGAGAACATGAAACTGAAAAGATAATTGAGGTTTGTTCTAACTGTTTTAGTCCAAGAATATCTCCATATATGGGTTATGAGACTGGAAAGAGATTTATTTGCCAAGATTGCAAACACATAAGTGTTGTAACTATTGAATTTCCAAGTATTGAGGCTTTAGTCTCTTTCTTAAAAGATAAAAGGGACAGTGAGAATTAAAAAAATATTATTTTTAATTCCAATTTACGTCTTCAGGCAAAAACGAGCAATACCCTTCACATGTGTCAAGAACTATTCCTGTTTTCAAGAATCTGAAAGCCATATCCCTAGCAATCATAAGTCCGCCAATTGCATTGTGTGCTGAATGTGGCTCTTCACCATAGATATTACCATCTGGGGCATGTTCATATCCTCCATCAAAGAAAACTCCGACAGAACCATTATGTCCAGAAGATACTATGTTTATTCCTTCAAAACCATAAGGAGTGATTGTAGATGAGTCGAGAAGCGGTATTCCTCCAGTCCTCATCATCCTAGCAGAAGAAATATTAGAAATTTGGAAGTCTGTTATTGAGAATAATGTCATTAATTCAAAAGATTGTATTTCATCACCATAACCATCTTCTCTAAGATACAAGAATGTATCTGCTTCAACAGGGTCCCAAAATGATTGCATAATAGAAATAGCAACTGCTCTATCTAATTGTTTTTCATATCCATATTCACTTGCAAATATAAAATGAAATTTGTCGTATTGAGTACATCTCTCGATTATATGAGTAAAAGAAGAACCTCCTGCCCATAAAACACCTCTATGTAAATCTGGAGATAATCCAACTATAGATGGGCCTCTAATAGCCCCATTGGAATATCCTGTGTATGTAGGATTTGAAACATCAACCAGTTTGGACCCTTCATATAAAAAATCAGGTAATTCGGAACAAATTCCCATAAAAGTCTTAATCATTATAACTTGATTTATCATAGATTGCTCTAATCTTTCAGCTTGATGCTGGAAATAGTTCATATCTAAAACTGCATACTCAATACTAGAATAATCATCATCTGACCATCCATAAAAACTAGTCCCAAGCATTGCAGCATTGTTTTGATTTGCCCACCCATAAAGGCCTGAAGTGTTTCCATTTCCAAGGAAACCATGCCCCCAAATAGTTAGATCAGCAGGCCCCTTAACAATTGCAGTACCAGGTATAACTAGCCAAAATGGTATTTCTCTATTTTCCACAAAAACAGGGGTTCGGTCAGTATCTGATGCTCTGCGTATTAATGTTGGAGGGTAAAATGATTCCGTATATTGTGGTGCTGTATATGTCCCAGTGATTAACCAATGGCTTCTATTACCATCTTCTGTCATTACCTCAGTATTTGATTCAACAGTACAATCTATTCCTGCAGGGCCAATTCTATCCAATGCATCATTTCTCATTGATAGTAATGGCCCAATTAAAGAATCGGTAGACGCAGTTGTAAAACTCCATGCTGTTTGTAGACTAGATGCTGAACGGCCTGTATTATCTTCAATCCAAGAAAATAAGTTTTCAAAATAAGGTCTACGATTCTCGACATCAGAAGATGTAGTTAATACTCCATCCCTAAGTGCTGCAAATCCCCTTGGAGCTTCTATTTCGTTACCTAAAGAGTCTACTAAATTATTCATCAAGACAACATAAGTTGTATTGTGATCTAGTGCTTGAATTGTCCTAAGATGAATAATAGTAGGTTGATTTTCTTCTGATCTAAGGTCTAATTCCACCCAATGAGGAATTACAGTACCTGTTTTTTGGTTAATTATCATTGTAGGATGGTTTGCCTCTAAACTTTTTCCAATTGTATATTGCCCTGCCATATCAGAAACATCTGCTTCAACATAAAAGGCAGTCATTATTTGAGTATTTGGACTGGCCCCATCTATTTGATTAAGTATGGGTGCAAAAACTTCCCCTACTGTTCCTGATTTAGGCAATGTTGAAGGTAAATATGAGATTCTCTTGCCCGTAACTGTACTAGTATCATCTACCAAAAAGGCATCTGAAGGGAATGGTAGCATGCAGTGTATTGGGTTGGTATTATCACATCCGTCGGTGTGGATAATTTCGAGTAGATCTTCGCTTTCTCCTTCAAAGTCACATGTGCCGTCATCACTTGTTGCGTTTTTATCATAATTAATTGCAGAATTGTCTGTACACCCATAAATTACATCGTCTATCGTATCATCTATTATTTCTGCCATATCTTCATTACCGGTACATCCTGCAAATACCATCATAAATATCATAAGAACCGTCGATAATTGATTTAATTTGTTATTCATTATTATTCCCTCTATAATTCTAATACTGATGAGTAATCATAAATATATTAATAGGCATTAAGATACTCACCTAATTGCCCCTAGATACATCACTTTATCAATCATTTTAGTAATCTTGATTAATGAAATGAGTAATTGCGCTGTTATGGATTTAAATTTACTCATATCAAGTAGCAAATTTTTGTAAAGTTTCTAATGAAACAACCTGAAGAGTTTCTTCATGAGTCGAAGATAAAACCACAGAGCATGCGACCCCTTCATCATATGCATCTTGCCATGTTTGAGCGCAAACACACCATTGATCCCCTGGTTTGAGACCTGGGAAGTTAAATTCTGGTGCTGGAGTTATCAAATTATTACCTTTAGAAAATGCAAATTGTAAGAAATCTTCTGTTAATACACAACAGATAGTGTGTAATGAAGTATCATTTCTATCAGTATTGCAGCAACCATCTCTGAACCACCCAGTTAATGGATCTATAGAACACTCTGTTAATTCCCCACCTAGTACATTGAAGGACGGTATCACGATACCCGTAAAAAGTCATCATTGATTAATTATCTTCTAATATTTCATTATTATAGTCATCTTCTTCTGCTTCTAAATAATCACCTTCATCATCAATATCGTATCGATTTGTTATAACAGGAACTAAAATTATTATTAATAAAAATATAACAAAGATTCCTAGAATGGTAGCTAAAAACTTCAAGTCATATACAGAATTTGTCGATTCACTAATTGTTTCACTTTCTGTAATGTATAAGTGCACAATAAGGTTTGTTGATGAGGAGTCTTCTAGAATTGCGCGGACCATTAATGTCTGATTCCCTTCTATTTGGTTTCCAGGGAGATATTGCAACCTATCTGCAAACATAGAATGGGAAACTTCGACGACGTCGTCCCCTTGATTGAAATCTGGGTGATCCATCCAATTATCCCTCATATCCCAAGTTCTCCATTGAATATTAGCAGGATTGCCATCTACGGCTATTTCTATTTTTTCTCCAGCGGAGATGTAGATCCTATTATCTTCAAAAACCTCAGTTATAGCAGTCAGGTTTAGAGACAAAGAAAGTGAATAAACGCTACTTGCTGCTTCAATGAGAGCAGGGTAACCATCAACTTGCCCGTGCCCATATACATTATTTTGTCTATTTTTTGGGATTAAATCTTCGGCACATGGTTCATTCGCGGCCATATAATGGCATTCACGATAGATTGATGTTTCTTGCATGATGTTCCTTACATCGAAAGGAGATAAATCAGGATTTGCTTGATACATCAATGCTGCAAGACCTGCTGCACCTGGAGTAGCCATACTAGTCCCAGACTTGGAAGTATATCCATCGCCAGTATTAAAATCTGGAGCCATTACATTTGATCCTACAAAGGCTATGTTGGGCTTTATTCTCCCTTCTTCAGTAGGGCCTTGACTTGAATAAACTGCAATTGCTGTATTTTTGTCCAATGAACCTACAGTAATTACATCTTCAGCAGACCCTGGGGTGCCAATCTGAGCAGATATAGCAGCATTTCCAGCTGCAATGAATAGTGCAATTCCTGACCTCATCATCTCATTTGCCATTCTATTAACTGATTCTTCCTCTGAAGAAGTCCATTCAATTACTCCAGGTCCGCCCAGGCTCATACTAGCAGCACGAATATTGAAATCATGTCTTTTATCAACAGTCCATTCCATTCCGG
>CAJJBW010000001.1 GCA_905182515.1 uncultured Candidatus Poseidoniales archaeon | reverse complement strand
TATTAACAGCCATAATAATACCAATATTCGCTGTGATAATTGGCCTAACATCAGTTCCTGCTTTGGCCCTATTTTATTATGGGTACGAAATATCAAAATCAAATCCTGAAAATTATATTATAGAATTAACAGGAATTAGTATTTCATTAGGATTATTTGTGATGACATGGGGCATAACTTTAGTTTTTGTTAGTGGGGTGATGGCAGGCCTTTCGAGACCTAGATTAAAACCTGGAAGGTATCCATTACAATCATTTGTTACCATTCAGTGGGCATGGTCAATGATTTTTCATAAAGCCGCTTTATTCTTCCTTCCTCACTTAGTACCTTCATTTATTGGCAATACATACTATAGATTATCAGGAGCTAAAATTGGAAAAGGTGCACAAATAAACTCTTCAAATATTAATGATTGTGGATCTGTGACTATTGGGGATAGAGTTGTCATAGGAGGTAGGGCTGTGATTAATGCCCATTTAACAGAAAAGGGAGAATTAGTAATGGCACCCGTAGTTATTGGAAATGATGCTCTTATTGGTACAGAATCAATTATTCAACCTGGTTGTACAATCGGCGAGGGGGCTGTCATTGCATCAAGGGCTGTAGTTCCCAAATGGACTAATGTACCTGCAGGAGAAGTTTGGGCCGGACTACCAGCAAGGTGCATCAGATTAGCAGATGGTTCAAGACCTGAATAATCAAGATTTTGACTTTTCATCACCAATTTGTTCTTTAACCGCATCAAGTGCTTCATCCATACGATCTTTGAAAGTATCTTGTTTTTGACGGAATTCTGCCATTGCTTGAACTGCGCTATCTATCATTTCATACCTAGTTTGGATTGCTTCGTTTAAATTTTCGAATAATTGCATATGTTGAACATACCAATCATCTCGGGCTGACATTTCAGTAGTTGCAGTTTGTAAAGCTTCATCTAGTTCTTCAGCAACTTCGAAAACTCTGCCCAAACGAGCTTTTTCTCTCGAATACATTTCTTCAGTTTTTTCTAATTTCGGTTCAAGATGTTCAATTGTCTTATTTGCTTTGGCACGATCTAATTCCATGGATCTCAAGCGATCATCTTTTTCATTCAAAAGGGATTGAATCCCTTCTTTCTCGATTTCGCTATTGATCGCTTCTTTTTCCAGTACTTCTATAATCGCTTGTAGTTCTTCATTCATCTTTGAAGATTCATTATATGCTGTATATAATTTTTCTAGACGGTCATTTGCTATCCTCAACTCTTCTTGTAAATTTGCTATAGAGGGTGTGTTTGGTTCAGGAAAACCGATTCCATTATCTCCGTCGTTCATGGTTAACTCACTATGTTCGACCGCAACATCTCATTTAACATCGGCGGAATTAATATCGTCTCTGAGGCAAAAAATACAGTTTCATTTCGAAATTGCAGCAATAGTAGCAGAAAGTACTGCAGTGAGTCTTTTGGATGAAGGGACATGTAATTTTTCATCTGGACCATGTGCATTATTGCCTGGCCCTCCAGTACCTGTACACAGAAATTTAGCATCAGGATATTTATTTTGCATCATTGCCATGAAAGGTATTGTCCCTCCTACCCAAGTAGCCAAAGGAGGGAGTCCGGTGATGTGCATTGAAGCAT
Source organism: uncultured Candidatus Poseidoniales archaeon (assembly GCA_905182515.1). GTDB lineage: Archaea > Thermoplasmatota > Poseidoniia > Poseidoniales > Thalassarchaeaceae > MGIIb-O3. The sequence continues at coordinate 286,143 of CAJJBW010000001.1, read as the reverse complement.
CATGTAATGATTTGAGGAGTTTTCCGTCGAGTGGAGGTGCATGAAAGCCATCTGCAGAGGGATCTAGTGTGAATGAAACATTGGCTCCAAATGGAGGATTATTTTCCAATTTTTCTTTTATTATTTTCTCAACTAATTCAGAGTTAACTCCAGGAGGTATTCTAAAACTTAATTTAAGATCTGTATTAGTTCGTAATACATTTCCTGCAGCCTGAACTGAAGGTATTCCATCTGCTCCTATTATGCCTAATGCAGGCCTCCAATTTACATCAAGTAGGCTTTCTTCTACTGAACTAGATTGTGAAATTAAAGTATCTACCACTGGCAATCCTTCCCAAATAGAATTACCAATTACTTCTGCTAATGCAGCTGCTTGGTTACGTATTGTATCTGAAATCTGGGTATGCATTTCTGGAATTAATATCTTTCCCGTAGCAGAATCTTCTACTCTATCTAGAAGTAGTCTCTGTATTCTAAATGATGAGGGGATGGTCCCACCAGACATTCCAGAATGGACTCCTTCATGCGATACTTGAACCGAAAGAGTGCCGGAAACCAAGCCTCTTAATGCCTCAGTAGTCCAAATATGCTCATAATCAGGTCCACCACTGTCCAAAACTACTACTAAATCGGGATTACCAAGTTTTTCAGTTAGTGCATCTAGATATGGAGGTAAATCATATGATCCAGATTCTTCACATGTCTCAATCAAGAATTTACATTTTGGATGAGGAGTTTTTAATTCTTGTAACATTCTAAGTGCTGTGACACACAAATATCCCCCATATCCATCATCTAATGCACCTCTGCCAAAAAGCCAAGGATCTCTTCTTACCGCTTGTAAAGGATGAAGTCCTTCTGACCAAAGTTCTGGTTTTGATGGTTGCTTATCTAAGTGAGAATAGAAAATAACTTCACCTGGGCCAGTGCCCTCAACAGTTACTAGAAGAACTGGAGTTAAACCTTCCATCCGATGGATTTCGTAAGACATTCCAGTAAGATTTTGCTCATCTAACCATGAGCAAAAAAGTTTAATTGTTGCATCTAAATCACCTTTTTCTTCCCAATTGGGTTCAAAAGAAGGAGAAAGGGCTGCTATCTCTACAAATTTACTCAAGCTAGGAATAATTGAGTCTTCCCATAATTCATCACTACGTTTCATCAGAGTATCGAGGTCCGGAGGCATGACTCTGTGTAGGCGACTAAGCAAATGTATTCTTCGCTAGTAAGGTATCAATTTGACCAGACATGTGGTAATTCGCCTAGATTAATATAAATAAATCTAATTTATTATACTTAATTAGGGGCATTCATCACATTTACAGGGGTAATCAGAAAGTGATACATTAGATCCCAGTGCCATTTCTGAGGCTAAAATAAGATTCTGGTTTAAATCTTTTAATGCATCATCTAATATTTCTTTAGGATATATAACAAAACGACCTGTCACTCCAATCAAAATTGCTGGAGGTAATACCTTTCTTGGCTTATATCCGGATTCATACCTTTTTTCTTCTATACTTTGTAATGCCCTAAAGTATAGAGCTTGTTGCATTCTATGATGAAGTAGGACTTCTATTTCTGCATCACAACTCGGCTGGGTTCCCTCAATTCCTAATGATTCTAATAAACCTGTTTTTTGCCCATTGATTAATTTTCTTGCCTCTTCTGTCTTTAGATCAACTGGGCGTATGAATGATTCTCCCTCACAAGTAGTACACAACACTAAATCGATTAATCCATCCATCTCAAATTCGACAGATTCAATTTTTGACAAGGGTTCAAGTCCATCGGGAGTCCATTGGGTACGAATAAAATCATTTAATTTTAATTTCTTTGTAATATTGAATGGCATTTCTGTCCTTAGGCCTTCCACTCTGTGCCCATTGAAAGATTCACCAGATGATAGAATCCCAAGTGGGCCAAATTTTAACCTCTCTATCATTAAATCTACTAACAAACTGATTTTCTTTTTATCAGTATTTGGAGGCAATAATTCATCAAAAACAATCTTATGAATATTAGAATTATCAATTAAGTCTGGAGTTTTTTGTATCCATGATTTAGGTAATGGAGTTGTTGGTTCTTTGCCGGCTGGACCAGGGTTTCCAATCCCTATTTCTATTATTCGATGAACAATAGTACCAAAAAGAGCGGCGTCAATTCCTCTTGGTAAGCCTTCTGAATTAGAAGTATTTTCAGTAGGTATAACTGGCATAGAAGATATTCCGCCCTTTGTCTCAAACCAATATCTTCTAGGGCATTTTTCTAAAATTGATATTTTACTAGGTGCGATTTTCAATCTCATGAATGAATCTATCCTTGGAGTAGTAAATTTAGGAATTTCTTGCTTTGTGGATTTTATAGCATTTTTATGTATTTTTTCTATTCTAACTAAAGGAGTTGAAATCGCATATTCTTGATTTTTTGTTAAATTAAAACATTCTGGATGATGAAAAATTGATATACCTTGTAAACCTTCTAAATCACCCAAATATCCGTGATCATTCATTGTTGATGGATCAAAGATTCGATTTCCTTTATTCCTAATAGGCATATTATCTGAAGTTATATCTGAAGAATCTATCCAAGGAGAATTATTTTCACCCCTATTTCCAGACCCTTGGCGTAATGATTCAATCCACATTTCTCCCAATTGTGGAAGAGATTCATTATATGTCCAAGGAGAATTAATTCCTTGATCATGTACCCAAGAAGTTTCTTTTGTTGACCCTACAATAATTAATTTATTTTCAGCACGAGTTGCCCCCACATACAGTAAGCGTCGTGATTCAGCATTTTTACGGGCCATATGGATTTTTCTTGCATGATTCCATAAGGCAGAGGTAGGAGATGGTTGATTTGACCAAGGTTTGGGATTTCCAGCGAATAATTCTGGTCCGACAATTAGTCTACTTCTATCATCCATGGTCATATTAGTTTGTCTTCCACTAAATATATCGGCCAAAATTACAACTTTTGATTGTAGTCCTTTGGAACCATGTATTGTCATGACTCTGACTGCATCGCTTGGAGGAATTGTGACTGCTTCTAGTGTGTTACCACTACTTTCTCTAAGATTTCTAATCCTGTCTGCCAGAATTATTGGATCCCCCCCTACTTCTCTTGACAAGGACCTGATGATGTCTATAGTTTGCTCAATGTCCTGCCTAGAAACAATATCCGGATATGCAACTAGAATATCCGATCTATCTATCGTTTCTTCCAACAAATCAATTATCCTACCTGAAGAGGAAAGTTCTATCCATCTTTGAACTAACCGTTTTTGTCTTTCGTTTACTGTAAAATTTTTCAATCTTAGCAGTAAATTCTCATCTTTTGAAGAATTAGATATAAATTCTTGTAATCTACTATCATCAAATCCTATCAAAGTTGAACGTGCTACCCAAGATGCATGATGTCTGGAGAAGGGTCGTGCAATAAATTGCAATAGTCCTTCTATTGTATGTGCAGCAGGGCGATCTAATAGGCCTCCTTCTTTATCTGCCTGTGCAGGTACTCCATAATCGTGAAGATATCGAAGAATGACGTCTCTAATCCTTGTCCTGCTCGGCAATAATATCATTATTTCACTAGGTTCTACTGGTTTTTCTGCTGGTAACTCAAACCACTTACCATCTGATGATTGAACTTTAACAGGATTACCCTCTATGAGATTTTTTACTCTCATAGCTATCATCATACTTTGTCTTTCTATAGAATCTGGTTTACCAGGTCCAAATGGATCTAACGGTATTTTTAGATTTGTAGTAGGATTTACATTACCACCTGTACCAATTGGGCAAATCCATTCTAAAGATCCATGAATATTTATTTTCTCCCTACTTGGGTACAAGGGTTGAGGTGTTGCATAAAAATTACCATTAGGGATGGTCCTATGTTTAGAGTGGAATATATCATTCCACCATTGATTCATGACTCTAAGTAATCCACCATCAGTACGATAATTTACTTGTAAACGAATTAATCCTTCTTTTCTAGCCTCTACTTCTTCAGGAGAAGGAATTGGGAGGTGTGTGTCAGATAAATCGAAAGGGATCCATGGAATAAGCCTCCTACCTCCTTCTTTTGCAATCAAATTAGCCTTTGCTATACTAAGATTGTAGGAATTTCTGGGATCCCTACTAGCGTTTTCCCTTCGGAGAGGTGGTGCACGAGTTAAGGCCTTGATGCTAGAAAATTCTTGGTTATTTATGGTTCTTAAAATTTTTGCATATTGTAAAAAACCAGTAACTTCCGCTTGGCGGAATGCATAGATACTTTGCTTAACATCTCCAACATAGCAAACCGTTGGTTGCCAAGGAGTGTTGGGAATTGAGATTTCATCTTGTTCAGTATGTCTTTCACCCCACAGCCTAGAAAGTAAGCGCCATTGTAGAGGAGAGTTGTCTTGGGCTTCATCAATGATAAATGCCCTGTATCGTCTCCTAATTCTTTTTAACAAGTCATAACGTTGTGTCAAATCCATACGTATTGCAGATAAATTATGAGATGAATTACCTGCTAAATTTGGATTTTTTTCCATATTATCTAATACTTCAAATGCGCTTAGGATATTATCATCTCTCCAGGTTTCAATACCTAATGAATCAAGAGCATCTTGAATTGCTTTTGGATAAAAATAACGACAGGTGTCTGGACAATTTGCAAGTAATAAGTCACCAGTTAATCTCTGAACATCTTCGTAGTCATGTGTTTCTTCATTTTCTTTTAATTTATTTAAGATACCCATGAAACCATCGAGAATCAAACGTAAATCATTTAAATTTCTTACCTCAGCATCTAATGTGAAATGAAATTTGCTTACCTTCTCTTCAGATTTTAATCTTTCAGGAAGTGGAAATGGCAGCGATTGAAGAGGGTGATGCCAATCATCGGAAGTAGATGGTGGTTTAGAATTATCAAGTATTAAGGCAATTTGAGTATAGTGAAGTAGTAATTTACCTATATTTGTAAGCCAAATATCTTTTACTTCATTGGTGATTTCTTTCATTCCATCTCTAACTGTTTCTTTAGTCGTTTTATCCGATATTTCTCCATAATTTTTAATTCCCCTTTCCCAAGAATTAGAAGGTAGTTTTGAGTGAGGGAAAATAGAAGGTTTGTCAGACATTATTGAAGATTCACTAGTTATACAAAGTAATACATGGCTAAGCCAAACAAGTTTCCCCCACTTATCATTAGGTGGACCAGATATGCTAAGAGCATCCAATACGGCTATTCTAGTATCTGAAAACACTCCTGCAGGGGCTAAAACATTTACATGCTCCTTTACAAAATCACAGTACTTTGTTATTTGTAAATATATTTTATCACTATGAATTGTAACATCGGACATATCAATTGATTCAATAATCCTCTCACAAAGTAGATTCGGTTCCACATTTCCATCTTGATTTAACAATCTCCTAGATCCTTCTGTGATAAAAATAGATTTGTATACTAAACTTCTTAGAATATTTGCAGCAGTCCTTCGTCCAGAATAGTGTCTAGCGATATTGTCCCTGGCATTAAGAACTTGTGATGCAATTTCTGAAGAAATCCCTGCATCTACGGCATCCCCGATTAAATTGAATGAATTAGGTAATCTCCAAAGAGTATTGAGGGCGGATTCAATAAGTAAAATACGGCTACTATCGGAAATTACATCTTTACTAAATGAGTCGCCTAAATATCCTTTATATGGAGAAATTAATTGGTTGAAAAATGAATCTATTGTTCCTATCGGGGCATCTTCTAGTAGCGTAAGTAATTGTTCATTGAACCCTTGGTGTCTAATTCTAGGATCGGTTCGATTTATCCCGTCATCTCCAATAGGGCCCGGTTTTAATCTTGAGATTCTATTACGTAACCTATCCCGCATTTCATCAGAAGCACGGTTAGTGAAAGTCAAAAGCACAACTTCACCAGGTAACAAACCTCCCCATTTTTGTAAATCTATTGTCTCAGAAACTGGAGATAGAAGTAATCCTCCCTCTAATCTTGATGGCCTTTCTGGAGCGGGGAGTATCCTAGTCGCTCTTTGATCTTCAGTAAGATAGTGTTCTATTACTCTATCAACTATAGTACTAGTCTTTCCAGTTCCTGCACCAGCATCAATCACTATATGTGAATCCAAATTTAATGCTAGTCTTTGTGCTGTATTCAAATTCATCAGAAAGTTCCCTCCATCCGAACATCACAGATTTCTCTTACTGAACAATATCCACACTTGTCTTTAGAAGGAGTTGGGTGTACCTTACCCATCATAGCTCCATTTGCAACTCCTAATGCGACCGATAATCTCTGAGTTAACCATGCTCTGAATTTATCACTATTTGGACTTGGTGGATCATTTGTAAAGCGGAATAAATTAGAATTTAAATCAGTTATTTCACCAATTTTTAGTCCTGGAATAATATGTTGATTGGATGACATTTCAAGCATGTGGATAGTATTGTGACTGAATAATGAGATTCCAGCGCCGACTACTAAATCGCCAGGGTGGGCAATTTCCCAAGCCCTTGCATAAATTGCCAACTGGAGCTCTTCCAAAAGCCCCATCGCTTGTCTTTCTTTCGCCGATTTAGACTCTGATGTCTTGAGGTCTCTGATTATTATTAATCTACGAGGTTTCCATATATTTGAATCTATTTTTAAAGGCGCAATAGATGTACTACCGGCGTCATTAACCCAAACTTTTCCATCTTTATCAAATGGTAATTGGCCAACTCTATCAATTTGCCCTTGAACTCTAATTGAGGGTAATTTTTTCATATCTGGACTAGTTAATTCTGAGGGTAAACTAATCTCAATGCCTTTCCTATCATAATTCCTGATATCCCATTCTATGCTTATTGGCATGCTATCTTGGATTGTGAATTCGGCCTCTACAATTGTTCCAATTCTTCCTGAAGGTTTGATAGGATTGGGGTTCGCAAGCCAATCATTCCATTGGTTACGATCCATGCCAGTAAGAACTCGTAGTCGGCTAGTGGATACCGCATCTGTTCTATCGAGCCATGGTGCCCTTGAATCCAAAGATTCTAATGCTATTTCCATGACTTCTTCCTTAGATAGCCCGGATTTAGCCAAGTTTATTGGATTCTTTTGCTTATCTTTATCGAAACATTCGCCACCAATATCGAGTCCTAAAATTTTACATAAAATATCATGATGGACTAAATGAAGAAGTTCTCCATGGGTACGTGCATCCAAATCTTCAGATTGTAATTCTTCTTGGCTAGAATTGAGCCCCCTAGTAAACCAACCACTTCTAGGACATTTTAGCCAATCGTGTAATCTACTAGGTGACCAAATCTGATTTCTCTGTTCAGCACCCTTAGAATGACCATGCCGACTATCGCTCACACTAATTTTTGTTGGTTCGATTCTAAATGGCCTTGGATCTATTGTAGGTGTCCTCTTTCCTAGATTAGTGTGCCCTCCGATAACAGGCCATATTTGATAATCCCTAGGAGGAGGGCTCCCGCTCGGTACCTTCCTTGAGAAATCTTTAGAATCAATTGAAAATATATGTTTTCTTGACTTTTCTGGCAAGTAATGTTCGGTGCCGACTCTATCTGGCTGCCTTCTTTCACGCTCACGTTGCAGTTGGGAATCAATAGGTATAGTAATTGCATCGGCATGAATAGGGGGAAAGATAGAAGGTTGATTATTTTGTAAACTTATACCATCTAATTGCCTAATATCCCGGGGGCTAATTGGCCTTATATCATTAAAAATATTCGTTAAATGATTATTTGTCATTAACCATTCTCTAATGGGCGCACTAGGGGGAGAAGCATCATCTAAACTAGAATCTAAAATTATAGTTTCTTTGCTTGCAAATATTAAATGCTGTAAAAAATGTCTTGCTTTTCTTATTGGTTCATCGGGTCTTAAAATATTGAGGCGATGTCTTTCTTCATCACCGATAAAAGGAATTTTTTTAACTCTCATATCCCATGATAAACTTGATAAATTCGTAAGAATTACCAAATCAGCAGTGCACCCCAATGCTTGTTCTGGCGTTAATATCCTTAGCCTGGAAACACTCTTTGGATTTGTATCCGAATATGCAATAGAATTAATCAGGTTGAGATACTCTTCGACCCAATCCGGTCCAATAATAGGAAACTTATGCTTCAATGAAAACTGCATATTCCTCAATGTTTTCCGGTGGCGGATAATTGAATGGATAACGGCCGGAGCAGTCAGAGAGCCAGGTTCCATAGATTCTAATACTGATTCAATATGTACTGATTTTAATATATTCATTAACCATTTATCTGCATTTTTAAAAGGTTTGATTACTGGTAACTGTGCTCCACTATAACATCCGATAGCAAATTCTTTTTCCCTCAATACCTCTTTATCTTCACCTCTAAGAAGAGGTTCTAAAGAGGTTGCAAGATTTAATAACCACCATTGAGTTGATTCCTTTTTAATAGCTTCAGAGTCATTATTTGGAGGTCTAGAAAGTGATTCAAGCCATCTTCTTAATGCGCCATGTCCTCCAAGGACATGTTCATTACGAGCTAAATTAGTTAGTAATTGTTGGTCTGGAAGTATTGGAATTTCTGAATTTATAGGGTGAATAAATTCAGACTCAAAAGGAGATATGATAGTCTGAAGAGATATTAATCTTAAATTTTCAAGTGAGAAACTATTAGATCCATGCCCAAGGGTAATTAATTGATTCAGCCAATGACCTAGGGAATTACTTGTTAAGTTAACGTCATCATTATTCATTGAAATACCGAGATTATTTGCCATATATTTCCAACGATAATTATTAGACTCTAAAGATGGATCAATAATTATTATACTAGATTTTGAATTTGAATTAAGATGATCACGGACCATTGAAGATGTTGCCCGAAAAGAGTGTTCTTCTCGCTGAATTTGATATGTTGAAACATTCATTTTATTATTTCCTTTTTCGACATTATGAATAGGAATAAAATATGGTAAATCATCAACAGATTTTATTGGATACTGATCAATTAAAAGATAACCATGATGCCCCAATCTAAAATTACCTGGATACACTAATTGGTGTATTGGACAATGTTTAGAAATAGAGAGTAGTAATTCTTTTTGTGAATTTGGCAATGTTGGAGGGTGGTTCAACATCACAATCCCATCAACATCAATAAGTGTAAATGGCGTTTCGGATTCAGATAATTTTTCAGTAATACGGGAACAAGCAAAATCTGGATGAGTTCCTCTTATTTGCCTTTCAAGATTCTTGATAACTCTCCTAAAAGAATGAATTCCGGGCCCGTCCCATAATTTAGCAACACCTTCTATGGAGAGATGCGAATGCAATTTTACTAACTGTGAAGTTTTTCCCCTCCCCCATTCCATCTCTGGAATAGGGTTAATTGAAGGAAATGCAAGTTTTTTCGCTTCACCACTACATTCTTGATGAAGTATAATATTGAAAGATTCTTTCACTGGCAATAATCTTGGAAGTCTTAAATCTGCTAATAGTGATGTTTGAAGGGAATCAATAGTTTGGTGTAATTTCCTATCGAATGCAAATCCTTTTCCACTTAATCTTGAAAGATTTTCTTTACGGGATTCTTCTGTTGGATATATTATCATAAGTTTATTTTTTCTCTCTTCGGGGATTGAAATTGGACTGATTGCTTGCCACTCTATATGATCTTGGAGCCATCTTGGGATAGCCCCTATGGAGACTAATTCATTGGTGACACAATAACTCCCTGTTTGCAACATCACATCACCGAGCGTACGCCATATGGGACGGGGTTATTGAACCCAACTAAGAGTTTCTATTTAAATTGAGAAAAATGATTATTTTTACCGTAAGCCAACGATGAAACTAAGAAGCAAAGTACGGTCAAAATTATACTTGGGGCGGGTATTGATTTTTCTTCTGATTCTAATTCAGACCAATCTACAATCAAGACTGCAGACATATCATCACCATCCCATGAATTCGGAACTTCGAATATTTGTGACCCATCTGATTCTTCAAGGTAAATGGCTTGATGTAAAACATGATGGTAATACTCTAAACCATTAGAACCTTCAGGGAAATAAGCAACATCTTCAACGAACATTAACCAAGCGGCAGTTTTAGTTGACTTTTGGCAATCATCCATACATGAATAAGAAAGATTGGATGTTTCCCATGAAAAGGAAACTTGTGTATTATTTGTATTTTGTAATGTTGCTGATAGACTAATTGATCCATATAACGGAGCACTGGAACCAAATTCAATAGAATTGATGAAGTCCTCCTTCAAAGTATCAGATTTTGCTACTTTACCAGCATGCATCCTTTCTCCATCTATAATGGTAGTTGGAGCTCCACGTGACAGGCCTATTGACTCTATAGATGCTGAGCCATAACTTGATTCCCAACGAGATTCAGTACTATTACTGCCGAATGGGTCGTTAGATTCAAAATAATGCCTATGATAATGAATAATAGACACATTAGTATCTCCTATTGCATCATCCCTAATTTCTTCAACATCAACGCAGTTCTCACACCATGTGGCCGTATATGTTTCCACAATAACTGGAAAATCTTCAATATCCATAGAGACACTATTTTGAGAATCATTTAGTTGGATTGTGACTCCTCCAATTGTTCCTGCATTTAATTTACCTCTAGCGTTATCCCATGTCTCTGTTGTAGTCAAATCTCCAGCTGAGGTAGTGAGGGGGAGTATGATTATAGCCACCATAAGAAATGCTAATAGTACTCTCATCATAACAATCGAACTAATTTCCATATTGAATGCTTTCGGCTTATTGAGTGTTATCAAATGCAGTTATTATGTTTTGGACATCTTCATCGGTTATATGTAAATGGATAACTAACCGAATTACATCTTCATCGATTACAGACACATCAATTCCAGCATCGAATAATCTATCCTTGATATTTTTGCTTCCGTAATCACATTTAACAAATATAATATTAGTTTCAGTAAAATCTAAATTGATACTAAATTTATTTAATTTATTTATTTTTTTAGCTAAAAATATAGCACGTTCATGATCTTCAGAAATACGTAAAATATTATTGTCAAGTGCATATAACCCCGCCGCGGCCAAGATACCTACTTGGCGCATTCCGCCTCCAAAAGTCTTTCTCCACCTATGCGCTTCTTTGATAGTTTCATGATCGCCAACTAATACTGAGCCGATGGGTGTGCCAAGACCTTTTGATAAACAAATAGAGATAGTATCAAACTTTTCAACCATCCTAATAAGAGAAACATTACTTACTGTTAATGCATTAAATATTCTTGCCCCATCAAGATGCACTTTGCAAGAGTCATTATGAGCAATATCGCAAATATCATCCAAAACTTGTTGAGGATATACTGCCCCTCCATACATAGAAGAGTTTTCAACACAAACAAGAGAACCATTTGGATAGTGGCCATGACTTCCTTCGACTTTTCTGATTGCTTTCTTAACTGAATCTGGAGACATTAGTCCATTATCTCCCTCTACTAAAGAAATCGAGCAGCCTGCTAATGAAGCATAACCTCCCCCTTCATAATTGTAAATATGGCTTTTTTTATGTGCAATTATTTCGTCACCGGGTTTAGTATGAGATTTGATCGCAATAGCATTTGACATAGTCCCTGAAGGCACAAATAACGCAGCATCTTTACCTAACATATTTGCAATTCTGTTTTGTAATTCTATTACTGTTGGATCATCACCAAGCACGTCATCACCAACCACGGCAGAAGCCATTGCTTTCCTCATTGCAGGAACGGGTTGAGTCACGGTATCACTACGAAGATCAATTCGCCCCCCTGGGTAATCACGCATAGTATCGGCAGAGGGCTATTGGCCATAACTAATACGGAATCTTACTTTCTTTTTCGTGCCCTAGGAACATAATCTATAGTTCTTTCATCCCATCTTTTGGGTTTTTTAGTTACCGATTTTGTTATATTTCTTTTTCTTCGATATTTATAAGTTAATACAGAACCTATAATCAATATTGGAATAGCCAAAATAGTAATGATTGGTGAAATAGAATTATCTCCAGGGATACAACTCATTTGGCCAGCATCTGGTTGTGTATCACCTGAATCACATGGCGTTTGTTCCGAAGCACCTGGTTCAGGTACAAAATTTCCTGGATCTGCTTTTTCACAACTAGATTGCCCTGAATCTGGTTGATATTTGCCCATAGAACAAGGAAATTGAGATGTTGCTCCCGAGGATGCAACAAAATTTCCTGGATCGGCACCTAAACATTCAGATTGGCCACCATTTGGTTGATATTCGCCTCTTTGGCAAGGGCTTTGAGACATACTTCCTGCCTCTGGGACAAATTGACCAGCATAAGCTGGAATACACTCAGTATTCTCTTGAGATGGTTGGAATGTGCCTGCCTCACAAGGTGTCTGTTCTGGTTGAGCATATTTTGAAACAAAGTTCCCTGGTGATGATTTGATACATGATGATGCCCCAGATTCAGGTTGGAATGTGCCTTGATCGCACATTTGCATAGATGATTGAGCAGCATCTGGGACGAAGAAGCCAGGATCGGCTTCTACACAGGAGGTTTGTCCTTCTGCTGCATACGTCCCTGGTTGACATGGAGAAGGCTCTGAAGATCCTTCAGAATCTGTGAAATAACCGGCTGGTACTTCTGTACAAGTAAGTGAACCTTCGGCACCCTGGAATTCTCCGGAAGGGCATTCTGTAGGAGTAGTTGCACCATCCGTACTAACAAACGAGCCTGGTGCTGCAGAGGTACATTCATCCTGTCCTTCTTCTGATGAATAGGTACCTGCAAGGCACAGTGATTCTTCAGTAGCGCCCTGTTCTAAAACAACTGAACCAGGAGATGCTGCAATACAACTCATTGCCCCCTCAGTTGGCTGAAAATATCCTTCTTGGCACGGAGTTTGAGTTCCTGCACCTTCTGAATCTACATAATGCCCTGCTGAAGCCAGGATACAGTAAGTTTGTCCGCCTTCTGGTTGATATGAACTTGCTGGACAAGGGGTTTCAACGCTTTGGCCGGCATATATTACAAAATTTCCTGGAGAAGCGTTGGTACATTCTATTTGCCCTAGTGAATCTGAAAAGGTTCCTACATCACATAATTCTTGAGATATTGATGCTGAAGAATTTACGTAGTAACCAAGATCTGCAGATAAGCAAGTATTTTGACCTGTTAATGGTTGATATGTTCCAGCAGGACATGGCGTTTGAGATACTGATTTCCTATTATTGGTAAAGTATCCAGCATCTGTAATAATACAATCTTGACTACCTGAATTAGGCTGATAGGTTCCCTTAGGACATTTTTCTTGATTTTCAGATGATTCAGTATCTGTATAATATCCGGGTGAGTTTTCTATACAACTTATTTGTCCTGAGTCATTCTGATAAGTTCCCGCAACACAAGGCATTTGTTCAGCAGAATTAGTATTATTCACGTAATTGCCCGGAGATGCAAACAAACAGTAAGATTGTCCTGCTAAGGGTTGATAAGTTCCATAATCACAGACATTAACAACACCGTTAATAGAATACGATCCCGGGGAAACTTCCACGCATATGTTATCTATTTGTTGATAGCCTGAATTACAAGGATATGGATTTGAGTCGAAGATAGTAAGAATTCCATCACCATCTGGATCCTGTTCAGACGCATAAGTAGTTAGCCAATTTGTTGTTTGTCCTACTCTTACAGGATAATTTATCTGTACCGTGGTTCCCATCATACCATTACCAAGAGCGCCATCAAATGGCCTTCCCCAGCAATATGCAGAACCATTGGCTTTTATCGCACATGTATTTTGAAGACCTGCTTCGATTCCTATGAATGAGTGATTTCCTGAAACATTTGTGGGTAATTGCTTATCGATTGCATTGCCACCCATGTCTAAAGCACCACCATCGCCCAGCCCGCCATGCCAATTACTTCCCCAGCATTTAGCGGCTCCTGTATCCAATAATATACAATAGAATGTGTTACCGGCAGTTATAGATATAGGGATTTCGCCTTCTTCTAATGTAACTAACCCTGGTACAGAATTAGAATCATTACTACCATCACCAAGTTGACCACTTCCTCCCGCGCCCCAGCAATATACATTATGATCCATAGATAATGCACATGTACTATCTCCTCCAGCCGCAACGGAAGCAACTGTTCGATCCCCTGGTAGTGAAACTAGTGTAGGAATTCCATTAACGGTATTAGAATTTCCTTGCCCTAATTGAAGTAGATCATTTTTACCCCAACAATAAAGAGAGTTATCCGTCATAACAGCGCAGGTAAATTGATTTCCGGTTGAGATTGAGATTGCACTTTTATTATCTGGAAATTGAACAATTACTGGAGTAAATTTTCCTGAGTCATCTCCATCGCCAGGCGAATCAGAGCAAATTCCAGTGTTATATCCAGGCAATTCATATCCTTCACCTCCAGATACATAGCAAGCAGTTCCATCTCCCAGTTGTCCCCAGTTGTTTGATCCCCAACAAACTGTATCTGAATTATTTAAGATTGCACATCTATGATTATTGCCTGTACTAGCAGAAATAGAGACTGCAGACGTGTTTTCGGGTAATTGAACTAAACTAGGAGAATGAATTGAAAAATTAGTATAATCTGTTGTTGGTTCAATTCCATTTCCTAATTGACCAACTAGTTCAGTGCCCCAGCAATATACTTCACCAATAGAATTCAATGCACAAGTAGAGAATTGGCCAGCTGCTACCTCAACAAAATGACCCATGCTATTCTGAAGAGAGTTTACATTTGTAGGAAAATTAAGATTATTTGTGCTAAGTCCCTGACCGGGAGTTGTAATAACTCCTGCTTGACCAAAGAAATTATCCCCCCAACATTCAATTTCTCCATTTGCTAAAACTGCACATCCTGTTTGATACATAGAGATAGTATCATATGAATAAATTGAGCCTGATTGGAATCCTGGCATATTCATAGATGCTAAGGTGTAATATTCCTCTGATATTTCTTCTAAATTATTATCTGAATGGTCATTATAACCAGATATTGGGGCCAAAAGAAGTACAAAACACAAAGAAAGCGTGACTAATGATTTAGTGGTTTGTGAGATTTTCATATCTGTCCTAAAACATCTTAGCATATTATTATTTTTACTCAAATAAAATCATTATTAGGTGATATTACCGTCATTTTCTAATCTCAATCTAAACTCAAATACTGATTGAATTCTCTTATTTGGATTTTCAGGAGTAGTTGCTTCATTTACTAAATCTGCTAACCACTTTGGATGCCCATTTTCTTCTACTTTTTTAATTCTATAATCTTTTGATTTTATTCCTGCTCTTTCATTGGTTAACAAGTTCCACAACAACTGCCCTAAACTATACACATCTGTATATGGGCCTGTATTTCCTTCTTCTCTTTCAGGAGGAGCCCATCCGGCAGAATGCATGCCCCCAGATACAGATAATCCTGTGCCAGCATCAACACCCTTTGCTAGTCCGAAATCAATTAGAATTACTCCTTTTTCATGATTTAACATGATATTATGTGGCTTAATATCTCTATGATATACTGGTGGATCTAAGTCAGCCATATATTCTAATGCTTCACAGCATTCTACAATTATCTTTGTAATTTGATCCAATGGACGCTTGATTTTACTTCTCATAAATATTTTCTGTTCTTTATCAAGACTATCTCCCTGTATTTTTTCCATAATCAAAACTTGTACAGTTTGTCCATCTATATTCTTTATCGTTCCAGAGTTTATATGTTTAGGAATACGTGGATGATCTAAGTCTCTAAGAATTTCTATTTCATTCATTAATGCATTATTTGCCTCTTTTGGAGTTAGATGTTTTGTAGCAGCCTGTTTCCAAATTACTTCATCTCCAGATTCTTTATCTAACGCAGTATAAACCTCTGCCATTCCTCCATCGGATTGTAAATGATGTAATTTTTGATATTTTTCTGAATCTAATTTTCCATCATCTTCTTTTATTCTAGCATCACTTCCAGCACTAAAATTTAACACTCCATCATCTGCTAAATCCGCTTCAATGTCTTCTACTGTCCTACCTAACGCTGTTGCCATTTCTATATTTCTTTGGTGAAGTGCCTCTGCCACCTCTTCTTTACGTAATTTCTCAAACTCTAGTTCTTTTGAATTTGAAACATCAGAATTTTGTCTTTCCAGTACAACAGATTGTGTTGAAATTTCTTGTTTCAATTTTCTTTCATGTGATAATAAGGAATTGACTGCATCTTCTTTTCTAGAATGTATACTAAAAACACTTTGTGTGTTATTATTTGTAATTATAACTACCCATTTGTCTTGATATGCGGCTGGAGGTAAATTTTTCCATTGTTGTGTATTGAAAACATCAATTTGATTTTCACCTACGACTCTTGTATATCTGGAGCTTGTGTTTGAGCTATTAGTTGTTGGAGATATTACCCTAGTGTTTGTTGAAGGTTTGACATATTTAAGAGGTATTGATTTGGTTTTGTCACCAAAGATATGTAACCAATACACCGGATATATCATCACCACTGATGCGCAAAAATTGGCGGTGAAAGGTGTGTCTGTATTATCTTCAAAGGCTACGGCTGTTACCATAAAGAACCAAAAATAAAAAATTATTTTTCCCCAAATTGGCATACTTACAAGATTATTCTTCATTTGATTTAATCTGCTAAAAGAACCATTTGATTTCAATTTTGATTTGTAGAATTGGACATACATGAAGAAAAAGGATGTTACAATAAAACTGGAACCCCAAGCGGTCTCGGTATTCTCTAGTCCATCGGCATTCCCATTGTCTTGATTAACATCAAAATTTTCCCCCATACTAACTAATGAAAAAAGACATATTGTGATTAAAACGAGTGTGAAACGTAAAAATAAAATCACCTGACTTTGCTTGTCATAGTCATCAGACACACATTTTGGACTCCATATATTGGCTTAACTATATTGTTAGTTTAATCGATTTTTTTAATTTTCTTCGTATAATCCGACGATTCTATACTACATCAAAAATATTGATATGACGAGTAAATACCGCGAACCATGGCAAGTGATGGCGCATTTCGAGAAGTACCTTATATGGGAGTAATATGGGTAGTTTCTGAAGCAGTAAAAAGAGGATTTTGGAATGGTAACCCGGACTGGTGTAATCTCGGTCAAGGTCAACCGGAAATAGGAGAGATGGAAGGAGCCCCTGATAGATTGAGAAATGTATTAATTGAGCCTGAAGATCAAGCATATGGCCCAATCAATGGAACAGATGAGATGCGTGAAGCGGTTGCTAAACACTACAACAGATACTATCGCCGTGGCAAAAAACCATACACTGCAGCAAACGTAGGAATTGCACAAGGTGGGAGATTAATGCTTAGCCGTATTTTTGGAGCTGTTCAAGGTAAGATGGGATATCAAATTCCTGATTATACTGCTTATCAAGATATGATGGATTATGCAACTTCAAGATTAAATCCTATATTAATTCCTACAAAAGAAGAAAATAATTTCTCAATCCCTGCTAGTGAATTCAAAGAAGTAGCTATGAATCTAGATAGTTACTTAGTTTCCAATCCATGTAACCCTACAGGACACGTGATTCAAGGAGATGAATTAGCATCATATTGTGAAACTGCCAGAAAAACTGGATGTGTATTATTAATGGATGAATTTTATTCCCATTTCATCTATGAAGGGAGAGAACCTGGTTGTGGGCCAATATCTAGTGCTGAATACGTAGATGATCCCGAAAATGATCCAATTCTTGTGATTGATGGATTAACAAAATCATTTAGATATCCGGGATGGAGATTGGGTTGGGTCCTAGGTCCTTCTTCGATTATTGAAACATTAGGACGTGCTGCGAGTGCTATTGACGGAGGGCCGAGTAGAGTCAGTCAAAGACTAGCACTAAGAGCGTTAGAACAAAATTATGCAGATCAAGAGACTAGTGCATTGAGAGTTATGTTCTCAAAGAAAAAGAATATGATGGTAGATAGATTGACGAGTATGGGAATTAGATGTTTGGAAGGAGAATCGACATTCTACATTTGGGCATGTGTAGAAGATTTACCTGAAGGGTATAAAACTGGAATAGATTTCTTTTGGAAGGCTTTAGACAAACAAGTAATGACTGTCCCCGGTACATTCTTTGATGTTAATCCACAACCAGGTCGAGAAGAGCAGCAGTTTGACCAATGGGTTCGCTTTTCATTTGGGCCTTCATATGAAAATGTTGATTTGGGATTGACAAGATTAGAAGAAATGTTAAATGAAATTCAATAAATTTGAATTAATGAAAAATTAATCCGCATCACAGCGGTTTTGACGGTCAAAATATTAAACCTAAGGTAGTAACCGAAAACCTGTGGCCGGCGGTAAGTTATCAAAGGAAGAGGCCATTACTTTTTTGAAAAAGACATATGAAAAATATGTTGAAGAACCAGAATTAACTACAAGATTAGAAAATATTCCAAAATTAATAGTGAAATTTGAGGGTAATTATGACACGATGATTAAAAAATTATTGCAAAAATATGCTAAGGAAGTAGCAGTAAAACCTCCTAAAATGCCTAAAAAGGTTGTTGAAGAATCCCCAGAGGTTTCAGAAGATGAAGCTAAAGCCAAGTTAGACACTGAAATTGTAGTAAATGAAGTAAAAGCGGTAGTAACCGAGACTAAAAAAGAGATTATTTTCGAGGCAAAAGAAACTATGTCTGCAGCGAAAGCATCTACTAAAGAATTACAAAAAGAAATTAAGGTGGCTGCAAAGGTAG
Source organism: uncultured Candidatus Poseidoniales archaeon (assembly GCA_905182515.1). Lineage (GTDB taxonomy): Archaea > Thermoplasmatota > Poseidoniia > Poseidoniales > Thalassarchaeaceae > MGIIb-O3. Next base: position 267,338 of record CAJJBW010000001.1, on the reverse strand, counting down.
AAGTTGAAGCTAAAAAGGTAAGAATGGAGAGAAAGTTAGCTGAAGAAAAATTAGAAAAGTTACAGGAAATTAAAGAAAAAACTGAAGAAAAATTAGAAAAGTTACAGGAAATTAATGAAAAAGCAAGAGTAAAAATTGAGGTTGATAGACAAGCTAGAGATGAGTTGATAAAAAAAGCCAACTTAATACAAGAAGAAATAGAAAAATTAGAGATCGAGGTGGGCTCAAAGGATCGGGAATTACTTGGCCTAGAAACAGAATCGCAAAAAATAAAAAGAGAGACTGCGGAAGCACAATTGAAATTGAAATCAAACTTGATGCTTAGAGAAGAATTAGTGCTTGAAAGAGTGGCTTTGAGAATGAATCAAATAAATTGGTCTATTATTGGAGAGGTTGATTTTGATGAAGAGAATGATTTGACAAAAATAGAAGGTATCGATGAATTTGTAGAAAAGAAACTTTATGCTTTAGAAATTAAGTCATACGAACAAATTTCTAGAATGGATGAATCAAATATGAAAATAATAAATGATGCTCTTGAATTTCCTCCTGATCGTATTTCAAAACAAAATTGGGTACAAAAGGCTGCTGATTTGATGTTATTTGATAATTAATTTACAGGTAAATACACATTGTAAGCCCCCAAGGGAGGAGTATAAACATGCAATTCTACCAAACCAAGATTACCTGCGTTCGATACTCGATGAATGTCTGGTTCATCTGCTGAACAAACTTCGCCGGGCATATAATTTCTGGACTTGACAGGATATGCAAGGCCATCGGAATTAGTTTCATAAATTGTTTCTGTAGAAATTCCTTCAACTATTAAGAATGCACAATCACTACCTATATGATCATGAATGGGAGTCTCCTGCCCTGGTTTCCAACATATTGCTACCAATTCATAAAATTCATTTTGTTTGACTAAATGTCTCTGATATCCTCCATCTGAATAATCTATACATTCCCTAATTGCATCTACATTTGGATGTATTATTGTAAGTTTGGCGGCTAATTCATCTAGGCCGGGACGTCTGTCAATTGAATCTAACCAGCCCACAAAATTTGTTAAGCCTGGACATTGAGAAAGTAAAGATTGCCGAGCCTCGGAATTCAAGACTACCTGTGTGGCCATATTGTTTCAGAGAAGAGTCTTATTCATGACTATTTTGGAGAAATATTACTTAAGCAATGGTAGACTACTTGTAATTTGATCAATTGAATTCCTTATTCCTGGCCCTATACCTACCACTGTAACAGTTCCTGAAGGTATCTCAGTATGACCTGCATCTGTAACCATGTGACAAATAAGTCCTGCTTCTTTTGCTTCTCCAAATATTCTCTTTAAAGAATCTAAAGAAGAAACTGAACAAACAATTTTTCTTGCTCCACTTTTTAGATATTTTTCCAAAATTGTTGGAGATTGGCGCTTCGCTTTTAGAATACACTCTGCAGTAGCATGACTACACTGGGCAGCAAGTTTTCCCTTTGATAAGTTTAAATCACTGCGTGTGACCAATATCATAGTAGTTTCATAATCTGGTCTTGGCAAAATTTTCCACCACCGATGGTTGCTCAATTGAGATATGTCTAGTCATTATTTCACTCAATGGTACTGCTAACCATGCAACGAAGAACATGTTGCCTGCTGCATGGAGGACATCAAATGGAATTCCTGAAAGGATGTACAAAAGAAATAAATCAGGATTTATTACATGTAATGCGCTTAAAGAAACTATCCAATCAAAAACAAAGCCACATAATGCTGCAATGTACATTAATGGGTTAATAGATAATTTACTATTTACATAAATTTTACTTGATATTATTGCCCCAAGAATTCCGATCATCGACCAGCCAGTGGCCTGATAAACTGTCCAAAGACCGTGTCCGATAAATAAATTTGAAACTAATGCAATTGATGTAGCAAAAATTATTGATCGGGTGGCTCCGAAGTGAATTCCCACCAATAATACAATAACTGTTACTGGTTGAATATTGGGGATAGGATCAAGTAATATTCTGCCTGAAATAGCGAAAATAGCAATAAGAGAGAGTATTATAACATCACTTTGAGTTGTAATACTTTTCTCAGTTTTTAATAATGCCCAGCCTATCATTGAGAGCAATGCTACATTGACAATTAGCATACCATTAGGTCCTAAATTAATAGCATGGGCATCAATCATAGTTATCGCATTCTCCTCGTCCTCTAGGATGTTATTCATGCTTGTGTTTGTTATGCCATTAATATGATGTAATTTGCCATGTTATTACACTATTACTATCTAGGATAAGATCTGAAATTCCAACCAAAGAATATGCTCCATTGTGCAGCATTTCCCAATATGCTCCTGATGAGGAATCTGTAGCGCAAGTATATGCTGCACAAGGAGAAATTCCAGCGATAGAATCAATCTGTAATCCAAAATAAAATTGAGTATAATTGTATGAAAAAGTACTATTTGTAGCTTCTACAGCTGCATTAAATAAATTTAAACCGTAATCATAGCCTTCGAATCCCCCCACACATCCCCCTGTTGAATTCCAATTTTTATCTATTTTAAAATCGGTTCCATTACTATCGAAATGATGCCTTCCATCATCTAAATTGGAGGGAGTATACCCTTCAGGAAAATGAAAGCAAACCGCTTGCTTATCATCCCAGCTATCAGGAAGACCATAATGAGGATCATCTACGTCATCAACTAATCCATTGGTATACTGGTTCCATTCTGTAGATGCTGAGGAAAAGGTAATCAATACGAATACTAATGTAAATGTAGCCATAACTTTTGCAATACTTTGCTTATTTACAGATGCATATATTAAAATTGAGATTATTCCAAACGTAGATGCATAGGGGATCATTGGATTCATGGAATTAAAAGCGCTCGCAATAAGGAACATAAAGATTCGGGAATATATTCCTATTACATATTTAATTTAATTCTTCAATTTTAGCCCTTAAGATTGAATTTACTAATTTTCCATCAGCCGAACCACCTAATTTCTTCATAACTACTCCCATTAGGGGTCCCAATGCACCAAAACCCCTCTCTTTTACCATATCTCTCATCTCTTCAATAGCTTCGTCTACTGCAGCTTCTACAGCCCGAGTGTCTGCAGGTGCAAAACCTAGATTTGCAATTCTGTCTGACATCCAAGAAACTAAGTCTGAAGATGGGATATTTGATTTGATTGCCAATTTACTAAGAGGTAGGATTCCTTCTCTAGTCAAGGAATCTGATTCCCTAAGATGAATTGCAACAGCTAATGGCTCGTGAGATATTGATTCCGTGTTTTCCAACAATGCTGATGCCCATGCTTTTGAAGGTAAAGCAGGTATTGAATTGTGTAATTCACCAATAAATCCTGCTAAGAGAATATCATCTAATTCAGCCTTAACTATTGCTTCCATTTGATTTTCAGATATTCCTATATTAGAAATACGATCATATCTTTGATTTTGTGTTAAGGGGATATTTTGTTCTATTTTTTGCCATCTTTCATGTGTTATATTAAGAATGGGAACATCGGTTTCTGGATACATTCGAGCACCCCCGGGTAGAGGCCTCATTGCAGTAGTAGTTCCATCTTCAGGTTGTCCTTTTCTTATAACTACATTTCTAACCTCTTGAATTATCCTAAGATAAGCCATTCTAGCCCTGTTAATTACAGATTCTAATGCTAAATTAGCCTGCCATTCTGGCGCCGCACATAACACGAATGCATCAGAAGGCGATAAAGAAAGCTCATTTATTATTGAAGATACATCTGATTCAGTAATTCCATAAGCTGGTAATTCATCAGAATGAAAAATTCCCGCAACGCCTGCTAATTTAGCTGCACTTGCAAATTCTCTTCCTAATCTAGGTAATTGGGTACCTTGGGAATCTAGTTCTTTCACTCCAATTTTACCAGCAAATCCGGGTAAAATGATTGCTTTTACTACTGCTCCGTTTGTTAATGATGTTTGTATCATGGATGATTCACAATTAGAAAAAAGACCTGAAACATTTCTAATGTTTAATGGTAAACGAGATTTTGTTGCAGTTTTTACCCTATTTTCTACGGGTATATTATCATCCAATCTATTTGGAGGAAGAGCAGGTAAATTAGCTTCAGAGCGCAGCATATTTGATAATCTATACATATGTATTTGACGAGCCATTTCAAGTCTTATTATTTTAGGAATCCAATCTAAATCTTGGCAGCCTTTTATTTCAACTCGGTCACCACATGAAATACTAACATTAAGATCCTGCCGAATCGAGCCTAGTCCCCTACGAACTCGTCTAGTGTCTCTGAGAAGTGTTCCGAGTATTATTGCTGTCTCCTTTGCATGAATAGGAGAAACAATATCTGGAGCAGTGGCTACTTCTACCAAAGGAATACCCAATCTATCTAATGTATAAATTACTTTTTCTCCATCTGAAGTTGATTCTGTGCTAAGCTTTCTAGCAGAGTCTTCCTCCAGACATACCACATCTATTCCCACCGCTCCTAATTCAGTATCTATAGTGCCATTTGTTGCCACAAGGGTTGTTCTTTGAAAACCGCTTGTATTAGATCCATCTACTACAGTTTTACGCATTGTTTGTAATGAAGTGACTGGTTTTGCATGCATCATTGCAGACATGGTGAGAACAACATCTACTGCATTTTCATCATGTTTTACAGGTGGTGCATCATCTAACTCAACTAGGCTAGCATTTGGAGGTTGAACATAAACAAAAGAGCGGTTTCTACGTTGCTCAAATCTGGCTGCAACATCAATTTTTCCTCCTTCTCCTCTGGATGCTCGAAGTTTTCTTTCTGTGCGCTTCCAATCCTCTGGTATCTCATCAATTTTGAAATCAAATAATTTACTGGGCATTCTTGAATGGAGTTTTCCAGTATCCAATTGTTGATGTATTTCTAAGCCACACATGAAACCTAAAGCTATAGGATTAAGACTTTCTGCATCAGAAACTTCTCCTATCGGCTCCATGTTACTCGGTTTCGGGAGGAGGTTACCTTTCATATATCCGATAGGAAATGAATTATATTAAGCAAATGAGTAAACATCATTACTGGGGCTAAATAAAACCCCTCCTTGTCTTAATTTAGCTATTATATCATCAACAGACTTGGGAGTGATGCCTTTCTGATTTGCCTTATCATAAATTTCTTCAATCATTGCTTGCCCCTTTTCATAACAAATACTTGTAATAATTTTTCTTATTTCTCTATCTACAATCATTTTTTGTTGAGGTACGCTTGAATGGAATTCTGTTTCATCGTGGACATTGTTCTCAGATCTCCAATGTTTGAACACAGCTAAGGCTACTTTTGCATCTTCTTCAGTGGCCACATTCCTAAGATGCATCCGCGCATGGGCCTCAGATAATCTACTCAGTGCTTCGAGTGCACGAGCAGTTATTGGTACAAGAGACTGGGATGCTGGACTTCCTTGGTCTTCTTTGGCAAAAGTTTGTCTAGTATCTCTATAGAATTCTTGTAAAACTATTTTCGCAGCATCATTTAATTGGGGATGGAAATTTAATTTTGCATAGGCTACATATTTTCTCAAAAAAGAGGTGGTAAGATGTTCGACGCCGTCAACTCCAACTCTGGTAACGCTATCATCTTCGGATTTATTGTATGCAAATCCCTTATCTAGTATGGTTTCGGCTGTTCCTTTAGAACGGGTGGCTAAAATATGTCTAGCGATTCTCTCATCATTTTCCAAAACGATTTCATCTCTTAAAAGCCAAATTACATCGAATCTAGAGGCCAAAGGAGAAGGGAGTCCTGTTTCTTCAAAGGAGTACATAACTGAGGCATTTGGGTGTCTATCACTAAAGCGGCCACCTGTAGGGTTTGCTGCTGCTAAAACAGCACATCTTGTGGGAAGGCGAGCAGTTAATCCTCCTTTTGCTATGTGGATACTTTGTTGTTCCATGGCTTCATGCATAGAACCTTGATCTGATGTTGAAATTTTATCAAACTCGTCAATTGCTGCTAATCCTAAATCTGAAAGTGGTAATATTCCCGCTTCGAGTGCGAATCTGCCATCTCCAAAAGCGTCTTTGATTGCAGCAGCAGTAAGTCCGGCTGCAGAGACACCTCCTCCGGAAGCATATTTTCCCCTAGGTGAAAGATTTGACATATATCTTAATAATTGGGATTTAGCAACCCCTGGATCACCCATCAAAAGTATATGAATATCGCCTCTTGTTCTAGTTCCGTCTTCATTAATCCTAGAAACTCCTCCAAAAAGTTGTAAAGCGAGAGTTCGCTTAACATATGCTAATTTTTCATTTGCTGCGAAAATTGATGGAGCGATAGACTTATACATATAATTCAACAAATCTTTCTTCTGTGAAATTTCTAATATTTTGTCTTTATCTTCATCCTCAATGACAATCTCGGTGAATGGCGTGGATTCATGTTCAGCGCTAACTAAATCATAATAAATTTCAAACATAGGGGTCTTTTTATTTCTCTTATATTCTGGTCTAACTTGAGGTATTACATTGGCTGAGATTCTATCCCCTGGAGTCAAAGTCAATACCAAGTCTCTTTCTAAAAACAATATCCCTCTTGTTGGTTGAGATCCCCCAGGGACATTTTCAGGAAGTTCGGATACTTCTATTAATTGATTATTGATCATTCTAGATGCTTGCATCATTAGCATAAATGTGGTTTCTCCTTTACGAACAAATGAACCGCATCCTCCTTTTACTTCTGGACATCTTAATGGCTCTTTTAATTCTCTTTCATCTTTTTGTTCCACATCTAATTCATACCCACATGTCTCACATTTGAATGTGGCCATATATAATCGTGGTTTGATGTCGGAGACTTTATTGACAACTACATCTACACTACAGAATTTACCAATTGTTTCACTGCCTATTTCACGCAAAGGAATGCGTGCATCACCAGGTAATTCACCGATACGGATCAAACAGTCAACAGATGACCCCCCTCTTTCAAGACAGATGTCATTGAGTATTTTTGAGCCGCTATCTAAGACTGCACGTGGATTTTCTAATACCCAATCTGCGAACTCGGAATCGAAAGATTGTAATTCATGAAATGATGTGTACAATACTGGAGTAGTTGATTGTTTTGACAGAATCAAAAGTATGTCATCTTCTTTGGCGGCGGTGAGGAAAGTTTTCCACCTAGCGCCTGAATCTTGCAATTGCATTGTCATGATTTCACTCCCGGGCTTTCATGAAGAAAGGGCAGGGTACATAATCAAATTGGATAGGTCTAGGAACCCCTATGTTTCCACTGGAAAAAAAAAATGAGATAGTGGAGGTACAGTTACATCCTAAATTCTTCTACTGCAAATAAAATTTTTTTTTTCCGGCGATATATCATAAATAGAGCGAGACCTTCAAAGGAAGAGGGCTAATCCGGAATTATGGAATACATAGTATCGGATAGAGATGTTTTTGTTAGACTGGACCCAGGCGAAGAAATTCACCAGTCATTGCAAAGCTTAGCTGAAAATGGAATTATTAGTGCAGCAATCACTAGTGGGATAGGTAGGATAGAGGATGCAGAAGTTGGTTTCTTGGATTCTGAGGGCATATATCGTAAAACTACGTATACTGGCCCTGTTGAATTGTTATCCACGCAAGGAAACCTTTGCCCTGGTCCTGACGGTGCTTTTACTCACTTACACATCGTAATGTGTGATGACAATCATAAGGTCCTAGGAGGACATTTATTCAAGGCAACAGTTACAGTAACTGCTGAGATACATCTTAGAATTCTTGATGATAATGTTCGACCCAATATGATGTGTAGAGTCCCAGGAGATGGAGATTTTGTCAAATTAGAACTAAGGAGAGAATAGATTGCCAAGTCATACTTTTGGACCATTAGATGGTGAGATAAGAGTAATCACAATAGAATCTGCGGCCCTTGAAGGTAATATGCTTGGAGATCCTTTAACTAGACAGGTTGCAATCTACTTACCTAAAAATTGGGAACAAAACGCTAAAGAATATCCTTTATTCGTAGATTTAGTTGGTTATACTGGAAGTGGGCTTGCACATATTAATTGGAAGCCATTTGCAGAATCAGTGCCTCAAAGAGTTGAGAGGTTGATTTCTGAAGGTAAAATGGGTGAAGTTATTATTGCGTTACCTGATTGTTTCACAACCCTAGGTGGAAATCAATATGTCAATAGTATTGCAATAGGTAATTGGGCTGATTTTTTACTTGAAGAAATGATACCTGCTATAGAAAATCAATTTCCTGTCCTTAAAGGCAAAAATAATCGCTGCGTTTTTGGAAAATCTAGCGGAGGTTATGGTGCAATAGCCCATGGAATGCTATATGGAGATCATTGGGGAGCATTAGCATGCCATTCTGGAGATATGGGTTTTGATTCTTTATTTTTAGGGGACTTTCCAAAATCAGTAACTCATCTTGAGAAGCATGGGGGAATTCAAGGTTTTCTCGATCATGTGAACTCTGCAAAAAAAATGAGCGGTGATGATTTTCACGTACTAATGATGGTCGCAATGGGCGCTTTCTATGATCCCGATCTGAATGCTCCAATGGGAATTAGACTACCTGTTGACCTCAGAACATGCGTACTAGATGAAGAGCGTTGGGCTGCTTGGTTAAGGCATGATCCAGTTTTTATGGTTGATCGAGAAGACGTTCAAAATAATTTAAGAGGTTTGAAAGGGATATACATTGATTGTGGGTTCAGAGATCAATATAATCTTCATTTTGGAGCAAGGCAATTATCCGATAAACTTAACAAATTAGGAATAGAACATATTCATGAAGAATTTGACGATAATCATTCATCAGTTGATTATAGAATGGATGTCTCATTTCCATTCATGTATGATGCGATAACAAACAAAATCTAATTATTCTGATTTATTTCCTAAGAAATATTCCCCTATTTCTGGATCATTTAGAATGCTTTTAGCATCACCTGTATGAACTACCTTACCTCCAGCTAAGATATATCCCCTGTCTGAACGAGCCAAAGAAAGTCGAGCATTTTGTTCAACTATCAGTACTGTAATTCCTTCAGCTCTCAATGAATCGATTCTTTCAATAATCTGTTGCTGATAAAGCGGGCTTAAAGCGGCTGTTGGTTCATCAAGCAGGAGAAATTTAGGATCTGAAATTAAGGCCCTAGATATAGCCAACATTTGCCTCTCTCCCCCTGAAAGTGAAGCAGCTAAGTCGTAGACTCTTTCTTTGAGATCAGGGAACATATCCAAAGCACGTTCTATCCTTTCATTTAGAAGGGAAGTAGAAAGATTGTTTCCACCCATCTGTAAATTCTCAAATATCGTTAACGAAGGGAAGACGTTGTCTACTTGAGGGACGTAAGCAATTCCACGGTTTACAAGTTGATCTGTTCTCCAACCAGATACCTCTTCGCCCTCATGTTCAACACTCCCCGAGTAAGAAGTAGCAATTCCAAATATTGCTTTGATGAAGGTTGATTTACCACACCCATTTGGCCCTATTATAGTTACAAATTCTCCTTTATCTACATAGAGATTGATGTCATAGAGAATTTGAACTGCCCCATAACCTGCGTTAAGGCCTTTGACATCTAGGACTCTAGTCATATCATTCCTCCTCTCTCTCAGTATCAAGCCATTCAATTGAATTTAGAGGAAACACATCAATATCGTCTATTAATCCATCATCATCAGTATCTGCATTATTTTCTATTTGATTTCCAGCAGCCCCAAGATATGCTTCTATTACGGCTTTGTTAGATTTTACTTCATCGGGCGTCCCCATCATCAATACTTCACCTTCATTCATAACTATAATTCGATCAACCCCTTGGCGTAAGATAAAATCCATATTATGTTCTATTATTAGAATTGAAATTCCTGTTTCATCAACAGTCTTTCTCAAATTATTAAATATTTTCATTGCCAATGGCCCTGCCACTCCTGCTACTGGTTCGTCAAGTAATAATAAGCTTGGAGACCCCATTCTTGCCCTACCAATATCAACTAATTTAGATTGTCCGCCGGATAATTCACTCGCCAAATTGTGTGCCATATGAGGTACTTCTAATTCGTCAAGAATTGCATATGCTTGTTCCAATCTAACTTTCTCTTGTTTACTTTTACTAGGCCTTAATAGAGATTTAAAAATATTTGGAGAAAATTGCTTTCTAGGAGGAACTAATAAATTTTCAATTACAGTCATACGTCGCCAAAGTCTGGTGTGTTGGAAAGTTCTGGTCATTCCCAATTCATGTATTTGGTCCGGGCTCATACTTGAGACATCTGTCCCATACACCTCAACATTTCCAGAAGTTTGATTTAAAAGGCCGCTGATACAATTGAATGTGGTTGATTTACCGCACCCATTAGGGCCAATAAGGCCGACGAATTCTCCTTTCTTTATCTCAAAAGATACTTCCTTTACTGCCACAATTCCTCCAAATTCTTTACGTAATTTTTCAACCTTCAGAACGATTTCAGAGGGTTTCTCTTGTTTTGTAGTTATGGTCATTTAACCTCTCCCCCCAGTTCTCTGGATGGCCTAAAAGGCACCTCAGGAACAATTCCCTTTGGATTTAGTTTCAATGAAAATAACATTAGACATCCTACTAATAATAATTTTACATACGACATACTTGCCTTGATGATGCCATTCGTGAATACTTGATCTATAGAATTTTGGCCCAACATCATATGTGTAAAAATGAATATTAAAGAAAATGAAATACCTAACGCTATGATTAAACGGTTCCTAATTGACAATCCTACAAGTGTGAGTATTAAGAATATCTTTGCAGTATCTAATTGATTAATTATTAACCATTCAAATAGCCTATCTATTTTGTCAGCAGTTGCATAAAGAGGAAGGTCTGGAGATCCTTGGCCTGCTACTAATACATTGAAAACAAATTCCATTAAAACTATTATGAATGCTCCAATTATCATGCCTTTATTGTTGCCTGAACCTCCAATTATAAATGCAGCCCATACAAGGAAAGTTGATCTTGCCGGAGACAAGAAACTAGGGAAAAATCCAGTTAATTTCCATGCCCAAAAGGCGCCTGCAAGTCCGGCTATTGCTGCACCCAAGGCTAGACTTCCTGCTTTATGAGATAATACATTATGACCATGGTGTTGAGAAACATCTTCATCCTCTCTGATTGATTTTAGAATTCTCCCCCATGGAGAAGAAATTACAGTTTCTAAAAGCCACCAGATTGATATTACTGTCAATAAACTCATAAATGCTAGTAAAAGCATATATGGTGCTGGTTCACCTAGGTTCAAAATATCTCCAATTTTATTCGCAGGAGCAAGCAAAGATGAATCTAATTTGCATGAATTTGCACTGACATAATTAGTTCCTTCTCCAATATCAATTCCTGAACCACAAAACCACCATTGCTGTAGAGGTAATGGGTAATTTGATATCCCAGCAGCAGATGAACTGGAAGTACCCGAACGAAATAGTGGTTCATTGGCCAATGCAGAACGTAGTAGTTCCCCAAGTGAAATTGTCACTATAGCAAAATAATCCATCCTTAGACGTGCAGTTGGATAAGCAAGTGCCCAACCAAAGGCCGCTGATACCAAAACTGCAACAATAGTAGCAGGAAGAATATTCCAACCATAGCCATTTACTTCAGGAGAAGTTGTTAAAATTCCAACAGTCATAGCACCAATTCCTACAAAGAATATGATTCCAAAGTTTACCATTCCTGTTACTCCAGTGTGTAAATTAAGGCAAAAGGACATCAGAATAAAAATTGAAAGAGTAAGAAGAACGTTTGATACTTGAAGAGTTTTGATGAAGTTCATTTGATCTGATTCAGAAACAGGAAGCCAGTATAAAAATAATAATAAAATTGCCATAAAAATTAAGAATGTTACTCTCGAACCCTTTGGGCTTTCTCGTCCATATTTTGGTATTATAGAGTTTAATAATGGGTGAGTTTTTAAATAATCGTTTTTTGGAATTATTGATTCCTTTATTTGATTTAATTTGGACCCTATATTGTTTAACAATAAAATTTGCTGATGATTTATTTTATCCCATGATAGTTGTATTTTATCCCATGATAGTTGTATTTTATTGAATTTATCACTAGTCCTTTGGATATTTCTTATTGAAATGATTTTAAATTTAATAGGAGTCAAATAATCTGAAAATTTATTGTCCAAATATAGATTTAATCCTTGAAATACTGCAATTAATATCATGAATAAGGGAAGCGTTGGCCAAATTAGACCATCAATTGAAATAATTAGGTCCATAAACCACATTTCTGTTTGCATAAGTTCAAACCAAGAAGTGTCAATATTTGATACTGCATCTATAAAATAAGGTGAGTCTGTAACTTGGAGTCCATCGCCACCCGTTATAACCTCTCGATTAGAAGTAATAGATTCTTGAGAAATACAAATATCCGCACACGCACCTTCTGCAAAAGACTGAGTTCCCAAGAATGTTGCTACCTTGTGGTAAAAATATGCCCCTAATGTGATTGATGCTACTGTTTGAGTCTTATCCGAACGGTTATTATACCAATGATGTAGGCCTAAAATACCAGTTAATGGAAATATTGCAAGAATCGCATAGATTAACTTAGATGGTTTTTTGTTCTTCTCTCTAAGATTTCGTAACCTGTCTATCTTCCATTTTTCAAATGAATTACCAATTCCTTCAGGTAGGACTAACAATACTGCAACTAAGAAGAGATATGGAATTATGAGTTCAAATTGATAGTAACTTGATCTAGAGCCTATTGGTGAAGAAAGTGAAAAGCCAATGCCTGCTAATATTGGACTGGATACAGATCGAACGAGACCAACAATCAAAGATGCCATTATTGCACCGGGTATTGAGCCTATAGTCCCTAGCACTATTACTGCAAATGAGGGGAGCAGGAGAGTGAATGGAACCTCGGGGTTATAGGTCACCGATATTGCAAATATTGCCCCACCTAAACCAGAAATACCTGCAGATAAAAATGAACTAACAATTTGAATATTTTCTACATTTATTCCGCTGCTAGCAGCAAGTTCAGGATTATCTGCTACAGCCCTCATTCGTCTTCCGAGTCTAGTTTTAACCAAGAAGTAGTAAAAGATAAGTACGGAAGAAAAAATTACTATTGGGACTATGCCTTTGTAATAGGCCTGATTAAAAGTTAAATCTGTAACACAATCTCGATTTTTACCATATATCTCTAGTATTGGTTTTGAAACATCACTAACTATACGAGATAAGATAGGTTCACCAGATATTGAATCAATTCCGGTTTGTTCACAAGATTGTTGAGTGTATGTTTTACCTTCAGTAAGTGACCTTTGCCCTATATTAAAACGAAATTTAGTTGTAGGGAGCTCCCATCTTAATGAAGATAGGCCCCAATCTAGATCCGGTAAGGCACGCCTATTACTTGCTCCGAAACGAAGGTATATTATTGCACGAAGAATCAGTGCTACTCCTAAAGATGCTATCATCATCACTTGAGGTGATGCGTTATCTTTGCGGAATCCACGGTATACTAGTTGGTCAATTATTATCCCAGCTATTCCCGTTAATATGAAGGCTGCTAACAATGTCCAACATAGTAGCGAATAAGCCAATACACCATCTTGTGATAATTCTTGAATCGGATAATAATGTTCACTCCATGCCATAATCATGGCTAAGTACATGCCAATCATAAAAAATTCAGATTGGGCAAAATTACCATATCTCTGAACCTTATAAGTTAATGTCAAACCTATTGAAATGGCTAAATATGTGGATGCCCAAGTTAAACTTACAAGAGCTATTTGTACTGGATCAAAGGTTATGAAGGCCGCTTTCTCGAGTCCTTGAAACAAGAATTCTAAAGTAATAAGGACTGTAATTAACATTATTAAGGGTGAAAAAAACATTGCAACTGATCTGAGTATACCAGGTTTGAAATCATCAATGATGATTTTTATTAATATGAAACCAGCAGATATTGATTCCAATACTTGCATAATCCAAATAGAATCATTTGGTAGTCCACCACCAACTAATTTATCAATAATATTTAAGAAACCAAATTGGTAAAGTAGGCCCAATATTAAAGCATCGAAAAACAATACTGTTGCAATAGAACCACGCTTTTTTATACGTGAAAAATTATTGAAAATATCACGTGGTGTATTAAGCATCGAGTCACACACATATTAACCTGTCAAAAGTTTTAGGGCAGTATGACGGAAATATTTCCGTCATACTGCTTTACGTATATCTGCCTTAATTTAACAAATATTAGTAACTACGCTTAAACATCTGTTAAGCCATTTACTGGGTCCCAGAACCGAGTACAATCGAAAGAAGCTGCTCCTGCCGAATCTCCACTAAACAATCCAACGCAATATCCAGTACCAGATACTTCTCCGTTTGGCATAAAGGAAATGTCTCCACTTGCTCCCTCAATACCTTGTCCTGTAGCCTGTATCATTAGAGACAAGGATACACCTGGAGTAGATAGAGATGCAAAAGAAGCAAGTGCCATAACAACAACTGCATCGAATGCTTCAGCAGTGTATATACCACCTGCACATGCCTCGTTAGATCCACACAAATATGCAAAGGTTTGTCCAGTAACACTCATTCCTGCTGCTGCAGGCTTGGTAGCGATAACACCATCAACACTGGAAGTAGCACCTAATGCTAGACCTTCTTCAGCAACACCGTCTCCACCATAAATTTGGCCAACATAATCTTGTAGTGCCATTTCATCAACTATCATTCCTCCATCAGCTGCATATGATACTAGAACTACTGAAGTGCATTCAGCACTCATAATGGACCCCACTACTTGTGTAAAGTCCGTAGTTGTCTGATCATATCCAAGTTTAGTACAAAGTGTACCGCCATCTGCTACATAAGCATCTTCGAAAGAATCTGCAAGACCGGCTCCATAGTCGTTAGTCATATGAACTAAGGCTACTGTACCATCTGCAGGCATATCTGCTGCAACAACGTCATTTAGTGCTTGGCCTTGAAGGGCGTCACTTGGTACAACACGGAAGAAGTCAGGGTATGCTACGTCATCACTTAACGAAGGGCTTGTACTAGCATAGGAAATCATTGGTATTCCCGCTGCAGAAGCTACTGCATTGGCTCCAATAGTTGCACCAGAGCAAGCTGCTCCGACTATACCTACAACACCAGCATCAATCAAAGATTGTGCTGCTGTTCCACCCATAGTTCCATCACATCCCGAATCTGCATAAACTATTTCAAACTGAACATTGCTATTCCAACCGATAGTATTAGCAATTTGTAGAGCAATTTGAGATGCTGCTACGAAACCGCCTGCATATGCTGCGATTGGCCCAGTTGCATCATTAAGGAAACCGATCTTGACAGTAATACCCATGAAAGGTGCTGCTGTTAGTCCATCAGTAGCCGTCCATTGCATTTGACAATTGAAATAGTCTCCGTATGTTGGTACGTGAGCAAATCCACAAACATCGTATCCTGCACCGGCAACGTCTCCATTAGCTAAGAAGTTTTGAACACCGCTTGCACCAGCATAATCTACGCCGACCATAGGAATATGTTCTCCCATGTTAGCACCATCTGCATGTAATGCAGCTGCTCCGATCATCATAACTGCATCATATGCTTCAGACTGGAAAATTCCTGCTTTACAAACATCGTCAGCATTACAATCATCTGAGAAAGTTCCTGCACCAGAAGCTGCTCTAGGCTTTGTTGCCAGAACACCATTGGCTGCTCTTGAGTCTGTATAATCTCCCAAGGCTGCTTCTCCAGCAATTCCATCAGCGCCAAAGATAGGGATACCTGCTCCCATAGCTGCCATAGTTTCGATAATAGTCGCACCGTCTTTAGAGTAAGATGCTAAAACTACTGAATCGCAACCTGCGTCCATTACTTGTCCAACTGCTTGTTGGAAATCAGTAGTAGTATCTTCATAACCAAGTTTTGTGCAAAGATTATCTGTGCCCCAATATGATTCAAATGAATCAGCAAGTCCTGCACCATAATCATTAGTCATATGGATTAATGCGGGGTTAGTTACACCAGTAGATGCAACCATATCTTTCATTGCTTCTCCTTGTATAGCATCACTTGGCACTACACGGAAGAACTCAGGGTATGCTGTTGCATCACTTAATGCAGGGCTTGTACTAGCATAGGAAATCATTGGAATTCCTGCTGCAGATAGTACTGCGTTAGCACCTATTGAAGCACCAGAACATGCTGCTCCAGCTACTGCAACTACATTAGAATCAAGTAGTGCTTGAGCAGCAGTTCCTGCAACAGTACCGTCACAGCCTGAATCCACTTCTACAACTTCAAAGTTATATCCATCGTTAGCAGCATTCAATTCTGCTACTGCTGCTCCCCAAGCATATGTGAAAGAAGGTGCAAATTGAGAGATTGGTCCTGTGATTGGATTCAAGAATCCAATCCTAATTAAAGTATCCACTTCTACAATACATGTAGCATCGTCTAAGGTAGCGGTTGCATCATAGTTCGTTGCATCCATGTTTGTACAACCTAGAACTGTTCCATCTGCGACTCCAGCATAGTGCTCGGCGATTTCATCAACAATTGCATGACCTATGTCAACATCAAACCCTACAGGGTTATTGTTAGAATCCATACTCTCGAATGGAGGATATGTTGTGTCTGAACAGAATTTTAATGATCCTGATTCTAGAACATTGCTCAGTGTACTTCCTTCAGTAGGAGTTGGGTAAGCAGTTGCCGTACCAGCAGTTGTAGTGTCAACCAATGTTCCAGATGTTCCTGGCCAGTATGCTTCGAGATGAGCATCATATTCGCCAGAAGCAACTATAGCAGTAATAGCAACGTTAAGTGCATCTTCTAGTTCATTGTCAGCTTCATCACGGATTGCAATACCGAAATTCTCTGGTGAGAAAGTAGTCAGTATAGTTCCTTGTAAAGCTACAACAGCTGTATCACCGATAGCATAGTGTGCTGTGCCATCTCCAACAGCAGCCATAACTGATGGCCAATCTGCATATGCTTGGATTGTAGCAGCAGCTAAATTATCTGCAGCATACAAGTCAGAAGTTGTTCCTGATTGTACTGCTATTGTAGTACCTGCCATATTCAATTCAGATACATCGGTGATAGCAGCTGAACCACTAGCTCCAATGACTCCTTGCGAACTAGTATAGTACGCACGTGTGAAATCGACGACTTCATCGCGAGCATCTGTTATGGTCATAGCAGACAGGATTGCATCACACATTCCTGTTGCGGCATTCAAATTAGGAATTATTGGATCCCAATCAGATGTAACAAAATCAGCATCAACATCGCTAGCGACCATTAGTGACCAATCTTCTACATCTTTATCATCATCTCCACCGAGACATCCTGCAAACGCTGCTGCAAGCATACTCAGTGTCATCATCATTGCAATTATTTTATTATTATTCATTGTGTAAACACAGTCCGTGGCTGGCCGACAATGTGTAACACTTATAGACTCTATTATCTGATTGGTTTATATAGATAAATATAATTATAATAGATTTTTTTATTAAATGTTCCGCGAGTATGATAGGATATCAGTTACTCGGAAGGAGCATGGAAAAGTCCGAGCCAATGGATTATGCGTCAACCGGAGTTGACATAGATGCAGAAAGTTTGGCTGTTTCTAGTTTAATTTCTGCATTAAGTAAATCACCCAGGAAAACTGGTCAAAAAGGTGCTCCTGTAGATTTACCTGGTGGATTTGGGGGAATTATAGAATTTGGCGATTCTAGGTTAGCCCTTGCAACCGATGGGGTTGGTTCGAAACTTCAATTGGCTAATGAGCTTAAAAGATGGGAGGGAGTTGGCATAGACTGTGTGGCAATGAATGTTAATGATTTACTCTGTGTTGGTGCAGAACCACTTGCATTTGTGGATTATATTGCAGTTCCGAAGACTGATCCGGATGTTCATGCCATTTTAGGTGCCTCATTGTCTGAAGCGTGTAAAAGATCTAGAATAACACTAGCAGGAGGTGAAACCGCAACATTGCCAGGTATCGTAAATGAATTAGATATGTCTGGAACAGCATTGGGTTGGTTTCCAAAGGGACACGCGATAACAGGAGAGAGTTTGGATGTCGGAGATATTTTAATCGGTTTACCAAGTAGTGGAATTCATTCAAATGGGTTCAGCTTAGTAAGGGCAGTTTTGGAAAGGTCAGGGTTGGCACTTGATGATAATGCCCCATTTGAAACGAACCATTTAGGTAGAGAAGTTGAAAGGTTTCCTAATTCAACTGGAGAAATAACCATTGGAGAAGTTTTACTTAATCCTACGAGAATTTATGTTGATCCAGTTATTGACCTTATATTATCCTGCAGAGGTGGAATTGGCCCTTGTAATTCTTCTGATTTAAAAGCATTAGCGCATATAACAGGAGGGGGTTTGTCAAATTTACTTAGATTGCATGATTCATTAGGATGGGATATAACTGATCCTATGCCCATACCCCCGGAATTTAGTTGGATTGAAGAAGTAGGTTCCGTAGATAGTCGAGAAATGTATAGAACCTTCAATATGGGCATGGGTATGGTGATTGCTGTATCCTCTGATAGAGCTGTAGATATTGTTAAGTGGTTAAACAAAAAATTGCTTGGTTGTAAAATTATAGGCGTCGTAACTAATCAGGGGAGAAAAGTAACTCATGTTGACCCAACTGTAAATTTCGAACATTATTAAGTTATTTCAATCGTCATAATCTTGTGTAAGTAGTAACTCCGAGGAGTATGGGAGTACATGCCTCTGGTCATATAGATGAGTTTGTACACAGAGAAGGTAAAACGCTAATGAAGTTGGGAGTTGTTCCTAATAAAGATAGTGTAGGACCTGCAATAAAGAATGATTCTTTTGTATTCTACAATCCAGCCATGAGTAGGAGTAGAACCAGAAGTGTACTATTGATGCAATATGCAATAGAGAATAATTTGTTAGGAAATGGAGTCATATATGCTGTTGACGGACTTTCTGCGTCTGGACTGCGCGCCAGAAGATGGTTGAATGAGTTGCCATCAGAATCTGCTAAAAGAATAAGGGCAACTATGATCGATATGGATCCAGTTGCTCTCGAATGGGCATTAAAAAATCACGAGGAGTATCCTCCTAATCATAATCAAGGTGAATTGAGGGCTGTGAACGGTGACTTACGCTCTGCAATATTGAGTCAGGGTTGGCATTGGGTAGATATAGATCCATATGGATCACCAGTTCCTTTTATTGATACTGCCATTCAGTCAATTGCACGCAAGGGGATTTTAGAAGTAAGTGCTACCGATACTGCCGCATTAACAGGATCTTCCAAAAATGCACTTCTAAGACGTTACGGTGCAAGAGTGAGGAATGATGGTTTGGCCCATGATTCGGCGCTTAGAGTACTTTTGGCTACTGTAGGAAGGTCTGCTGCTAGACATGAAAGATCAATTGAACCATTGATGTCAGTTTGGGACTCACATCACCTAAGAGTTTCTGTTAGAGTAATTAGAAGTATTGAAAATGCAAATAAAATTGAAGAACAGATTGGATGGAGGATCAATTCACCTACACTAGAAGAAGTTAGAGAATCTATTGATTATGGTTTACAACCAGAAACATCATTAGAGATTTTACCAATGGATTGTTTTCTTCCTTTATCGTATTCATTGAAAAGAGATGACAAAAGAATATCTGGCCCATTATGGATTGGAAACATGGGTAAAAAAGAAGTTTTGGCTTTCATGACGGAAGACCGTGCTGCAACATTATGTGCACCTAATCCGGATGAAATTGATCAGCTGGGATGGTCAGAAAAAGAATTTGAATATGAGAGAAGAAGAATCCTGAAAAGTGTGAAGAATATATCTGATGAGGCAAATGGAATTGAGACATCTCATCATATTCTTGTAGATCAGCTATCTAGTTGGTTAGAAATTGGATCACCCCCGAGTCCGAAGAAACTTGTAGAAGTATTAAGACAAACAGGCCATCAAGCCAGTTTGGCTAATTATGGAAAGAAGCCGTCAATTAGAACAGATGCTCCTTGGGATGTTATCGTAAAATTATCGTTGGAAATTCATCCGCCGATATAAGACATCTCTATTCTAGGAAGTGCAGAATTTTCAGAAGACCTTAGTTCGCTATATTTGTCATCTCTACGGGACCAAATAGCCTTTATTGCACTAATTAGAGTTTCTATATCTTCAGAGTTATGAATTATTGCCCTTAAATCGTGGCCACCCGAAGCAAATAAACAAGTATGTAAATGCCCATTAGCTGAAAGTCTAGCTCTTACACAATCCCCACAAAAAGGTGCAGAAACGGATGAAATAACGCCTATTTCACCAGTACCATCAGAATGTATCCAACGTTTTGCAACATCACTTGTGGCTATTGGATTGATAGGAATTAAATTAAAATCTTTTTGAAGATGTTTTAATAAATCTGCAGAAGGAATAACTTGTCCTAGCATCCAACCATTAGTACGGCCAACATCCATGTATTCAATAAATCGAACGATTACTTCAGTGCCACGGAAGTGTTCTACTAGTTTTTTTACTTGTGTTTCATTTATTCCCTTCTGTACCACGCAATTCACTTTAACAGGAGTCAGGCCGAACTCAATTGCAGCATCAATTCCATCCAATATAGATTCCACTGATGTTTTACTATCTGTCATTTTGGAATGAATATCTTGATCTATGGCATCTAAACTAACTGTTACTCTATTAAGTCCAGCTTCAGCTAATCCTTTAGCGTGATTGCGTAACAAAGAACCATTAGTTGTTAATGCTATATCCAAATCTAACACTGAAAGTCGCTTAATTAATTCAGGAAGGTTTGGGCGAAGAAGAGGTTCTCCTCCGGTTATTCTTACCTTTTCTAATCCTAATTCTTTACATGCTACTACTACTTTTTCTATTTCCTCAAAAGATAGGAAAGCCCGGCGGGGCATGAATGCATGTTCAGCACCAAATTTTTCCCTAGGCATGCAATATCTACATCTAAAATTACATCTGTCGGTAACTGATATTCGTAAATCTTGTAATTTACGACCATGTTTGTCAGTCAGCATATGACTACGCATAAAGCAGGGGGTCATGAGGATTATGTCAATAAGCAATAATATCAACTACGAAAGGGTAAAGTTAAATTAAGATTTGGAGAATACATGGATCATGCAACCCGGAAAAGGAGTTTTGCAAAAACAATGTCTTGGAGAATGCTTGCTACGACTGATACAATAGTCATTGCACGTCTAATTACGGGTAGTTGGCAAGCTGGTTTTGCCATCGGAGGAATTGAAATTTTAACTAAAGTTATTCTATATTATTTACATGAGAGAGGATGGGCTAATTTAGAATGGGGAATTGTAAGAGAACGTAACCTCCCTAATTAAATGCATTTATTGGACAAGTTGAATAGAGACTACATAATACGATAGTGTGAGAGAGATGCTGATAATTAGCCCCAAAGCCCGTGAGATGCTTGATCAATTTGCAGTTAATGCTGATGATTCTGAGGAATTGGTTCTTAGAATAGAAATTGTAGGTAGAGGGCCGAAAGGGTTTCAATATGATTTACAATTGGTAAACAGAGAAGAATGTAAAGAAAATGACATTGAACTTGAGATTGATGGAATGGCGGTATTAGTAGCAGTAAAAAGTAAAATCTATCTGGAAGGTACGACTATAGATTACAAAGAAACCCTCATGGGAGGCGGATTTAGTTTTGATAATCCAAATCCATTGTGGGTAGATGATTTATCAAAAGCTGTTGCTGAAATAATAGCTGAAGAAGTTAATCCTGCAGTAGCATCACATGGTGGCCATGTTAATCTTGTAGGAGTAGATGAAGGTAAAGCTATAATTTCTTTTGGAGGCGGATGTCAGGGATGTGGAATGGTAGATGTGACCTTAAAACAGGGAGTTGAAGTTATGATAAAGGACAAAGTTCCAGGTATTCTAGAAGTTGTTGATATTACTGATCATACTGCTGGGACAAATCCATTCTATTAGTTAGTACATTGAGACATCTTCATCATCTGAATCTGGGGCTGGTAATGCGATTGACTGTGCTCTTTCGAATGCTTCACGGACTTTTTGCTCAATATTACGCGCATCTTCAAGAAGTGTATTTACAGGTATCTCCATATCCAATAATTCGCTCAATCCTTCTATCGCAACCAATGCTGCTCTTGCATCAGGATACATTGGATTACACTCAGAAAGTAATGCCGTAACATCCAATCCCTGTCTTTCTCCTTCAGCAATTAAGTACCCTGCTATTCCAGAAACTATCCCTTGCTGAATTCTTTGTATATTTGAAATATCTAAGTCTTTTCGTCCAGAATTAGTAGATGCGACTCCCCAAAGATCGCTTTCTTCTTTGATACCTAAGTCATTGCTGACCACACCATCTATCACTATTAATTTTTCAAAGCCGCCTTTTGTAAACCACTCCAAAACTGTTTGGCCAAAATAAACATCATTTTCATTTGGAAATTGGATTTCAGCAGTAAAAACTCCAATTTTTTCCCCCTGATATACCCTTACAGGATGTTTTGGGACTGAATCATGAATCAATGCAATTGCAGGGAATTTTGGATGCATTACAGTCCCCATGGGCTTAAGCGCAAATGATTGTATTAAATGGGATGTGGCGATTACACCAACAGAGCCAACTGTAGAAAAACCACAAATTGCTACTCCCCCTAACTTTGAAGGGTCTGCTTCTGAGTGCAAAACTAAAGGATATCCAACGCTGGCCCCATCATCCATGATGCGGCCTCAGGGTTCACTAATTTTAATTTCATGTATTGATGAAAATGATAAAATAAATATAAATTGGATATAATACCTTTATGTAATGATGACTTATGGTAGGAATTGAGACTAAAACAGGGCACAATAAAACTTATGGCCGGTGATTAATATAGAAAATAAAAGTAAGGATTGGGCTTTTAGTTCGCACATAGGAAAGGATTTACGAGGGATTGATCTATCTGGTGCCGATTTACGTAGGTCAGTTTTTGACGGTTCTGACCTAGAAGGTGCCAATTTATCCGGGGCAGATTTGAGAAAGGCATCTTTTAAAGATGCTAATTTAATGAAGGCATCATTTGATAATGCAGATATGCGTGATGCAATCTTTTTAAAGGCAAAAATGAATTTATCAAATTTTCAAGGAACTAAATTAGATCGTGCAGATCTAAGAGGGATTCGAGGGAGATATGCCATTTGGCGTGATGCAAATTGGTGGGATGCTCGCATGAATGATGATTTACGTCAGGCATTATCAAAAAAATGGCCACGCGTCTAAAGAAATTATGCAAATTATGATGTGATTTTTACTAATCCTTCTCTCATCCATTTGGGTACATTGATTTTTTCAGTAATATTATCCATATTTGTGCAAACGGTTGTTTGATTTGCAGTCCAACATAATTTATCATCTTGATTTGAAATTTCATACAACCAAGTGATTGACGTATTGCCTATTTTTGAAACAGATATCTTGCAAAATGCCGTATCACCATATTTTAAAGGGTGTAGAAAATTAGCTTCACTATGGACCAATGGGAATCCAATTCGGTGCTTTTGAAGCACAAGGTTGTAATGCATACCACAAGTATATTCCCAAGATTCTTCGTAAAAACGATGAGCTAGATCCCAAAATCTAGGGTAATATACAATTCCTGCAATATCGACCATTGGGAAATCAATTCTTCTAGATGATGTGAAAACCATGTCACCTTCGTAATTTATCATGTGTTTGAAATCTATGTATAAAATGAAGTAAACATGGTGATTTGGATACTTTTTCCAAGATTCGAAAGAGAATACGGGATGAACTTGTTTACTCAACGACCATTCTAAATCTTTCTATATTAATTTTGATAATAAAAACAATATGTTAGCTCAAGAGTAAATAAGTCTACCTTCCATTCCACCGGCGACCTCTATTACTTGGCCAGTTATATGGCCTGAAATTAGATCAGAAGACAAAGATATCACAATATTAGCTATATCTTCGGGGGTTGCTAACTTCTTTAGAGCCATTGTTGCAGTGGCTATATCAATTGTATTTTTATCAATACCTTGTTCTAATTTTTTGGGAGTTAATGTCCAACCGGGGGCAACTGCGTTAACCCTAACGCCTCCAATTCTTGCTACATCATTTTTCAAAGATAGCAGTAATCCCGAAGTTATGGCACCCTTTGCTGCCGCATAGTCTGAATGGCCGGATTCTCCGTGGATTCCTGCAGTTGAGCCAACGAGTACAAGAGAACCCCGTTTTGTGATTTCAATATTTTTAAGAAACGCTCTTGAGGTATTGTATGTAACACTAAGATTAGATGCTATAGTATTATTCCATCTCTCAGGATTAATCTCCCAGAGAGGTTTTGGGTCCGGCGGATAATATCCTGCATTAGCAATACAAACATCGATTTTACTATATTTTGCCACTATTTCATCAAACATTACAAATGCTTCATCGGGATTTCGGAGGTCTGCCTTGATTGCAATGCCTCCTATACCTTCTGCCAAGGATATGGCTTCTTCAGAAGAATTATGATAATGCACTATCACTGATGCCCCTTCTAGTGCAAATTTTTTGCAGATGGCTTGTCCTATTCCTCCTGCTCCTCCAGTAACTAAAACTACAGCATTGTTGAGTCCGGTATCCATGTTAACTCCCATATGTCTACATACTTAGTATTCACTTTCATAATCTACTTCGTAATATAATTAAGGCCATTAAAAATACATTTACTCCAATAACTAAACTAGGAAGGTGGTTGAGTTGATTTACCATTGCAAGTAAAAAGATAAATAATGATTGCATGCCATATCCAAGTATAGAAGAAACTGTTAACTCGAACACTAATTTTTCTGATCCTTTTCCTGTTAACTTTGAAATTATACTATCTTGCCAACTAAAAAATAATATATATATAAAATGTAAAAAATTAACATTTTTTTGACTCTCCCACGGTTGGGCGGTTGGACGGACGCGTTCATCAATTCTACTAGTATTATCTCCGGAACCTAGTATTCTCATCATAATTGAAAAATGATTGAATAATGAATATTGAAATAATGTAGCTAAAATCATTGTAAAAGTTAATCTAATTTCCCAATTTAAAAGAATTCCGAATGAATACATTACTACTATCAATCCAATAGTGTCAGCAACCGTATCCCAATATCTTCCCACGTGTGACGGCCTTTCACGAAGGCGTGCTAATTCGCCATCTACTGCATCTATAACTCCCTTCACCACTAACAAAAAGCAACTCTCAATAGTATAACCCTCTATTATTAACCAAGCACAAAAAAGAGACAGTAACAAATGGAGGTTTGTTACTTGTATAACTGATATAGGTGTTTTCTCGATTTTTTTAGCAATTATCCTTGCAAATGGCCTCCCCCAATCAGATAAATCTATAGCGTTACTTTTGCCATACTTTCCTTTCGTCACAGATACGCCCTTATCCATTCGCATAGAACATCACAAATAGGCATTGAGTATTAAAACATCAATAATATGAGTTCATAAGTAACTATTGTTTGTTACGAATATGAAGGCAGTTAACATAGATTTGGGAGTGGCTGCATGTATAGTCCAAGATAGGAGAATACTACTCGTAAAAGAAGCGCGTGGAACAACACTTGATCTGTGGGGAATGCCCAAAGGGGCAGTGGATAAATATGAAGCCCCTGCAACTGCTGTTCTTCGAGAATTAAATGAAGAATGTGGAATTACAGGTAAAGTAGTAGGATTGATTGCAGTTAGGGAAAGAATATACAAAGATATACCTGGAATATTTATTGCTTATTCAGTCACCACTGAAGACACTGAGATAAGAATTGATCAAGATGAAATTTCTGATTATGGTTGGTTCAAGAACTCAGAATTTGATAATATTAATTGGATAAGTAAGGCGATGCGAGACATAGCTGAATCTGCATTAGAGGGAAAAATTTTGTCAGTAACAGACTATACCACTCTAGAAAAAGGACACTATGTTGTTTACTCTTAGTGGAACATTTAATTTTTAACATTATTTTTGTAATTACTATTCTTCTTCAGAAATAATTGTTAAGTGTTTGTTTTTGATGGCCTTTTGATAGTTTGACAACATAAAAATAATAATTAATATTGGTATCATTAGAAAGATTAAGCCTAAGACATCTAAATTTGGAGAGGCTTTTGGCAAATATAATGATGGTTGAATTAGAAATCCGATAAAGAACATGGCAATGAGAAGTAGTAATATCGGGCCATCTTCCTTAGATAGTCGTATTTTATCGTCTTTGAATGGGCCCCATTGGAAAATAATGCTGAGAAATAGCATTAAAATTGATACGAGAAGCATTAAAGTTAGTATGAGAATAAAATTATTTGCAACTAAATCTGTGTCTCCATCGCCACTTTCTAATGAGAATAATATGCTTGTAATTATGGATATTATTACTATCATTAATACTCCAGTAATTAAGAAATTTCTTTTATTATCATTATTATTCATATTAAATCCTCATTTATAATTAATTCAACTCGTTTGCCCATGCCATCTCTTACTCGTCTAACTAATCCTTCATATTCCATAGTTGATAATAATCTGCTAGCTTTGGAATTGGTAAAGTTACCGAGACGAACTAATTCTGCTTGCCACATATTATTATTATTAGCTTGTAAAATTTGGACAACAGATTTGACATCTGTTGACATCATAGGTAGATTTTCTCTTTTTTCCTCTAGTTTTTCTTCATCGGGATTACTGTTACTGGATTTTAAATCTTGATTTGTGTAAAGCACCCATGCCATAGATAGGCCTGTAAGTACACCTAAACTTGTAAGAAATAGAGAATATAGTAGATAAGGCACAATATCCCCGTAGCTTTCTGAATTAACTAGAATTGGTACTGCAATTAAATTTATTATCATAAGGATGGTTAAACTTAATATTAGTTTTGCAATTCTATCAATGGAGTTGGATAATGAAATATTATTCTCCCCCCATGAATTTGCGATAGCAGTTTCTAATTCAAATCTTGGGTGACTCTGTGTAAAAAAACACAGAGTCGTGACCAATATTTGGTTAATTAGGTATTATGTTTAGTTTAGTAACATTCTTGGCGATCTTCGGACCATGTTCCACCGGCCTCTTCACAGCTTTCCTGGCTGTTATCCTCATTGTCAATTTCTGACTCGTTCTCGTCTTCGTCATCTTCGCATTCTTTATCAACACCATCTATTAAATTATCACAATAGTAGAATCCTTCTCCTCTATCTGGGGCTGCAGTCCATGTTCCATCCCTTGCTTCACAAATTTCTTGTGTCATTTCAAATCTGGTAAAATCTGATCTATCATAAGTTGCTGGTAGTGGAGAATCTTTGAGATCATCATCTTTGAATATGTCTTTCATCCTACTAACTAATCCTTTCATTTCTCTTTGTTGTTTGTCCTCTGATTCTCTTTCGCAATCTAATTCTTCATGGCATTCTTGATAGTCGGCATGACGTTTCGCCATTTCTTCGCCGACTTTAGTCAGTATTGAGTTCAAATCATGACGATCATCATTTGTCATGTCTATTCCGCCACATTCATGATTATTTATGCAATAAGAAATCGCTATTGCAGAATTCTCAGTCATTGTCATTTTTTCTGAAATATCTGTCTTTTCCATTGCACTCCAATCTTTGTGCGCTGCCTCTGGTGAAAATGGTTTAAATTTCATATTGTCTTGTAAATCATCACACCATTCTTGCTTTTCATCTGTCCAAAGTTCCTTAGTTCTGCAATCAAACCACTCTTCATCATGTTTATCTTCATAATCGTTGTCAATCCAAGAACCCCCTGGCCTAAAACAGTATGATTTGCCCTCATCTGAAGCCCAATTACCAGTGCGAGATTCGCATTCTGCTTCTGTCAGATCTTCGTATCGCCATCCATCCTCTTCAAAACCAATTTTAGCATTCATTGATGGTGTTCTTAAATCTATAGATAATAATGTCAGAGATAGGACTTCTGATTCAGCATTGCAATCTAGATTATCGAGACAAAATTGTAAAGCAGTCCTTAAAGCCTCAATAGCAGCAATTCTTTCTTCTAGGTGTTCATTTCTTTCTTCATCTAAACCACCAATTCTATTTTTCAAAAATGACTTGATTAAATTATTGATTCCTTTTTTATCATGTTTTACTTCTTCCCAAGTAGCATCTCCAACTGCATCATCAACTACACCTGCATACGGGTTATCTTCTACATACCTTGGTTCTACAAATTCATCAACACTGGCACTAACTGATGCACCTGCTAATAATGAAATTACAGCTAAAGTTAATATTAATCCTATTGTCCTTTTTGGCTTAATTTTTACATTGTTATTTACCTTCATTCTATCTCACCTTATCCCTACCTATGTTGCAAAACCATATCAAAAGATGGGCTAAATGGGTAAAAAACGATGAAAAAGGTTGCAAAACAACATACTAATGATAAATTCAGAGTGGCGGACCCACCGCGATTTGAACACGGGTTAAAGGCTCCGCAAGCCCCTGTGATATCCAGGCTACACTATGGGTCCAACAATCGTTGCGAGCCACGACTTCTGTTTAATCCCGACGGTTGTAGAAATCGAATCTTACATAACTAATGGTAATACAGTCTTCCATCTTGGCTCTGCTAATTTCTTAGAGTTTGGCCCATCCCTGACGACCTTGGTCTTAGCTGTGAGGACGCCGTGCATTCCTTGCACAGAAAATTTAACACGTAATTCTACAAGTCTATCTCTTTCAACAATTATCATTTGTTCTTGATCTAATTCAACTGTAGTTGCAGGATTGGTATCTCCTTCGTTACGGAGCTGTAATACATTACCTTCAATATCTGCTCTGGGAGAAAAATCATAATCGCTTGGGTTGTGCATTTGTACTTCAGCATCTATTATTAATCGAGCTCTAATAGAGGTCTTGGTTATCAGCATTGACTTAACCATGTACCTGCCATAAACCCTAAGTTCAAAGCACTTCGCACTAGAAATACTGAATTATTAAATTCCAATTTCACTTATTCTTGGGACTAGAACTAGAAAATCGATCACCAATTTCCAGTCATTTCCTTGATCTGGATCGATGCCATCTATTGGTATATCGGGATGGCATTCATCTGCAGTTATGGTCCAAA
Source organism: uncultured Candidatus Poseidoniales archaeon (assembly GCA_905182515.1). Lineage (GTDB taxonomy): Archaea > Thermoplasmatota > Poseidoniia > Poseidoniales > Thalassarchaeaceae > MGIIb-O3. The sequence goes on along the minus strand of CAJJBW010000001.1, from coordinate 238,114 downwards.
TCCAATCCCCTTGTCCGAATCTCTGTCCGGCTTGATTAAGTAATGAATACAATAGTTCTTCTGATGAATCTGCAGATATCGTATATCCTGATTCAGGGTATGCGTTCATTTGATTTTTGAGTATAGTTGTAGAAGCATTTTGAGTTATATTGTCGTGCGTAGTAGAAGAAAATATATTCCAGCCAGAAGAAGGTACTCGGATTGATAGAGTAAAGTTGTCTTCTGGCCACATTATGGGAAGAATATCCCTTGCCAGTACTAAAGTTGAGTTCATGCTAATTATTCTAGAATCAGGAAATGGGTTTTTCATTATTTCATATGATTTTCCTTGCTCCAAATAACCATTCCATTCCAATTCAACATGTTTTTGCTCCCAGGTTATTTTGAAGGTTCTAGATATGACCATAACTGTCCATGTTGAGGTATTTGTAGCACCTTTGTCATCTATCACAGTTATTCTGCCTGTGCGGTTACCAGATTCAGCCAGCAAGAGTCCGCTAGAGATGGAGGTATGCGCATCTACATCATTAGAAGGATTACCATCGTTATTTGTATCCACCGTTATGTCAAAATCCCACTCAAAACTCACCACTCCTCCTTCTGGGTCTATTGAGTCACTAGCATCTAAAGAAACTGTATCACCTGTTCTAATCACTGTAGATACTTCAAAAATTAAAGTTGGAGGTGAGTTTACGAAAAGCGAAATATACTCTGTATCTGTACCTCCTTGGTCGTTGACGACTGTTACTTCTATAGAATAATAACCTGGAATAGAAAACTGATGATTAGCAACTCCTTGCTTTGTTGTTCTTTGATTTCCATCATCAAAGTCCCATCTATACTCCTCTATTATTGTTGGATCTGGCGTTGTTGAACCCCTCGCATCAAAATTAACAGTTTCTCCGGCATTTATTTCCCCTACATCCGAAATTAATTTTGCATTGGGATTTATGTTGCCAAGACCACTGCAACCTGCAAACAATGTAGTAATTAGCATAAAGGCTACCATCAATGTGATTGGTGTGCCGTACACTCTCATTATTAGACGTGATATGCTCAGTATTGATAGGCATGTTGGGACAATAGTAATATTTCATCCAATTAAGAGAGTTCATGGACTTAGCCACTTTCGAAAGAATCAGAATAAGTATGCTAAGTGGTTTTCGAGTTCTAGGATTTGATTTAGAAACGACCGGTTTTGATTCGTCAAAACATCGGATAGTGCAATACGCTTTCATTGGAAGTGATGTAGATGAGACTCATATAACTTCTGAGGCTTTAGTTAAACCTAATATGAAAATACCACCTGAAACTACAAAAATACATGGAATTTCTGATGATGATGTAAAACATGCAGAATTATTCAAAGAACACGTGGATAATATTTCAAAGCTTATTGATAGGTCAATTTTAGTTGGCCACAATATTGAGAGATTTGATTGGCCATTTTTAAAAATGGAATATTTGAGATGTGGAGCCGAAATTCCTGAGCCTTATGCAATTATTGATACCTGGATATTAGCTAAAAAATTTAAAATTAGTCAATATGGGAAAAGAAGTTTGGGGGCTCTATGTGATAAATTTGGAATTACACTTGAAAAGGCCCATTCTGCTGATGCTGATGCTGGGGCCACTTTGATACTCTTATGGAAGATAATGGAACAATATCCTGAAGAATTTCAAATTTGGTGGAATGAATTAGTAAAGTCATCCTCTGATTGACTTCAATAATGGTTTCCAAGGCAATATCTCTGACCAGTCTCCGAGATGACGGATTTCTCCATCTAGCCTTGCACTTCCAAGAAATAGCGGCCCTTCATAACCCTGTGAATATAATTCTCTTAATTGGTTCAGAGGTTGATTTGCTAAAAATGCCCCAAACCTTTCTCCAGATTCTACTAAATCTCCATCTTGGCCTTCTGGAAACATTACTTCGAATGATGCAAGTCCTTCATCGGGATCAAAATTTACTAATTTTACTACTTCATTAGAAAACCTTCCTCCTTTCTTCAATACCCCTTCATTTATTGCAATCAGCCACTTTGGGCACCATGCTTTCCATTCACAAAACCCACAGGTGAATTCTTCTGGAGTGGCCTCAAATGGGATATCTGTCAGTTCTATTAAATCCCATGTGGTCATTGCATTATCAGTTACTGAAGGGCCGATCGCCTCATGCGTGGTTTCGTTTGCAGTATACCATCCTTCAGCGCGTATTGGAGGGTGATTAATATTGATTAACATCAAAAGATCACGATAAAAACGTAATTGCCGATTTACAGTTTCACTTAGTTTTCCTTTTGGAGGTTTTCCTGTTTTCAAATCTACAACAATCCATCCAATTTGATTTCCTTCTTCATCAATATCTTTCAACAGTAGATCTAACCTACCCATCAATTTACCACAATTTGAATTCATAGTTCCTTCTGCTGCTATTATTATTTCTCTGATTTTTCTCCACATTCTTACTGAAACATTGGACAATTTTACATTATCAATTTTTACTTGACTTAGGAGCATATATAATGCTTTATTGAGGCCATCAATTGCCTTATTGTACGAATTACTTTTCCACTTAGGGCGCCTAGGAGTATCGAAGAATATATCTTTTTGTAATTGCCAATGATGATCTAGTGTTTTTTTTGCTAGTTTAGGGAGCCATCCCTTATCATCATCATTTTTGTTAGAAATGTCAAAATTACATAAATCTTCCACGGAATTATGAATTGCATTCCCTATCACTATTGGCATACCGACTTTCCTTGGGAGACTTTGCCTTGAGAGCCAATATTTCCTAGGGCATTCTTCATATCTATTCCAAGAAGATGGAGAGAGTTGATAGTCTTGAATTTGGTATCCTTTGGAGGGTCCCCAATCAATTTCCCCGACCTGCATACAGCCCCAGAGGTGACAACGGTTAACAGTGATTTAGTTTCATTGAGTAATATGACAGAGGGGCCGATAGTTGAAGTTGATAGTGGAGTTGATGCGTCTGGGGCATTAGTTGTGAATTGTTTTCCATCAGTAGGATTTGTGAGTAGTATTGTAGCACATTACTTGATTGATAAGCTAGAATTGCGATTAGTGGGAGGAGTAAATCATCCTAAACTTCCTCCAATGTGCCTGGTTCAGGACGGTAAGCCTCTCCCTCCACTTCGATTTTATACTGGTGAACCAGTTTGTAAATTAGATAAATGCGATAAGTTAATCTTGATAATGTCCGAAGTTCAGATAGACAATCAGATAAAAATGAGTTTGGCACGTAGTTTAATGGATTGGATAAAGGAATCTGAATCTGGAGTATCAATAATGATTGATTCGTTTGTTAAAGGAGATACAGAGGGTCATACTATTTTAGATGATGATGATGTAGATACAACTATTCTCGGAATAGGATCAACAGATGCTGCAATAAAGATGCTGAGGGACATGGAGTTACCTTTATTGAAACATGGAATAGTTGGCGGGATGACTGGAGTAATGATGGGAGAGAGTAGGCGTCGGAGCATAGACTCGTTGGCCATACTTGCTGAATCTAATGCAGGACCCTTGGAAGGTCAGCCATTTCCTGATGCAAGGGCTGCATCAAGGATTATTGGATGTTTAGACGGTTTACTACCAGCAATACATCTTGACCCTGAGCCTTTGCTTAAAGAGGCTCAAAGAATAGAGGATCAAATAAGAGATATGATGGCAATAAGCCTAAATCCGCCCGTAGATAGTTCTAATGGCCCAGGATCTATGTATGGTTAATTAAAAATCTCCAAGAGTGCTTTGGCGTTCTTCAGGTAATGTTTTTAATATCTCTAAACCAATTAAAGATGACAGTTCTTTTTCGGAAATTATTTGTACGCCTAAACGGGTTGCTTTATCAAACTTTGAACCTGAAGATTCGCCTGCTAATAAATAATCTAAATTCCCTGATATAGAAGATTGAACCTTTCCTCCTTCTGATTTTATTGATAGTGCTATTTCTTTTCTTGGACGGCTCAGTGTTCCAGTTATGCAGAAGGTTTTTCCAATTAATTTACCAGATTTTACCTGTTCTGTCTCTCCCGATATTTCCAAATATTCCTTTAAATCTAAAATTGTTGATATCCGAACCGCTAATCCATCTAGAATTAATCTTGCAACCGTCTCACCTATTCCATCTATCTCTACCAATCTACTAACTGCGGAGTTAAATTTTGGGATTTTTCCTTCCTCATCTTCCTCGACAATAGCATCACGTGTATTGACTAAATTCATTAATTTCTCGAATGTTTGTATTTCTGAGGCAACTAAAGTTGCTATTTCTGGACCAACACGAGGTAAGCCAAATGCAGATATAAATTGTGTTAAAGAAATATTTCGAGTATTATTAATCTCACCAATAACATTATTTGCTGATTTTTCGGCCATGCGTTCCAAGTCCATTATATCAGAAAGTTTTAATTTATACAAATCTGCTACATTTGACACTAAACCTGAAGAACATAGTTGTCCTACTAATTTTTCTCCAATACCATCCATTTCTAAATAACGACACCAATACAATATTGTACGCTCTAACCTAGACGGGCAAGTAATATCCATACAGCGAATGAAAGCGCCCTCTTCTACTAATTCACTAGAGCAGCGAGGGCAATTTGTAGGGATTTGTATTTCTCTCGGTTCTGGCAAAGACTCTAGATAAGGTGATCCATCAGCATGTTTTCGGTTAATCAAATCGGTATTTTTAGCATTACCAAGAGATTCAATTATTTTTGGAATTACATCGCCTCGACGGACAATACGGACTTTGTCTCCTATTTTTATTCCCAAGCGAGTTACTTCACCGCGATTGTGTAAAGTAGTATTCTCAACTGTAACTCCAGATACGACCACTGGTGCAACTCTAGAAACAGGAGTTATGTTGCCGGTTCTGCCAACTTGCCATTCAACATCCATTAAAACTGTATTAGCTTCTTCTGGAGGAAACTTCCAAGCTAATGCCCATCTTGGATGGTGTGCAGTCATCCCCAAAAGTTCTCTTTTGTCTAATCTATCCAGTTTGATAACAACACCATCTATTTCCCAGTCTGCTTCTGTCCTCTTATTAGTCCAATGTTGTATTGCCGACATAACTTCAGTAGTAGTAGATTCATTATCGAGCCCTGTTACAACATTATTTCCTGCAACTTCAATCCCTATGGTTTCTAACCATGATATAATTTCTGAATCATATGTAAAGTTAGGAATCGTCAGACTATCTGGGTGACGATCATTACCTTCTGGGAACTTAGCCCCATAAGCAAGGAATATCAAGTCCTCTGCTCTCCCTATGCCAGATTCTAAAGTCTTCTGGCGTAAAGATCCGGCTGCTAAATTTCTAGGATTTGGGGCTATTTCTAAATATTTCTCTCGAAATATCGCCAGTGGCATTACAACTTCCCCTCTTATGTGACAATCTCCTGCCCAACCTATTGATTCAGGAACATTAGCTATTCTACGTGCATTTGCAGTTATGTCTTCTCCACGTGTACCACTGCCACGTGTTGCTGCACGGACAAGGCGGCCGAGACGATATTCTAATGAAAGTGCGGAACCATCAAGTTTCGGCTGACAAACAAATCTACGACCCTGTGCAGTAGTTTGGGAAATGTAATGAATGACTTCATCATCTTTATTGGCTTTATCAAGGCTGAGCATAGGAAATAAGTGATTTACTTTGATTGAGCCAGGAGAAGGATCGGAACCAACCCTCTGCAGTTGAGGATGCTCGGGAGAAAGCGATTGTAATTCATTCCATAAAGTATCAAATTCGGCATCAGAAAGCTCTGGTTCTGCTTTGTTATAGTAAAGATTTGAATGATGTGATATTAGTTTGGCTAATTGGTCAATTCGAGCCTTTAAAGGGGTGGCTATTGAATCCTGGTTGACCATGACAAGTGAGAAGAGGATGTGCCCTTGAAACCTCTCTTCATAATACTAAATTAGAATCTAAAATAAATAAAATCTACAGACTCAGAAGGCCTCAGCAATATACAAAAACAAATAGATATTCTCATATTATGCCCAATATAATAGAATTTTGCCTAGTGTAGTCCCTGATATGAGACAGGCAATCGCGGAAGATGTCTTGATTGTTTTGAGAGGTTATGTCCTCTTCTAGAATTTATGCTAGAGTTATCTTAACTCGATAACTATATGCATTATGGGATGAAAAATGTGGCAGAGAAGTTTAAATTACAAACCCCGATAGAAAATTTGCCCTCTCCACCAAATGGAACGTGCCAAGCGACAGTGATAAAGATGGCGAAGGACTGAAATTATCCTCGTCACAACTAGCAGATTAGAGGTTTTTCGTGGCAATAGAAATAGTAAGTTGATGATAAATCTGTTCATCATAAGAGTGTTTTTGTACCTAGTAAATGCAATGTGTTAATTCCTTGTGACAAAAATTTAAAAGTTATTGGTTTGTGAAGAAAAGGAATATAATAGAAATTAAAATTATCCAGAAAAATCGTTTAATGATCGTTAAAAATCCTATAAAAATTGAAACTACTGAGCTGGTCTTTCCCATATCTTATGATACGTTGGTATTGCCTTGAATACTTCGTTAATTTCACTTCTATAATCACTAAGGAGGGTGAAATGGGTTCATCGTTTAGGAAGGCCATTTCTCTCTAAGTTAAACAATATTCCAGAACCTGCATTAATGGACTTGGCAACACAATCTTTAGATTCATGTCCTACTCTATTACATTTAGCGCAAATTACCTTTCTGTCTTTATCTGGTTTAGATCTGGGAAGGGCCCCTGCATCCATTGCAGACCAGACATAATGCTTCTCAAATGTTTTCGATTCTTTTTCATTGTATTGATTACTATTATGAAGATAATGATCAGGGGGATACAACTTATTTAGAGTGGTGACGCCTTTTGGTTTCCTACCATGTTTCTTCGTTGTAGAAAGCACACCCCTCTTGAGGAGTTTCTTTCTAGAGATAGATTGTTCATTTCTAAGGTTAGTCAGTTTTTCATCTTTAACTATCTTTTTTTGCTCTAAAGACAGAGATATCATAGTTTGATCATAGCAAATCCTGCACAATTCTTTTACATTGTTTGGAGAACTGAGAAGGTCAATTATGCCTATTTCCTTTGAAGTGGCTTGAGTTGTGATGTGATGCCACTCTGTTGAGTCCTTCTTTTTACAGATAGAACAACTTCCGCTCTTCTTGGGCAAAGCCATGTAAATCGGAATACAAAGTCATTCATCAACCTGCTTATCTATAAGAAAATCAGTATATCTGACTACAAGAGTGACGTGTAAGTTATGGTGGGCCTGCCAGGATTTGAACCTGGGTCTCGCGACCCCCAGCCGCGAAGTATAGACCAAGCTAACCTACAGGCCCCATGTTTTTCATTACGAAATCATTCATATTCAAAATATTGTCGGAAAATTATAATTCTTCACGAGCAATACTGAAAGGGGCTATTTCATCGATTAAGTCGATATGTCCAACGAACATTCTTCGGCAGCAATATCTTGTTACACCTGCGTCGTCTAACACTTTACTTGTGTCTCCTTCGTTGTCTAAAGCATCTTTATATTTGGCATATATATGAGCTATGACTTTGCCACAGCTCCAACATCTTACTGGAATTAACATACTTCTTCACCTCATCTATACGACTTCTGCCATTTCTTACGGGCACCACGTCCCATTTGATGCTTGGCTTCCTTTCTTCTTGGATCATTGACAAGTAATGTACGGTCAAAGCGAATATATTCGTCTCTAAGTTCTTCATCATCGCCCTCTGCTCCTCCATTCCACTTTACTAAACCACGAGCAATGGCAGTTCTTATTGCGTCTACTTGTCCCATTTGTCCTCCTCCGTGTACGTCTACTACGACGTCTACCTTGGAGAGTCGTTCCATTGCATCAGCAATTTGAACTGGCTCTAATGCCTTTCTACGAGCTAAAGTTGGTTCCATTATGTGAAGAGGTTGTCCATTTACTCGGACTCGTCCTTTTCCTTTCTTAACAACAGCCCTAGCAATAGAAGTTTTTCTCTTACCGCTAGTAGTCACATTTACTATCTTACGTGCTTTTCTTGCTGCCATCAGTTGTCACCCCTATTCCATCTAGTAGCATCTACTCCTAGAGACGAGCTTATTTCACCTAATCGGACAAACTTTAGTGGAAGTGGGCGATCTAATTGAGAAGTATCGCCCCATTCATGTCCTGCTGGTAATTCATCACCAGACAAGTTAGAAGGTAGTCCAATAATGACTCGTAAATCTCGAAGTGCATTACGTCCACTACTATTTTTCTGATATGGCAACATACCTCTAACTGTACGCTTTAATATTAAATCGGGCATTCTTGGAAAGAAAGGTCCCTTCCTTGGATGGTTTAGTTTATATTTAAAATCATAATCAGCCAAGATAGCTTTTCTATGGCCTGAAACTATTGCCTCTTCAGCATTAATTATAATCACCTTATTAGGACTACCAGATTTTCTGGCAGAAAGCAGTTGCTTTGCTACCTTACTGGCTAAGCGACCAAGAACTTTGTCCTTAGCATCGTAAACAAAAGTTGTTGTTTCAGCCAAGTATTCTCACTCCTTTTCCATTTGGGTTTTCTTTCATCAATTCGCGGATCGTTATTACACGGCCCCCTGCGGCTTCTATCTTTGAGCGGGCACTGGAACTAACACTGAAAGCAGCGACGTTGGCCTTACCAAAGATATCTCCACTACCTAGTAATTTACCAGGAACAAGGATCATATCTTCATCCTTAGCATGTCGCGACAAGCGACTTAGGTTTGGTTGGGCCCAATTGCTTCGACTTGTTTCAAGTCTAAGCGCGACGTCTCGCCACAGTGCAGAGCCAGATGACCTGCTCTGGTCCTTCAAATCGCTGATTAAAGCGATAAGGGACTGATTGGTCTTTCTGTTATTTTTACTCATATGACTCCCTCGACATTTGTTGGGTATCGCCGCCACCTTAGGTTGTGTTATCAATGCTACGGGCGAAAGAAAACTAAAAATGAGTTTGAAAATATTCAAATAAGTATTTTTAAGTATTATTATCATATCCTAAAGTCATTAGTTTCTGACTCATCATCTGTACCGGCAACTCTAACATTTCCATCTGAATCAATGAACTCCCCGGCCTTTACTGCTGCACCATATAATCCAGACTCATTAATTGAGGAACGGTTCAACATACCCTCACCTAAAGCACCAGTAATACGAGTAATCATTTGTTGGAATACTTGTATCGCACGGTCTCTTTGATCGGCTCCAATTTCATGATCTGAATACCTTGCTTCTTCAAAAATAGAGAAAAAGATATTCATTTCTTCTGGAGGGATTACTCCGGCTAGCATATTACTAATCACATCCTCGAATTCACGAGTTGTTTCGAATACTTTCTTCATTGCTCCTTTTGATCTAAAGAATTTAATGAGGTTCTTATAGCAGTCAAAAATCGCTTCAATGTAATTATTAGACGCTTTTAAGGCCATCAAAGAATCTGTTAAAATTCCTCTAATAACTTCAATCTTACGTCTCTCACGGTAATTTTGATACATTACTGCACCAACCAGTGCCGCTATTGCGATAGAAATCGCACCGATAATCAAAATTTGGGAGGTGAAGAAATTCTGTTTCCCAACCATTAAATCTCCACCAAGGGCAATAACAGGAGTGTTGTTAAGGTATTCACCTTCAAAGAAAGCTGATTCTTGGAATTGAACTAATACCCTCCATTTTCCATCTTCTGCAGTCTTATCTAATTCACCAGGTATTTCTTCTGCCGTGTAGATGAAGCTGAAATTTGCAACGCCTTGCTCATTGGTGGTTAGATATTCAACATCATGAGTTTCCCAACCAGTACCATTCCAGTATTGTATTGTGAAAATAACCTGTTCTCCTTCGACTGTTATATCCAAACGATCTCTTAAAATTGCAACTGCTCCGGATATTAAATCTCCTTCCTGATATCCTTGTGGATTTGACCAATGTTCTTTCAATAAAATATCTACCCTACTACGAACTAATACTTCTACGTCCACATATGAGCTATTGACAACTGGATTAGATTCAGCCCTGCATCCTCCTGGTATTTCCTTATCAGGTTCATATGCAACTCTAATGGTACGGAAGCCCTCTAATTGATTTCCATTTGGCTCTACCCCTCTTCTACTTGGGTTATCTTCCGGATCTCCAGAATACCATTCAACTTCTCCAGTACCATCCTGAGTAATTACTGTGGCCATAGGCCTAGTGTTTGTTTCTGGATCTAAATATATATTTAGGCACTTGCCCCCTATAGGATTACCATTTGTTTGGATTAAAGTAGCATCTATATGGAATGCTTCTTTCAAGTACAAAACATCAAATTTAGAACCGTTTGAAAATTCATATTGTGTGAAGTCAGATCTAAATGGTCCAATTTCTGAAATACTCAATGAAGAATTAGAGAATACTGGGAAAAATCTGGTCACAGATTGGTTATCATACCTATATCTATCATTATTTTCATATGAATTGAATTCAACTCTTACTTTTGCTTGGCCCGCTTGAACTCCTGAAATTGGACATATTATTGAAAAATTTCCAGTAGAGTCCGTTATGCCTGGAATACATGAAACAATTCCTTTGTCAGAATTATCCATTTCATAAGTAACTCGAATAGCTCTGTTATCTAACAAACCGCCTAATTCATCCGTAAGTTGGCCGTTAACTATCATTGGTTTTTCGACTGCAATTCCAGTATTAGGGTCAATTTCGGAGGTGTAAACTATCTGGTCTTCGACCGCTAATGCAGTTCTGCCAATTAAGCTAAATCCATCTACTTGGAACTGCATGACTTTCCTAAAGTGGTCATTATTTGCTATCATTACACAAGGATCCCATGCACCAGATACGGCAAGCATCTCTACGGCTAATGGTTCACAGCCTTCATGAGGAAGATTTTCTTCAAATCTAAGAATTACATTTACCGGGCCGAACCCATCCGGGAGGAATGAAAAAGGATCATCCCGCAGTAATTGAGGGTTCAACACTATTTGGTGATTTATTGAACCGGCATTTGGACATAATTGCTCGACAATTTGCCGATGTACCCTGTCCTCAAAGTCTATACCTTCCATTATTATAGAAACTTCACCACCTAATTCTTCACAACCAGATAATGCCTGACCTAAATCCTTGTCAAATGCAGTCCTATTGTCATCTGTAACTTGGGCTGTAAATTCCCAAATATCTCCACTTGATAGTAAATTGGAAGTTGTGCTCTGTAGGTTTATAAAAGTTCTAGAAACAACCCAAAGGGATATTTCAGCAGAGTTTCCTTCTCTGATGGAGTCGCCAAGATATGTATATCCTAAAGTAAAGTTACCAAGTTCATGATCTTCGCCAATAGTCAGATTAACTTTGAAGACACCATTATTATCAGTTATGACAACATCACTTGTGCCATCTGCAGACCATGTATAGTTCACTGGCATTTCACGTACTGGTTGGAATGCATTATCTATCAAACGTGCTTCAATTGTAGCATTTTGACCACGGTACAAACGAGGTGTTGCAGTTAATTGGAAATCAGTGGTACCTATTACTGAAATATTACCAAAACTACCTACTGGGGCCAATACTTGTGATTGATTTCCAGTGAAATAATAATCTGAATTTGTGAAGCTAGTTTTTATTCCAAATGTTCCAGCTGGATAATAGGAATACCAAGAGCCATTGAATTCAAATCTTGCTTCTCCGTCTATCATACTGGGCCTCCCCACTCGTAAAATTTCTCTAGATCCTGCAAAAACTTCGTTTCGATCTTCATCTACCCCTAATGAAAGAGGATCGTTTGCCCAAGGTGCAAATGTCCTATTCCATACTTTCCCTTCTACATACCATTTTTCACCAGTAAACATCTCTGGAACAATTTCACACCTAATTGGACTTGATGGATCTGTTGGATCCGAAGCCCCACACGGAGGGACATCAAATGAAGCCCCATTTTGTAACTTTGTAGACCAATAATAACCATCAGGGACATGTCTATTATTTTCAAGATAATTGGCTGATATGAAAGGTTGATTATTGTTATCCAGAAGTACTCCACCCGCAATTAATCCAAGAGTTGATGGTTGACCATCCCAAAGAATAGGGTATGCTTTGCCAATACTAACTTCTGAGTAATCAAGACCAGAGTCAATAAGAGAAGGAGAATGAAATAAAGCCCTCCATGCTCCAAATGAAGACCCAGTGAACTGGGTGGCATCATAAAAGTAAACAGGCCTTATTGAAGGAGTTATAAGTTGAGCCTCAATAAACATACGCTTCATTGAACGTATTGTAAAACTATCAGTATCTGATGCCTCTAAGTAAGGCCACGGCCAATCATATCCAAGTGATGGGTTTACAGAACCGACAAAGAAGTAATCCCCTGTCGGGACATTAGTTGGAACTTCCACATATGGAGATCGGATAACATCATGTATCTTTGAAAAATTATTCCACAGTATCTCCTCCCATCCCCCAGGTAAAGTACCTTCACCATTATTCAATGCACTATTGTATTGTACTTGTTCCCAAGCGCCGTTTATCCCATTTGATTGATTGAATCTTAAATTGGCCCATCCATCTTTACTGGCCCTATATCCATATCCATATCCATCAAATTCTGTAGGATGAGTGACATTTCCAAATAAATTCTTACTATCACTGACAGTAAAAGAGAAAGGTGCATTTGAAATTCTATTATCAAAAATTCCACGATCATAATCAGCAGAATAATGTGTCTTTAGACTAATTTTTAATGGCATCTCATCAGAACGGAATTGCGTTCCTGCACTATAGCCAGTAGTAGTATTTGCCCTTACTTCTACAGGTACTTGCTCGGTAACCGAGCTGTCATGTATGAACATTTCAGTAACTTCAGCATATACGTAATAAGTAGAATTAGGTCCTACAGAAATATCCTCTGGGAATAAAAATTGTCCAACTACATATTTACCATCATTACCAGTTAAAACATCAACTGTCTCCAAGGCTGTAGTACCATTTCTAGTCCAAACAATATGAATCTGAACAGGTATATTTGCCGTTGGCACGAAAGAACCGTTAGAGGCCAAAAGATTTACTTGACCTGAGAAAATAGCTGGATTAAAAGCATCAAGCCATAAAATTGAAGGTGAGTTCAAAGTTATCCTACTTGGGATTTTATCATCAGCATCTAAAATTCCATTATTATTTGAATCCCAATCTGATGTCTCAGGATTAAAATCTTCTTCCATATGGTCAAAATCACTGTCTGATCTATTATCAGCATCATCATCTTGATCAATTGAATCCGGGCCAGTGAAATTATCAAGAGGGTTTGCAATTGCTGATCCATTGCCGAAATCATCATGATCCCATGGGTTTGTAGATTCAGCACCAAACCTTGTAGGCCAAAGTAAAACTTCATCTTCATCTTTCATACCATCTTGGTCATCATCTTCGTCAACATCATCGCGTAAACCATCATTGTCATGATCAAAAGCAGAAATTAGGCCATTCGTTGAGTTTAATTCAATCGAATTAGGAATACCATCGCCATCCCAGTCATCATCTGCCCAGTTTTGTATTCCATCATTATCGTGATCCCAAACACTTTGCTCTTCACCTGAAAAACACTCCGCTATTAATTCCTGATCGGCATCGGAGATTCCATTATTATCATCGTCTGGATCTTCTCCATCTGGAATACCGTCGTTATCGTTATCTACATCGTAATATTCTGGAAATAGTAAAGCTTGTCCTAAAACACCCTGGTCCCATACTGCCTGATACCAGCCATCATTATCTGGGTCAGTATCTAATCCATCGTCATCATTATCTTCACAATTGCTTCCAATAAAATAATAAATGCCGTCATTAGTTTCATCATCATCATCCCAATCATCATCAACATCTACCTCAAAGTAATCCCATAAACCATCATTATCATCATCAACATCCCAATGGTCATATACTCCATCAAAATCATCGTCAAGATCACCGGTGTCATTTGCCATACAAGATGGATTTAAGTTACCTACTATCGGCGCGGGGCAATCATTATCTGGATCTACGTCATCATTTAATAAATCAGCTACTTCATCAGGGAAAAGGTTAGCATTACTATCCGCAGTCCACTGGAATAACCCTTTATTTAATCCAACATATGCTATATACAAATCTCTATTATTTCTAACATCATTATATGTTACAGCAGCAGTAGGGGTAGGATTACTGCCTGGGTCAAAAGTGAACCACCAGCATTTATCTGAACATTGATTATTACCTTGTGAATTACTTCCATCATATTCCCCATCATCATGCAATGGATCCGGCCTACTACTATAAGGGAGAGTGTAGATATTGCCGTTTGACTGTGTTGCACCTAAGAGAGGAAATCCATACATCCATGCATAAGAAAGTCCACATGCTACCGGACCAGTTGCCTGATTGACTAAGAAAGATAAAGAAAGTCCACATTCCCCATCATCAAGAGAACCACCAAATGCAGGATCATTTACATCAAGAACTCCATCTGAACCTTCATCTTGATCCCACCAATCTGGAAGTCCGTCTCCATCCATATCAACATCAATTCCATTGATTAATGAGTCCCCATCCATATCAATGTCGAAATAATTATTCCCATTCCAAGGGCTCCATTTCATCATTATATTCCAATATATTTCTGGAATTGTCCCATGTTGAGTAACTGTTAATGAGTCGGCACCTGTTCCAGTTTCATATCCATTATATGGCAATATAAATCCTTGGGTATCCCCAACAAATGGGCTGAAATGCCAGAACATATCCCACAAGAGCGTGCCGGTTCCAGCGTAGAGGGCTGAATCTTCACTTCCATCTATTATATCTCCATCAGAATGAGAATACGAATTACCGTTAAAATTGTCAGTACCATCATTGTCGACAACACCGCAATTACCATCATCAGGATCATAGAAATCAGAAATTCCATCGTTATCATCATCCCAGTCTTCATCATTTGCAATACCATCTCCGTCGATATCAGTATCTATGGAATTAGGGCCATCATCTCTGTATCTAGAACCATTTAATAGGTGTAAATCATTATCATCGTCTAAATCACAATTTTCATCAATATCTAACCAATCAAGAACGCCATCGTTATCATCATCTACATCGACCCAGTTGTTGAATCCATCGCCATCCCAATCATTATTACCAGTGTAAGATTTCCGCATAAAAATACAATTATCGTCTGAAGATTGTGGATTTGGATTTGCTAATGAAGGGCAGTTCCAAGCTAGTACTTCATCATCTGTAGAATTCATAAATGAGTCGACCTCATTTACTTTTCCATCATTATCAAGATCATAAGGTAAATCGTTTGGATCTACCCCTGGATTCCCTAGTAGATTGTCGGCAGGGACGGCGGCCCCGAGATCAGTATCTTTCCAATCCCATACTAAATCATAATCAGAATCTATTGCCCTGTAAATATCATCATCAGCATCTCTATCATAATCAAGTTCACAATCTATACCAGGTATGCCTATTGGTTGTGAATTAGGGTAATCTCCTATACCGTCTCCATTTGTATCAACTTGGATACACGTATCAGGTATGCCGTCATTATCATCATCTACATCATACATATCTAATAATCCGTCATTATCATCATCGGTGTCTGAAGAATCAGGAAAACCGTCATTATCGTTATCAGGATCAATAAAATTGGGGAGAGAGTCATTGTCAAGATCTCCATCCACAATTTCAAAAAAGGCCTGTAAGCGAGGATGCCAAATACTACTTTCTTTCTTAACAAAATCAAAAGTATCTGAACCATAAACTTCGGCGTTTATATTAAAGACATCTGGCATTGCCCTTCCAGAATCTCCTCTAACAGTTATTGTGCCACTAAAGCTTTCTAGTAAGGTCAAAGGATCAGAATAAGTCCAAACACCTTCACCGTCAAAAGTATGACTGAAGCTTCCTCCTTGTACGATAGTTCCACTATCAAAAGATCCATCTCCAGCAAGTACCTGATGGTCGTCACTGTGGTCGTTTGTCCACCGGACAGTGTCTCCTGCTTCTATTTCTAGTTCCGAAACTGAAAGACCCAGTGCAGTCATAGATATCTCATGTTGTTGATTAGACGCCCAAAGTACAGCTGCTTCCCAGCTGACTCCAGAAGTTGTGATATTACCGGTTTTATCAGAATCCCATGGGTGTTCATCCCATAAGTCGATGAGGCCATCATTATCATCATCTATATCAAAATAGTCTTGTATTCCGTCACCATCAAAATCACATGGCCATGTAAATTGATCTAAACGCGCATCATTGTCATCATCTTCGTCATAAGTACCTTTTCCGGATCCATCAATATCTTCATCAGGAACTCCATCATTATCATGATCAAATGGATTTTGGTCTACTAAGTAGGCAGTACCAACTTCTAATCCAGTCCATGGATGAATAGTAGTGCTTGAAATATATCTATCGGATGAGACATTTTTTGGATCGTTTCCTTGTGTATAATCAATTGGGCCTTCTAATATCCCATCATTATCGTCATCCCAATCAACGTCATCCTGTAAGCCGTCGTTATCATGATCAAATGGATGGGTCCCGAAACAACCGTCAAACCTTTCGATAAGATCGTTCAAGCCGTCATTATCATCGTCTAAATCATTTAGATCATCTATTCCGTCGTTGTCATGATCATCTGTATTTGTTTCTTCTAAATAAAACTCATATCCAGGGAATGCAGTTAGAGCAGATATATCAGAAACTTTACCATAGTATGATGCTGGATCATGATAAGAGGGATTAGAAAAAATTGGGTGATTGAATGGGTTAAATTCCTGTGATTGAGATTGTTGACCGTTTGGTTCATCAGAATTCTCTGATGACTGTTGAATGGTTGTTTTATTAGGCGATATTTCCCTCTCAGAAAGATTTTGATCGGTATCAAAATTTTGAAATGTGTACATTTGAGTACTAAATATCATTATTGAAACTAAAATTAGTGCCGATAGTGTTTGTTTTTTCCCACTATTGCTTGTTTTATTTTTTGATCCTGTTCTCACTACAACCACCTAAGTAGACCTACGTCGATTAATCACTTATCAAAAGATTGTAGATTTTTGTTTTATTGTATCAACTGAGTACTTTAGTATCATTCACAAATTTTCTTTTATTCATAAAAGTTAGAATCATTAAAATTAAACAATATAACATAAACGGATGGCCGTGGAAATTAGTAGGTATCTTCTAACCTCAAAAGTACATTAGGGCAAAGAGTTACTGAATCTAATACATCTGGTCATACAAGTTATTCATCATTCTCAAAGAGAATGAACTGATGATTCAAAATCAAAATAATTATGCAAAAAATTGAAATGGGTTCAAGGTTCTACCTCAGTAGAAAAATTGCTGAATACCGGGTATATTAGAAACAGCAGCCCCATAAGTTCCTAAATGAGTTTGTGCATCGGTAATCATCATCCCATCTGTATTTAATAGATTTTTAAGGATTTGAGTTCCTTCATCATCTTCATTTAATGCAACTAAAGCATTCTGAATTGCTATTACTTTTACCGAATCCATATATTCTGGATTGTAGACTGCAGCATGACTGGGTCCCTTTCCGAAAGCAGGGAGCATAACGTATTCATTTTCATCTAGGCACCAACTTTCAGCATCGGGCCCAGTACAATAAGAATTTACTACTGAATCTTTGGCAAGCGCAACATCTCCAGTACCATCAGAAAGGCACCTTAATGCCCCTTTGTATGACGAGTATTGTGTCCCTCCTTCTGGAATACTTGAGTCTTCAGAGAAAAAGTTAGTAACAGTATCTAGCAAAGACTCGATTTCATTTGGATCGCCAATAACTTCAGCATATCCGTTTCCAATCAGATACCCCATTGGAATTAACATCCCTGCACTTTTCAACCAACCAGTGTGACAAGATGTTTTGCCCTCCATTAATGCAAATGGATCTGTAGATTCATCGTCATCAAAATAGGCGGCCGCCATATCTGAATCTGATTTGACCCATGCCGTTGCATTGTAATACATTCTGCCATCTGCTTTTTGCTCAGCAGCAAGAATATCAAGATCGTAAACTTCCCAAGATAACCATGCAGCTGCTCCATCCAAAAATGCCAAATCAGCATTTCCTTTATCTAATGCTTCAATAGCAGCCCGTGAGTCTGTGACTGGATATATTTCAACATCCATGCCAGATAATACACTAAGCTTATCTGCAAGATGTTGAGGATTTTTATCCCATATTAAATAAGTATCTTTGACTTCAAATGCTACAATAAGACAATTGCTTTTATCATCACATTCATCATAATTTACATTAAATGTTAGATATAATATAGATGAAGAGATTATTAATCCGGTAAAAAGAATTGCTTTGTTCACAGTTGACCAATCTTTAAAGTTTAACATTTGACGTTCGGGGCGTGCATCCATGTGCCTCCGGAAATAAGAGGATAATTAAAAGTTTAGGGTGCCCTAAACTTTTAATTATTGACTAGGGGCCAAACACCATTTTGGCTTTAAGAAATATTTTTTTTAAAAGAAACATATATAAATAAATAAGTGTGGTAACCTTGTATGGAAGAAGAAAATGCAGATAATAATTTAGTATTTGAAAATGAAAATATGACTCCAGAACCACAGAGTAGTCCAATATTAGTTGACCATGCTCCTAGCCCAGTAAAGACAGGGGGTTTGGATTTTTCTGCTGGTTTGAGTACAATGAAGTATGGCTTAGTAACGGTTTTGATTTGGATTCCCGGAATATTACTTATTGCAATTTCTAATCTAATTTTATTTTTTCTTGCATCGGAAATTGGCATTACAATCTTAAGTGGGCTCTTCATTGGACTTGCCCTATTTATTTCAATTATGGGAACTATACAAATTCTTGTTTACCCAGTTTCTATGGCATTAGCCGATGGTAGAACTGATGGATTAAGAATGGGATATATCGGAAGTTGGAAGGCCTCTGGTGAGATGATAATCGAAACAATCTCTGTACTCGGTGGAATTCTATTAATAATGATAATTGGGTATATTGCTATGGATACAAGTGAAGGATTAGGCATCTTTATGGCTGCAATTGGCGGGATAGCTTTGATGTTATTTATGATTGGTTTAATACCATATGTTGTCAGAAAAATAGCAAGTGACATGGATTAATATTTATTCAGTATACATATATATTGATTAATTATCAAATGTTTCTTTGAGTATTTTTTCACAGCGTTTAGCAATTGCAGACCCTACGTCAGACGTTGATGCATTTCCTCCAAGATCATAAGTTACCGGGCCGCCTTCAGAAAGATGCTCGGCGATTGCTCTATCAAGAATATCGGCGCACAAAGTTGCATTTTGATCTTGATGCCTGGCACCTAGATTATCAAACATTAATTGAACAGAAGAAATTGTGGCAATAGGATTAACTATATTCTTTCCAGCGTGTAATGGAGAAGATCCATGGACTGGTTCAAACAACATGTGATTATCGCCAATATTTGCACTAGCAGCCATTCCTAATCCTCCTTGAAGGACTGAAGCTAAATCTGTAGCGATATCTCCAAACATGTTTGGAAGGACTACTACATCAAGGTCTTCAGGACTTCGAATTAGCCACATTGTAAATGCGTCAATATATGCCTCATGAGTTTCTAAATGAGGGTATTCTGAGGAAATTTCCCTAAATATTTGTCTAAATAGTCTACAACCTCTAGTAACATTACTTTTATCTACGCAGGTTACCTTTTGATTTTCTCCTAATTTTTCTCCACGTCTGTTTGCCAAATCAAATGCAAAATTAATCACCCTATGGCTACCAGTTCTAGAAATTGGTCTTACATCCCATGCAACTTCTCCGTCTAGGCCAGGAAACTTTTCAATAACGAGTGGTTCATCTTTTTCACTTCCAGACGCAGCTAATGCTGAACGTCTCAATAATGCATGATATAGGCCTTCGGTGTTTTCTCTTATTAGAACTATATTAACTATCTTTGAATCCCATACTTCTTTGTGTTTACCATGAATTTTGTGTAATACTCCTTCGTATAACTTGACAGGACGGACATTTGCATACAAATCTAAGCCCGAGCGTAAACCTAAGATTACCTGGCCCCCGGCATTATCGCCATTAGGAAGTTGTGCACCTGGCCATCCTATTGCACCAAGTAAAATTGCATCTGAATTATCTCTACAATGTTCAAAAGAACCTATTGGCCATTCTAGACCCGTTTCAAGATAATACTCGCCACCGCATGGAATCTCAGTTATATCGAATGACAGAGGGCTAAAATTCTGAAAGACTTCCAATACTTTTTGAGCCTCCCTAGTGACTTCTTTTCCAGAACCATCTCCCGGGAGAACGGTCAGACGATACTCGGACATATGCAGAGGCCAGCCTACATCATTCATCAATGCAACTCTTAAATTTGCTAAAAAATAGAATGCGATAATTGATAGACGGTCGTGGAAGATGGGTAGACATGGAGAGGGAGTCGCGGGATGAAAAAGAGACTCCTCGAATTGACGTAAAGGCCCTACCTGATTCTGTGGCACAACTCTGGGAAACTATGTTAAGATTGGATCCTAATTGGGACTTATCAAGTTGGCTAAATAAGAGAGCACTAGAAGAATTAGAATTAGTTGAGAGTCATTTAGGTCGTGAAAGATTGCGATTAGAACAAAGGTTACACCGTATTGAAACTCTAGTTAAAAGGTTGAAAAGACAACGTGAAGTTACTGAAGGAATAAGCTACACTGATCCCAATCAAAGAAATTTATTTGATGTTTATGGAAATTCTGACACTGTTGAAAGACAAAAAGAAGTTCTCGAACAAAAAGATACTGAGGCAATAGTTGATTTTGGATCTTTGGGTTTTGATGATGATCCGCTATTAGCCATAGTTGCTGAACACATAATGACTCTGATGGAAAGTGAGAAAGTTTCCGGAGAAGGAGTTATTCACTTTGAAGAGTTAGTAAAAAAATTTATCCCTCTATCAATTAAAGAAGATGAAATAGATGAAGCAGTTTCGATTTTACTTCAGAAAAAAATGATTGTTGAGATTGCTCAAGATATATTTGGTCTTGAAAATTGATTCTTTATTTTATACAATCCTTCAAAAACAAATTCTTCTTTGTGAATTTGTCAATTATGGTGAATGAGGCTGCTGGATGGTTTGCAAGACTAGACTGTGAATGTCAAAAAAGAGAATTACAAATAGATATTTGGTCGGATTCCTGGGAAGAATCTGTAGTTAGCAATGTACCAATAGCATCAACACTCCCTAACAATTGGCCTACTCTTCCTGCAGGATTATTATCTAATCCAGGAGCCGTGCTGGATCAACTAATTTCAAGATATGAAGCAGAAGAAGATGGAAGGTCCGTAAAAGGAGTTTACACAATGCCTGCAAAGTTTGTAGATATAATCTTAACAGACGAGTTTAAAAATACTAATAATTTAAAGAAAAAGGAGCCTTTAGCAACGATTTCTTTATCAGCATTGCCTCCTGGATTTAGGGCGTATGCTCAACAAATTAATGATGAGGTCAGGAAAGAATCTGATTATTCTTCGGAAGTATATGAAAATCTAGAGCATCAAACAATAACTGGTATTCCAATTCCTTTCGCAGATCCGGCAGTAGGTGCAGGAATTATCCCTGAGAGGATGTTTCGAATACATGCGGAAAGATGCGAAGATTTGAAATTAAAACAAAGAAAAGAAGACACGCTTAGGCTTTTAGAAGGTTTACAGTTACTTGATGCTTCAGAGGTCGCCGTCCGTGCCACTAGAAGACGCTTATTGATTACATTACTAAAACTTGGTTTAGTAAACCCAATCAAAGAAACAGAAGGTCAAATTAGTAGATCTGAGGCCGAAATGATTTTAGAAAATAATGTCCTTTATGATGATTTACTGAGAGGGGAATGGCCTTGGAATGAAAAGCCAATACTATTGATATCAAAACCACCTTGGCTAAGAATCAAAGATAAATTTCGAAATGAAGAAAATGGTAGTGAATTAAGAAAGGAAATGTCTGATGAGTTAAAGGGCGTTTCTGGAAATGATGGGAAATTAAGATTTTCTGCCTTAAGGGGAAATGTCAATCTTTATCGCCTATACGTAGAACGTGCATTACAGATAGTAAAAAAAGATGGCAGGGTTACAATGGTAGTGCCGGATTCCCTATTGAGAGAGAAAAGTAGTATACCATTAAGGAAGATTCTAGTTTCCAATAACCAATGGGAGACAGCATGGTCTTTTTCTGATAATCAGAAAATATTCCCAGGGGCTCCCCAAGGGGTTTTAGTTATCGGAGTAATAGTCGGAGGGAAAACAGAAGTTTTGACAAGTTTTGGTCCATTGGAAAATGGCGACATTTCAAGTAAAGACGGCCTTAGTTCAAAGGCACCTTTCTTAGAATTAGAGAGAGGGCCATGGTCAACTTGGACAGATGCATCATGGGCAGTACCGAGGATGCCGAGAGACCCTTATGAAAGAAATCATGCATTAAAAGCAATAAATAATCTTGCTGATCAACCTAGGCTTTGTGAAGTAGATTGTTGGTTAAATCAAAGTGGAGAAAATATTAGAGTTAGAGTAGGGGAAGTAGCCCTGAGTAATAATAATAATATTTCCAATTGGGATTTAGGAACAAAGGGTATTCCTTTGATTAGAGGGAATCATTTTGCACTAGTTGGAGACAAGGTAATAATTGACCACCCAGCATTTAATAAAAATTTAGAAAAAGATTCGATAAAAAGATATCAAGCATCATGGAAGGGAGAAATGAAGACTGAAGGAATTCAAAGAATAGCTTGTCAGGCGGTAGCTAATTCTAGCTCAAAAAGAAGATTATTATGGAGTGTCATATCGAAAAATTGTGTATTAGGAAATTCTGTAAATTACTTACAAATACCTACAGACACTTGCCAGATATTAAAAGAACAATTTGGTACTTTAGAAGAAGGGTTGAACACAATCGTTGAGCATTTAAATTCGGATTCCTTGAATGTCTGGTCAAAGGTATGGTCGGCTAACAATAATGTGAACAATTATGAAATTGCTGGATTGCCATTTCCTACTCCAAAAATTGTCTCCTCTTTATCGTTTAAAGGTAATAAGAGCGATATTTAACTTCCTAAGTACTGATTTTTAATTCCGGTCTATGTATGTTTTTATAGAATTTTAATGAAACTGATTAATACCTTTGCAGTATGTGCGCATCGCGTTGTGTTTCCTACTAAGGCGACAATCGAGGTGATATTATAGGAATAAATCCGAAAATTGGAATTACTGGTTTACCTAGATCCGGTAAATCTGCCGTTCTTGAAAAAGTAATCAACATGATCATTGATGAAAGAAAAAACGGTAATGCAGCAACTAGGAGTGGATTTTCGGCTGATAAGATAATTGGTGGCATAAAAACTGAACCAATAATTGAAAATGGAGAAAGAGTAGGTTATGCTTGCGTCAACATTCAAACTGGAGAAAAGGGCATTATGGCCCATAGGAATATAGATTCCAGGTTAAGAATTTTAGGATTTGGCATTGACCCATTAGAGCTTGATAGAGTAGCAGTTCCCGCTATTTTGGACAGTATTGGTAATTGTGAAATATTAGTGATAGATGAGGTAGGAAAATTTTCAGTTGAAAGTGAAGGTTTTGTTGCAGCTGTAAGAACTGCCCTAGAATATGATATGCCCACATTACTTACTCTGCACAAAAAAAGTAGACATCCATTATTACAAGATATTAGAAGACGTGATGATGGTAGGATTTTAGAAGTGACTCCGGTTAATAGAGCATTGCTTCCATATAAAATTCATAAATTAATAAAAGAAATATATTAACATACAGTTAATGTTTTTAACCTTTAATAAAATCAATTTAATTGATTAGATACCTCCTCTACAGGAAACACATGGATTCGCCCGCGGGGAGACTTGAAAGACTTCTGTTGGGAGTAATTTTGCCTCTGATTTTTTTAATTTCTATTGTTTTTATTAACGATGATTTAATTGTAAAGGAGTGTACAAATGGTCTTTGTAATAATTATCTTTTAGTAATTTTATTAATTGTATTAACAGGGTTGTTGTGTTTATTATTAGTAATTTTAAAATATACTGATATCTTAAATGGGTGGTTTAGTAAAGAAGTAGATTCAGAAATGCTTGATAGACTAGAAAAAGAGTATCTTGAAGCAGATGTGGCCAATTTGGGTTCATCATGGGCTAAAATGGAAATTGGCCATCTTGAAAGTAAACATGAGGAAGAATAGAATACAAGCGAAAACTTGACTTCCTATATCTCTACCTCGAATCAGAGAGTTGGTGCTATGAGCGACATACCGAGTGAATTGAAATATACTGCTGAACATGAATGGATTAGAATTGAGGGAAACGAAATCACAGTAGGAATTACTGATTTTGCACAAAATGCTCTTACGGATGTTGTGTGGGTAGAATTACCAGAAATAAATGCCAACGTTAATTCAATGGAATCATATGGAAGTGTAGAATCAGTAAAATCTGTTAGCGAGATATATGCCCCAATATCAGGTACTGTAACTCAGATAAATGAATTATTGGAAGATGCGCCTGAAACTATCAATACTGATCCATACGGAGATGGTTGGATTTGTAAAATGACAATTGGAGATGAAACACAACTAGAAGACCTTCTTGATTCTGAAAAATATGAAGAATTACTTGGAGAATAATGTATGGCTTTAAATGCCATATATCTCTATGTTGATGGTTCATGTGAAGAAAATAGAAATGTAACATCAGAAACTCCTGCTGGATGGGGTTTTTGTGTAATAGAAGGTGATAGTGGTTTAGGTAGAGGCCATGGAGATTTAATTTATGAAGAAAGTGGGAAAGTAGAAACACATTCAACATCTAAAATTTTTCTAGGAGCAGAAGTAGGGTCTAATAACACTGCAGAATTAAGTGCTATTGCCCTAGCACTTCGATGGTTGTTATTGGAAGGAACTGAAAGACCTGCAGTAATAAGAGGAGATTCTCAGTATGCAATGAATATTGCAAATGGAACATGGAAAGCTAAAGCGAACCGTGACTTAGCATCTACGGTTCAGAAATTATGGCAGGAAGTAAGACATATTAAAGAAATTAAATGTGAACATGTTCGTGCACATAGAGGGCACAGATGGAATGAGAGAGCGGATCATTTAGCTTTCAGGGCAATGAAGGGTAATACTGCTTTACCTCTACAATTTTGGAAGCCTGGAAAGAGATAATTTAATTTTCTTTAAGAATTCCTAAGCTTAGTAACACATAGGTTCCATTAAGAATCATTAAACAACCAATTAACGCTAATATTAATCCTGATGGGTCTGGTAATTGTTCTATTTTATTTCCTGTCAACCATGCAGCAAAAATTGTTATTATACCTATTAATATTACGTATTTAGCAGTTTTTTTTGGATTTTTCCAATTATCCATCCATGGTATTAATCCCTTCATTTTAAAATTGAGCCTATACCATGAAATATAAATTAGAGATAGCCCTGATAAACCAATAATTCCAAGTGTAAATGATTCAGAATCCCATGGACCTGAAAATGAAATTTTGAAAAAGATAGTATCAAACAAAAGGATTGTGCCTAGAGCCCCTAGAATTTTCCAATCTGGTGCGCTTGCCTCATTCATGGGCGTACCAAGCATAATTATCATTTCAAAGCGCCGACATAAGATGAATTAATTTTGGTGGTTGCGTGCGGAAGCACATGAAGCGTGTTCTAAGGTGGTCAAAAACTATTGATAGAGAACATTTAGATTTAAGATATAAAGTATTAAGAGTGGGTTTACCAAAAGGAAGCGAGTATTATCCAGGAGTGGATGATGATGAACAAACCAGATATTTATGTGTGTATATTGATAAAAAAATAGTTGGATGTGTAACTTTACAATTGGACATTAAAAACGGATGTGAATATAGAATTAGAGGAATGGCAGTTGAGTCTGAATTTAGAAATATGGGGATTGGGTCAGATATTGTGAAAAATTTGCAAAATGAAGTTTCTAAAGAGAATGCAGGTATCTGGTGTAATGCGAGAATTAAGGCTGTACCTATGTATGAAAGATGTGGATTTAAAATTGTATCAGATATTTTTGAAATAGAAGGGATAGGTTTTCATTATGATATGGAATGGCGTCCTTAAATAAATTAATTAGTTTATTTTTGGAGCACGGACCGGGATTTGCACCCAGGTCCAGGGATCTGCAATCCCTTGCATAGCTACTCTGCCATCCGTGCTTGACCTGAGCGGGCGGCACGGTCTCTTTGAATATTGTTCGTCGAAAATTTATTTTTAAAAATAAATTTTCTTACATACTATCATGTACGTTCAACTCTCGGACATTCACGTGCCAAGAGTATCTGAGAGGTATGACGGGCTCGGAGTTGGGTTCGCACCCTATCTTCAACCACCCGGTAATGACGTAATTAGATGGACTGTGGGTGAACCAGGATTTGATACTCCGAATGAAGTTATTGATGCGGCAATTCAAGGTTTAAAAGATGGTAAAACAAAGTACACAAGAGGTGCTGGATCATTAGAATTATGTAGCGAAGTTTCAAGTTACCTGAATGAAAAGCATGGAATAAAGTATTCTCCTGAAGACATAATAATTACACCTGGGGCTAAACAAGGGCTATTGTATTCTTTCTTAATCACAACAATGCCGGGAGATGAAGTAATTCTTCTAGCTCCATCTTGGGCTTCATATGAACCAATGTTAAAAATTATTGAGGCGGTTCCCGTACATGTACCAGTAAGAAAAGATAATTTTCATCCCGACCTATCGGCAATAAAAAACGCAATAACTGAAAAAACTAAAATGATTTTATTAAATTCCCCCTGTAACCCAACAGGGGCGGTTTTTACTCCATATGAAATACAAGAAATAGTAAATATTGCTAAAGAAAATGATTTATGGATTGTTTCAGATGAAATATATGCGAGATTGGTTTGGGTAGATTATCCTCACGTTTCACCTGCATCATTACCAGGGGGCATGGAGCGTACAATTGTCGTTAATGGATGGTCTAAATCTTGGGCTATGACTGGTATGCGACTTGGATTTCTAGCTGGCCCTCCTGATGCAATGAAAGCTGCGGCTAAGAGCCAAGCTAATTCTGCATCTCATGTTCCAACATTCTTAATGGATGCAGCTAAAGTTGCATTAAAGTGTGATAAAGATGTTGAAAAATTCAATAAGGAATATCTGAAAAGAAGAAAAATCATGGTAGAAGGTCTTTCTCAAATACCTGGACTAAGAATTACTGAGCCAGAAGGAGCATTTTATGTATTTGTAGATGTAACTGGAACGGGTATGTCTGATATTGAATTTGCAAACGGGGCCCTCGAAGCTGGTGTTCAATTAATTCCAGCTTCATTGATAACCGGAGGAGAGGGATTTGTTAGAATTTCTTATGCTTCAGATGAAGAAATAATTAATGAGGGTTTAATAAGATTGAAAAAATGGCTTATCAAATAAAAAAATTTGATGGATATTATTAACATTTTATCTAAAATTATATTTACTGTAAATTATTGGATTGATGGCAATGAACGGGAAACATGGTAGAGGCCTCCATATTTTTTTGGATTATGTAAACTATACATCACCTGTTAAAGAAGATGGGAAATGGATGTTAAAAAACCTTAAAAAATGCGTTAAAAAAGGAGGAGTTAGAGAAGTCCACGCCCATGTAGAAGAGTTTGATGGAACAAAAAGCCCACCAGGTTTTGCAGCTGTAGTTTTAGTTGATGAAAGTCATATTACTGCTCATTGTTATTCTGAAATTGGCATTCTAGCAATAGATGTTTTTACCTGTGGAAAAAATGACCCACAGTTGATAGTAGATGAATTAAAATTATTGCTTTCTAAATCAATAAATGGATTGAAATTGATTAGGGAAGATTCTTTTAGAAGGTTTTTACAATAGGGTGTTTTTATGTCAATTAGAGAATTTATAGAAGATAATTACAGACATTTTAATGCCGGAGTTTTAGCAGAATGTGCAGAATCCCTAAGAGGCTTTATTGGGAATAAAGGAAGGTTAATTGTTACTTTAGCCGGTGCCATGTCTACAGCTGAAATAGGACGAACATTGGCCCCTGTAATAAAATCTCAAAAAGTTCATGCCATATGTTGTACAGGCGCCAACCTAGAAGAAGATTTATTCAATTTAGTTGCCCATTCTAGTTATGAGAAAATTCCAAATTGGAGAGAGATGACCGCAGAAAATGATGCTGAACTTAGGGACAGAGGGATGAATCGAGTAACTGATGTAGCAATACCGGAAGAAGAGGCAGTTAGGAAAATTGAGAAGTTTTTACTACCTTTATGGAAAAATGCTGAAGCGGCTGGAGATAGAAGATTTCCGCATGAATATCTTTATGACATTTTATTGCATAGTGGAATAGAATTTGATGCTGATCCTAATAATTCATGGTTGATGGCCGCTGCGGATGCTAATCTTCCATTATTTGTCCCAGGCTGGGAAGATTCAACTTTAGGAAATATACTTGCTGCGAGAGTCTTGGATTGCACACTAAAAAGTCCAGATATTGTTAAAGGTGGACTTTATGCTATGCAATCTCTTGCGGATTGGTACAGAGAAGATGATTCCCCCACAGGAATATTACAAGTCGGAGGAGGAATTGCAGGCGATTTTGCCATTTGTGTTGTACCAATGCTAGAGCAAGATGTGGGCTTAAAAATAAATCGTTGGAAATGGTTTGGACAGATTAGCGAATCTAAGTCATCATATGGAGGATATTCGGGCGCGCCTCCTAATGAAAAAATAAGTTGGGGGAAATTAGATGTTGATACTCCACGATTTATGATTGAATCAGATGCATCTATTGTACTGCCACTATTACTTAAGTCATTAGAATAGATCTGTGTACTTGTTACAGACTTCATAGATTCTAAGTAGCTGATTATATTTAGATGTTCTATCACTTCTAGCAGGAGCCCCGGTTTTTATCTGCCCGGCATTTGTACCAACTGCAATATCAGAAATAATATCATCACTAGTTTCCCCAGAACGGTGGCTTATTATGGTGGCAAAACCTGCTTCTTTTGCCATTTTAATAACTTTCATAGTCTCTGTAAATGTTCCTATTTGATTTAATTTTATTAGTATGGCGTTTGATGCCGAATTCTCGATTCCTTTTGCAAATCGCTCTGGGTTTGTAACATACAAATCATCTCCTACTATTTGCACCCTGTGCCCTTCCTTTTTAGTAAATTCAATCCAGGAATGCCAATCATCTTCTCCAAATGGATCTTCTATGGATACTATAGGATATGATTGAATCCAATAAGAATAAATATCTGCTAATTCTGATCCAGAGATTAATTTGCCATCAATTAGGTATTGATTCCCATCATAAAATTCCTGAGCTGCAACATCTAATGCTATTGATACCTGCTTACCTGGTTCATAACCTGCTTTTTTTATTGCCTGTACTACATAAATTAGTCCTTCTTCATTACATGGCAAATTTGGAGCAAACCCACCTTCGTCCCCTACTCCTCCTAGTAAATCATTTTCTCTTAAAACTGATTTTAACATGTGATATATTTCAACACCGGCACGTAAGGCTTCTTTGAAATCGTCAAAACCATGAGGGACTATCATGAATTCCTGAATATCAACATTAGAGTTTGCATGTGCCCCACCATTCAATATATTCATCAATGGGACTGGTAAAGCACAATTTTCTTCATTCGTCGCTATATATGACCACAGAGGATATCCGACGCCAGCAGCAGCACGTAAACATGCCATTGATACTCCAAGAATTGCATTTGCACCTAATATTGATTTATTTGGGGTGTCATCTAAATCTATCATCAATGAATCAATTTTTCCTTGTTCTGAAACATCTACTCCCAATAATGCATCTTTTATTTTACCATTAATATTACTAATGGCTAAATCTACGCCTTTACCCCCCCATTGATTACTGTTGTCACGTAATTCTACAGCTTCGTAACTTCCTGTTGATGCCCCAGATGGAACTGTTGCTCTAGATGGAATATCTATACTTGCATAACATTCAACTTCAATCGTTGGATTACCTCTTGAATCAAGAATCATCCTACCATGTAAGTTGCTTATGGGCATTCCCATAGTATGACGAAACGGATTTTGTTTGTCAATGTAACGGGATTAAAATTATGAATTTAGCCAACCAATCCATTTTGCAACTTTATATTGTATTTGAGGGACATCAATTTCAGAAACACAACACTTTTCCCAACAAAGCTGTTCATTTGTAGGGGATATAGAAAATAATTCTGCTCTAAAAATAGTGCCATCACTATCATGACATTTTCCTCTCTTATCATCAATAAAACAGTGTAGTAAGTGTTTTGGATAATGATGGATTTTACCTGATTGGGGGCAACAAAGCATCACGCTTCGATCTAAGAATATAAGAGAAGTCCCGGAGTCATAGTCTATTTCGTGACCTAGTATATTTGTATTGGAAAGTAATGAGGATACGTCTACATTGTACCATTGAGAATATTCACGGCAAATATCTAACTGAGATATATCATCTAGATATTCTTGAACTCGGAGGTCGGCTGTCGCCTTATCTGATTTCATAACCCCTCTGTACATGGCATCCCATTTTAATACAACTTTTTAAAAATTGAAGATTGATTAACCATAATCCGGAAATATAATATTAAAAAAATGTATATAAAGTTGTAAAAGTACAAATAAGATGCACTTTCCGGTATAAAATATGTTAAATATTGATTCTTTGGATAGAGGGATACTATCAGTACTTAGAGACAATGGAAGGGCCCCTTATGTAGATATTGCAAAAGCAGTTGGAGTTACAGAAAGAACAGTTAGAACTAGGATGCGTAAGTTGGAAGAAGAGGGTGTAATTAGAGGATATACTGTTAGAGAGGCTGGCATAGGTTTGTCTGCACTTATACGTATGAAAATAGGAGCAGGTACTGAAATTGGATCTTTAGCAGGAGAATTTGCGGGATGGAATGGAGTTGAATCGGTTTATGAGATAAGTGGCGATGCAGATTTAATAGTAATAGTACATGTTGATGATACAGCAGGATTAAGAAATATGTTAGACAAAATGTGGATGGCTGCACCCGGTGATATAAGTTCTACACAAACAGAATTAGTATTAGAGCAGTACTAAAAATTTATAATTTCCATTTAATCGAACAACCTATACTTTCTGTTCTAGATTGTGAAATATCGTTTCCTAATAGCACAGAATCAATCGCATCTGATAATTCTGAAGTTGTTGCGTGAGAAGGGTCTCGTGGTGAATCGTCAAGTCTTCCCCGATAAACAACAATCCCAGATGAATTTATTAAGAAAAATTCTGGAGTTCTCTCAGCACCATATTCTACAGCAACTTCTTGTGTATCATCAACAAGATATGCATACGACATTCCATTCTTGGCTCTCTTAACCATATTTTCCCAGGAATCGGTAGTATAATTTATTGGATCGTTGGAATTAATTCCAACGAATCCAATATTACTCTTTTCCGCTTTGATGGACATCATTTCTATTCTTGATTCTGACCCGACTACATACGGACAGTGATTACAAGTAAATAAAATTATAACGCCATTTTTGGACATAACATCAGAGAGAGAGACGTTGTCTCCATTTTTGGTAAAATTTGCATTTTTTAAATTAAAATCTGGTGCTGCATCGCCTGGCTCTATCCCTGATGGCCCTTTCATATCCAACCCAAAGCACATGAAGAATTAATGCTTTGTAATATAATTAGAATTCTTTGTTACAGCCTTTTCTCTTGATTCTTCTAATCTTCTTCTAGCTAATCGGTGTTCAGGGTCAATATCTAAAACCGCCCTCCATGCAGAAACGGCTTTTTCTGGATATTCTCCTTCGTGCAATATAGCAGCCATTCTTAGATTAGCATCTAAATGTCTGGGATTACATCTGACAGCACTTTCAAAATCGGAAAATGCTTCTTCTAATCTAGCAAAATCAACATATAATAACCCTCTCTGATACCATGCTTCGGACAATTGAGGATCTATATTTATAGCTTTATTCAAAGGTTTTTCAGCTTGTTCAGCCCTACCCATTGCATTCATACAAGTTCCTAAATGAACTAATGCCATGGTATATTCTGGATTTTTCTTCAACAATAATCTGAGTTCAGATTCCGCCTCTGGCCAATCTCCAAGATTCATCAAAATCTCAGATCTTCTCAATTTGGCTAAATCCAAAGAAGGTCTAGTTTCAACCAAAAGGTTTGCATCATCAAGTGCTAAACTTAGTTCTTCTCTAAGTAATGCGGCAGAACATCTATTCAATCTTGCTCTAACATGATTTTCGTCCATCTCTAGAGTTCTTGTAAAAAATCCTTGAGCCTCTGCTAAATGTCCTTTCTTTGCTGCTATAAGGCCTTTAATAAATGAAATAGAAGGGTTGTTATTCAATAAAGTAGATGCTTCAGAAATCATAGCATTTGCTTGATCTAAGTTACCTAAATCTAAAGCTAACTGCGCTTCCTCTAACGATATTGATGGATGTTTTGGTATTAAACGCCGGGCCCTAACTAATGCTATTTCTGCTTCATTATATGCTCCTTGATATCTTAAAGCTCTTGATCTTCCTAACCATGCTAGTCCAGATTCACGATTATATTCAATTGCCGAGTCAAAGGATGAAATTGATTCTAAAAGAAGCATCTGATCATAATTACCAGTATTGTCCCTATACTCATCTACTTCGAAAAGATACAGACGGCCTTTCATGACATGCAATGCTTCATGATCCCATGATTCAGCAGGTGCATCTTCTATCACCTTCTTAGCCCATTCAAATGTTCCTGATCTAAGAAGTAAAAGGCTAAGTTTTGCCCTAACTTCTGGATTTTCGGGATTCTGTACTAAGAATTCTTCTAGTACCTCTATGGCAGGTTGTGATTTACCATTATTTTCCAATATTTCTGCTTCAACTATTATGCCGAATTCACCTAACCCCTTTGCTTTCTTAATACTATTAAGGGCTTCTTTTATTTTATTAGGATTAGTGGCCAATATTCTTGAATGTAAAAGCCATCCTTTTCCATTCTTATTATCTAATGATAATGCTTTATCGACATATTCTAAGGCCGTATTAATTTCACCAAGAAGTAATAATTTAGTTGCTTTATGAACTAAGTCATCTGAGTTTTGGGATTTATCATGATATGAATTTGATCCTGCTCTATTTGCTCTCACCATTATATTAGATAATTCGTTGACATTCTCAGATTCTTGTAAACTATCCACACCCAATCCCTCTAGTCTTTTTTGGTTTCTTTTGATTCGATCTGAATCTGATCCAAGTAATAATAAAATCTGTTCTTGCAGTACGTCAGTGTCATCTGGATTAACTGCCAATAATCTTTCTAAACTAATATCAAGAGAGTCAAAGTCTCCTTTTTCTCGTTGTATATTTGCTAAAGACCTCAGAGGTTTAATATCTTCAGGGGTTAATTCATGTGCCATTTTATAGCAATCTGACGCTCTATCAATTTTACCCATAGCATGAAAAAGTTCACCAATTCTTCGCTGTTCGTGTCCATTCAACTCTATATCTTCTGCCCTCATGTTGGACTCTGTCAAAATTGAGTCTAGCCTTTTGGTCAGTGGCAAAAGCCCTGGAACTACGTCTATTTTTCCATCCACATCAATTCCCGGATAATGGCTTAAAATTGATCTAGTAGCGTGGGTTGCAATGGCACAAGATTCGCTAGAACTTATTAAGAAGCTTTGATTTAATAATAATTTTTCTGCATTTTCCAATGACTTGTGTACATCTAGCAATCCATGTACTTCAGGTGTATCAGAAAGAATAGTATTAACCCCTCGGGATAGTAACTCTAAGGAGCTTGAAGCATCATTTAAGTTACCTTGTAGTGATCCTAGTCTAGTATGAAATTTTTGGCTTTTCTTCATCATACTTTTATGTTTCAACCAAAGTGCTGAAAATGCAATAATTAGTATTGCATAAACCGTTACCACAGCCATGGTAGAAGATTCCATTACCCTAAGCGAACATAGAAGACTTTTGATGGCTTCTATTACTTTTGTATGTTATATGGTGATTTTTAACTTATTTGCAATTAGTCATTATGAGACTAATTGCAAGTAAATTAATTATGATATTCAAAAATCATCAGGTGAAAAAGCCTGTACATCTTGTTTTCTAGATACTTTTCCTCTTGAGTTTCCAAGTACATTTTCAATACCTGCTCCAGAAGCATAATCAAATATTTTATCATTTATTTTTCCTGCGAATACAAGTCCTAGTGCGCCTTTAGTTTCTTCAAGGGACTCTTTCAAATTACTAGCTCCAATTGGATCAGTATTTGAGCCATCTTCAAGAATTATTATTGCATTATTTCTTGGTAATCCTTCTAAAAGATTGGCCCATTCTTTAACATGTTCTGGTGCCTCTAATAATTCACTTCCAGTACCAACTGTATCATCATCATCTTTCTGAATTTCAATTTGAATCCTAGCGACTGCTTTGGAGGCTACTTCTTTTTGATTTAGGCATTTTGTTATCACTTTTCCTTCTAGATGTTCGACTTCTCTGCTTTGAGGTGCTATTGAGACGTGGCTCAGACTTTTACCTAATTTTCCACTTAATTCCATCAAGAGTAATTTGCCACCTCTATCTCCATCTAAAAACGCGGTAACAATTTTTTTATTACTTGCAAGAGTTATTAATTCTGGATTTATTCCAGAACCCATTGTAGCAATGGCATTCTTGATCCCGTATTTTAATAGATTTCTAACATCATTTCTACCTTCTACAATAATTATTGCTTCACTATTCTCAACGTTTGGTCCAGCCGTCATTCCTGAAATTTCGATTTCAGTATCTAGAGTGAGGACTGATCTAACTTCCTCTAATATATTCTTAGATTCATCTGTACCTGAATTAACTAAGGTAACTAGTAATTCTTTAGCACGATCTATGACATGGTCTCTCTTTGCAGAGCGTATATTTTCAATCTGTTTTACTTTTATTGACGATTTGCATGGCCCGATTCTTTCTATGGTTTCTAAAGCTGCCCCTATAACAGCAGTGCTAACTTGATCTAAAGACGATGTTACCATTATTTCTCCTTGTACTTTTCCTTTATTTTGATGTAACACAACATCTACATGGCCTATTCGGCCTGTTCTTTGTAATTTTCTCAATTGCAATTGATCGCCAAGTAAGCCTTCGGTTTGACCGAAAATTGCTCCTATGACGTCTTTTCTAGCAACTGTTCCATCTGTTCGAATAGATGCGTGTATGACATATTTTCCTTCATTTGACATTATTTAATTCTCCTTTTTTATAATCCACACCCTAGAAACTCGGTTCCTGTTTTGCCTATTCGGCATTTGGGTGAATGGACGCAGGGCATCCTCGAGTGTGGCTTAAAAGCAATATATGGGAGAAGTGCTTACTTCATGAATGCTCCGACTATTAGAAAGATAATTATAGTAAAATATCATTATTTGGCCGAGGCATTAAATTGGTTGGCTTGCATCGAGTGGCATGGATGAATCAGTTTTTGACAGAAGGGCTGTTTTTAGAGGAGCCGCTTCTTTGGCATTGCGAGATGGACAATTAAGTAATGGTGAGAAAAGGTTACTTATGAAATTAGCATATTCCTTAAAATTGGATGATGATGAACCAAAAATGATTTATGATTCAATTGTAGAAAATAATCCCTTAAAACCAGGTAAGTCTCTAAATGAAGAAGAGCAAAGAAGAATTTATGGGCAAGTTTTGGAAGCTATGTTAATTCATACAGATAGATCTGACGATGAATTAATGCAAATTGCATATCTCAGAAAGATATTTTCAATAGATGATTCCGAACATAGAGCAATTACTAGAAGTATGGATAGGCAATTAGAAGAAGTAATTCATAGAACTATAAAGGATGAGTTTAGAATTAGACTATATGATTCAATAGACCGTATGGGAGATATTTTTGATAATATTCTTATTAGGAAAGATGAGCGTAAATGAAAGAATTTTCTCTATTAGATGAATACTTAGGTAATCAGGATGATAGTGTCCATTACTCTTCAAGAAAACTAGCAAAGGTTGTTCGTGAAGCATATCCAATAGGCATACCCGCATTAATAATGAAGTCGAGTACAGATAGGTTAGGTGCTTCTGCTGGCTATTCTTTTCACCTAGGTACTCCAGATGGTTTACTTAGACGATTAGCATCATGGTTAATAACCAAAAATAATGGAAAGCATAATTTATTATTAAAATTAAATAGAAGACTATGGAAGAGGCATGGGAGAGAGGATGTTGCACTTTCTGCAATAATATTATCAAACATAGATCATTCTATGTTACGAACAAATCCATGGGAGATATTAAAATTGTCTTTGAGGAAGCAAGAACCAATTGATGGATTACTATTAACAATTGAAGAATTATTACGTTCTGGACGTAAAATCCCAAGTGAACAGATACGTGAAGAATGGTCTAAAAAAAGACTTGTTGATGGGCATTTGGCAATACTAACAACTTATGCAGGGATGATTAGGAAAATAATGCCTAGTGCAAATATGGTTGATGTCCTTAACAAAATTAATTTACCTGAAAGTGACTCTGTAATTACACGGATTATGGACAAAATTATTGCTGCAAAGCCGCAGAACTGATTGGTAAGTACTCTCTCGGATATGTGTGAGCAGTCGACTATTGCCCTCAGATAATCCTATTTCTGAACAGGTTCTAGAATGGACTATCAAACAAAATTCAAATGATATCGCGCAATTAATGAGATGGTTGAGAGAATCTACAGGTAGAAAAGAACAGCAAATTTTTCTTAAAAGAGCATTGGAACTAATGGATGAAACTCAATTCGCTTTACAAAGACTTGATGAATTAAGGTGATTAGTTGAGATCTTTACTTCTAGCAGGTGGTAAGTCATCAAGAATGAATATGGATAAAGCATTAATTGAAATAGATGGTGAAGCATGTATTTCAAGAGTGATTAATGCCTTAAATAAAGCCGGTAGAGTACCAATAACAATATCCATATCCAATTTGGACTTGATTGACTCATATAGCCAAGTAATAGATTCTTCAATTGAAATAGAATGGTCCGTAGATAAAGAAAAATTTGCTGGACCTATTGAATCCATTATTGAAAATCTTGAGAAATTTGCTGGAAATGAAGATTTCATTCAACTGGCTACTGTTGATGTACCTTGGGTAACAGAAGAATTTTTTATCGAATTAAGAAATTCAATTAAAAGTGGAGATGATTTAATAATGCCTACTGATGGAAAAAATATTCATCCACTATTGGCCCTCATTAGACCTAAGAATATCTTGAGGAAAGTATCGGATGGAAATAATAGACCTTTGCGGATTCAATTTTCAGAATTAAAACATTCATTATATTTTGAAAATAAAGCTATTTTAAAGAATATAAATTATCCTCATGATTTAGAATGATATTGCCCCGTAGATAAAAGATTAATAATCTCTGGATACAACTGGTGTTCAATTTTTTTAATTTTTTCTTGAAGTGTTTTTATTGTTTCATTAGGAGAGACAGAAACTTTTTTCTGGGCTAAAATATGGCCCGTATCAATACCATCGTCCACTAAATGAACAGTACAACCACTTTCATTAGTTTTGGCATTAATTGCATCTCTATGAGCGTATATACCTGGAAATTTTGGAAGTAAGGAAGGGTGAATATTAATAATTCGGCCTTTCCATTTATTAATAAATAACGGAGTAATAATTCTCATGTAGCCATTCAGTACGATAAGTTCAATATTTGAATTAACTAATTCTTCATCGATCATTGCTTCATGACTCAACCGTTGGTGGATTTTATCTTGAGTGTGGGGTAATGGTATTGCTGTTGCTTTTACACCATATTTTGATCCATAGTTAAGACCTAGTGCATCCTCATTATCAGATAAAATTAAACTTATCAAATATGCTCTTGGGGTTTTTTGATATTCTAACATTGCATTTAGCCCTGAACCGCTTCCTGAAATAAAAACTGCAACCCTTAATGGGTTTTGAACAGAGGCTATTCGGGGAAGCACATAATCTCTCTCCACGAACTTCTCAGGTATCTTTATGGTTTGAGGTTTCGTAATAAAATACATAATATACAGAGAAGAGTGGCTACTGGAACTTAAAAATGGTATCTCTTGCGAGAGTGTGGTGAACTAATGGAAAGGCTTGATTCAATCGAGCAGATTATTACAAAATACTCTGTTGCAAGCAGCTCGATTAAAAGCACTATATACACTTTATTGGGTATTATATTTGTTTCATTTGCAATAATAGGTATTTTCATCCCAGGATGGCCAACCATCTCATGGGCTGTTCCAGCGGCTTTCTTATTTTCTCTTTCAAATGAGAAATTATTTCGCTGGACTTTGTCGAATGACTATTTTGGATCTACTATATTTGAATACTATGCAACTGGAAAAACTATTCCAAAACACGCCAAATATGGAATAATTTCATTAATAGGTTTAATGAGTTGTTTATCGGCATATTTTGTTTGGTATGTTTCTACAAAAGGAGATGGAGAATTATTTGATCTATCCTCATGGGATGGCGCAGATCCGGGATACGGCGCCATAACAATAATAATAGTAGGATTGATAGGTATATGGTACATTATTTTCAAGGTATCTAGTAGAAATGAATGATTTTAATGTAAAAAAAGTCTTTTATTAGTAAAAAGCATAGACATATGGTATTCATTTGCAGCATCAATGACTTCTTGATCACGGATGGACCCTCCTGGTTGTATTATGGATTTTACACCAATCCTGTGAGCGGCTTCTATTCCATCTCTAAAGGGGAAAAAGGCATCAGATATCATCATTGATCCAGCAGCTCTTTCACCTGCTCTTCGGGCTGCGATATGCACAGCTTCAACCCTACTTGTTTGCCCTGGGCCTATCCCTACAGTAGCTAATCCAGTATCGGTTTTTGAAATCAATGCTACTGAATTTGATTTAACTTCTGAAAGAACTGTACAACCGAATTTAGCCAATATAATTTCACTAGAATCAATAGTTCTTTTTGTTACACATTGAATGGCAGACCAATTAATATTGGGCGGGCCTTGTATCTGTCCAACCCATCCGCCATCAATTTGTCTGATTCTTAATTCATCTTTTCTATCTGATAAATCTTCCAAGGTTAACATTCTCCTGTTCTTCTTGGAAGATAATATATCCAATGCTTCTTTTTCATATCCGGGGGCTATTATACATTCAAAGAAGTGGTTACCAATTTTTTCTGCAGTTTCCTTAGTAACTGTAGATGTGAAAGCTATTACACAACCAAAAGCACTTTCTGGATCACTGGCCAAGGCATTTTCCCATGCTGAAGGTTGGCTTTCATCTAAAGCAACTCCACATGGATTAGTGTGTTTAATTATTACACATCCATGATGATAGGTATTATCCATGTCAATTAACAAACCACGTGTAATACGTAATGCCCCATCTAAGTCAAGGTAATTATTGAATGATAATGCCTTTCCCCCATGTTGTAAAGCAGCAGCTAAACCTGATGGTTTACTAGTATCAGAGTTGGGATAGAAAGATGCGGGTTGGTGAGGATTTTCGCCATATCTAAGTTGAATACCTACTTCTGATGTAATTTGAATTTTACTTGGTATTTCAGGATTGTTAAATCTAGATTCTAATTCATTACTTACAACAGTATCGTATGCTGCAGTAGATTGGAATGCTTCCAATGCTAATTGTTTCCTCATTTGAATATTTATTCCTGAAGATTGGCCATTTGATTTAGAGAGTTCATTTATTATAGAATAATATTGTTCTTTCTTTGTTGTGATAATTACATCTTTATGGTTTTTAGCTGCTGAACGAATCATTGTGGGACCCCCGATATCAATCATTTCAATTAACTCAATATCTGAAACAGGTGGTTTTTGTGCAGCAACATTTTCAAAAGGATACAAATTAACGCATACTAAATCTATAGTACCATATTTTAAATCAACTAAGGTTTTCATATCTTTATCATGACTTCTTCTGGCAAGAATTCCTCCATGTACTGCAGGATGAAGAGTTTTTACTCGCCCATCTAAAATTTCAGGATGTTGCGTTATTTCTGAAATATCATTAACTTCTAATCCATATTCTCGTAATTTCTTAGAAGTTCCGCCGGTGGAAAGTATTGTCCAACCCATTTCTGAAAGCTTTGTTGCAAAATCAACTATTCCTTCTTTTTCCCAAACACTGATGAGTGCACGTGGACTATCCATGCTCTCGCATTTCTACTAAGTCCTTCAATGGTTCGACAATATTTCTTAGTCGCCTCTTGCGGATATTACTTGATCTATTCGTAACATACTCATTGCAGTTTCTGTTGCTGATTCTAATGCAGCTTCTATAATTAAACGAGGGTGCCAAACATCATCAATTATAGATACAAAACCATCTGGCGTTATACCTATAGGCGCGTCACTATCTCTTGATGTTGCCCTTAATTCTAGTATTCTATCTAATGAGTCGCCGCCGGCATTTTCCACCAAAGTAGCAGGTATTGTTTCTAGTGCTCTTGCATAGGCCTCCATTGCAAGTCTGGCCCTTCCGGGTTCTGTCTCAGATGCTTTTCTAACTGCATTAGCCATTCTAGAATGAATGGCACCTGCTCCAGGAAGTAGTTCATTATCCGATATTGCTATTGAAGTAGCACGCAAGGAGTCATGTAGACCCCTTATTATTTCGTCTGTTCCTATACCTCCGGAGCCTCCAACTTCTATTGTAACGATTTGAGGGTTAGAGCAACCATCTATAGTGATTATATCTTCTACTTGATCGGTATTTTCACGTCTTTCCCACCCTATAGAGGTACAACCTCCTAAATCTGTTGAGTTTATGTCAAGCATTGAATCTACTATCTTGGCCCCAACTGCTGAAGCAATATTTTCTATTTCAGAAGAGTCTAATTCCCCTATTGTAAGTATGGAATTATCACATAGTTGATGTAAAATCTCACGATCTATTTCTCCAGAGCAAAAGATAGCATTAGCACCACTTTGAATTATTGCATTTGCAATAGAGTCCTTTCGATCTTGTTCCGCGTCTACGAATGAATCCAATTGATTTGCGCTAGTAATTTTAATTTCTACAGACCTAGTAAGAGTACGAATTTTTAAATCAGAATCCAATACTGCAATTTTAGGATTGATTAAATTATTAGGTAAGTTGTCCATTAATACCCTTCGATTTATTATTACTCCTTTGAGGAGGCGTGAATCTTGTAATGAACCTAGGCCGCTCTTGAACATTAAAACATGCTCTGCGCCCGGATTTTTCCTATTTTTAGAAAGTATTGATAGGGATTCAACAATTATTGGTGAGAAAACGTTGAGTGCTGTTTCGGCACCTTTGCCTCTCAAAGCAGTCATGGCTGTTGAAAGAAGATATTTATCATTTACTTCTTTTATATCCTTCTTTATCTGTAATTTAGCTGCTTCCAAAGCCATTTTATAACCATCAACGAGAGTTAGAGGATGGAGTCCTTTTTTTAGTAAAGTATTAGCCTCTATTAACATAGAGCCACAAAGTAACATAGTCGTAGTAACTCCATCTCCGCAGGTCTCTTCTTGTACATTTCCCATTGAAACCATCATCTTTGCAGCAGGATGTTTGACTAAAAGTTCTGCAACTATTTTTGCCCCATCATTAGTTACAGCCGTAGTTCCATCTGTTTTGTATAACATTTTATCTAAACCCCTAGGACCTAGTGTTGGTTTTAGCAAATCAGAAAATACACGGGCTGCTAAGATTAGTTTTTCTTGTACATCGGTACCACTTGTTATGTTTGTTTGTTCACGGACAATCACAACCTTTGGCTTACCCTCGCCGTCGCTCATTACTGGCCTCGAAAAGAAAGGTCGTGATGAATGCTTTGAAACATAAAATTAGATATTGAATGGAATTTATAGTATAAATCAAACAGTTAATGAGATAAAATAATCAAATAATAGGAAAGCCTATGTCATATACTTAAATTCAATTAATATGAGTGGTAAGGTTCTAGTGGTTCTATTTTGTTTTTTGGGGGCTCAATTAGTAGTCATAACACCAAATGTATCCGGACAAGAAATATTACCAGGCATTGAACTAGAATGTATTGAAGATAATCTAATAATAAATCCACAACTAAATAAAAATGAAAATGTTCATTGTGTCCTTACAAATAACAGACCTTATGATGAAGATGTTTCTATTAACTATGAATCGGAAGAATTTACATTTTCTGGCCCGAATACTGTTTCAATTTCATCTGGCTCTGAAGAATCTTTTGTGGTGTCTGTCGAGACAAGTAGCGATATTTCCTCTGGATTTTATGAAATGAATATTACAGCAGAAGTAACTACTGCAGTGGGAATTCCTGTTGGTTTCTTAACAAATACTGAGGAATGGAATGTTGAAGTGGAGTTACTAGAATACACCTCATGTGATGTGAATTATGGCGTTAATTCGATTGAAGTAAATGCGGGCGATATTGTGACTTTC
This sequence comes from uncultured Candidatus Poseidoniales archaeon, assembly GCA_905182515.1. Classification (GTDB taxonomy): domain Archaea; phylum Thermoplasmatota; class Poseidoniia; order Poseidoniales; family Thalassarchaeaceae; genus MGIIb-O3. The sequence goes on along the minus strand of CAJJBW010000001.1, from coordinate 195,423 downwards.
TCAGCATCATACTCATGTAGCAGCAATTTGGACCAGAAAATGATTTTGGATCTACATCTTGTAGATGAAAATGCTAACTCTGAGGGAATGTGGGTTTCTGGATTTAATATCTTGAGTAGTGAATGTTCAATACAAATATCAAGTGGTAGTGGAGTTGCCAATTGTGAATTTGAAATGACGACCCCTTCAAACTTAAATGAAGAATATAGAGGTTGCCTCATAATTTTGGATGAAAGAAAGTTAGTAGCAGAATCCTGTCAGAAAGAAGAGTCTGTATTACTAGTTGTAGCGCCAGAAATTAAAGGAGTAATTGAAAATGGGTTAGGTAGTAACTTCACTATATTGGATGATTTAGGAATTTCAGAAGGTGAGGCTTTAATTTATGGAGGGGGAATTATTAGTATCATTATATTGATAATTACTTTTATGGCTTATAGAAGAATGGTGGTTTAGTTCCTTCTTCCTTTCCTACCTTTTCCTTTTTTAGTTTTTCCAGGATTATTATCCCATTGCCTCCCAGATCTACTGCGCCATTGATCTGTGTCTTCTTGGGAGTTATTAGAGGAGTTTTCAATTCTTTTTCTTAACGCCCGAGGTAAATCTTTAACTGAATTTACATTTAACTTTACATTCAAATCTTGCTCTAATTGTCTTATAGATTCGCCCCTAGTCCCAACCATTGCCCCGATACTAGATTCGTTAATGTATATTTCAGCTGAAGCGTCAGTCAAAAATTTTGCGTGAGATACGGGAATTCCTGTTAACTTTGATATTTCTTTCTTTAACTGTTCAGCTGCCATCCTCATAGCAGGACTTCCGCCCTCGCCATCCTCCATATTTACTGGTACGACAGCAATTTCTGAACCAAACGCAAACATTTCGTGAGTTATTTTGCCAGAAGGAAATTCCTTAATTTCAATAACTGGCCTGCTTAAATCTGATTCCATTCCTGTAGGTGCTCTAACCACCATTTTTAACTCAAGAACCTGTGCTATTTTTCCTTTTTCAATATGTATTACAGTATCAAGAACCTGTGCTATTAAACCTAATTCTACCTTGCCAACCATTCTTTGAATAGCTTCGAGTGCACTATTGGCATGAGTTACGCCGAGTAAACCCACTCCCGCTAATCGCACATCACTAAATATTTCAAAATCTCTGGATCTACGAACTTCATCAAAAATAACAAAATCAGGACGTACCAAGAAAATTACTTCGGCAGTTTTTTCTAAATCTCCTTCCAGTGGTGCATATTGAGTAACTCGTTGTGGAACTTGAAGATCTCTTGGGGCCTCCATTGTTTTTACCATTGCTCCTACTTCAGAATCAAGATACGCGGCTATTGCTTGAGCAAAAGTTGTCTTTCCAGAACCGGGGCGGCCTACTACAAACACCCCTCTGTGATGATCTTTTAATCTGCCCATTAATTCTGGATTTAGATCATAATCTGAAATTTGTAAATACGCTACTGGCCTAACGATTGTAATTTCCCATGCATCTGAAAAGGGTGGCCACGCACATGCAATTCGCAAATCTCCTATTTGCATTATTTTACAACCTGTTCTTTCAATTTCAACGAAACAGTCTGAACGAGCGTCATTTTGTTCTATTACTAAAGATAAATCATCACATAATAACTGTAAAGTTGGTTTATCCCAAGGAGGATCTTCTAACTGCTTCAGCGATAAAGAAGAAATATGGCCACTTTTTACCCTAGTAGGGCATTCGGCTTTAAGAAATATTGTAGAAACAGTATCATCAATCAATAAATTTTCGATACTATCTGGAATAGAAGGGTGGTCACCAAATTCTGCCATACTCCTTCCAATAGGTCAAAGGATATGATGATTCAGACAAATTATGATAAAAAATAGAAAAACAGCCATTTTATTTCCTTATTCTGCAATAATATTATTGATTTTGCCCTGTACGGCTAAGACATGGGAGTAGTACATTCTGTAAATGTTAATTCGTTGGGCGGAGTTCCTAAATATCCTGTTGAAAAAATAAATATTAATTATGAAGGAGTAATTGGGGATAAACAAAATGATTTGAAATATCATGGTGGCCCTAAGAGGGCAGTCTGCATATATTCTATAGAAAAGATACGTCAGTTACAAGAGGAGTATAATCCGATATTTGCTGGAAGCACGGGAGAAAATATTACAATCCAAGGAATAGATTGGGATTTACTTAGATCTGGAGTAATAATTAATATTGGAGAATGTATTATTCAATTGACAGGTGTAGCACCACCTTGTAAAACTATAATAGATTCTTTCTCTGATGGTAACTTCAATCGAATATCAGAAAAAACATATCCTGGTTGGTCAAGATGGTATGCATCAATAATAAAAAAAGGTATAGTAAATTCTGGTGATTTAGTCTCTGTGCAATAATAATTTATTCATCATTGTGAAATACATTGTAACACGTGGTTCGTTAAAAGCAGAGGTACCCGAGTTGGTCAAAGGGGCTGGGATGAGGTCCCAGTGCGTAGTGCTTCGCAGGTTCAAATCCTGTCCTCTGCACCATTAAGTCTCACCTCAGTACAATGTAAGTAAACTATAAACTACCTAATGTAAATTCTCATTTTTAAAAAAAATAAGGTTGCCACTATCTGGTTCTCACGAGGTACTGAAGTGCCCATTTAGGGCAAATCAGTCTTTTCGTCGTCCGGCTACTAATATTGCGGCACCCAACATAGATACTGCACCCATTATTGATGAAAATCCTGGTAAAAATCCGTCTTTATCGGCCTCTTCAGCAGCGGCTTGTGCATTGTCTCCAATACCATCGCCATCTGTATCCTCTGTTTCTGAATCATCGTCAGGGAATGCATCGGAATTGTCTCCAGTTCCATCAGAATCAGAATCTGCCCATTCATTAATATTGCTTGGGAATAAATCAGCATTATCACCAACTCCATCATCATCTGTATCAATCCATTCGTTAGCATTATTAGGGAATTCATCGGAGTTATCTCCAAATCCATCAGAATCTGTATCTGTAGTTTCAGCTGCATTAGATGGGAACACATCGGAGTTATCTCCAACTCCGTCACCATCAGAATCTGCCCATTCATTTTGGTTACTGGGGAATGCATCAGCGTTATTTCCAACATTATCTCCATCACTATCAGTATTTTCATTGGAATCTGTGGGGAATTGGTCTACATTATCTCCAAATCCGTCACCATCAGTATCGGTTGTTTCAGTTGAATCTAATGGGAATGCATCGGAGTTATCTCCAACTCCGTCACCATCATCATCACCGTCAGCATTATCTCCAACTCCGTCACCATCAGTATCTAATTGTTCATCAGGGTCGTTAGGGAATGCATCATTATTATTCCCTACTCCATCGCCGTCAGTATCGGATGATTCTTCACTATTGAAAGGTAGATCGTCGACATCATTAGGCACTCCATCGCCATCAGAATCGTCATCAGAGTTATCTCCAATTCCATCGCCATCATAATCTGACCATTCAGTTAGATCGTAAGGGAAAACATCGGAATTGTCTCCAACTCCGTCACCGTCATCATCAGACCATTCAGTTGGATCGTAAGGGAATACGTCATAATCGTCAGAAACTCCATCATCATCGTTATCATTATCTGATTCATCATCTATTCCATCGCCATCATCGTCATCATCAGCGTTATTTCCAATTCCATCTCCGTCAGTATCTAATGACTCGTTTGAATCATTAGGGAATGCATCTGAGTTGTCTCCATAACCATCTCCATCTGTATCTAGCCATTCACTTGCATCGAATGGGAATGCATCATCTTCATTAGAAATACCGTCCATATCATAATCATATGGTTGACATGTACCTTCTAATGTGTAATTTTCACTAAGTACCTGTTCATTATTTCTATCATACACTTCAATAGAAATTAAAGCACTACACGTGTGTATATTCGATAGTAAAGTAAAGTTTCTGATGTCATTGTTCACTTCTTGGTTAATATCATATGATACGTTATCATCATAATATTCATCAACATGTACATTGTAGGTGATTAAATAATCTTGATGGCTCAAATTAGTTAGATTTATCTGGAAAGTATGGATAGTCACATTGAAACTCTCATCCATTATATTTGTTAATTCATCAAACTCCTCAGAAACTAGATCAAGTTGTTCTAATTCTAAATTTGGATCTGGAATATTAGCCAATAACCAAGTAATGTTCAGCGAATAATTTCCAGATGTAAGATTAAAGCTATTTGATAGCATCATAGATACATTCTCACTATCTGTAACCTTAACAGATTCCACCATAAGGTCTAAGTTTTCTAAGATATTGAAATACCATTCAATTTCTTCTTCAGATTCAAGTTCAATTGTTAAAGTTACTTCAACACCATATATATGGAAATATTCTAAAATCCATGATCCAGTAAGCGTTGGAGTTCCTGTTAAATTACTTAGAATTGCTGGATTAAATGTGAAACTAGTCAAATTTACTCCGTTCAATGCGAATTCCGGAGTTGTCTCTTCAGTACCATTTGTTTGTGAATTAAATGAATTCTCTGCCATGGTTGCCTCTGATGCGTTTAGAATACCATCCATATTACCAAATACCGCATCTAAGTATAGTTTTATTTCATCATTAAGAGTATAGCCAAATGGTATCATAAGTTCATAATTTTGAGAATATATATTATCATTAATAAGTATCAAATCTAAATCAACATTGACTGCATCTGTGAATTCCTCAATAGAAGAATTGCAAGGACCTTCTTCATAATAATAGTTAGATGCTATGTCAAACATTGTACCATCATTATCGAAGGACAATTTAGACTCAAATTCCATACCACAATACCAATGTGGAATAGTGATGTTAAAATCTATTGTGCCATTACTATCTGTTGCATTCCATTGCAATGAATAACTTGATAATTCGTGCCCAAATGCATACGCAACCCAAGACATTTCGTATGTAACTCCGATATCAAGGTCCATTACATTCCATCTCATTTCATAAACTCCCTCTTCTTGAATCATGTGATTCCAGCCGTCATACAATTGATCCCAAGTTCCGTTATCATTCATAGAGAAGTTATACCATCCTGAAGGCATTGGTTCACAAGGAGCGTAGAGATCGAATCCGGATCCTCTAACACTCGACCATCCATTTGATGTATTTACATATAAATTGGAAGTTACATAGACGTTGCATACAAACTCATTAATGCTAATACTCCATGGTAGTTGTTGTATTGTATTATCGTCTTGTGTCCAATTAATGCTATACTGAATCGAATTAGACCAATCATAATCTGTTACTACTTCATATTGTAATTTAAATTCATATCCGGTTGGAACATTTTCATTCATGTAGTTTATTTCCCAGAATAATTCAGTAGTTCCTGCGTCAATATTATTATATTGAATCCAATCTCCATCAGAATCTAATGCATAATAATCAACTTGATAACAATTTGGATTATACAAGTTCCAGGATTCTCCATATATATAATTCATATTTCCATCTGTTGTATTGTAAATATTTGCATTGATGTTTACATTGCAATCCCACTCGGTAACATTCATACTGAAATCAATAAATTCTTCCGTACCATTGAATGTAAAGTCGTGATTATAAAAACCATACCATCCTGAATTCATAGAATAATAATACTCTAAAGAATAATTGCTACCTGTATCTAGATTATCAAGATTCCAAGTATAATTATTTTCACCGATATCAATAATATTATTCTCAGGTATACCATCTAGATCGAATGGTACCATACAAGGTCCTTCGAAATTAATGTCATAGGCTCCCATGTGGTTTGAATTACCATTAGAATAATTATACACGTTCACATAAACATAAGCATAACATTCCATTTGATCCAAAGTCATATTGAAATGTAGACCATCAGAGATATTGTCTGAAGTATCTACATAGATATAGTTTTGATACCAGCCATTCCAGCTATTCTGGGAGCTCCAGTACCAATCTAGGTAGTATGTTGTTCCATTATCCATATGATTGAAGTCAAAGAATAAGTGATTATCTCCTGGGCTTAGTACAAAGTCAGGATCTAATGCATCCAAAGTCAAATCACCTGCAGCATCTTCTGCAGCAACGTTGAATGGAGGATAGCATGGTGTGTTTGGCCAAAAGGAGAAACTTTCTGTTTCTTCATACGTATCAGTATATTCAGACATTGGTCTCAAGTATGCATAGAAATACACGTTACACTCGTATTGATCTATTGTTATTGAGAAATCAAGTGATTCTGAACCATTAGAATCTGCAGTGAAATATTGGTATTCAGATACATAATCTGATCCTTGTTGATACCAATAAAATTCATAATCATATCCTTCTAATAGATTATCTAATGACCAAGAGAAGTTTGTTGTTCCTGGTAATAGATCAAAACCATAAGATGTTAGTGAGCTCCAATTGCCTTCATCATCTTGAGCTTCTAGAGTAATATCTCCACCATCTAGACAATCATTGTTTGGATATAAGTAGTCACTGCCGAAATCATTCCAACCAGTATAATCACTGATTGCATAGATAGAATTATAGATATACATATCACATTTAAACTCACTCAGAGTCATTGTCCAATCTGATAGATAATCTGGGATATCATCTCCATAGAAGTATCCACTCCATCCAGAATTAGCTGCATTGAAATTCATGTAATAGTATGTATCTGGATCTAATGCGCTAAGATTCCAAGACAAGTCTGTATCTCCAGTAGGGAAGAAAGTATCATCATCAACTTCAACCCATGTTCCGTTGATGTACGCGTGTAATGGAGTATTGATTCGGCTATCTCCATCTGATCCATCACATGGTCCATCTGCATAGTGATTTGTGGAGTTCATCTGATTACTTCCACTTGAAGTAATTACATAGAAGTAAGATCTTACTTCTACATTACATACATGTCCGGGAATATCTAATGTCACTACAAACTCTTCTGCAGTTGTGTTGTTTCCTATAAATCTATGAGTATTGAAGATATTTAGATATCCGTCATAACGTACTTGTAATTCCATATAATAAGGGAAATCATTCTGTAGATTATCTGCTCCAAGTATGATTGTGTTGTTTCCTGTTGAGAAATCAGTATCATCATCAATATCATTTCCAGCATCATCTGTTACTGTGAAATTAGGGTAGTCAGAACTGTCATAATTCAAAGTTTCACAAGGGCCGTCGATGTAGAAATTATCATTTCCTAGATACCACTCGTTGTAACTATTTCCAGAATCATATCTAAAGTCTAACAAATACATATCCCAATTAAAGTAAACATCACATGCCCAAGGAGCGATGTCGATAGTCATCTCCATTGGAGAGCCATCGTATGTGAAATATATGTATTGAGAATTACTATTAAATCCTGTATTACTGTAATAGAAATACATTCTGTAATCAGCACCAACTGACATGTTTTCGAAGTGTAGTTCAAAGTTTACTTCTCCTGAAGGGAGAGTCTCTGGATCTTCCACCATTGTACCATTAATTTCAGCGTGTAAGTTCAAGTAATAGTTATCTGGGTAAACATATTCATTACAACTAATGCTATCGTAATAATTCATATTTATCATTTCTTTCCAGTCTAGAGAAGAGTCTGAAGATATATCTATAAAAATTCTATAGTCGATATTTACATTGCATGTTATTTCTGTATCTAACTCTAAAATCCATTCAAATGTAGCATTTGTATCATTACCAGTAAACCATGTTTCGTATTGATAGTCGACAATATCATTGTTGTATTGAGTTTTCCATTCTAAGGTGTATGATTGATTATTTATTAACTCTGTTAAATCCCATGTCATATTGTTGGTACCATTTTGTAAATTTATATTATTAGATGAGGATTGTTGCCCATTATAATCTAATTCAATTTCGCCAATATCTATACATGGAGTATCTATATAATATTGTGGGATACTGACGTGCTCATTACCTGTAATTGTATACATATGTAAGTGAACATATACTGAAATTTCGCAGGTCCACTGGTCAGATGTAATTTCCAAATCTATATAATTTGGTTCATCAGAAGGGTAAAAGTCATTCCAATTAAAGGATTCAGATGTATAATCATTAGAAACATAGCCATTGATGTAATACATTGTTTCATTTTGTAAATTTGATAAATCTAATCTTACTGTAATATTGCCATTCTCAGAAAAGGGTGTTTCAGACCATGTGCCGTCATCCTGCAATACTAAAACAGGTATTGTCCAAAATTCTTCTGAATTATCACAATCTGGATAAATATAGAAGTCTCTATTGTCAACCTGAATTAATTTAATTCCGGAGTCGACAAACAATCTAGCAGAAAATCTGACGTTGCAAGTAGTTTGTTCTTCTATATCAATTGTAAATTCTATTATTTCATTGTCTGAAGAAGAATACCAAGTGGTAGTCGTATAATCCATTAGATATCCATTATTATAAGCTAACACTTCTAAAGTATAACTATAATTTATTTCTAAGTTATTTACATTCCATCTAAGTTCATTTATACCATCATTAGCATTTGTATTATCATCAGTATCATCCCAGCCATAAGACCTATTTGCTTGAAGGTTAATGACTCCTCCTTCCTTGCATCCTTCTGGATTATATGTTAAGTACTGAGTAAATTCATTATTACCGCCATTACTATCATTATACAGGTAAGCATTGATATTAACATAGCAGTCCCAAATTGAGAGGTTTAAGTCCCAGAATATATCTGTACCATTGTAAGTAAAATCATAATCTGTTTGCATACTATCAGTGGCTGAATACCAGTGCCAGTTTAATCGGTAATCACTACCAATTTCTAAATAAGTAATATTCCAAACCATATTATTTATACCAGATACTAAAGAATCATCATTGGCATCATCAAAAGTTCCATCGGCATTTGCAACTTCTAATGAGAATGGCAACATACAAGGGCCAATTAGTTCAACATTATTATAACCTCCAATGTAATCATTACGTTGGTATGATCTATCATAAACATTTATATCAATATATATATTACAATCTGTCTCTTCTAAAGTCATATTCCAATACAAACCATTGTTATTTTCATCTACGGTGAAATAGTTATCATAGAACCATCCGTTTGCTGTATTTTCACTATTCCAATAATAGTCTATTTCATAATCTCCGTGACCTAAATTTGATAGATCAAAAAGCATTTGATTAGTGCCAAGAGATAGTGAGTTATTTGATGTATCTAACCAAGATGATGAGTCATCTAGGAATGTGATATCAAACTCTGGAATACATGGCTCTTCAGGATAGAAAGTTATGGAATCAATATCTCTAAAATGACCATCAGAATATATTCTTAAAGTACCATAACCATGTAAATTGCAACTAGATTGTTCTATATCTAATGGGAAATACCAAGATATTGAAGAATCTTCAGGATAGAAAGTAGCACCTGCTGATTGATATGTATATTTATTATTTTCATAAACATAGAAATATAATTCATATTTTTCTTCCATATTTAAGTTGGACATGTTCCAATACATTTCATTTACTCCTACCTCTAATTCAAATGTATTATGGCCTTCTAAGTCTTCTTCCCATTCCCCCTCTATAAAGCGTGATAGAGACAGTTCTGCCGGGGCTGAACAACCGTCAACGTCGAAATTAACAGATGGCATACTTCTAATATTTTCCCAACCTCCGTAAGGAGTCAAATAGTAAATTTGTGAAGACGCCTGAGCACTACAGGTCCATTCTTCTACAGTGAAATTGAAATAAATATCATCTCCAGTATAATAATAGTTATTAGATTGAGATACTGAAGATCCAGTGCCTAAATCAAAATATGTAGAGAAACTGAATGAATTTGATCCTATTCCATTAAAATTAGTATTAATATAATAAGTCATATTATCAAATAAATCAAGGGATTCGATGTCGAATTTCAATTGATTCATTCCGATATTTAGAGAATCTGGATTCTGAATCCACGTCTCATTATCTAATGCAGAAATTGTAAATTGGTGAGTAGAGTAATTACAATCAGAATTATTTCCAGAATAACCTATATTTATACCTTGAGAGTCGATTTGGTCCCAAGTATTATACTCTTTAACGTATAAACTTGAAAATAAATACAAGTCACACGCATCTTCTTGGATATCTATTGTCCAATCTCCATACATATCTCCAGAATCTGCAATGAAGCTATGGGATAAAATTTCTTGTCTTGCTCCATTATACTGTAAATACATGTGAATATAATGCTCATAATCTTCTACTGGATCTTGAATATTCCATCTAAGGGTATTTACACCTTCATTCAGCTGGTTCCCTGAATCAATCTCAGTTACTGTATTTCCTTCAACAACTGACACTGACATGCTAGGTTCATTGCCATTGCTACTACTAACATCTACTGGAGAGTTGCAAGGCCCATCTATAAATGAATTGTCAACTTCTTGGTCAATATTATATCCATTTCCGTTCATAGTATAGAAATACAAGTCAAATTCATAATTGATATTACAAGACCAATCTGATACAGTTAGTTCCCAAATAGATTCAAAATTTCCGTTTCCAATGTAGGATGAACTATGATAAGTACTATTTAGATAATACTCAACATTGGTGTTAAGTGAGAGGCTGATATCTTCGCTAAGACCGCTAATTTGCCATTTCATATCATGAATTCCTGAAGATAAATTTGTAGATTCGTTTACTTCAATCCATGTATTTTCATAATTATAATATAAATTTACAGGGCTGAATTCGGCTATATCAGAACCATCACAGATGCCACTAGTACCAAGGCTAGCATAATCTACTTCCTGCCAATCATTAGTTGCTATTTGTTCTACGGGCCACCATTCTTGAGAAAAGTTTGACATAACATATAGATTAGAATAGATAGTAATAGAACATAAATGGCCAGGTGTTTCAAAAGCCCAATTAATTAATTCAAATTCAGATGTAGGAGTAAATGTATATGTGTCATAATACTCGCCATAAACAGCACCATCATTAGAAGCAGTATATGAACTACTTTCATATGAATACCACTCAAATAAGTATTCTTCACCAATATTAAGATTAGATAGATTTGTGATCATATTTGTTGTTCCATTGTCTAGGTCATTGTCGGAGTTACTTTCATTGTGAATATGCAAAGCAATATCTTCTGAATCTTCACAACTTATAGACATAGTTCTGGACCAATAATCGATGTTTTGAGAAGCGCCATTTGGCGAGGATAGATAGATATATGCATATATATTTGGATTGCAATCGTTAATTGAAGCATTCCAAAATATTGGAAGGCCATCATAATTATACTGTTCATCCATTACATTTTCATATTCATAATAGAATAGGAATCTTACATCAGAACCAATTGCAGATTCCGAAAACTGCCAATAGTACTCTTGAGTAGTCGTATTTTCATCAAGTTCGTAATTGTCATCTGTAACTTCTGTCCAAGTTTCACCATTTAGAGTATTTTTCATATATAGACTAATTGCTGGTTCAATCTCATCAGAAACGCCATCACAGAGGCCAACACCATTAATTTCTTTACTTCCAATTTCTGTCCATCCATAAGGTGAAATTGTGTAGAATGATCCTAAAATTGATATGTCGCAAGTTTCGTTATAAACTACAAAATTTTCTTCAATAAAACAGGAAGTAGATGTTAGCCAGCTATCGCAGGAATCACTTTGAGAGAAGTATGTTACTTCATCGTCTTGGTTTATGATTACCTGCAACTTGTAATCATTTTGAATATTCATTTCTGTACTACTAATTGTCCACTTAATGTCTCCTCCCCAGTTATTACCGCTAAAATTGAATCCATCACTAATTACTTCTGAACCATCGGAAACATGCGTCAATATAAGAGACGTTTCTACATCGCAATTTACGTCTAAATCATTAGTATATCTTTCTACAGTTTGACCTGAAGATTGGTTTAGTATGTATGCATTAATTCCAATTTCACAGGTCCAGTATGGATTCGAATCTAAATTAAATTCTATATCTGAACCATCTGCAATAAAAATACTAGTTTGGGAATCATATGAAGTTTCAGAATTCCAATTTGAATAAAGTTGGTATTCAAGACCATCTTGTAAGTTACTTGTATTCCAAAATAATGTTGAGCTTCCATTATTAATAGAAATTGGATTTTGGGTTAAAGTTCCATCCGATTCTAAGGCATATAAAATAATTGGATTACCCGCGCATAAGTTAGTAGCATTAGGAGTCATCTCATCTGGTTCATTCCAATCCCACACATCGTTGCAATTCTCCCATGAGCCGTCGCCACTAGTGGTGTAATAATTATCGTCATATTCTCCGTAACAACTCAAAGAGGTTATGTCGGTTGCATTAGAAAAACTAACATCCCTAGTTGCAATTAGCATTGTATTAGAACATGATACGTCGAAATTAAAATCATTATTACTTCTAGAGAATAACATATACCCATCAGAAGTAATATTAGTATCGTTGGAAATCTGAAAATTAGATCCGTCATTGTCGCCGATTATCCATTCTCCCAAATCACATGTTTCATTACCACTATTATGTAGTTCGAACCATTCGTTACTACCATAGTGATAAATCTCGGTAATAGTTACATTTGTTAATTCACAATCGACTACAGAATTACTTGAATTAGTTCTAAATTGGAAATTATTTTCAATATCAATTTGATTTGTGTCTAACATACTTGTTTGCAAACTTAATACAGGAGTTAATATCATTAATAATACTAGAAAAGAAGCTGTTCTTTTGGACTGGCTCGCGTTACTCATAATTGTTGGCGGCCCATCCTTCGACTTAAGAAGGTAAGTTAATTTTGTATATGCTAGCCTAGCAATAAACCATTTGTTAAATCTATATTTATAGTTTAAAATATTTCATTCTGCTTTTAGAATCTTGTGTTCGCCTGGTTTTCTTGGTTTTATAAAGATGCGATATCCACATTTGTGACAAGATTTTCCAGTTGAGCCAGCTTCTACCCATGCCAGATGCCCACATCGAAGACATTTGTATCTAATCTCCATTGGATCCATCATAGATACATTATCAAAAGGGGAAATTACATCTCCGGTCGGATTATAGGGCATTCTCTGAGTACGAAGAGTTCTCCTACACTTGTACAGAATCATGTGTTCGGTCTCTTTAGCCATGTTTGGGCGACCCACCTGCCCTTCTTCAATCTGTCCTTTGGGTATAGTATCAATTTTTTGAAGATTTACAAATTTTGACAAAATTTGAAAATATTTCTTGTCCGTATTCAGAATGGTCAACCTCGGGGTGGAATTGTACGCCAAATCTATTTCCAAATTCATTTTCCATTGCCTGGATTTGACAAGAGGGGCTAAACGCCGTTATTGTAAAATTTTTAGGTAATTCTATGACTTCATCATTGTGGCTTTCCCAAACCATTTGTTTGGTTGGTGTAGATTGAAACAATCTACCTCCTCCATTGACTAATGTGATTGTAGCTTCTCCAAATTCTGGTTTTAGTGCTTCACGTGAACTACCACCATAAAAATCAGCCATGAATTGATGACCTGCGCAAATTCCAAGTATTGGTACATCCAATTCAAAATATTCAGCGCAATTACCTAATTCCCCTGTTAATCCAACTCTTGCAGCGCCTCCAGAAAGAATCAACCCATCGACTTGTCTAAATTCAGAAAGTGGAGTTTTATTGGATAAAATTTTGGTATTAACGTCCAAATATCGTAACATTCTCCATTCACGGTGAGTCCATTGTCCTCCATTATCTACAACGTCAATCACAAGTTGGACATCAGACATATTTGAGGCGAAAAGTCGACAGGTCATGAATGATGCCCTGGTTAAAGATTGAAAAAGAGAACGCACGTCGGACTAATCCAAGCCCTGATGGTGTAGTGGCCTATCATGCAGCCCTGTCGAGGCTGCGACCCGGGTTCAAATCCCGGTCGGGGCGCCAAAAAGCGTCGTTTTATGCTAGCCACGCTTCAAAAGAACATAGCCTTAATTTTGCGCTATAATCTCTTTTTATTTTGAGCGAAAGTGATTTTGAACCCGGAAGAAGGTCTGGGAGAATTTCGTGTAGTATTTTGTTTGTATATTCTATTTTACTTTCTTCAATAATTATACGGCCCCTGATTAAAGAAGGAGAATTATTGTCAATTAAAGGGAGTAAGTAGGGTAGTAATTCTAAAGTTTTGTGTGGTAGATTTATCATCAACAAATCCCATTTGCCAATATAGTTTTTATTTTTGGCTACAACTGTAGCATCTGCAACTCCTACTAATCTGTTTGGATACATCCAATCAATATTTCCAGAAGATTCTGGATATTTTCTTTTATCCCATTTGGACAAATTTTCAAAAAGAATATTTACAGCCTCAGGATTTAAATCTGAAGCCAGTATATTATGTGTTAAATTTGGTTCATTTAATAGAGAAGACACAGCAGGACCAACTCCGCAAAATGGATCACAAATATTTATAGGTCTGCCTAATATTTTCTTTAATTTTTTAGCAAAATATAATGTTTCTTGGCGTTCAGTTTGTAATTTTGAAGAAAAATAAGCTATAGAAGGGTCACAAATTATTTCTCTTCCAGATTCTTTAACAATAACTTTAGTCTTACATAATTCTAAAGGTATATTTTCTAATATAATCTGATTATTATTCCTAACTCCAATTGGAATCAATTCTCTTATTCGTAACTCTCCAAAAACTCCTTGATCAGATAAAATTAATCTCAATTTAGGATGAGCATCAAGTTTGGCTTTGGCTATCTTTGAAGAAAATTGTATTATTTCCTCATCTATCCTTACAATCATCATATCACCAATAAATTCATGGGATGCTGGCCATAATTCATCATATTTTTCTATAATTTCATTGTCTATTGTTTTTTTAAGATGGTTTAACCAATTTGGATTAACGCGGTTATCGATTTTTCCTTTACAATTAACTTCTCTGTATTTTAATAAATTATTTGGCATTTCAGGAGCATCGTTATTAAGAGGTATTAATCTATTTTTACCATTTTCAGAAGCAAAAATAAGCATATTACTTGCAAGCCAATTATTTTCTTTTAATTTGGTGAAGGCGCCCTCAACATCAGAGTTTGGCACCTTAAGATGACGCATCATATTCATCACTGGGAGGGGGGTAGAGTGCTTCACGATGACGGCGGATGATGCACCTCCCGGGTTGTGGCTAATTGGCCTTGGACCCGGTAATTTAGACCAAATGACAGTATTGGCGAGGAAATCAGCAAAAAGTTGTTCAAAACTTTACTTAGAAGGTTATACAGCAGTTCTCCCCGAAAACGAGGAAAGTCGACTAAAAACTTTAATTGGACCTTGGGAAAGGATAATGCGAGAGGAAATTGAGATTCCTAAAAAAATCTTACAAGAAGCAAAAACTATGGCAGTTGGCATATTAGTTGTCGGAGATCCAATGCAAGCAACAACTCACATAGATTTGGAATCATATTGTGAAGAGGAGAATATTGAATTTCATCTGATACCTGGTATATCTGCCACATCTCTTGCGGTATCATTATCTGGAATGCAGTCTTATCGTTTTGGTAGGCAAATAACATTACCTTATTCATTTGGTGATTATTTGCCAACGTCGCCTCTCGAAATATATTTGAAAAATTATGATTTTGGATTACATACGCTTATGCTATTAGATTTGGATCCAACCGGAATGGGGTTAGAAAAGCCTAAGCCAATGCAGCCTAAAGAAGTGTTAGTTTTACTAGAAAAAATCGTTATGAAATATATAGAAAGTAATGATTTTAATGCACTATTAAATACTTCTGTTAAAGACTGGAGAGGCATACTATTGAGTGATTTGGGGGGGACTGATCAGCAAATCTTTGCAGGTACTCTGGGGGAACTTTCTAAAATAGAGACTGGGGAAATTCATAGCTTTATCCTACCTGCGAAATTTACAGGCATGGAAGAAGAAGCCTTCAACCGTAGACGCCTATTAGCGTGAAAGAGGATTGACATGGCGAAACCCCCTGCTGAAGTTAGTTTTCCCGGCGATAAAAACCGGAGAAAGAAAGTAAGAGTCAGGGGAATTAAACAAGCAAGTAAAGAAATACAAAAGCGATTAGAGAAAAACTTGCAAGATTTATTAGATAATCCAGAAATATTTTTACCTGAAATTAAAGGTGAAATTGGTAAAGCTTCATTCTTTGGTAAAAACAAAGACTTGATGGCGCTAACATTGCAAGAAATTGATTCGGTGTCTAAAAAAAGGCACGATAAAAAATGGTTAACAAGAAGAATGGGCAAAAAAGGAGGAGATTTAGTTTGTAGAGCGTTGGCTGGAAGCTTGTTGGCTGCAAGTGGTGGCGATTTATCGACAGTTTCTGTATTCAAAAATCCACTTTTTGGATCTGCAAGTTATATTCGAAGAGGTAATGGTAAACAAAGTCACTTAGCAGGGATACAAAATTTTAATCATACAAAATTACGAATGCTAGTATGGGATGATCATGCTAAGTCGGGACAATGGTTCTTTTCGTGGGACAAAGGATTTGTATTCACCGGAAAAAATGCAGATGCCCCAGATGACTGGATAAATTATGTCTTAGAGAATGCAAGTATAGGCTTATCTGGGAGCACTATTAAATGGTCAAAGGGATTAGATGAGACAATAGTTACAAATAATACTATAACCGAAAGTGGATGGTTGAAATTAGAATTTGATAATGGTGTAATAGCAGGAATATCTAGGGATTCGTTAGTGAGGGCTGAAGAATCATTTGTTCAGAGTATAGCTATGTCAATGATGCCACCAAAGATTGGTGAAATAATTAAATCTGATTGGATTTGGAGACCGGAGGGTTGGCCTAAAGGTAAGGATTTGCCTCCTGAAGGAATTGAAAAGGTCGAAGAAGTGTTACAACAATGGTTGCTTATGTTATATGATGATAAAAAATTAGCTAGTGCTTGTAGAAGCGGTATTCTAAATTCAATTAAAGATGGATTTGTCATAGGTAATCGTTGGTATAACAGTGAAGACTTAGATAAGATGTTAGAAGAAATGAATGGGACCGATGATGAGAAAGAGGCTATATCATATATTCTAGCTTCTCTTGATACTGGCATTCATGTTAGATCTGATGGCCTGATAATAGATTTAGAAGAAGAGGTAATTAGATTTGAAGACTCATCTTGTCACCCCGTTCTAGTAGCACTTTGGCCTAAATATGGGCACATAATATTAGACAAAATGTATGAAATATCAGAAGAAGAAATTGGTGATATAATTGACAAGCAATCTCAAAGAAAACAAGGCTTTGGAGCATTTTTAAGAGAATTGAAAGAAAGCTTGTTCATTACAAAACGACTTAATAGATTACCATGGAAATCTGAAGATTTGAATTCTCCATTAAGTTTTGCTGATTTTCTTATCAGGCATGCAATTAAAAATGGCGTAGCATCAACTGTTTCGAAAGCTCGAAAAAGTAAAGGTTTGGAAATGGCAATGGGATGGGCTTGGCTCAATGTACATGACAGGACAGAATCAGATGCGTGGAGGTTTGATGAATCAAGTAGAGACAAAGGTGGAGATTGGGTTCCAGCATTGCGTTCTCTGTGGGATGCGGCTGAGGATTTATTAGTAAATGATAATCTAGATGCCATTGATGATTACAAATCTGGCATGAAATGGTTGGCTGAAGTATCTGGTTCCTCTTTAGACTACTAATGTGGCAAAATAATCCAAACTGCGACAGCAAATAATGACACGCCTAAGCCATAATTAAGCCACATTACCTTTTCTGGTGATTTAAAAAATACTCTTAAAACCGTTCCAAAATAAGACCAGGTTAGAACTGCAGGATAGCCAAAAAATAAATTTAAAATAACCAATCCAGCATTTGCTAAAAATCCACTACCAAATGCTGTGAATGGCATTGACATTAGTACCAAAAAATGGATCCATGCTTTTCCATTGACTACTTGTAAGAATATTCCTGTCTTGATACCTAATAACTCTGTTTTGGTTTCTTCCTTAAGATGTGAAGATGAAGCGATCTTATATGCTAAATATGTGATGTACAGGGCTCCAACATATGTCAATAAGTCAAAAAATGTATTATATTCTTCAATAAATGAGGTGAATGCTGCAACAAACATCCCTAGAGTTGTCCAACCAATTGCCATACCAAGAGTAAGAGGAATGGTTTTTCGAAAGCCATGTTGAGACCCGTGTGCAGCACAAAGTAAATTATTTGGTCCGGGGGTAAAACACATTGGTATTATGAATACAAGTACTGCTATCAGGCCAGTCGATGCCATTAAAAATCCTCAAGAATGGGTAATAAGAAGGCTTTCGACCGCTTTAAGTGCCTGATTTATGTCTGACCATATATCTTCAACATCCTCTATTCCTACGCTCATGCGAACAAATCCAGGGACAACCCCGGCTTCTTGTCTGATATCATCAGGAACAAACATGTGACTAGAATTAAATGGGCATTCTACAAGGCTTTCTACGCCTCCAAGACTTGTTGCTTCTAAAGACAGTTTCAATGTACGCATGAATTCAAGCGCGGCTGAATCGCCCCCCTTTACAACATAGGCTAACATTCCACTGCCCTTGGGTAAGATTTTTTTTGCTAATTCAAAATCCATATTTTCAGGTAAACTGATATGATTTACACTTTCAATCATATGATGATTTGAAAGTCTTTTTGCCAGCTCCTCGGCATTAGAAGTATGCGTAGGCATTCGAACGTGCAACGTCCTCATGCCTCTTTCAAGCAAATAACACATGTGAGGATCTGCTGCCCCTCCAAAATGTACCTTTTTAGGAAAAATTTGAGCTATAAGTTCCTTTTTTCCTGCGACCAATCCAGCAATTAAATCAGAATGGCCTCCTAAATATTTAGTACCTGAATGAATTACTAAATCAAAACCAAACTTTATTGGATTACACCCCCATGGAGATGCGAAGGTATTATCAACAACAGAGATTAGATCATATTGTTTAGCTAAATTTGCCATTGCCTCTAAATCACAAACCTTTAGCACGGGATTAGTTAATGTCTCTACATAAATCATCTTAGTATTGTCTTTTATTGCTGCTTCATAGGAAGATGGGTCTCGCATATCTGCCATTGTTACCTCAATACCAAATCTTGGGAGATCTTGAGTCAATAGGCCATATGTGCCGCCATATACATCTGAACTTGCTATGATATGATCCCCGCTTGACAGAAGACCCAAAAGTGTGGTTGAAATTGCAGCCATTCCACTAGCGAACACTTCAGCATCTTCAGCGCCTTCTAATGCAACTAATTTAGCTGCTACTGCTTCGGAATTTACACTTGATAATCGGGAATATAACATTGTATGTTGGGCACCTGCAGCCCACCCTGCATATCTATCCTCAGTGAGATGATATGTCGAAGATAAGAATACAGGAGTATTGACTCCTCCTCCCACTGGATTTGTACCTGAATGTACTGCTTTTGTTCCAAATTTTTTATCATCGTGGCCCTCAACCATGGACAGGGGGAAGGGTAGTCACCAATCAAGTAAGCGGCTAAAAGCAATTATTTTTGGATAGTTTTTAATTTTTAATTTTACCAAAACGGCCCGTCAATTGTAAACTGATGGCAACGATAGGACCGATGAAAAATGCAAAAATTACAGTACCTAATCCTACTGTTCCACCAAGATAATATCCCATAATTAAAATTAATATTTCGATGGTCGCCCTAACTCGTCCAATTGGTATTTCAGTAATTCTTTGAATTCCAGTCATCCATCCATCTCTTGGGCCTGGACCTAAATTTGAAGTAAGATATAATCCACTTCCTATTCCAACTAAAATTGTCCCAAAGAAGGCTTGAATTATTTGGAAAATATATTGCTCAGGATGTGGTAAGTGTGGTTCCATTATATCTATAGCAGCGGCTATTAATATTGCATTTAGTATGGTGCCAATTCCTGGCCTTTCTCTCAAAGGTAACCATAACATAAGTACAATTAAACTTACTAAAAAGGTTGCTTGGCCAACTGAAATTTCTATTTGTTCTGTAATACCCTGTGCGAGTATTGTCCACGGAGCAACTCCAATACCGGCTGCTATTATTATTGCATCTCCAGTACCAAAAATCCATAATCCTATAATTAATATAGTGACTGTTTTAGTTTTTGGCTTTAGCGTCATTGGATCCTTTGCGCTCCAATGAGTAAGGGGGACTTTCTTTGCTGGCTTTAATATTGAAGACCATTGCATTAATTGTGCGTAGAGGTGTCAACCTTCAATCCATCTAGCGTACTGATTACTAGTTTCAGCCTGCCATGTAATAATTTGCGGAATATAATAAAAATGTTTATCTTTAATCGCTTGAATTAAAAGTTCTTTGTTGGATAGTGTAGTTTTCATTTGTAGTTTCCGTTCTTCAGTATTCAAAGTTTTGTTTTCCCATTCATAAACAGATGTGATTCGAGATCTTTGTATACATTTTGTTAACTTTTCTTCTATAAAATATGATATCCATGAATCAACAGTAGGTTCAATGAGTGAGTCGGGTAAAGTTGTTTGAATAATCCAGATATTCTGATCCATAATAGTTCGAAGAGGCATAAACGAATCAACTCAATGGTATAGTTTGAATTATTGAGTCCTTTCCGCTGTATACGGTGAGAGTGTATGAGTGAATGGTCTAAGCCAATCGATGTTGGTGATGTTCCAGCAAATGGTTCTAATTTTGATGTAATTGTTGTAGGTGGAGGGCCGGGAGGTTCGGCAGCTGCATCATACCATTCCATGAAAGGTCGAAAGGTCCTATTGTTAGAAAAAGAAATATGGCCTAGAGACAAGATTTGTGGAGATGCAGTGGGTGGCAAATCGTTACGCCATGTTAAAGAATTAGGCGTTAAAACAATGATAGAAGATACTCCACACTTTCGTGTAGACTCAATAGTGATGAGTAGTTCTAATGGAAAGGAAGTAAAAATAGAATTACCCAAGGAAGCCTTTGAGAAAATGGAGGCAGGATATTCACTTCCTAGGATACAATTTGATTATATGATGTTCAAAAGAGCTACTGAAATTTTACATGAAAATGGAGGTTATGTTATTCAAGGATTTTCTGTAACAGAGGTTAGACACACGAAAGACGGTAGTACTCAAAAAATAATTGGCGTTAATGGTAAGACAAAGGATGGACAAGAGTTGTCTTTCGATTCACTATTAACAATTGGTGCAGGAGGATACAATTGTCCAGTTGCTAAAACGATCACAGAAAGTATCCATGATGAGTCAATGAGAGATATTGAGCATTATTGTGGTGCATATAGAGAATACTGGAATAATGTCAAGGGTTGTGAAGGAGATTCAGGAGCAATAGAAATACATTTTATCGATGAAGTTAACCCTGGATATTTTTGGATATTTCCGGTTAACGACGGTACTGTGAATGTTGGAATTGGGATGGTCATTTCAGAACAAAGGAAGCAGGTAGGAATCAAAAAATCATTAAAGAAAATGCAAAAGAATGTTATTGAGAATCATCCAGTTTTTAAAGAAAGATTTACAAATGCAAGTTTAGTTGAAGGTACAGAAAAGGGTTGGCAATTACCCTTTGGTTCACCAAGAAAGAATGCTCCATCATACCAGCCAAGAAGAAGTGCAATGGCTGGAGCAATGTGTGTTGGAGATGCAGCCAGTCTTGTTGATCCATTTAGTGGAGAAGGTATCGGGAATGCGTTAGTTTCTGCAAAAATGACATCGGATATCTTTGATATGGACTTACATTCTTCAGGTTTTACAGAAGAATCTGCTATAATATATATGGAAAAATTATGGGACTTGTTAGGGCCGGAGTTAACTAATTCATATAGATTACAGCAAGTAATAAAAAGGAAATGGTTATTAAATTGGTTCATGAAAAAGGCTTCAAAAAAGGAGTCAATTAGAGAAATGATGACTGAAATGATTGCCGGCAAGGAAGCTTCCGGCGGCGTATATAGTAAATGGTTCGTAATTAAGTCCTTATTATTACCCTGAGGTGTTAATTTGAATGGTCAGTTGGATGTATCACTCGATAAAATTAGATGTGTCTTTTTAGATTTGGATGGAACAATATACCTAGGAGGAAAATTAATCAATGGAGCGATTGAATTTTTACAACGATTAGATGAAAAAAAAATACAATATTTTTTCTTATCCAATAATTCTAGTAAATCTGTGAGGCAATATGTGAAAAAATTAGAAAATATGGGTATTTCTGCAAAAAAAAGTGATATTTTACTATCTACTCATGATTTAATATCTTGGTTAAAATCAAAAAATGTATCAAGAAGCTACCTTGTGGGGACAGAGGGCATGCGTGAGATGTTGGAATCTGAAGGGATAGGAACGAAATCGGATAACCCGGAATATGTAATTATTGGATATGATACGGAAATCAATTATGAAAAATTATCAAAAGCATCATTTCATTTACATAATGGTGTGAAATTAGTAGCTAGTCATCCAGATATAGTATGCCCTTCTCCTTTAGGAGGATTACCTGATAGTGGTGCATATATGGCATTATTTGAGGCAACTACAGGAGTGCGTCCCTCACATATATGCGGCAAACCAAATCCCGGAATGATTCTACATAAAATAATTGAGTTAGGGTTTGCCCCTGAGGAATGTGCAATGATAGGAGATAGAATTTATACAGATATGGAAATGGCTATACGATCTAATGTCAATGGAATATTAGTACTCTCGGGTGAAGCAACTAAAGAAGATTTAGGTAAAATATCAAAACAACCCGAGTTGGTCGTTAGTTCTGTTGATGAATTGGTCAGATAGAGCATATAACAAAGCATTATAATATAATTATGGGTTTCATTAAATAACCTAGAATGGGACTGTGCATTGTGGATAAAGACTGGCGCGTTCGGGACATCTCGGACTGTGATTTAGAATTGTTACCAGAAATTATATCTTGGCCGGAACTGTCTTCACAATCTGAAGCCCTAGAAAGACTAAGTCATATGGGGGCATTGGATAACTTGGTCGTAAAAGATACTTTGTCAATAACCCCTAGAGGGGCTCATGCACTTCCTTTATCTGAAAATATCAAGAATATTGAAAGTAGTTCTTTGAAATTACCATGGTGGGTAGATTTGGGGAAGCCCAACTCACTTCTACCGGGATTATTTGAAACTTGTCAAATTTTTCAGATGATGGAAATTTCCTCAAATGATAAAATTTTATTAATTGGCCCCAGAGGTAATTGGTGGACAGAAGTTATATTACATTTAGGAGTATCAAAGATTCATATTCTTGAGATAGATGATTTTAGAAGAGAATCATTGAAGAATAGATGGGAAGATTTGCGTTTAGATATTGTTTCTAAGGCATTGAATTGTGATATTGTTTGGAGTGGTTTGGAATACATGACAATTGATTCTGAAGATCTATTTGATAAAATTTTGATAACAGGAGGTTTGAAAGAAATTCCCACTGAATTGTTTAAAAAACTAAAAAATAATGGAGAGGTTTGGGCCCCCATTGGTTTGGAAAATAATACTATATTACAACGCATAACAAAAACAACATCAAATGGTATTGAAGAACAATATATGGCAATGTGGGATGTAGATATGTTAGGAAATGAAGCTGAAAGCGTTCTTTGCCATAGTAATGAATATGAAAAAGGAGATACGGTTCATGTTGAAGAAAGTCCGGATTTAATTAGAGAAGCATGGTTGCATGCAAATGATAATCCTACAAAAGACAGGATTGGGCCAAATTCTTTACTTGAAATAATAAGAGAGGTATGGAATTCTACAGATATATTATTAGAATATGATAATATCACACTTAAGGATTCAATTGCCAGAGATTTGTTTAGAATGGGTCATGTTCTTCAAAAAATTGGGGTTTTTAGATTAGCAGCTGAGCATCATGGCACATCATACCTACTCTCTCCATCTGCAGAATCGGCTTGCTATTTAGGTATGACATATTCAATAGATAATGAAGATGCTTTAGCATGGCAACGAAGGGCTATAGAAACAGATCCTAATTTTGGCGAATCGTGGAATGAAATAGGAGAAATAATGATGAAAAGGGGTGAGATTGAAAATTCAATTAATTGGTTTAGAGAAGCCATTGTATCGAAAAATTACTCTAAAAGAGGAGAGGCTTGGATCAACTTAACTAGGGCACATATGGAGATTAATCAAAATTTATCAGCGTTCTTCGCAGCACAAAAAGCAGTAGATTTATTTCCTAATAATGCTGAATTAATTGAGTTATTATCCCATCTCGGAGAAGATTTGGTTTAGAGGGAAGCCTCAATCATTATACCCCCTAGGGCAGAACATGGATGACGTCGTTGTAGTAACTGGTGCTAGTGGCTATATAGGAAGTCACATTGTATCTAATCTTCTATCAAAAGGGAGAAATGTCAGAGCTACTGTTAGGGATCTTAATGACCCCTCTAGAATCAAACATTTATGTACACTTCCAATCCAAGGGGATGGAACTTTAGAGATCGTGGAAATGGATCTATTTGATGTAAATAGTGTAAATTCTGCTATAAATGGTGCTAATGATGTAATCCATACTGCTGCTGCTGTAATTATTAAATCAAAAAATCCTCAAGGAGATATTGTTGACCCAAGTATTATTGGAACAAAAAATATACTAAATGCTATTGATAAAAGCGGAACTGTAAAGAATTTGATACATACTTCATCCACTGCAGCTATTAGGCCTGCATCCTGGGAAGACGGGGTAATACTTACCACTGAAACTTTTGCCCACGATGCAACCTTATCTAAAAATCCTTATGGACTGGCAAAATATAGTGCTGAGATGTTAGTTAGAAATTGGCATAATAATTTAGAGCCTGCGGTGAGGCCTAGGATGTTGACAATACATCCATGTATGGTATTTGGACCTCCTCTTTCCTCGCGCCATTTGAACGGTTCATTGGCTATTCTTATGATGTTAGTAAAGCGTAATTTACCTGTTTTAATACCAATGCAAATTAGTATTGTTGATGTTAGAGATGTAGCAGAAATTCATGTTAGGGCATTGGATATGGGTGAATCAGGAGGGCGTTATTTAACTGTGGGAGGAGAAATGATGTTAGGAGACATTGCTAATTTACTGAAATTCAATTATCCCAGTAGGAAATGGCCAACGCGCGTCATACCTTACTGGGTTGCATTAATTATTGCTGCATTCCATCCAAAAGTTAGTATTTCTTGGGCGAAAACACATCTAAAAAATAAATTATATTGGGATGCGAAACCTGCTTCTGAAGATTTTAAAATACAATGGCGGGACCTAGATGAAACGATAATAGAAACGATTCCAAATATTATAGAAAATAGTTGGGACTAAGTGTGATCAGACAAAGCATGATATTTTCAACATTGAACAGGCGGGCAATACTATGAGAAACCTTAGTATGTTTATTGCGATACTCATGATAATGCCTACTTTATCTGGTTGTTTATCCGTAAAAGAAGACAATATGGAAGAAACCAATGGTATTTTTTCCTTTGAAGAAGGGGAAATTCCTATTACTACATGGTACCATTATCCTGGTAATCCAATAAACCCATGGGCAATTGATGCTACTGACCCTAATGCAGTATTAAATGCAAATATAACTCCAAATCTAACAGGAGATAACATTCCTTTTTATTCCGCTGGAACCTATTATGGGACTGGATGGGATACTTTTGAGCCCACATTAGGAATTACTTCATCGGGCGCTATTTTCTTTACAAATTATAATGGACTTGGAGACGGAACACATATTATTAGATCACAAGATCAAGGGCAAACATGGGAAGATGTAGGGCCATTTGGCCAAGTTGATGATGATTCGGGGCAAACACCAAATTCTAACGATCCATATTTATATGTTGATAAATTCAATGATAGATTAGTAAAATTTGATATGCATGCACTGGCAGCTATGTTTGTAGAATACTCTGATGATGATGGAGAATCTTGGAGTATCCCCTATCCTGTTGAAGGTTATTATGTAACTCAAGACCATCAGAGTATAGCATCTGTACCGCATTCAAATGCCATTATTGGAGATGTGGTATATGTTTATTGCATTAACACCGGATCTGCTGCTGCTGGCCCTCAATGCTCTCGTTCCGTCACAGGTGGCCAGACATGGGATGTTCAGAGATTGGGTTACCCTACTGAGTCATTTGGTAGTCAATGCTCAGGGTTACACGGCCATCTCGCTGCAGGTACAGATGGTTCAATTTATAGAGGAAATCCATCATGTGAAGGTCCGGCAGTCTACCGTTCACTAGACGGTGGAGTAACTTGGAGTGAGCATACCATAACTACCGTGATTGGGATGCAGCAAGGATGGCATTCTCATGAGGTTGCAACCGCTGTTGATGAAGGAGGGAATGTTCATGCTACTTGGATATCTGATGATCAAATGCCATGGTATGCATATTCCAAGGATCAAGGGGAAACTTGGAGTGTTCCAATGATGGTTGCTCCACCAGAAGTTAATGAAACTGGTTTTCCAACAATATTTGCTGGAGATTCTGGAAGAGTGGTGATTGGATATATAGGAGAATCTAGAGACTGGAATGAATCATCAGGAGGAGGTTGGTCTGGCTATATGTCAATTATGACTAATGTATTTGCTGAAAATCCCCTAATTACTAGTGTTGCAGTTAACATACCAAGTGACCCTTTGGATATTTTACCTGATTGCGGGAATATAAGGTGCGGAGGATTTGGTGATTTTATAGATATAGAGATTGATGATGAGGGAAGGCCTTGGATTGCCTTGGCCCACAATGCTGCAGGTAGTGATGAAGCCATAATAGGAACCTTAACTACTGGGCCTTCATTATATGGCACAATTTTACAATTACCAGTTATACCTGAAGGTGGTAATTCCACACTCAAGTTATGAGAGAGCACCTCGCCGTACATATGATGTATAGAAAGCACGGCCGTAGAAATATGAAGACCGTTACAGCATTTGTTGTTTTATTGGTTTTAACCTCAATGGTATCTGGTTGTTTTAGTAAAGAATCAAATGAGATGGGAGGGATAGATTCATTTTTTGATGAAATATGCCCTGATGGTTTTGCTAATAATTCATGGTATCATTTTCCAAATTCTACTGATATTCGTAATGTTGACAGTTCTATCGACATAACTACTATTTTAGTAGGTGAAAATATTCCAATTTGTTCAAAAGGGACATATTATGGAATTGGTTTTTCTACATTTGAGCCAACTATTGGAATAACATCAGAAGATAATCTATTCATGACTAGTTGGGGCAATGGCCCTGGTGGTTCCACTGCAATAATTAGGTGTTCTAATATGATTGAAATGACTAGTTTAGACTATTCCTGTGAAAATACATACCAAGGACAAATTGCCAATAGCAATGACCCTTATGTTTACGTTGACCCTTGGACTGATAGAATAATGAAATTTGACATGCATGCGTTAGTAGGAATGACTGTGGAATGGTCTGATGATGAAGGCGAAACATGGGGCCCATTGGGGCTATCATCATTTGCAACCGGGTATTCCGTACAAGATCACCAGACAATTGCATCCTCTCCCTATAATGCTCTCTTGCATGAAACCACATGGGTTTTCTGTGTAAATGGGAATTGGCAATCTCCACTCTGTTCAACAAGTCAAGACGGTGGTTTAACTTGGGGCCCTGAGGTACCTGGTGCACCTGCTAATTGTAACAGCGGAGGTTTAACTGGGCATATGGTTGGATCAAACAATGGTAATTTTTACCGAGGTAATCCTAGTTGCGATGGAGAAGGGTATTCAATTTATCGAAGTTCAGACGGAGGTTTGACATGGACTGAACATGAATTGCCTACAGATCAAACTGGAACTGCAGCAACTTGGAATGCAGAAGAAGCGCAAGTTTATCCTGATGAGGACAATAATGTTCATGCAATGTGGATTGGTTTGGACAATATGCCTTATTATTCATATTCATTTGATAATTGTGATACTTGGAGTGACCCGATTATGATTGCTCCACCTACTAATCTAAATGGAACGGGTTTTCCTGCCCTCGCAGCAGGTGATTCTGGACGTGTGGCATTTGCATATCTTGGTGATTCGGGGGGTAATACTTGGAATGGATATATTTCAGTTATGACTGATGCTTTCTCTCCTATGCCACTAATCACTACAATTCAAGTCAATAATTTTGGAGATCCACTTGATACTACAATTGATTGTGGGTACAACAGATGTGGAGGATTTGGTGATTTTATTGATATTTTAATTGATAAGCATGGTAGGCCATGGTTCGGCCTTTCGCATAATATTGTAGATCAGGGAATATATGGGACAATGATGACCGGCCCTAGTCTGAGGGAATCCACTGTCCCCTTGAATCCCCTTCCAGAAGGTGGTTTTTCTACCTTATAATTATTCAAACATTGAATAGATCAATAGCTTGATACAGGAAGCCAAATGCAAATATTATCATTGCTATGCCACATATAGATAAACATAGTTTGTAGGTTTTTGAAGATATTTGCCCTCTAGTTTTATCAAAGAAATATGCTATTGTTGTTTTTACAGCAATTATCGAAATTAGGAAAGAAATTGCATAAGCGACGGGTGCTAATGGCTCCTCATTCACAACTGAAGCCATCAATGGACCGCCTATTAAAAACCAAAATACATAAACGTTAGGATTTAATAAATTAGTTAATATTCCTCTCTTAAAAGATTTAGAATATTCAGAATTAGTAGATTTTAGATCTGGGGGTTCGATTGAAAAACATTCAAATCCCATTTTTATCAAGAATATTGCTCCAAGCAATGATATTATGGCTAAGAATACGGGTCTTGTTGAAAACCAGGTTGCTGCAAACAAACTGATAATGATCAGTGGCCCATCGGTAAATATTGGCGCTGCTGCAGTCCAAATTCCTGCTTTTAATCCTCCCGATAGGGTTTCTTTAATCACCATAGTTAGTAAAGGCCCGGGTTTTATTCCCTCTATTACTCCGAGCATTATTCCTGCTACGCTTAATGCTAATATTAAATCAAATTCCAAATTTAATTCCTCGATGCAGCAATTTTTGACACTAATTTTAATATTTCAAGATATAACCATGCTAAGGTAACGAGTAAGCCAAATGCCGCTCTCCATTCTAGTTGTTTTGGTGCTCCTTTCAATACACCTCTTTCTATAAAATCAAAATCGGCAACCAAACATAATGATGCAATACCGACAACAAAGACTGAAAATGCTATTCCAATTGTCCCTGAGCCATGTATATAAGGCATATTATATCCTAAAAATGAACCAAGTATTGAAATTAAATATATTAACATAATAGCCATCATTGATGAAGTAACTGCTATTTGCATATTTTTATCCCAATGTATTAATCCTAATCTATAAATTGTAATCATTACCCCAAGTATTAGAAATGTTATCCCAGCAGAAATTATTCCTAAGCCTTCTATGCCAGTAGATACTTCAAATATCCATGTAATGCCACCCAATAATAAGCCTTCAAATAAAGCGTATGAACAAATTAATAAGGGGCTGTTGGACTTTGACCACATTACCATAATTAAACAAATAAGGCTACCAATGAAGCCTAAGACACACAATAATGCTGCTCCTGGCATCATCATTGCAGTTGCTATAGCACTAGTTGCGGTAATTAATAATAAAAATGCTGTTTTTTCTGCAACTCCCTCGATTGTCATTAAATTTGATTCTGAATTATCCCACCAATTCATATCTTTATATGAGTTTTTTTCAAATGTTGAATTAGAAAGAGCGGGGTTTCCGGAACGGTACACAATATTCGCTGACGGGTGGGTTATACTCAAAACTTAGGGTTTGATGTAAATTAAAATGCAAGTCCGTGTTCTTTTCCAGCTTTGGCCACTTTATGAAGAAAATTTTCAAAATGTATTCTTGCATATGTGGACTTCTGCAATGTTGTGTCGCAAATCGCCAAGGATGAAAGTAACTTTTCTCTAAGTTTATCTGGTAATGTTAACCTTCTACCTATTAGCACATCGTGTAACTGTAACACTATGTCGTCAGAATCAAGTCCATAATTATTCATTAGGTTATCAATTTCTGCCATTGCCCCTGATAAAACTTTACGCTTTCTTCCTGCTTTATTCTCCCACCGCCATTCAACAACCGCCCCTCTTAGGGACATTTCTAGTATATGGCGACTTGATTGAAGTGTGGTAGATTGGACTAGGTTATGTACAGCCGAGCGGTCTGAAGATAGATTTCGCATATCTAATAGTTCTAGAATAAAAATTGATTTCCTTAGATTTCCTTGTGATATATAGGCAATATCTTCTAAAACGCCAACTGAAGGTTGTCTAGAATTAAATGTAGGGATATTTGCCAGTGTATCGATAATTAAGTCATTACTTGTTGAGGGAATTCGGATCATTTGAGTTCTTGACCTTAATGCATCTATTATTCTAGAAGGGGCGCGGGTCACCAATATGAATCTAGAAGCATTTCCTACTGTCTCCATCATTCTACGTAGATATGCCTGTCTAATATGGCCTAAGTAATCTGCATCTTCTAAAATTATTAAACGGCTTATTGGTATTTTATTACCAATATCGTTTTCTTGTCCGGCAGGAGGGATGTCCCCTTCTTCTTTTGTGAAAATTTCTCTATCAAAGGAGTCCAGACTTATCATGCCTGCAAGAGTATTCGCGGAGGATCCACCTGGTCTTAAAAATTCTTCAAATTGCGCCATTGCGCCTCTTTTTCGTACCAAATCTCTACATTGTAAAATATGTGTTGTAGATTTCCAGCCGGCACCAAGAATCTGCCTTGCATATAATTGCCACGAAATTGTTTTTCCTACACCTGCTGGACCTGTGATTAGTAAATGCGGGGGGTCTGAAGAAGTGCTGGCAATCTTTAATGACTTACAAACAGATTTGGGAATCGCTATTTCTTCGAATGTCCGAGGTGAATTTGAAATAAGCCAACTCGGCATATTTGTTTGGATAAGTCATAGGGTTTCAAGTGCTCCCTTACAAGTATCTATTTAATTATTATTTATATAAAAATATCTAATAAATGAATCCTAATACCGAATCATAGATTAATGATACTTTATAGTCAAGTAATATGGTTGAGCGGCTAGCATCGAAAGCTTCTTTCTCTTCTCAACAAAAATATAATAATAATATTGTAATATTTATGATAATTATTTTCTTAATTCAAATTATTTTACCAGTTGCAAGTGCAAATACAGATGTTGATAATTTAGAAATTTGTATGGAAAATGAAGGCATTTGTGATGATGTTAATGGTGCTCATGATGGGTCAAGCCGAGAATCATGGATTGAGGGCATATATAACATAAATATGAAAGACACGGAGACCATGGAATTTAGTGCAACTTGGGCAATATATGAATACGCTAGGGCGCCATTGGGCTTCTCAAATTCGGTAGCAGATTTATTATTAGAAAATGACGGTATTTTCCAAGGTGATGGAATACCTGCTGACGTAATACGTAACTCATGGAATGAGCCTTGGGATGGTGAGCAGGGCTCAATATTAGTTAAAGATAAATTAATGGGTGAAATTAATTCTAGTGTGGAGAATATATTAAGTTCCTTGGGAAGTGCTTCTTCTCCTAGTACAACATGGGCTAATGAAGTTGAAAATAATGGTGTAATAGTCAATTGTGAAATTGATGGAGCACAGGACGACAATGGAAATGCTTACACTCCTCCAATATGCATTCAGACAACAGTAGAAATAGGATTATCCGCAGATAAATTTGGACTTAATACCAATTCGAATCTTAATTTAGAAAGTGCCTATAAATCTCTATTGGTAATGGGTGGGCAGGTTAAAACTGAATTACCTGTCAATACCGAGTCTGGACATAAAAGTACATACTATATTGATCCGCCTCCATATGCAACAATAATTGGCACCAATGGACCAACGGCAGAAAAAATTCCTGTTTCTGGTGATTTTCCATATTATTCAGGGAAATGGCAAATTAATAATTTAAATTCAGCGTCTACATATTCCTCTAATTTGGAATTTATGATGGGCTTTAGAAATAATGAAACCACTAACACATTTAATTTGGAATCAAATTCTAAATCTATGGATTTGGAAGTTGTACTTGACTTGTCTAATGAAAATGCTGCTACTATTGATTTGGTTGCAACAATAAATCATATTGAAACTGGTTCAATAGATGGTTTAGAATTAATTCCTACTGACAAAGGCAACATCCCAGTTGTTACATCTGATGGTATAAGAATGGCTCATCACAATGGATTGATTGATCTTGATTCAATATCAAACAAGTTTCCGGTCAGTACTGTTGGTAATTCACTTTCTGAAACTGTACCTGGATTATCAGTACAAATGGGTGATTTTGAATGGATATTAGATAGTTCTTTAGATAATTCTGGGTTACTTCCAGGAGGTTTAAACTATCAACATACTTTGGCGGATTGTGAAGAAGTAGGAGTAAATTATTGTACATCTGGGGATGCTGCAATGAGTAATAATTATCCTGTTTATCTAAGAAGTACAAGTCAGCCATTTCAACTTGCTCTAAGTGATTTGATTGGAGATAAGTTAGGAGATTTAAGTTTTCTTAGTGGCGTTACGCAAGACGATTTAGAACAAATAGTTAATAGTGGAATGTCATTTGAAACTATCTTAGATCCTAGTTTTTTGAGTTCAATGAAACCTACTGGAATGGGGAGTACGGAAATAAATCTAAAATTAATTTTACCAACTTGGGCATCAAATAGTGAAGGCGGAAATATAATTACTTTATTTCATAAAACAGATAACAATTATATTGGTAACTTTGGATTACAGGGATCTAATTCTTTTGATTGGTCTCATGCACTTTGTTATGATGGTTTATCATCTTGTTCAGATGTTAGTGCAGATGTATTTTGCACATCTGAAGAAAAATCATGTAAAAGAAGTTCCATTGAATTAGATATTTCAGAATATTCTTTTTCTGAATTACAAAAAGGGATATCTATCGAGTTTGAACTAAATATGGAAGTAGCTATACATCGTATAGAGGTGCCTAATTCAATTTTAGATTCTATGAAAAGCGATTCAACAGATGTTTCTATACCAGTTCTACCAGCTGATTTATTAAAATTAATCTTAGAGATTGCAGACAGAGGCGAGTCTCCATATTCAACAACATTTTCTATATGCGACAACGATCAAATAGACATTTGTAGAGAAGAACAGGTAATTGAGTTTTCAACTGCTGGCATTACAGAATTTACTAATAATTTTGGCGAAAGTATTACTAGTTTAATAAAATCAGAATTACAAACAGAACCTTCAATGGGGGAAATTAATATTGATGGTTTCCAAATTAACACTACTCTTGAAGGTTTAATTGATGATGATGGTATTATTGGGGATCGAAATGGAATTGTTCTTTCAATAAGTATACCCAAGGTAAGAACTACAGTAGGGTTAGGAAATAGCTGGTCTGAAATATTTGACATAGTTAATGGCGATGGATTAGATAATCTGAATATTGACATAAATGCTCCGATGATTGAAAATATAGTTACCCCAATAATGACACCTATGATTACTGCGATGGATGGTTTGACTAACGCTATTACAATGGTCGCAGCATCCACAATAATAGATGGATTAGTTTTAGACGGGATACAAACTCCTATTCCAAGTAGTAATTCATTTGATATGCCTGTAGACTTAACGCTTACTTTACCCCTAGGAATTAAGTTGGAAGAATTAAGTTCACTTAATACTATAACAAGTATGGAATTCAATAGTGAAGGACGGCAGGTGATAAAATATAGAATGCTTTCAGATTCAAGCGATACCTTAAATTTTAATTTAGTAATTGGGTGGCAATGGATTCTGCAACAACTTTTACCATATATAGTAATTCTATTATTATTTATCACATGGCGAGTTAGGGCTAGAATGAAAAAACGAAGTAAGAGAAGAAGAGCTGCAGAGATTAAGATAATAGAAGAAGAAGCGAGTGAAAATAAATTTACTAGGCCTCTTGTTTTCATTCCAAATATTGAAGTGGTTAGTATTTCAAATTGTAACATTTCGATTAAAAAACGAAGTAGTAGTTGAGTAGTTATGTTTTCATATTTGCCTCAACGTAATATTGCTTTATTTCTTGTTATGATTATGGTATCCGGACCCATTAGTGGTTGCATAGGAGCAGAAAATAAAAATTTGGATATAAATGACTTGATAGTGGATGTTGATATAATGCAAGGAGGTTTTTTTCAAGAAGTGGAGTTTAAAGCGACAACTAAAATGTCGGTTTTTATTCCATATCTATTAATAGATCCAGAAACCGGTTTTGTTCAAAACTCCACTGTAATTGATTTAACTATAGGAGAAATTATTGATATATCGATATTGGCACCTCCTCGTATTAATGAAATGATTTTTATGATTGGTGATATTAATAGAGAATTTTGGCCAATAAGAGACCAACATGAGTCTTGGAATACATGGTTAATTAATTCAGGACCTGATGGAGATTTTGGAAATGGCATAAAACGAAGTGGGCCGGAAAATAACACAACATTTGATACGGTTTCACCAAGTAAAATTACTGGAGGTTTTGTGATTATCAAAAGTATACTTGTCGAGAGAATACAATCAACAAGTATTGGAGAGGGAGGGGTCCATTCAACTGGGATTGTTAATGGTAAGGTTGTATATGATAGACTCTATGAAATAACTGACCCAACTGACACATTTGATATCATAGATGGTAAAAATGGATATTACGATAGATGGGCAGGTCAGGGGAATACTGCATATGAAGATGCGGCTATGTATCTTATTGATGAGTTGAGTTCATTTGGATTAGAAGTAAAAACTCATAGGTTTGAATTTACGGACATTGTAGGCACACAAAATCCTGAAGCTTACAATATATGTGCATACAAGTGGGGAGAAGAAATAATAAATGAGTGGTTGGTTTTTGGTGCTCACTTCGATATAGCTCCACCGGCAAATGCAGTTTTATTAGATCCCCATATAACGGGAGAAAGGACATATGGTACTAGAGTTGGTGCTTATGACAATACCGCAGGGACCTCGATGGTTCTTGAGACTGCTAAAGCCCTAGCTGAATTTGACAGTAGAAGAACTATGGTTTTCTGCCTTTGGTCAGGTGAAGAAGGAGGGAAAAGAGGTTCGGATTATTGGACTGAATATTATGTAAAAGAGGACAATCCCGAAGTTACTGTTACAAATTATATCAACTTAGATATGGCTGGTGTTAATTGGCCCGGAGGTGGAGGAGCCCCTCATGGAGATCCTGATCCGAATATTGATGAAGATGGTTACCCTAAAGATGAAGAAATTTGGCCAATGAGGGTTTATATTGGCCCAGGACCAAATCATGACATGTTGGATCAACCTGAAATGATTGGTTTATCAAATTGGATTGGCTCAGATTCTTTAGGCCTAGAAAAGCAAATGGGCACCCTTGTTGGAACAAATTATTCATCAGATACTTGGAAAACTAATGTTTGGTTAGACATGGATAGGCCAGAAATAATCGTATATGAAGACACTACAGCAAGAAGTGATCACGCTAGTTTCCAAGATAATTTAGGCACTGTTACAATAGGATTTGGAGGTCTAGTAGATGGATATTGGTGTTATCATCAAACATGCGATACACTAGAAGAAATGGAAAATTGGATGGATACTATGGGTAAAAATTATGGTGATGAGAATACTGGAGTAGCAAATCTTGCAAATAGTTTGGATATGATTACTTGGTGGGCTTTACTAACATTTTTTCATTGTGATGAAAAGCCAGTTCTGAATACGTTAAATTAGGAATCATACAAATAATATTGAAGAGTATTTGTAAGTAATCCATACGACTGCTAAAGTTATAGAGAACCAGATATTAAATATAGTATCAGACCATGTTTTAATTTTTTTGCCATCTAATGGACCAAACGGTAACATATTAAAAGCGGCTAGAATAGCATTACCCCATAGCCATGTTTGAATTATTCTATCCAATATTATGTTTAATTCACCGAATATTAATGCGAGGCCAATGCCAATGCTCCAAAGTATAATATTTGTTACCGGGCCAGCCAAAGCTATACGCCCGAATTGTGCTGTAGTTGTCCTACCTGCAACCATAACTGCGCCCGGTGCCATAAAAACGATGCCCAATATAGCGGCTAAAATTACTCCAAATCGTAATCCAGCCGGGTTTGCACGAAATTCTGCCCAACATCCATATCTTCTAGCTGTTATTTTATGTGCCATTTCATGAAGTAAAAATGCAGGGGCTAAAGATATGAAATAAAGAAATCCATCGATTATGAAAATTGAAGGATTTTCTATGGCGCCCACTATCCCTTTACCAATGAATGCTAAAGCAAGTGTAAAAGCCAGTGTGGCTTGAATAAGGTGTTTGATTTCTATTTTTGAAAAGTGCCAAATCGAACCTTTATGAACAGGAATTGTGTATCTCTCAGTATTTCCAAAATAGTCATTTAGGATATCTTGGAACGGGTTAGCCGGATTTTCATATTTTGGAGAGGTGGTGGATGTTTGTTGCGTATTATCGGAATGTTTTTTTTTGTCGAATGGGTCATCATCTAACCACCATGCTCTAGGATCTCTTTCGGCTGTCATTTCTTTCCACTTCTCTCAATCTATATCTAAATCAAATATCCTGATTATCTAATAATTCATCTACCCCATCTAATATATTGTCCCAATCAAGACTACCACTTAATACGCTGTCTTGCGTAATTAACTTCAACAGTTTTTCTCTCTCTATACCATTTGGTGGTTCTTCAACCCATTTATTTTGATTTGCTACATCTCTTATCAATGATTTAGGTTTTATTTTTCTTTGCATTTCAAATATTTTTTTTACATCTTCAGAAGTTTTAGCTGGAACAATACCATTATGTTTATCTACTAATTTAGAGTAATATAACATTGAATCGCCATGATCTGAATCATCTATATATTTTGATGGTTCTGTTAGCATCGTAATAAACTCTCTAGCTAGTCTATCTGCTTTAGTTTTTGGAAGGCGCGTGTTTAATTTATCTCTACTTTTGACATGCGAATCTATGCAATATCTACATCGGTTAGATCCAGCAACATCCCCTGCATCACACATTAGACAACAGACTGCAAATCCCATTTGTTCCATCGCACGACGAGGGAGGGACATATGTAGCGCCTGAGACCCATATATCATCAACCCTACTAAAATTTGTTCAATTATTTGCTGCATCTGGGCTTTGTGGAGTAATTAATATACCTTCTCCATCTTGGATTATATGAGGTATAGAAAGTTTGGATAATGAAGGTAATATATGTATAGAGCAGCTAGAGCCACAAGCAGGTGCAAGATAATCTTCACCAGTTTCTGAAAATAAAATATCTATACCATGCCCCGCAGGTAAAATTGCATCAATTGCTTGGAATTCCATCATCATAGTGAGTTGCTCGGATGGTAGTACTGTTTGGGGCTCATAGCCTCCAGCATGATATCTGATATCCATTGTTGCGTGCCCAAGTCTAATGCCCGTTTCCGAATCTCTTAGCTCTGCAAATATTTGGCCACCATCCATTGTTGCTACAACTTCTAATTCTAATCTAATAAGGCCTGAAATTTTTATATCATTTTCTTCAGAAAGGGATGTACATGATGTGGTAACAGTTTGCCCCCCTCCTACAACTGGGGCCCCTCCTCCAACAAAAGCACCGGGAGTAGCGCATTCAGAAAGAGGTATGATGAGCCAGGATAAGTTTTCAGGAGGCCATGTTTTTTCTATTCTCCATTGCCCATCATTCCTTTGAACTTGTGCAACGAAATCTGGTTTTGGTCCATTACCCTTCAAATAATACTCATACCATTCAAACAAGTCTTGAGCCCAATCCCATCGAGTCATATTATGGATTGCCTCGCCTCCATAACCAATATCTTGATTATTATGTTTACTCCATTGGTCGGGGTAATTATGTTCCCATTGCCCCAGCATACCTCTTATTTCATATCCAGCATCAACATAATCTTGGTACCAATTTGTCCCTATTGGCCCCCCAAATACTTGATGTGGATCTACATTCCAATCTTGGAATCCTTGTATCCAATAAACACTTCCGTTCCAGTTTTGGAATGCTTTATCGATGTGGCTTCGCTCATCATAATAATTTGACATGTATGGGTCAAACTCTCCTGCCCCGTAGGTTATTGGGCCCGCGAAAAATCCTTCAACAATATCTGGACAAATATTATCTAGATCGTCGGCATCATAATCAACAGTACTTGAAAAATAATTCATATGCATTACTTGGCTCCTAGCTTCAGCACTTCCATTTTTGTAAAGTAGAGGATGAAGTGCAGTCGTTCCAGATATTGGAACTATAGTTTTCAAATATTCACTTCCTAGAGCTGCAGCCTCCCATTGTGTAGCGCCTTCATATGATTTGCCATATAATCCAACATGGCCATTTGACCAATTTTGAGTGCCTAACCATTCTATAGCATGATGAATGCCTAATCCTTCTCCAGCCCCCCTATAATCAAAACAACCACTTGAAAGTTCTGTTCCAAAAACAGCTACCTGAACAAACGCATATCCATGAGGTACAAAATTCTCAAAAATAAATTCCCCTCTACCTGCTCCTATAATATTTGTAGGAGTTGATTCGTCGCCTTGTAGGCCATAAGAAAAATATGGACTTATTATAGCAATTACTGGAACTCTGTGTCCTTCTAAAGTATTATTAGGTAACCAATAAGACAGATGTACGACAGAAGTTTCTGGACCTGTTTCCCATATATCAGATGTATCTACTTCTATGAAAGTTTCCTGTACTTCTAAGGCATAATTTTGGCCTTCTTTTAGCGTATATGAAAATGTGTGATTATCTTGAAAATTTATATTATGTCGATCATATATTGAAGGATATGTAATTTCGATTGGCTCATTTGTTACCCCCTCATCTGAGGTAAATATGCATCCAGAAATACTTGATGTAGCAAGTATTAGTGTAATGCTAAATGCATAAAAGCACTTGTCCATAGTTATCGCGGAGTACTCCTATCAATGAAACCTATGGTATAGAAGGTCTCTCTTTAATAGCATTAATATTTTAGCATGATTTGTGGTTGTATCATCGGATGTCCATGAACGCCGTTGGTTAATATTAGGAATTATGAGCCTTAGTCTCATTGTTGTAATGTTAAACAATGTAACACTTAACGTTGCATTACCTGAGTTATCTAAGGACTTAAAAGCAGATAATACCGAATTACAGTGGATAGTAGATGCCTACGCATTAATATTTGGTGGTACGCTCTTAGTCATGGGGGCACTTGGCGATAGATATGGACGTAAAAGGGCTTTACAGTTAGGGTTAATTTTAGTTGGATTAGCATCTGTTAGTGCGGGTTTTTTTGCTGATTCATCAAGTGAAGTTATTTTGGCAAGAGGTTTGATGGGATTTGGCGCCGCACTGGTAATGCCTGCTACTCTGTCTATTGTAATTGTAGTATTTCCACCAGAAGAAAGAGGGCGTGCCATAGGTATTTGGACGATGATGGCAGGAATTGGCGCCCCCATAGGCCTCCTGGTTGGAGGTTGGGCGGTTGAAAATTATGATTGGCAAATGGTATTTTTGATTAATGTTCCAATTATTACTTTAGCACTAATTTTAGGTTTAATGTTTGTACCAAACTCCAGAGATTCGCAAAAAAGGCCTTTAGATCCATATGGAGCTATTTTATCAGTATTTGCCCTAGGATCTATACTATATGCCATAATTGAAGGCCCCAGCCTTGGATGGACAAGTAAAGAATTTGTCATTATTGGATTAATTGGTATTTGTCTCACCTATTCATTTATCAAATGGGAACAGAAAGCTAAATTTCCAATGTTGCCGATAAATTTCTTTAACTCTAGTGGATTTACTTTAGGGTTGATTGCTATATCTTTGGCATCTTTTGTAATGTTTTCATTTATGTTTACACAAATGCTACATTTTCAGCTTATTAGAGGTCATACTGCACTAGAAGCTTCTATTAGATTTTTGATTCTTCCTTTGGGGCTTATGCCTGCTGCTGCAAATAGTGATAGATTATCTAGAAAATTTGGGAGTAATAATGTTGTTTCTTTTGGCCTAGTATTGATTACTTTGGCAATGGTAATTTTTACTACAATCGACATAAATACTGAATATTTACGGCTTGCATGTATTTTCTTTCTACTAGGCTTTGGGATGGGTTTGACAATGGCACCATCTACAACTATTGTAATGGATTCAATCCCAGAAGACAAAGCAGGAGTGGGTAGTGCAACAAATGACGCGAGTAGAGAGATTGGGGGTGCACTTGGTATTGCAATTGGAGGAAGTGTATTAAATGAGTTCTATCAAAGGAATATGATAGTCCCTAATGGTTTAACGGAGTCATTGGGAACAGTGCCTATGGAGTCTTTTCCTGCAGCAATGAGGATCGGAGGAGAATTGTTGAGTGAGGGGAATTTACTAGGTATGGAGCTAATAGAAAATGCCAAATTAGCGTTCATGGAAGGCATGTTAGCTTCAGCGAAGGTAATGGGGATAATTGCATTAATAAATGCAATATTAGTAAAGTTGTACATGCCAAAGGGTATCTTAAGTGATGAGGACATTAATAATTAAAGATTTAGTTATTTAAACTCCAACCATATCTTCGTGACCACATTCCGGATAAGAACATATGACTTTATATCGTTCTCTTTTTGGTCTAGGAATGGTCATCCTAGATCCACACATAGTGCATTGGTGTATCATGATTTCAGGTTCTTTTTTTACCTCTTCTTCGATTGGAAGTAAATCTGTAGAAGCCGTAACCCAGCCACGTTGAGATTGGTAGTTATCTTCATCGGAATCTATTTTTGCAGATTTAATTTTTAATCGAAGGCGCGGCCCTCTAGATTTTTTCTTTTGTTTAGATTTCTTACTAATAGGTTTGTTAGAAGGTTTGTTTGCTTTTGGAACTTTTTTGGGACTTCCCATAGTCTTTGGTTTTGCTGCTGGAGGCGGAGGTGGAGGAGAAGTTGGTTTTGCTGCTGGAGGCGGAGGTGGTGGGTTATTGTCTGCCACTGTAATCAATCCTTGGAAAGGCGTGTTACCTTTGAATAAATCGGGCGTTTCGCGTTATTATTATGCTGGATATTTCAAAAGGGAATGTATAGGAATAGGGTGAATAAGTTCTCTTGCCCCTAATCCCTCTAATTCTATTATGAATATGGTGCCAATTACTTCTGCCCCTAACTGCTTACATAATTCTATACATGCAGATACTGTACCCCCTGTTGCTAGAAGATCATCTATAATTACTACTTTTTGGCCTGGTAAGATAGCATCATCATGTATTTCTAAACTATTGGATCCATACTCAAGATTATAATCTATTTTTAATGTAGGTGGCGGGAGTTTCCCTGGTTTTCTTACTGGCACAAAGGCTTTCTCTAATTTAGTTGATAATAATGGTCCAAAAATAAAGCCTCTAGCTTCTGGTCCAATTATAATATCTGGATCCCAATGTAGATTTGCCATATCAT
This sequence comes from uncultured Candidatus Poseidoniales archaeon, assembly GCA_905182515.1. GTDB lineage: Archaea > Thermoplasmatota > Poseidoniia > Poseidoniales > Thalassarchaeaceae > MGIIb-O3. The sequence goes on along the minus strand of CAJJBW010000001.1, from coordinate 153,742 downwards.
GGACTATTCTTTCAATTGTTTGAGATAGAAGTTTGTAATCGGATAATAATGGAGTGATGTCTCTAAATAAAATACCTTCTAAAGGAAAGTCAGGTACTGTCCTTACGGAAGTAGATATTGATTCTAATAGAGTATCCCTCATCTAAAAACACCACACATTTTAAAGCACTATAGTATGCATATTTCAGCATGACTATAGTGCCTAATTTATGTAAATATATTCAATTTCATCCTTGGAAAATGAATTCGAAGGTAGTCTGATCTCCAGGCCCTAAGTAGAACATTATCATTAACACAAACAGTGTGGCCATTACGGCATTTATTTCTTGATATTTTCCTACTGCTATTTTAACTAAAACATATGCTATTATTCCCCATGCGATTCCTGCTGCAATAGAATAAGCGAATGGCATCAATATCATTGTTATGAAAGCTGGAATAGCAACTTCTAGGTCGTTCCAGTTGATATCTGCGGCCTGACGCATCATTAGAGCCCCTACAATCACTAATGCACATGCTGCAGCATATGTGGGGATTGCTTGGAATAATCCTGATAGGAATAATCCTGATAGGAATAAAACTCCGCAAGTCACTGCTACTAAACCAGTTTTTCCTCCTTCTTCGACACCAGCCGCAGATTCGATATAAGTTGTTGTTGTACTGGTACCAGTCATTGCACCCACTATAGTAGCTGCGGCATCAGCCATGAATGCTTCATCTGCATTATGTAATTCATCATTATCATCAACATATCCTGCTGCTCTGCCTACTGAGTATAGTGTTCCTGCTGTATCAAATATATCCACGAATAAGAAAGTTATCATTATTAGGAGGAAGTCGCCTATTGACCATTTATAATCACCAACATCTCCAAATCCGTCAACGAAGCCTGCTAATGTTTCGTCGGGTAACCCTGTGAATCCGAATATATCTCCAAGTGCTGGCGCTGCTGCTGTAGCAGCACCCCACCCTGCTGGAGCATGGAATACTGTGAAGCTTTCTCCCTCATACATTGCAAATCCAATTGTAGATTGAACTGCATCATTATCAAAAGTGTAAGTTGGGTCAGCATTTCCAAGCATATTGTAAGGATCTGAGACTCCGAGGAACCAGCCCATTACAGAGATTCCTAAAATACCCCATACAATTGATCCTGTAATTCCACGAGCCATCATTGCTGCAATTGCAACTATTCCAATAATTGCCCATAATTCACCAGATGTATGTGTCCATGATGCAGTTTGATCCAGTGCCACTAAAGTAACTCCATTATTAACTACAATTCCAGTTTCCTCTAGTCCGATCAATGCAAGGAACATACCAATTCCTGCTCCTGTTGCTATTTTCAGATCTTTTGGGATTGAATTTATCATCTTGCTTCTCCAGCCGATTTGTGGTAATGAAATAATTAAGAATATTATTCCTTCAACAAAAACTGCAGCTAGAGCTACTTGCCAGGGTATTTGCATTGCAATTACAACTGTAAATGTAAAATATGCATTCAAGCCCATTCCAGGTGCTAATGCAAATGGTAAATTTGCCCAAAGGCCCATTACTGCACATCCTACAAAGGCAGCAATAGCAGTTGCAAATAATACATCATCAAATGGCATTCCTGTGTTTGAAAGCATTGCAGGATTTACCAACAATATATATGCCATAGTCATGAAAGTAGTTAGTCCTGCCCTCATCTCACTTTGCCAAGTTACGCCGGCATCAGTTAATCCAAATCTGTCGTCCATTAATTTTTCTAATTCACTCATTTTTCTTTCTCCTAATTCGAAATATATTGGTGAGTCTGGGCTCACCTAGTGTGAACGCTAAGACAGGGGGCATATGAACCTCGCTATGAAAAACCTTTTTTTTGTTAAAGTTTACAAATTCAAAGGAATATTATTTTCAGGGAGATGGACGGTGTAATCTTTACTTAAATCGATATCTAATGCTTTTATGCCTTCTTCGGGTGCATGAAATATGATGATATTTTTGGGTTGACACTCACGAGCGAAATTAGATAATGAATTATGATCAGCATGGTTTGATAGGGCAAATTGATCTATTTCCAAATCTATTTCGGTCATTTTACCATAAATTGGTAACTTTCCTTCTGTTAATAATTGTCTACCTCCGGAACCTTCGGCTTGATATCCGGTCAGTAAAATACCATTGGCTTTATCCCATTTCAATCGATTTAGATACCATAATGCTGGCCCTCCATCTAACATACCACTTGTAGTTACAATTACATTTGCATTTAGTGCCTTTTTCCTATCACTTTTACCATATACACGGCGGGCCCATTTCCATGTCTTTATCAAATTATTTGGTTCTTTAATTAACTCTGGAAATTTTAACCAATCTTTAGTGAGTCTTGTCCCCATACCATCAAAATGAACTTGTAAATGTGGTGCTTCTCGGTGTAAAATTCTCAGTATATCTTGCCCCCTTCCTGAAGCAAAAGCTGGTACAAGTGCTATTCCTCCTCTATCTACAATTTCTTTGACGCGATCTACAAATCTTTGTTCTTCTTCAACACGAGGAGGATGCGTACGGCCGCCGTATGTTCCCTCTAAGCACAAAATATCACATTTTACCGCTTTGGCACCTAAAGCATTGGGGCTGTTGCGAACATCCAAATCCCCTGACCAAAGAATTGTTGTTGATGGAGTAACGATTTCTACCATTATTGCACCTGGCATATGGCCTGCAAGATGAAACCGGCACTTCCAGGCTCCAATTTCAAACCACTCACCTATGCCATGAGTAACCCAAGATTCTAAAGCTAAATCTAAATCTCTTTTATCCCATGAAAGTGGGTAACCTTCGATTGTAGAGACTTTATAGGTATCTCTCCACATTATCTCAGAAACTTTTGCAGTTAAGCCAGTACCATGCAATTTGGTTCCATGCGCACCAACAAGCCATGGGGCCATTCCAATGTGATCGATGTGACTATGTGTAATTATTGCATCGGACACTGGGGGGCATTCAGAAGGATATTTTGGAGGCCTTGTAGGTGCCATTCCATAATCAATAAGTAATCTGGTCCCTGTATGATCTTCAATAACACATCCAACATTGCCAACTTCTCCTGCACCTCCTAAAAAATAAAATCGAATTCCAGACTTTATTTTTTCATCGGGGTATCCCGAAGTTTTACCGGGAGTATATAGCACCATAACTCCCACGAGAATACTCCCCTTAATCAAAGAGATTGATATTTGTTGTTCGTTTATCAATAATAAGGAAAGGCTTGATGTATGCTTGAGGGTTTAGTAAGTACAATGCGAGCCGAGGAGATATGGGGCATAAGATGGAGAAGTTGTGCCCACCCCTTGTCACATCGATTTATGGAAACGTCTACTGAGAAGAAGTCGTTGGTTGTATTAGCGGCTGATGTTTATACAATAAGTGACCTTTTGAACTTAATAAATGAAGTGGGGCCCCACATATCTGCACTTAAGACCCATGTGGACATGGTGACTGATTTCAAAAGAGATGAATGGGAAAAAGTTTTAATTGCTGCAAAAAAACATGATTTGATGATTTTTGAAGATAGAAAATTTGCTGATATTGGAAAAATTTCTCAAATCCAAATGGGAGGAATTTATGATATTAGATCTTGGGCAGATTTAGTTACTGCCCATCGAGTATCAGGGCCGGACATCATAGATGGTCTAGCAGCCGGTTGGGATGATGTGAAACGAATTGGAGGAGTATTTCTACTTGCTCAAATGTCAAGTAGAGGGAATCTTTTAACTCCAGATTACACAGATAGTGTTATTTCAACTGGCACTAGTTCTCCGCATGTCGTAGGATATATTGGAAATGGAAGTTCGGATGAAGAAATTGCTCAACTTCGTAAAAAAGCTGGAGAAGGGAGATTGATTTGGACCCCAGGTGTTAATTTAGAAATTGGAGAAGGCAAATTAGGTCAAAGATATGGTCATCCTTATGATGCAATTAAATCAGGTGCGGACGCAGTCATTGTAGGATCTGGAATTTATAATTCAACAAATCCTAAAGAATCAGCAATGGCGTACGCTAAAGCATCATGGGATGCTTTAATTGAGAGAGATATGAATGGATGATCAAAATATTGTAGCATGGATTTGTTCTACAATAGTATTCATATTGATTATTTATATTTTAATTTATGAGATGATAAAGAGATGGCAAGTTGAACTGAGATTATCAGCTCTAGATGAGAGTTTGTTGGATGATGATTATGTTCTTGTTGAAGAAATAACAGATGCGCCTTCTGGTAGTAAAATCATTACTGAAGTACCTGCTTACCTTATTGTTGAAGACGAATCATAATTTTTTACGATTTAACTCTGATATTAATTTAGCCGGTATCTCGCTTTTTACATGTATTTTTTTACCATTTGGGTGATTAAAAGTAAGTTCTGTAGCATGCAAGCATAATCTATTGACGCTAGTTTTTCCCCTCCCATATCGTGTATCCCCCAAGACTGGGCATCCTAAGTTCGTCATATGCAGCCGTATTTGTGCTCTTCTTCCAGTGTCTATTTTTATTCTTATCAAACTATGTACAGATCCAGCCTTCTCCAACATCCAATTTGTAATTGCTTCTTTTCCTGCACGCTTATTCCCAATAACTAATCTAACCCTTTTATCTTTAGTTTCTTGTATTCTAGTTGTTTCTATTCCTGAACTAGTAGTTGGCTTTCCAAAAACAACTGCATAGTATATTCTTTCAATTGAACGATTTTTAAATTGTTTTTGTAACATGTCACGAATTTCGAGAGATGTAGCAAAAATCAAGCAGCCAGATGTTTCTCTGTCTAAACGATGAACAAGGTGTATGGGTGATTTTAGATTCTCTGAAGCCCATTTAGCTGTACGGTCATACATCGTATCCGATTCTCCTCTATCTGTAGCGACAGATAAGAGTCCTGCCGGTTTATCTACAATAATTACTGAATTATCAGAATAAATAATTTCTGGATTGGGAATTAAATTACTTGGGTTTTCCAGTTTTTCATCACCTTCAGATTTGGAAAGCACCGTAAGAATTACTCCAACCGAAATTTTGGTATTGGCCCTATTCACTTTTTCGCCATTCACCATTACACGGCCATGATCAACCATTCTACGAAGTGAATTTTTTTTTGCATCTGGATGTAAAAGCGATAATATTTCGATGACGGTCGCCTCTTTCTCTACCTTGATATTTGGGTCGACCATGAAACTCGGATAACGTCTCTCCATTCAACTTATAGATATAGATTGTTTATATTTTCAATTTAATTATTTATAACTTAAAAGTGAATTAAACATGATCAATTAAGTTTTTGGCCTAACATTGCTAAGGTACCTACAAAGCCTTCTTTTATTCCTACACGTTGTATTTTAACGTCTATAAATCCTGCATCTAACATTGCTTTTCTCCATTCGTTCTCGCTAAATGTAGACATATTAACATTCAATGCTTTTGGCCAACCTAGGCTGATAGTATTCTCACTATAATGATCGATACCTGCGATTAAAATTCCTCCCGGTTTTAGCCATTCCTCATAAAAAATCTTTAACATTTCAAAGGGATCATGTAAATAATAAAGAAATTCCATAGAATGAATTAAATCAAATTTAATAGAAGGTTTCCAAAAAGGTAATTGTGCTAAATGAAATTCACCATCGCCCTTTATTTTCGCTTTCAAAATCATCTCTTTTGAGCCATCCACACCAACTGCTTTGTAACAATTTTCAATGCTTTCCAAATAGCGACAAACCCATCCGTTTCCGCAACCAACATCTATAACTGAAAATGGTGATGTAAACTTTGGAATTACCATTTTTAACATATCATTAACTGATTTGGCATGACCCTCTTCCATCCCCTCATCTCTGTCCCTAAGGGCCCATTCAGAAAATACATCAGTTGCTTTACGAACTGTCATAATACGCTCGGAGAGCATCTATTGCAATAAGATATTTATTCAAAGCTAGAGTGGTGTTCTCTAACGTATTTTACTGCATTATGAAAAATTTTCATCCCTTCACCTTCTCCATGCTCTATATTTTCTCTAGTCCATGTCGCCCCTAACCATGTAGAATGATTGGCTTCAGGATGTGGCATTAGTCCGAATACTAAACCAGATGGATCACAGACTCCTGCAATATTTCGCCAACTTTGATTTGGAGAGATTGGGTAAGGTAACACATCATTAGAAGAGGAGGGGTATATGGTTGAAGGGTCTACATACTTTACTGCTAGTTGACCAGCTTTTTCCCACTCATCCAAAAGTTGTTTATCTGAAGTAACAAATTTTCCTTCACCATGGCGGACAGGTACTCTAATTCTAGTCATATCTTTTATCCATATACAATGACTGTCCGGATTGAATTCTAGAGTTGCCCATCTATTTTCATAGTGCCCTGAATCATTCAAAGCGAGAGACGCTGTTTGTGTTAAACTTACATCATCATCGCCGGGAAGTAGTCCCATTTTAACCAAAACCTGAAAACCATTACAAATTCCAATTACTGGTTTACCTGCTTTAACAAAATCTCGAACTTGATTTCTCAGTCCAAAACGGAGGCGGTTTCCCATCAAACGTCCACTACCCAAGTGATCTCCGAAGGAAAATCCACCAGGTACTGCCATTATATGATAATCTTCTAAGTTTATTTCTCCGTTAACTAATCTATTTACATGGACTCTGTCGGCTTTTGCCCCTGCCATCTCAAATACTGCAATAGTTTCAGTTTCGCAATTAATTCCAAATCCTGAGAGAACGGCTACTTTAGGTTGCATCAATTACTCTCTCCATTTAGTGCCCCTTTCCAAGATTCACGTAATTTACTCATAGATGCAGAAAGGACGGTTTTTCCTGAATTGATGAAGGCGATGTTGTCGCCAGAATCGACAGCCCCTAGTAAACTATATTCATGGTCAGCCATGAGTTTCTCAAATTCTTTGCAGTTGTTTGGTTTTATGCTTACTAATATCCGGCCAAGGCTTTCTCCAAATAGTGTACCCCAAATATCCACGTTTATATTTGATGACATTACTTTAGAAATATCTAAAATAGCCCCTGAATCGCATCCAAAACAACATTCTGCAACGGCTGCTGCAAGTCCGGCATCGCTGCAATCATGTGCACTTGCAATCAATCCTTTCGACATAGCGTTAGTTATACTTCGGTATAAAGCTAGATTCCTGGTAGTGTTGATTTTGGGAACCTCTCCTCCTATACCGCTTACTCCATTTGATTCGTCCCGGAACATAAACGCTAATTCGCTCGCACCTAGTTCTTGGTGTGTTTCTCCTAGAAGATATATTATGTCGCCGAATTCTTTAAAATCACTAGATACTGCTTTTCTAACATCTTTATGATTTCCTATTAGGCTGAATAACAAGGTAGGAGGGACGCTGATTTTTTTTCCATTTATCGTTGCATCATTTTTCATTGAATCTTTACCACTTATACATGGGAGATTGTATGCCCTGCAAACTTCATCTAAGGCCCTATTTGCTCTTACCAATTGGGCTAATTTATATCTTCCATCGGGTGTTTTTAATGATTCCACTGGATCTGGCCAACAAAAGTTATCTAGTCCTGCGATTAAGTCTAAATCCACCCCCACACAAACTGCATTCCTTAATGCTTCGTCGATACATGCCGCCGCCATAGCATATGTATCAATATCTGAATATCTTGGTACTATTCCATTAGAGATGACTGCTCCTTGTGTTTGGCCTTGTATCGGAGCAATGACAGCGGCATCACCGGGCGCATCATGATTAACGCCACAAAAGGGCTTGATTACAGATTGGCCTATAACTTCATGATCGTATGAACGAACCCACCATTCTTTACTTGCAACATTTGGTCTCGCCATTAATCTTGAAAGAATATCTCCCATAGATTCTTTATCATGAGTAGGAAATTTGATTACTGTGTGTATTGGTTTTATCCACTCGGACTCTAATTCTAATTGTGGGCACCCCTCATGTAGAAACTGCATAGGCAGATACGCAACTGGTTCTTTACCAAAATATACTTCGAAAGCTCCAGAACTGGTAAATTTTCCTATGATTGTTGCCTCAACTTCATGCAATTCAGCAATGCTTTCGAAATCTGCACAATCTTCTGGGCTTATCCCCACAGTCATTCTTTCTTGAGATTCTGACACTAAAATTTCCCAAGGGCTAAGCCCGGGATGCTTTAATGGGACTTTTGATAAATCTAAATAGGCACCATTTGTCAATTCGGCTAATTCACCTACACTACTTGAAAGTCCGCCTGCTCCATTATCTGTTATTACTTGAATCAGTCCAGAATCTCGAGCCTCTAGTATCATATCTATCATCTTTTTTTGAGTGATTGGATCACCGATTTGAACTGCTGAACTAGGACTTTCTTCTGTTAATTCTAAGCTAGAAAACGTTGCACCATGAATACCATCACTTCCAACTTTTCCACCTACGGTATATATTATATCGCCAATAGAGGGTGTTTTGATATGGCTTTGCCGGCCATCATTTAAAATTCTAGGCATAATGCCTATAGTTCCACAGTATACTAAGGGCTTTCCAATATACCTATTATCAAATACTATGGCACCATTCACTGTAGGAATTCCGGATTCATTGCCTCCTGTCCTTACTCCAGAATGTACTCCTCGGAATACTCTTCTTGGATGGAATAGACCCTTTGGTACTTGCCCATCATAATCAGGGGGTCCAAAACAAAAAATATCAGTATTTGCTATTGGTTTAGCCCCTAAGCCGGTACCTAAAATATCTCTATTGACTCCTACAATACCCGTCATAGCCCCGCCAAATGGATCTAGGGCCGAAGGGGAATTGTGTGTCTCTGCTTTAATGCAAAGGCTCCATTGTTCATTCCATGCTATGACTCCTGAATTATCATGAAATATACTAAGAAGCCACTCAACATTTTTTTGCATGTCTAGGGTAGGATTCATGATGTACGTCTTAAATAATGAGTCAATTTTTGTATCTTCTTTTGTTTCATCATCGACATGATGGATGCTGGCAGCAAATATTTTATGAGAGCAATGTTCAGACCATGTTTGAGCTAAACATTCTAATTCAGCATCTGTAGGCATATTTTTTGGAAGGTTTAATTTCGATCTAGCTTGTTGTACTTCCACCAAACGGTAATGGGTTTGGATTGTTTTCATTTCAATTAAGTTGAGGGCTAATAATCCCTTTTCACTTATTTTTATTAATTCATCATCAGAAACTTCTAAATTTATACTTTTGGGTTTAGTAAATGAATATGATTTTCTTATAGGAATATTCAATATATTCCATTTATTGATATCACAATCATTCTTAGTTGAGATTAAAGCCCGTTCAATCATCGGATTATGGAGTTTTATAGCTATCTCTTCAGGTGTTATATCTGCAGGTATTCCCCAAAACATATACACCTTAGATGTAAATATTTGGCTTGATTGACTTATGTCAGGATATAACGTTATCAGTCCATCCAAGGCTGCTTGCGCCGCATTGTCGGTGACTCCTGGTTTGAATCCCACATGAATGACCAAATTCGGCTTGACTGGAAAAACGGAATTAGATTTTAAAACTTGGGAATTCGATACCCCATATTCTATTATAGGATCTGAAAATAAATCTGAAACTGCTCTTTTAATTTGTAAATTATTTAAATTAGACTTAATATCGTAACGGAGAGCAATACGAACAGTATCAATATTTATCGAATGATCAGTCAAGAATAATTTTTTAATACTATTTCCACGCGAATCGGGTAAATCAGGTAGATTTCTCGTAGTTACTTCAACACTATCAATTACAGATATCATTGCCTCGTGTCTCTCCCGATATGTATGTCCCAGTGTGGGTCGTCTTTGAACAAAGCGGAAGGGGGACCCTGTGATTTCCACTGGACAATGTAGTATTGTCTTATTTTTTTAAAAAATTAATTTAATATCAATAAAAGTTAAAGAATATTTATTTACTTCCTAAAACACAGAGACAATGAATACTTGCGTATAATATATTTTTAAGAATTAAACAAACATTAGAACTTCTATTTTGATACTACAGTAGAAACAAAGGGGTTGGGGGAAGTTTGAGAGAGTAAACCTACTCCGATGGCCATGGCACGGCTAGTCTATCACGAGTTTATCGTGGATGAGGATCGATGCTTTGGGTGTGCAGCGTGCGTCGCTTTGTGTCCCGTGAATGCGCTATCTCTTGTGAATATTTTAGCTATAGTAGAGGAACCCGTATGTACACATTGCAATTTATGCATTCCAGCATGTCCTGTTCATGCACTATCGATTCAATTAAAAAATTGAGGAATAGTAATGAAAATAGCATTTTTAGATTCAAATCTCAAATCTCTTTGTGCAGCGCATCAAATCTTGGATAATTTGAACTGTCAAATCCACTTTTTCTCTATAAATGCTGAAATAGGATTATTTGACGAATCTCCTGGAATAATATCCAAATGGCCGTTACTGCCTCTTTCGTGGAAAACTTCTTTATATTCTCAAGAACCTAATAATAATTTCAATGCTGTTCGACGCTCTTGGTTTGAGAAATCAATAGCTATTTCTTTAGCAAAAAGAGGGACCATATTTCATTTAAAGACAAGAATAATTGAGGAAAATAATGATTTTGTCAAATTTATCGGAGGTGGTATTATTAGCTCTGGTAAAATTCATTTTGATAAAATTTTTCGGAATAAGCATAACCCAGAACATAACACTTGGTATGGAGGGATAACTACTAAAGGCACCTTAAAAATGAATAATTACATCATTGGGCGCAGGGCCGACTCCACTATTGAAGTATGGTCTAAAGACAAACTCCCATCTCACAATCATTGGATACAGCAAATGGTTTGGCAAGGAAAAGACCCAAAAACTTCAATTGACTCAGAAATAGAGATAGGAACACAAACAGCCACAAATTTCTTGACTAAAACCGACGCAAATTGAATAAACTTACTGAGGGATTAAATGAACAATGATAAAACAAGCATTTTGAATTATATTACTAGTAAAAAGGAATACGCGCGACACGCTATTCTAATAGATCCAGCAGACCAAACTCCCGACATTGCAGCCAAAAGATGCTTAGCAGCCGCAAATGCCGGTAGTAGTATGATATTAGTTGGCGGATCTTCGGATACAGATATGAAAAATGTTGAAGCCACAGTATCTGCAATCAAAGAGATGTTAGAGCTAGTAAAATGGGCAGCGACACAAGACGCAATCACCTCAGAGGAACAAAATATCCCAGTGGTATTATTTCCACAGGGTGCTGCAGCATTATCAACAAAAGCAGATGCGGTAACATTTATGATGCTCATGAATAGCACAAGCTCTAGATATTTAATCGATGAGCAAGTACTTGGGGCCCCTCATATTAAAAAAAGCGGAATAGAACCCTTACCTATGGGATATTTAGTTTGTGCACCGGGAGGAAAGGTTGGAGAAGTTGGTAAGGCAAATTTAATCCAACCTTCAGATTTAGACAGAGTTTCTGCCTATGCAACAACAGCAGAATTTTATGGATTTAAATTAATTTACTTAGAAGCAGGGAGTGGTGCAGAAACACCAGTCTCTCCTAATTTAATAGAATCTGCTAAAGAATCCTGCAACCTCACAATAGTTGTGGGCGGAGGAATCAGGGATGGTAAAACAGCTAGAATTGCGGCCAAAGCCGGCGCGGATTGGATAGTAACTGGGAATTTAGCAGAAGAATATGATGACGCTGACGAGTTACAAAAAAAACTGACCCAATTTATAGTTGAGATGACAAAGTATTAAAAATTAGAAAATCAATTGATATATACGGATAAACAAGTTAGAGAACCATCAGCTTCCATTATTGGCGCCATATCGACAGAAGTAATTGAAAATCCATTATTTAAAAGTATTTTACGGGTTTCTGGAAAACCACCAGCAATTATGACTCTATCATTAGAGTAACCGAGCACATTTGCTGCATAACTTTCTGAATTTGGAGTTGTAATTATTTCATCTACAAAATCGAATTTTTCTGCATTCAAATGCCCTTCAGCTAATATCATAGTCCCAGGCCTAGGGCTTGAACAAACAGTGGTTAAATGTAGTGTTGAAGATGGAATATCAATATATTCAACATCATACCCGCTATCTTTTACACATGATCCCAGAAAATTAGCCCCAATTTGATTAGTTCTTGTTGAAATCCCTATCAAGAACCTATCATCAAAAAATACTACATCACCACCATCTATGGAACACTTCTTTGGCATATTTATTATTTCAAAATCATTAGACAAATATTCTTTTATTGCCACTTCTTCGCCTTTTCTGGAATCATGACCCATATTTGAAATAACGGCTTTATCATCAACCATTATTGCAGTATCTTCAACAAAACAACAGTCGGGATGTTCGTCTAAACCTGGCAGAACAATCACGTCTGTGCCGTGGGCTTCTAAGGCCGCTACATAAGAACGGTGGGACCCCTTTGCTAATTCTAAATCTGGTTTCCCACTTCCAAAATATGATGACAAAGCCTTGTAATAACTAGAAGAAATACTCCTAGTTATCGCACTTTTTTTCTCTCTGTCGTATGCTCCCGGCATGTACGCCGTAGTATGTGAGATTTGATAAAACTTCGGAATTAGGAATACATATTCCGGATTGCGGAATAAAATTAATTGACATTTATTTTATATGATGAATATGATATCATTCTTCAATAGTTTTAATCAGTTTTTCTATATGCATTTCCATATCAAGAACTAACATTAATAATTCTTCTTCGTTTTGTAATAGTTTTGCATTTTTTAGCTCTAATTTTTTAAGTTTATTTTGATCCGATGCAAATGCCGAGTTTCGCATTTTTGCATTTTCAATCTTTTTCTCTAATTGGGTTATCTTTGTATTTGCAATTCTCAGTTTTTCTTCATATTCTGCTATTAATGGTCTACCAGAATCTTTTTGTGAATATTTTTCTAATTCTATAGATCGCATTTGCCGTCTACTTGCTGCCAATTCAATTTCCATATTATTTATTTCGTCCCACAATGCAATTACTTCTTCAACCAGTCTATCTTGTGAAATATCTCGTAGTCTATCTGCAAGATTACTATTTTCCATAGAGGTAAACTCCTCTTCATCATGGTCACTTTTATGGGATTCCATTCGCAGTCAACAATCATCCTTCATCATAACCATTTGAACCTTGAGGGTATCTTTGACCTAAAACTGCTATATTTCAACTATATAATAATTTCCGGATTAAAAATTAATGGAATTTTTTAACAACAAAATAAAGAAAATATTTAATATATTAATTTTATGTTCAACACGTCGCGTTTATATCAAAACCCTTGTTGGCCCGATTTATGAAGGCATATAGGGCAATAGGCACATTCCGGAATGGTAAGCATGATCAAGCCTACACATTAGATATCGTGGCCTCTGATGAAGAAGATGCCAGGCATCGCGTATATTCTAATTTTGGAAGTAGACACGCTGTCCCTCGCAGATTTGTTCAAATTGAAACATTGAAAACTATTGATCCTTCAGAATCAACTGCAGCAGTTGTTCTTGCACATTTTAGAGATGAATGAGGTTCTTTAGACTTATTCCACACAAATTGTGAAAGCATAGGTGCATTGAGGAACTAATATGAAGAAAGCTTTCATGCGCCAGTATTGGCGAATTCAACAAAGCCAAACCTTGATTTCTATGGTTTTTTGGATTACAACATTGACGTTATTGATGTGGCCTTATGTTAGTTGGAGATTTGATTCAAATCAAGAATTACTCGGTATATCTCTGACATATTGGGGTCTTTCAACAATTGCAAGCACCGTATTAATTTTAGTAATTTTATTGGGCTGGACTTATGATGTTGTTTTGGGACTTTGGCGCGAACATCTAACTGTAGTGCAAGAACGTAACCCTTTTACTACCTACAAAGTGAACGCTCCATGGGGAATACTCTTGGCCCAAACCAATATGATTTTGAGAAAACTTTCAGATGAGGAAGATAAAGATATCTTAAGGCACTGCGACTTTATTGATAGGTGGCTTGATTGGAATGCAAATCAGGAAATTTGGGCCCGGAGCATGTCCTCATGGAAGGAAATAGTGGGGGACGAAGATCCATTTTTATTCCATTTATCTGGGCAAACTAGAGAAAATCTGGAAGCAGCCGCAAAAGAAATTCAAGATTATTAGTATTTAGGTGGGCATAATGGACCATGAAAAAATTATACGTATATCAGAATTAGCAGGGGATGCCATACTCGAAATATATAACCGAAATAACAATTTACAGGTATCACATAAAGATGACAACTCGCCACTAACAGAGGCAGATTTAGCTGCACACGATATAATCATAAAAGGCCTCCAATCCATTGATGATACACCAATTATATCCGAAGAAGGTAGAGTAGGCAACCCTCTAAGTAGTGAAACTTGTTGGTTAGTAGATCCATTAGATGGTACAAAGGAATTCATCAAAAGGAATGGTATGTTTACTGTAAATATAGCATTAATGCTACGAGACAAAAATCGATGGAAACCAATCTTTGGCGTCGTACACGCTCCAGTAACTAAAATAACATGGTTTGGAGGGATAATGATCCCTTCCGAAAGAAGAGGGCAAGATGGCTCTGGATTAATCATAATTAATCCTTCCAAATACCCTGCTCCTGTAAGATTAGTAGCAAGTGGGACGCACAGAGGGGAAAATGATGAAAAATTTGCAGAAAGACTTGGAAATTATGATTTAGTAAGAATGGGATCTTCACTTAAGGCCTGCATAGTTGCAGAAGGCTCTGCAGATCTATATCCAAGATTTGGCCCAACTTCATGCTGGGATATTGCCGCAGCACATGCAGTCGTGTCGGGCGCAGGGGGCTCAGTTTTAGATCCTAAAGGGAAAACATTAGATTATGACATAATAGATAAAATCTTGAATCCTTATTTTTTAGTAACATCTGATGATAGATGGACAAAAGATTGGATTTACCAAAACAATTCTGTTTGAACCTACTCCCGTCGAAGTGAAATAGACAATAACATACGCGAAAGCAATGAACCACCTCGCAGCATTGGAAGCGGAAGCTATTCACATCATGCGTGAAGTAGTGGCTGAAGCAGAAAACCCAGTAATGTTATACTCAATTGGTAAAGACTCATCTGTAATGCTACATATAGCAAAAAAAGCTTTTTTTCCGGGAAAAATTCCTTTTCCAATAATGCACATTGACACAATGTGGAAATTTTCAGAAATGATAGATTTTAGAGATAAAACCGCCAAAGAGTCCGACTTAGAATTAATAGTTCATATTAATCCTGAAGGTAAAAAAATCGGCATGAACCCGTTTATTCATGGGTCATCTAAACATACAAATATGATGAAAACTGAAGGCCTTAAACAAGCATTAGATAAAAATAAATTCGACGTTGCATTTGGGGGGGCACGCCGAGACGAAGAAAAATCTCGCGCCAAAGAAAGAATATTTTCTTTTAGAACCTCAAAGCACCGCTGGGAACCGAAAAATCAAAGACCTGAATTATGGAATATATTTAATTCCAATACAAATAAGGGAGAATCAATCAGAGTATTCCCATTGTCAAATTGGACTGAGTTAGATATATGGCAATATATTCATCTAGAAAAAATCCCAATAGTTCCATTGTACTTCTCAAAAGTGCGTCCAGTAGTGGAGAGAGATGGAGCACTCATTCTTGTTGATGACCACAGGTTACCTTTAATCGAAGGAGAAACTCCAATGATGAAAAACGTTCGATTTAGGACATTAGGCTGCTATCCTCTATCTGGAGCAGTAGAATCAGATGCAATTTCTTTACCTGAAATTATCCAGGAAATGCTACTTACAACAACATCAGAAAGACAAGGTCGAACAATCGATCATGATAGCAATTCCTCAATGGAAAAGAAGAAGCAAGAGGGGTATTTCTAATGGCGCACATCAGCGAGTTAATTGCAACAGATATCGATTCATATCTTATATCACATCAAAAAAAGAGTATTCTCAGGTTCATCACTTGTGGTTCTGTTGATGATGGAAAGTCCACACTCATTGGAAGAATGTTATATGAATCACACATGCTTTTTGATGACCAGCTTAGGTTATTGGAGGCAGATTCTAAGAAATTAGGTACCCAAGGTTCCGAAATAGATTTTGCATTATTAGTCGATGGTTTAGCAGCAGAAAGAGAACAAGGAATAACAATAGATGTAGCTTACAGATTTTTTTCCACCGATAAAAGAAAATATATTGTTGCAGACACTCCAGGTCACGAAGAATATACTCGCAATATGGCTACTGGCGCATCAACGGCAGATATAGCTATAATTTTAGTTGATGCTCGACAAGGAGTACTAACACAAACACGCAGACATTCATTTATTGTATCGATGGTGGGGGTAAAAAAAGTATTACTGGCAATAAATAAATTAGATTTGGTTGATTATTCTGAACAGATTTACAATAATATCGTAACTGAATATATGGAATTTGCTAGTAATGCATTAAACATTGAAGAAATAACACCTATCCCGATATCCGCATTAATGGGAGATAATGTTGTAAAAAATAGTAAAAACACTCCTTGGTATAATGGCCAAAGCATCATGGAATATCTTGAATCCGTGGAAGTTTCAAACCAAAAATTAAACAGCCCATTTAGGCTACCAGTTCAATGGGTAAATCGCCCGAATTCAAATTTTCGTGGATTTTCTGGTTTAGTAGCAAGTGGGAAAATAAAAATTGGAGATGAAGTTAGAGTATCTCCCGGAGGTAAAACAACCTCTATTCAAAGTATTATTACTGGAAATAATGAAGAAAAAACTGCATCAGCCGGCGAATCAATAACACTTATTTTACATGATGAGATAGATATCTCCCGGGGAGATGTAATATCTGAGATATCAAATCCTTGTCACGAAGCAGACCAATTCCAGGCCCATATTTTATGGATGAATGGTGAGCCAATGATACCAGGTAGGCAATATATCCTAAAATCAAATACCCAATCAGCAATGTTAACATTAGGTAAATTAAAACACAAGGTAGATGTCAACACACTTAGTGATTTACCTGCAAAAATATTAGAAATGAATGAAATTGGAGTATGTAATATATCTCTTGATCGGCGGATTGCATTTGATTCATATGTAGATAATCAAACCATGGGGGGATTCATCATAATTGATCGGATGTCGAACAATACAGTTGGAATGGGTTTAATTGATTTTGCACTTCGTCGTTCTTCAAATATCCATTGGCAAAAAATGGATGTATCAAAAGACTCTAGAGCGCAGCAAAAATCCCAAATTCCGAAACTAGTATGGTTTACTGGACTATCTGGTTCGGGAAAATCCTCAATTGCAAATATTGTAGAAAAGAAGTTACAAGCATTGGGTAAGCATACAATAACACTTGACGGCGACAATATTCGGCACGGGCTAAATCGAGATTTAGGCTTTAATGAAGCCGATCGAGTTGAAAATATTAGAAGAGTTGGAGAAGTTGCAAAACTTATGATAGACGCTGGTTTAATTTGTATTACTTCATTCATTTCTCCATTTGAATCAGAGCGTTCTATGGTAAGAACACTATTTTCTGATAATGAGTTTGTTGAAGTCTTTGTAGACACGCCTCTTTCTGTTTGTGAAGAGAGAGATGTCAAAGGCCTTTATGCAAAAGCACGCTCTGGGGAAATACCTAATTTTACTGGTATTTCAAGCCCTTTTCAAAACCCGTCAAATCCAGAAATGAGAATAGACACCACAATAGTTTCAGCAGAAGAAGCTGCAAATCAAATCATTAATTATATATTTAATTAGAAATTATTACTCCACTTAGCAAAAATAACAATCTTTTTGCGACGGCTTCTTGATATACGACAAACGCGCAATGACTGATGGCTGCCATTGACCAAGCAGAATTACAGAGGATCGCCCAACAAGTAGAGATAAGTAGGGAGAGATTACAATCAATGGAACAACAAATTCAACGTCTAGAAGAAGTTAAGTCAGAACAAAATCAGGCAATTCAAGCTCTAATATCAATACCAAAAGGTGGTAAAGCAGATGTCATGATTCCTTTGGGCTCTGGGGTACAAATATTAGCAAATATACCTGAAAATGCAGGGACGGTGATTGATATCGGCTCAAGAATTCAAGCAGAAAAGACGCGTGAGGAAGCCATATTAATCTTAAGTAAAAGAAACGAAGAATTAAATAATATTTTAGATAAAATAAAATCAGAGCATGCTGTTTTAGAGCAATATGTTGTGTCTTTAGCCCATCAATTCACATCTGGGGTTGACAAACTTCAAAAAACTGAAACACAAGCTTCTGAACCATTAGAAAAACCTCTCCAAGAAAATAAACCAATTTCAATAAAAAGAAATAGAAGGAAAAGAGGAACCGAATTTACTTTAGATGATTAACGAGGGATTCTTATGGGCTTATTTGATAAATTTAAGAAGCGTGTTAAAGAGACACAGGTAGAACATGAAATCACCAGTGAAGACAATACGATAGAAGCAAAATTAGCAATTGCACAACGTAAAGAAAACCTTAAGAAAATAAAACAAGAAAATATAAATAAAGAAGAAATTATACATTCTCCCGAAATAGTCACTGAGGAATGGGATGAAATAGATGATAAGCTGATAAATAATCCATTCTCAAGTCAGCAAAATTCAAAAGAAAGAAAAATAGCCAATAGAGAAAAATCTATAAAAAAAGCAACAAATAAAAGTTATAAGTCTAAAAATATTGGAAATATGCATAATGCTAAAGGGAAAAAATTAGTCCCACATAGTAATGCTAAATTTAGTTTCGATTTTTCAGAGGAAGAAGTCAAGAGAGGAGGTAGAATTGTAAAAGGGGGCCCTGTATTAGATGAAATATTGGAAGAACTCGAAATAGACCTTCTTTCTGCAGATATTGGTCATGATTCTGTTTTAGAATTACTAAATTTATTGAGAACACACCTTATTGGAGCCCGTATAAACAAAAAAGTTAATTTAGAATCAATAATAGAAAAAGCAGTTAAGAATTCTTTACTTTCTTTGTTAAATTCTGGATATTGGGATTTTGATGAAACAATAAGCGCGTTTGCCTCAGAAGAAACTCCAATAATAATAATGATGGTTGGCGTTAATGGTACAGGTAAAACCACTACAGCTGCTAAAATTGCTTATAGATTAAAGAATGCCGGATATTCTGTTGTTTTAGCAGCTGCAGATACATTCAGGGCAGGCGCAATTGATCAATTAGCATTGCATGCTGATAAATTGGGAGTACGTTGTATCAAGAGTCAACGAGGAGGAGATGCAGCAGCAGTTTCAAGAGATGCAATTGAAAGTGCAAAAGCGAAGGGAGATGATATTGTTATTGTTGATACTGCAGGGCGTATGCAAAATAAGACCAACCTTATGAATGAATTACTAAAGGTGTACAGAGTTACAGAACCGCACCTTGTCCTTTTTGTTGCAGATGCTTTGGCAGGTAATGATGCTGTCATGCAAGCCAAAGAATTTCAAAAAATATTGGCTTTTGATGGAGCAGTATTGTCAAAATTAGACACAGATGCAAGAGGAGGAGCAGCCCTGTCAATCTCTCATGCAACAGGTAAACCAATAGTGTTAGCAGGTGTTGGTCAGCGCTATGAGGATTTGGAATTATTTGATCCTAATTGGTTTTTGAACTCAATACTTGGCTAGTGTCTATACCGTACTGTTCTTGAATAAGAAGGATTGTGAGATAAACGCGATGGTCACCGAGAACCAGAGAACTGCCTTGATTGCGATTAGTAATCCAATCACTTCAGGTAGAATTAAAACCATTATGAAACAAAAGGGATGGAATTCTTATATCTGTTCAGATGGAGATCAAGCTGTAGATAGTTACGTACAAAATAAACCACATTTGGTATTTCTTAGCCTGGACCTATCTATAATTAATGGCCATGTAGCAGCTTTAGAAATTAGGGAGACAGACTTTAATGCTAGAATAGTATTTGTAACTAGTAAAACAAGACTACTGAAAGCTGAAGATGCAGCATATTCTGCTGGTGCCGTAGGAATTTTAACAACGCCACTGACTCTTTCTAAAGTTGATTATATTTGGAATAGTTTATTCTCTGAAATACCAGATGCACCCGGAGTAGCAGATCTTGATGAATTATATCCGGACCTACCTCAAAGAGATATACTGCCACAAATCCTTCCTCCACTGCCGTTGCCACTACCTATAAATGAAAACTTAAATGTTGTAAAACCCAAAAAGAAACGAAATTTCTTAAGAATGATAAAAATTGGAATTTTAACTATATCAGGAATTACTGCTGTAATAACGGGGTTAATACTTTTTGAAGTTATACAATTATAAAATTTACATTTCTAGTTACTTTAACCAAGTAGTTAGGGCCGGCAAAACCTCTTCACTATGAGTCACTATTCCCATATGGCCCCCAGGGACCTCTTTAGTGATTATATTTGGAATCATTAAAGATAATATCCTACAAGCCTCGAGATGATGAGGGGGAGTATCTTTACTGTATGTCATCAAGACAGGATGTTTCACTTGCCTCCAATGAGCCGGGTCAGTTTTGTCATAACATAATAATCTAACCTCAGCAAGTATTTTTGGTTGTAAAGTCCTCCAATTTTTCTTTCTATTTTCTGACATTTGTGCCCAAGTAGTAGGTTTGTTCCAATAATCTACAAAATCCTCTAGAAAATCCTCTGCCCCTAATCCCTCGGTAAAGAATGTTTCAACAACACTGCCGAACTCATTTTTTAATTCATCCTTATCTGTATGATCCAAGCACCCCCAAACTATGGGTTCATGTAAGGATATTTTCCGTATCTTATTGGGGTGCCCAATAGCTAGTTTAAGGGCTAAAAAACCTCCATAAGAATGTCCCAAAATATCTACTTCCCCCTCCTCCTGAAGTAGCAGATATTCTGCAGCCATATAGTCTATGTTAATATTAGGTGGATTATTTTTATCCCATTCTTCAGAAGGGAAATATCCAAGATAATGTAAACCAATCAAATGTCTATTAGGCAAAATTTTTGAAACATTTTCCCACTGCCTAGAGTCTAATCCAGTACTACATAGCATCAGTATAGTAGGTTTTTCTACCCCTGTTTCATAATAATAGAATCTATGTCCGTCTATTTCAATAGTAGGCATACAACTTTTTGACAAACATCTATATTTTTTAATTTTAACTAGAAAATATTTATTTGGAGTAACCTTTTTGAGGCTGCAATCACTAATACCAAAGACAAAATATTTCTTAAACTTTCTTCCTTGGCTATTTTTGAACCATAAATAGAACCAATTGAACCGCCAACCAAGACTGCAATACCAAAAGGTAAGATGTCATCAAACCCCACTAATTGATTAGATAGTCCTGAACCAATTAATCCTGAGGCAGAATTTAACCAAATAAAAATTGCAGATGTAGCAGCAGCAGCTTTAGGATCAGCCCATTTGTTAATAATTAGAATAGGCGTTAATAAAATTCCTCCTCCTATTCCTATAATTCCACTCACAAATCCTATTGTAGAGCCAATAAATATTGTGTTCTTAATATTAGGAATCTCTGTTTTTATTGATTCGACATTCTCTTTCTTTAACAATAATTTGATAGCTGCAAGTATCAAAAATATAGAAAGTAAAAAATCATAAATCTCAGTACTAATATATACATAGCTTCCTATAATTGCCATTGGGACACTTGCAATTACAAATGGCAACGTCAATTTAAAATTATGGTAACCTGCTCTATAATAATAAAAAAATGCTATACCTGCTACTATTAGATTTAATGACCATGCATATTGCTTTAACCAAATATGGCCTTCTGTTGAAAAAGACGTTAATGATAACAACGCCAAGTAACCCGATGCACCACCATGACCAATCGATGAGAACAAAATAGCCATTAAAAATAGGCCAAATATCAAAATCACTAATTCTGTATTCATAGTATTTGCTAAAGGAAGAGAACTTTAACAACTTCCTCTCCTGAATAAACATGGAAACAGGCGTCACGGTTGAAAAAGCCATCGAAATCGCATGCCAAAGTCCGCTAAGTAAGTTAACAGAAATAAAATTATTAGATGAAGCTATAGATAGGATTTTAGCTACCGATCTTATATCAAAAGTCAATGATCCTAGATTTGATAACTCATCCATGGACGGGTGGGCTGTCAATTCTGAAGATTGCTTAACAATGAATACTAAATTAAAAATTAAAGGAGTAAGCAAAGCCGGTCAATTAGAAAAAATATCAATTGAAAGGGGCGAAGCATGCAAAATAATGACTGGAGCACCAATACCAAATGGAGCCAATGCAATTGTAATGGTTGAAGATACAAATATAAACGATAATGTTGTTTCAATTAATGGCCCAGCAAGAGTAGATTATATCAGGAAAAAAGGTGAAAATATTAAAAAAGGCCAGGTTACAATGTTTTCTGGAACATTAATCAATTCTTCAGCTATTTCATTAGCTGCAACCATGGGTCACGATAGATTAGAAGTAATCTCAAAGCCAAAAATTGCGATCATCAGTAACGGGGATGAATTAATACAACCAGGATTAAGTCTATCAGATGGGCAAATATATGAATCAAATTCTTTTGGTATTTCTGCATTAATAAAAAAGATGGGCGGGGAACCAATAAGGTTCAATGCGGTACAAGATTCCTTAGAAGGACTTAGAAATGCATTAAATTCTGCTGTTTTGACGTGTGATGCTGTAATAACCAGCGGAGGAGTTAGCATGGGAGATTGGGATTTAGTACGAAAAATTATGGAAGACGAAGGCGACATAAAATTTTGGAGAGTTTTGATGAGGCCCGGGGGCCCTCCTTTATTTGGAAAATGGAAAAATAAACCTCTTTTTGCGTTACCTGGAAATCCAGTCAGCAGTCATGTTGTTTTTACAATGTTAGTTGCTCCATGGATGTCCCAATCTTTAGGAATGCACCCTGAATATGGCCCAAAACTTGCTGACAGGGTTAGTGTAATTTTACAACAACCTCTAAAAGGAGCCCCTAATAAATTATGCCTCAGAAGAATTAGAATAACAAATCAAAATGGCAAGCTGATTGCCAAAACACATACCCACCAGGGAAGTGGAAACATTCATAGTATGTTAGTTCACAATGCAATTAGTCTTTTACCTCCAGATACAGATGCAATTGAAGGCGATCAAATTGAAGCATTATGGTTTAGATGATTCGCTTTTATTTTGTCCCAAATTCTGAACCATGAATTCAAGTCTAATTGTTGTACCGGATAAATAGAATTGGAGACAACTTATGCCATCAAAAAAAGAAAACTTCAGTAAAAATGGCTGGATAGAAGTACGAGGTGCACGTACTCACAATCTGAAAGATGTTGATGTTAGCATACCACGAGGAAAATTTGTTGTATTATCTGGTGTCTCAGGATCAGGAAAATCGTCATTGGCCTTTGATACATTATATGCCGAAGGGCAAAGGAGGTATGTCGAGAGTCTGAGCTCATATGCCAGACAATTCCTAGGTCAAATGAAAAAACCAGATTGCGATTCAATTGAAGGGCTTTCTCCCGCCATAAGTATTGATCAGAAACAAGGTAGCCACAATCCACGCTCTACTGTGGCCACTGTAACCGAAATGATGGATTATTTACGCCTTTTATGGGCCAGAGTGGGCTTGCCCCACTGCCCAGAATGTGGCAATGAGGTTACTCGAAGAACTATACAGGAAATTGTAGATGACATATTGTGGCGTTTTGAAGCGCATGCATTGGTTGTCTGGAGTCCCGCTATACGAAATAGAAAGGGGACACATGCAGATTTGTTCAAAGCACTTGTTGAACAAGGATATTTAGAAGGAAGAGTTAATGGCCGGGAAGTTAGTTTTGACAAACCTCCAGAGTTAGAAAAAAACCTAAGGCATGATATAGATGTAAGAGTAGATCGATTAAGACTCTCTAGAGAAAACCGGCAGCGCTTGACCGAAGCCATTGATGCTGGGCTAAGATTAGGCGGAGGGACAGTAGCAGTTGAGAGTTTAAAAAAACCAAAATTTACTCAAAAAGATAATCCAAAAGAGCAAAAATTCCTAACAAAAGATGGTGAGAATATTGCATATTCAGAAGAGTTTGCATGTCCATTACATGGGGCATTTCTACCAGAAATGAGTCCACGTGTATTTTCATTCAATAACCCCTTAGGGGCTTGCCCTTCTTGTCAGGGACTTGGAATTCAACGAACATTTTCGGCAGATTTAGTAATTGATAAATTCAACTCAGTAGAAGAAGGATGCATTATTCCATTCCGAAGATCGATGATGTCAGGATGGTACAGGAAACAAATGATTCAAACCTGTAACCATTATCAAATACCAACCAATATCCCTTTTCAAGAACTCAATGATGATGATAAAGATATTTTGTTATATGGATCAGGTAGTACTGCAATAAATTTTGAATTTAATTCAGACGGAGGATCTTCCTATAAAATGGCTAAACCATGGGAGGGGGCATTCTCTAGATTAAATAGAACTTATACAGATACAAGTTCTGATCGCACACGCACTCGTTTAACATCATATATGACTGATGAACCTTGTTTAGATTGTAATGGCCAAAAATTAAATCCTGCTGTGAGTAAAGTAATCGTAGGCGGCATATCTCTTCCTGACATATCCTCATGTAGCGTTTTAGAGGCCCTAGCTGTTGTTCAGCATTGGAGAACCGTAAAGACTGATGAAACATGGATAAAATTAGGGCGTGATAAACCACAATCAAAAATAATAAATAAAACTACAAATTTAGATGACAGATCTATTTTTATAGGGCAAGATATTATCAAAGAAATCGAGTCTAGACTAGAATTCTTGGCTTTAGTTGGTTTGGACTATCTCACACTAGATCGTCGTGCAAATACTCTTTCAGGAGGAGAATCTCAAAGAATTCGTCTTGCAACTCAAATTGGAACACGTCTTACTGGGGTAATGTATGTACTAGATGAACCAAGTATAGGCTTACACCCACGTGACAATAATAGATTATTAGAAACACTCAGAGAGTTAACTGGATTAGGAAATACTCTACTTGTAGTTGAACATGATGAAGCTACACTGAGGCAAGCAGATTGGGTTGTCGATATTGGCCCAGGTGCAGGGAAAGAAGGGGGTAAAATATTAGTTAGTGGCCCAGTAAAGGATTTACTAAAAAATAAAGAAAGTATAACTGGAGCATACTTATCCGGAAGATTAAGTATTCCTATTCCCGAAGATAGGCAGAAACCCAGAGATGATTACTGGCTTTCTATTAAATCCGCAAAGCAAAATAATTTACAAGAAATAGATGTCGACATTCCTTTGGGATGTATGGTGGCATTTACAGGAGTCTCGGGTTCAGGAAAATCATCTTTAGTTACCGCGACATTAGCACCTGCACTTCTCCGTCAACTCCATGGTTCAGATGATACACCAGGGCAACATAGTGGGATCGAAGGGATAGAAAACGTGGACAAAGCCATAGTCATAAATCAATCTCCAATTGGACGTACGCCTAGATCTAATCCTGCTACATATACAGGATTATTTGGCCCTATACGTGAACTATTTGCTCAAACAATTATTTCAAAAAATCGTGGTTATATGCCAGGGCAATTTTCATTCAATGTAAAGGGTGGAAGGTGTGAAGCATGTAGTGGTGCAGGATCATCAAAATTAGAAATGAACTTTTTACCAGATGTATGGGTTACATGCGAAGTATGCAAAGGTAAAAGATACACACGAGAAACTCTTGAAGTTTTATGGCGAGGTAAGACAATACATGATGTTCTGGATATGAATGTTGATGAAGCATGCAAATTTTTTAAGAACCAAAAAACAATTTATAGAATCTTATCCACTTTACAGGATGTCGGATTAGGGTACATAAGGCTAGGCCAACCTGCAACTACTCTTTCAGGAGGTGAAGCACAAAGGGTCAAACTTGCTACAGAATTACATAGGCCCGCCAAAAAACACACTGTTTACATACTAGATGAACCAACTACTGGACTCTCATTATCTGATGTGCATCAATTAATTGAAGTATTACTTAGACTTCGTAGAGTTGGACACACTGTAATAATAATAGAACACCATTTAGACGTAATAAAATGTGCTGATTGGGTTATCGACTTAGGCCCGGAAGGAGGAGAAAGAGGTGGGCACATAGTCGCCCAAGGAACTCCTCAAGATATAGCAAAAAGCTCTAAAAGTTATACTGGCAAACATCTTTTAGAATTATTATAAAATGATGGCGGGCGATCCAGGATTTGAACCCGGGTTCTCGGCTTAGGAGGCCAAGGTGATATCCAGACTACACTAATCGCCCAACCCTCGCGAGAGGACATGCTTCAAGAAAGGTATTGTTGATGAAAGAAGGATATTCTTGTTAAATCGCCGATGCCATCAAGGATTAAACATGGGTCGGAGACATGTGAATAAGCCTCAGGAACTACCTACACCTTATGGGATTGGTAGTACTTATGGATCAGGAAATAAAAACTCTTTATATCGTCGAGTCAAGGCAAGAGATACTGGAAGGAAACTATGGACAAAAATTGCTTCTTATCAAATTTTACAACAATTTCGTATTCTTTTAGCACTTTTAACTCCAATATATTTAACATTCAGTTACTTTGAGTTAAAATATACGAGTATTAAAATTTGCATTTTTTTATTTATATTATTATTTTTATTGTTAATACCTAGTTTTTTTGCGATTATCTTTGCTCAAATGTCCGCAAGAGATAGACTTCAGTTGAAAACCACAGATAATAAGAAATCAATAAATTCAATCCCAGGAACCGAACGTATCCTAAATACTCTCAGAGAGAGAAGGGTGTTAGAAACAACAAGACTAGCATCTACCATGGTCAGTGCAATTTTATTATATTTTATTACTTCTTTTCAAACAGGTGCAATATTAGGTTCAATAATAGTTGGCGCAGCAATAGTATTGGGTATTTTTTGCTTATTGTTATCAATTTCATTGGATTCAGGAGAGATACCAATGCGGGATAATTTATTTCCACTATTATCATTGCATGCACCCACATTACACCACAGTGCACTTGAAAAAGTGATTACTGAGATATTGGTTGCCCATTTAGACCCTGAAACAGCATCATACTTTGAAGAATGGATTAAGTCATTGGAAAAAAAAGTTCGAAGGCACACAAACCCTGAAGAAGCAGTTGAATATTTATTGAGAATACTTCACCTCAATTCGTTAAAATTACTTGATCGAGATAGAATGTTTAGAGAAATTAATAGGGTATTCAAGGTATCTGCAACTGATTATTTGAAATCAGATAATAAATTTAATTTAGAATCATTACAAATACTGTTGCAACATACAAAAAGCTGGCAACCATCTTTTTTTAGAGTAATTGATAGGTTAGTCGGTGATGTTCAAAGAGGACATAGCTCAATAATTGAGGATAAGTGGAGAATGGATTTAGAAATACCTCCTGTAGCATCGGAGGGTCAGACTGATGTTATAGCAATGGTACACAATTTTTCAGGTAGAAATCAAACAATAGAAATTGAAATAATATCAGCAGAAGGAGAACCAACTTCTCAAATAATAAGATTACAATCTCCATCTTCAAAACGTTTGAAATCTGCAGTAGCACTCGGCATTGAGGGAGAAGATATCGTTAATGCATTAACTGAAAAATTAAATTCCTGTGTTACT
Source organism: uncultured Candidatus Poseidoniales archaeon (assembly GCA_905182515.1). Lineage (GTDB taxonomy): Archaea > Thermoplasmatota > Poseidoniia > Poseidoniales > Thalassarchaeaceae > MGIIb-O3. The sequence continues at coordinate 125,946 of CAJJBW010000001.1, read as the reverse complement.
TTATGGGTTGGTCTAGCTTGGCCAAATACGGTTTCTGGAAGCCGTCCGGTACAAATTAATTTAAATCTGGCATCGGGCGAAACATTATTGAGCACCGTTTTACATACATCTATTTCTGCTGGTGCACATGCTGAAAGTGCAGGTTATAAGATGATTGATGCAGCAGCATCTGTAAGAAAATTAGCACTTAGTTTCGCAGAGTAAATTAATACTAAATTAGACCCTTTTTAAGCGTCATGTTCATGACATTATTGTGTTTGGCAAGGGCATGGAGTCATGGGAAGTAGTTGTTGTAGGTGCCGGACCGGCCGCTCTTCGTGCTGCTATAGCATCTGCAGATGGTGGTGCAACCACGATATTAATTGATAGCGCAGGCATAGGATCTAGACAAGGCGCGCCTTCATTGGCAGGCATTGCTGCAAGCTTAGGCGAAATCAATTCTATATCTCATCGTGAGGATACAATAATTACAGGCGGAGATACTACAGATAATGTTGTAGTTGCAAGAATATGTGGAGAGGCTGTATCTATCGTTTCAGAATTAGAAAGATGGGGCTTGGTCTTTCGACGAGGAGAAGAAGGATTACCTCATATGTCGAAAACTCCCGGCCATTCTAAACCAAGACTGACAGGATGCGGAGACTCAACAATTAGAGAAATCACAAGAATATTAGAAGAGCAAGTAATTAAGCGTAAAATAACACGTAAATATGATAACTTAGCAATTTCTTTAGTATCTGATAATAAGCAAATACGAGGGTTAAATGTTTTAGATATATTAACTGGAGAAGTCAACTCAATTCAAGCAAAAAGCATTATCCTTGCAACTGAAGGATATGAGGGACTATGGTCTACACCGGTGGAAGGTGCAGGAACTGGTGCAGCATTGGCTGCAAAATCCGACATTCCTCTCGTTGGCATGTCAAATTTCTCAAACCATCCTTTAATTATTAAAGGAACAAACATACATATGCCAATAGAATTGCTTAGCGAAGGAGGGAGGATAAGAAAAGCGAATGGAGATGAAGCCGAACCATTTGATGTGAATGAAGAAACCTGCATCCTTGATCTCAGAGAACTGAATAACGATTCGAAAATATGGTTTTCTAATATATTGTCTACAATAAAAAATCGTACAGGCCTGAATATTGAGACTGATGTTATACCTATTAGCGCAGGAATTATTACAACCGGGGGTATCCCAATTGATAAAAAAGGTAGAGTTATTTTCGATGATGGTAAGATGTGGTTTACAGGATTGTATGCTGCAGGAAGGTCTTCTAACACAGGAATGCATGGTGAAGGGATTTTATCTGGCAATATTCTTTTAGAGGATTTATTTACTGGCCAAGTAGCAGGGAAAGAAGCATCACACTGGGCCTTAGATCAAGAATTTGCTAACTCAAGCCTAATTCTACAAGAACAAAATAAAACCTTTAATGATATTAAAAACTTGCATAAAGATACAGGCAAATCTGTTGGCCAAATTTGTTCAAATCTGATGATATTAATAAATAATTTACAAGATAATAATAATGAGGCTACTATCAATTCAGTATCAAAAACACTTTCCGAAATTAAGAAAAATGGCATTAAATTAACAGACAAATCAAAGGTTATGAACACGGAACTTAGCACAGCTTTACAAATAAAAGGATTGATTGCATTATTAGATCAAATGGTAAAATAATATTTTGAGGATAGTCTGTGTCTGAAGAAACTATATTTTCTTTGATTTTAGATAATAAAATACCTTGTCATAAAATATATGAAGATAATTTAGTATTAGCATTTTTAGACATAAATCCCTTTAGTCCGGGACATACTCTAGTAATACCAAAAGAAAAAGCATCAACTTTGGATAAACTATCAGATGACTCAGCTGCTGCAATAGGTAGGGTTTTACCTAGGATATCCAATGCAATTTTGAAAGTTGTAGGTGCTAAAGAGTTTAATATAATTCAAAATAATGGCATTAATGCATTCCAGACAGTCTTCCATGTTCATTTTCATATTATACCAAAATTCGATGATGGACGAGGTTTACAGTATCCGTTCAAATCTAGTCCAATTAACCATGATGAAGCAACTATAATGGCAGATAGATTATCTAAATTACTTTCTAATTGACGTCATAGTCTAAATCTAACTCCTCTTGAGGCCACCATGGAAGATGGCTCCAATGTACCAAGAGATGTAGCCGTAGAATTATCTAAAAGGGCTAAAAAAATCAATATACGTAAATTAGAAAGCGTCCCTTGGGCTCATGACGGATCTCATCCCAGTTCTCCTTGGTTTTGGAAATTTCTCATCATCCTACTTATGTTTCCTTGGTCATATTTATTTCGTAAAAAAGAAGTAGAAAAACCATATCCTACAGATGGAGGGAGGCTTTGTGTTGCTACGCATGTAAATGGATTAGTTGATCCAATAGCAATTACGTTAAGCCATCCAAAACAGAGAATGGTAACGTTAGGGAGACATGATTTAACTACCTCTGTTCCAGTTATTAGCTGGATTGCTAGAAGAATTGGCTCCCAGCCTGTTATTAGGAAAGCAGAACAAATAGAAGGAATAGCCGAAATAAAATTTGCCCAAAAATTAAACGAACGAAGTATGCTAACGGTTTCCCATGCTTTATCAGGAGGTTATCGTGCAATTATTATGCCTGAAGGCACAGGTCATCAAGACTCCAGATTACGCCATTTGAGGACGGGTTCTATGCGTTCTGCAATAAATGCGGCATCTATATCCAAAGAACGCAATATCCCTCCTCCAGTATTTCAGCCAATAGGATTACATTTTAGAGTTCATTATTGGTTTAGAACTGATTTATACGTTGAACAAATTGAACCAATTTCGGTCCCATATAACCCAAATAAAGAACAAAGAGAAAAATTAATGCAAGGGACATGGGTCGAACCTCCAGAAGGTTTAGTTATACAATTAAGAGATGAATTATCAGATAAACTTGCTTATATTTCAAGAGATGCACCAAATTGGCAAACCTACAGGTCATGGCAGTTATTGGCCCATTTGACTGCTAAAATTAATAATATAAATCTTAAATCATACAAAGAAGAAGTTCATGCTACTAGGGCCATAAGAGATAAAACACGATCCTTTGATTCCGACGAGATGGTTGAACATGCAAAATTAGCAGCAGAAATACTCCATTCTTATGATTTGGATGGGCGTGTAATCAAATCAGATTTGTCCATCAAATCAGAATCAAATTACATAAAGGGATTTTTAGGATTAGCAATCATGTTATTGTGTTCTCCTATAACCATCTATTCAACTGGAATACAGATTTTTTTAGCTTGGTATTTGGGAAATAATACAGATGAAGGAATTGATGCTAGAACCACTTATCATATGCTAGCATCGTTAATTTCGCCGTTAATATTTTGGCCTATATTGTCTCTAATCAGTTTTCTAATAATTAGCGAAATGATATTTCCAATTTCATTTTTTATATTTCCTTTATACTTATTTATATCAATGGTTATTTATCACACTTCAAATATCGTATTTTTATATGGATATGATTTTTGGTCAGATTATCAAACTTCTAGGCGCTGTAAAATCCTAACTAAATCTACAAATGCGGATAAATTAAAAAATTTATTAGAGAATTTAGAGCCAATGTTAGACGCACTAAAATAGCCCCCCCTACCCTTAGTGTATTGTGGAGTCACAAGATGCAATCAATTCTATAAAGAATTGGCTTAAAAGTGAACGATTAGAATTCAAAGAAGTTCAAGACCCCCAAGCGCTTATTCATTTACATTGCAAATATCCTCCTACTCGACAAGGACACATGTTCAACATAGTTGTTCCAAAAAATAGGAATCTAGTACTGATATATTCCATAACTAGAGTTGATATAGGGCAGCAAAAATTAATGACCGATCAATCAAAGCAGGAATCAGAAGATTGGGAAAATTGGCTTCATAATATTAGAATTGATTTAACAACTAGTGATTTAGATTGGGTATTACATATTGGTCACAAAAAAGATAAGGATTCCGGCCCACTTCAAGCGTTTAATTTATCACGTCCAATTTGGTTCGATGGTTTAACTCAGAATGAATTTATGCACACTATGAGAAAATTATGGTTGACAAAACTGTCTCTAATTCATCAAATAAAATATGGATATGGTTCGGGAACTGGAAAACCAGGGCCAGTCGATGATTGGATTGCAAAAAAATCTAAGAAAACAAGTATTCAAGAATCAAAAACTACTCAAATTGATACCGATGAAACAGGTGGCTTCGGTAAAGATTTTGACCCATCTGAGTGGATATAACCAACATTTATAATATTTTTATTAGAAGTGACCATAAGGGGGTTGAGTTAAGTATTTGAAAAATGTGAAAAGACTAATGTACGAGCATCAGCATAGTCGAAGCCAAGATTCTATCAAGGTTAGAAATAGTATAACTATGGTTTTTATAATGGTATTAAGCCTTTTTTCTGCATTAGAGATACCACAGGCAGAGGCAAGCGATGTCGTTCTTACTGATGCAATACAAATTGTAAATAGCGGTACACACAATGATAGAGGAATGGCTATAGATGCGGATTCTAATGGTAACATACATTTGGTTTTCAGCCGTAATACCCAACATCTCTTCTATCAGATGCAGGATCCTAGAGGAGAAACCGTAATCTCTGCTACTCAAATTTCTAACCCTGGTAATCATCGTGCATGGCATCCTGATATTACTGTTGATAACGATGATAAAGTCCACATCGTCTGGACAGATAAAGCAGGACAATATTCAATAATGTATACACTCTTAGATCCATATTTAGATGACAGAAGTGGAGATGCGGCCTTAGACTCAGTAATTTCTATTGTAGATGATTTTGAAGTTTCAAATAATCCTCAAAATAGAGATTATCCTGCTATCGATGTAGATTCTAATAATGATGCCCATATAGTTTGGGAAGATTCATTTGAACCACTGGGAAAATTTTATCAACAACCTCAAATATATTATAAAATGCTTGAAATAGATCACGTTTCTAGAGAAGCATTAACAGCTATTGACAGCACTTTATTAACCCCTATTTTAGGTCATAAAGGGCACCCAGATATCGCAGTAGACGTAGATAACTTTGTACAAATTGTATGGGATGATACGCGAGGTGGTAAGGTAGAGATGGTCGTTCCAATTGATACATCAGGATCAATGAATACTGAATGGGCCGATATGTGCGTTGTATTTTATGGAGGTAATTTTGCAAGCGGCGGGGCCTTCCCCGGATTAAAACCACTACTTGAAAGTGCAAATATGACTGTTTACGAAACATTATATGCATTAAGTGGCAATTGGCCAGCAGCATCTCAAAGCGGTGCTTGCGCAAATGCATACCAAACTGGTGGATCAGGTAGCAATGGACCTAGAAATACGCCACTGGGATCATCTCCAAGCGATAATTCTGGCGGAATTAGGTACTTAGATGAAGTAGTTTACAATAATGCTGCAGTGGATTTACCCGCTGATGGCGGTTATTTTAGTGAATTTTGGGGACCTGCTGCTACATGGGCATGCTTATCCTGGAAAGATGCTAATGGCAACGTTCCCGGTAATCCACCAACACAAAAAGATCATCATTGGAATCCAAATGCTACAAAAATTGTAATACCAATTTCTGATGAAGGACCATATGGTGGAACGCCACAAGATAACGACGATACTCAAAGTATAGCACAATCTCATGATGCTTGTGTTGAAGCAGATGTAATTCCCACTCCTTTGTGGGCTGGTTCGGATACTGATGTTGGATCATACATGATGGATATGGCACAGTGTCCAAACGGATCTGGTTTAAATGCAAGAACTTGTAACGGTAATAACCTAAGATTAACAAATGCAGGTGGCCAAATGTATAGTTTTCCTACTTCGTCAACTAGCTCAACAGAGCTGGAAATAATGGTTGAAGCAATGGTTTATTTGGCAACAAATAATTCTCGAGAAATATATATGACAGTATTAGATCCACTTTCACTTATTGACAGACCTTGGCCAGGTTGGACTAAAGGAGACTCTGGGACTGAAAGTGATTCTAGTACTAACACATATACCGAAGATCTTGGTCCATCTGAAGATATTTCAGGATATGGCCATTTAGTAGTCGTAAATGATACTAGAATTACTTTAAATGATGCATATAGCTTACATCCAGCAATTGCTTTAGATTCCTCTGGATTAACCCATCTAGCATGGCAAGATGGAAGATCTTATGGTTTTGACATTGATGTTAATTATGAAATATATTATACTAGATTAAAATTAAGGGGATCAGCAGAATGGGATGGAGCAGCAGAAGGATTACCAACTTTTGGCATAAAACAAATAGCCGATGCCGCTATATCAGAAGTAGAAGGACTTGCTGGTTTGGATCCAGATCGACCATTTGGGGCCAACTCTCATTTACCTTCTATAATCACAGACTCCTTTGATAATGTGCACTTAGCATGGTTGGATAATTATAACGAAACGCAAGGAGAGACTATCGTTTATACACGTTTAAATCATACAAATAATGCACATCCAGATGGCTTCCCTCTAAATTCTATAGCATCATCAATATTTGATCCATGGACAATTATTCCCGTTACTACTTGGCAATCAGACAAATTAGGGCCAAATTCGCCCGCCACCCCTGACTTAGGGCAAACACCAGCATTTTCCAATGACCTAGGAAGTGGCGCACACCTTGGCTGGTCAGATACTAACAAATGTAGCGAAGAAACCAATGCTGGAAAATATACATTATGTTATGTTCATGTATTGACAGGTTTAGTGGATATTTCTTTAGCATGTGATGAGAAAGTAATTGCTAACCCAAATTTAGAAGGCCATCCTTACGATTGTCCTGCTGATGCAGAGACTTTCTATCATACAATATACCCTGGTGAATTAACAACCTATAATATGACAATAGCTAACCCTACACCTGGGCCAGCAGAATTAGTCCAAGATACCTTTACTGTAACTATGCAAGGAGTTCCAACAAATTGGAGTGCCACATTATTTTATGCCACTAATAATACACCAATATTCGACTCTACTCCTTTTCATTTGGATGGAGGTGAAGTTGTTCCAATATATATGAGATTAAGAGCACCGACAATATATCAAGCGAAACAAGATGAATTAGCCCAGGTAACAATATCTGCAATCTCATATAAAGATCCAGCAATTCGAAATGAAAGAATAACTTTAACTCTTATGGATGTTGTTCATGGAATTGAGTTAGACACAAGCCACTTTCAAGTAGATATCGAGCAAGGCAGATCAGCTGTATTTTCTGTGTCTATTAAAAATACAGGTAATGTGTTTGATACATTTGCATTCTATGACCCTTCTACTTTAGAGGGCCAAAATGAATGGGCCTTACCTTTCGGCTGGGGAATTGATTTTCCTACTTCAATATCCTTAGATCCGTTGCAGTCTGTAACTAAAAATTTACAAGTTAGTGTACCATCATCACAGGAACCCGGAACATTTGTTATATATCTAAAAGGATGGTCAACAGGGGAACCTGTACTTTCTGTGGATAGAGGGACATATGACATTTTAGAGCTCTGGATAAATGTCTCAACCAGATCTACTGGCAACATCGTCTTCTCTATGGGGGATACTACACAATACGTTTTACCTGGTGAATGTGCTGAATTCGATATAGAAGTTACCAAACATTTTACACCAGGATATCTAGTATTTACTCTTCCCGGTGCACCAGATGAAAAACCATCTAATTGGACCGAAGAAACATGGCGATATGATCATTGGACCGTAGATTTAGACTTTACAAATGCACCAGGGGGCAATGGTCCAGCAGATGATGCACCAAGATATTGGGCACAAATTAACACACCCTATACTGTAACCGCAATAATGTGCGCTCCTTACAATGCGACAGCTGGCTTGGGGGATTCTATTACTGTCAGGTCATATTTAGAAGGGCAACCCAAAATTCGAGACTCTGTTGTAATTTTAACAAACATCATCCAAAGATATGATTTAGATGGCACAGTTTCTGAAAACATATTAGATTTATATCCAGGTCAGCCATATCAAATGGATACTAACATAGAAAATCTAGGTAATGGGCCAGACAGATTTGATATGACTATAGAATCTATAATTGATTCTCAAGGCAATTCTCACGTTTGGGATATTGAGATACCAAGAATATTATTTGGAGAGTTAGATAGGGATGAAATAGGAGAATATCCTATAATTATCAACGTTCCAGATAAGACATTAGCAGGCCAATATACGATTACCTTCAACATATATAGTGAAGAAGAATATCAAGGCACTAGATTAAGAGATACTATCTCTCTAAATATAAACATAATAGAATTCCACGACATGAGAATCTCTCTAGACCCTGCTGTAGAAAGTAAAATAAAAACCACTGCACCAAGTAGAATTGTTAGATTTACATTGAATGTTACTAATTTTGGAAATGTTGCAGACCAACCTACACTGCATAATCATACAATTGATGCTGCTGGAGGATGGGGTATCATGCCCGGAATGAATACATTGTCAAATTGGGAAATACAATTTGCACTTTTAGAAGGATTTAACACGGAATACCCTGTTGAAAGCTTGTGTATAGGGCAATCTCCAAATTTCTTGACTTTAGCAGACCCAATACCAACCGAAGGATGTTATCTTTCAGCACAAACTGGGGCTCTCACGTTACCTATCATGGAAGCATATACAACTTTACAAATAGTTGTAATTGTTTCTATTGCTCCAGATGCAGCATTACAAAATAGGGAAATAGGAATCAAAGCACTTTCTATGCATGGTTCTTCAGAAAATGAAGGAGATCATGATGAAACGCCCGGATGGGAAGATTCTTGTACATTAGATTCTAATAAAGACGGCCTACCTGATAATTTTTCACCTGATTGCGATACAAACGAGCAGATTTTAGAATTAAGATTAAGGGCTCCTGATTTAGAAATTTTAGAAGTTATTATAGGGTCTAAAAAAGGAAACATTGGAGAAATGCTGTCTGTAAGTGTCAAAATTGTTAATCGTGGAAATGCTCATGCAACCGATGTAAACGTTATTTTATGTAAAGATCAATCAATTAGTGATATTAAGAAAAATGGATGCGATGAGAAAAACATTGTCTATACACAATTAATTAAGGCAATTATGCCAATAGGCGATGGAGGTTTAGAAAACCCCGACCCCATCACTCTACTTTATACTGTTACGGCAGGAAATCATGATGTAGTGGTGGTAGTTGATTCAGGTAATGATATCGTTGAAACCGATGAGACAAACAACATAATGAAAATCCCAGGTGGTGAAATGAGCTCAAATCTAGGATTTGGCGATGTTGTAATTGATGTTGTAGCTCGTTATTCTGTTCCAACCATCATCCTTGGAGCCACATTCTCATTGGTTGGCGTGGCAGGATTTGTTATGTATGGAAGGAGAATTGAAGCTCTACAGTCATTTGCAGAAAAAACTAGTCTGATGTCCAAGCCAGATGAAGATGATATACGATTTTAGGATTTAACGAGCTAACCACCAAGGAAGAGGAGTTCCTTTTTTGGCAGCAACAAAATTTCCTTTATTTGCACCAAGATCTCTCAACAACCGTTCACGAAGATTTTCCATCATTTCTTCAGCATCCATAGATTGTATTCTCATCCCTTGTGAAAATAAATCCAAATCTAGCGGCCTTCTTGGTTGGTTCATAATTGCATGGGCCAACTGCCTTTCTTCATACAAATCAGAATGATCTGATACGCTAGATGCAACTTTCTTCTTTACTTGTTGATGTAAGGCGATAACAGCATCTCTTTGCTCATCAATTCTTTCAAGAACTGTATCTAATTCTTCCAAAACCCCAATTGCTTCTGCAATTTCTAATTTTCTTCTTGTACCAATTTTTTTTATGACCCCTTCTAACTCCTTGGGTAATTTTTCTGAAAGTTTCATGGCGCCTCCTCTGGGCATTCTTCTATGTTCTGCACGAAATAAATCAGGGCCTAAATCCAATCTTATTGAAAAAGATTGATCTACCTTATACATTTTTTTTGGCGGGCCTCCTTTTTCCGAAGCGACCAATTCAGATGTAACAAAATCTGCCTTTTCTAATACTTTTAAGTGTTTTATGACTGCTTGTTGACTAACGTTAATCAATTCAGAAAGCTGCAATGGATAATGTGGTTCTTTGACCAATAACACTAAAATTTGCCTTCTAATAGAATTTTCTAATATAGTTAAAGCCTCATCAAAACTTACCATACACTTACCAACCCGGAGTTGGGTAGTGGGTGGTATTCTAAAAACCCAATTATTATTCTTGATTGTCCCAATCTTGCCAAAAATTATCTTTCTCGTTATTTTTCACTGTATCTGATTCGGTATTTTTCCTATTATCTATGAACGGATCGGGTATTTTTCCTTCTGATTTAATAATTTTTATTTTTGTATTCTGGTTTTCGATTAAAATATCTGAAACTATGCCAATTTTTACATTAGTTTCCTTTGATCTTCTTCTCCAACCTATTAGGGCTAATAATAATGCTAAAATCCCAGTTATTATACCAAGGCAGCATCCTAGGCTAACAATTAAAAAAGAAAACTCACCTAATATATCGGCTTGATTTGAAGTCTCATCAACAAGCCAAAGGGTATTATTACCTTCATTATATAAAATAAAATCCCCATCATTGTTTATTTCAAATACTCTAACGGTATCATAAATGGTACCATCTGTACCAGTTCGAGGAAAATCATACCAATTAGCGGTTCGCCCCCTCTCCTCTTCTCCTAAACTATCAATCAGTCTTAAATTTGATTCTGTCTCTTCACCCGGTATTCTAAGTGCAACATAAATTCCGCGATTTTCTAGAGATATTGATTTACTACTGTCGGGAGACAACTCAGCCATGTTCGTAACACTTGGATCTAAAATATTTAGGCTATCGTCATCAATCAATGCAATCCCTATTGCTCCAATTAAAAGCAATAAGAAAGATGCTAGTGTCAACCACTTTGCAATTTGCAATAGTCTACTACCCACGGCTTGTCGAAACGGTCATTAGGTATCAGACTTATTAATCAATAATTCAAACCAAGTACGCCTAATTTCTCTGGTAAATAAGTATCAGTAACGAAATCTAAACCATACTTAGCTAATGATTGCTGTTCAGCCTTTTTACCTATTTCTTGCATCAAATTAATTTGCTCTTTCCACCAACCTGTTGAAAACCTTGGGTCACTTAATTCTGATTGTAAAGCCCCTATATCTGACTTTGTTAAGTCATCAGAAGGAAGATCATACGCAAGTATATCGTCAGCAGTAATTCCTAAATAAGTAGCCTCACTGGTTGCAAGATATTCTGATATATGTGCAGTTTTTATTGCTCCATATGCTATGCTAGCAAAGATTCTAAATGACCAAGGATCACAGTCAGCAAATACTAAAATTGGTTTCTTCCACTCATCACTCATTCTTTTCATTATACGTCGTGTAGATCGAGCAGGTTGTCCTTTTAGATGGATTAATGCACACCTTGCTTCTTCATCAAATCCATTCTCAACTAACCTGTCAAACATTCCACCAGTTTCTACGGCCATTACAAAATCAATATCTTGATCTATTAATCTTAATTTTTCTGCTTCGACATTATATGGCACCCCATAACCAGAATCACCAACATCGTCTCTACAATTTATTCTCATCCATTCTCCTTTTCTATTTTTTTCTTCAAATGTTACATTCCCAATTATTCTAGCCCCATCTTCTTCTGGACGTAGTTTAAAATCTTCCCTAATACACTTTGTAACTATTTCTAAATCTTCAGCTAAATTATTACTTTCGTTTTGGGTACTAAATTTGCCATTTCCCCATCCTTCAGAAATATAATACATCTCTCTTAAAGTTGAAGATTTACCACTTTCTATCATTTGTTGTATAAATTCTGTTATGTGGAGAGAGCGCAATAATACTCTTGCAGAACCTAATGCAGTAGCATCTCTAGTACTTTTCTTTTTACCATATTTGTAAACTTGTAGTTTATTATCAAAAGTGATATTAGTTTTTGTTCTAACTGGTAAAGTCATAGATGGCGGATTTCCTTTCATCATTTTATCATGCATTTCCGCAGCTACACTATGCAAGGCCTCAATCACTTCTTCTTTTGTTTTTGTTCTACCAATTGTCATTATTCTACCTCCCATTCAGATAAAGAAAGTTGCTCATTGTTTGTTTTTGGTATAATTTTTTGTAATGATTCAACTTCATTGGTTTCAGCCCTGTCAATTAACGGCTCTAAACTTCCTGACTCGTTCAATATTTCACTTTCTGCAGCATCTAATGCTTCTGATTTACGTATTTCATTTAATAAAGTCTCATCTATTTTAGATGCCCCAATTATATCTCCATTTCCTCGGAAGAAAACATCTGTATCTGTCCATTCTCCTTTGACTAGCCCACTAACACCAAATTCAATTGTAGTGCATGTTCCAGGGTTCAGTGCATCCAATCTCCATGCCCAGATGCCACGAGTTTCTTTTCTTCCTCCTCTTTCGTTATCGACAATACTAATAGTGGTATTTTCGGGCCATTTAACTAGTATTGTGTATGCCCTTGCTCTTGCAGTATAGTTGTATATTTTTATTGAGCAGGTTGCAGTCTGCCTTTCTTTGTCCCAATCTAATTTTTCTTCACAAAATACAGCATTCATTATTTTAGTTATTACAGGCGCTAAATCTGGCTCATCTCTTGATAATATTTCAGAACTTTTCCTTGATATTTCAGGTAATATTATGTTTACTAATTCAAATTTTTCTTGTGCTTTTTTCCGTTGTGAACTTTTCTTTAAATAGTTTTTTAAACCTCTTCCCACTTCTAATAATGCTTTTCTTATTTCTTCATAAACCTCTTCATTTTCTGCTACTGCTTCTTTTGCTTCACTAGTAAATTGAACATTTGTAGAAGCCAAATGGATAAGTAATGCTGCAGGTCCTTTAGGAACACCGCGTCCAGCTGGATGATCTAATCCATATCTTTTCCAATCTATCGACTCAAGTGCCTTTGTCAACAAACATCCTCCTTGTTGATACATTAATGGGACTCTATTAGCGAATCTCAATACTTCTATAGGGCCATCAGCACTCAAATCTCCTCCAAAAACTAATCCAACTTCAACTTGAAATGGATTTCCTTGACTAACACTAGGGACCCTTGTTACGGTCGATGCAAACCTAGAGTCAATGGCTTTAGAAAGACCCTTTTTGATCAATAAATCATCAATTGGAGAAAGACAATCCATAGGGGGAGAAAGTAATTTTACTTGTTGAAAAGCTAACAGTATTTCTTGAGCATCCTCAGCTTTAATTCTTCTTGGCCCCCTACTCTCATCTATTTTGGCTTTTGAGAGAATTTCCCTTGCCGCACGCATACTAACGCCTGAAAAATTGTGCCGTAAAAATGAAGTCATTTTTCTTTCCTCAGATTCTCTGAGCATCCTTTGAAGTGTACCGAGGTGTATTCCATGAGGATGAGGCTTAATTTCGGATACTATCCGAGGTAATCTCTCAGAGGTTCTTATCCAATTTCCCTCATCAATAATATTCCTATCCTTATCTCTTACTATTAATGAAATACTAGCATGAGGGTTGACTATTGAAGTCATTCTAAGATACTGATAAACTGATTGCTTACCCTTCTGATATTTACCCTTCATTACTGTTTTAATGCCCAAACCTTGTTCTATTTCTTCACCTGTTCGTTTATCTATCCAAACATCTCTATTTTCGCTAGTTTTTAAAGCCCTATTCTTCCTTGTATCGAGTCCTAATTCAACAAATACTGCAGAGCTTTCTTTTTTTATCTTTGATATCACATTTGTTTTAGAACCAGTTGTCAATTGACTGTACATTACTACACCCGTAATTCCAATCCCTTGTTGACCTCTCGTTTGCCTAATGGCATGGAAACGAGACCCAAGTAAAAATTTTCCAAATACATCTTCAATTGAATTTCTGGGTATCCCGGGACCATTATCTTGAGTTATTAATTCAATTGTATCTCCTTTTTGCCGATTTAATTCAACATGGATAGTAGGTAGTATTCTGGCCTCTTCACAAGCATCCAAAGAATTATCAACAGATTCTTTCACTGCAGTTATAATTGACCTTTGAAGAGAATCAAATCCAAGAAAGTGTTTATTTTTTTCAAAAAATTCACTTACAGCTATTTGCTTTTGCTTACTAGAAATTTCTTCTGCATTACTCATGATTACTCCTCCAGCAGGTCCTCCCAATACCCTATTGGCACGGGGCCTGCTTATGGTTGGAACACTGGGAACACAGACCCACCTTAACTATGAGTGGAAATAAATATAAAATATTGCGAAAAATCAACTTTGAATCACATACCACAAATTATTTTTTTTGGAATATGTCAGGATTCCAAGAAGATATTTTACCAGTAAATGCACTAGTCATCACAGTCAAAGGACTAGCAAGATACAATTTACCAGGGCCAGACCTTCCTTGAAAATTTCTATTTATTGCAGATACGGTAACTTGCGAAGGGTCATCACTAACTCCAGGTCCAGCACCTATGCAAGCACCACATCCAGGATCAATAACGTTAATTCCTGCCCTTTTAAATAATTCAGTCCATCCATTTCTTATTGACAATTCCTTCACTGCCATTGATCCAAATTGTATATAACATTCTACATGTTCATGAATCTTTAACCCGGCGTCTAAGGCTGCTTTAGTGACCATTGCATAATATGCAAAATCATCATCTTTACCTGCGGTACAAGACCCAGCATAAGCAATATCTATACTAATATCTCCAATATCATGAACAAACGCCCCATTCGTAGGGTCTGAAGGTATTCCCTTGTCTGGATCGCCTGGATGGGCAACCATTGGTAATATTTCTGAAAGATTAATTTTATGCACCCCTCCATTATACACTGCACCATCATCCGGAGTTACAAAAGAATCTTTTATCTGTTGTTCAGTAAGGTTTGACCTTCTTTTTAATAACCATTTTATGGTTAGTTCATCGGGTTCACATATTCCTGTTTTGGCACTACATTCTGTAGCCATGTTACAAAGAGTAGCTCGTTCGTCCATTGATAGGCTAGATAGCCCCGGTCCACCAAATTCCATACTTCTATCTAATGTTTCTGATTTTGATGCATAGTGTAATAAAATATGCAAAATCACATCTTTTGCAGTACAGCCAGAGTCTAAATGTCCTTCTAATTCAAATCGTATACTTTCTGGAACCTTTACAAACGCAAATTGATTATGAACTAAGTTTGCATATTCTGTAGAGCCCACACCATAAGTAAGTGCATTTGAAGCCCCTCCCATGCAGGTATGTGAGTCCGTTGCTTGAATAAAATCTCCAACATCTATAAATTCTTCACGTGCAATTTGATGACAAATTCCAGGACTAACACCATCTACAGCGGAATAATCTCTAACTCCTGTATGTTTTTGAAAAACATTTTGCAGCCTTCTCAAAGTTTCAATTTTTTCAGTATGAGGACTAAATTTTGGAACACCTGTTGCATACAATAAATGATCTTCAAATACTGCAAATTTTACAGAGTTTGGTAGAGAATAATTTTTACCATATTCCTTTTCTAAAAATGTATGTACTTGTGCTGTAGTAAATTCATGAGAGTACCCTCCATCTACTTCAGCCAACACTGCATCTCCAGGTTTCACATATTTTTCAGATTGTTCTCCCAACATTTTTTTAGCAATTATTTTCTCTGCCATTGTCATAGGGCGCCGATTAGTAGGTGAATGAGGTAATATTATTTCTCCACTATCTAATTTTTTAGCAAAAGGAAATATACCACCATTTTCCAAAATTAATTGTGTTACGGGATCATATTTAGACGTGAATTCAGCCAAGGAAATAAATTCTCCCTTCTGTAATTTTTCCAACATAGAGTATGTTCCCATCAATTGACCCAAATTTATGTTATTTCTTTCATGTATTGGAGCAAAAGAAGCAGCTATGATTAATCTTATGCCTGACCACCTCTCACATTGTGCTGCTGTTTCTCTACTGGATCCTGTACCTTTCCTATGGCCAGAAACAATAACTTCAAAATTACCATTAATTAGTGCATTTTTTTCAAAAACACGACGTCCATTATGCATTAATCCTGCATAAGCATTCTCTGCTATTTTGGCAGGTTCATGATCAAAGCATACCCATGCAGGGGTCATCACATCTGTATTTATGTCATCTAATAAATCATCAATAGTTAAATCTTCCATTTTCAGATTAAGACCTTCATAAAGTTGCTTCCCTATCAATTCTAAGTTCTTTGTTAAAAATAGAACTCTCTTTCCATCAGTAAGACTTATTTTTTTTGGAGGCCACTGTTTTTCTGTCATTTTACTCCCCGTCGCTCTTTGGCACGGTCTGACCCTATATCACAATTTTTGATAATTAATTATATATTTTCATCTATTCCAAATTATTAATTGTATGATATATTTACTATCAGTCTTAAATAAGATGGGCTTTCGCAGTATTTTATCTTTCCTTAGGAAAGGTGGAGTGATATTATGGTAAACGACCTCATTGAAGACACAGTAAAATGTACAGAATGCGCAAGTAGAAACCTCATAAAAGATGAAACTAGAGGTGAAATAGTTTGTCAAGATTGTGGACTTGTCTTAGAAGACAATGTCATAGACCAAGGTGCTGAATGGAGAGTCTTTAGTCCTGAGCAAGGAGATCAAAGAGCGCGTACAGGCGCACCAATGACTGTAATGCTTCATGATAAAGGGCTTTCTACAGATATTGATTGGCAAAATAAAGACTATTCTGGGAAATCAATTTCTAGTAGATACAGAAGCCAATTCTATCGTATGAGGAAATGGCAAAAAAGATCACGCGTAAGCAATGCTACAGAAAGAAACTTGGCTATGGCATTAGCTGAATTAGATAGAATGGCTAGCCGATTAGATTTACCTAAATCAATAAGGGAAGCAGCAGCTGTTAATTATAAAAAAGCAGTAGAAGCTAGATTAATTCGAGGACGATCGATTGAAGGAGTTGCCGCTGCAAGTTTGTATGCCGCATGTCGACAATGCCAAAATCCAAGAACTCTTGACGAAATAGGTGAAGCTAGTCGTACTGGAAGAAAAGAGATTGGACGTACATATAGATTCATGGTTAGGGAATTAAAAATGAAGATACCCCCTACTAAACCAGAAGATTATATCCCTCGTTTTTGTTCTGGATTAGATTTAGATGCTGAAGTACAGGCAAAGGCATACGAGTTAATTGCAGCAGCGCAGGAAAGAGAACTTACTAGCGGAAGAGGTCCAACAGGTATTGCAGCATCTATAATTTATATCGCCAGCGTTCTTTGTGGAAAGCGTAGAACTCAAAGAGAAGTAGCAGAAGTAGCAGGGGTTACTGAAGTTACAATTCGTAACCGTTACAAAGAATTAATACAAAATTTAAATATTGAACTTGAGATTTAATTGGTGTACGCATGGTACGCCGTGATGCCGAACCTTTGATATGGGAAAATTGTACAATACTTTTAGAAAAATATGTTAAAAATTCCTTCAATCAAGGTAAATTGCCAAATCCTCCTCTTGAATTACCAGATTTTCCTGCCCAACCACCAAAGTCAATAGATATTTTAGTATCTCAAACACTAGGGCTATTTTCAATAGATAAAGCCGGATTTAAATCAAAATTATCAGAAATATTTGATTTAATCGAACCAGATTATGTAAAGAGACACATAGACCCTGAATCAGAAAGAGAAAAATGGGCAGGAAAAAATATAGAAACAATATCTAAAAGAATCTTAATTTTACAAATTAGGGATTGGCTATTAGCAGGATTGGACGAATCCGCACCAGATACAGATAGATGGTATTTTGCGATATCAACATTTATTGGAATGTGCTTTGAAGCTTCTGATGTTGCTAAGAATCATTGTTTTAGTTTTCTTATATCTATTTCAATGGCCCAATCTCCATCTTTTAATAGAAAACATAAATCATCAGGCCCCCATCATATTGGATGGGACCCATCTTCAGAAACAGTTTATGAGGATATTTCACCACATCCCTCAGGAGTATTAGCAACAAATCTCATACTTGATTATTTGTCGTTATCAACGCATTCGTCTAAACTAATTCTTCCATTTTGGATAGAAAATTTAACTACATATTCTATGCTAACCGCTCATTTAAACTTATTTTTAAGAATAAAAACCACTCTAAATGAATCTACAGGTGTACAATCTGAAGCACTAATAAGGGCAACCGTGAATTTAATTTCAGATTTTCCTGAACAATCAAAAGAAATATTAATTTATGCAGTTCACAATAATGAACACTCAATAAGAAGAAGCATTGCAACTTCTCTTCCCAAACTATACTCCTATGATTCAAAACTAACACTCCACTTATTGGATATCCTATTAATTGATAACGATGAAACTAGTTGTGTAGTTGCTACATCCGCACTAGGATTTATAATTAGAATGGATATAAATTTATTTTTGATAAGAGCCCCTAAAGTAATAGAAAAAGGAAACCAAAAAGCAATGCAGATATTAATTAATTCTAGTATACGAGAATATATTAATTATGATATTTTTGATAGAATAAATCTATTACCAAAATTATGGATATTGTGCAATGAAACTTCAAGGTCAAAACTCGTTAGTTTCATGTTAGAGATAGCCAGGGTAAATCCCGAATCATTTTTAAAAATATCAAAAAACATATCAAATGAAGATCATAACTCATTTCAAGAGCTTTACAGATGGGTTGGAATGAGAGATATGAAAACTCAAGAGTTATTACAAAAAATCAAAGAAGGAAAATAAAATGCCAGAAGATATTCAAAATAACTTTGATATTAAACTAAATGCCCAGATTGCACGTATTAACGGTTCTCCATTTTCTTGGTTTGAAGATATTTATTCAGATGCAAATGGTAACTCTAGTAATATTCCATGGGCTGCGCTATCGCCAAACACTAATATGTATATAATTTACTAGATCTACCCAAGTCTTGGACAAAATACTTTGATTTAGTTGTAGAAATTCATATCTTGCAGGCGGTCCATACTGATATTCGTGATGAATTGGCTGCAGCACTGATTCCTTTGCTAGCAAAAGACGGAGATTTATTATGCATAGGCAGGACAAGATTGGAAAATGATAATTTAGAAAACAAAACCGGACCACCATGGCCTTTAAAAAAAACATGGCTTGAAAATTGGTTCTCTGAATTTACACTAATTGGGTATAATTCAATTGTTGACTTGAACGACGGTGACAACCAAAGATATAGGGCTAATTTCAAGAATATAATTAACTAACATCACTATCTATAATCATTGATAATAACTTATAATCCAAATCAAATCTATTGTTTAAGCATGATTCATCAATAACCATATTCTTTTGTTTAATATAGTTAATCAATCTTATAAATTGCAGTCTTTTTATCAAATTAATGATTCTCCATTTATCTCCAAAAGTACTATGATTATTATTACTCAACTTGTCCCATCCAAAACTTTCAAATAATTTTTTTTCTAAGTTATTATGCCCTGTTTTAATAGTAATATCAAACATACCAATATTTTTTACTGCCATCTGAAAGTCAAACTCAGTTAATTTTTTTAGGGGTATACTTGTAGTTCTAGAAAAAACTCGAACATAATAATTATCTGAAGTATAAACGTTTGGCACTTCTATAAATTCTGCTATACTTTTCTCATCAGTATATCCTGAATAGTAATCATAATTATAGTTAGATATCATCCTTTTTTTAGGGTCTCTAATACAAGTGATTAGTGTTATTCGTGGATCATTAGAAAGAAATTCAAAATCAGGAGAACCATATTCAGTTGCGACAAACGTTACACCAGCTTCCTCACACCTATTTATGAAATCTAATAATTCAATTTTATTGTATTCCCAAATTGGTAATAAATCCCCTTCTTGATTTGTAGGGTTTCCATTATTATGCTTATTGAATAATAACTCTCCATTTGTTATGGCCATATTTACAATAAAAGTACCTGCAGATTTATGTAAATGTTGAAACCAAATTAAGTGATATTCCTTTTTATTATTCAATATATCACTTCACATAACGACGTACTTTTCATACAGACGGTCTCGTCCGCAACATATAGTACCTCTCAACGAGGTATAGTTTAACGGAGAACTTTTCATTGCAGCCAATTGATGCTTTTATTGTTGGTGTTCCAAAAGCCGGAACTACTTGGCTAGCTAATACTTTATCTCAACATCCAGATATTCAACTTTCAAATCCAAAAGAACCTAATATTGTAAGTTCACACAAAGGCACCTTTGATAGAATAACAAAAGAACCAGATTGGTCAGATTATGATAATTGCTTTACTCGCCCCGGCCTTCGTATAGATGCATCAGTTCATACATTTGCGTGTCCGCTATCTCCCGAGAGAATATTTAGAAAAATACCTAATATGAAATTTATATTATGCCTAAGAGAACCCGTTTCTAGAACAATTAGTCATTGGAATATGGTTAAGGACACCCAATCAGATGCCGATAATAATGTAGATTGGACAGATTTTTCTGTTGCATGGTCGGATGCTCGACTGAAAGATGATACTATGTATGGAAAATCTATGACTAGATGGTTAGAATATTTTTCTATAGATAATTTTTTAATTATTGATAGCCAACAAATGAAAGATAATCCAAATAAGATTTTATCCCAAATCGATTCGTTTCTTAAATTAAAACCAAATGATTACACTATTAATTTATCAAAACATACGAACAGTGCTACTAATCGTAGACCCCTCACCCATTTTGGTAAGATATGTAGATTTATTTTTGCCAATATACCCAATTTAATTAAAAAACCCATAGTTATAATTTTACAATCAAGAGATATAAATGTATACTCAATCCCAATAATCAGCAAAAAACCTATTCTGGAAAAAACTAATAATAATCATTACCCGACTTGTTCTGACATAATAATTAGTGATTTAAAAATATTTGAAAAAATAACGGGCTTTTCAACTGCTCATTGGGTAAAGGAAATTAACCATCATTGTTTAAATATTAATGAAATATCTTAATATAAAAATATCACACGGAGTTACAGAATATTATGCAATCAATCTCCAATGTTCCAAATTTATTATTAATCGGAGGTCCTAAATGTGGAACCACCTCTCTTCTAACTTGGATGCGTAAACACCCTGAAATTTATCACCCTTGGGAAAAGATGCCTATTAGTGCTTCTGAAAGTGGATTTTTATTAGGAGGAATTAGCGACATACCATTTAGCCCAACTAAACCAAAGGGGACGTTATTAATGCCTAATGAAATTAATATGGTTAAATATAGACAAGAAAAATGGATTATTGACAAGTCTCCACAACATCTCTATTCAAAAAAGGCATTAGATACAGTACGTGAATTATTACCAAATGCAAAAATTATTATTACTATCAGAGATCCTTTTGATTTGTTAATTTCGTGGCATGGTGAAATGAACAAAGGATTAAACTATGATACAAGCTTTAATCAATTATTAGAAAAGTTAGATGATAAAAATTGGGTGATTGATGACGAAGATGAAGCCACATGGTCATTTTTAACATACCCTCAATATTCTAATTTTATTAGATCCTGGATTGAAATGCTCGGAGAAGATCGAGTAAGGGTCATAAAATTATCAACTATTGCAAAAAAACCGGTACAAGTCTTAGAATCTATTTCTAAATGGTTAGGAATAGACCCTAAAAAGATGCCACAAGATCTAGTTGTCAAAAATGTCAGAGGGAGACTATCAAACAATCCTCTCAGAAGATTATTACGCAAACCTCCAGATTTTATATTTACTATGGCTAGAATAATCCTACCTAGCCGTGCACTACGTAAGATGATCCTCGATCCAATAAGAAGATTAGGATGGAAACACGTCTCCTCTTCAAAAGACATTATTCCACCTGAATTAGAAAATAAAATAAGAGATAAATTTAGTGATGATATTGAATTTTTCAAAAACTTAGAAGAGTATATCCCAAATTCAATAATAATAGATTAATTATTTCTTAAATGCTTAGCTACCTTTTTTGGTTCACCAAAGGTATTCTTTCTAATTAACCAAAATAAAGCAATTCCCCAAGCCCGAGTCCAAAGATTCCATGATTGAATACGTGTTAAAGGCGTAACATCAGCTGGTTTCTGAATCGTTCTTAGATTTTTTTGTAACCTCCACAAATCACCACTTAATATACTCCTAAAAGAAATTAATCCTGCCGCACTTTCAATATATTTATTAGAATTACAATGGAAAAGTAGTTGCTCCGATCTGGGATAAGGAGCATAAATCCCCATTGATCCCAATGGTTCGGGATGGTGCATTATACAATCTGGCGACCAAATAATTCTATATCCAGCATCAATAACTTTCCAAGCTAAATCTGTATCTTCTCTATGTAGGTGATACCTTTCATCAAATCCAGTAACTTCTTCTAATGCTTTTCTTCTAATAACTAAATTAGCAGTTTTAAAACGATCCCATTTGAATCTATTTGGGGGATTATATTTTACAATATTCCCTTCTTTATCCACGGTAGTCATTGCACCTTCAATACCGCTAATAGTTTCATCTTGAAATAATTTTTTTATTGTTTCAACCCAATTGGGAGGGGCTATGCAGTCATCATCAAGAAATGCGACAATATTTGCTTTACCCCTTTTCCATCCAATATTTCTAGATACTCCTGGGCCATAGTCAGTACTTGAATCATCAACTACTTCGATCGAGTCTGGCATTATGCTTTGATTTTCAAGTGAAGCCAAGCATTTTGCCAATGCCTCCGGTCGGCGAAAAGTAGGTATTACTACATCTACTCCCAATTCCACGCCCTCTACGAGGTAGTGGTACATATTTAGATGAGTGGCTATTTTGTTAACTCATGAACAACCAGTAGTTTCGCCACAAGAATCACATTTTAGGCAAGTTCCATTTCTTCTCATTTGACTACTCCCGCAAGATGCGCAAATATCTCCAGTATAACCCCTTTCTCTTGCCATTCGTCTTTCTTTCATTCCTGCATCTTCTACACTGTTAACTGATGAATCCAGAGTCATTTGTAATTCTCTCTTTTCTCCCTGGGTACGTAAAACTCCCATTTCAGTAATTTCAGGCCTACTAATTGAGTATGGATCAAAATCAGATTCTTCAACGCTTACATGTGCCAAATCATCTCTTCCAGCGTATTCAATTGCCAACTCTCTAAATATCCAATCTACTAAACTGGATGTCATCTTGACTCTTCCGCTACCTCCTTCCACCATTCCACTAGGTTCGAATTTTTGGAAAGTAAATACCTTTACGAACGCTTCCAGTGGTACTCCATGTTGTAAACCAATAGATACTGCAATAGCAAACTGATTCAACATTGCTCTCCATGCAGCTCCTTCTTTAGATGTAACAAGTATAATTTCTCCTAATTTACCATCAGGATACTCGCCTGTAATTAGCCGTACGCTATGCCCTCCAATTCTTGCTTTGATATTATCACCCTTTTTCTTGTTGGGTAATTGTCTTCTTGTAGCAATATATTCAACCATAGATACAGCTACCGGCCTAGCAACCTCTTCAGCAACTGGTAATACTCTAACTACCTCTTCTACCATTTTTGTAACAATCAATTCTTCAACTTCTTCTTCCATTGCGCTTGAATCAACTAATTGATTCATCAATGGCTGTGAAAGTTTCGAACAGTCTCTATAAACTGCACATGCTTTGTTCATAGTTGCATGGCTCAAATTATATGCCTCCCTTATTTCTTCCACTGTTGAGTTAGATGG
The DNA here is from genome assembly GCA_905182515.1 of uncultured Candidatus Poseidoniales archaeon. GTDB lineage: Archaea > Thermoplasmatota > Poseidoniia > Poseidoniales > Thalassarchaeaceae > MGIIb-O3. The sequence goes on along the minus strand of CAJJBW010000001.1, from coordinate 102,010 downwards.
CATGTTTATTGTCTTAGAAATTGCTCCGGATATAAACGGCTGCGCTGCCGCCATCATCATAACATGCGCTTTCCAGTCAATAGATCGCTTACCATATTTCCCACATGGAGTTGCACAATCAAATACAGCCAAATGCGCTTCTTTTAACCCAGGTGCACCCTCAATCATATTGTATCCAAACACATAATCATTTGCAGTATCAACTTCATTTGAGGAAAGACCCATATGAGTTAAAACGTCAAAGAAAGGATTTTCATAATTTTCTTTTGTCATCCCTAATTTTTCTTTACAAAATTCTTCACCTAAAATGTTGGGAGAGAATGCAGAGCGAATATCAAACACATCAGCAAAACTATTTTCAATTCTCTTGACAATTTTGTTATCCAACCCTAAATCTGATAACTTTTCTGCAGAAAGATGAGGGCAGTTATTCAGAGTTTTACTGCCTGTTATATATTCTTCAATACTTTTAGTCTCATTGTCCGTATATCCTAGTCGTTTCAATGCATTCGAAACTCCTCCATTCACAATCCTCAAAGATCCCCCTCCTGCTAAAGTCTTGTATTGTACTAATGAAAATTGAGGTTCTACTCCAGTAGTGTCAGCGCCCATTACCAAACCAATTGTCCCTGTCGGAGCAATTACAGTAGTTTGCGCATTTCTATATCCATGGATTTCTCCTTCTCTTAACGCCCTATCCCAGGCATGCCTAGCAGCTTCTAAAAGATCTTTAGGACATTTCTTAGGGTCTATGGTCATTGGTGCAACAGACAGGCCTTCGTAATCTTCAGCACTACTGCCATACGCTGCTCTGCGATGATTTCTCATGACTCTAAGCATATGTTCTTTGTTCCTGTCATAATCTGGATAAGGGCCTAATATTGATGCTATTTCAGCACTGGTAGCATATGATTCGCCACACATAATTGCAGTCATTGCACCGCAAATAGCATATCCACGTTCGTCATCATACGGGATTCCCATGTGCATCAACAAAGAACCAATATTACAATAACCAAGTCCTAGTGTCCTATAGTCATATGATTTTTTTGCTATTTCAGCGGATGGGAATTGTGCCATTAAAACACTAACTTCCAACGTAGTAGTCCACAATCTTACACTATGACGAAAATCTTCTATATTGAAAGTCTGAGTATTCATATCATAGTATTTTAGGAGATTTATACTTGCAAGGTTGCAAGCGGTATCGTCAAGGAACATATATTCTGAGCATGGATTTGAACCATTTATCTTCCCTCCCTCGGGACAGGTGTGCCATTCATTTATTGTAGTATCGAATTGTACTCCCGGATCAGCACATGCCCATGCAGTGTATGCTACTTTATTCCACAGCTCTCCAGCATCAAGAACTTTGCAAGGTTCTGGATTCCTTCCTTCTTCTTCGGCCTTGTCTAATTCTGTTCTCCAGTACAAGTTCCAAGCTTCTTTATTATTTACAGCATCCATAAATTCATTTGGAACTCTGACTGAGTTGTTACTATTTTGGCCTGAAACTGTCATATAAGCCTCACCCTGCCAGTCTGTATCGAAAACATCGAAATCAACACCCTTCCATCCTTGTTTTGCTAAATCAATAATTCTCTGTATGTGAGGCTGTGGCACACAATCTTTTATCGCTTGAACCATAGATTTTCTGAGTTCTAAATTTGTACTTTGATCAAACTTTGTATCTCCCTCATGGGCCCAAATAGAATCCATTATGGTATTTGCATGTTTTTGTAAGATATTACTACCTATCACCAGTGCAGAAACCTTCTCTTCTTCAGTGGATTTCCAGTCAATATATTCTTCTATGTCTGGATGATCTAAATCAAGTGTCACCATCTTTGCAGCTCTACGCGTTGTCCCTCCTGACTTTATGGCACCTGCAGCCCTGTCTCCAATTTTTAAGAATGATAACAAACCGGAAGATTTTCCACCCCCGGATAAAGGTTCGTCTTTCCCTCTAATCTTAGAGAAGTTTGATCCCGTTCCGGAACCATATTTAAACAATAAAGCCTCTCTATTCCATAATCCCATAATTGACCCAGTGCCACCTACTAATTCATCAGAAACTGATTGAATGAAGCAAGCGTGTGGTTGAGGATGCTCATATGCATTCACTGACAAATTCAATTCACCTGTGGAAGGGTCAACATAATGATGACCTTGTGCAGGACCCTCTATTCCATATGCCCAATGTAATCCTGTATTGAACCACTGAGGGCTATTCGGGGCAGACCTCTGACTAGCAATCAAATAACACATTTCATCAAAATATGCTAACGCATCGACTTCGCTTGCAAAGTATCCATATTTCCATCCCCAATATGTCCAAGTACCTGCTAAGCGTCTAAATAAATCTCTTCCATCTATTTCTCCCCCCATTCTTTCATTCTTATCTACAGTCTGAAGTTTTTCATAATCGGGCTCACTTCTTTGGAGCCATATAGGTACATCTTCTTCAGGTACTTTTCGAAGAAATAATGGAACACCAGCCTTACGTAGATATTTTTGAGCAAGTACCTTTCCTGGTACTCCAGAAAAGCCAGAAGGAAGCATAACTCCTTGTATTGATTCGGCCATTGAACCATCAGGATTTCGTATCTCAACATCCATCTCAATCCAATTAAACGATCCAAAAGGATCTTCACCGGCAGCAGTAAAACGTCTTTCAATGACCATGCCATTTTCTTGTTCAATTGATGAATTAATTTTTTTAATTTTTGACTGCATTATTATTCCAACTCCTAAATTTTAATGGACGATTTCTCTAGTCTCCCACATAGCAGGAATTCATCTTCTGAATGGAGGGTGTTTAATGCTTGAGGAAGAGTCCTGTCTAAATAACGCAATTAATGGAATTTTAATATATTTCTAACTTCGCCGATGACAATTATTATTGAGAATTTTTTAGTAACAATTCCCATGTTAATTTTACACCATAACCTGTTAACATTATCCCCACTGAGCATAATTTTTTATGACTATATTCGATTATTCGTCGAACTAATTCTTCTGGTACGTCTCCATCAATAACATATTTTAAATGTACATCCGTAAAAACTTTGGGTTTTTCAGTTGCTCTTTCTGCATTGATGTCAATATGGGCAGATCTTACGCCTTCCATACGACCTTTGAGGCCCCCTATTAAATCTATGAATGAGCATGCAGCATGAGCGTGTAAAACCAACTCCATGGGGCTTGGATATTCTTCTCCATATATTCCAAACGATTTCCCGCCTGAAGTAATGCCTTCCATTGTTTGACCTTCTACCCATCGAACCATACCTTGCATAATTGTAACCTGTAAGTAACTAGGTCATGAGGGTTGGCTTCTTGAATGACTGCTCAGTGGGGTATATGATAGATATGTCACAGGGCGTTAAAGTTACATTAAACAGCGGAAAATTAGTAGTACCTAATACACCAATTATTCACTACATAGAAGGAGATGGCATAGGCATCGATATCACGCCTGTTATGATTAATGTTGTAGATGCAGCAGTGAAAAATGCTTATGATGATGACAGAAAGATTTTCTGGAAAGAAGTTTTAGCTGGACAAAAAGCCTTTGATGAGACAGGTGAATGGCTCCCTGAGGAAACCCTAGAGTCTATGAGAACTGGACTAATTTCAATAAAAGGCCCACTTACGACACCTGTAGGGGGGGGAATCAGGAGCCTCAATGTTGCACTTCGTCAAAATCTTGATCTTTTTGCATGCGTACGTCCAGTAAGATGGTATGAAGGTACTCCTAGCCCAGTAAAATCCCCGGGAGATGTAGATATGATTATTTTCCGTGAAAATAGCGAAGACGTATATGCAGGGATCGAATGGGAAGCCGGAAGCCCAGAAGTTAAGAAAGTAATAGATTTTTTACGTGAAGAAATGGGTGTTACAAAAATTAGATTCCCAAACACTAGCGGTATAGGAATAAAACCAATTAGCATGGAAGGCACATCCAGGATTGTAAGGGCGGCAATAAATCATGCGATAAATGAAAACAAATCTAGTGTAACTATTGTACACAAAGGAAATATTATGAAATTTACAGAAGGGGGATTCAGAGATTGGGGATATCAGTTGGCGAAAGATGAATTTGGAGCCACTGAGATCGATGGGGGTCCATGGTGTTCAATGTTAAATCCCAAAACAGGAACTGAAATTATTATCAAAGATGTAATTGCAGATGCTATGCTACAACAGATATTAACTAGGCCCAAAGAATATGGTGTTCTAACTACAATGAACCTAAATGGTGATTATATTTCAGATGCACTTGCTGCTCAAGTTGGAGGAATTGGTATCGCACCAGGGGCAAATATAAATTATGATACTGGGATTTCAATATTTGAAGCAACTCATGGTACAGCGCCAAAATATACCGGCCAAGACAAAGTCAATCCAGGTTCGTTAATCCTATCTGCTGAAATGATGCTCCGTCATATGGGGTGGAGTGAGGCAGCAGATTTGATAATAAAAGGAATGGAAGGTGCTATTTCTGCCAAAACTGTAACTTATGATTTTGAAAGACAAATGGATGATGCAATACTCCTGAAATGTAGTGAATTTGGTAATGCCATGATTTCACATATGTAATCAGTCTTCAACATCATTAATTTCACTCGAACTATCTTGTTGCAGCCAGGACGGTGCCCACCAATTCAATGTCCCCATCAGCCTCATTGTTGAAGGTACAACCAATGCTCTAACAATAGTTGCATCTACCGCTACTCCAAGGGCTAACATTAATCCAAACTGTTTCATTAATGAAACCGATGAAAGGCCGAAAGCTGAGAAAACCGTTATCATCACAAGGGCCGCAGATGTAATTATCCGTCCACTTTTTTGTAAACCTACTGCAACTGCTTGAGTATTATCTTTAGTTCTCTCCCATTCTTCATGTATTCTAGATAGCATTAATACCTCATAATCCATACTTAGTCCGAAAAGAATGGCAAAAATCATTACAGGAGTAGTCGGATCTATTGGTTGAGGGGTAAAGCCCAATAATTCTGATCCATTGCCTTCCTGAAATATCCAAACCAATACTCCAAAAGATGCAGTTACTGATAAAATATTCATTATTAAGGCTTTAAATGGAAGAATAACAGATCTAACTTGTAAGAAAATTAGAATATAACTAGTTATCAAAATAAATGCAATTGCAATAGGCATATTTTCTATTACTGCATCTAACACATCTTGGTTATATGCAGCTAAACCAGCGACGTATACATTTACATCGCCTCCAAATTGAGATTCCTTTGAATCTAAATTTCTAATATCCTTAACTACATTCCTTGAGTTTTCACTTGCTTGATCTCCTTCTATGCCAACATGAACTACAATAATTCCATTATTTCCTATTGAACTATCTCTATGAAAATCTCTTTGTAATGTGATATATTGCCTCTGCTCAGTAGACAAACTCTCATCATTTGATTCATCCCAGAATGAAACTACTTCATCCACAGTCATATTAACATCAAAATGTGCATAATTATAGACATAACTCGTACTTTCCATATCAAGAATATCAACTGAAAATTCGTATAATTTTCTTAGATTTTCTTCTGAAAGAGGATCCGTTCCTTCGTTTGTTTCAAAAACAATCTGAACTGTGTTAGCAATATCTCCAGGCCATTTTTCATCTGTTATTTCCATACCATTCCTTGCCTCATCATCTGGGCTTAGAGCCTTCCAAGTTGTTATCCCCCATTCGGCATTTAGAAAAGGTGACCCAGCCAGCATTAGTACTATTATTGCAGGTATTAAAACTGATAATGGGCGCTCCATTACATTATGTGCTATCCACGGCCAGAAACCACTTTCAGTCTCCGAGGCAATACTTGAGAATGGGATTTTAATTGCATTTACTTTTTCCCCAAGAAGAGATAATATTGCAGGTAAAAGAACAATGGATGAGGTCAATGCTACAAATGTTGCACATATTCCCCCCCAACCTAATGATGGCAAACCAGTATCCTCAAAGAATAACATCCCCATTAGTCCAGATATTACTGTCATTCCAGAAAAGAATATTGCTCTTCCAGCCGTTGCACTGGTTACTGCAATTGCAGTTCTTCTGTCATGGCCACGTGCTAACTCTTCTCTAAAACGGTTTACAATAAAAAGAGAATAGTCAACACTAAGCCCTATCCCTAAAAGTGATACAATATTGTTTGCATAGATTGTAATATCATCGAATATGTAGGTTAGGCCAGTTACTATACCAATTGCTGCTAATACTGTGTAAACTCCAGTTAAAACTGGTAATCCAGCAGCAACTAAACTTCCAAATACAAATATTAATATGATTAAAGTTAATGGTGCAGAAATCATTTCTGCCTTAATCAATTCCTCTTCTAATGTCATATCAAATGTAACATCAATAGCTAAATTTCCTGTAATCCATTTTTCCATTCCTAAAGGAGCCGATTCAGGAAGTACGATATCATCAACAACTTCTTTCAATAAAATTTTGGCATTCTCTCTGTCCAAAACTATGTCTACTCTGACTCTAGACCAGGAACTGTCAACCGTACTAATTAACTTCGATTGATTTGCTTCATTTGTTAACCAAGGATAATGCAGAACTACAGCATCAGACTCATTTAAAATATGTAACGTACCTTGAATTGCATTCTTGACGTTAGAATCATTAGTTGTATATCCAGGATGGTGAAAAAGTACGTAAAATCTTTCCTGTACGCCTTCTTCTTCAGAACTAAAACCAAGGGTGATTGCGTCCCAACCATGGACAGATTCCAAATCACCTTCACCGTATCCTTCAACATATTTTGGCTCCAATGTCATCAAACTGGCGAGGCCAGCACATAGGAGCATGGTTAGTATTAATACGACTTTTGCATTATCATGTACAAATATCCCAATTTTGTAATAAAGGCGATTTTGAAGAACAGACGGGTCAGTAGCTCCTTCCATGCCCGCGCCCTAGTATCAACATATTTCAATACTTGATTATTTAGTGTTATCTTAGTGTTTTAAATTACACTAAATGTGAATAATAATACAAGTTGTAATCATCTTCACCATTTACTTTATGTAATCCATTTCATATCCCATGTTAAGGAGGGGATTATTCTTGGATACTCCAAAAAATAAGAAAAAATTTGCAGCATCAAAATTTAAAGCGGCCGTATATCAAAAAACTCCAGCCCCTTTATTACCAAGTAAACCTAAAGTCCTAACTGCAGCAATATTATTGGAAATCATAGCTTTATTTTTATTACCTATTTGGCGGACGTATAAAGTCGCATGGGTATTACTGGGGGCATCAATCCCTATTGGAGCATGGCTATTCATGAGATGGAGAATATATGCATCAGTTTTCATTACTCCTCCTAGGACAATAACGAATCTTACCAATAATCGATGGGAATCATTTTTATTCAAAGGTTGGGGGAATGAAACTCTTAAAGGGCATATTTTAAAATCAGAAAGTGGAAGTAAAGATATGATATTGTATCTTCATGGATATAATTCTACCCTTGGGAGGGGGGAATCTAGATGCCAACATATGAATTCAATGGGCCTAAATGTAGTAAGTTTAGATCAAAGAGGATTTGGTGAACAAAAGGGAAAATATGAATGGACTATTTTGAAAGTAGTTGCGGATATTGAGTTACTATTAGAACAAATTCCAGAAATTATGGGGTACAAACCAACAAATTTTTTGATTTATGGCCATTCATTGGGGGGATTTATATCAATAAGACTTTCTTCACACCCTTCAGGGTGGTGGGAAAAAGCCCTAAAAGGTGTAATTTTAGAATCACCAGTAACCTCCTTCCCTCTTATAATACAACAAAATCTACCCGGGAGAGCAATAATGGCAAATCCATGGGTACGCCATATTCTAAGGAGAGAATATCAACGTATACATCCTGATTTAAACGTCGGTTATTCTAATGCTCAAATTCCATTTTGGGGCATCCCAAAAACCCCATTACTAGTGATTCAAGCCAGAGAAGATGAAACGTTAGGAAGTCAGCATTTCGATCTTTTAAACAAACATTTCGTAGATATAGCTGATGTCCATGTTGTTGATCAAATGCCTCATACTTCAAAAGTAGACGTATTAGAAAGAAGAGAAATATTAGAAAAATGGATTAATAAAATGATTTAGAATGTGTTCTAAGAGGTTAATGTAGTACTCTTCTGTTTAATTCTTGGGCATCTCCAACTACTCCAAATCCATATTTTTCTTCTAATGAACGTGATATTAATTTGAAATCACTATCTCTAGTAGCAATCATTATGCTACCTATTTCTGGATTAAATGAATTTGCAATTAAGGCTGCTGAACGCATAATCTCCATATCTCCTCTTTCGGGGTATATTTCTTCACCTTCTATTATACTTCTATCTGCAAACTCATCTCTTTTTATTTTCTGATTTGTTATTTCAACAAATATATTCTTATGATTTAATAGGAATTTTTCAAGTTCTATTTCTTTCATCAACTTCTGATCAAATACATATTCCCAATCTCCAAATTCCTTACAAATTTTATTTACCGTTTCTAATAGTAAGCTCTCAGTTATTTTACTATTCCAAACATTTGCATCAATATATACTTTGTTTGAAAACAAATTTAATACTTCTTGAGGGCTCTTTGTGCGGTTTAAAAACTCATTCATTACAACTGGGGGAATATTCATTAATATCTTGCCCTCTTTCTTTCGCCTTCTTAACATCCAATGGAAAGAACGTTCCACACTCCAATTAAGACTCCCAAAATTATCATCGGTAATTTCTCTGATCAAATCATCCTTTAATGCATCAATTAAGATATTAGTATCTACTATAATGACAGGCTTCAATGAAAGGTTTCGTAATGATTTTCTGTCTCTAATAGGTATTGTGGGACTGTATCCTCCAAACATTGCTTCTGCTGCCCTACTCAGTCTAATCAATTGTATTTCAGTGAATTTATTCGATCCAATTGCACGTTCAAGTTTCCTCAAACCTCTTATTGGTTTTTCAATTGCTATCTTTTCAACTATCTTAACAATCTCCAATATATCTTTATTTTCCCTAGATAACTCTTGTTCAAATTTTAAATCTAAATCGGATTGTCTAGAGTTCTCCAATCTTTGTAAACCTCGAATGGCAGCCTTAACTCTTCCCTGGAATGGAGATTTAGGTAATGGAGGATCTAAATCCTCAGGGTAACGTATTAGCATTTCTAAAGCTTCTATTTGAATTTCTTTGTTTTCTTTGAAATCTTCATCTGTTTCCTTTATACCCTTAGATGCATATTGCCTTAATCTATTTCTGGCCACATCTTTATTATTTTCTAAATCATCATTACAAACATTTAGATAAAGTTGAAATCTTTTTGTTACTGAAGCCGCCAAAGCATCTTCAGACTCAATTAAATTTACTGCTTCTTTCCAACCTTCTCCATGGGCATAAGATATCAAAGCCTTTCTCATAATAAGGGCATATTTTTCAAAATCGTCTTTTACTCTATTAGCAGCATCTCTGTATTCTCTTGCTGCTTCTAAATTATTACTTTTTGAACTCTGTATAGTAGCTCTAACAAGTTTAGACTCTAGGCTATTATTATCATATTTTCTATACCATTTTTCTAAAGGTTCTATACCTTCAGATAAAATTTTACCATGTTCTATAACCATTTCAGTAATAAATTTTATAGTTTGCATAGATACATTTTCTTTTTGAGTTAGAGTGGATAATACTTTATTTGCTTCTTGGATTCTATTTTCCATCCCACTTTCTATGTCCATTGCAGCTCTATTTAGTAATAAAGAATCAACAAGACATTGAAACAGAGCATTTTCAAGATAAGTAATATTTGCATTTTCAATAGATTGTATTAATCTTTCAACGGTTTTTGGCCTAACCATACTATCTCCTTCTGGAGACAATGCTCTACGTACTTCATTTAGAGATAATAATCCTTCAGAATCTAGATTTTTCTGAATTGCACTAATTCCATTAGGAATACCATCAAGTAATCCAATAAGTTCAGTTGATATATCTGATAAAATCAAATCTTTCGGCGAATTAGAAATCGAAATCAATGCATTTCTCCTCATTTTTTCTAAAATGGGCATCAATCCTACTGAAGATTCAGCTGAGATCATATGCCAAACCAATAAGGTACGTTCCGGATATGCTTTTGTAAGCGAACTGTCTTTTATCAAAATACGTGACAAATTTCCAATATCTGCAGTTTCTGTAAAAACATCTAAAATTTTGCTAGTATACCTTATAGAATCCAAATTTGATAATTTTTCTGCTGCAATAACTTTTATCTTAGAATCGCAAAATTCATCATCAGTTATCATCAGTAAACCCTCATCATTTATATTTTGAATAGAAGAAAGAATCAAACTACCTATCATCGAGTCATTTTCAGAATTCAATCTTAATGCAATTTCTAGATGTAAGTTATTTTCAATTTCTAATTTTTTTGTTAATTCATGTACTTCATCCAATTTTCCATTTATTTGAAGTTCGGAAACTAATTTCCAACCAAGTGAATTAGGCATTTTTTCTCCAGATTTTGATAATGCCTCAATCCCATATTTTAAATCACTAATAGATAAATTTTGTTCTATATTATTGATTTGTTTCCAAGAAGAACTTCTGATTGCTTCAGATAGCTTATCATCTCCTTTAATTTTAGAATCTTTATCCCAATTTGATAAACTCCCTGACCGAATATTCAAGAGTCTTATATGCTTGTCTGCAAGATCTTTCATGGATTCTTCAGAGATGTCTTCCAAGATTTTAATTGCATCAGGATTCTTTGATGATGCCATTAAGATACCTTCAATAAGTGCAAATTCTTTCTTTTGATTTTTTAGAGAAGGATCCATCCAGGTGCCCCAATCTTCGTATCTTGGCTTCTTCCCCAAATCTTTTTCTATTTTTTGAATAATTCTTAATTGCTCAGTTTTAGCATTGAATGGTAATTCGATTTTTAGCCACTTTCTTAGTTCGGAAGTATCTTCTGGATCAAAGTAAGCTTGATTAATCCAAGTAGAAGAATCAGAATTCTTTTTACTTGATTCACTAACTTTAAATCTACTTAATTCTGCAAAAAGACCCGCTTCTTTTGCTAGCTTACTCCAAACTGGATGAAGGCCTTTCTGGCAATCCACTCTTATTTCGTTCATTAAGTCATTCAAGCTAGAATCCCAATTATTTCCCATTTTATTTTGTTGTGCAATCAAAACTGCTAACTTGTAACCTGGTGTTTCATGTGACGACATAACTTCTTCTGGTGTTGCCAAATTATCTTCAAAACCCCTCCTGAGCCCCTTTCCACCCCTTCTTCCTATTTTTCTGTTATTTTTTCGATTTGGATTTTTGTTATTGATGTCTTCATCAATATCAATTTTCGGCAAATTTTCTTTTTTTGCGGCCAAGGCTGCCAAAGCTCGCCATTCTTTAGTCATCAGAGACCAAGCAGAAATTTTTTGTACTCTGCTCATACGCCTTATTACATCATCTCCAGATTGAGATAATGAATCTAGACACTCAAGTAGATATTCCTCCAGTTGAAGTCCTCCAATTGACCGCCCTCAATCATTCATACATCAATACATCGCCCACATACACATAATATGGCAACAGAGACCTCAAGTCATATGCATACTTTCGAGTACTATGGAATTACTTCCAACCATCGTAATTCTTGTTCATCCGATAGCAGCATTAACTTTAATTTGGAGTTTTATGAAACAACGTAAATGGCGTCAAAAAAGAAGGTTTTTAAAAAGTAATGACACTCAAGTGGCCCTTAAAAAACATGTTTCAGATGGTAACAAATTAATGCTCGCAACAGTCATTGTTATCGTTTTGGCAATTTTAGCAGAGATATTTAGGGCCATGCTTGATAATTCACCATATTATACTTACATTATGCCTAATAATTTTCATGCCTCTGGCGGTTTACTTGGCTTATTATTGATGACAATCCTATGGCGTTCTGGACATTCTACAAAACAAAGAATGGAAAATAAACAGTCATTTTCTAAAAATAGGGATAAACACGGAAGAATTAGTGATATAATGGCCATTTTTATAATAATTCATGCTTTTTTAGGATTTTTATATCTACTTCAAATAATTTAATCATTTATCATTCCACATAGAAATCCATTCGTAAATATTCTTTTCTATGTCGGACACATTTAAATCTCTATTTTCAATAATACCATTTTTTATAGGTTTAATCCTACATCCACATGCATTTGAATGACCTCCTCCGTCAGGATCAAACCTTTTTGCCATTTGTGTTAAGTCATATATTCCCCCTTCATTATGAAGAAAAGAATTTGTATAAAAAGATGCTGAAACAGGATAACCACCCTCTTCGGTAAATGTCCCTCCGATGTCTCCGTGTATTATTATACAAGCATCGCAATCTCCTCCTGCTTTGGCAGTAACATGATATCCGTTGGAACGTACCCCTGATCCTTCAAACCTTACAATTGCTAGTCTATTGACAATTTCCATAGTTTTTTCAATTATATCTTTAATCCTAATTTTATTATCTTGAATTTCAATTAAATATGGCACCAATTCTTCTTTTGATAATATGGATTCTACTGATTCGCCATTCTTAACTGCAGTTAATATATGTAAATTTATATCAAGATCAATTCCAATTATTTTTCCTAATAATAACACAGGCTCTTCTGATAAATATTCATCTTTTGTTATTTGTCCACTATCTATTTTATCAACCCATAATAACAATTCTGTTAAATCTTCCAAATCGACAGCTTCGTGTAATAAATCATAAGCAATCCGTGCAGCAGAAGGAGAATTTTCCCAAATAACTATTCCATCAAAATTCAAATTATCTCGTGGCTTATTTGATTGATGGTGATCAATATTCAATCCACACTTTGAATGTCTTGGTAAATCACAAATCGCAGTAAAATTATCTATTAAGCCATCTAAAACTCCTGCTCGTAATTCCCCAGGATGTCCAAATATTACTTCTGCATGAGGCCAATGCCGTTTTAGAATAGCAGCAGTTACAACCCCATCTAAATCACTATCAGTTATTATTCGGCGAATGTCTAGAGATAGAGCCGATGAATGCATTTTATTGAAGCGAACATACTAATCACATGGTACTTTCGTAGATTCAGATTATTCAAAGTGTTGAAATTTTAATTTTTATACAAAATTACGATAGGCAAACGTTCCCTAGCAGATATATGGAAACGTCTTGTGGGTTTGTTTTAATTAACTTTGACAGCATACTTATCCTCCAATATCCTCAGGGTCATTGGAGCTTTCCAAAAGGGCATATTGAAGATTCTGATTCTGATCACCATTCAACTGCTTTAAGAGAATTAACCGAAGAAACCGGTATTGAAAAAATAATTATTGATACTTCTTGGAGTTTTCGTACTGAGTATACCTTCAAAAAGAAAGGAAAGAAAATACTAAAACAGGTTTTTTGGTTTTTGGCTGAAACAGAGGAATTAGAGGTAAAACTTTCTCATGAGCACACTAACTATTTATGGTTGAATTTTTCAGATACTTTAAAACAACTAACTTTTAATCAAGAAAAAATACTTCTTGAATCAGCGCTAAATTATAGAAATAGTATTGGAAAATCAATTTAATCGTTCTTATGCCTCATTCCAAGTGGAGTCCAGAGAACTTCCTTATCTCCGCATTTTGTACTTATCCAACGGCCCATAACAAACATCCAATCAGATAGGCGATTAAGATACGATATTATTTCTACTCTGACCGAATCTTCTCCTGTATTTTCTCGTAATAGGCACGCGAGCCTCTCTGCTCTTCTTGCAACAGTTCTTGCAACATGTAAGGTTGCAATAGGTGGTGATCCAGTAGGCATAATAAAGGATTCAAGAGGAGCAACATCTTCTAACCATGTATCCATTTCTTTCACTAATTTATCTCCTTCATAAATTCCAATTAATGCCATCATAGATGGCAATTTACCTGGGGTACATGCACACTCTCCGCCTACATCAAATAATTCTTGTTGAACTCTTCCTAACGCAAAATCAGTATTTTCTTTAACTTCTAAAGGCGCCTCGTATCTTTTCATTTCCATTCTCACAATTCCAATTTGTGAATTTAATTCATCAATTGTACCATATAATTCAACTCGAGGGTCGCCTTTACCAACTCTTCTTCCATCTAATAGAGACGTTTCTCCAGTATCTCCTCCTCCTGTATGAACTTTAGTTATACGAACCATCTTGTTCTTCCGATGGGCTATGATATTTTGAATCGTTCGTGCATTTCTATACAGATATACCAGCCAATGATTTTTCTATTGCATCAATCCAAGATTTATCAACAACTTCCCAGCCACCTTCTTTCTCTAATTCTAATAGATGGCGTTCTCCTTCTTCTTTATTTCCAATTTTTTTATAGATTAATACTAGCACAGCATGACTCATTGCATTTAACCAGGGGTCATTCATGTCCCAAGATTTCTCAAAGTGGGAAATGGCACCATTATCTCCGTAGATGAGCCCTCTATTTATCTGCCTCAGTCCCGATTTTGACCAAGATATTCCAGGAACACCAACCACTAAACCCCTAAAAGCAAGATATATTTCTAATGTTACTATTAGAGTTGCTATCATAAAAGATATTATTTGTTCTGAGGAAGTTGTGTAAGCCCAGTCTTTTGTAAGCAAATCTATTGAACCTAAACAAAATAATACCCCACTAAAAGGAGCCAAAATAACATCATGCTTTGTAATAACCATGTGCCTAACTCCAAAAATAACCCCTGTCCCTCCTAAAAAGGTTGAAAATAATGCTGGTACTTCACTCATGGTCTCGCGAGGTGCAGTACTAGAAATCCAAAATATCACTCCAAATGATATTACTAACCAACCATACTTTCCTCCAATTTCTGGAAATGGTTGATAATTACTATAATAAAGAATAATCAACCCAATCATAATATAGAAAAAAATCCAAAAATCCAACGAAATCATTATTCAATCACTTCGCCCTTCCATCCTGGATTCCAAAACTTATCATCATCCAACCATTCTAACCATTCATTGGCATCAGATCTTAGTAGCCTGAAAGCCCGTTTATCTAGTCCTTCTAGTAATAAATCTGTAATTTCACCTTTTTTATGAGCATCTTTCCATTCTATCTGCATCTCTCTGACTTTAAGCTGACCTTCTGTGTAGTTATCAAAAGACTTTTCGCAAACTTCTCGTAAATCTTGTATCCACATCCTCGTGCCACGCATATGAGGTTCTTCGACAAAGGGTTTTGGTTTACGCCGACGTCGCCATCTACTCATATCATTCATCCGTGAATGTATTTATTCTTGATGCTTTGCGAACCACTATTACCAACCTTCATTTCGTAATATCAATGGGTAGAATAGTTGTACACTTATTTGGTAAACCCAAAGACACTTCTCAATCGTCTATAATTGATGATTATTCCAATCGTTTACAAAGCCGAGGAGTATCTTTAAAATTTCATTCTGATAAAAAAAGTAAACTTGATTATGAGCAATTACTTTCCAGCTTTCCTGGTAAATTAATGTTAATTGATGAAAAAGGTAACCAAATAACAAGTAAAAAATTATCTGAATTAGTTTCACAAATTTTACTCGATTCACAAGCTACAAATTTTGCAATCGGCCCTCCTGATGGATTTAGTAAAGAATTTAAATCTAAAATAAATAATTCAATATCTCTTTCTAAAATGACTTTTACACATGAAATGGCAGCCTCTATTTTACTGGAACAATTATACCGTGCTACTGAAATAGTTAGGGGTAGTTCTTATCATCGAGAATAATATAATGGAGAAAGTATTTCAAAAAATTTCCATAGATTTTGAAATGATTTCCAGCGCATCTTTGAGTATTAATTCATTGTTCCATTTATTTCTTATATATTTTTCATTAACAATTTCATCTAATAAAACGCCCACGGCCCGCCCAACTTCATCTACAATTGTAACTGAAGCTTTTCTTGATGTCCTTGATAATGGATTTAAATCTATTACTAAAACCACTTTTCCTAATGCGACAAGTGCCTCACATCTATCGCCATCTTCTAGTGGGACCAATATAGTGTCTGCATCTTGTATCCCATCTGCAGAACAAATAGACCTAGGGCCCTCTAAACCAATAATCCTCCCATCTTCTTCTTGTCCCAGTATTTTTACAGAAATTACCGACTCGGGCCAATTTCCAGTCCAACCAATTGGGGGTAATTCTCTAGATACCTTTAGTTGCTGCGCCTTTAGTAATTCTAATAACTTTACAACTCTGTCCTTGGTCCCATAATATAGGTTTATTTCTATTGGACATTTTAGAACTGCTGCAATACGTATCAAACCCTCTCCTGCTAATACTACTGTATTTCCATTTACTGATATTATTGGCTTTTTTGATTTCTTTAACCTGTAAGCAACCTCTTTTATGGCCAAATTAGCAGATTCAGAGGTTTTCTCACCTAGCAGGTAATCAAAAGCCTCTCCTCTCCCGTGTGCTATCATTGCAGATTGTGCTAGTAGGCCATCATTTGATGCCTCAACTAACTTATTCCTAGCGATTAAAGACTTGTATCTAGGGTGATTTTGTGGTATTTTAGTCATTAAACAATAGTTCCCTCCAATATCATAGTCAAATCTAAAGGCCTATTTCCTCTATTTAGGGCACTCGATGAAATTAAATCAACCCCACTATTAGACCATTTTTCAAGAGAGTTAAACCCAACATTACCAGACCCTTCCAATATACAATAATCTCTTAAACCATTTTTTTCTAAAGATATTGATACTATTTTTGCCTGATCATGTCCAATATTATCTAATAATAATACTATTCTATTTTCTTTGTTTAGTATGTTTTTCCAAACATTTACGACAATAAAAGCCTCCTCTAAATTTTGAACTTCAATAATTATAAAATCTCCTTGATAAGTTTTTAGTTCACTCACAACTCTTCTAATTGTTTCAGAATTAGTTTCATCTTTGGTATTCAATGAAATAAAATCATTCTCTTTTAACATTAAGGCGTCATTTCTGCTAAGTCTGTGGGTCAAACCGCCTCCAATGTGTACTGCCCATTTGTCTAATAGTCCCCAATCCGTTTTACGAGTTGCAGCTACTTTCAACATTGATGCCTTTTTTGACCATTTATTTGTATTTGTAGCAATCCCAGACATATTTCCTAAAATATTTAATAATATTCGTTCTATTTTAAGAACCTCTACTGATTTACCAGTTATATCTAATATGTTTTCTCCCTTCTTTACTTCTTCACCTTCAACAACAGACCAAGATACTGCACAAGCAGGAAAATGCCTTTGAACTAATCTATTTATTACAGGTTGACCACAAATTATTCCATCTTCCTTCAAAATTACTTTTCCTCTTACTAATTTTTGAGACCCGTCGCCGCCTCCTTGTTCATCAAATACCATGGCGTTGAGCCAACCATCCATAGATTGGATGAAAAAAGAAGTCGGTTTACCCGTTACAATATTTCCGTCCCAAAGAAGTTTGGAACGGTCATGCGGTAACTCAACCATATTAATCCGTATCGAACATGTATCTTGAATAGTCGTATCTCAATTTTCCCAAGCAAAATACTATTTTTCTTCAATTACATCTAAACTTAAATCCGCTGCAGCCAAACAAACTAGTAAGTCATCTATAGTTATTCTAATACTCTTTAAATCTTTAGAGACTACTTTTATCTTTAATTCTGAACCACTTTCATTTTCAATTATTTCTGCAAAAAAAGACTCTGGATCATCTGGAGATATGGATGATAGAAGTAACTCTGCATGTCTTTTAGTGCCTCTCCAAACAATCTCCACCTCTGCATTTTCCATGAAACCCGTACCGCATGTCTCTTTTGATTTGTACGGGTATTAAAACAGAAAGGTGTCCCCGAATAAACATGGTTAGGGAGCTCATACGGTTGGAGGAGGTTCACCGAGCGTTTGGTCCTTTGAAAGTATTGGAAGGAGTAAACTTACGTATTGATGAAGGGGATAGAATTGGAATCGTCGGCCATAATGGAGCAGGTAAGACTACACTATTACGAACTATAAGTAACCAAAATCAAGATCTTGGCGATATTTTCTTTGCAGCAGGATTACGTTTAGCTTTTTTAACACAAATAAGAGATATTGATGAAAATGCCACTTTAGGCGAAGAATTAAATCGCCGTGGTCGCCAGTTTCAGGAAATTGAGGATGAAATAAATCAACTAGAAACAAAAATGGCCACCCCCTCATTTTATGATGGAAACTGGCAACCTGATATGGATCGATATCAAGAATTACAGAGCTTAATGGCCCGCTCTGGAGGCGGAGATGTTGCAGGCCATGCTCAAGAAATTTTGAAAGCACTGGATCTAGCACATCATCAATTAAATACACAACTTTCATTTCTTTCTGGAGGAGAACGTGCAAAAGTAGCTTTGGCACGGCAATTAGTTGGATTAAATGAAATTGATGTTTTTTTCTTAGATGAGCCTACCAACCATCTAGATTTACAAACATTAGATTGGTTAGAAAATTTTCTAACAGAATTTAGTGGCGCTTTACTCATTGTTAGTCACGATAGGTACTTCCTAGATAAAGTATGCAATAATATTGTAGAAGTTCAGGATGCACATACCAAAGGATATAATGGCAACTACTCTTCATATCTAAAGCAAAAAGAATTATTTTTACAGACTTTGAATGATAGAATAGATAAGACACAAAAAGAATTGAAGAGAGTTAAGGGTGCAATGCAATCAATGAAAAGTTCAAACAAATTTGATAAATCGGTATCTCAAAAGCATGTTATGATAAACCGTACACAACGAGAATTAAGTTGGCTCAAATCAATTAAACCAAATCTAAGAAAACCTCTAAGATTTAATATGAAAGCCACAGAGAAGAGTAGCTTAGAAGTATTAGATTTCAAAAAAGCCCATTTTACTTTTGAGAATTTGAACCGCCCTATAATAAGAGGTTTGGAAATAGGGGTCAGACGTGGCCAGAAGATAGGGATAATAGGGCCAAATGGAGCTGGAAAAACTACTCTACTAAGAATAATAAATGGTGAAATAAGTTTGGATTCAGGAGAAATAGATGTAAGGCCAGGGGTTCAAATAGGATATTTTCATCAAGATCACAGATTATTAAAGTTTAATTTAACTCCAATTGAGCAAATACAATTTTTAAAACCTAGAATGGAATATGCTGATATCCGTTCCTTGTTAGGCCAATTTCAATTTACTGCTGATATGGCAAAAACAAAGCTTGAAAAATTAAGTGGCGGAGAAAGGGCAAGAATAGCGTTATTGTGTTTATTATTAGAAGAAAATAATATGTTACTCTTGGACGAGCCCACTAATCATTTAGATACCGATGCTAAAGAAGCATTAGAAGAAGCCTTAGTTGGCTATGATGGGGGAATAATCACCGTAAGTCATGACAGGTATTTCTTAGACAAAGTTTGTGATACAATATGGGAATTATCTGGAGATGGTAGTTTATTCGTTTGGCCTGGTAATTATTCAGATTATATAAGACGTAAAGCACAACAATTAAAATAAATCTAATATTTATTATTTTTTTTGTTTATACTTCTCTAATCTGTGAATCAGTCCAATCAATTTAAAAAAAATATAAAAAATTTATCAAACTCCCCAAAATCTATTGCCTGTTATCATCTCTTCTCCTTCTTCAAAAGATTGCACTACGGTCCTCAAAAGATAATAAAGTACAGTGGCCATTATTGGAACAAACCATTGATTTGATATTTCGCCAAACGCAAGGCTATAGTCATCTCCAGATAACTCTGTTAGGAGAACCTCAATTACTGCTTTGGATGTGGTGTATATAACCGCCCCAAGTCCAATTAATTGTATACTCCTTCCTGTAAAGGTTCCTTCTTTCCATCGAAGAACTCCTAATGACAGTGCAAAGGAGAAAGTAGATACTACTATCCACGTTAGTGCTTGATCAAAAGCTATTACCCATACGGCAATATCTCTATTTACAGCATCTAAGTCAAACACTGTGATACTGCTATAACTTTCAGCAACATAATTATTGAGCTCTATTGTAGTGCCCGTTAATACTTGCCAAACAGTTAAGATTGAGAAAAGTATTGAAACAATCGCCAGACCCCATAACAATGAAGACCAAATACCTCCAGTGGCACTTTCCCTCATATCATTTAACAGTCGGTCTAATTGCTGTTCCCAACCTAGGCCTTTGGCTAATACCCAAATTCCCATTATTAATGGCATTGCACCAATTAATATTCCGCCATTTGGTAAAATTATACCAAGTCCAAAAATCATTAAAAATAAAGCAACTGGGACTAGTAATCTAGCACGCCATCTTGGATCTTCTACAGCTTTTATAATGTAATAATATGTACTTTCTATGCCTCTATTTTGCCTAACTATTATTTTTTCAATATGATCTACTCTAACTCTTGAGGTTATTATTGGTAATGATGCTTCGTCATCTGCACCATCTATAACTAAAACAGCAGAATCAGGTTGAAATTCTTGAATAACCTCTTCTAATTGGCTAGCAATTGCTCTATCGCTACGAGGGCCAACTCTCACATCTCCTGTTAATATTGCAATTTCTACTTCATCATTCCCTTTTGCGTTTTCTATCATTTTATCATGATGATGCAAAGCGCCAAAGATAGCATTTGAGTCAGATTCTTCTGGATCCGCTATCCCTAACCTTAAGACAGCATTAAGTGCATTTTTCCTGCCAATAACCGGGCCTCTGATTCCAGCCTTGACTCCAAGATCATTATCTCTATCTACAGTCATTACTAAAGTTCGAACCATATAGTCTCCCAGCCCTTTCGAACCTCTTAGCAAGAGGTTACCTATGAAGAATTTGACGTTTCGTTCAATTCTTTATCCTCAACTCTATTTTTTACCACATCTACTTCATTATATCTTTGTCGTTGCTTTGCACGTAAATATTTTAGTGGATGCGACATCCACTCTTGATCACATAGTGAATTATCACCTCTTTGAACTGGGCATCTAGCCCCAGTCTTCAAAGCCGAACAGCCATGGGGAGTATATTCTCTTTCATATATTTGATTTATCTGATACGCACTAGTATCTGCATTAAAATCCGGAGCATTCGAAAAAAATGATAAAGTTTCATCTTGAGAATGACCCATAGATCTAGACATTGCTGCTAGGAAAACACGACCAGTATGATTTACGTTTATTCCCTGGTTTAATTCTGAGACCGCCATCTCAAAACAAGGAGGCCATTCTGTTCTTTTCGCAGCACTAATTGGCATTTCCGCATGCACTCTTTCTGAAAATAAACCGATTATTCTTTCAATTGAGTCAGAAAATTGAGCAGCAAACTCATCATCCATTTTCTCTATCCTCTGGTTACATATTTCAGTCAAGTTCTCTCTTATCCTTTCTTTCATCAATCTAGCAGTACGCTGTCTACTATTTTCACCTACTGCTGCATTCATGCACACCCAACCATCTTTGACTGGACGGTTAATTAATCTCCAATAATCTCCAGATATTCTTGGGCACAATTCAATAAAATCACTTATCGAAATCCAAAACGTACTTTCTAAGCCGACATTTATTTCTTCTCTGATGCCAGAGAAATAGGACCTTGCAACTTGCATGAAGTTTTCTTTATCCATTCCCAATAATTGATCTGCTCTACTAGCCTCTCCCTCTATCCATCGGGCAAGTAATCTTTCATCAAAAGAGGCACAAACTACTAACATTGCATGAAGAAAAGATAATGACTCAGTCATTTTACCAATATCAGTTGACAAGTCTACGGTTGTTGCAGCATCTATCCCATCTTTATGCATTATACACTCTACAAGTCTTACTCTACCGCGTGCCCTAATGTCTTCTAACCAAGTGGCTTCTATTAACTGCTCAATGGTTATCCCATTCTTGATTAATAATTCTCTTACATATTTTGTACTTTGAGGTAAAAATGCATAACGAGACAATAACATCTCGTCACCAATCTCTGGCGGCTCAAGCGGCATTGGCATTAACCGCCAATACAACCTTAGGTTCTTGAATGCTCACCAAGTGCTCCTGTGTGATAGTTTACTATGTCAAGTCGAAATATTGAATTTAATGCAATAAATTGTGACTTAATATCAATTCAATCTGAAATAAGGAAATTCTTCAATTGGGACTTACAAGAAGATATCGATAGTGCCGTAAATTTATTGCACTTAGTTGAAAATTTACCCCCTGAAAATTGGACTAGGATTAATCGTAATAGGACATTATTAGATATAATTAAGAAATTAAATAACAATAAAAATAAAATTGTAATAGTAGGAGCCGCAATAACTACTGACAATATCATACAAATGCTAAAATCTGACAATTTATTTGTGGCCGCGGATGGGGCTGCCGGAGTCTTTTCTGCCTTACCCGATGAATTGATAGATATGGCGTGGTCCAGGTTGGTATGTGTTGTGAGTGATGCAGATGGAGGAATTGGTACCGAAAATGCATTTAAAAAAGGAATTCCTATCATTCTTCACGCCCATGGAGATAACCAACATTCGTGGCGCAATTTCTTAACTTTAGATATTAATAATATTCAAAATACCAAAATAGTTCTAACTCATCAAATTCCCCAAAAAATAGAAGGAATGTACAATATAGGGGGTTTTACAGATGGAGATAGAGCAGCCTGTTTTGTACGATCAACAGGAATTTCTAATGAAAAAATTATCATGACCGGCTCCAGGACTGACATAGTTGGCAAATGGTCAGGAAAAACAAATAAAGAATTAAAATTATTAAAATTACAATGGATGTCAAAAATATTTAAATTATTGAATATGAAATATTCAAAGTAATTTAATCGTTATATTATTAAACATTAAAACTACCAACTTCCATAACTTCGCCATCATCATTGATAGTTCCCACAAATTCTTCAACATCTCCTTCATTATTGACGACTACTTTGAAAATTGTTTTTTCACTTTGTGCTGATATTTCATATTGATTTATCAAAATAGCGTATTTACCGTCCCTTGGGGTTTTGTCCCATGAAATTGATTGTTTATTTTCTTCTTTATTCAAATTAAATAAGAAACCATCATTATTTCCCATATCTAAGAAAGATATCTTTTCCCCACTTGGGGAAAGTAGAGATAGTCCCAAATCATTTGGCGTGTCCCATGATAATGAAACAGACAGCCCGGTACCTAATTCTGATTCTTGTTCCAAATCCTCCTTGTCTTCAATTTTACTATCTGTTAGGATAATTTCTTTTGGCTTTAAGTCACCAACTTTTGATTCCGCTATTGCAAATTTAGCAACAAATAACAATTCACTAGTTACTTTATGATGCTCAATTACACCTTCATACACTCTTTGATTATCTCCAACAGTTACACTAACTTTGAAATCGGTCTCATTCTTTAGGAAAAGCCGAGATATGAGGGGCATTTTAGACAATATGGCATTTTTGTGTTGAACTTTATAATGCCTTACTCCAACTCTGTAAGTCCCAGGAGGAGGGGTTTTTGTCCAAACTATGTTTTCAATAGGAGTTTTAGATGTTGGTTTAAAGTTCATGTCTAAATCTAATTCACCGCCACATGCTGATATTCTGTTATCATGGAAAATATGTTCACCAGATGGCGTTATAAGGTGCAAATCCAAATCATTCCAATTATTCCACAATAAACTAACCTGAACAGCACCTTTTTTCGCACCTTCTCTTTTTAATCTCTCACTAAACGCAGATGCACCTGCGTCATTGACTAAAGCTTCATGTATTCCTTTGCCTAATATTCCACTTCCTTTGCCTAAGCCTTCTGAAGGGATCGAAACGTTTGACCTATCTGCTCTACGACCTGACCGTCTTTCCCTTCGAATCTTAACTGCTTCTGATTCAAACTCATCCAAATTAATCTCTGTAGGGGGTAAAATGGTTCTCCTTGATGAACTAAAAATTAATCTATAAATTCCTTGAAAAAATAGTCCCGCAACCACTACAACAATGACAAGCGATGCGAGGTCCACAGTTCTGAACTTGTGCAACATCTTTTCATAACATCGGTCAAATTAACTGCATTAGAGGTGTCAAATAGATTTTATCACCGTGTGTTTCATATCCCAGTCAACGCCCCTCTGTATACGGGCGGATTCAGTTTAGCCCGTACGATTTTAGTACATCAGGCAATTTGGTTGTGAATAGATAATGAAAAGAAAAGCAATTTTACTAATTGCATTAATACTCATTTCAACTATGCCTTATTCTCCCGACATGCTCTTAAATCCAGATAACAAATTATCTTCAGGGGCATCAAATGCGGATGTCTCGGTTTCAGAACTAACTATCACAACCCCCTCAGTCTCTCTATTAGGGATAAATGTACTCTCACCTATGGAACATATAATTAGGATTTCATTAGTTAATTATGGCGGTTCAGACGCAAATGGCACATTGACGTTGTCCATTGATGATGGTTCCAGTTCAACCGAAGTAGATACTCGTGATATATACATATTAGCAGGACAACAGGAAAACCATTTACTATATTGGGACGCATATTCTGCAACAGATATTTCTCTAAACGCCATTTTTACAATTGATCCATCCGAAGTTGATTCTGATTCTTCAAATGATTATTTATCCCTTCTTGTGGATGTATATGATATCGAAGATGCAGAAATTTTAGCAACAACTCTTCCAAACGAAGGAACTACATTGGCTAGAGCACCATGGTCGGGTATTATTGCTGTACAAAACTCAGGTACTTTACCTGTAGACGTCACTGCACAAATGTCTCTAGTTTCTACAGCACAAGGGGCGAATCCTATCTCAATTTATTCAACAATAGTTCAACCACCTGTCGGCAGTCTATCTAACCCAGCTGCTGTGACTAATGTGGATATTTCTTTTGATGCAACCTCACTAGAAGGACTCTATATAATTTCAGGCTTTGTTCAAACATCAGGCGCGGACGGAAGTGTAACGACTGATAGCTTACCTACTGTTACAGTTGAGTTTGAAGGATTAACAGCCACATTGTCATCACCAGTAAATAGAAATATAGATCCAGGGCAGAGCACAATTCTTTCATTTTTATTAATTAACAGTGGCCAAGGTGCTGATACTTTTACTGTGACTCAATCTAATTTAACAGGATGGGCAAAAAGCGTAGCAGAAATATTTACTATATCCAGTCCATTATCACTGGGTAGTGGTGAATCTTCAATTATTCAGATTGAAGTGGAAGTCCCTTTAGATGCAGCAGTAGCAGCCACAGATCGAATAACAATAGATGTTCATAGTATTTCAAATCAATATGACTTGACAAGCAGTGCTATCGTGAGTGCAGGTGAAACTTATGAAGGCACAATAATACAATCCAGTACCAACCCATTAGGAGTGAATTATGTTGACATAGGTCCAGGTATGGAAAACAAAGTTACTATTGATTATGAATTGAACAATACTGGAACAGCACCAGCACAATATGAAATAAATGTTGGAATGTTACAAGCAGCACCATATTGGCAAATCTACTCACCTGTTGAATTAACCAATTTAATACTTCCAGGTGAAAATATAACTATTCCTGTAACAATAACTCTTCCTGAATTGGAAATGCCTCTCCAATCATCTTGGAAAATAGATGCAGGACTCCAGTTACAACTCAGGATTCAAGCAATACCCACCGCGGGAGGAATAGACGTTGTTGCCTCAACATACATCACCGTCTTACCTGCAGTAATGATTGATATTGATTATATTGATTTGGATTTATGCCCGGAATCAAACTCCGATGGCACCTTTTCCTTCTGTCCTGGTGATATTACCGAGGAAGAAATTTATTCAGGACAAGCTCAAAGATTTATAAATTTTGAAGTGCAAGCAAAACACAATCTTGACGCTACAGGCGAAGGCAGTGCGATAGTATCTGTATCTCAAACCCATTCACACACTCCACTGGTTGTTGGCGCTGCACCAAATGAGGAAAACAAATGGCCAGTAACAATAGCTGGGGGAACTAATGGAAATTTTGACTTAGAAATTGGAGAAATTGGCTACGGAGTATTAACTATTGATTCTCTGGATCCTCCATCATCTCCCTATGTTGGAGCAGGCCAATTCAAGGTAGACGTCACAGCAAATACAGTTTTTGATATATCAGATTTTAATGGTAATGCGCCAATTACAGGTGTCAATAACTCTTCAATAAAATTTGACATACCAGAATTAGAACAAGCAGAAATGACACTAAAATCTAGGGGAGAAGGTACACCAGGAACTGCTATAACTGCAGAAATGATATTAATCAATTATGGTAATTCTCCAAATAATTTTAATGTGAGTTACATCGCTGAACCAGGGTGGACCATTTCAGTAACTAATCCTGGAACAATTAAATCTTGGTCAGATTCATGGGGATATGATGTCGGCACTATACCTATCGAAAAATCTTTTACAGTCACCGCAACCCCTCCAGAAACAGCCAGTGCAGATAAAATACACAATATTTGGATATACGCTTCATCATTAGATACTGGAGAAATTTTAGCATATGCCAGTGCAGATTTCAAATTAGATGAACTAATTTCGGCAAACCTAAACACAGGGGCCTCAACATCAATTTTAGATAGATTGGGTACTTCTACTATAATGTTCGAATTAAATAATACCGGTAATTCAAATCAAACATTCGATTTAAAACTTGAGAATTCAGACAATAATTATCTTCAAGTTTCTTTTTCAGAAGATGATACTGTTATCCAAACTGAAAAAACTATGTTAGTAAACTCTGGTTCAACCGCTATAATAAGGGTTTATTCTAAAGCATCTAAAGATGCAAGGGCGGATCAATCAACAACATTTGATTTAATATTAAGCAATAATCTTAATGAACTATCTAGGAAAACAATGACTGTAACTGTTAACCCCGATCATGCATTAAATCTGCAGGGTAATACTGTTTATTATGCTCAACCCGGTACAACTATTCAAGCATCTTTTAATTTACAAAATTTGGGTAATTTATTGGAAAAAAATATATCTTTTAATGCAAATTTACCAGATGGCCCTCAGACGGGTGTTTGGATTTTCGATACAATAAACAACCTTTCTATTTCACCCGGTGTTGAAAATAGCCTTGATATAATTATGAATATCACAATACCAGACATTGGCCCAAATGTTATGCTTGAAGCAGGAGGGGTCTATAATATTCCAATTCAAATATTTTCATATGACTTTACCGGATTTGATGGTAATTACATAGTTTTAGGAACAAATAACATTGTAGTCAATATTGAACCGTACTTTGAATTACATGTCGAAGCCTCTTCTGATAGCATGAATCTCGTTCCACATCAAACTAGGACATTCAGTTATAGTGTTTTAAATGCTGGCAACGCTCCTGCATTAGTGAATATGAACTATAATTTAGCGGTATCAGATAATTCACGATGGCAAGTAACATTTCCAAATTTACCCTCTACCTCATTTACTATTCCAATTGGAGAAACATATGAAATAGAATTGGAGATAACTCCTATAGCATCAGATCATTATGTTGGTGAATCAGGTACTTTTGATATTATATTCACTTCATCTGATGATGCTGAAGAAACAATGTCATTTAGTACAATAGTACAAGTAATCAGAGTACAGACTGATGATGAAGTCATAGTTGATCCAGGTTCATTGGGCCAAGGAGATGGACTCCTACCTTGTGCATCTTTTACCGATCCTAATATAGAGCAAAGATGTAGTATATTTAGGATACCTTGGATGCACGTGCCTTCTTTGGGTTCAACAGATGCTACTCCAGTAAACTATAATCTCACAGTTTTAAAACTTGAGAGACATATAGATGAAAATGCTTATCCCAATTCATTATGGACATTTTATGTAGAAGATAGCCTTCTTATGTCTACATTAGGCTTCGGTGTAACTTCTGAAGCAGTCCAACCTTATGACACAGGGTCAAAATTTGACCTAACATTTATTATTCCAGAAACTGAAAATCTAGCCCCTGGAGATGGATGGTCAATAACATTTAGGTTAAAAAATCCTAATGAGCCCAATACTGCTGCGTATTGGACAGATTTTACAGTAGATATAGTAACAACTACAACATCAGATCCGATGATTAAAAGTATGTATTTTAGTACTGGAAGCTTATTAGAAAGTAGCAGTTCCACGCTAATAGTCGAAATAAAGAATGCTGGCGATGCAGTCATGCCTTTAGGTGCAGAAGTACAAGTTTCATGCAATGGAAAATATATCGATTCGTTTAAATCTGGAAACCAGATAGTACCAGCCCTTGCTTCTCAACAATCATTTAATTCTTCTTGGGAAATAAGTGCTAAATCTATACCCTGGTGGTCAGCTTCAGAACCATTGGAATGTATTGCACAACTAACAGGAACAGCCATTGGCGTAAAAGGAAATCATATTGATAACGACATATTGACATTAGAATTAAGCATAGATTCTTGGACGCCTCCAAAATATATACTTAAAGTTGGTTCAAATAATATTGAAATACCTATTTCAGCCTTAATTTCTGTGATATTTTTACTTGTAGCATTATATCTGTATAGAAATGGAAAATTAGACTTTACACCTTCTTATATTCACTTATCAGCATATTCCTTTGCTGCCAGTATGGCTGCACTCGCATTAACAAACTGGTTCTCAATGCTGCCTCTAATTTGTGCTATTTTGACTGTATTAGGGTCTATAACGATTGCGTGGGCTAGTTCTTCTGAATTACAGGCAATACACAATGATAAGAAGAAATCTCTAACCGGCGCTCGAGCAACTATGTCAAACCACGACATCGAGGCAAAAAAGACCTTAAAGGAACTAAGGGCAATAATATCATGTGCTCCACTAACTCTATTATTAGTCATGCTGATAAATCCTAATTTATCTATAGATATGAGCACTAAGGGGATATTAGGTTTGTTTTTGTATATCTTAATCACTCCTATATTTATACATTTGGTACTACGATATCTTGATAGATCATATGGTAAGATATATGGACAATTAGGCATGATTGAGCTAAGAGCAATAAAAATAAAGAAGATTCTAGCAAACCAACAAGTTTCAAAAAGATTTCAACCAAAAAACCGTCTAGGAGGCCGAGAATAGATGGCTAAAAAAGATAAAAAAATGGGCAACATTGGAGGCGCGGAAGCCACTCTAAAAATGTTAAGTTTTATAGATGAGGAATCTAAAAAAATTCAACATGCCATCTGGAAAAATAAGCCAATTAAGGCTAACAGAATGCTAAAGAAGTTAAATAGAGAAGCTGATTTCTTAGAAGAACAGGTATTGGGATTATCAAGGTCGCTAACATCACTAGCAAAGCAACTTGATGAATTAGAAGAAATGAATCAAGATGACATCAATTCATCGGAACATGTTGCATTAGGATTACAATTTCTGCGTGAAGGAAACTGGGGCGCAGCAGCCGACTCTGTTGAAAAGGCAATTGCCGCACTTGGGCCAAAAGGATTAGAAAGATCACTATCTATAATAAATAGGCATCTAAATGAATTGGGTGATTTAAGTGATTCTGAAGAGGTAACTCTAAATTTAATAAGAGAAGCTAGGAAAAAATTAGCAAATGATGATTTTTCTGCTGCAACCGATGCTTTTGAAAGAGCGATTAGTGTTTTAGGCTCAGTTCCAACTGGAGAGGCATTAAGCCCATTTTTAGTCAATCATTTCTTCCTTACCATAGATGCTAAATGGCCTGAAAAAACCAACAATGGATTAATGGTAATTAGTATTGAAAATTTAGGCGAAAATAATATCTCTCCAATGCGCATGTCTTTACCTACTCCGTTGGGCTGGGTAGCAAATCCAAAAATGACAGAAATACCTGAAATACCTTCCGAGGGATTCATAGAAATAGGGGTGAATATAAGGCCAAGCGGGTCTTTTAATTCTGAAAAAATGCTTGGGAAAAATTTGTGTTTAACTACTGGATATTTGTCTAATTATGGAGATTTAAAGGTACAAATTAGAGTCGAAAATAGAACACTTAAGACGTTAGAGGGAATAATATTAGAGCCATGGCTACCTGATGGCTTTGAGGCTATTAGATTACCATTTATTCAGAACTTAGGAGCCGGGCAAACAGTATTTACTGATGTCGACGTTTTAAATGTAGGAAGCATATAATTAAATCATAAATTAAAATATAACCAAACTTGGATGTATTATATGATTCCAAACGTCCTTTATACTAAATATGTGCATGAACTTCATAAATGATAACATCTCAGATAGACACGGTAACACTATGAGCCAACACGAAATTATTACAACAAAAACCAACGATGAGAGCGGTTCCATCGGTATTGGAGCGATGATTGTTTTCATTGCTTTGATTCTTGTTGCAGCCGTAGCTTCAACTGTTATTATCAAAACAGCTGAAGAATTGCAAGACAGAGCAGAAAAAACTGGTGATGATACGAGAGATCAAATCTCTGGTAAGTTAATTATTACAGATGCATACGTTGCAACTGTTACTACTGGTGCTGTAACCACTGTTCAAGTGACAGTTAAACTATCCTCAGGATCTGATGCAACTGCAACATCTGCAATGTCTTGGACTACTGTTGGAGCTACAGCAGCCGGTGCAATCTGTACAGACACAGGATTAATTTCTGCAACAGATGTTGAAATGGATGCAGCAACCGTATTATTGGATGATGGAACTACAAATCCCAGCGCAACTCCTAATGCTGGTGAGCAGTTCATCTTCACTATAACATTGGCAGTTTGTGACAATGCTATTGTTGGAAACGCTATCCCCTTGACATTGAATGTTGCAGGTGGCGGAGATACTAGGGCATCCTTAGAGATCGAAACTGTAGGAATTGGCGACAAATTAATCTGATCATCATGCCAGAGTCATCTTTTAACTATATGGAGGATGACAAAATGGAGGATTTAAGATGGGATTGTTTGATAATTTACCGTTTGGGGGCTTAGGTTCAGATTCAGATATTACCAAAAGACTGGAACGAGCCGCAAAACTTTCAGTTGAACAAGTAGACATCCCATCTGAATTCCGTCCAACTGATCTAGAAGCATGGCTGTTTGCCCCCGCGGGCACACGGGTTGGAGTTCTTGGTGAACCACAAGGTGATAATCAATCAGAACTAACTCCAGAATTAGTAGAATTAATCAAAGATAGATTCGAAAGATTAGAAACAGCCTTAGACTTAATGGAAACTAACATAAAAATAACTCAGCAACAAACAGCTAACTTCGCAGTATCTCCTACAGTAAGCAATCCAATGCCGGAATCTACAAGCCAAGATATGATACACAGTGTTGGTCAAGACGGCGAGGTGGTAAGCAAACCTGCAATTGATATATTGCCAGACAGCCTCACTTACGTTGATCACGGAAAGAAAGGCGGACCGAGTTTATTGGATTTGTATGAAGCCCAATCACTTGCCGTAAATCCATTTTTAAAGTCATCAGATGCAGGTGAGTTATTGTCAACTCCTCACATTGATGCAGCAAAACTAGCCGCCCTTCTTCTTGATAATATGACTGGATCAGACGCTCTAACATTTATTAAAAGTGCTAGCGAATCCGGAATTCTCTCTAGTAATGAAAGAGATTCTTTATCCGCAATAATTGCCCTAGCAGAACCAGGCGTGCAGTCAGAAGGTCAACCTACTCTATCAAATAGAAACTTACTTACTTTTGCGGCCATGGTCGATGCTTGGAGGTCTCAATTATCTCAAAAGGAGGGATAAATATTGTCCGGTTCTAGTGTTGCTGCGATGATTGTAGGTACTGTTTTTATTGTTATTTTTGCTTCTGCAACGGTTTTAATGGTTGATAGTATAAACGATGCTACAATAGCATCTCAAGTAGAATTACCGGATCCAGAAATAACTTTAGTTTCTGCCGTTTGGAACGGAGCAGATACTTTAACATATACGATTACAAACACTGGTCCCGAAGAAGTTCAAATAGCGCATATTTTCATAACAGTAGATAATGATACTCCAATATCATGTTCTGGGTTAAGTCCGAATCCTAACTTAGATTATATTTTTCCCGGTGAAACAATTACTGCTTCTGCATCTTTTGGGTCATCACCTGCTAGAGTATTTTTGGTAGTGTTTGAATACTCGTCCAGTGTTGCAGTGACTGCGTGAGGTGCAAGCATGGGAGATGGGCCGTCCGAATTGATTATGTTAACTACGGGACTTATCGTTGCAACTCTTGTTTCCAGTGTATTAATCTCAACTTGGGACACAATGTCGCAAGGGTTAGAAAAACAAGGAGAACAAGAAATTAAAGATGCAAAAACTAGAGCTTCACTTGTTAATGATCCTTCTGCAATTTCATGGGATAATACTGGGGACGAGGCTTTTATTTTTGTTCAGAATTCTGGGGAAATTTCATTAAATATAGAAAGTACATATATTTTTCTTGATGGGAATGGCATGACTGTTACTCCAGTCGACTCAACAGGAATAACATGGTCAACCGGGGTAGTAATACAATTCAAAATAGAATCAATTACAGACTTAACCTTTACATCCGATACACCTTATTTTCTAAGTGTCGGTGTTTCATCTTTATCTTATTCTCCAATTGGCACATATAGTTTCACGGAGGTCATTAGACTTGACGTCAGCTGAAGATGGTTTCCAATTTGGTATAATTCAAGATAGCCTTGCCAATAGCATGGGTGCTGCAATACCAAACCGTTCAATAGGTATTATCAGTGGAGAAATTGGTTCCGGCAAGAGTCTAATAACACAGAGATTAGCGTTTGGTTTCGTCCAAAATGGAGTTAAGGTAGCATATGTGACTACTGAATTAACAACAAGGGGATGGCTCGAACAAGTCGCTAGTATTGGTTATGATATGGATAAACAAATAGATGATGGTAATTTTTTACTAATCTCAAGTTTTGGAGTTATTGCAGAAGAAACAGAAGAAAATGTAGATTTGTCTGTACTATTAAATTCATCTGGGTTACAAGATGCAGAGGTAATAATAATCGACCGTGCCTCTCAATTAATAAATTCAGGAACAAATGCTCAATTATTGTTATCGCAATTAAGGAAATTTAATTCTTTGGGCAGAACTGTTTTACTCACTGTAGATCAAGAAGAAATAGATTTGAAACTTTTGAGGGAAATAAAAAACTCAGCGGAAGTTGTTTTAGATTTGGAAACCGCTACCGTTGGCGGGGACACAGTCAGGACCATCGCAGTAACCCGTTTTCTGCGTGCAGCCGGCCCAACACAAGGTAGAATAGGTTGGAAAGTTATGCCTCAAATGGGTTTCATAGTGGATATCACTGCAGTCAGTTAAGGGGGGTGAGTTATTTTGGTCAGTGAAAATAATCTTGAAGATAAAGAAGATGTATTTGATATTCAGCCTGGAGATTTAGGAGGACTAATGGCACGATACCCTCACATAAGAGTGTGGGTGGAAGCCTTCGAAAAGAAACATGGCTCAAGACCAATTTATTATGGTTGGTTGGATAGTGGAGCAAGGAAAGTAGAACCGTGCAATCTAATTTATGCAACAAGGCCTCCTTGTTTTGCGCATGTATACAAACCTCTTGTAGGCGAAGACGAAGCAGGTCAAACACTATGGTTTGGCCTAGAGCCCACTTTAAACGGCGAAGAGGAAGAAAATTTAAAAGACCAAATTGTTGAAAGATTGCTTAGGGATGCTCCACAAGCCGAGAGATTTGATGATGATAATGAATTCATTGATATGTTGGAAACAATGATAGATAAAACTTGCAAGGTAGGTACTAATCCACTTTTAAATAATCCATTTATTTCTCAAGCTAGAGAATTAATAGGTATGGGCGAAGCACCAATATATGTCAACGAAGATCAATTAGAACGATTGAAATATGTTATTGCCAGAGATTTAGTAAAAAATGGACCTCTTGAAACTCTACTTTCCGATGAACAATTAGAAGATATTCATTCTGTAGGATTATCGAGAATAATAATGGATCATAAAGTTTTTAAATCCGTTATTTCAAATATACGATTTAAGGACTCCACGGTCTTGAACCAATATCTTAGATCAATGTCTGAGAGAATAGGAAGGCCAGTTTCAGATTCAAAACCCATCATAGATGGGTCACTATTGGATGGGTCAAGAATAAATATAATTTACAGTGATGACGTATCAATTTCTGGGCCATCATTTACAATTAGAAAATTCGCAGAAGAAACAATCTCTATAATCCAGTTAATTAAATGGGGGACATTATCTGCCCAACAGGCAGCATATATTTGGCTTGGTTTACAGTTTGGACAATCAATGTTGGTTTCAGGAGAAACTGCATCAGGAAAAACAACTACATTAAATGCCATACTTCCATTTGTTGACCATCAAGTTAAGATATATTCTGCAGAAGATACTCCTGAAGTAAAGGTTTCACATAAATTGTGGCAACGATTAGTAACTCGAGATTCCAAAAATGAAGATTCTAGAGTCGAGATGTTCGATTTGCTGAAAGCAGCTTTACGATCAAGACCTAGATATATAATAATTGGGGAAATAAGGGGCGTAGAGGGTGCAACTGCATTCCAGGCCATGCAAACTGGCCACCCTGTGATTGGAACTTTCCACGCATCATCAATTGTTAAAATGATTCAGAGATTCACTGGAGATCCAATCAACGTTCCAACACGATTTTTTGATAACCTAAATTTTGCTATATTTCAGGAAGTGGTAGAGTCTGAAGGAAAAGGAATAGTTAGACGAGTAACCGGGGTAGATGAGATTATTGGGTATAATAAACTCGCAGATGGTGTGTTAACTAGGGGCATGTTCGAATGGGATCCAGTGCAAGATGTTCATTATTTTAGAGGAATGTTTCAATCATATATTTTAGAGAATAGAATAGCACCTTTCATGGGTTTCCAAAATAAGAGACATATATATGACGAATTACAAAGGAGAACGGAAGTAATTGAAAGAATGGTTGAACGTGACTTAACTCACTTTGATGATGTCTTTGATCTCCTAGATATATTTTATATTCAGGGATGGGAACCATTTGTAGAAAATGTTGAAACTTGGGTGGGTAAGAATCACGATCAGTGAGGCTTTTACATGGAATCTAAACTAACAACATGGCAAATAACACTCCTACGTTTGGGAATGCCATTTTCACAATATTTACTAATATTTGCATTACCTGCAACATTATTGGCAATTATTGTAGGGGGATACGTTTCATATTCTGCAGGGACAAGTCTAGCATTATTTCCAAAACTAATTATCACGTTACTATTTCCATTAATAACACTATTAGGTGTTTTACTTTATCCTCTATCAAATACTTCTAAATTAGCTACTTCAATAGAGCAAGATATGCACATGTTCATTACTCGTATGGGAATTTTGTCATTAGGTGAACAAGCAGAAAGAGGTATGTTTGATATCCTAAAGGATATGGGAGATTATGGGGCTTTAGCGGAAGAAGTTCAATCAATAGAAACCCTTGTTTCAAAATGGCACACCAACCTTCCCGAAGCAGCAAGAATTGTAGGAAGACAAAGCCCATCGCCAATATGGAGTGACTTTCTTGACCGCATGTCCTTCTCTGTCGAGGTTGGACAACCTATAGGGGATTTTATGAAAAGTGAACAGGAAACATTCGAATCTCAATATAAGACATTATATGATGCTAGATTAGAACAATTAGATACATTACGCGAAACTTTTGTCTCTCTTACAACAACCGGAATGTTACTTTTAGTTGTATCAGGCCTTCATTTAGTTCTATTCCAAGTTGGAGATGGAACTAATGATTTAATTGCTATAGTTATAAGATCTAAATATGTACTCGGTGCTTCTGCACTATTCGCTTTCTTACAATTTGGCGCATGGTTCTTATTTACATTAGTTATACCTGATGAACCATTATTTGCACGTCATTCATTTAACACTAAACAGAAAATAAACCTACGAAGGGCTTGGATTATTGCTTCATTTTTGGTATTTTTTGAAAGTATAGGGTTCATATATGTCTTAACAACCTCCAATTTTGGCTCTCTTTTACTGGAAAATTGGAAATTTATTGGGCTGTT
The DNA here is from genome assembly GCA_905182515.1 of uncultured Candidatus Poseidoniales archaeon. Lineage (GTDB taxonomy): Archaea > Thermoplasmatota > Poseidoniia > Poseidoniales > Thalassarchaeaceae > MGIIb-O3. The sequence goes on along the minus strand of CAJJBW010000001.1, from coordinate 65,829 downwards.
CATGATAGCTCTTACTATGACTCCTCTGATGCTCCCCTCATTTCTTGTATCACGAGAAGAAATTAAAGTTAGAAGAAGAGACGAAGCCTTTCCAGAATTTATTCGAGCCTTCGGAGGTACTGCGCAAGCTCGTTCAGCAGAACCAAGTGCAATGATAAAAGCCCTCAGTAGTATTGATTTCGGTGCTTTAAGCTCCTCAATTGAACAATTAGAAAAAAGATTGGCTATGAGGATCGATAGTGACTATTCTTGGGATTGGTTTGCTGCTGATAATAATTCTATGATGGTTTCTAGATTTACTAGAGTGTTCCTTGAGGGCTCTCAATCAAGCGGTGAAGCCGGAACTGTTGGCGATCTGGTATCTCAAAGCACAGCAACTTTACTAGCATTAAGACATAGACGAGAAATTTCTGCGGGTACCATGAAAAGTGTATCATATGGTATTTTAATAGCAATGATCATTGCTCTAAATATAACAATTGAAATCGTAGCAGGACTTGGAGAGCAAATAGCAGAGGTAGCCGCCGGTTTAGTCCAAGCAGGTACCGACGGTGCTGCAGGGGACTTAGCAGTAGGTCTTCCTGTACTAACCGACACGGCAGGCGTACAGCAAAATATTCTGGTATTCAACATTACAAGCTCTTTCTTAATTATTGTTGTAATAGTTGTTTTAGGTTTTATTACTGCAAGAATAAAAGGTGGCGGTTTCACACTATCTTTGGGTCAAATGATCCAAATGATGTGGGTTGCTGCAATTGCCAGTGGCCTAAGTGCGTTCGTTCTTACTAACACAGTTGGAATATTCACTGGTTAATGTGTTTATTGACATAAAACACGGAAGTCTTGATGATTGATGAATAACCCCTTCGTCTTGTGAATAGTACCTTCGCACTTGATTATGCTAGAGTGTTTTTACTAATTTCATGTTTATTAATTGCTGGTAAATCAGACTTTTCTAATTTTCTTGTAAAAAATAAACATTGGATATATTTTTCACCCTTCGCAATTTTACTACTTATTTTAGATGTCATCATATCCAAATATTCTGTTTGGAATTTATTTATGGTTTTTATTTTAATTTCTATTGCGGCTTCCACAGTTAATATTCTTCCCAATCTAAGAGAAGTAAAAAAAATTAATTTAACTAATTATCTTATAATATCATGCTATATAATCGGGATAATAGGTTTATGTGGAGGAATATTAAATTACACTCGAATAGACTACTATTCTTTAGTTCTTGGAACTGAAAACCATGATGTAATGTTGTGGTGGACATTACTAAGCGCCTCATTATCAATGATTTTTTACATACTTGTATGGAAATTAGGTTTGATCCAAGGTGGTGCTGATATTAAGGCATTAATTTGGACTACTCTTTTAATTCCCAGCTGGGCCTTTATTCCGCAACCATATATTTATCAAACTTCATTTGTAGATAAAGAAGATATTATAATGCAATTGCCGCCATCATTTATATTATTTTTATGGGGAAGCAGTGTTTTTATTATTATGCCCCCTATTTACTTAGTTAGAAATATCATGCAAAAAAATATTATATCATTATCTGATTTAAAAATTGCATGGCACGCAAAAAAAGTTATATTATCAGAAGCTTTAGGCAAGAATATCTGGATTTTATCTGAAGTTTTAACTGATGATGAAGGAGAATATATTACTACATATAATCGTTTTTTGCCTAGTAATGAGAGTGAAAATAAGACTATAGAAGAAAAAATTGATATTTTTAAAGAACATAATATAGAGAAAATTTGGGTCACTACCAAACATCCATTTGTGACGTATCTTTTTATTGCGATATTTCCTTTGATTGTTATTGGAGACCCTATTGCAATAATTCTAAGTTTTATATGAATTAAAAGAAATCTTCCAAAGTCATAACAGTAACTGAATCATTATTAAATAAAGAATCAACACTGTCTGATGTCCATTCTACTCTCTGTTTGGTATACATGTCTACCCCGAATTCTTCAATTACGTCTTTAGTAATTTGAATATACTTTTTAACATTACCTTTTGAAACTGTTAATATTACATTGCCATTACATAATGATCCATCATCATCTCTTGAAATGGTATCAAATCCAGTACTGATAGTTTTTCTTTTGATGCATTTACCAGCTAAAGGCATTCTTCTATATTTTTCTCCACATTTAACACATCTGACGGATTGCCTAGTGAATGCCATCATATTGCCTCTCATATCCGGCAAGAAATGAGATTGAATAACCTTAGATGCTACTTTTGTTGCATCAACAGCCCTTAGTCGTTTTCCAAGATTTAATTGACCATCCATTTTATCTTTCATACTTTTTAATGTCTTATAAGATGAATTTTTTGGGCCAGCATCTAATGGCCCAGAATCATGCGTCCAACCATACCCTCTTTTATCTCCAATAGTACCTTCTCTATGTGACACTAAGTCAACTAAATTGATTATACCGTTAGGATGCGGTTGAGTAAGCGTAGATTCATAAAAAGAACTAGAGTAGTTCCATGAACAATCTACATTAAGTGCTTCTTTATCTATTTCACTTGGGTTGATTCTAGTAGAAAGCACTAATGGGGCATCCATCTTACCGCCCCTACCTGATGGTAAAATAGATCTAGAAAAATTTAATAATCCGTCAAGAAGAAGCATAATACTATCTTCATCGCCATCACAATTCCTTCTTTTTGCAGCATGAAATAACGGATGAGCATAACCTGCAGATGCAGATGTCCATCCAATTATTCTACACAAAACCCCTCCAGATGTGTGCGGAGCAAGTCCGATACCCAATTGGCCAACTAAATCTAATTCACTTTTAACATTGTAAAAAGGCTCCATTTTATAAAACCTAATTAATAATTCATCTATAAATTTACAGGTTGAAATTAGATGGTCTTTACCATTTATTGATGGAATAAAATCTTGAGGAAATAATTCTAATATTTGTTCATTTGATTTTAATTCTTTGCCATACATGTCATAATTATATCCTAAATTATACAGACTTTTCCAGGGGGTGCCAATTTCCGATGGACGGAAATGGGTTATTGGAACATCTATCATATCATATCTGGCTGTCCCATCTCTAAATACAGATAAATTGTGCTTTGCCCTCAATATGCCCTTTTCAATTGGTTCGGGTGTTTGTAATCTTGAAATCAATTCTTTCATCGCTTTTATTCTTTCAGGCAAACGTTCTAATCCTAAAGATCTCCTTTTCACCTCTAATATCGATTCAATAGGGACATGTGTTCTTTCTCCAATTCTTCTCCTTTGTTGTTTTTTTTGCGTTCTTAAAGAAGTCCTTCCTCCACATTCAATCGGATTGCTTTGATCAACTCTATTATGACAAATAATATGACCCGAATTCTTTCCACATTTTCCACAAATTCTTGGAGACATCTCTACCGTGATTTTAACCTTCTTTGATGCTTGTTGCATTAGTCTTTGAGGCCCCCCTGCTCCTCCAATTGGATACAAAGCATGCACCATGGGTTTCATCTCCCTAATTCCAGATTTCTCAGGTCGCCCCATTCTTGCTCCAATCCTGCAGGGCACTGCATCCTCCCATCTAATTGAAGACAAATTCCTCACTAGCCACAATGTCTTTTCCACTTTATTATCATCAACCAATTTCATAGCATTTTGATACAACTTTAAATCCCGTGGTCCTTTATCAATTATTTTATTTGCTGCAGTCTCCCCAACTCTTTCAGTTTCGGAAGAGTCTAGCCCTGATTGCATTGCTCCCGTGGTTGCCTCCCTTCTCGAATTCTCCCTCTTTTTCTTTAGAATCTTCGACCTTTCCCTTTCTTCATTAATTACTATATTTGCAGCTTTTAATTTTGATATCCTATCGATTACATAAGGTGTATAATTTAAATTTTTTATTATCGATTTAGATTTAATTTTTAAACCCAAACCATCCAATAACCCTTCCCAATTTCTGGGTATAATTATATCCTGACCTTCATGATGATGTTCTAATCCAAGAGTCATCAACGCACATTTTATAACGCCATGTATTTTTATTTCGGATGTTTTTGGAAATTCCTCTAATATTTCTTCTGATATTGACCCCGGTAATTCATTATTAATGTTCCAATTTTTGACTACCTCCTTTAATCTTAAATTACCATACTCTATTCCAGAAGTTACTAATGCATCCACCAACAATGGAACTGCAACAATTGGTAAATCCGACCACCAAATGTTCCATGGAGGGGGCACTGCAGTAGCAAAGTTTTGTGATATTTCATAGACTTGGTCCCAATTTAATTTACAATTTTTTAAGAAAGATATCCAATCCCGTTTTCTCCAATTCCTATCTATCGGATTCTCCCCTCCTCGATTAATTGCACCCGTGAATGGTACACCTAACGGTAATTTTGATTTTTTAATATTTATTATTTTAGCGAATTTATCTACTTTATCTGGATGATCCAAAGCTTCTGCAAGATCAGCAGCCCACCAATCTTTAGAATAAGATGAAGGAACTAAATTTTTATTATTTTCCAAAAACTCTCCAAATCCTATTAATATTTCTCCAGAATCCCAAATAGAATGTATTTTATTTTCAATCTTGTGCCATTCTTCTATGCTTTTGATAAGCTTATAATTACCTTCAATATCTAGTATTAGAGGGCCATCAATATCGATACAAGGAGTTACCGCACACGCCTTACCCGGCCTTTCTGTTTTCATTTGAGTTCCAACTGATAAAAATCCCCCCATCGCTTCCATAGTAATTGGATTAATTCCTGCAGCGGCCAATCCGGTAACTCTGCTTCTTCCATATCTGAGTCTAAAACCTCCTGGTTCTCCTGGTTCTCCAAAAATTGGCCTTCCAGCAATAACATCATCCATAAATCTTGTAATTTTTGGAATAGTTCTTGACTTGAAAACCACGCCCTCTTCCTTTTTTTTCCCTTTATCTGCAAAGTCAGAAATAAATTCCCAACCGGCTATTTTTAAGCGCTCTACATGTTTTTTAATTTTTGGCGCTTTGAGGCATAAACCTTCCCCGATAACTAGCATTACACCACCCCTTATTCTTGTTCTAGGGGTACCATTAGAATTTATTACATTCCGAACTTCTTTGAATCCAGCACATTCATTTTTTTCGGTTTCTTCTCCATTAATCATCACTGGGCACGCTCTAACTATTGTTTCTATCTCTTCAGGAGGAGGTTTGTATTGTAACCCAACTCTATATAGGCCAAATTCTTCTTTTACTCTTTCAACTTCATCTGTAGTTGGTATGTATCTGCTTACTCCTAATTCTCTCCTAATCATATCTCCAATAAGTACGCCGAGTGCCTGTGCAGTCCCTCCTGCAGCACGAATCGGCCCACAGAAATCTATTGATAAAAATTCTGAACCGTCTACGTTATTTAATATTCTAACATCACCAATTCCTTCTAATGGCGCTACTAAAACTGCTTCTGTAAGGACAGCCAATCCGACTCTTAATCCACAATCTATTGATATTTGCAAGTCCTTTGTTTCTTCAAATTTACGCTTGGCTACATCCACGCCTATTTTTATTGATGTAGTTTCTCTATCATACTCTTTTAGCAATTTACGTAAATCATCTTCTATTGATAAGTCCTTCAAATAGTCTTTCTGGAGAAGTTTTTCAGTTCTACTTGCAAGGTCAGAAGCTCTAGGAATTTCTATGTAATTTTCAAAATCTAAATTTTTTAATTTCGCTTTTGAAGCTAAATTATAAACTTCTTCAGTTTTTTCATCTAACCATTCTTGATATTTTTTAGACTCTTGTTCCAAAACTTCGGAATTATATGTTATTGTACGAATATTTTTTTCTAACATTTCATACACACCCCTCGGTCACCGATAATACTTGACTGCGATAGGTCGCACAAGAACATTGACTGCGATATCAACTTTTTTAGGACATATTTAGGATAACGTTCATTCGGTCCTAGTATTTCCATAGTTAAGAGAATACACAGATGACTCCTATCCAAGAAGCAAAATTAAAACTTATTAGCAATATAAAAGAACTATCTTACCTTCATTCTCCTGATGATCTCTTCACCTTGGCAAGCGGTCGAACTAGTCCACACTTTTTCGATATGAAACCAGTTATGATGAACCCAGAATGCGCTCATTTACTGGGTATTATGATACATGACACAATTAGAAATTTTACTAAGGTAGATGCTATTGGAGGATTGGAACTCGGCGCAGTACCCTTGACAGGAATAGCAATTGCTAAAGCAGAAAAAGACTCCAAATTAAAAGGATTTATAATTCGTAAGGAACCTAAAGGTAGAGGCGGGAGAAAGACCGGCAATCCTCCAGGGATCGAGGGGGCAAGTCTAAACAAAAACGATCATATTATTCTTTTAGAAGATGTTACTACTACTGGTGGTTCTGCATTAAAGGCTGCAAAAAGACTCCAAGAAGTTGGTTGTATCGTCGTCGGTTGTATAACCATACTAGATAGGCAAGAGGGAGGCATTAAGGCATTCAAAGATGCTCAAATACCATTAATACCCTTGGTCGTTAGGTCAGATATCACAGGAGAAGAGTGAATGGCCCAACATCGTATAGATTCAAATCAAAATCCATATCATCCTGAAAAAATTAGTAAAAAAGAATATTTGGGTGTACAAGGGTTTTTCTCTCTCGATATGAGAGTTGGCGAGATATTAGAAGTAGAAGAATTTCCTGAAATGAGAAAACCATCATATAAAATTAAAGCAAATTTTGGTCCAGTTTTAGGAAAGCTTTGGACTTCAGCACAAGTAACTAATTACTCCAGGGGCCAATTAATTGGCCGTAAAGTGGTAGGTGCAGTAAATCTAGGAGATAAGACGTTACCGAAAGGATTTGTTTCACAATTTTTAATCCTGGGGGCTTTAGATCCAGATGGAACAGTAAAACTCTTGGAAGTACCTCGAACTACTTTAATTGGATCCGTAATTTCTTGATATATTTTCTTAATGAGTGACCGTTAGACTCATGAGCCTCATTGCTCCCCTTTGAGATATGACATATGTTACCATGCTGACAACACAGGGAGAAATTCAAATTGAGCTCTATACCAAAGATTGCCCAGAAACAACTTCAAATTTCCTTAAGTTAGTTGATGATGGGTTCTATGATGGGTTACATTTTCATCGTATAATTAAAGATTTTATGATACAGGGCGGTTGCCCCAAATCTTCAGATCCAGAAAGTAGGGCTGCAGGAACAGGAGGCCCGGGTTGGCAAATACCTTGTGAAGAATCTGCACTTGCAAAATTACATGATAAACCAGGTCTTTTTTCAATGGCGAATGCAGGTAAGAATACGGGGGGATCACAATTTTTCTTAACAACAGTCGCCACTCCGTGGTTAAATGGGAATCATGCTGTATTTGGTGAAGTAGTAAAGGGAATGGACATAGTAAAAGTAATAGAAAGTCAACCTACAAATTTTAGAGATAAGCCAGAGGTTGCTCAACAAATAATATCAGTAAGAAGAATACAATAATTTTGCAAATCAGAATATGAAATACTTTATTAATAATTATTAATTAAATTAGAATATGGGAAAACATCGCGCAGGCGACCGTAGAATAATGACAATTAGTGTACCAGAAGAAATAGCGCTAAAACTAGACTTAAACGTTGGTAAAGGTAAAAATTCTGGTAGATCAGCAACAATTTCCCAGATGATTTTAGAATCGTTAAACTCAAAAATCTCAAAAATTAAAAATTCTGATATTGTTATAGAAATAAATCCTAGTTTACCCAAGGGGGAGATAAGAAAAGAAGAAGATACAATGGGCGTAATTGAAGTTCCTGCTGATAGATATTATGGTGCTCAAACTGCTAGGTCATTGGTAAATTTCAATATAGGAAATGACTTAATGCCTAGGTCAATAATTAGGGCATTTGGTATTTTGAAACAGTCAGCAGCAGAAGTAAACGTTGAGTTAGGGGAATTAGATTCTGAAATTGGTAAATTAATAATCAATGTATGTGAAGAAGTTATATCTGGTAGTTTGGATGAGCATTTTCCACTTCGAATTTGGCAAACTGGTTCCGGAACACAAACTAATATGAATGCCAACGAGGTAATAGCGAATAGGGCTATAGAAATTGTCAATGGAGTACTCGGAAGTAAAAAACCAGTTCATCCAAACGACCATGTAAATATGGCACAATCGAGCAATGATACATTCCCAACAGCTATGCATTTAGCCGCAGCAGAAGAAATTTATCATGATTTACTACCATCTGTAAGATATCTCAGGTCTGAACTTTCAAATAAAGTAAAAGAGTTCGAAGGTATTGTAAAAATTGGTAGGACACACCTTATGGATGCAGTCCCATTAACGCTTAGCCAAGAATTTGGAGGATATGTTGCAATGCTAGATGCAGATATCAAGAGAATTGAATTTACACTCATAGATCTCTTTGAGCTTGCTCTTGGAGGTACAGCAGTAGGTACTGGGCTGAATACACATCCTGATTTTTCTGAGTTAGTGGCTTTAAAAATGGCAAAAAAAACTGGTTTACCTTTTGAATCTGCAAATAATAAATTTTCTCAACTTGCAGCACATGATGCCATAGTATCGTCATCGGGCGCACTAAATACATTATCAGTGTCACTAATGAAGTTAGCAAATGATATCCGATGGCTAGGGTCAGGACCAAGATGTGGATTTGGCGAATTATCTCTTCCAGCAAATGAGCCAGGATCAAGTATAATGCCAGGAAAGGTAAATCCAACTCAAGCCGAAGCTATGACTATGGTATGCTGCCAAGTGATGGGGAATAATACAGCCATATCAATAGGGGGAAGTCAAGGTAATTTTGAGTTAAATGTGTTTAAACCTATGATTATATACAATCTTCTTCATAGCATTGAACTATTATCTGATTGTTGTAAGTCGTTTACAAAAAACTGTATAATTGGAATTACTGCCAATGAAGAAAAAATATCTGAACATTTAGAAAATTCATTAATGTTGGTTACAGCATTAAATTCGCATATCGGATATGATAACTCGGCAAAAATTGCCAAGAATGCACATGAAAATAATTTAACATTGAGGCAAAGTGCAATTGAATTAGGGTTGCTAACCAATGAACAATTTAATCAATGGGTGATTGCTAAAGAAATGACTGGGCCCAAGAAATAACTTTTATGATATAAACTCTCGTAACTATGAAATTATAGATAATGTGAGCCTAATATGAATAAAGGTGGGAGCAACAGAGAACAATACCTATGGGGGGGCATTGTTCTCTGTTTACTCCGCAGGGTCCGGTTCTACTTTAGTCCTAAGACTTCCATTTTCCCGGGTAGCGACTCATAAACCATTAAGGTTCATTTTGCCTGATGTTTCCATCTTTTCCGACATTTGATTAATTACTTTCTCATTTGCCGTTTTCGTTTCCATAGTCAGATCTCTCTGTTTTTTTTCACGAAATCAGTACCATTACACTCCACGATTTTATTCGCGCTCGTTTTTGCGTGTTTCCCTTCCATTTTTACTTGGTTGTTCCCCACGACACAACTCAGGATTGTCTCCTCCCCCTTCTTGTGTGCACTTCTGCGGTATAGTTTCTGATTCGGTTTTGTTTTCCCCGCCTAAACGTTCGGTTTTGTTTTCCTCAGCCTCTGTTGTCTATTTTACCATTCTTTCGTTTGGTTATTTCCACACCAGTTCTACCGGCGTCTTAATTGCCCACAGGCAATTTTGACTCTTTCCTCAACCTCTTCTCAGAAGTTGATTTTACTGCCCCAATTTTGAGGCTCAGTTTTTGTGGCCCGCGGTTCAGCCTAAGCGTCCCCACACCACTCCCTTGGAGCAGCAAAGCAAACAGGGAGATGCATGACTCTTAAATCTTTCGGTAACAATCTCGCAGTACACCGGAAATGCCCCTACCTTTAGGTAAATTTCCACTGAAAAATATTACATGCGTAAGCTTCGTAACTTGTCTTTGAGCAGTGCTCTTTTTTCATCATTTTCTATTAGTTCAATAGGGGCTTTTATTCGCCGATTTAAAACCAAATCTTCAATTAAGAAAATTTTTCCATCTGAATCGCCAAGAACTAAAATTTTCCCATTACTTTTCATTTGCCTTATTCTGAAATTATGTTGTAACTTATAATTTATCAATCCTGTATTAATATCAATGGCACATATAGTAGAATTATTGGACCAAGATGACGACCATAAAAATCTCACACCTTCAATTGATGGCCCCTGGACTATTCTATCTATTATCCCATCTAGTTTAATATTCCATTCATTTAATTCAGAATATATTTCTCCTGATTCCAAGCCAATGATCAAATCATCTTTCTTTTCTAATGAACTTACTGCGGATTTTCCTATGTCTATTTCTCTAGTTACCTCTTGATCTATTACAGTAACTTTTCCATTGCTATGCCCAAGAAATATCATTTTATCTTTTTCCAACCCTATTGTAACTGGATTTTCATTTTTGAGAGATACATATTCAATATTGTTATTTTTAGAGATTTTAGCATAACCACATTTGGGTCTACTGAGCCCAATAAATACCCCATGGTCAGTGATTGCAAGGGACCAAGGTTTACCTTCCACAGCCCATTTTTCCATTATATCTCCATTTTTATTTATAAGCCAAACTATTGATTCTGAGTAATTTGAAATATGTAAGTCATATGTCGAAGAGGTAACCCAAACATTTTCACCATTAACTTGAATAAAATCACTTAATCCTTCTAGTTCTAAACTCCATACTATTTCACCACTCTTCAAATTTATCGAATGAACATTGCCATTTTCTGTAAGATAACATATTTCTTCATCTGTAACTAATTCTGAGCATGGACCTTCAAAACTATTCCTCCATTTTTCAATTCCAGAAGAGACAGACCAACAAATCAATAATCCTGTATTGGAACCGATTATTAAATTATCATTATGGTTAATTATTAATGTACATTCACTACCTATATTCCTTACAAATGAAGCAACATCTTCTAATCTAATATTTATCATACAACACACTCATTTATAAGTCATATAAATCATTAATTTTTTCCCGTAAATAATCCACAAATTCGTCAGATGATGGCAAAGATCCTGTTGCTTCTTCTATTAGTAGTGCAGGTTCTAAAATACTACCTCGAGAATGTACTTTATCTCTCATCCAATTCAATAGGGGGGAAAAATTTCCATTCCTAATTTGTGCCTCAATATCTCCTAATTCTTTCCTAGCCGCATTTAAAAGTTGAGCAGAATATAGATTACCAAGAGTATATGTTGGAAAATATCCAAATGCACCCATAGACCAATGAACATCCTGTAAAACTCCTAATGCATTATTAGGTGCACTAATTCCTAAAAATTCATCATACATCTCATTCCAAACTTTTGGCAAATCATCTACTTCTATGTCACCACTAATTAACATCTTTTCAATTTCATATCTTATCATAATATGTAGATTATATGTTGCTTCATCAGCCTCTACTCTGATTAAACTAGGCTCTATTAAATTTACAGAACGCCATAAATCTTTAGCACTAACTCCTTTCATATTATCTGGAAAATATTTTTTCCAGAGGGGTAAAGACCATTCGCAAAAGGCTTCAGATCTACCAACCTGGTTCTCCCATAGTCTACTTTGACTTTCATGTATTCCTAGGCCATTCGCTTTTCCAGCAGGTTGAAAATCCAATTCCCGTGGCCTTCCTTGTTCGTATAGGCCATGCCCAGTTTCATGCATGGAGCCATATAAAGATCCAAACGGATCTGTATCAGAATATCTGGTTGTCCATCTGACATCATCAGGATTTGGCCCTCCACAAAATGGATGAGTTGAAGCATCTCTTCGTCCAGCAGCAAAATCAAAACCGATTGATTCTGATACCTTTTGGCTTAACGATTCTTGACCAGGAATTTTCCAATTATTCTTGTCTACCCAGTCCATATTCGGTCTTATTCCATTTTTTATTACCATTTTAATCAACGGGGCAACATTCTCTCTTAAATTTTTGAATAGAGGGTCTAGCCTAGATACAGTCAGCCCAGATTCATAATTATCAAGTAAAGCATCGTAACGCAATTCTTCATAGCCTAAATAATCAGCCTCTAGCCTTACCAAATCAATCATTTTTTTCAAATCATCTCTAAATATCGAAAAATCATCTTTAGAACGTGCTTCCGTCCATGTAACCATTGCCTTTGATCTATGTTTCGAAATCTCGATAATAAAATCAGTTGGTAATTTTATTGCTTTATCATAGGAATTTCTTATTAGCCTTACATTTCCACGTTCAATTTCATTTAATTTTTGATCATTTTCTAATGTAATTAAAAGATCACCAATTCTTGAATCTGTCATTTTACTATGACCGCTAGAGGATAACCAAGCCATTTGCTCCGCCCTCAATGAAGCAGCCTTCGGAGGCATCATAACTTCCTGGTCCCATCCTAATAATCCATTAATTTGTTCAATTAAATCAATCTCTTTAATCTTATCCATCAATTCTGAGTAAGCCGTCACGAACCTCCGAGGTTGTTCTTAGACACATAGGTTACGGCATTACTCTGTATTTATTGACTAAAATTTACAAGTATATCCAAAAACCAATCAAATTTCCGAACTATTGATGATAGATTATCACCCGCATAAATTCATGGTTAGCACTGACGCCCGTGTTAGTATCTCTGTCACAGACAGGATTCTCTTACATTTATGGGAACAAGATCACCAAGCTGACCACTATTTAGTGACATATGAAATGACTAGGCCAGGAATAGCTGAGATTTGTGCATTACATCCTCCGAATGTATCGAGGGCAATGAGAGAAATTATGGCGCAAGATTGGGCAACTGAACATACTAGGTCAATTAGGGGTGATGATAGGAGACAAAAAACATGGCAACTAACTGAAGATGGTCGGCATGAAGTAAGTGAACGAATAGCCACATTCCGGTGCATCAAAGTATTGCTTAGAGGCCGAGACAACAATCTATTAGAAATTAGAGCCGATGAAGCAGCCAGTCACCTTCGAGCAAATCTCACATTATTACAAATTTTAATGCATGCCCAACATGAAGGAGTATTGAATTTTGGAGATATTAGATTTGGTACAATAACAAAATCAGAAAACAGTAAAAAACCAGGTTCAATTAGTATGCTTTCTGGCGCTCATTCCACTTATCATACACGCCCTCCAGATACCCGAACTGTCCATGGAAGAAAACTAGAGAAAAATAAAATAATCACATGGTATAAATCTACAACTCCTTTATTTGTTCTTTCAGGAATTGCAGGATGCGGTAAAACTACTTTAGTATCATTTTGGATTGATGATGTGTTAAATGACAACCCTAAAACCGAAATAATGTATTATCCCTGCCAACCATGGGATACGACTTTTGGTATAGCTACAAGTATATTACACCGCTTTGGAATTCGTTCATCAGGAAAATCACAAGACCCTTATGGTACTTTAGAGGCAATACCCTTCAACCCGGGGGCAGATTTGAATTTAGATCTCTATAGACGGAGGATCACTGCTCATTTACTTGATAAAAAAGGTTTGAGGAATGATGAAAATGATGAAATTCTTATAATATTAGATGATGTACATAACCTTAATTCATCAGGGGAAAATTTTTTTGGGATGTTATTGCAAGTTGCAGAGGATACTAAAATTAGATTACTAATGATATCAAGGAAAAATTTAACATTTTATGATCGAAGAGATGTGCATACTCGCAATCGAGTAAAGGAACTTACACTTTCTGGACTTACACTTGAAGAGATATCTGATTGGCTGAATACATTGAATTTATCTGCCAATGCTCCGGTAGAAGAAATTCATCAGGCAACAGGCGGACATCCTTTGGCCTTAGAACTTCTAGAGCTTTATGGTAAAACTCTACACGAAGATTGGTTACGATTTTTAGATGAAGAAATTCTAGATGTTATGCCTAGCGATCAGAGAGAAATCTTGGCACTTCTTGCTGTGTCTGATAGGCCGGTTCCTTGGAAAATTCTTGCACATGCTGCAGGATTTAGTGGTAAGCCACCTAGCGAAATTATCGAAAGAGGACTTATGTTTGAACTTAGTGAGGGAATGTGGATACATGAAGCATTAAGGGCACGTTTACTTAGGGAAACAGGTACTCCAAATGAGTTGAGAGTAAAGAAATTATATGATGCTAGAAATCAAGACATGTGACGATTTAGCCAATCATCCATAGCCGGTTTAGGCATTGCACCTGTCATTTGTTCAACCACTTTACCATTATGAAATAACAATAGATTGGGAATCCCCCTAACTCCATATTTTCCGGGTGTCAGTGTATTGATGTCAGTATTTACTTTAGCAATAGTTATATCTCGTTCTGTGGCAATTTCAGACAATACCGGAGCAATCATTTTACATGGTCCGCACCAAGGGGCCCAAAAGTCCACCAATACCCATTCATTACCGCTTGTAATCATATCAAAATCAGCATCATTTACTTCAACAACTTGGCCCATTATTACACCTACATACGCTACGGAGCATTGACGACCTATCAACATGTGTCTTTAAAACTACCATATTTAGGTAAATTCATTTACTACACTTCATTCCCTAGAAATAAAAAAGGAGATGTTGCTTTGGAAATTACACCCAGTATTTTGACTGCAGATTTTTGTGAAATTGGAAAAACTTTAGATTCGGCAATACAAGCAGGGATAAAATGGATTCATATGGATGTAATGGATGGTAATTGGGTAACAAACAAAACCATAACTTTTGGGCCAGCATTAATTCAATCAACAAGAAATAGACTAGGTCCAGATATTTTCATTGATTGCCATTTGATGATAAATAATGCGGAAGAAACATGGGAACAATATGCTAAAGCAGGCGTTAATTTGATTATAGCCCATTTTGAGGCTGTTGATAATTTTGAGAAATTAATAGAAGATATACATGATTTTGGGATACAAGTGGGATGCGTACTCAATCCAAATACCGATGCTTCGAAAGTAATGCACTTACTTCCTAATCTAGATTTAGTTCTTGTTATGTCAGTAGTCCCTGGCAAAGGAGGCCAATCCTTTATGCCGGAAATTGAAGATAAAGTACGCTATTTTAGAAACTCTATAGACATCCAAATAGCAGCCGGAGGGCGTGAAACCAAATTGATGATAGACGGCGGAATAAAAAGCCATAATGCCCCTATGGTTGCAAATTGGGGAGTAGATGTTGCCGTTGTCGGTTCAGGTTTGATAAACGACCAAGGATCCATTAAATCCAATTTAGATTCTATACTTTCAGCGGTACACAAGTAAAACTCTGCACCAAGAATTCAATAGTGACCTCTTATGCTATCATCATTATGGTAGCAGAACAGTGGGTGGTGGAAGAGGTTTTGAAAGTCATACCTAACGCTGATATTTCTGTGACCGACTTACATAAAAGTGGAGATCATTTTCATGTGCGAGTCGTTTCTCCTGAATATGAAGGAATTAGGCCATTACAACGTCAAAGACCTATTTTGAACCATTTTAAAAAATTTATTGCACAAAACATTGTGCATGCTTTGGATTTAAAATGCATGACTCCCGAACAAGCGTCTAAAAGTGGTGAAACCGCTTTTGATCCGCATGGAGGAGACGTAGAATTCTTCGGCGTTCATATCAGAAGAGAAAAAAGGAGTGAATAAAATGAGTTTTAATTGGACACCAGAAGAATTACAAGAAATAGTTGATAATAATAACATTGTTTTGTTTATGAAAGGAACGCCAGAAGAACCAAGATGTGGCTTTAGTAACCGCGCAGCATCCGTATTAAATGAACTCGGGCAACCCTTTGTAAGTGTCAATATTCTTACTGATCCTCGTGCAATACCCTCTGTCTGTGCGTGGGCCGATTTTCCTACCATGCCTCAGATTTATATTAATGGTGAATTAATTGGTGGTTCAGACATTGCTTTAGAGATGTATGAAAGTGGGGAATTACAACAAATGATTTCTGCTAACGAATCTAAATAAGGTGAACCATAATGTCGGAATCTTCCGATAACAAAGTCATGTTGATGGCCTTAGGTGGAGCTACAGCAATCTCCTTTGCTCCAATATTTTTTGTTTATTCAGAACTTAATCCAGTCACAGGAGCCTTTTTTCGTATGATCTATGCAATCCCATTACTTGTTATTATTGCAATGTTTGTAAGTAAAAATGATAAAAGATTAAGAAAAACTAGATTACTAGCATTCTCTGCTGGACTTTTATTAGCCCCCGACATGGTAGCATATTTTAGTTCATTAAAATTCATAGGCATAGGTATAGCAACATTAATAGGAAATTCACAAGTTATTATTGTAACATTAATTTCGTGGAAGATATTTGGAGAAAAACCAAATTATACAATTTTATTAGCACTCCCTGTAGTGATCTTAGGCCTATTTCTAATTTCAGGATTTTCTGATTCTGAAGCCTTTGGGGACGATCCAATTAAAGGAGTTATATTTGGAATTATAGCTGCATTTTTTTATTCTTCATTTTTAATAATTTTTAGATTTTCAAATAAAGAATTAGCTCCAGCAGCCTCTGTACAGTTAGATGCAACTTTGGGGGCTGCAACAGGATTATTCATATTGGGATTGTTGCCTTTATCTTCAATTTCAATTGAAAGTATTAATTTTTCATTTACGTGGCCAGGTCATGGTTGGATAATAATATTGGCAATCATTTGCCAAACAGGAGGTTGGCTGGCAATTGCCTTTGCGCTACCTCGTCTTCCTGGTGCACATACTTCATTTGCAATTTTATTACAACCAATATTGACATTAATATGGGGCATAGTATTATTATCTGAACAACCATCCTTTAAGCAAACAATAGGAATAATATTAGTTCTAATTTCTATTATAGCAGTAACAATCTTTGGAGCGATAGAAGAGAAACCCAATAAAAGTACCTAACGACTAATTGTTGTTTTGATGTACAGGGCGAGAGATAAAAGCGAGGGGATGGGATGCACTCAGCGAGAACCTTACGGCCCCGTACGGCTTTCGATACTAGAGGACCATAAATAATCATTTTGTGATAATAGTTTAATTTTAACTATATTTTTTGTTTATATTAAAATAATTTATGCTATTGTTAATATTTCAGGGCCACCATCGGTTACTATAACGGTGTGTTCATATTGCCCCACGAATCCTCCATCAACATCTCTTAATGCAGGATATACTTCTAAAAACCTAATTGATGTTAATTTTTTAACTAGAGCGTTCCATTTTTTGGTCAAAGCCTCCTCATCTTGTTCGGGAAATGGCTTTTCCAATAATGGATATGCCCATCTTTCGGCGAATGGAAGAGTTTGATACCTTTCTTCAATATATCTAGCCATTGTTGCTCCTAATGGCTTTAATTTACCTTTACTTAATGCTTTACGAATTTTCACATCACCTGTAACTCTTAGAATATTTGAAGATCCAGTTGGAGGAACATTTTCTATCATTCCAGAGGAACCTGTTGTATTAAATGGTTCAATGGCATATATTCCTCCCTTTTCTACTACTCCTTTAAAACCAGGATTATTTTTACCACAGGCATACATTGGTATTGATAATCCCGCATGTAAATTCCATCTCTCCATTTCATGCCCACAAAGATTTCTAATGGGTTCAAATCCAGCATCCTTTGTTACTTGTTCAGCAGCGGCACCTATTTCGTACCAGGGTGTACCTGGATGCATTTTTTCTATGGCAGCATCTCGAGCTTCTTTAGCAGCTTTTATTTGATCAGTGTGTTTTCCTTTTGAACCAACTTCAATTGTCATAGCATTATCTGCTATTGCTCCTTTAATATGTGCGCCAACATCTAATTTGACTAAATCTCCATTTCTAAACGTCATTTCACTTTCCCAATCTTCCATGGGTTTATCAGCATGACTCGTTGTATAGTGCGCTGCAATATTGTTTACGGAAATAGTCACTGGAAATGCAGCCTGCCCTCCATGACGTCGAATAAAGCGCTCTGCAGAGTCAATAACTTCAGACCAGGTTTTACCTTCTACAATTTCCCCTTTAATGCCTTCTAAGGTTCTACGAGCTACGTGACCAGCGTCTCTCCACTGTTTGAGATCTGATTCTTCCACCATCTTAGAACATCCTTCGATTTTACTATTCCCTCTCTCAGTATCACTATGTCCGACAACTCGAGTGATTCACAGACAGTGTGCCATGATATCAAAGTACTGGGTATTCCATCTGAACATTCACCCATATAACTGACAACTTTGTTTTCTGAAGATGATAATATACTTGCTGCTGCTTTACAATTTAATACTGGCGCCACACCACTTTTATTAGCACTGGTGGCAGTCAAAGGTCCGGTTTTTAATAACAACTCCTTTGCTTTTTTATGAGCCATAATTCTAATGGCTATTTTATTCCCTCCTAAACGGGAGTCAAGCTTTTTATGACTTTTTAATATTATTGTTAAAGAACCATCTGGGAAATAACTTAAGATATCTAAAACATCATCAGGAACTTCAACTATTGTCTTTGCTTGTTCAATATTTGCAACACCGATACTGAGAGGAAAAGAACTATCACGTTGTTTAATTTTATACAGTTTATCTAATCCTTCAGAATTAAGCATACATCCTAGTGCAGGTTGGGTTGTCGTTGGATAAACTATGCAATTACCCGATAAAACATGTTTTATCACTTTATCCATGCATTCACCTATTTGATATGTTTACGGTTAAATGGAGGTAATGAAAAAGCCTTCACAACAATAGAATTAACTTTTAAATCAATATTTGATTGATGCGTATGCCGTTGTGATATTCTTGCTAAATCATATATGCCTTTATACCATCCAATTAATGGTATTAAATATAGCAATTTATTCAAAACACGTTTATCCCACATCTCACTAGTCATTTCTGAACCATCGTCCGCTACTATAGCCAAACCGAATAATTTTTGTCCAATCGATCTAGATAAATACACTCCAGACAACCTCCAATAGAGCCAATGTGCAGTAAAAATAACAAACGTCATCATAAGTGAATAGTGAAAATCATATGATATCCACATACTCATATTCCATGCATAGAATATTTTACCATTTGTAATTATTACAAGTACTGTAGTTATGACTATTACATCCAAAACAAATGAAGCAAGCCTGTCTACTCTTGAAGCCAATATCGTCCCTTCTGGGACAGCTAAAAGATCATGTTTCTGGGAAACAATTACTTTTGCAAGAGTATCCTTTCCTTTATTGATTGATATTGGCGATTCGTGATTACTCATATCATATTCCCTATTGTTCCCACGGCCTCCTCACTCTCAATGTTGTGCTTATTCGTATCTAAAAAATTGTGACAGCCCATATATCATAATCCAGTGATAATTATACGCAATGTTTCCACGACTCTATGTATTAGGAGGGGAGGCTATCATGTGGGAACGGTTTAAAAATTGGAAAAACAACACTTCAGATGGTTTAGTATGCCCTTTATGTCAACACAAAAATTCTGCTAAAGCAGAAATATGTAAATCTTGTTCATACCAATTAAATAAGCCAAACCATCTACAAATTTCTAGTATTGAAGAATCTGAAACAAATGATTTATTTGATGAATTAATGAACGAATCCGATGTCGAAAAAGAAGAAGAAATAATCGATTGGTCAAAAGCCACATTCAAAATGGATGATGTTACTGTTGATGTGAATCAATACACAGAAGAAGACGAAGTATTTTTGAGTAGTAAACCAAACTTAAGCATGACTTCTGGGGCTATCGAAATCCCTAAAGATAAAAATATCCAACAAGAAGATTATCAACTTAGTCCTGAAGATGCACCCTCAATACCTGTTAAGTTTGAAATCCCTGAAGAAGATACTACGGAGGTCGAAGAAATAGAATACAAACCTGTAGGATTGATTCAGCCAACCGCAGGAACCCCGGACAATGTTCAAATAACTTCTGCTGAACAAATAACGGAAGAAATTAGCGAAATTAAAATTTTCGATGCTGCAGATTTTGATGGAGATGGCGATGTAGATGTTTATGAGCAAGCATTCTTTAGTGAAGAAAACACATTAGAATCAGACATTAGTACCTCAATTATCCCCCCTGCTCCATTAAACCTGCCCCGCTTTGAACATTCAGAAGAAATATTTGATGAAATGAAAGAAGAAATACCAGCAGTCAAAGATAACCTCCCATTTTTACCATCAGCGCCAATAATACCAGTATTGGAAGCACAAGAACCCTTATTTATTGAAATTGAACATAAAACAACATATTGGCCATGGGACCAACAAGATGAGTGGCCGTTTTCTGAACTTAAAGAACAAGTCCTCACAGCAATGAGGGCTGCTATCGAGAAAAATATAGCACAGGCTACGGTAATAATTGATGAGGTCGGACCTCATTTAGGTGGCCAAACTAATTTAATGTACCCAATTGGCAAGCTTTTAGATACAATAGGTAGAAAGAATACCGTTGATAAAATGATAGTTTCTGCTTTCAAATATGCTCCTAATGATCCAAATGTTATACAAGCAAAACAAAAATTAAGGCCATAAATGACATCTATTTTTGCATAGGTATCATTTACATTAACTCTTGCGTCCTATTTGAATGCCCAGAGCCACTTCATCCATAAGGGTCAATGATAATTTAATTTTAAGGCCAGTAACGCTTGAATATCTTTCTGATTTAATTGAAGCCTTTGAAGAGACATGGCCTGAAGTTAGTTGGGCAATGCCATGGATAGTACCTGAAAAACCATTACGTCAACAAATTGCTGATTTCATAACTGAAACAGAAGAGAAAGGAAGGAAAGGAATATTACATCATTGGGTCATGATGAGGTCATGGGATAATTTTGCCCTTGGATTGATAGGGTTTGATCGTATTACTCGATCAGGTAAAGCCGTTTGGAATCTTGGTTACTGGGTAAGAAGTTCTGAGCAACAACATGGAATAGCCCGTATGTCTGCCGATGCAGCATTGGGTTGGATTAGAGAAAGAAAACCCATATGTATAGAATTAAAAGTCGACCCTCAAAATGTTCCAGGCCGGAGCACCGTTCTTAGAATAGTGAAAGAATGGAATGGTGAACGTTGTATTGAAGGGGACACCGCAATAACTATTTCAGGAATAAGGACTGTTCATGAATGTTATTTAGTTGAGATATAATGTCTATTTCTACTGACAATTAATCTAACACTTGAAATCTATGATTCCACCCCCGAGTAGTAATAAGGTCCCGAAGGTGATATATTGTCAGGTCTAAAACCACATCAAAATCTACCAGATGATGATGTTGAAGAAACTGATGAATGGTTGGAGTCACTTCGTTCAGTTGTACAAAAACATGGCTCAGAACGGGCAAGAATGCTTTTACATGAATTAATGATAGAGGCGGAATACCTATCTATCCCAATTAATCAGATATCTAAAACACCATATTTAAACACAATTCCATTAAACCAACAACTGGCGTACCCTGGGGATTTAGAATTAGAAAGAAGAATTCAAAACTTAATATTGTGGAATGCAGCTTTAATAGTTTCAGATGCAAATAGAAGAATAGATGGCATAGGCGGTCATATTTCGTCATATGCATCCAGCTCTACACTTTATGAAGTAGGATTCAATCATATCTTTAGAGGTAAAGAAATGAATGGTATCGGTGACGCATTGTATGTTCAAGGTCATTGCAGTCCTGGAATTTATGCTAGAGCATATCTTGAAGGACGAATAACGCACAACCAATTAATTAATTTCCGTCAAGAAGCATTTGAGGATGGATTGTCATCATACCCTCATCCTAGATTAATGAAAGATTTTTGGGAATATCCAACTGTTTCAATGGGACTCGGCCCATTAGCAGCTGTAATGCAAGCCAGATTTTGGAAATACCTTCACATGAGGGGTTTGGCAGATACTTCCGATAGTCGTGTTTTTGCATTTTTGGGAGATGGAGAAATGGATGAACCAGAATCAATAGCGTCAATAGCGGTTGCCGGAAGAGAGAATTTAGATAATTTAATTGTAGTAATAAATTGTAACCTCCAAAGATTAGATGGCCCTGTTCGAGGTAATTCTAAAATTATTCAGGAATTGGAAGGGCTTTACAGAGGTGCTGGATGGACGGTAATCAAAGTACTTTGGAATTCTGGTTGGGATAAAATAATGAAACCCAATATTAAAGGAATTGTATTAAAGAGAATGGAAGAGATAAATGATGGCGATTGGCAACGAATGAGTACCTTAAAGCCATCACTATTCAGATCAGAATTTTTTTCAGGTAATGAAGCATTAATAAGTTTAGGAAACACAATATCAGATACAGAAATATCTAATTTAGCAAGAGGAGGACATGATCCAATAAAAGTATATTCAGCATTTAAGGCCGCAGAAGCAGCAAATGGACCTGCAGTAATATTGGGACATACTGTAAAGGGATGGGGAATAGATTCTTTTGAGGGAAGAAACTCTACTCATCAAAAGAAAAAGATGAATTTTGATGATCTAAAGGCATACAAGGATAGACTACAAATCCCAATTCCAGATTCTGATCTAGAAAAGAGTCCATTTTATGCGTTGGATTCAGATTCAGAAGAATTTCAATATTTGATATCACAAAGAAATAAATTAGGAGGATTTCTTCCATCTAGAAAATCTCCAAAAATAAATATAAACCTTCCAGGCTATGACGTATATTCAGATTTCGACAAAGGGACGCCAGAAGGCCAGCAAGTTTCTACAACTATGGCTTTTGTTAGATTACTTAGGAAAATAATGAAATCGGATATTGGTGACAGAGTAGTTCCTATAATTCCAGATGAAGGAAGGACCTTTGGCATGGATCCTCTTTTTAGTGAATTTGGAATATTTTCCAGCCAAGGTCAAAAATATACTCCTGTAGATCACAAAATGCTATTAAATTATAAAGAATCACAAGGAGGTCAGATATTAGAAGAGGGAATTTCCGAAGCAAATGCTATTGCATCATGGATAGCAAGTGCAACTTCCTATTCTCATTCTAATTCACCAACTTTACCTTTTTATACATTTTACTCAATGTTCGGCTTTCAAAGAGTAGCAGATCAAATTTGGAGTGCAGCCGATGCAAGGGCACGCGGATTTCTGATGGGGGCTACTGCGGGCCGCACAACTCTAAACGGTGAAGGGTTACAACACCAAGATGGGCATAGCCTACTTATTGCATCTACGGTTCCATCATGCAGGGCATGGGACCCAGCTTATGCCTATGAATTATCAACAATAATAAATCACGGTATAAAGGAAATGTGGGGCCAAGAATTAGATGTTTTCCATTATATAATGATATACAATGAGAATCAACAACAGCCCCCCAAGCCCGATGGAGTGGATAAAGGTATAATTAGAGGGGCATATAAGTTAGTTGAAGGAAAAAATAATAAAATGCCGAAAGTTAGATTACTTGGTTCAGGGCCCATATTAAAATACGCTAAAGAAGCACATGAAATTTTGTATACTGACTTTGGTATAGATTCAGAATTATGGTCAGTAACCTCTTATGGGGAATTACGTAGAGAAGGATTATCCACAACTCGTTACAATAGATTAAATCCTCAAGATAAAATGTCTGCGTATGTAGAAGATTGTTTCGGAGATGAACTACCAACAATAGCCGTTTCAGACCATATATGTGCAATACCAGAGATGATTCATAGATGGATAGGGGGGCAGTTTATTGTTTTAGGAACAGATGGCTACGGACGTTCCGATACGCGAGATTCTCTTAGAGAGTTTTTTGAGATAGATACTAAAAATATTATTCTAGGAGCGATTTCAGCATTAGAGAATGAAGGAAATTTACCGGTGGGAAGTGTAGCTATTGCGATTAAAAAATTAAAAATAAATACTGATAAAAAAGATAAAACTGAGTGATTTTTTTGGGAAGATTTTTCAATAATATGAAGTATTCTTTAAGATTAATATCTATGGTAATCTCAGGAACTTATTTTACATACAGATCATTGCCTGAACAATCAAAAAATGAATTATTAGAAGTTGCTAATAATCCGGATGGTTGGGGTAAATCAATAGAAATAGCATGGGATATTTCCAAAATATCAGCTGAACATTTCAAAGAAACTTCTTCAACATTAGCGAATTTGTTAATAGGGCGCAAAATCTCAAAAAGTGATAAATTAAAAGCGCGCGAAGATCTTGCTACTCTAAGTATCATAGTACCACCATTACGAGTATTTATGATCCCTGGTAGCCATATTCTTTTAGGAATTCTTGCTAATGTAACACCCTGGAGGCTCATTCCTGATGAATGGATTCCGATCAATGCCCTAAAAAAGATACGCGAAGGGAAACCAAAAAAAGAACTAGAAAAAGAGAGTAGAATAATGACAAAACTATTAAGGCGAAATAAAAACTAATTTTTGCTACGAACATCATTTAATGAAAAATTATATTTTAAAATTTCTTCTATAGATACCCAGTCGGGGGTAGTCCCATCTATCCAGTCATAACGATGTCCGGGAATCAATCTCCACTCTGGTGGTAACTCATTTAGTAATTTATCAGCAAAAGAGAGACTATTCATTTGAGCAACAGGATCAGATCCGGGTAGATCTACCCTTCCTGAATGTGCTGTAAATAGTAAATCTCCAGCATGATAGACTCCATGTCCATGGAAAGTTATGTGACCAGGAGCATGCCCAGGGGAATGAGTAATGTGTAAGTGTATTTTTCCCATATTCCACTCTAATGTACTGTTTGGTGGATTATTCCATGTAGTAGTAAAATCTACCTTATTAAATAAACCATCTCCTAATAAGTATGGTACTTTTGCTTCCTCATGTCCTAAAACTTCAATTCCAGGAAAATTATTAATCATTTCAGAATATCCATATGTATGATCACGATGAGTATGTGTATAGAGTAAATGTGTAGGCTCTAAACCCTCCTTTTTAAGCTCTGTAATCCAAAGTTCTGTATTAAATGGATCTATTATTGCCACAATTTTGGATTGTCGATCTATAAATGCCGTATTCATATTCATAAAATCTCCCATCTGAGTGACCCAAACTTCAACTCCATCGTCTCTGATATCAATATCAAACTCTCCCTTGCTAAGCATATTTAGTCCGAATAGAACATCATGCATAGGCCTAACGGTGGATGCTAAAAGGGTATACTTCAAATCAGATATTACAAGTCGAACAATATGGCACGAATACATCCATCATATATCGTACCTAATGACATTTTGTCAACTATGCTAATTCTAAGGGGATTTTAACCTATCTATTAGACATTTAATGAGAGTGATTAGATGAAATATGATGTCCAAGAAACTGAAATCCGATGGCAAAAAGAGTGGGCAAAAGCCAAAGTTTTTGAAACCGAAGCAAACTCAAATAAACCAAAATTCTACTGCCTTGAAATGTTCCCTTATCCGTCTGGAAATATGCACATGGGGCATGTCCGGAATTATTCAATCGGTGATTCTATGGCCAGATTTCAACGCTTGATGGGGAAAAATGTGCTATATCCAATGGGATATGATTCCTTTGGAATGCCTGCAGAAAATGCTGCAAAAAAAGAACAAGGCCATCCGCATTACGTTACTCATAGAAATATCGCAAGTATTAGGGCAGACCAAGAAAGAATGGGGTATTCATATGATTGGCGCAGATCTTTAACAACTTCAGACGTAGAATATTATCGTTGGAATCAAGAAATATTCTTAATGTTAAATGAAAAAGGACTTGTTGAAAGAAGATATGCACCAGTTAATTGGTGTAATGACTGCGACACAGTCTTAGCAAATGAACAAGTAAAAAATAATCGTTGCTGGAGATGTGGATTAGAAGTTATACAGAAAGATATGGCTCAATGGTTTTTGAGGATGACAGATTATTCTGATGAATTACTCGATGAACTTGATAATATTTCTTTCCCCGAAAATGTTAAATCAATGCAAAGAAACTGGATTGGCAGGTCCCAAGGAGCTAATATAGATTTTACTGTCTTCAATTCAGATTCTAAAATTAGTGTTTTTACTACAAGGCCGGATACAATATTTGGTACAACCTTTGTTACCCTTTCACCTGAGCACCACTTATGTGAAGAACTTTGTAAAAATACTGAATGGGAAAAAGGATGGAGAAAATTACATGATGAATGTTCTAAATTATCAGAATTCGAACGTATAAATATGTTAAAAGATAAGAAAGGAGTTTTTTTAGGAAAATATGCTGTAAATCCACTGAGTAAAGAAAAAATCCCAATATATGCAGGTAATTTTGTTGTCGCTTCATATGGTACTGGAGCTGTTATGGCAGTACCGGGTCACGATCAAAGAGATTTTGATTTTGCTAAGAAATATGATTTACCGATTAAGCAAGTTTTATCAAATGAGCTTAATGATGATAATGATGGAGACATAAAATCGGCGTTCGAAGGATATGGTGCCATGATTAATTCTTATACTGATAAATTTGATGGATTGTATGGTGAAGATGCAAAAAATGCAATAATTTCAGAATTAGAGAATATACAATCCGGTGAGGGTGCAGTACAGTATAGATTGAAAGATTGGTTACTGTCAAGACAACGATTCTGGGGCACCCCAATACCAATGATTCATTGTAAATCATGTGGCGTAGTTCCGGTTCCAAAATCATCTTTACCTGTTATGCTCCCTTTAGATGTCATATTTAGGGAAGATCAAAGTGGCAATCCCTTGGATAATCACAAAGACTTTATCAATGTAAATTGCCCCATATGTGGAAATAAAGCCAAAAGAGAAACTGATACTATGGATACATTTTATGATTCTTCTTGGTATTTTATGAGGTATTGTGATTCTAATAATGCAAATTCTCCTTTCGATAAAGAAACTGTAGATTATTGGATGAAAGGAGGAATTGATTTGTACATAGGGGGAATAGAACATGCAGTAATGCATTTACTTTATGCTAGATTTTTTACAAAAATTATACGTGATGCTGATATGATTTCAGTAGGGGAACCATTTGGGCGATTAGTTTGTCAGGGAATGTTAAATTCTCCTACGCCATTTTGCTCAAAATGCAATGTAGATTATCATATAGATTTTTTTGATTGCAACTGCCCTACTTGTGGTGAATTATTAGGGCAACGCTCAGCAAAAATGAGTAAATCATTAGGAAATACCATCAGTCCTGGTCAAATGGTTGATATTTATGGTGCCGATACAGTTAGGTTATTCATTTTATTTGGTGCTAACCCTGAAGCAGGAATGGACTGGTCAGACAGTGTCTTAGAGGCGAACCATAGGCAACTGAAATCAATAATTGAAGCACTAAGTTCAGCATTGTTAATGCCCAAATCTTCTAGTAAAATGGATAATTGGATTATTGCTAAATTAAGAAAAAATCAAGAAAAATGGAAAAAAGTAATGTCCGACGTAAGCTTACGTGAAGGGGTAATGTTGAGCCATTTCACTATGCTTTCAGATTGGAACTGGTACCGTAGAAGAGGGGGCAATAACTACGAAATCGCTATTGAATTCCTAAAAACTTGGTTGCCTATGCTATCTCCAATAACTCCTCATCTGGCTGAGGAATTTTGGTATCGCATGGGTCAAGAAGGGTACCTAGCAAAATTTGAACTACCTGAGAATGTGATTCCAAATAATGATAATATTATATTATCTTATGAAACCCTATTACGCAATGTTATCGATTCTTCTAGAAACGTCAAAGGCCTTGCTGAACGCCATGTTGACTCGGAAATAACAACCCTTACCATTCAAACATCGCCTAAATGGAAGTACGATTTAGCAAGAGAAGCAATAACATTACAATCAAAAGGATTTGATTTTAGATCCAAAGGTACAGAGTATCTGAAATCCTTGCCTATCTTTAAAAACGAACAAATTAGAGGAGAAATATTCCAAACATGGACCATTTTAACTATTGGCACTAAGAAGAAAAGAGGTAAGATTTTCACTTGGGCAGAAGATGATAAAAATTTAATCACTAACATGAACAACGAATCTGAATTTTTATCATCAAATATAAATTTTATTTCAAAGGAATTAGGATTAGATTTTGTTACAATATACTCTGTAGGAGAGGGCGAAGACGTCGCAGGGAAAGCCAGATTGGCTTTCCCTCTAGAGCCAGGAATAGCTTTTACTTGACAAAGTTGGCCATTAGATATATATTCACTCGGTGGGTTCATGGAGTACCTCTCAGTCGATTAAATGTTGAGCGAACCTTCCGATGGAAAAATAAGTCGCAACCGTCGTCAAAAACGTACCCGACGCGATGATAATAACCATAAATCTAATGAAGAAGCAAATGTTCAAAATTCTGAAGCAATAGATAAAGCAATATCTAGATTCCAAATATCCCCTCCTCCTCAAGGTATACCTAGTATAATTGAACCTCCACCTGCTCTAATAGAACTCGAATGGATCACCAATGGCGTTCCGAAAGAAACTCAAAAGAAGGTAGGAGAATTTATATGCAGACCCGGAGAATTTGGATGGTTAGAAGAAGACAGAGTCACAGAAATAGCTAAAAAAATTGATAAATATCCCATTTCCCTTGAGCAAGCATTATCCCTCCGTTCAGCATTGAACCAAGAAAAAAGTGTATATTCTCATGGTCGAATCATGAGTCGCTCCAATGAACTAAAAAGACGTTATGATGCAGGACAAGGCATTATATCTCTCTCCACAAAATTCGATGCACCCCCAGTTAATACCTTTCGGGCTATTCTGACTGGCAGAGGATGGACTAAAACAAGAATAAAGGAAACTCTAAAAAACCCTTCTAAACTTAATGATAGGGATAAAAAAGAATTCCAATTAGCCGAACAACATGATAAAGTAAGCTCTGTAAATCAATCAGAAACACAATCTGCAGCGGAAATATTTGAAGATATATTGTGTAATTATTTCTCTTCATTAGGCGTTAGATTTAGACGCCAGGAGGATCTACTTAAAGAACAAAAAGAGTTAGAAGGAAGAGCAATTATAACTCCCGATTTATTGTTTCTAGATGATGTAAGAATAAATGGAATCCCATGCGCATGGATTGACGCAAAACATTTTTTTGGTGCCGATTTAAAATTTCCAAAAAAGAAAACACAAAAACAAGTGGACAGGTATGTAAATGAATATGGGCATGGAGGAATTGTCTATCGCCATGGATTTTGCGATTCTTTGAGGCTAAAGGGAGCGATTCAATTAGATGCAAGCCCACTAGATCTTACATTATTATCTGATTTTCATGAAAAAAGTAGGGAAAAAAATATTTTATGATAACTTAGAAACTTCAGTAATGATGGTCTGATATCCTATTTTCCTTAAATCATTACAAACTGTGTCAATTTTAAAGTCAAGAGAACTAAGGTTCTTTGGAACTATTACGATACTTTCTCCAAGCATACATAATAAAGCCATACATTCATCTTCCAAATTATTTGCCTCTATTACCCTATTCGCATCTTCCAAAATTATTGATCTTTTAGAATCGAGTAGTAATCCACTTTCAGAAGCAAAATCTTTTGAAGCATCCAATAATTCCCTCCATCTAGAAGAATCCCATTTTCCTTCTCCAATGGTCTTCATTTTTTTCAATCCAGCATTTGTAATTTTCTTTTTCCATTCTACATGATCAATATAATCTGAAGTATGGCTGCCACTCTTTGACTTCCAAGCTAATATTAAGGGGATATCTTTTGTCCAACCTTCTGATATTCCGGGCCCTTTAATCAGTAAATTACTACTATAAGGTGAACCTTCAACAATTCTTCTCTCTACTCCTCCCGACGCCAATGCAGTAGTATCCCCCAACCCCGTAGATCTCATACGTTCTACAATATGGGCTATCAAATATGATCTTCTTCTACTTTCTTCATGTGAAATTCCAAGTGCTCTTTGAAAGGAACTAGCAGCGGCTATTGCTCCTGATGCAGACATGCCAAAACCTTGTGAAACTGGCAATGAAAAACGAATATTTAATTCCCAAGAATAATTTTTAATTTCTGGTATTTCTAATGATAAAACTTTTACAACATCTTGATAAAGGCCAACATCTCCATTTCCATTTATAAAATTTATATCCAATTTAAAGGAACCTGGTTCACCTCTAGATATTGCTTCAATTCCATCTTTTAAGCATAAACCTGCCCCTAAACTTCCCTGCTTCTCCAGCGCTTCAACATTATCTGCTATAGCAAATAATAAGGTAACGTGGCCACCGCATTGCCCTTTGCCAAGTTTCACAACCATGACTTTGCTACAACCTTTTAGACAAGAAGCCTTTGACTAATCAGATAATTAAGGATGTTGCGAAATCTTCTGACATTAATTTAAATCGGCCAGCAAGTTCCTGTGTAGCCTTTTCAAAAGCAACCTGAGGAGGCATAGAGCCATCTGTTTCAAAACTTAAAATATATTCCCCAGGGACGTCTTCAATTGTGATTGCATCTTTAAATTCTTTCATCTCTTCAGTTCCCTCTCCGACATGATTTAACTCTCTTTCAAGTTGGTATACTTTCTCAAAATCTTCTAATTTACCAGCTTTAAAGTCCTTAGATGTTATTTTTAAATTTAAATCCCAAAGAATTTTTGCTTTTGTTTTGTTGTTTATTACTCCAATTTTCCTAGATGTAAATGAAACTCCACAAACTGGAGACCACTTTGCATGTTCTCTTCCACGGCCCATTATGGCAGTTGCAAAAAATTCCAACATTTGACCTTTGAATAATTTAGTAAGAGGAATATCTTTGAATTCATCTATAATACTTAGCGAATCATCACCCATTGGCTTCATATCTCCCGCAGTAATTATTTTTCCTTCTTCAGTTCCAAATACTTTACAAGCATAGATTACAGAGCATTGAGGGCACCCTCTTTGATCATCTACTAAATCCTTACAAGAAGGACATTCATTTTGGAAGTAAAAATCATCATGCCTTGTTACAATTGGTATCATTGCAAGCCTTTGAGCAATGGTTTCATCAGGTAACGGTCCATTACTTTCCCATATTTCTCCATCTTCTTCAACTAATCCTAATTCAAATCTTACTGTATCAATGGCCATTTTAGGTGTATCGGACATCAACGAACGCCTAATTCCACTTAGTAATGACCTATCCGCATCTACAAATAAAATTTGGATACTGTTTGATTTTTCATTAATAACTTTTACTTTAACCATATAATCACCTCATACTCTCCTACCGCGTCTTCCGCCTTTACTTTTTGTACCATCTGTAGGTATTGGAGTGACGTCTTCAATGCGTGTTATCTGAACTCCTGCTCTGGTAAGTGCCCTAATTGCCGCTGTAGCACCCGGTGCATTAGTTGATCTATTACCGCCAGCACCTCTATATTTGACGATTACTTGATTGAATTCCTTTTCAGCTAGCATCTCAGCTATTCTTTCAGCAGCTCTTGTGGCAGCAAATTGCCCACCAGAATCACTACCTCCTTTTGTTACCATTCCACCAGATACTTTACAGATTGTCTCACAGCCAGTAAGGTCAGTTGCAGTTATTAATACGTTATTGAAAGTACTGTGAATATGTAAAATTGCCTTATGTCCCATTATTTCGCCTCCTTTGGTATGGTATCTGCAACTGTTGGGGCATCTCCGGCATCAGATTTAATTTTATCCACAAATTCTTCTGTAGCCTGCCTTACTTCTGAAACCTCTTCTTGATCCGCTTCATCTGAATCAACAACTCGCAATTTTTCTAATTCTTGACGGAATGTAGAATTTTCAATCATAAATGGGGAATTGGAATTATATTGCAATCCTTCTTCTTCATCCTTTAATATGTGATATCCAGGAACTGTCATCTTTTGTTGACCTACTGATATATGGCCATGCATTATTAATTGTCTTGCCGACCTCATTGTAGGTGCTAAACCACGTCTATATACTACAGATTGCAACCTTCTAGAAAGCATCTGATCAACATCAATTTGAAGTACATCTCCAACATTTGCCCCCTCAGGCAATAATCCTCTTCTCGTCAATGAGTCCAATAACTGATCCTTTTCTCTAGCAAAATGTCCTTCAGAAGTATCTACTCTTCCTATTAACTTCATGGCTTGATTTCGATATCTTCTAAGTGCTGTCTTTTCTCTCCAGATCTCTTTCATACCGCCTGTTTTCTTAAGGCCGTATTTCTCCTTAAGAGCATGTTCTTCATCAATCCTTGCTTGTTTCCAAGGATGTGTTGGCGTTTGTGTCTTAGACCTTGCAAATTTTGGATCACCCATTTTTCATCACCTCTCCATTATTTCTTTACCACGCCGAGCGTTGTACCTGAGCGGCCATTGGCTCTAAGACGCTGTCCTCGAACTTTGTGTCCACTTCTGTGGCGCATTCCTCTGTAAGTTTTCATACCTGCTAATCTTGATATATCGTCATCACGAGTTAATTTAACTTCAAGAGAAACTAGATGTGCATCCTCATTACTTTCTAAATCACGCTGTCTATTCATCAACCACCAAGGTGCAACAGTGGCGTAGTCATCTATTGTAGACCGTAGAGAATCTTTTTCTTCAGCAGTTAGTAAACCACCTAATTTCTTCCCATCTATATCTGATAGTCTACAAATTTGCTGAGATGTTCTAACTCCAATTCCTTTTATTGAGGTTAATCCTATTGATATTGGACTCAATCCGTCAATGTCACTTTCTGCTATTCTAAATATGTAGGAGAAATCATCTCCTAATTCTGCTTCGTTTACTTTCGCCATGTCGGTTCCCCCGTGTTCACTGTTTCCAGTGGCCCAATGGGCGTCCTCGCGACTTACCGTCCCTATTTCAAATATACGGAATATAATCTATGGATAGAAATTACTTAATTATCCTGTTTACAAACTATAAAAAGTGAATGACTTGACTTTCCCCTTTCAAGATTTATGTCTACCATGAAGGCGCTAGAGCCCTCATTTCCTTTAAGCGATGAATCTAATTTACGCTGAACTGTTGGGTGAATATCAGGATCAATATTACACCGTAGTGTAACTTTGTTTATGCCATGCCGTAAAGCCGCAGATGACACTTGTCCAATCGTTCTTAGTTCAGGGGCAGTCAATCTATGTTGCACTACTTTTCCACTACAAACAACAAACCCAGATAAAGACTCATCATCTATTAGTGGTTCAGTATGTATCAACAACGGCCTTCTACCTTCCAGTCTCAACCATGAATGGCCGCATCCTGCTGGAATGACTTTCGCTAGCCAAGATTCTTGCAATCCACTTTGAACTAAAGAAGCATCAATTACTGATATCCAAGATCCAAATGGAGGGGGACTTGTCAACTTTACAAGTTTTGATGATTGCGGCAGTCCTTCAATTTTCGCCATTATATTTTTTCTACCAACTCTAATGCATCTATGACTTTTCTTCGAAGATATAGAGCCAACCCATACTGACAACCTGTCAACTCTCCCTCCTCCTTGACTTAACCATTCCCAAGTTATCGGAACTCCTGGAAATACAGTTTCCAGTATTGCATCAACCATATTCCTCTGTTGACTATTTAATCTAGGTGAAAGATCCAATAAAACAGCCGGCCCTCTTGGGCCAATTTGTAAAAATTTACTCCAAGAGGCTAGAAGATTCTTTAGAGGAGGTTGCATTTCATCTATATTGTGATTCTGTGCATCTTTCGGCCTAGCAGGATCCAAATGCAACATTGCTATTGGAGGATGTGCTCTTGTTCCAGCGTCTCGTAGACTTTTCCAAAATGCATCCATCGCCTCTTCAGCCTTTGTTCCATCTCCAATAAGTACTCTGTCCATAGTTCTTTGTAAGTCGTCTTTATTTGCATTTAAATACATATTAGCGGCACATAAATTCGCCACTTGTTCATCAAGCTCAATACCTAGGGCAGGACGTTTCAATCCCTTTGAAAAAGCTATCAATTGTACTCCTGATCCAGAAGCAGCGTCTAATATAACACCTGCAGGTAGTTCACTGGGATTAATTTGTTCAGATCTCATCATTGCAATTGGCCATGGAGTGGATAATTTTCGCATTTCTTTAGTCATAAAAAACTCAGGCTCACCTTTCCTATTTGATTTAGATTTGATAATTTCCTCAGCGGCTTTTACAGCATTCTCTGAAGGCATTAGGCCGGTATGTGTTTCTCCAGACACAGCCCTCCGTGAAAGGCTTCAGTCAAGTCACTTTCGTGAATACCATTAAGAAATTGGGGCCCTATCTACCTTAATTTCAAATCGAAGCCATGAGTTTTGTAATTCATGTCCCTCACTATTTCCGTATGCTATACAAGGGGGCAAGAGTGTAATATGAGATGTTCCTGTATCTAGGTTAGGAATTAATCCTCTATCATTATCAATATCTAAGCCAATTGCAGACCATCCAAAGCCTTTGATATAATTTGGATCATCTCCAGCCGTCACCGGCAAATCTCCACTATCCAATTCTTCACCACTATCTGCATCCCAGACAGTATAGTGAACCTCAATAGCATCATTATCATTAATATGAATATCCCTTTGTTCAGTT
The DNA here is from genome assembly GCA_905182515.1 of uncultured Candidatus Poseidoniales archaeon. Taxonomy (GTDB): domain Archaea; phylum Thermoplasmatota; class Poseidoniia; order Poseidoniales; family Thalassarchaeaceae; genus MGIIb-O3. The sequence goes on along the minus strand of CAJJBW010000001.1, from coordinate 31,247 downwards.
CCCGCAAAGGCATGTACATCCAATCTCACTTCGGAATTAAGGGCACTAATATGTTTAGCAGTTATGCTAAAATCTTCTTCTGTAATTCCTTCCGATAATACAATTTCTAAAATCCTAGGATTATCACTTTCAATTTCACTCGCTATTATACTAGATTCTGAATTAGAAGCAAATATAATATTTTCAACATCAATTGTGATAACTAAATCTATTGTCACATTTCCTCTATTATAAATAACAACACTTGCTCTATCATTTTCTCCTTGATGTTCCCAATCGCACCTTAATTCTCCAGGATAAAGGAACAAATCATCCTGATCAGCTAATTTATTTGGCCATTCCCAATTGTCCTCTCGGGATGTACAAGTATCAAATAACAAATCCACTTCCCACAACCAGCGTCCATCAGACTCAAGAACCTGGGAATTATTCGATTGAAATGGATCCAAATCTTCTATGAAATATTTCGCAGAAATACCTACCCAAGTAGATGATACAATAATCATCAATAATGTAATTATGGATAATATTAATGTAACCCTTGGTACTGCCATTTCATTTAGCCCAAGAGGGACAGGTGGATGCTCTATTTCATCCGCAGTGTCCGATATCCACGACCTAGTCACAATGCGGTGTAAAGGCTCCCTCACATCAAGTTTAGCCCTTAAAAGATAAAATTACTTACATATCAATCTTTTATTAATTCTTTTTCATTATAGATTCCTAACCATCCAATGATTCCTAATTCTATTGCAATCATTGTTAAACAAATAAGTAGGTTCACTGTATCTAATATTTCAGGTACGAATATCAAACTTAATAATATCGCCATTATCAAATCTAACAACCCTAATATTCTTAATATTCTTCGTAATTGAAGTATACCTACTATCCAAATTATTGATGACATTAATATCATTAGCATTGAAAAATATAATTCATCAAAATATCCTGTCCATAATAGTCCAGTTATTATCAATAAGTGGGAATTTATTGTTGCCATGATGGTCCATTTCTCTCTCCCTGATTTAATTGTTGTCGCACATAATAATAACATTAAGATACCTAAAAATAGGACTAGCATGGGGACTAAATCCATTAATTCAGAAACCCATGAGCCGAACGAAAACATAACCAACCCTATACTAAATATTCCCATGCCAACGGTATTTGGTTGATTTGTGCGATAACCCTGTCGAATCGTACTAATGACTGCTAACGTGCCAGCTGGGCCAAATGATATCATTACAATGGCCAAATTTCTAATTCCTCTGTTTGGTTTGTTATTTGATGAGGATATTTTCTCTCTTTTGTTAACTATCCAAAAGTCACATATTAAAGTTAATATTAACAAGAATTCTAACAATAACCAAGGCAAATTCCATTCTAAAAATTCTTCTAAGGAATTAGTATCAAGAAATGGATCTACAGTAAGAGGAAATGGTAAAGACTCATTCATTAATGCTCCGACAATTCTGCTAATGAAAAGTGGAATAATAAACCAATCAATCGCAACTGGAATTCTATCAATTAAATTATTTTGATTTAGTATCGATATGATTGTTAATCCCATTATGAAAATACTCAAAATTGCTAAGTCTAATAGGTCTATGTTACTACTAAATGGAGCGATATGTGAAATATTGTGGATTATTACAAGGCCGGTAATAGCCATAGCAATGGGAATCTCTATTCCTAGGATATGAGGTAGGCTGAGATCTAATGATTTAGTCCTATATCTAGCAATTCCCACTAGTAAAGTAGCAAATAATCCTACACATAGGAGAACAATTGGTTCTGGACCAGAAATTAAACCTCTTCCAATTGAAGCAATAAATATGATACTTAACATTGCTAAAAGAATGATTGGACGATGACTGAGGTCAGAAACATAAAAATCTTCTAAATTATCTGCTTTTTTTTGCTCTCTGCTTTTATTTTGTCTTTCATTTAAAAATGCAACCAGGGGATCATAATTACCAATTCCATTATTGCTAACTAAGTTAGGTAGGTATTCTGAGTAGTCCTTTCTTTTTTTTGCAATTTCAATTCGAGAATCCTTTAAAGCCATTGTTTTCAATTCAGATCTTAATTCTCCACGACTCACTAACCATATAGAAGTAAAAACAAATAGTCCTAATGACATATATTTCGTTATAATAATGTCTGATTGCCAAGAAAGAGATATGGTTGTAATTATTAAAAACAATGATGCTAAAGTTGGTTTTAAAATCCTCTCAAGTTTATCTGCTTTGCATAAATAAATTCCAATTATTATCGTTGTACATATTAGCGCGACCCATTCTATTTCTAAATTTGGTAATTTATCTGCTTCTTTCAAAGCAGTATGCCCACCTCTCCTGCTTATTGAGATTAGAATTGGCATACTCACAAGTATCATTCCAGTGCCAATTTTATCTCCTATATCATTTTTGGATATTATAATAACAATTGAAAGACATGATAATATAACTATAAACGAATTTAATCCATGTAGCCATTGTATTATAATTATAGATGTTATAATTATTAATAATAGGTTAGAATCACTTCCAACCCTCTTCTCCAGTCTCTGAGTAATGGTATGAATTATTATTAAAAGTGTAAGGATGAATAAAAGAGTAATGGCGTTAAAACCTCCAAGTTGTGCCAGTGTGATAATTGAGATAAGAGGTAACCATATGCCAATATTCCACAACTGTAATATTTCTGAGTTTTTAATCAATGCAGATATTTCTGTAATCCCTAAGAATTTAGACGCCAGGTTAATATTGGTGGCACCCAATTTAAGATTCACAATAACCATCAATAATAGGCATAATGTAAGATATGATACTAACGGTAAAATCCCAAGTTGGATTGCACTACCAATTTCAGATTTATCATTAACTATCATAAACGTACTAATTGATTCTCTAGTAATTTCATGCACTAAAATCCAAGCCCAGGGTAATATAACCGTCACTCCTCCTAATGATGGCGAATCCCTTTTTATTGACAGGATTGCAGTACTAATGTGTAATATTGATAAAGATCCAAGTAAAAATAATCCCTTCTCCTCTTCTGAATATGTATCGCTAGATGGAACAAGTAAGACTAACAAAATCAAGAGAACTACTGATCCAAGCCAGAGTACTCTGTCGCTAACATTATTTTGATCTTTGAGAATAATATATCCGGTCAAAATAGTTCCTAATATTGTAAATAAATCATAACCATCAATTCTAAAATTATCGCCAATTTGATTACTAAATAATAATATAGTTACTAAAAATGGTAGTGAAAATATTATTGGCTTTATAATCCTTATATTTTGAACCCCCCTTACACTAAGATAAGAACCTCCAAATGCCGTACTAAGGAATGTTACCATTCCAAGAGCATACCCCAAATCTTCACGATTAGCCGCTACTGATAGAAGTGCACCAACCATTCCAAGAGATACTGAAACGCCCCAAAGTCCGGGCTCCCCTAAACCACTAACTTTGAAAGCGCTTGAAAACCAATTAGGTTCTTTTGAAAATTTAGCTGCCATTGCAGCATTAAGGCCAGTAATTACCATCAAAAGTAAGAATAGCAATAACGAGGAGTCTAATTTTATAATCACTAACTCACCAATTACAAAGCCATCTGTGATTGCATGCATTCCTATCCATAGATTCGATGAAGCGATACCCAAAGCAGCCAAATTACCTGATTTTCTATGGATTGCAAGCCCATGTAGCAAGACCGTTGAAATTAAAATCATGCCTGCAACGCCCTCTTCCCCCAATATCGAACCGGTACTGGATCCAATTGCCAGAAGTACTAGGGTTGATTGTGCGGCAATAGCATCGTGATTATGTCGATATGCAACATATATATTAACAGATACCAAACTAATAAGTATTAAAACTAAAGTTTCCACTCCAATAACGTCCCAATTGCGTAACTCTATTGACAAACCATACAATACCTTCATAGAAATAATGACCCAAGTAACTCCAAGTAAATTCATTTTTTCATCTGGAATCCAAATTTCACCAAGTGTAAAGCCAAATCCAGCTAGTAATAATAGGATTATTATTGCAATATTTGTATCAAATGTAAGTCCTACTAGTATGCTAATTATACTGTAGATAACAATCATTGAAACCATAATTATCCAATTGATTTTTCTCTCACCTTCAATAGATATTTCAGTAATAACATCTCGCTCAGGAGGTGAACTGATGCTACCGTCTTGATGCATAATTCCTGGTGAGTTTTCATCAGTATACTCAAAGGGATCAAAAAAGCTTCCTAAGGCTGGATCTCCGTCTTTTTTTCTGCCTTTGGATATTTTCTTAACTCTAGGTTTCCGATCTTTTAATTCATCAATATCTATATTAAAACCAATTTTAAATTTTCGTTCTCGGATAATTCGATCCTCTTGGTCCTCCTCATCCATCAGTTAATGAGACAAGTACATGTGGCATAAATTACATCCTTTAAGGAGCCCTTAGTAACGTCTATTTGTTCATAAATTCCAGTTTTCGCCCGTAACACTTGAAACCAATGAGCCCGCCCTAAGGGCTGTAGAGGATTAGAAATGTCAGGGGCCTCTGATGAATTATTCACTTCTTTGGGTTCTCTAGGTCTAGAGCCACAAGGTCAAATCCATATTAATGATGGTTGGAAAGAATTACATTCAAAGGCAATTGAATTAAATGAGGCCACTTTAACTGCCGATGGAGTTTTACTGGCTACAACTGGAGAACGTACCGGAAGATCACCAAATGACCGTTTTATAGTCAAGGAATCAGGTTTAGCCGATTCAGTATGGTGGGGCGAAGTTAATCGTTCAACTACAATAAATACCTTTGATAAATTATTAGAAAAAATTCAAACTCATCTAAATAAAGCTAATAATATTTTTGTCAAAGATGCATTCTGTGGCGCTGATAGTAATTACAGAATGCCCGTTAGACTAGTTACCGAAAAGGCATGGCATGCAGCTTTTATGCATAATATGTTTATCCGAGGAACCCCGGAAGAAATTTCTCAACACGTGCCTCAATATACCATTCTCCACGCACCTGAATTAAAAGCAATCCCGAAGGAAGATGGTATCAACTCAGAAGTTTTTGTAATATTAGCTTTAGATAGAGGTTTAGTTATTATTGGAGGAACTCATTACGCAGGTGAAATAAAGAAGGCTATTTTTACAATTATGAACCATATTCTTCCAATAAATGGTTTACTGCCAATGCATTGCTCTGCAAATACAGGGGCCGAATCTGCTCTATTTTTTGGTTTATCTGGAACAGGTAAAACCACTCTTTCTGCTGATCCTAACAGAGCTTTAGTCGGAGATGATGAACATGGATGGTCCGAAGATGGAATTTTTAATTTTGAAGGAGGTTGTTATGCAAAATTAATAGACTTGAAAGAAGAAGATGAACCAGCAATTTTTGCAACTACTAAAATGCCTGGATCTATTTTAGAAAACGTCGTATTGAATGCTGACCGAACTCCGGATTTTAAGAATAAAACACTTACTCAAAATACCCGAGGGTCATATCCCCTAGAATCTATTTCAAATCGAACTCTTGATTCAATGGCTGAACACCCAACGAATGTAGTTTTCTTAACTTGCGATGCCTTTGGTGTGCTACCTCCTCTTTCACGCTTAACTCCTGCACAAGCTGCTTATCATTTCATATCAGGTTATACTGCGAAAGTAGCTGGAACTGAAATGGGTATCAAAGAACCTCAAGCCACTTTTTCAACTTGCTTTGGTGCCCCCTTCATGCCCCGACACCCAAGCGTCTACGCAAATTTACTTTCTAAGAAAATCAAGAAACATGATGCAAAATGTTGGCTAATTAATACCGGATGGGTCGCAGGTGGATATGGCGAAAGTAGCCGTATAAAGATTAAATGGACAAGGGCATTATTAAATGCGGCATTAAATAACGAAATCGCTGAATCAGATTTTATTATAGATGAACGATTTGGCTTCTCTGTTCCTACAAAGTGCGTTGGAGTGCCTGAATCTATACTACAACCAAGAGATACATGGAACGATAAGAAAAAATTTGACAATGTAGCAAATTTACTATCTAAAATGTTTATTGATAATTTTAACCAATATACCGATGAATGTACTGAAGAAGTTATTGCTGCGGCACCAGTAGTTCTGTATTAGATTTAAATTTAGACCTTATCCTGTTTGACAAACTCAATGCAGCTGGCGTTAAAATAATGCTTGCAATTAATGACAGGCCAATCATTATTGCGCAAAATAACCCAAATGTAGAGAAGAAACCCATATCAGATTGATTTATCACAGCAAAGCCCGCGATGTCAGATATTGCAGATCCAAATAATGCTAACCCAGATGAGGCACCTACAATTCGTAGCGCATGCTCCACCTCTCTACCATTTTCTCGCTCTTCTCTAAATCGCTCAATTATATGAATTACATAATCAATTCCGACTCCAAGTGATATGGCCGCAATAGAAACTGTAACCATATTTAGGCCATATCCCGCCATTTCAATCATCCCATAAAGCCAAATAATAACTAGGAATATTGGTGCTGTTGTTATCATGGCAATTCCAAATGCTTCAGTGCCCCAAATAATAAGAAGTAATATTGTTACAATTGAGGTTATTATTGCCCAATCTAGGCCGACTAAAATATAAATTATTAATCCCATGAATGCTGATACTAGTATAGATTTAATTGAAAAATTAAACAAATCTTCTTTAATTAATTTGATATTTTCCTGTAAAGAATTCTCACTCCTAAATCCCCACCACAAAGTCATCATACAAAATACAAGGCCTAGTAATAACGTTTCTTGCATTTCATCTTGCATAGAATCAGCCGCTACAAATCGAATAACAGGATCACCTGTTTGTATGGCCCAAGTAATTGGATAATCTTCACTTTCAAACGCCCTTTCAACATCTCCACGTATATTTATTCTAGATTCAGATAAATTTTGAAATGGTACCATATCTCTTTGTAATTGAGCAAGGGCAGGCTCAATTAGTGCAAATTGTTCCGGATTTGATAGTCCAAATCTCATACTCATTTTAGAATATCTTGGAGTTTCTCCAGAAGTTGTGAGCCAGGGATTAGAAATATTCAGTTCGTTTTCAGTATGGATATATTCTGAAACTATTGTTGTAGGTAATGCCGGATAACCAGCAGTAGCAGGGACCCCCTTGGTCAATATAAAGCCGTAAAGAAAATTCAAACATTCCCTGTCTTCCAATATCGGGATCTTAACTATTCCTTTAATCAGATGCGAAACTTCCATTGTTTCACATTCAATTCCGCCATCTTCCAAATTCCTGTCCCATCCTGAGTCTTCAAAAGGTATGGAATTTACATAAAATGCTGCCTGTGTAAACATCAAGATTTGATCTAAAGCTATCAATTCAACTTCTCCTGTGGGTGTTCTTGAAATTTGATTTGGGTCATCTGTATCGTGGGAATTCATATTATCTCTCATTTCACTTATTGCGGAAATTATTGCAGGATTGGCGATATCTCCCTCAATAAGTACGTACCCTGGCTCACCATCTCTAAATCTTTCATTTACAAGATTTACCCCAATAACAAAATCAGATTCGTCATCTAGAAAGTCATCAATTTCAAAATCTCCTTCTAGAGAAAGAGCCATAGGAGCAGCAATTATAGTAATTATTAATGAAAAACATGCTATTAAAGTTGCATACTTTGCGGACTGTGATGCTGTATTGCCTAACCATTCCTTAGGAATCATGTGCAAGACATCTTCATCTTCTTCATCTAATTTATTTCTTTTTTGAAGCCATAAATCAACATCCATTCTAACAATGGGCACCCATAGGCCAGTCAAAATAAATGCTGCAGCAACTCCAAATCCAGCCTCAATCCCAAATGATCTTAGTGCAGCAATATCTGAGGTCAGATTTGCCATAAAAGCCATAATTGTTGTTAAAGATGTTAATAACACCGCCCTACCTACTTTAGATATTGATATTTCAGCCGATTCAACTGGACTTTTTCCAGTTCTTCTTTCTTCTTTATATCTATGTAGGGCGTGTAAACTATCGTCAATTCCTAGAGCTAGTATTAGTATCGGCAGAAGGTTTGAAAATTGAGATCTGAATATTATTTCTAGTCCTGTTTTCTGTCCAAATACCATGCACCAACCTATCAAACCCTGCATCCACAATAGAGCAAGAATTAATCCCATGCCTACTATCACAACATCAGATAATCTTCTTAGATTAAACCAAAGTAAAACTATTACCGCAAAAACCATCATTATAATTAGATAAGCACTGGATAATAACTCTCTATTTACTTCTACATTTGGGCCTTCTCCTAATAAAACAGAGACAACCATATCATCTGTTTCACGTAATCCCTCTTCTAAAGATAGATATAGCCATTCTACAGAACATAAGTCAGAACCATTTTCTGCACGACTTTTACATTCAGAATTTGTATATTTTATCGGTTGTGTTTTAAGAGAGACGCCCTCTAATGTATATCCAAATTCATAACTTGCATCCATCCATGAAAAGGTCCACCCTTCTTTTTGCATTAACTCCCTATTCATATTCAAAATTAACCACGCCGAAGATGCGCTCCATCTTCCTGCGCTCCATTCGGCAGCAATTATTGTTCCATTTGCTTGCAGTTCACCATTAATGGGGCCAATTACTTTACTATTTAGATCTGGTAAAAATGCCCTATCAATAGATAAAAATCTAAGAAATGCGCCATTGCTATTATTTGCCATTCTATGTGCTGCTAAATCAATATGTGCCTGCGTAGTATTCTCATCATCAAATGATAGGCATTCCAATTCTCCACAATCATTCCAATTAGTCGATGCCGGCTTTATTACAAATTCATCAGGATCAAATTTTGGTTTTGTAAGCAAGGAGTCCCCATTCATGAAAAATCTAAATTCACTAGCTAAATCAAAAACTCCTTCAATAGGTTGCCCAGAAATATCTGAAGCAAGGGGAAGATAGAATTTTGATATTTCATGATCCATCAATAAATTTTTTTTATCATCTATTTCTTTTAGAATTGTAAGGTTCAAAATGCCACCAGTCGGAAATTCGAGCCCTTCTCCTTCTCCATTGAAATCTTTAATTTGAGATACCTCACTAGGGTTCTTTCCCCAATATTCTCCTTCTTTTACAAATATCCCAAAGCCCCAGATATTTCCAGCACCTGCAAATTCTTCACGCATTACTTCCGATGCCTCTAATTCTGGTGAATCTAAACTATAGGATTCAATATCAATTGGAGTTAAAGTAGATATAAAGCCTGGAACCATCAAACATGAAATTAATAACACACTAATGTGAACTTCCTTCTTTTTTGGAAAAATAAAGCCTACTAGATTGCTTAAGTCTCTCATAGTAAATCCACAGATTTCATGTATTTGAGTAGTTGTTTTTTTAAAGTCCAACCTTCCGTAATTGTTCTAAAATTTTCCTTTGATTATCATTTATTTCAATAATTTCTGAAAGAACAAATTCTATGTCTAATTGCCCTCCGTCATGGCCATGACCTTGCAATCTTCTTCTATCGCCCACCCTTGTTCCAGCAGGAACATCAATTTGCACTCTTTTACCAAGCGGAGTCAGTATCTTCACCTTACCTCCTAACAACAAAGTTGTAATTGGGACGGGGGCTTCTTGTACAAGTCTTCCATTTTCCCATCTTCTTCCTTCTTCAGCATCAAGTCGTAAAGAAATTATCAAATCCCCTGGCTCTCCTTGAGGATGCTCATGTCCCATTTTTTTTAGTCTTAATAATTGTCCATGTTTTGCGTTTGCAGGAACTTTAATTGTAATGGTACTACTTTTTGTTTTTACTCCCTTACCTCCGCAATTAGAACAACCTTTTGAAGTACCAAAACTAGATCCTTTACAATTTTCACAAACTTTAAACCTTCTATGGCTAAATCTAATATTTGCACCATTGATGGATTGTTCCAAAGAAATGTCCAAGCCTGATTCTATATCTGAGCCTTTTACTTCCTGACTTAGATTATTCATATTATTGGATTTATTTTGCACATTTTCTTGGCCCCGTCCTCTAAATTGAGAGAACATATCACCTATGTCAAATCCGCCAAAACCTCCTCCAAATGAATTACCTCTATTCCTCTGAAACATGTCCTCCATACGTTTTTTCTGATCAAATTCTTGACGTGCACTAGAATCACCAATTTTCTCATATGCTGTCTGAATCGATTTAAATCTATCTTCGGCGGCAACATCATTTGGATTCCTATCGGGGTGATATTGACGTGCCAAACGACGATAATTCCTCTTTATTTCTGCATCCGTAGCATCTTTAGAGACTCCCAAAACCTCATACGGCCCTACATCCACACATCTCTTAGGTCATACAACATTATTCAACCCTCGGAATATCTATTCATCGATGGACTAATGATGCAGTGATTACTCGCTAAGCCATGAGCGTAGGTTGTTCTGTATTTTGAATCAATGACTAAAAAACCTGTAAGTTGTGATTTTATGGAAAAAGAACCAAGAAGAATTACCGACACTCATCTAATTGATCATGATGGAATAGTTAAAAAAGGTGATTTTTTAATAAATAATGAGGGTACATATAGTGTAAGCAAAGGTCATGAAGACGTAATAGAAACTATCGATGGCTCCAATCGTTTAATCACTCGGAGTCTACAGAATTGGCATACGCATTTGGCTATGATACTAAACAGATCAATGGGGGAGGGATTGCCACTTATGGAATGGTTAGAAAAATCAATATTCCCGCTTGAAAAGAATATCACCCCAGAACTAATAGAAATTGGAACTAGAGCAGCAGCAGCAGAATTAATCAGTACTGGAACAACATTTGCTTGTGATATGTATTTTCACCCAGATATAATCGGTAAAGTTCTTTCAGATAGTGGACTTCGTGCCATTGTATGTGGGCCAATTACAGACTTTCCTGATGCGTCAAATCATACTGAAGGAGACACTCTCAAAAAAGTACAAAATCTTATTTCAGAAAATAAAGGTAGTAAAAATAAAGTTGAATATGGAATAGGTACACATTCTGTTTATGCATGTTCAGAAGAAACTCTTTGTAAAGCATCTGAAATTTCGAGACGAACTGGTTGTACACTAAGTATTCATACTTCAGAGACACGTAAAGAAGTAGCAGATTGTCATGCAGAAACTGGCATGTATCCGATCGAGTATCTAGACTCTATAGATTATTTTACAGAAGGAACAGTGTGTGCTCATTGTGGATGGGTAACAAAGAAAGAAATGAGAATACTGGCTACTCACGAAGCCCATGCTGTTCACTGCCCAATTAGCAATCAGAAACTAGCATGCGGTGGCACAATGTCATATCCTGCAATGAAGGAAGCAGGTGTTGACATTAGATTGGGAACAGATGGTGCGGCTAGTAACAATAGTCTAGATTTGCGTGCAGAGGCCAAAGCAGCTAGCATTATACAAAAACACGATCATTGGGATGCCAGGGTGTTAAATCCTCTCGAAACATGGAAAATTGCTACAAAAGATTCACTAGATTGGATTACTTGGGATATTAACAATATAAGAATGAGGCCATACGGAAAAAATGGAGAGAGATTACTTTCAAATTTAATTTATTCGGGTACTAACTGCCTCGATGTATTTGTAGACGGAAATGCATTGCGTCGTGATGGAATAACGTTAAGTATTGATGAAGAACAAGCGGCTTTAGAATTAGAATTAGCTACACTAGATTATTACTCTCAAATATAATTCTTCTCAGATCTTCTCTTGTTCATGTCTAACAGCATCTACAGCACATATTGCAACCATGTGCACCACATCACGTACACTATCGCCTCTTTGTAGGACATGGGTTGGTTTTGCTAAACCTTCCAAAATTGGACCAGTCATTTCCGCACCAGCAATTCTTTGAAGTAATTTATATGCTATATTTGCAGAGGTAAGATTAGGGCAAATTAATACATTTGCTGGACCCTTAAATGTCATAAATGGATATTCTTGTTGTATCGAAGGAACTAATGCCGTGTCTGCTTGCATAGGCCCGTCAATTATTAAATCCGGATCTAATTCTCTAACGATCTGTATTGCTTCTTCAATTCTATCTGTTCTTAATTCTCCAGAGGTTCCAAAATTAGAAAAAGATAACATGGCTACTTTCGGCTTAACTCCAAACCTTCTTGCTACCTTGGCGGTTTGAATAGCAATTTCTGCTAAGGTTCGTGGATCTGGATAGATATTTATTGTTGCATCTCCTATGAACAACAATTCTCCATTAACGGTCATCATGTACATCCCTACAATCCTGTGAGAATTAGGATCCGGGCCAATAATATGTAAACATGGTTTGACAATATCTGGATAATCGTGTGAAACCCCTCCTAAATATCCATCTGCATCTCCTAGGTGAACCATCATTGGGGCAAAATGAGTTGGCATTTTTAAGAGTCTAACAGCATCTTCCTTTGTTAGTCCTTTACGGCCCCTTAATTTGTGATATTCATCAGCATATGCCCCTCTTCTTCTTTTATCATATCGAACATCAATACATTCGCATTCAAATTTAAGTCCCAAATCTGCTTTAACGGCCTCTATTCTTTTTACATCACCTAAAAGTATGGGCTGACAAATTTTTTCATTAATGCATTGAGATGCTGCTTTGATTATAGTTGGATTTTCACCTTCTGAAAATACAATTTTTTTATTTGTATTTTTAGCTCTATTAATCACTCTACGCATAATTGAGCGAGTCAATCCTAATCTAGCCTCTAGTTGTTCTCTATAAGTATCAATATCAAACTCCTCTTTACTAACTCTTGCTACTCCTTCATCAACTGCAGCTTGAGCTACAGCACTAGCTTCCCAAATTAAAACACGGGCATCAAAAGGCTTTGGAATAATATAGTCTGGCCCAAACTGTATAGATTCACCGCTATAAGCAGATAATACATCATCTGGAACTGGTTCTTTTGCAAGTCTTGCTAATGCTTTTGTAGCAGCCATTTTCATTCCTTCAGTAATTTCCTTTGATCTTACATCTAGGGCACCTCTAAAAATATAAGGAAATCCCAATACATTGTTGATTTGATTAGGGTAATCAGACCTTCCAGTAGCTATTATGGCATCATTTCGAACTTTACACACCTCCTCTGGTAGAATTTCAGGGTCTGGATTTGCAAGAGCAAAGATTAATGGCTTTTTTGCCATTTTAGCAACCATCTCACCACTAACTATACCACCTTTTGATAAACCAAGAAATACATCCGCATCTTTCAAAGCGGGTGACAAGCCTCCATCTGCAATATCTCTGGCAAACTCTTCTTTATATTCATTTAACTCATTTTTATTCATTCTATTTTTTGTTAATATTCCTTTTGAATCAATAAGTAAAATATTTTCTTTTGAAACACCTAGTTTCACATAATGCTTAGCACACGATATTGCTGAAGCACCTGCACCGGAAACTACAACCTTTACTTTAGTAATATCTTTTTCAACTATTTCAAGGCCATTTATTAGCGCAGCCCCTGAAATTATAGCCGTACCATGTTGATCATCATGCATAACTGGAATATCCAATTCCTGTTTGAGCCTTTTTTCTATTTCAAAACATTCTGGAGCCTTAATATCTTCAAGATTTATTCCTCCAAAGGTAGGTGCTATGGCTTTAACAGTCTCAACAAAACCATCGACATCAGTTTTATCTACTTCAATATCAAAAACATCAATATCTGCAAACGCTTTGAAAAGTAGTCCTTTCCCTTCCATAACTGGCTTACTAGCCAGGCTGCCAATATCTCCCAATCCTAAAACTGCTGTCCCATTGGTTATAACAGCAACTAAATTACCCTTTGCTGTGTATTTGTATACATTATCTGGATCTTCTTCAATTTTCTTACAAGGATATGCAACCCCTGGTGAATATGCTAATGACAATTCTCTTTGAGTGCCATGGGGTTTAGTTGGCATTACAGTTATTTTCCCTGCTGGCTTGGAAGCATGATATTCTAAAGCTTCTTCTTCGAGTTTATTATCGTCCAACAAGAACCCCTCAGAGAGTATCGGAGAAACCTTCTGATATCATGCTATCCTGTAAAATTAAGCCTTCAACTTAGTTACATACTATCTTAGCATCATATTTTTAATATGTTAAAGGCAAATTTAAAACATGAGCAAATACAAAACTTACTGCCAAACCCTTCATAAATTGCACATCGAGGGGAGTTGTTAATGTTCTTAGTAAGCAAGGTTCAATATTTTGATAATTTGAATTATGTTTTTTGGGGTTTTGAAATTGTTGGCTTTGCAAGTTTTTGCACATATTTAAATCGATTATCAAGTAGTTTGATATGCTTTTGCAATTAATTAGATAAATGGAGATAATCAATATGAACGTTAAAATTACAACAATTATCATTTCTTGTTTGATGGTTTCTCTACCTTGGGCCCCTTTAATATCAGGGCAATTAGATGAGATGTCTAAAAAAAATAAATCACCCACTACAAGGAATTGGGGAGTTGGAGGAAGTAATGATACAGGTTGGATTGACTTTGCAGCAGAAGGTGCAGACCAAACTAATGGTACATTGGCCTATGGCGATTTATTCTTAGATTTTGCACCAGGAGCTATAATTGATAATTTAACATTTGAAGTTTCTGTAAATGGTAGTGACGGTTATTGGATAAATCAGCCACAGTTGTCATTAATTAACACTCAAACAGAAATTTTTGACTGGTCCGGATTAGGTGATTTAGGTAGACAAGAAGTATTTGTTAACAACCCGCCAAACGTCCAACAAGGAATTCTCGATGCAGCATTGTCCCCTAACTCATTAACTGATGCATATTGGAATTTACCTGCTGGAATAACAATAACCGATTTGATCATTGAGGCTCTCAGGCCGGTTGACCCACTTGTCTCTTTTTCTCCATTAGATATCAAAATATATGACGTGGCTGTAAATCCTATGGACGGCAGTCTAATGGTTTTAGTCGATGATGATATGCTCAGACTTGATAATAATTCTCATAAAACCATAATTGATATTGAATTTGGAATTTCGGGTAGATCTTTGTCCATAGATAGTAAAAATAATCACCTAATAATTGGGACATCTGATGGTTCTACTCTTGCTATGGATTTATCTAGTTCAGAACCTATTTCTACTTTTCCAGTTGATGTAAATGCCACAAATGATGATCCAATAATCTCAACACTTATTGATGATTATAATATTCTTTGGGCAGTTTCAGAATGTAATATTAACTACCTCGAACCTGGAAAAGGAGTCACTTGGATTTCTAGAGGAATATGTAAGGATAACGATACAGTAATTTCTCCCAATGAAGTCATAATCCACAATAACAGTATCTACTTGGCTACTGATGATACTGGTATTTTTCAAATTAATTATACCTTTGATAGTGCAGGATTAATCTTTACTGATATTGAATTTCCTATTTTTGATTCATCAAATTTCCTTTCCAGTGACTCCGTCTCAGATTTAGAATTAATAAATGATATCCTTTACATTTCTACTTCAAACTCTGGAATTGATAGGTTCAATGTCAATTCAAAATCGTGGTTACCTCCGTGGTCATCAAATAATTGGCTTTCGTCAAATAGTATTCATGGTATGGCGGCATCTTCTGGATGGCTGCATATATTTGCCGGATCCTCTATTCATGTTTATGATACAGATGCAATGATTGAACGAAGTACATTATTAATCTCAGATATGAATTTATCAGATTCTGGACATTCAATAAACACTTGGCCGGGCCTCGATTTACCTCGAAGCCCTAATTCTGACATGGTTCTTATCGGAGACGCATCAGGTAAATTAGTAACAATCGTCGGCGAAGATATCGAAGACTCAATTATTCTTGCAACTAGCCCCGAGTCTGGTGAAAATGCCCAAGTAACTGCTTTTATTGAAGACGGCAATCAAGGTGAAATATGGATTGGAGGCTCTCAAATAATAGACCGCTTTGATAAAAAAGATAAATTGTGGAAGGAAGCAATTGATATCCAAGAATTATTAAATAACAACGGCGGACTTGAACCTGCATTCAACATTAATGAAATAACAACAATATTACAGGACTCAGATGGTAGAATATGGATAGGCACTAACTCAGGATTATTTGAACTAGATATTGATGGTAACCTGATCGCAATTGGAAGTACTTTTTCATCATCTGATTTTGTAATTAATGGAAATTATATTTCTAGCGTAGCCCATGATTCTAATACAAATATGCTGATAGTGGGCCATCGTGGTGATGGCATTAGTTTAATCAATACAACATCAAATACTGTCGCTGCATCATTAACCACTGCTGATGGCCTAGATTCTGATTTTATAGTTGAAGTAGTAACTAGATTTGGTATTGCATATATTGCTACTCAAGATGCAGGAGTTATGCGAATAGATCTCAATGGCCCCACGATTCTTGGATCTTGGCAATCATTGGGTGCCGATAACTTAGATTCTACGCCAGTTGCAATAGATGGCGATATAATATATCTAGGGTTACCTGGATTTGGACTATTGTTAATCGATAGGATAACGGGAGAAATTTCTGATTTATGGACTGAGGATGATACTAACAGCATCCCTGATAATGATATCATTTCTCTATCAATTGATTTTTATGGTGGACTTTTGGTAGGCTCTGATACTGACAGAAATAATAATTGCTGGAATAGGGGAGATTGTGGGGAATTGGCACGTTGGGACGGTAGTCAATGGGAATTATTGCCCACTGAAATACCAGGAGGAAACAACGATCCTTATGCTTTCTATGATATTACTAGTGATGCAAACGGAATATATGCAGGTACAAACAGAGGGGCTTGCATGTGGTATTGGCCTACTGCTTCTGAGCCAGACATAACTCTTAATGAGTGCTGGAATGAACAAGGAGGAACTGATGATGACTTAAGCGTCCCTTCAAGATATGTTCTAGCAGTATCGAAAATAGGAGTAGATACATTATATGTTGGAACAACTGAAGGAGCAGCGGTAATCAATACTGCCAATGGAACTATAATGGATGTTTGGACTGCCGGGGATGAAACTGAAAGAGCCAGAATACTTAGGATCGCAGATGTCGTATATATCGGTTTTGAAAATACTGGTATAGCTAGATACAACATGTCCAGCTTTACCTGGATGGCCCCTTGGGACGGATCTCAAGGATTCATAGAAGATGATGACGTTACTGTAATTATACCAGGAATTCAATATGGCACTATGTGGGTCGGCGGAGATTTCGGCATAACTCTCATTGATACATTAAATAATTCAGTTTTGATTGATTGGGAACGAGGAGATAATGAAAATGGACCAACTCTTCCAAATATTGCCCCTTCTGATATGATAATTATAGATAATGTAATGTATTTTTCTCCACAAAGAGCTCAATCTTGGACTGAGAGGGATGAAGTATATAGAATAAATTTAGCCAATAATTCCAGTTTAGAATCACTAGACGCAGGTGATCAATTAGGTCTTAATGCAGAAGGAGTAATACACGGAATTAATCATGTAGGAAATGAACTTTGGATTAGTGTAAGGGGGACAGGTTGGTGGGGCCAACCTGGAGATTCTGGAACTGTAGTTAGATGGAATATAACAAGTAACAGTTGGTCCGGAAGCCTGGATACTTTGGGAGATGTTGAAAGAGTCAATGCTAGATATTTAGGCGAATGCTTTCCAATTACAGATTCTTGTGAATTATGGGTATCATATGGAGAAAATATAATCCGTCGATTTTCAGCTGGAAATATGACATTACTAAATCAATGGGAAAATAATAATGGGCGAATACGCGGAATGGTAGAATTCAATAATGAATATTTATTTGCTAGTGAGGTGGGAATATTACGATGGTCCCCAATCAATGAAACATGGCTCGAAACTTGGGTCCCTGGGAACGGACTCCCTTCTGATTCTGAGGAAGATTTCTATTCAATGGCAGTTTCTGGTAATAATCTTATAGCATCTTCTGGATCTTATAATGATGGTAAAATTTTGGCTAAGAATTCTAATTCAACTAATTGGACCACATGGGATACAAATTCAGGAGATATACCAAGAGGCTACGGTGCCGATATCAAATATTGTGATGGTATTTATCATATTGCAATAGGATTTCAAGGTCCATGGTGGCAATCTGGAGGAGGTATTGCTAGATTTGATACTCTTGACCATGATGGTGACGGCGTTTCCAATGAATGGATTTCTCCTTTAACAACTGATAATTCTCAAATCTCAGACGATGATCCAAGAGCCCTTGCTTGCGATAATTCTAATGGAATATTGTATATAGGATTCGATAATGAAGGTAACGGTATTGACAGATTTTCTTATGTCTCTAATAACTTCTTAGATCCTTTAACTAATGAGGCCAATGGAATTTCTGAAGGTGCAGTTTTCCCTGGTGGCATGTTGTATGATAATTCAAATAATCTATTATTAATTGCCCATTTTGGCTCAGAATCTGGAATTTCAAGAATTATAACTTCAGGAAATACCGCTGGAAATGGGATAATTATTGATCAAGGAATGGATGCCTGCTCAATAGTCAAATCTCCTTCTTCAGGTTCTCAAGTATACGCAATAGGGCGTTCCGGTCAAACATCAGGAGTTAACAGAGTGGACAGACTGGATAACACAGGACTTATCCAAGGAGGATTTGATGAATTAGTTGGACTCCCAGGGGGGTCAATTCAAGAAATGATATCTAATTCAACTCATGTATGGGTTACACACAGTGATTATTTCGACTCTAATTGGGGTTCAACAATATTACAAGGAGAAATACTTGAAAACGGCTCTGTTAATTGGCAATATGGAGTTAGGGTACTTGATGATATAATCAATGAAATGTTATTAGATGGCGATAATATTTGGGTTTCAACGGTAGGTGATGGATTATTATATCTAAATACAACTACCAAAACTCTCAATCAAATATCTTCAGCTTTGACTAGAAATATGGATGGCCTATATCTCGAGGATGATGGTATGCTTTACATTGGTTTGATGGGATATGATAGCTCTTCAGCAGGTTTTCAAACATTTGAAACAACGGCACAAAGGTGGTCTCATGGTAGTTTAATTGCAGGTTTACCCAATAATATTGTTAATGATTTTGTTGAATACAATGACCATATAATGGTTGCAACAAATGGAGGTATAGGGTTATGGAACACTACAATCTCTGGGTGGGATAATCCAATTACAACAATTGATGGCCTACCTTCATCTCATACCGAACATCTAATGGTTTTACCAAGTCCAATTCAAGGAAATGGTGCAATACTTCTCGGAGGACCAATAGGCCTTTCAATTTTAGATCAAAATCTTTCATACATTACAATGTTAGACTCAAATAATGGATTAATAGGGGATACTGTTTCAGGATTAATATATGCTCCTGCAACATTTAGAGAGTATGTGAACCCTCTGGATAATAGTACTCAGATAATTCATCACGATGCGGCAATTTTCATATCTCATAATGGACAAGGAAGTACTAGACCAGGTGTTGCTGCATGGGATTTAGCCACTGACAGGTTAAATGGAACATACAATATTGACATGATTCCAAGTAATGATGTTAGGTCTGTAACAGGAGATACATGGGGAATTCATATCGCAACAGATAGTGAACCCATAGTACACTGGAATGGAACTATGATGAGGATGGAATCAGGAATGGGCGCTGAAGAATTACTTTCATGGCCAGCATCTCAAATTATTTCAGATGGCACTCATATAGTTGTCATATCTCCAGTTGGAGTTGATATTATTAAATCATCAGGAAATCATGAACACGTTTACAGCAAAATAATTCCTGGAATAGTGGATGCTGATATTCATGATGGAATTCTATCTTTAATTACTCAAAACGGTTTACGGCTCTTCTCGCCAATAGAAACACTTCAAGAAATGCCCAATCAGTATCAAAAAAGAGCCAGCCCATTAAAAATAGTATTTGGTGATAAAACTTGGGATATAACTGACTCAACACACCCGGGGATGGATATCACGTTGGCTACTATTAATAATACAATAAATATCACTAATAATCCTAATAACGAGGTTGAAAATGGTGAATTACCTCTATCAAATAGTGCACTTACCTTCATTGCTCCCCAAAGTGGCGCATGGGTATGGGCCAAATCTCAAAATCTTAATTATACAGGATCTTGGGATTTAACGGAATATAACTCAGGATTAGAAACAACCTTTCAATCGGCTATATTCAATACTCCGCCTGGATCTACATCTTCTCAACTTCACATACGTCTACAATCTCCTTCAGATGGTAAATTACAAGTTAGAATAACTTATGATTGGAATAGATTAGAAGCACCAACTACAATTACTAATCTAACTGATAGGCCAAATGATGGCGGCGGGATATTAGAAGCATCATGGCTACCTGCTCAAGATTCCGCATGGCATGCATATCGATTGTATGTTTGGGATTCTACAGATTCTCCGGAGTGGACTCCGAATACTGAAGATTTAGATGAATTCTCAAAATATGAAAGAATTATATTTTGGTCTGATACATCTACAGTAATATCGGAAGCTAATCATGAGGGTATGGTCAAACCACTTTCTGATGATAGGCAATATAGGGCTGCAATTTCAATTGAATACCAAGATGGTTCTCTCGGCCAACCAATGACTTGGGAGGGTAATGCAACTCCAACAGATGAAATTCCAGAACCACCCGAATGGCTTTCTGTTTCGCCTTTATCAGGGGGAGTGCCAGGTGTGGTGAGCGCCGAGTGGTCCGCATGTGCAGAATTAGATACTTACCTGACTAGGATATGGGCAGTTCAACAAGAGATAACTTCGGCAATAGCTCTTACAAATTCATCTGATTTATCTTTTGCAAGTGGAAATACTACTGTATTAGAGTTAGAAGCAAATAAACCATATTGGTTTGCAATAGTTTGTGTGGATGAGGCAGGTCAATCGAAACCAAGTAATGCTACAATTTTTGGCCCAGTTGTTACTGCTGGAGGATTAAATGATGGCATTCCACCTGCTCAAATAACCGAAGTCTCAGCATATGATGTTCCGGAAGATGAGGGAGGTAGAATTGAGATAACTTGGACTTCAAACATGGAAGCAGATTGTTCCTATTATGTCATTTATATTTTACCTGCATCTGGATTCCAACCGCCTGAAAGTGTTGATGGCTGGCCAACAGCAGCATATGTTCCAGATTGCTCCAGCGATTCAATAATAATAGATTCAATAGGTGATTCAACATTAGAGAATGGACTTGTATATTGGATTGGCGTTGTTGCAGTTGATGATTGGGGAAACATGGCTACTGAACCAGTAAATGTTGTATCTACGACTCCTTATTCTGAATTAGACTCTATATCATTTTCACCACCAGATAAAATCAATGGATTGATGGCATGGGATCATCCTCAAGATGACGGTTCTTCAATCGATGTCGTATGGAATCGTTCTACAGCAAATGACTTCAGTCATTACACAATATGGGTGTCTGAATACCCTTTGAATGACTTAACTGAAATTTATCAACATTGTTTGGAAATTGAATGTAATTTAATAACAATCAATCAAAGGCAAATAGAGAATTCAATACAGTTGGAAATAACTATTGATAATGCATTATATGGGAATGATATTGATTCATTATATTCTAATAATATTCTTCCTTCAATACCACTTTATGTTGCAGTAACCGTACATGATATTTCAGGCAATGTCCACATGTCGAATTTAGATGATTATATCGCTCTAGTAACGCCAATCGATAACCGCGGAGATGTATCTCCTCCTGATCGTCTAAATGCACCAATTCTTACGGATCGTAATCCAGATTCCGGAGATGGAATGTTTGTAGAATTTTCACAAAGTTCAGATTCCGATGTATATGAGTATTGGATATACGCCGTAGCAGGAAACCCATTTACTCAGGTAAGCAACATCGATCCAGCATTAATTGTCAATCGTAATTCGCAAACCATTATTTTACTGGATTCTTTTTCCGATGGCCAATCATTAGGTCCTTCTCTTCCAATTTGGGTTGCCGTAGTGCCAGTCGATTCTTCTGGAAATGCTCAATTTACAGGCTTGTCAACATCAATGATCACACTAGTTGATGAGAGTATTTTGGACCCAGGGGCTCATTTACCCGTAGTTTCAGGTATCCAATCGTATTGGGATCTTGCAGGGACACAAGTAGAGATCAAATGGGATTTATCTACTGATGAAAAGGTAATTTCATATAGTGCGTATTATAGTTTAACGCCTTTCACCGATACAAGAGAAGCTACTTTATTAATGAAAAATATCACCCAAGGAATGATTTCATTCAATACATTCCAAAATAATGTAATTGATCAATCTACAATATATTGGGTAGCAGTAGTAGCTTCAGATGGGGAGTTTGAGAGAATAGGCATAAATCCTTCTGAAGTAACTCCTTGGATAGATTACACTCCAGAAGGGGGCGGCTTAATCAATAATGATGCAGAAATGTCATGGTTAGATCAACTCATGGAGGGAAATATGAATTCATTAATAGCCATAATTTCATCAATTTTAATATTCATTGGAGCAGTCTTAATAATTAAACCAAAAGATAAATCAGCACCCGAACCTTGGGAAATGGGAACTATTGAGGTAGAATTAGAAGACGAATTAACCCGTAAAGATGAAAATTTAGAATTAGAAATAATGACTCCAACCGATGACTTAATTATTGACGACTCAAATAAACCGGAAATAAGTCACGATGAAAACAACATTCAACCTCTAAATGCTGATATTTCATCTGAAGTGGAAAGTGAATTACTTTCCTCAGTTGAAAATATTGATATTATGGACGAATTGAATCAAATGGCTGATGGCATGGAAAATGACGAATTGAATCAAATGGCCGAAAAATTATCTAAGGAAAATATTGACACATCTTTCATAGATGACGTATTGGAAGACCAATAGGCATTGAAAGGATGAACTCTCTCCGATAACCATGACCTATGATGCTAACCCCACTTCAGAAGTGTGGACTGCAATAGCATGGGATGGGAATGACAGGTTATTAGCAGCCGATCTTCACTTTAATCGTTTAGCCCGCCATTCTAAGATTTTAGAAATAAATCTTCCTTTAAATTTACCAAAAATAGTATTTGATAAACTTAGTTTACTCAATTCTCCTGAAGAATCAATAAATAATAAATCTAAAAAACCCTTTTTAGTGAAAGTAACTGTTAATCGAGATAGCCAAGTATCAGTCACTACAACTCCTAATAAAATATGGAAAGATTCTCCATTGAATGCCATTTCAATGTCTGCACCAGACATCCCGACCCCTATTCTAGGTACTAAGCATGCTGCATGGCATCATTACATTAATGCAAGAGAACAAGCCACTAAGCATGGGGCAGACATTTCTCTATTTTTCCTAAATAATTTCTTGATAGATGGAGATAGATGTACTCCAGTCATACTTGATAACGATGGAGTTGCATACTATCCAAAGAATAGTGATGGTGCATTAGATTCAGTAACTTTGGAACAATTGAAAGTAGGAATAGAGGTATCAGGCATACCAATACGAGAGGCTAAGATAAGTCTTGAAATGATATTACGTTCATATGAAATGATAGTACTTGGAAGCGGTTTAGGAGTTTTATCTATAGGTAATATAGATGGACAAAATATTGGAAATCCAAAAGGTAAGTTATACCAAGCAGCGAAAAAAATATGGTTAAATAGACTAGAATTAGGTTGGTTAGGTTTTGAAGATATTGAGGTCTAATATATGTCAGAAATATTTCATCGAATTATTGATGCTGGAAATCAAAAAAATCCATTAATATCAATATTATTATCTAAAAGAAATGGAAAACTCCCTAAAAAAGATGAATTATTGTTGCATTCCGCCGGTCCAGTTAGCGACCTATCTGAATATTCTTTTTTACCGTCTATTGATAGTTTTAGAATTCTTTTTATTGAACCTCCCAATATTTCTCAATCCACTAAAACTTCGGTACTCGAAGGAGAAATTTCATTCAATTCCCCAAATCCATTACATGTATTGGTTCAAGAAATGAAAAATAATATATGGTCAACAACTTCGGAACATTATTCTAGTAACTTACAAGAAGCAATGAATATAGTGAAAAAATATGAAATTAAATGTGAAATAGATCGAGAATTACCAATAATTCCAGGAGGTTTCGCTGGCTTGTTGGGGTATGATATAAATAGATGGGTAATTCCTTTAAATCTTAACTATATTCCAAAAAATGGTACTTTATTAGGCGTCATTTGGAGGGCTGATGCATGGTGGGTACATGAAAGAAAAACAAATCAACTGCATTTGATTTCAATATCAGGACATAATTGGGAAAATATAGAAATGCCAGATAATTATTATGAAAATATACAATTTCCAAGTATAATGGAAGTCCATGTCCCTGATAGTGAAAGTGATTCCGAACATGCAAGAAAAATTTTGAAAATAAAAGATTCAATATCAAAGGGCAATTTCTACCAAGTAAATTATGGTCGAACATGGAAAGGAAAAATGCCAGACCATCCTTGGAATGCATTCCTTAGGATGGGAAAAAGTAATCCTTCTCCATTTGCAGCATGGCTTTATGTTCATGATTATGGATGGGCTGTCTCATCTGCAAGTCCAGAGAGATTATTAAAAACAGAAAATACAAAGGTCAAAACTCGCCCAATCAAAGGTACAAGATCCAGGGGAATAAATCAACAGTCAGATACTGAATTACGACTATCATTAACATCAAGTCAAAAAGAATTAGCTGAACATTTGATGTTAGTAGATTTAGAAAGACACGATTTGACTCCGATTTGCATTCCTGGATCTGTTCATTGGTCAAATTGGCGTATCGAAGCACTCTCAACTGTCCAACATCTTGTAAGTGGGGTCGAAGGCATCTTATCTCCCGATAAAAATGTCAGTGACGCCCTAATGTCTTTATTTCCGGGAGGGTCGATAACCGGCTGCCCAAAAGCTGTAACGATTGCAGCAATAGATGAGTTAGAACAACATCCTAGAGGGGCATGGACGGGCTCAATTGGACATATTCATTTCAAAAGTAATCGTTCTGAGTGGAATATATTAATTAGAACATTAGAGGCACATTCCGGCCCTAAAAATTGGCAAGGAACTGTACAAGCAGGAGGTGGCATAGTGTTTGGTTCCATTCCATCTGAGGAAGTAGAAGAAGCACGCTGGAAAGCAGCATCAATTTTAGAGGCAACATGGGGATTTAAAACTGGATTTACAGAAATTGATCTCCCGGAGAGGTCAGTGGAAATGCTTCCTGTTCCTGATCTAAAAGGCCTGTTAAATCAAGTCAAACCAAATAATTCTAATCATTCAGATATGAATGGACTTATTTTCAGAGATGCAGATAATTCCAAAATAGAACAAGTCCTTATTATTGATAATTTAGATTCTTTCACCGAAAATATAGCTAGCACATTATCTATCTTAGGAGTTAACGTAAGAATAGTTAAGGGAAGGCCTCAAAATCCATATTCTGATGTTAGTAAAACAATTGAACATTGGCTAGAATTATTTGAGCCGTCCCATATCATAATCGGGCCAGGTCCATCTGAGCCCAATAAATCAGAAATTACTATGGAAGTAGCAAAAATGGCCGTACAAGGTGATTTAAAAATTAAAAATAAATGTATTCCTATACTAGGCTTATGTTTGGGCCATCAAGCACTCGGTCAAGCAGTAGGTTGGGATTTGTGTAAATCTCCTTTGGGGGCAGTCCATGGTGTACCTTCAATAATCAACCATGATGGTTTAGGTATTTATTCAAATTTACCAAATCCTCTTGTATTAATGCGATATAATAGCCTCATACTATCTCCGAATAATGACACACTTATTCCAACAGCATGGGATGAAACAAACACTCTGATCATGGGCTTAAGGCATCCTATATTGCCAATATTCGGGATTCAATTTCACCCAGAATCAGTCGGTAGCCCTATTGGTGTAAACTTATTAAAAAATTTTATTACAAAAAAACCTATTACAATTTCAGAAATATATGCGGGAAATGAGATTAATGAACCGTAGCGTTGAAGGATAAAGTACGATTGGTTGGAAGTAGAATAGTATGCCGTCTTGTAGAATCTGTAAGCAAAATTACCCGCAAAGCCAATTTATATCTGGAAACGGCCCTCGATATTTGACTTGTGTTAGGTGTGCAGTTGAACAAGGGATGGTTAGTCCAGATGAAGTCCCACAACTATTTTCTGATGAATTAGTAAATGCAAGGATGTCACTTTTTTCTCGTAGATATATGCCATGGGCTCTAGTCTTAATGGGGTGGATATTATTTTTCTCATTAGGTAATAATATCGGAGTTTGGTCCAATATTTTCTTGGGAGCCATAATTATAGGAACACTCGTCACTCCTGTAATACATTTTCTCGGGACTGCTAGATTCAAAGCAAAACTTTTACGATTAACTCCATAATCTAAGAATAGGGACTTTGATATACTCAACATTACCCTCAGAGTTTAGAGGGAACGGAGGGTTCCCTATGAAAGCCCGTGAGATTGGAATGATAAAAAGGAGGAGTTAATCAAACTAAAACTAAACTTAATTTTATAATATTGTACGCAGTACAGCGATGAATATAATAATTTAAGTATAATGATTTCTCCTCTAATATATCTAATTCTCTAGAAAATCAATTTTTTTAAAGATAAACTATTGGTAGATATAGAGTAATAAACGGATTTCAAAAAATTAAAAAAAGGAAGTGAAAAAATGAAAAATAAAATGAATTATACAAAGAATGCGAGTGTGTTAATGGCACTTCTCCTAGTAACAATGGCAGGTTCAGTTGGTGTTAGCGCCGACGGTTCAGATCCTTTGGATCCATCTGATGGTGGAGCTGATTGGGATGGCGATGGACTTACTAATGCTGAGGAGCAAGATGCTGGAACAGACATGAATAACCCAGATACAGATAATGATGGAATGCCAGATGGTTGGGAAGTTAATTACGGATTAAATCCTAATTCAGCTTCTGACTCAAACGCTGACCCGGATGGGGATGGTTTGACGAATGCAGAAGAATATTCTGCTGGAACTAATCCTAATTCTGCTGATACTGATGGCGACGGAACTTCCGATGCCAATGATCCTTTCCCTAATGATCCAAACGATGGATCTGCCACAGATTCAGATGGCGATGGTATACCAGATGCATATGATCCAGACTATGAAAATGGCGATGGCAATGGCAATGGCGGTACCGAAGGTGGCGGCGAAGGAGAAGATGGTGAAGGTCAAGGTCAAGGTCAAGGTCAAGGTCAAGGTCAAGGTCAAGGTCAAGGTCAAGGTCAAGGTCAAGGTCAAGGACAAGGTCAAGGTCAAGGTCAAGGACAAGGTGAAGGCCAAGGACAAGGCGAAGGACAAGGTGAACAAGGACAAGGCCAGGATGAAGGATCACAATCTGATCAAGATGGTCAACAAGGTCAAGATGGCGAACAAGGAGAAAGCGGCCAACAACAAGATAATGGCCAAGGCCAACAACAAAATGGTGGCGAACAAAGCGGTCAACAAGGTGAGCAAGAAAGTCAAGATCAAAACGGAAATAATCAAAATGGTCAAAATCAACAACAACAAGGTCAAACACAAGGAAATGAGCAAGGCCAACAAGGAGCTCAATCCGATCAACAACAGAGTCAACAACTCGATAACCAAGACCAGAATGGAGAAAATGACAATGATGGAGATGGGATACCTGATGATTTAGATTGGGATGATGATAATGATGGAATTCCAGACAATATAGATTCTTATCCTGAAGATCATGATAATGATGGCATAGATGATGCAGAAGATGATGATGATGATGGCGATGGCATAGATGACAGAGAAGAAGTCAATGATGGTGATCAAGATACAGATATTTATGATCATGATAATGATGGTGTTTCAGACAACGTCGATATCGACATTGATAACGACGGAATTGATAACTGGGCAGATTTATTAGATTGTGATGGTGATGGTACTGAAGAGCAATTATTAGATATTGATGGCGATGGAATCATTGACAACGATGCAACCAGAGATCATGATAATGACTGTTCTAATGATGCAGTAGATAATGATGATGACAATGATAATATTCTAGACGTCGATGAAATAGGTGGTGCATTTGGTGACTATCGATATGATCACGACAACGATGGATTAACCGATCGTACAGATACTGATGACGATAATGATGGTCTTTCTGACTGGTATGAACAGAATGATGGTTGGGATTTAACTGGACAATTTGATCATGATAATGATGGCTTACCAGACAATGAAGATCTTGACGATGATGGAGATGGAATTCCAGATTCTGATGAAAATGACTTTGATGTTATTTGAAATTAAAAATATTCTAGTTAAATAGAATTAGTCTACACTAGTAGAAACGCAAGCCCCTCCGTGGTCATAGATCACGGAGAGGGCCCTTTTTAAAAATCAAAAATTGATGCTTGCTCTGGATCTCTTAATCTACCAGCCGACTTCAATCTATCCAAGGCTCTCTTCAATCTAGCATCACTAAAACCTCTTTCTTCTTGTAGGAAATTCCTCAATTTTCCTTCATCAGCCATACTACTAGAAGGCAGAGATTTAGAATTAATTGGATGATTATGGAATATATCTCTAATTTTTCCTATATCATCAGGTACCTCATGATTCTTTTCTCTACAGACCTCTTCCAAAGTTCCATATTTTTTAATAAGCTTCAATCCTGTTTTAGGGCCGATACCTTTTATTCCTGGGTGAAAATCTGTTCCAATCATGATTCCTAAATCTACAAGTTGTGATTGAGTAATTTGATTTTCTATCAATAATTCTTTGAGAATTATTCTTTCAGCAGAAACGGGTTTACCAAATCTTTTAGTTCCATGCGAAATCAAATTCCTAATCATAATGGGGGATCCATATAACAAAACATCCCAATCTT
This sequence comes from uncultured Candidatus Poseidoniales archaeon, assembly GCA_905182515.1. GTDB lineage: Archaea > Thermoplasmatota > Poseidoniia > Poseidoniales > Thalassarchaeaceae > MGIIb-O3. The sequence goes on along the minus strand of CAJJBW010000001.1, from coordinate 2,160 downwards.
GACTAGCTACTGCAACGACTTCACCATTACGGCAATGGACGGATGCTGCACCTTCTGCTTCCATGGGGGCTTCTACCCAAGCGACTCCCATATAATCAAACATTTCTTTAGTTTCTGCTACCATTTCTCTAGTATAAGATACAATTTGAGATCCAAGTTTTTGAGCAGTATTCCAATCCTCAGATTCTATAGCGACCTCCCATCTTTTCTTTGCATCATCTTTTCTTGCTTTCCTATCTTTTAAAGTACCCATTTTTAATTCATGAGGTTTACCATCAAAGATAAAAATTGGATCTATTCCATTTTCTATCATCACTGTTGCTCTATCTAGAAAACCCATTAAATGTGATATTGGTCTTCCTTTAGAATCTCTCAAAGGACCTCCGTCTTGCCCTTCGCCTCTTGCTCTAATTGATGTAATAAATTGATATGCAACTAAAAAAGTATCTATTGCAACCTTTTCTCCAGATAAATCACGTAAATTTATTGATTCAGGATTCGATAAATCTCGTAGATTACAACCCATTAGCTCCCCCCTGTCTCAATTATAGTTATGGGCACATGTATAGGCATTTAGGGTTGAAGTCCATCCGACGCTATGGGTCGGGCCAGTATATGCAACAAACTATCTTAATAGGAAATGGTTGGAATCCATATTTATTTAGAGAAGAAATAAGGTCATTAGTTGGTTATGATCAAATCATACATCCTAGAATTTTATCAATAACTTCAGATAATTCCTTACAAAATCTTTCTAAATCAGCATTATTAGATGATAATCTTAAAAATGCTGAAATATTATATAATGTCCCTTCTAACTTTACAGAAGAAAAATTATCAGAGATTATCATGAAATGGGCAATAAAAAATTTACCCACTGGAAGCTTTGCCATCCGCTCTAGAAAAATAGGAGAGAGAATATCATTATTATCTAGAAAGAAAATAGAAAAAGAAGTAGGTGCCTCACTTATGTCCCAACAGAATATCGTTAATTTAGAAAACCCAGAATACGAAGTTGTTGTTGTTTTGGCAGGTTTAGAAGACATTTCCTCAAGGGAAATAGAGTTTGATAAATTAACACCAGTTATTGTTTGGGGGCTCCGTACACCAATTGATAATAATAGGCAATTTGAATCTAGATCACCAATAGACAGACCCTTTTTCAAACCAGTCTCTCTGGAACCAAGATTGGCGCGTTTAATGATATCCTTATCTCATAAGCCTGATTATTCTCCTTCAATAATCATTGATCCATTCTGTGGGACAGGGGGGATAGCAATCGAAGCCTCACTCCAAGGAATTCAGGTTTTGGCTAGTGATTTAGATACAGAAATGACCGAGGGAACTATTAGGAATTTAGAATGGTCAAAAGGAGATGGGAAATTTATAGTCAAGCATTGCGGGGTTGAGGATATATCTTCAATATGGGGTAAAAATATTCAAACCTCATTTGTTTTTGACCCACCATATGGTAGGAATGCATGGAAATCTAACGATGGACTAGATCTATTCCTAGAAGCATTAAAATCTGCAAATTATATTAACCCAAATGGTACAATTTGCACTATGTTGCCAACAGTTCCGGAGTTTATAAACGATCATAGTTCTGAAAAATACTTGGTAATGGGTAAAAAATGGCATGATTTAGAGTTATTAATCGTCAATACCGGTTGGTCTGTAGTTTTTAAATATCCAATAAAAGTTCATAGAAGCCTGGCTCGTTTAATTTTGGTATGCCATCCGTTGCATTGAAGGTGTGTCGCCTTAGCAACTAGTCCATGGGCTGTTAGGGTAGTCTGGATATCCTTCCGGATTTCGGATCCGGAGACGTGGGTTCGAATCCTGCACGGCCCGCCATATTCACGCTAATTTGCCTAAGCTTACCGCCTCTTCTCTTGAAGCATGTCTCGCCATCGGAGTCAAAGTGGACGAAGCCATTCGCATCGTCATCGTAGACAGAGGAGTTCCCATCGCCAATAGACCTCATCAAAGAGCACAGGTCAACTTGCAATTCACTAAGGGACTCTAGAGAATCATCGTGCACATCATCGCCTAGGTAGATTGACTTCAGTCTGCCCTGTAGGACACCTACTCCCTCTTTCCTAGACCTCCGTTCCGACAGTTCTGATATGTAGGCTAGAATGGAGTCATTGGACTGAT